>JAUVNS010000048.1 GCA_030599585.1 Promethearchaeota archaeon | reverse complement strand
GTTCGCCCGCCAACGCGTTACGACGGAAAACTCTTAACCATGCTAAAGAAATGTATCTGTTAATTTTGTTAATATGCAAAATAATTATGGAGTATTTCAACTCAGAATAGACCTTTTGATGACTTGAATTGGATAGGCTTCAAGATGCGTGTGTAATATTTTTTTTAATTGTTAACCCTTTCACTGAGATTAACATGCGCTCGCTCATATATCGCATGGAGAATCACGAGGTTGCAAACTCTTAAAGTCTAAGGTCTATGAGGCCCTTTATTTTAATAAAAAAACTCAAAATTATCTGAAATTTAAAAAAAAAAATTGGACCGATCCCAGAAAGTGAAGAGGATAGGACGCGAAACGAATATATTTTACTGTAGTTTAAGGGGCTGAAATTAAAGATATTTTTGCAGTGGAATCGTTGTGACAAGCCGTTTTGTAACGTTCGTTGGAATAAACAAAATACAGAAGTCATGAATTTAAAACTGATATTTTTAACATGTTTAAAGGCAAATTATTATTTATAGTAATGGAGGTTTTCATGTAGAAGTTCTTCGGCACGAAGAAACCAGACCGGGACCACAGACCGTCTAGGACCGAGACAAGGTGTCCTCAGATTTGGTATAGGCATAACTACAGATAAGAGTAGAGTGGGCCTGATTTGAACCACCTCATGAGATGCGGTGAATATCGCGGGCCTGTTCAGCTCCGGTCACGCACCGAGACTAGGAATCATTATTTTTATCGTACTCCAATTTGGGAAATTGTCCATTTTGAAATGGTATATTTATCATTCTATCCATATCAATCGTAACAAATCGTGCACCCTTTAGTTAGTTTAACATGTCATGGACGTATTCAGGTGTGATTTTGTTACCGATGGCAAACATTAATTAAAAAATATTCTTGATTATGATTTACTATTTCGGCTATCGCGCTAATGTTTTTAAATCGATGCCCCCTATAATGACCCATTTCGTCAAAATGCCACGTGCCCGGGCCACGTGTTTGCTGGCATTTCGCAATACACATTTAACCGGGCCACGTGTTTGCTGGCATTTCGCAATACACATTTAATTGTAAATATCTGAAAATGTAGTTATATTTATGATTTCTAAGTTATATTTATGATTTCTAAAAAGCAACATAGTGAAACTTACTATTTTCCACAATGATCATGATGTAATCAAGCTTAATCGGCGAATTTTAATTTTTTTTTAGAATGTTACGATGAAAGATTCAAGTATTATAATTTGCACTGATTCTCACCAGAAGACTGGATGGCGCAGTTGTCAAGATCCTGGGCAGGATATCAAAAGAAACCCGGATTCAAAATCGACCTTGTGACTTTTTTTTTTTCCTCCTAATAATCTTCTCCACAATTTTAATTTAATTAAACAATTACAAAAAAAGAATACAATTACAGGTCTGAAGTATTTTTTTCCTCTTTTCTTGTTGGTAGAATTTTTATTTTGTAAACTACTTTTTGTTTCCAAAACTGAACGTTCCTAATATTACAACCGGGATTACAACTTGTAGATTTCTCTTTTTATTATTTATTAACAATCTCTCTCTCTCCCTCTCTCTCTTCTTTCTATTTGTTCATACATCAATAACCCTTTCGATCGGGGCAAGGGACAAGAACTTACAATTTCTTGTCTCATCCTCCAAATGGTAACAGTAAAATTGTTAATTTGCTTGTTGGAAGTGGGTTTCTTTGCTTCTTTTTTCTCTTCCTCTTCCGTCTTTTTTTAAATGTATGCCAGCATGCTTGCATCTTG
>JAUVNS010000009.1 GCA_030599585.1 Promethearchaeota archaeon | reverse complement strand
TCACTAAAGCTTGAAAAGAGCTGTTATACGTCTCAAATTCCCAGTTGAGATTAAAATTTTCGGGTAAAGTCAAACTAAAGTTTGTCCACGCAAAAGGAGATAGATAGTCGGTTCGTTCTGCTCCATGTACAACTGTCATTGGTAAAGTTAACATTAATATAAAAATAATTAGGGCTTTTTTGTTATAACTTCTTACGAACACGAGCATTTATCACGTTTTTGTCTTTATTTTTTTAACAAACTACAGTATCTTATTAGTATTTCATTTCTTTATAAAATTATTTTGATCTCGAGGTTCAACTGGGGGGGAAAAGTGAGATTTATTAACCTTTAATAAAGTATATTTTATTAAGAAATGTTTTAGTTGTTAAAAGACAAACAAAATCGCAAAATGATCTCTTTAGATTTGTTAAGGAAGGATACACCAAGGGGGTTTGAGGAATTTGTCGCAAAATTACTACCAAAGTTGGGATATTCCGACGTTAAGCTTACGAGTCAAGCCGCAGATTCTGGTTACGATATTTCTGCTATTAAACAAACGAAGAAAGTATTGTTTGAGTGTAAAAAATATTCTGCTGACAATAAGGTAGGCTCTCGCGATGTGAGAATATTTGCTGACGCTTGTCGTAGGATGCGCGCTGATCAAGGGGTTTTTGTTACAACCGGATTTTTTACGAGAACAGTTGCAATAGAACAAAAAGATAGGGAAATAGAAATAGAATTTTGGGATGGCAACGAATTATTAAGGCAAATAAAAAACTCAAAACCAATTCGGGCTTATTGCGTTCAGTGTAATAAAACCATACCGGGACAATATTCTGAATTTGATTGGATACACCGAGTAAACCGTAGAGCAGAATCGGCTGAGCTTGAAAACGCAATTAACAAGCTAAAAGATGATCTGATACCTAAAAATCCTCGAATGTGTGAGCGATGTGAATATTGGGTTGCGTGTTCGGAATGTAAGAAAGACTTAGACAAAAGAGATCGTGCTACTAAAACCTTCAAAGAAAAATATTATTGTCTCGATTGTTTAGCTTTAAACAAAAAAAAACGAAAAAGAAATATTATACTAATCGTATTAATTGCAGGGATATTAGGAATTATAGGTCTAGGAACGTTAATTTATGTTATTGGTTCTAACTATTTAGTGTGGATGGTTATAGGAGTTTGTTTAATATTGATCTTAAAAGTATGCTTGGATAAGAAATAACAAAGAAAATTCAAGAGAATTGCTTATGACAAACAAAAAAGAGGCTTCCGAAGAAGAGTTTGTTTTTGAGTTTTACGACGAAGACTACGCGAAATCTTTAGAAGAAGTCGAAAAACCAGTATTAATTGAGGAATACAACGATGTTGATTTCGAGGAGGACTTAAACGAAGAACAGCTCGAAATTGTGAACAACATTCAAGGGCCAATGCTAGTTATTGCCGGTGCTGGTTCCGGAAAGACGAGGACTATCGTTCACCAATAAAGCCGCTCACGAAATGGTCAAACGCGTCGAAATTCTACTTGGAAAAAGTAACTCTTATTTGAAGAATCTCAGAAAATAACTCATATGCCTATACTTTTTCCATTAATTAAAAAAGAGAAGGGACATTAATACATTTGGGTGTTATGCAGTTTTCTTAAATAGTTCTCGTTACTCTCATTCATCCCCCTCCAATCAATATTTTACGTTTTCTAACCATAAATGAAAGGATATGAAATCTTTTTTTCATTAAATTTGGGATAAAATTTAAAAAGGCTTGAACCTAGCGTCTCTTAAAACGGTGAAAAAGACGAATGAGTGAAAAAATAAAACCAAGTAAAAATAAATACACCTATAAATATGTGCAATTTACAGCTACATCAAATGAAAAAAAGCAAATTAAACATTTTGCCAATAAAGAGAACTTCAAAACCACTTCCGAATTTATGAGAAGAATAGTATTCGACTACATCAGGAGACATGAGAATCCCGAACTATTCCTTTCAACTGATAACAATTCCTTATATCCCCTCCAAATGAATCGAATTGCAAAAAATATCCGGGAAATCCTAAAGAACCAAGATACTCTGCTAAAAAGGGAAGATACATTTGAAGAACTGAAAGAAATAGCAATAAATCTTCATAAACTCGCTGAATCGAATTCATTGGCAAAGGAACGTGAAACAATTATTCAGTTGCTTGAGAACCACAATTCTCTCTCCCTAGGACAGATTCAAGAAGAAACTAACGTAGCGGAAGACATTATCTTTAAAATCATTTCCGACATGAATTTATTTAAAATCACATCTACGGGAAGGTTTGCGTTAAGATGATAGGAATAACCAATCAAGAAATCATAGATCGCTATTTGAAGCGATTTTCTCATTCCAAACAATCTCAAAGCATGAGGAAATACTGTCTTCAATATTTCTTCAGTTCCAAATTTTTCGGTTATACCGGAGAAGTATTTAATATAACCAAAAGAGATGTTCTTGACTATTTTGACTACTTAAACCACTTGAATACCATCTGCCTGCAAACCAAACATAATAAATGGATGATCTTCCGCAGTTTTTTACAGTTTATCATGGAATATTACGATAATTTTGTCATTGTCATTCCCAGATACAGTATACAATGGAAACCGATTCATAAGAAACCAAAATCTAACAAAGATGTTGTTATGACTAAGAAAGAAGTGAAAAAGGTCTTAGATTACATGTACAATAATAATTATAACTATTTTCTTCTTTTTAGGTTGTTAGCGGAAACAGGAATGAGAATTGGGGAGCTTCTCTACTTAGATTGTAAAAATTTGAATATTAAGAAAAGGTATGTAGAGACGGAAGGAAAGACAGGGAGAAAGATTTATTATTTTTCAGAAGGTTTAGTTCAGTATTTAACTATTTATATGAAGGAAAGGATGATCATAGAAACGGATTCTAACGCACTATTTCTGTCCATCCAGAAGAAGCGCTATTCTCTCCGATCAACCAATCATTATATTAGAAATTGTGTTATCCGTTTGAAAATTGAAAAGTGGATTTCTTGTCATACTTTTAGGAGAACATTGAATACCTTAAGAAAACGAATGGGATGCCCAAAAGAAGATAGAAAGATCTTATTGTGCCATAAAATTAGCGATGTGAACTTCAATTGTTATGTCAAGCTCAATTACAACGATTACATCCAGCTTTACGATAAATGGAATCCGTACAAAGATATAATAGATGGCAAAGCTCGTAAATTCTAGTTTTTTTTAAATTCATTCTTTTTTATATCGATTCTTTTATTATGAATCATATATTATTATCTAAGTTATTTTAGAGTTGAATCAATTATCTTTCCGAACAGATTGAAAATTTTAACTAAAAAGATTATTAAAGTTGATATTATCACTAAAATTTGTATCTACGGCAAAAATAAAGATCAGTCCCTCATTTGCATCTTGTGTATTGATTAAGAACATACCAATTATTAAATCTTGATTTGATAAATCCTCCTTTATTCCATTATATATTTCTTGGCGTACTTCCTCTCTGTAGTGACTAAAATTAATCGGTGTTATCTGATTTCTATCTTCATCATATCCTACAATTGAAATAGATAATCCATTATTATTCAAATTAGGTCTCAAACCATTCGAGATTTTTGCAATTCTTTCTGAAAGCGAAAAAGTTGATGCATCTAAGATATCTCCTCTTTTAAATTCGAAAATATGATCTTCAACTATTTCTCTTGATAGCTCCTCTTTTCCTTTGATCAACCAAAAGATTATCTCTTTTGAAAATTTTTTAATATAAATGTTATCTACAGCATTTTTAAGGATATTTAACATCGTTACTAAGAGAATTTTTGCCTTTTGGGACTATCCGAATTAGTATATTCGTTTTGAACAAATTTAAGTATTTTTTTTAAATTTCTGTTGATTAAAAAATCATTATGCCAATAAAACTGCCCAATTTTTAATTTTTCCTTAGAATATGGTATATCTATAAATCTGACATTCCTTAAGGATCCGATAATTATTTCTCGTGCAATATCTTTACTATATTGCTTTGAAAAATTAATTAAATCATCGATTACAAAAAATTCACCCCAAACTAAATCCGATTGTAGCTGATATTAATGATTTGTATTATAAAGAAATGATAGTTAAAAAGAAAATGGAGTTCTGATTCATAATTCATAATAAGGCGTTCTTGTTAAGATAATTTTCAATAAAATCTCTGCTTGATTCAAGTTGGATTTGACGAATTTTCTCGCAGATGTTCTCCAAACTAGATTCTGAAACTTTTTCGCTCCCAAATTCGCGTAAAATTGCGTCCTTGATAGGATCGTCTTGATTCAGAACCATACTCTGTGTAAACTCCGAGATGATTAGTGGTATTGTTCCATTTGAAGCTTTTATTTTTTCCTCTCTTCTCATTTTCTTAATCCACATCTGCTCAGACTCGGAAAGGTAAGAATACGCTAAGGTGTATATAAAATCCACTCCTCTCGTGGTAATATCTATAACTCGTTTTCCCTCTTCCCAATGACTTTCTATTAGTTGTTTGTTTTCCAATTTATTTAAATACTTTGAGACAACTTGGTGTTTTTTGTAATTAAAGTGATTCATAATGCCTTTAATGTAAGTTAGCTTTCCTTGATCGTTGTTAGTTTTGATAAGATTTAAAAACTTAATTGACAACGGGGCTAGCTTAATACCAAACCCATTTTGAGACAAATTGTTTGGTAAAGCCATAATTTTCTCTCACTCACTAATTATCATATTACTATTCTATTTTTTTGTAAAAATTTGTATATTAGAAAAAAATCATTAGGTTTCTTTAAAGGATCGCATTGGTTTAATCTAAAGATCGTTATATCTTACCGTCCCTGTTAGAAATGCTGCACTTTGATTGTGCAGATTCTTATCAAATCTTATTTTGATCCGAAAACTATAGCTAAACTCGATAAAAAGAATCCCTTTAGAAATGTTATCAATTGGTTCAATTCCGCACTTATAATAAATAAAAAGATTTTAAAAAAAAAATATAAATAAAATACGCTTATTCTTTATTGTGTACAACCTCTATTCGTAATTTTCACAAGCTTTCGAGTTGATCCTTCTTAAATATGGATTTTTGTAGTACTGGCAGGAAATGAAATCGTCTTTGCAGTTTGGACATCTCAAGTGGAGCCCTCGCTTACAGTCTTTACAATTTTTTACCTCCTCATCTTCGAGTTCTACAATAATTTCTGATTTTATAGTAGGTACGGTCTGAGTCTGAGCTTTTGCGGACTTAATCGCTTCTTCTTTGCTCTTAATCCCCTGTTCAATTGCTTTGATCTCCTCTAGTACTTTTCGCTGGGAAAGTTTGCGCTTACTAAATTGGTCCACTGTTTTATCTTTTAACTTTTTGTCGAGGATATATTCACCGATTTTCGTTTTAGTCTTTATTGTTCTCTCTGAAGAGCCGATTTCTCTTGCTTGAGTTTTTGCGAACCCAAGTGCAAATTTTGCATTTTGATTTTCTTTTGCTTTTTTATACTTATCGGACTTTCGATCTCCACCGCGTCTGTATTCAGGGTGAATTTTCAAATACTCCCTTTTTTTCAACGCTAATGCTTTCGCTTCTTCGGCAGGGTTAAAGTTTTTTCTCTGTAAATTTTCGTCTATCTCGATAATTAGTTTTTTGTAGTCCGATAACCCAATTCGTCTTTCACACTTAATTTTACTCCACCCGAGGTTTTTGGCGGAGTAATATCTTCTTGTGCCTTCTATAATATAATAATCTTCGTCGATAGTAAGGGGGTTTAATTGTCCTACAGCAGTCATAGAGCTCATCAAATTAGATAAATCCCCAATATCCACTCGAATTCTATTTTCGCGTATCTTAAGCTGTTCCAAAGGCACTTCTTCTATCATGGTATTTTTACTCTTGTTGTTTTTGTTCTTTTTTTTTACCTCACAGTAAATGTAATTTTAAATATCTTTTTGAACTATTTTTAAAGTAGAGAGCAAACAAGACTTGTTGTGCTCCATAATAAGATAGTAATCCCCGTTTTTGAAGTGGAGCTCGATATTTTTCGAGTTTCTCAGCAACGGATCGTGGTAGGAGCACTCGTTTAAGCTGTATAACGCCGGAACTAAGCCTTCGAAGTTCCTTTTTTGCACGTTTACGATTTTTAAGACCTTAAAAAAAGTCTTGTCGTTCACTTCTTTTAGCTTAAACGGTAAAATTTTCTTAAAAAACCGGGCTTCGTGGTTGGAAAACGTGAACAAGTAAAAATCGATTAACAAGTTTAATATTTTCCAGACGGTCTCGTATAGGTCCAGCAAGTATTTTGTTTTTGTTACGAAAATTTGATAGACTTGGTTCGATACAACGAACCCAAAGAATTTAGGAGGGTCTCCTTCTAAGTCTATAATAGCGTATTTGTAAGGAGGAAATTTACCTTTTAGCTCGAACTGCCTTGTCTTGACCGTGTCCCCCTCTTTTGCCCTCGAAACGACTTCGTTGATAGCGTTTATTAAATGATTAATCTCTTTTGGGTCGGATCGGAGACCAAAATTCATTCCGAGAGCTCCGTAGTTTTGAAATCCTTCAATTTTTGTCTTTACTTTTGTTTTTACGATACTACTTATACTATTCGTGGTACTCACCTTTTTTTCTTTTTTATTTGTTTTATTATTGGAATCTTGTAAGATCGATCAACTCCTTTATAAATTCTGATAGTGCGTTAAACACGCAGCAAACCTGCACGAATTGTTTCTTTACCTTAAGCTTTTTATCTTCTTTATCGACGAGTATTATGGACCGCATTTGTTTGGATAACGCTTTGCTACCTTCCCGTAGCGTAGTTAAGGCTTTTTTGACGGTAAGTCCAATTTTAGAGCGATCTCTTGAATAGTAAGTTACTAAGACCGTTGCGATGTTAAAATACGAAGCAAATTTACGAAAAAACATGTTACGCTCTCTAATGTTAGAGTAAAGAGCGTCAATTCTTTCGCAAGTTAACTCCGTAATTTCGGTAAACTTAAAGCTTGCGTAAAAGTTTAAGTCGTGATAGGCGTCTAAGCGAGCTTTCAACGTTTTAAAACTAAGGTTTCTGAAGAAATAATCGTCTAACGATTCCCGTACGAAATACTTTGTAGAGATCTCGGAACTTTCCACTAACTCGATAATTTCTTGGTAGGTTTTTCCTATTCGCCTATCAGACCGCTCGATTGAAAGCATTTTAGCCTCGAGATAGTGGTAAAAGTTGTTTAATTGGTACATTTCGAGCCAGAATTTCATGGACCACCGACTTCTCTCCGTCGCGTATCGGTCGGAAAAACGAACTATTACGGACAAGTAAGGCAAAAGCTTGTCGGGACGCAGTAAATACTGAATCTGTTGTTTGGTAATTTCGGGCGGAAATTGGGAATACAAATCTTTCTTGCCGGCTCTTAAATTACTTACGACGGTTTCTGGTTTGCTCGCTTCTTTCAGAGCTGAATAAGTTTTAAGTTCTTTATTAATTCTTTTCGTTTCAGGATCGAGTAATGGGATGGAGACTAAACCAGTTCCGGGGTGAATAGAAAATACGCGATACACAGAGCTGTTATTGCTACTAGTGTCCAGCAGAACGCCGATCTTGTTTCGAGAAAAAACCGATAAAATAAACAAGTCCATAATTCTTGCTATTCCTAACCTATCTCTTATTATTTTAGGAATTTTTTCGCAAGATATGTTGTGCGCCGTGTAAAGTAAAATTGCCTGCATTACGCTTCGGATAAACGTAAACTTGTTGTGAACGAGCGATTTGGAATTTTTTGCGAGCGATTTCTGAGATGGCAACAGGTAAAGCTCCGAAAAGTCGACGTAGTTAAAATCGGCGTTCACGCAATCGGGGGCGAGCTTATATGTGATATGAACTCCTCTACTCCCGGAAAAAGCTACTAACGGTCTGGGAAGGCGTAAAAAACCAGTTAAATTCTTCACGATCTCCCCGGTAAGCGATATAGTCAAGTCCCAGACTACCGAAGGCGAGAAAGCAGTTCTCAAGAAGCCAGACACGTCGATATCGATCATTGCGGTCACTATTTCTTTGGTTTTGGTAGTTCTTACCGATGGATAGAACCCTAGAATGTCGTTTATTTCAATAATTTCTAAAAATTCCTGATGTGTAGTGTAGGGCGTAAATGCGTCGTGCAAGTTCTCGTAATGACCAGAAGGGAGTAAAACAGTTCTCCGTTTCTGAGCTGGAATGTCTTCTCGAAGGGTGTCGTAAGTTATTTCCGTACGCACGCGATCGTTCTCCAAACCTTGTGGAAAGAAATGAGCAAATAAAATGTCTTTTACTTCAGGACACCTAAAAAAATCTAGCACTTTTTCTTTGTCGTCCATAGTAACAAATTTGGAGAGCGACGAAGCGAGGAGGTCGGGTAAGTTTTGTTTTAATATTATTTCGAGCGACGAATCTTTCGTTTGAGCAATTGAAAGAATTACTTCTACTTGATCGCAATAGCCCAGAACGCTCACGTTAAAATGGTTCGCGATGGAATAAAGTAACTTTGCAGAAAAATTAGCTAAATTTCGAACGCGTATTGAAACCCTGAACTCGTGAGTATTGCTTTTTACTTTAATAGAAGAACAATCCTTTATTTTTGAGAAACGGTTTAAAGAGCTTTCCAAGTAATTATTAAGAGCCCCTTTGATTGCGTCCTTTATTTTTAGGCATACTTCCTTTCTCTGAAACGATTTTATTTTACCTTCTTCAGAAAACTGTTGCACCAACGGACTCTCGATCGTAGGAGGTTTTGCGATAATAACAAGCAGTAACTCGTACGGCACCCGAGGTTGTTTTTCCATTACGGATTTAATTGTTTCTTTTACGATCGAAAAATCGTACGCGTTAACGAGCATGTCGCTCATTAGATATTGCAGGCTATTTTCGTAGAAATTCAAGCCGATTCTCCCTCTCCTAGTTCTTTTTGTAATAAATCAACGGTGATATATTTGTGAATAGATTGTACCATGGCGTTCGAAGAACTATAATCCTCCGCAAATTCGGGTCGAGGTAACGCAGTAAGCAAAGCGTCAATGGTTTCGTAGCACAATTGTTTTATATCCATCTCGAGTTTTTTAGTCTGCGCGTCTAGTTTGCGCTCGATCTTAGCCTCAACTTCCGATACAACAATTGAAGGCGGGGTAGATGGTTCTATTACCGTAATCTCGTCTTGAACGATCTTCTCTTCTTTCTTAAGAGGTATTTCAACAACTTCTGGTTCCATCCTTATTTTTGTCTCAGGAGGAAATATCGTAATTTCTTCTTTGATGGATAATACTTTCTTGGAAATCCTATTAGGAGCAATTTTCTTGCGAAGATTTCTATTATTTTTTTTGAGCGAGTTACTCTTATTTGCCACGATTGGGGGAAGCGACCTGATTTCGAGAAAAGAATAAGATTCGTTTACCTCAAATTCTTCCCTTTTTCCCCCGAGATAGATGATTTTAAGGGAGACGATTTCTATTTCGCATTCCTCCGGTCTATGAAGCTGGTTTAACTCGAACTTAACGACATTTTCTCCTCGTATGACCGTAATATCTTTATTCCTAATAAGAATCGTATCCCTGACGTAATTACCGTGCGCTTTTATTTTGTAGACTGCGTACACGCTTTTAATCGTCTCAAGGGACTTCTTGTTTCCTCCTCGCTCCTGAGAGCCTTCTAAACCGATATAAATACAACTATCCTGATATTTAACGCTTGTTAAATCCATAATATTAACCTTTCGTGAATTAATTGCTTAAAACACGATTCCAATGGTTCATAGAATACCCAAATAATAGGTAAAAAACCTACGTTAGTTTTTTCAGAACACGGGTATTTAAACTGCTACCATTTTTTAAAATCAAAAGGAAACAATATAGTAAGACCCCACTCAATAAGATTTCACGCTGATAGCTTCACGTTTAAAAAAAGTAGAGATTTTCTCAAAAAACTTAGTCATTAAGAAAAATAAAAAATAAATCCTGTTTACGAACGTTAATTTCTCTTGAAAGACCTTATGCATATTATATCGAGGTAGAATAGGATAGATTAGAAAAGAAAAAACGAGAGAAATAAAGAGAGAATTGATTTATAGAATAAGATTGGGTTTTATGAACACATAAGGAGTACAATTCATCTCTTTATCCTCTATTAAAGTCTAAAAAAAGTTACCTATGTTTCTAAGTGCAACTATTTAAACCCGGTTTTTTTTTTCACTTTGATTTGGATCGCAAATCGATCTCTGGATACTAGAAAAAAAAAAGGAAGATGAGGGAAGAGAAAAGAGCCGTTCTCTCCCTCAAGACCAAAACCAAAACAACCAAAATCAAAACCAAAATCAAATCCAAAAATAGAGAATCGTTTGGAACCTGATTTATTACGTTACGAATGAATTTTAGTAATTTAATCCTTGACCGATGGGTAATTTTTTAATTTTCTGACCGAGTTTGATCTCTTCTAAGATGTCGTCGAGAAAGAAAATGTGATCTTTACCCGCTTCCCAGATCAACGCCCGAGAAAGCGACTTTCTGAAGCTCCAGACGTCTACTTCAATGCTGGCTTTCTTTAGTTCTCTGATTACCTCGACAAATACCTTATCTCCGCTCACGATTATCGCTTTTTCGTAGGCGTCGTCCTTGGCTAAATCATAGATGTCTAAGAACATTTTCTCGTCTACTCCCTCCTGCGATAGTTTACCTGAGGGGAGGATTTTCAGCGGTTTTTCAGAGATCAGCCAGCCAATGTGCTCCAGTGCTTTGAAAAACTTCTCTTTTTTAGGGAATACGTAGCTCGGCTTACCTACGTACATGATCGAAGCGACTACGTGATAGTTCCGACCTAACCTTAGTTTGACTAAATCGTAATCGATTCGTGCGCTTAACTCTTGTAAGTTGTGAAAAGTGTTTGCGTGGTCCCAAAATATAAACACTCTATTAATCATTTTTGGCGGTTTATTGATGAATAATTGGTCTTTATTTTCCGTTATGCCTGCCACCCTTTGGATTTTTGCCTATATTGCTTTCAAAAATAAACGCTATAAATACAACTACCCCATTTAATTCTTTATTCATAATTATCCTGTGGAAAAATTATCTTTTATGGTAATAATTTTGCAAGAAGCCTTCACAAGGAGTAAAATAGAGACAACCGGACCATACATTGCCTTTTGTCTGCAATCCCTAACAATAGAAGGTCTTTAAGAATCACTATTAATCATTCCTCACCTATCTATTTAAACCATACTAAATGTGATCTTTAGCTACTTCTACTATCCGATAACGAGGAGTTTGGGGGTTTTTCGCACCATTACAGAAAGACAAGTAAGGTAGGCAGCACACTAAAAAGAGAAGTGATTCTTCTTTCCATAAAAAATTTTACCACTCTTTATTACACCAGATATATATAGCTTTGAAACTTAGTATATCGCGTAAAATAAGAGCTTTGCGCGTTTACCTACCTTACTTACTGGTTACACGTAAACTCAGTCTAAAATTAGATTCGAGATTGCGAGATTTATAATTTGCCAAGATTTATATACCTAAATTTTTATAAATACAATTTTCTTTTGATTATATAACCGACAAAAATTGGTAGTTTTTTGATTGGTTTTTCGCACAAATACAAGGTTCCTGTCAATATAAGGCGATTACTCAATTGCCTATAATTTATTTACCTTACTTTAAAATTTTCACCTTTGCGGTTAAATAACACCGCGAAGTTTGGGGTAAATTGAGTTGAAGATTATTGGCAGGAATCACTTTTTATATTTTTTTCTCTCAATTAATTCAATAGATGTTTCCTCTAAAGCATAAAAAGAAATTTTTGAAAAAAGCGAGATGTTTACAAAAACATTAAATATTTGGCTTTCAAAAATAAAATTAATTAAGGTGATTTTATCTCTACAATTGACAATTTATTACTAAACGAATATAATAAAGCCCTGGATTACAAAACAAGTCATATGGGCAGGATAATTGGATTTAGAAGCATATTTTTAGGGAGCTCATTTACTTTACTAGCTACAATTTTCACGGTGTCTGTAATTGAAATTTGAGTATATATTTTGATCATATCGTTTATTATTGGGTTGTTAATTGGGTTATTAGTTATTGAATATAAAACAGACATAAAAATTGAGAAAATTGACCATTATTGCAATTATATTCAGGATATTTCATAAAAGTGTTAGATTTACTTGATTTTTTATGCGTCTCAAAAAATTCGTAAAAGAGCAAGCAAAAGTGAGAAACATGTTTAAATACCTGACTAAATTTCACAACTAGGTCTATGCATTTATAAACATTGCAATTTTTTTTTGCTATTATTCAAAATCGAAAAAAAAAATGTTATCTTTTTATTATATATAAAAAAGTTCTTTTTGAAGTCTTTTTAGAAAAATTTCCCAGTAATATTTATAAAGAAAGTAGATAATTTTTTTACAGGTATTCAAGAGATATTTAGTGAAATGATCTTTAAAATCGTATAACAACTTTAAGACATTAAATTAGATTTTTTTTTCAAAATTTTTTATTTCATCAATTTTTTCATCTTTCATTAATTTTTTTATGTTGCAGAGACAATTAATTTTCCTATCGTCCTCTCCTATTGCACATCCACAAGCTAAATTGTCATTTGAATCATATAACCTGGTAAGATAATAGACTTTATCATTCATTGAAAGCTCAGATTTCCCCGTCAAAGGATTTCCTTTAATAGTAGGATGGGTATGTACATTAAATGTTTTGTTACATTGTAATTTCTTATCTACAGGCGAAACAGATTTGGGATTATTATCTGTTGTAAATGAAAAATTGGAACCATTTCCATTTTCATCTACACAGAATTCTGTATCCATTTCTGAGTGTATACTCACGGAAAGGTCATTTAAAGCTTTTAGAGTTTTTTTATTCGTCTTAAATGTCTTATTTACATATGGTTCTATATAATTTTGTATTTTAGGAATTCTTCTTTTATTTCGGGAACCTAAATTTAGGTTTTCAGAACCTCTGGGAAGTTTTAATAAAGGATTATCAAATTCAAGATTCAAAATTTCCGTTTTTGGTTGCGTGCTTCCATTTCCTCGAAAATTTCCTGATTCACATTTATTATTGTGAGAGATTTTTTTTATAAAACTCGTATTTTTTTTATTTTTTAGGCAAGATTTCAAATTTTCTGTATCGACCATAGATTAAATCACACAATTTAATTCAATAATTAAATATATATTGATCTATTTAAATCTTTAAAAAAATAGCAAAAAAGATTAATTTACTACGCGAATCCGTATTCCAAGGATAGGAATTTAAATAAAAGGTTAGGTGGAATTCATGCTAGTCTAACACTAAAAATTAATGATATCTCATATTATAAGAATCTCATGATTTTTTAAAACGAACAAATTTTGATTATAGAAAAAAAATGACATGATGTTAAATTTCATAAAATTAACTATTGAATAAAAGATTTTTAGAAATAGTTAACATTGTTATGATTATAAAAGAAAAATCTATAATCATAATATGAAGCTTTATTTAAAGAAAAAGTTAAAATTTCTGCTAATTTACTCTTCGACGGCTTAAATAGGATTCAAAATAGCTATACTTATTTTTTTTATAAGGTTTCTCAGGAGCGTTAAGGAAACATTTGGGACAAAAAATTGAGAATAATTTGTCGTTCCAAATGAGGAGGGCTCGTTTTTTTGAATATTGAGGGTGGTTCGCTCTAAACTCGTCGAACGAGATGGATTTTTTGCAGTCAATACAATTTCTTTGGGGAGAAACTTGTGACATAGTTGTAGTTCTTAAACGATCTATATTAATAATAGATGAGTATTAAACAAATAATTTACAAAAATCAAGTTACCAGTCTTCAAATGCTTCTTCCCACCCTCTAAAATGGGGATCGCTATCGCGGTCAAACTCTCTTAATTTTAATATTTTATACATACCGCGGTCCAGCTCGTTTAAGTTTCTATATTTCGCGAATTTAAACTCCGCATTTTTTACGCGACCGAGCGTTTTTTTTGCTTTACTTATCTTCCTTTCGAACATATACAGGTGAGCGAGAAAAAATAGAGACCTCTCGTCGTTAGGGTAGAGCATCAGGATTTTTCTAAACACGAGAATCGCGTTCTTGGCATCGTTATTTTTTAGGTATCTATTTGCTAACGCCATGTTGTTAATGTAGTTTATTGAATCCGCCTGGACGAGCGAGTTTAACGCTTTTATTTCCGAAACTAAATTTTGCGAACGCTTGTAATACCCTGCAAGGGAATAAAACACTTGTTTATCTACAACGTATTGGAAAATGTCTTCAACGCAATCGTCTTCCAAAAAACTGAGGAATCCTCCTTGAATTAAAAAGATTTGTACCGCCGTGGACTTGCTTTTAAACCGCTCCGTTAAAAAATCGTTGAGCTCAAACTTAATCGAGGGAAATTTTTTCTTTAATCTCAAGAAGATTAATGCTTTTTCATTTGAAATTCCCCAAAACTATGATAAGTATGATTTCTCCTTAGTTCTAAACTAATTTATTATTACTAATTATCTATCATAAATTATATTTAAGACACTCCTTTAACTCCAAAGATCATCCACTTCCTGTGGGACAATTTTTCTGACCGAAGTGTTTCCTGGTGTACTTCAGTGAGACCTAAGCCAACTATTGATTATATATCATCAATTATCTGGAATTGGGATAATTCCAATTAGGAGTAATATCTAATAAATTATAATAATCTTCTTGTATAAATATCCAATTTATTTCAATCAAAAGTTAAAAGTGCATTAGAATTTAATTTACATTTAGTAACTTTAGGATGATGGTATTTTTTTTTGGTTATCTAAATAAATCTTGATAGATATTTTAATGATGATATTATTTTTATGTTAGAAATGGATAAAAAATTCAATAAATAACAAGTGAAGATAAAAATTCTTCAAGTAAAGAGTTTCCGAAGAGGAAGCCCATTTCATGCAAAGGATATCTGGAAGAAATTTATACATAAAATTAAAGAGAGAAAATATAATGCGAATATTACATCTTTCTGATATTCAAGAAGGTAAATTTGGAATAAAACCTGACTTACAAGACAGTTTTTCTGAAAATTGGGAAGAAAAATATAAAGATATATTGATGGACATAAAAAATGAATTTTATAATATTCATTTAAAATCTCCTATAGATATAATAGCAATAACCGGAGATTTAGCCAGTACAGGGTCAAAAGAAGAGTATGACAATTTATCAAAAGAATTTGTACCAATTATCGAAGAAATTTTCCTTAAAGGTTTAAAACCAATCCCTAAAAATAGATGGATAATACTACCTGGAAATCACGATGTTCAATGGTATAAAAATGAAAAGAGATTTAATAATTTTGTAAATTTTTGTAAAGAAAATGGATTTGAAAGCAAATTTATAATTAACAAAACTTTTTCGATTTTCGATTCAACTATTTTTTATGATAAATTGACGAATAAAAAGATTGAGCTTCTTTTATTTAATAGTTGCCTAAATATTTTCAATAAAATATCTCGTAAGAATGTTAATATTTCTAAAAATTACTTTAATAAAATTAATGATTATTTTTCAAAAGATGAGAATTTACCGAAAATAATGTTATGTCATCATAGATTACACGAAATTTCATATAATCACGATCATGCGTTAGATGAACTTAGAAGAAGAAATGTTGTCTTAGCGCTTGTAGGTGATATTCATCATCCAGATTCCATGGCTGATGAAATTTGCAAAATTAAATGCATATCTGCAGGATCTTTATTTGCAAAAAAAACTGAAAGAAAAGTAGGTATTGATTATATACCTCGCCAATTTAATGTTTATAATATAGATCTAGAGACAGGGATTCTTTATCCTATAACTTATATAAAATCAGTAAAATGGGATAGAATAAAACGAGAGCCAATAGAATTACCTTTCGGTATAAAAAAAAAGAGTTTTGAAAGAAAAAAGCTAAAAACATTGAAGGAAAGGGAGTTTCACGCACTCTTTCTTTTGAAGTGGTCTAATAACTGGAAGGGAAAATGGAATAAGAAAATAGGCTTTTCTAATTATGAAAATTTTTATAACTTTTTAATAGAGTCAAAGCGATGGTTACCTGTATTAATTAAACTTGAAAAGATTGTTAAAGGATCTAAATGGCTGCAAAATGCTTTTAGTAGTATTAGAATGGGTACAAAAGGATTATTTCAATCACGTTATTTAGACTATGCTCTAATTAGTGTACCTCCTCCAGTTCCCCTTTTCAACAAAATTATAGGTACTCTTGAAGAGCACTTCGCTATTGGAATAGCAGCACCTTCTGGTTGGGGAAAAAGCCGTCTCGTACTCTGGGTTGCTTTAGCATTTGCATTAAAGAATAAAAAAGTATATTATTTTCCAGATCCCTTCACATTGATTGATGATCAAGATTATGAAATAATTATTGAATTATTGCATAATAGTAATATTTTGGTGATAATGGATGATTATCACCTTAAAAGGGATAATTTTTTTTGGAATAAAGCAATATTGATAGCTAGAAATAATCATAGTAGCATTATACTCTTACAGACATTAACATCAGAAACTGAAAAGAGCAGACCATGGCCAAGAGAGATTCATATTATAACAGTAAATGAATATCGGTCTTATTGGGAAACTGAATGGGTAGACCGTTTTACTAAATGGTTTAAAGGATTAAGTAATACTACTTTAAAGAAATTTATTTACATAGACAATTTATCATTAGCCCAAAAATCTGAAAGTCCCTGGAGTTTTGTTTCTGTTATAGTTAATCTTCAGAATTTAATTAAAAAGCAACTCTCGATTGAACAAACTCCTGATTTAGTAATTTTATTAACACTATTTAGTTGGGGATATGCTGTAAGTGGAGAAAAAGGTTTAAGTCCTGAAGATCTGTATTCTGGGTTGTTATGGCTATATAGAAAAAAAAGGTTGAAATGGGATCGGTTAAAAGAGACAGGAGGAAAATTGTGGAATTTTGTAGAAGAAGGTAAAAAAGAAGAATTTATTTATTTTCTAGTTGAAATAATAAGTTTATGGCGTAAATCTCCAAAAGATTCGAGTGAAATATTGCTATTACCTAGTGAAGGGAGAGCATCAGGACCCAATGTGCCAGTTAGTGTGCATCATATTGCTTGGTGGGGAAATACACTAAAAAAATTGTGGAAAACTGATTGGAAGAAATGGTCGATTCTTGAAGAGATTTGCGAGATGATTATTGTTCATAGTAGTCCACGAATAATTGGGAAGTGGATATCTATTAAAGATTCATGTGAAATTTTAAAAGATTGTAATAAGCTTAGATCTCTCAGCCTTGAGGGAATACCTGTAAAAAATGTTAGAACATTAAAGACATGTAAAAATCTCCAAGTACTTAATCTCAATTGGACAAAAGTATCTGATATTAGTTCTTTATACCCTTGTAAAAACCTTCAAGAACTCTATCTTAATAGGACTAAGATATCTATGTTTAGAGTTCTATCATCTTTTAAAGATCTTCAAAAACTCTCTCTTAATAGAACGAAGATTATTAATCTTAATGTTTTAAAGCATTTAAATAATCTCCAGGTTCTTCGCCTAGAAGACACAGATGTGGAAGATTTTAAAATTTTGGAGGATTGTAAGAGCCTACAAACCCTTGACCTTGGCTGGACAAATGTATCTGATATTAGTTCATTGGAATCTTGCAAAAACCTTCAAGAACTCTACCTTAATAATACAGGAGTGTCTAATATAAATGCATTAAAGTTTTGCGCTAAACTCCAAATTCTTGATCTCAGTGGGACAAGAGTTTTTGATATCAGAGTCTTGGAGAATTGCCCAAATCTCCAGGTTCTTCGCCTTGCAGGAACAAATGTAAGAATTATGAATGTGCTGGAAATATTAAAAGTTTGTAAAAACCTAGAAATACTTGATATTCGAAATACAGATATAACTGATGCTAATCTTCTAAGATCTTTTCCTAATGTAAAAATTTATCTTGATATTAAAAATGTATTTAAAGATAAGACACAGGTTTTAATAATAAGACCTGGACCGTCCAGAGATGAAAGAGGTGTAAAAGTAGTAATTGAAGCTTTAAAAGATGCAAGTATGGAAGCTATTTACTCAAACCAAATACAAACACCAATACAGATAATAGATACAGCTATCCAAAGGCATGTTGATGTAATTGGAATTTTAATAGCTTCAGAATCACAGATTGATATTATCCCCAAAATAATGAAAATCTATAGAGAAAAGAAATTAAAAGATGTATTAGTGGTTGCTGGTGGTCTTATTCCAGAAGAAAATATACGAGCAATAAAGATGGAAGGAATAGTAGAGGTTTTTGGAACAAATACTCCACCTAGTAAATTTATCGAATTCATTAGTAAAAAAATTACTGAAAAAAAAAAAAAGATAATTTAGATGTGTTACAGAAAAATTTTAGTAATAGCTTGAGTAAGCACTCAAACAATATTTGAGAATAAAACTCTCAATACTTTATTTTTTTTGATTTTCATATTTTTTATTCCATTTTCTTAGATCTTTTTAGGGTTAAAGTTTAAAAATAATGATAAAAATGTTTCTTGAAACTTCGAAACAAATTATTTTAAATATAAACTAAACTATATTAAGAGTAGAAACCTAAAAAGGTGATCATTATGATTGAAAAAGAAAGTTTTATATCCAAATCCATTCTACGTGAGAAAATTACTGTTGATTTAGCAAATATTTTATTTAGAGATCGTGATGAAGAAGGAAATTTTAAGGTAAAAAATATTAGAAAAGTGTATAGCACCTTGCTCGAAGAGAATTATGATCCTTACCTAATATTAGATGCTCCATTCAGACATTCAATGGATTATGAACAAGAATATGAGGAACTTGTAGAAGAAGGGATTGTCTATCAAGCACCTGCGGGTAGGAAAGCGGATAAATTTTTCTTAAACATTGCTAAAGCTTTTAAATGCAAGTTCTTAACAAATGATCTTTGTAAAGATCATTATGATGATTATGGAAAGGAGTGGATAAGGGAAAATAGAAAGACATTTATGTTTATAAATGGAGAATTAATACTTGAATAAATAAAAACCAAAAGGTAAGATATAGAGGGAAGGTAAATAATATGGAAAAAATTTATCACAATAAATATGACCCTATTAAACAGATTTTATTTTTTTTATTTTCTATAGATGATATCTATAAAGATAGAGAAAAAATTATGGATAACGTTCAAGTATTAATTGATGAGGAGAAATTAGGAGATGAAATTAAAAGACAATGGTCTTATTTGTTAGGAAATAGTGAGGACTATAATATTTTAGCTGAAAAATTCATTAAAAAAAGCTATACTACTTGGAGAAGAAACCTTGAAACTTTTCAAAATATTAAAAATGAAGAAGAGACCAAAAAATTCATAAAAGAAAATTTTCCTCTAAGTATGTTGATAAGATACGAAGCAGGGGCTTTGTCTCGGAACGAAATTTTAAGATTTTTAGAGTTTAAAGAACCAAAGATTAAAGATTATTTTAACGGTCGTTATGGAAAATATCTAAATTTTCTAATTTATGAAAATAATTTACTTCATATCAATTTACATTTAAAATTAAAAGAATATACAACAGGAACTTATGGTCTTCTTATTATTTGTTCATTTTGGATTGATGAGCCTGAATATTTTGACACTTTAGATATAAGTATTATTAACGAGAATTATAGTAGCTCTATTCTTTGCTACAGAATTTTAAACAAATTAATATTATTAAATTTTAAGAGGCTCTCCCTTTTTGATACGCAAGAATATAGGGAAGAAAAATATTCTTCCAATATCAATAATGAATGGGTTAAATTCTTACCTCACTTTTTCATTACAACGGGAATTGAAATCATTAATGAAAATCCTCTGTTTTTATTTGAAGATTTAGTGTCTAAACTTAATCAAGTAGAATTAGTTATAAATAAACATAGTAATACTCCTATATTCAATCCTAATGAATGGTATAAAAGTCTTTCTCTTGAGGTCCAAACTTTTATAGAAAAAGGAAAAGAATTATTTTTGAAAATTGAAGAAAAGGAGCTAGAGCTAGAGAAAGAAAAAATTGAGGAAAAAGTAAAAGTAAATGAATATAAAGAAAATGATCTTACAGTTGAAGATGTTGCTCTCCTTTTTAAGGATGCGCTACAAAAAGATAGGCAAGAGGAGAACATTATTAAAGATAATGAGGGATTTAGAACAATTAATAGCTTTTTTAAAGAGTATAAGAATAAACTAAAAGGAAGATCAATACAGACAATTTATAATTATTTTAAGCAATGGGACTTGATTTATTATTTAGAATCAAGGGAAAGCACGCGGCAAGGAGGTGGTAAAGAGTACAGATATAGGGAAGGTTTTATGTCTCAAAAGATCTCTTCAGATAAACAATTAATTGAATCAACAGAACAAAAAGATGAAATTTTCCAGAAAGAGAAAATACAAATTCAGCAAGCACTAAATTTTTATAATAATCAAAAATACGAAAAGGCAAAAGCTCTTTTAATAAAAATTTCTAAAAATCCAAGTAAAGATTTATTTAACGATGATCAGCTATATTATGGTGTATGGTATTATATTGGCCGTTGTTACCAAAAGCTAGAAGACTGTACAAACGCTACCTCTTATTTTAAAGAAATCTATTCTAAGAAGAAAGATTTTATAAATGTTAATTTTCACTATATCGAAAGTAGTCTGGAGGCGGGGATGTACAGAGAGACTCTTCAAATTATTAATAACACTCTTAACAAGTTAAAGGATTTATTAAGAGTATTCGATTTAACTAATTATTATACGATTTATGATGATTTGGAATTCATCATACGTTCAATAACATTGAAATATGACTCCATTAATGATGGTCTGAGACCTTATATAGAATACCTGGAAAATAATGATTTTAAGAAATCCATTATTGGAATCAATAAAACTAAATTAGATTTAAGAATTCTCCGCAAACCTTTCGATGAAAAGGATTATACTATAATTTATCATAATTTTATGCTAACCGAGAAATTTTATGAGACTTTAATAAGAATATGGTTCTTAAAGTCTGAGTGTTTTAGGAGATGTATAATTAAGAAATTTCTTAACCAAGATTTTGATAATCTTGACCAAATTTTTAGAGAGGTTATAATCTTTTTTAGAAAAATCCAACAATTAAATTTAAGGTCAAAATATCCTTTAATAGATATTTTAAGTTTTGTATACTATTATATTGGTCTAACAAAACTGTTTGATTTAACAGATATCCAAAAAGAGTTAGAAGAGAATTTTCCAGAAGGAAAAAGTTTCCAGTATTCTCCCGAATTTAGAAATCTTAAAAAATACAAAATAATTTATTACTATCTTAATGCTGTGAATCAGTCTTTTAATTCTCCAAAAAACATCTTTCGCTATGAAATTAAAAGTATGCGGGAAAAAAAACCAATCTTGGTATCTTCGGAAATTAAAGCTGAACTTTATTTCATAAAAATTTCTCTTCTCCAAAAATATGTGCTCGATGAATTACTTAATGAAGAAAGATCATTCCTACAAAGTATAAAGAATAGTGACTCAGAAGATATCCATGAAATTTATCGAAACTGGGAAGATTTTCACTTTCCTTTCCACTCTTTTAGGAACTTGATATATTACAATGAACTTTTTTCTGAGTTTGAAGAAATATGCCGTAAATACAACATTGAAATATATAAATTTTGGATAAAAAGACTACAAAGCAGTCTTTTTAATAAACTAAAAGAAGTTAAAGAACTCCGTATAGAAGGTCGCACATATGCTCTAAACTGTATTTTTAATATCTTACATTCAAAATATAAGCAAAAGGTTCATGAGTTTGAAGTTTTTACTAAGGAGAAACCAGAAGATTCGAGTATAGAATGTTTTATCTATGACTCTATAAAAACAGAGATTAACTCCATAATACAAAAAAAAGTTGGTCAAATTAGAGCCAAACTTGACATAGAGAATAAGCATCTTATAAAACATATAATCAGTTTTATAAAAGAGCGTGGTTTTTTTATTGGAGACAATTTAGATTTAGATTTTAGTCTAAGGTTAGACCTTGAATTAAATTTTGAGGAGAATGTCGATATCTTAGAATTTTATTACAAAATTAATCTAGCATATGAAAGGGTAAGATTTAAAGAACATCTTGATACAATTCCACTCGCATTATTTCATGTAATTGATTTGAATGCAGATGAATTATATATTCAAATATCGGATAAATTTAAGAAGGAATTCAAAACTTATTTTCAAGAACAATTTCCAAAAGAATACCAAAATGAATTTTTTAAATTTACTCCTATGTTCATTCTAAATAAAAATATGTTTAAAATAAAAATTATAAAATTGTAACATTATTCTTGAAGATTTACCGTCTAAATATATATTTTTGCAGTCTGATTTATGTTTTATATGTTTTCTGGAAGAATTAAAAAGAGAAAAGACTTTCTCTCCAAAAGATAATCTTGATAAAATATACTTTGTTGTTAAAGGTTAATAAAGTATCCTTTTTATTGCGTTGTTCGGTCCGTACCCCTTTGGTACCCACCGATAAAAACGGCTTAAACCGCCAAATTTTACGATTGATAGAAAAATTATCAATTTTTTTCATATTGTTAATATTTTTTTGATAAAAAAAGATAGGATAACTCCTGCCAGCCAAGACCTAATAAGAAGGTCGGAAATAAAATAGGGTTAGGAGGGCGAAATGAGTGCAGAAAACGCACTACCAAAAGACAAAAATCCAGGACGGCAACAGGAGTCATAGTTTGAGTTTTCCCTACTTTAATTCTTTTTTTATTAATTTTTTTCGCTTAAAATTTAAAATTACGAGCGAAAAAATGCTAAGATTTTATCTTTCCTTACATTTACAATTTCTTTTTCGAGTATTTAAACCTTTTCACATAGCCAGATTAGTAGCACGCCGTTATCTCTTTTTTAAACTTTAAAGCGTAACAAGTTTAAATTGTAAACCTTTTTTCGTTGAAAGCCTTTCATACCGATTCTACGCTATTTTACTTTAAGTTATTTTTTCCTAAAAAAAACAGCAAATCCTTGCTAAAATCGTGTGCGTAGTCTAAAACGGAAGCAAAATTCTTGTCAGCATTGTAATCTAACGATCCTATGAATTTGTTTAATTTAGGAAAAATATCTTCGTAAGAAACCGATCCGTATATGCAACCTCCAAGTTTATCGAAAAGTTGTCCTGCTGCTTGAAAAGTCTGCACGATAATAGGAGAATCTGTCGACTTTGACACTATCATTAGCTCGGTAAGAATTTTTCCTACGTGCCACATGTAAAGAGAAAGACTTTGGCCAATTTCTTTACTTTCCATAGCTTTTTAATTACCTTAGAAGTTTGTTATGTTTATTTTTCAGTTAATTATCACACGCTATTTATTTAAATAACTTACTAACTATCTTATACTTATGAAGACATTAAATATTCCATTAGAAGATAAAGAATATAAAGCTTTATCAAAAGTAAAGGGAAATAAAACTTGGCGTGAATTCTTATTAAAATTAATAGATAATAATAAAGGAGGAATAGAGAATAAAAATGAGTAAACCAAAAACTTATCTGTTCCACGAAATATCTTCATATCTTCCATTATTGGAAGGAGAAGATTTTGACGCATTAGTAGACGACATTAGACAGTTTGGGCAAATTGAACCTGCAATTCTTTTTGAAGGAAAAATTCTAGATGGAAGAAACCGTTATAGAGCATGTAAAAAATTAAATATTGAATTAAAAGTGAGAGAATGGAAACCAAGTGAAAATACAGGAATGACTCCATTACAATTTGTTATTTCTGAGAATATTATGAGAAGGCATTTAAACACAGCTCAGAAGAGTGAAGTTGGGTTATTATTACTTGAAGAAGAAGAGAAATTGGCTAAAGAACGAAGGAAAGAAATAAGTAAAGCAATTGCTGAAACACAGAGAGAAAATGGAAATGGAAAATTTGGAAAGATCGCTGAATCCCAAAAAAAAGATTTAACTGAAAAGCTTAAAAAACTTTCTAAAGGAGCTTCAGTGGATATTGTTGCTCCAAAAGTGAGAGTAGCAACAGGAACACTTTCACAAGCAAAAAAAATCAAACAAGTCGCTAAAGAAGATGAGAAAATAGCAGAAGATTGGGAAAAAGCTAAGAAAGGAGAAAGTAGTGTTGGAGCAGTATATAAAAAAGTTCAAGAAAAAGAATTTATCAATGAATTAGAAATAAAAGAACCAGAAGTTAAGAAAGCAATTGAAGAAAAGAGAATTACAGTTAAAGAAGCAAAAGAAGTAATAGCGTTACCAAAAGAATTAAAGAATGCAGTTATAAAACCAAAATCTAAGATAACAGTGAAAGAGGCAAAAGAAGTAGCAGAATTACCAGAAGATATGATAAAGGGAGTAGCCAGAGAAGAGATTTCTGTTGAGGATGCTAAGGATGTTGCTGAGATTCCAAAACTAGAACTTAGAGAAGAAGCTGTGAAAATCTTAAAAAAACAGAAAGAACAACAAAAATTAACTAAGGATTATATGGTAGATGTGGGCACAGGGAAAAAGAAACCAGAAGTAAAAACTATTGATTTAGATATGAAAATAATTAATCAATTCACTCAGATATATAAACAAGTAATTATGAAAATGACTGTAAGATTAGCTGATTCATATCCAGAGCAAACGAAAGTCCGATTATTGAAAATTATGAAAGAAACATTAATTCATTTACAGAAAGAATTGAAAATAAGAGGTGAAATAATCGATGCAGCGAAGAACTAGAAGAACTAGACTCGATATAGATGCTCTTAAGAATAAATTTAAGGAGACTTGTTGTTTCAAAGACACTCCTATCCCTACTGCCGAAGTGTATGAAAAGATGGGATTTAATTATTCTAATGTTAATGAAAGACAACAACTTTACAGATATATTCATATTTGGGTTGCAGAATCAATAAATGAGCTTAATTTTAAAATCCCTTCAGAGCTTCCTCTCGAATCAAAAGAGATAATATACAAAAAATTTTTAGAGAAATGTTGGTTAGAAAAGAAACCATTTGGGTTCTTCAATCAAGGGGTTTTTTACACTCCTAAAAATTTTGTTCAATATGAGGCTCTATTAAATCGATATACTATGGCTTTATTATTTGGTTTTTTTACGAAATTAGAAGAAATGAGTGATAGAGGAATGAAATTAAATGGAGTTGTATTTGCTGAGTCAGTACTAGATACTGTTGATACGATGATTAAAAAGTTAGAGATTTCTGAAGAAGATTTAGATGAAATTAAAAAACTAGGATTAGAACGAGAGCAATATATAGGGGATCGATTGGAAAATAAAGAAGAAGAATAAAAAAGAGTATTTTTTATTAAAACAGTTACAACTATAGGAGTCTCCTAATGGAAGAATATATTGGAAAATTGAATGAAGTAAAAAAATTGTTAAGTAATATTGTGGATGAAGGGTATGAACTAATCCCAAATCAAGAATACTTTATGGATCAAGATAGAATCGATACTTTTCGTTCTATATTTAAAAATATCGATGTTATTGAGAGTATATTTAAAAGATATTATTATAAACATAAGAGAAGATAATCTTATAATAGTTTCAAATACATATAAAAGTCATTTTTAAAATGATTTTTTTCGTATAGATTTATATTTTTTTCTTTTGTGTAAAGGTTTAAATCAAGATTACCATGGATTATAACTACATATTTTCCTTTCTTATTGATTTCCTACTCCTTTTTCCAATATATAAGCTACTGATTTTGAAGTTGAAATATTAATAAACCATCCTATCTACTAGTAGTATAAGTTCAAAAATCACAATAATAATGAAAGGTGAATTTATGTCTATAAGAAGAGAAGAAGAACAAAGGTATTCCGCTTTTTATAAAAATCTAAAAAATTTTCTCTATACTAATTCGGGATATAATGTCAGGGGTGTTGCAAGATGGGGCTCTCGAACAACAGGAGAACACAAAGATAAGAGTGATCTTGATGTAATTTTTTGGATATTTGGAAATTCGTCTAAACAAAAGGTTTATACTGAAGTGATAGATAAATTGAAAACAATTTTAAAAGTTAATGCTGATAAAGGAAGTAGCATGAATGTAATAAAAATATGGAAGGAAGAAATTAAGTGTGATTTAAGATTGCTTACTGAAACAGAATATAGAACACAGATAAATACACGAAGATATAGTGAATCATTATAATACAGATAAGTCATTTAAGAGGATTACCTTGGATTTAAAATCGGAAGGGGAAACTCTCCTAGAAAAACATAAAAAGCTGCATGGTCAACTTCTTGAAATCCCCGAGATTAGAGAAATGGATTATAATGAAAGGATAAAAGATAACTTTAAAGTAGGGAAACCTCGATTTAAGAATCCTAAATATCAATGGCCAAAAAACTTACTAGTTGAATTAAGAGACCATTTACAGAACATTTGGAATTTTTTTAATAAGTATTCCTATTGGTTTGATAATACATTTTATCCGTTATTGAAAACTAATGAAAGGAGAATATCTAAGAAATCCATAATTTTTCTATTAGAAGAAGATGTGTGGAGTACAGATGAGGTTTATGGAGATTATATCATAGAAGATAATAAAGAAGGTATAACTATTAGTTATTCCCGAAGGGATAGAAAGTTAGAGCAAGTTATCTTAGAAACAAAAGATGAATCGGAAATAGAAGAATGGATTTGTAATGATGCGATACGACAAATACAAAATCAGTTTAATTTCCTATGGAATAAATTGGAGATAGAGATACAAATATGTATGGAAGAAATTTTCCATAAACCCCCGAAATTTATTCTCAAACCAAATTACTTACAAGATCAGCTCGACAAAACAAAAGATATTTCGGAACAATGCCCAGAAGCAGGATTACTTAGCTTAGGAAGGATAATAGAACTCTGGCTGCTACATAAATTAGGAATGAGTAGTACACCTCCTTCTTTCGATCTTATTAGAGGAGCAGAGATTGCTGGTTTAATGGATAAGAATGAGGTAAAACTCTTAAGGAGCATTAAATTTAAGTATAATCGTCTGAAACATAAAATATATTATGAAATTAGTAGAGAAGAACTAAAATTAATGTTGAAAAACTTTTCTAATTTGTTCAAATCCTAATCTTGTCTAGAAAAGCTTAATTTTTTTCTTTTTTGTAAAGATTTAAATTTTGTCAGTATGATTATATAGATACAAAAATTACAAACAAAAATGTTTAAAAATGACTCAGAACGAGAATATAATTGAAAGTAGGTGTTAATGAATTGTGTTAAATAAACCCCGGATTAATGCTTTATTAAAATTAAATGAAGATGGGTTAAAGCGTATTTTCTATTATATCCTATTTTTTGTTGCTTTACAGCTTACCCTCCCAATTCTCTCCATACTATTGAGAGATATAAGCATGATTCTAATAGTGCTTCAGGTTCTCTCTGGAATTTTTCTTGTTGTCTTTGTCTCTATTGAACTAAGATCTTTAAAGAAAACTAACAAGATTATTTATGACTTAATTAATGAGACTGATGAGAGGAAATTTTAAATAATCTAACTTCCCTTTTTTTTCTTTTTTATTACTTTTCATGTTCGATTCTGATCATTTAATTATCTTTTAAATGATCTAATATTTTAAATAACTTGGTAATGATATCACATTAACTTCCTCCATTTTCCTAAATCGGCGTGTAAGAGACTCTTCAAAAGTAGTGATAATAAGTTGTTTTACAAGACCTTTTCTGCATATATCTATTAGATAATTTATTATATTTATCCGGTTTTCATAATTAAGGTGTTCTAAGGGTTCATCAAAGATTAGAAATGGAATTGCTGTATATTTTCTTGCAAGAGCTATTTTTATGAGTATTAATAGAATCATCTTTTCTCCGGCACTTGCATTATTAAATGTAATAGTTTCTCCTCCCTTTTCGAAATAAGGTAAATATTTATCATCGAATAATAGTTCTCGATCCTCATAGGGAAAAAATATTTTCCAGATCTTTTGAATCCCTCTTATAATTTCGTCCAAGTTAAAATTTCTTTGGTCTTTCATAACTCTGCTCAAAGCATCATTAATAATATCACAAATCAATGATCCTTTGATATTTTTATGGTGTTGTTCTTTATATTGTAATTGGTTTTTTATACTTTCAGCAGCTTTAATCTCACTAAGCCTTTGATTTAGTGCCTTCTCTTTATTTTCAAGGTCCCTCTTTTGATTATTTAAAATATTGAGTTCTTGGTCAATTCTATTAATTTTTTCATTAAGATTTACATTCTTTTGATCCATTTCTTTAATTGTATCCCTATCAAAATTTTGAATGGATTCTATTAATCTAATTATTTTCTGATTAATTTGACATGATCTCTTTGTTTGCTGCCTCTGGTTTCTTAAATTTTTAACTTCAATTTGTTTTTTCATAATCCATTTTTCTAATTCTTCAATTTCTAAATTAATGTTTTTATAAATCTGTATATAATCTTTTTTTTCTAGATTTTTTCTGCAGAGTGGGCAAGAAACTTGTGTTTCTTCCTCGTAATTATGTTTTAATTTATTAATTATTACTTCAACCCTAGTTTTCTCATTCTTACTAGCTTTCTTTTCTGAAATTAAATCCTCGGTCGCTTTTATAGAATCCCGATAATTTTTTAGATTAGATTTTAGGCCCCTGTCTCTATTATAAAAAATATTTAAATTATTAAGTATCTCTTTGAGACTAAATTCTTTTAAATCCAATTTTGAAAAAGTATCCTTTTCTTTACTGAAAATATCTTTTAATTCTTCAAGCTTTTTACTGTAATCGTAGTTTTCTCTGTATAAGTTCTCATTTTCCTTTCCTAAATTTGACAATTCATTATTTAAATTTCGAGTAATTTCATTATTTACACTTAATTTTTTTATTATAATCTTGAGATCTTGGTTTATATCTATTTTGTCCCCTAATTCTTCAGAAATTTCAAATTTTCTAAAAACTTTAAGATAATTCTGAGTTTCTTTCCTCTTCGTATCGTAAAGTTTATTCAGATCATTCACTACGTTCTTAAATTCATTTATTTTTCCGATACCAACTAAATTTTGCAAAAATTCGACAAAATTTTTCTGATCTAATTTTAAAAAATCATACATCTCTCCCTCAGGAGAATAGAAAATATTTTCAAAAAATGCTCGGTTAACTTTATAAATTTGGAGAATATGTTCCAGAATCTCATCAGAACTATATTCCTCAATAGGATCGTCTATTTTGAGATTATTTGAAGCCTTTCCATTAAAATCTCTTTTAATCTCATGTTTTCTTTCTTCATGCGTAAATTCAAGTAATATTTGAGTATCATCATCACTTCCTATTTTTCTTAGCTGCTTTTTTTGCTTGCCTCTTACTCTTCCAACAAAACTAAAAACAATAGCTTCAAGAATAGAAGTTTTTCCAATTCCGTTATAACCTATAATAAAATTAACACCCTTTTTAAATTTTAAATCCAATTCGGAATGGCATTTCCAATTCTTTATACTAAGCTTATTAATCAATCTTTACATCCTCTCCCATTATAATCTTTATAAGTCTATCTCTAAGTTGTTTTTCTTCAATTTTCTCTGAATTGTATTCAGAAAATAGTTTAATTATAGAAGCAATATCATCAAATATCAAATTCTGCATTATTTTCCTTTTTGGTTCGTTAAACCGACGATTTTGAAAATAATCAAAGGAATTTTGTAATTCGTTTTTAAAAGATTTCTCTGGATCTGGAACCTCTTCTATTTTAATTTCTTCTAATTGATCCTTGATAGCTGTTATAAAACGTTTTCGTAGATGAATCTCATTTACAATCTTAGTTTCTAAAGGTTCTATTTTATTTTCAAAATCCTCTACTATATCTTGAAAGGGCCTATAAATATTATCTTTATATATTTTGATGGAGGATAATCTCTCATCATTCCAAACAATAATAATACCATCTTGACTTTTACTTATTGTAAAAATATTTTGATAATCTTCCAATTCCTCTCTAGTAATTACAGGATGAGAATTATCATTAATTATAAGTAGGTATTGTTTTTGATTAATTTCTAAGCTATAAGTAAAAGGCAGCATTTTTGACGTCTCAGGCAAATTTGTTTTAAAATCAACTTCTTGTATTCTGATTTCTGGTCTTTTAAAAATTATTTCTTTAATTTTTTCAAAAAATTCTAAAAATAAATTCATTTTATCATAATCATTAACAAATTTACCTTCAATTTTTAACAAGTCGTCGGGGAATTCTTTTTGATTTTCCTTCATTTTAATTGGTGCACACTCCAATAGATTGTTTTTCAAGCAAAGCAGGTCCATAAACCTCAAAGATCCATTTGTTATACTCTATTAATTTTCTCTTTTGTACTCGTTCTTCTTTACCAAAAATTTCTCTCATTAATATATCAATCCTAAATTCTTTCAGTTCATTATATTGACAGCATTTAAATAAATGGGTTAAATAGGTTAGAAAAATGACTCCATTAATGTTAGAGGTATTAAATGTAGTTCCAGCTAGAATTATTTGGTTTTGAGCCTTAACATAAGAAACAAACTTTCGAAAGCTATCATCACCAGTGACAATTAAGAATCTCCAATTTGGATGTTCATTTATTTCTTCTAAAGCTCCAATTAATAGTGATAAGTCTCTATTGTCGATGGGTGAGAGATGTCTCTGACTAGAAAAATTATTAGCAATTGGTCTTAAATCGCTTAACTCGTCTTGTTGAATTCTACGGATTTTTAAGTTAGTTTCTATCAAATCAGTAAATCTCCTTTGATAGGTTCTACTTAAATTATTTAAAAAACGAACTTCATAAATAAAAGTACCTTTATATTCTCTATTTAAAACTAATTCTGATGCAAATAACCTTCCATAAGAACACTGATTACTTATTAATCTAATCAATTGACTAAAATCATTTAGAATCTCTCTAAAATTTCTTTCCTCGTATTTTGTTGTAGAAAGATATTTCATATAATGAATAAGTGTATTTGTATCTAGGATTATTGTTGAATGATTTTCACATATTCTGCTGATTCGAGGACAATTTGACATTTAATTCCCTTTCTTAATTAATTATAAAATTAAAATAACAACTATATACTCTCGCAATAGGATATAACTGTGATTATTACATTTAATCCAATTAATTCTGCTCATTGTCAATCCTTAATTTCCTATCTTTTGATATAATTATTGTGTTTTTAAAAGATTTAAGTTTTTGTAAAAATCTGATAGAATCTTTTTGCACTTGATGAGCCTATGTTTGATGGTTTGGGAACTATATAATATTCATCTATTGTCCACTCATTATTACAAGGCATTCGGTTATGCTTCTTAACATGTTCAATGAACTTATCAACATTTTTATAACATTGCAAAGCACACTTATCGTATTTTAAAGGGTAATTCTCAATTTGTGAAGAACAATATTTTAGATTTTTATTTGTTTCTCTAATAAATTTTTGGTTTCAGGATCCAATTAGTTTCACACTTTTTTTGTATTATTTTTATTTGAAATTATAATAAATTACCAAGAATTATCAGTAATTATTGAGAATTATAAATTTGTATCAAGATCAATGAATCAGTTAAAATTTTCCCTTTTTCATTAGTTTTTGGGTGATTTTAGCGATATGTTTAAATATGATTCTATTCATTTTGTTAATTGATGATGTCTTCAAATGCTACTGAGAAAATCGCGTACAATTTCTTAGCTGCCAAAAAAATATTTAAAGAAATTGGATTTGAGGTAATTGGCACGAAATTCATTAATGAAGACAAATGTTTCGTTGTTAAAAAAAAAGAAAAATAAAAAATTAAATCCATTCTGCTGTTTTTGTTTTTTCAATTCCTATAAGATATTTATTTGGTCCTAACTCTTGTAGTCCTTCGGTTATTTTATAGAATTGATTCCCTGATCGTCATGAGAAAGGTTTTTTAAATTTTCTTTTGCTTTCTTTCTTTTTTTATTTATTCTAATTTTGAATTTTTTTTGTTTACTAATTACTTCCAAATATTGAAGGAAATCTAATAAAGCATTGAATCCATCTTCTTTTTTAGCTGATAAATAATAGTTATGATTACTAGAGCTTCTAATAGAGATTCTAGCTTCATATATCTTATTAACTACTAAAATATCCCATGAAGTGTTCTCAAAATGAACACGATCTCCAGTTATTTGAACACTTCCTTTTAATACATCATTTATACCTTCAAAGGAAAATATACTAATTAGATCAAAAAAGATAGATTGTGTAGTTCTTTCTAGAAGCAATAAATCGTATAATTTATGTAGTTTACTTCTCGTTCTGATTATTAAAGCTACTTTTTTAAAGAATTTAGGGACATAATATGCTAATATATAAAACAAAAATGAAAAAAATGCACCCCAAAAAGCTCCTAAAAAAACAGGGTCCCAGCTATTAAATAACATTAGTTTTTTTTACTTTCTTTGTTTTCTTTACTTTCTTTACTCTTTTAGCCTTTTTCACTTTTGGAACTTTTTTGCTTTTCTTTATTTTTTTTTTACTCATATAAATTCTCATTTTTATTATTTTCCATATTAACTAGATAGAATTCCAACTTTATAAAATTAAGAAATTCAGGTCAATAAATTTGAAAATCAAAAAATTAAACCGATTTACTTTATTCTTCTAATTCTTCTTTTTCCAACTTTCTAATGCTATTATTAATAAAAATTTCAAAATCATTATAATCATTACGCTTAAATGGGGATGCTTTTTTAAATTGTTCTCCTATAGGTTGTGTTTTTCCTCTTATTTCTCCTACCATTTCTCCTTTATTAAATTGATCCTTCAAAATTTTTTCTCCTCCTAACTCTAGAGTTCTTAAATGCCTTTTTTCAAATAAGGATTTTATTTCGTTAGGTTGTTCATTAATTTTTTTTAATATTTCAGAGCATGTAGCTCCTGAATGTATCATTTCTTTAACAATTTTGAAGAATTCTAATGTTGAGTGATTCATAATCAAACTTCTCCTTTTTCTTGATAATAAGGAAAATATACTTGGAACTGATCAATTCATTAAAAAAAAAATATTAAAACCGAAGATCTAACACGAGATCTGGATAACTATAATATAAAGTTTCCTATCTAATCACAATAAAAGTAAAAAAAAATTGAGAATTACAAGAATCGAACAAATAATAGTTACAATTTCCCTAATAATTATAAAGAATAATATTATTGTAAAATGCCTTATAAATTTCTTGCCCATTTGTAACTCGGAAAAGGATAAAGACAAAAATTCACTTTTAAATTCACTAGTTTTCATTTTTTTGGTGCTTCTATTGTTCAATATGATTCCCCTAAGAAATTTAACGTTTAAATATAAAATTAAGCTAAAACTAACATAAAAAAGCTGAAAATGTGAAAAAAGGAAAAGTAACCCTATTAAAAAGGACATATAACCATAAATCTGTAAAAATGTTAGAACCCTCATTCTTTTTAACGATAAAATTAGATCTTTTTCATCAAAGCACATGTACATGAAGCGGCGCGAATTGCGCACAACCTGGTGTCGTATGATTAGTAATTCTTCAACTACGGCGCAACGCCGGAGCATAAAACTATGAACCAATGCTTCTTTTTGAATCAATCTAAAAAGAATTTTGAATTAATTGATAACATTGGTTGTAAAAACAATTTCTTTGTTAAAAATAATCATGATATTCTTTACTTAATCAACTATTTAATCAAAAGAACACAGTTTAAAATAAAAATTTACCCAATATAAACAGATTATCAAAAGTATGAGTCTTAAAAAGTCTTTTAATCCCATTATGAAACTATTACCGAATTTCTTAAAGTAAAAATTAGCTTTTTGAAAAATCTATATCTAATTACACCTTAGGATACTAGGGAACACATAAAAAAGAAATAAAAAAAATGGAAGCTAATCAAAACTTACTTCAATAAAAAACATAAAGGTTCAATTTATTGTCCCTAATCTTGAACTGAATTCGGTGATATGTCTACTAAGGAGCAGATCGAGAAGGAAATAGAAAATTTCCTATTGGCTATTCAAGAAAAAAGTCCAAAAACCCTGACAAGTGAAATAACTAAATAGAAAAGAGAATTAGAAAAAGCTAAGTAAAATTAAGAGGTTTAAGCAAAAAAGCTACCATATTGAAGATTTTAAATTGAGTTAAGTTGAGCAATGAATTAAATTTAATATTTTTAATAATCAAAGACTCTCGCAAGTGTTAAATATTCAAAAATCTTACTATTAGTTAAAGAGTGGAGATTCGATTTGTTTTAAAATTATGAAAGAATACAATTCGATACAACTTGATGACATGGAAGTTCAAGCTTTAAATGATATTGAACAGTTAACAGGGAGAATTGTTAATTCTTTAGCGTTTTTAGGAGATATTGAAATTTCAGAAACAGAATCATATGATTTCTACTCTGAAGTATTTTGGTATGAAGATAATCATGTTGTTGGCCTTTATCTTCGCGAGTCTAGTTTGAAAAAATTACCAAAAAGTATTGGATATTTATCTGACTTGCGATATCTAGGAATTTTTGAAACAAAAATACAAAAACTACCTTCTACGCTAAGATTTCTTAAAAAGCTCGAAGAAATTGTAATTTTCTACGATCCTGTTGAATTTGCCAATTTTTTTCTAGAACTTCCCGACATTTTTCAAAACTTAACTGGTTTAAAGAGATTCTCAATATTAGGATTATTTTTTATTTATACACCTCCCTCTCTTTTTAAATCAAGTAGTTTAACTGAATTAAGCCTGGAATGTTGCTTTTTTTTTACCGATTACACAAACTTTGCTAAATTTAATTATGAAAAAAAAGAACAATTTGAATACAATAAATTACCAAATGATTTGAGTTACTTTGAATCATTGAATAGACTTACATTAAAAGATATGAAAGATGTAGAATTTCCTAGTCCAATCAAAACTAGCTTGAGCTTAAAAGAACTAGAACTGAATAATTTATTAAATGCTACAAATTTAGATAGCTGTTTTACAATAAAATCGTTAGAAATATTATTTCTGAAGAGTTGCGAGTTAAAAAAAATTCCAAATACTATTGGAAATTTAGAAAACTTAAGATCATTAAGTATATATGATAATCATGTACAAGATTTACCCCCAGAAATAGCTAATTGTAAAAACTTGCAAGAATTAAATATTAGCAGAAACGGTTTTGTCAAAGTATTAACAATTCTTATGTCTGTAAAAAATTTAAGAACTGTTGTTGTTGATAAACACAAACTTAATATAATTCCTGAAGAAATATCTCACTTGGTAAACCCATTTTAACCTTTTATCTTGGATAAAAATTGCGATTAGCTAATCCATTATTGTAAAGATTTTCTAAAATAGTTTTAATTGGAACGACTTCATCACCTACAATTTCATGTTTGAAATGATACTCATATGTTCCTATAAAACCTTCCAAAGATGTTTTATCTCTATTAAAATTTTCTAATTTACATCCTGCTTGAAATTTGTTAGCATCGTCATCATTTAAACTATCATGATAGACTTCGACGGTATGACCTTCTAAGTTTTCAAATTGTTTTTTTACCATTTTACATGTCACACACATTTTCTTATCCGCGGTAAGATAAATTTTTGAACCAATATCAGTTCTTCCTTGAAGTGCCTCAAAAATTTTTACTTCAGCATGATTCTTTCTCAGTAAGTTTCCTCCAACGCCCTCCATGACTTTATATCTAGGATCACCAGTTGGACTATTTGCAATGGTAACTGATGGGGAATTTGCAAACATCTTATTTAATTGCTTTACTGCCCCTTCCATTTTAGCCTTCCCCCCCCCGCTTTCTGATGTTTGACCATTAACAGCAATGATGTGATTAATGTCACCTTTTTTAGTCATATATGACGCAATAGATACTACATAACTTCCCTTGAACATCCAACTCTTGATACCACTACCCCCTTCTTCAAGCATATTTTGGATTTTTTTTATTATTGGTTTGTGATATATGTTAGTAATATCTCTTATACCTTTTTTATCAAATTCTTTAATTCTTTCATCGATACTCCTACTAATAGTTGGGTTTGCAGGGCCTACTATGGTTTGGATTTCATTAACCTGCGAGGCGGGGTCAAGAAGTTCAGAATCTATATTTGGATCTCCGGTATCGATTGCTGCCTCAAGTTGCTTAACACGACGATCCGACGCCATTCCAAAAGAATCTCTAAATGAGTTGGGATTATTTTTGACAAAAGTATAGGCGTTTAAACCTTCTTCTTGTGCAAGCGGATCACAACTTATCCATCTTTTTAAAGTAGGAGAATAATATCTCGCTCCAAAATAATAGAATCCAGTCTCTTCGTCATATTCTTTTCCATTATATCTATATCTTTTCTTAGAATAGCTCCCAAAACTTGTGTCTCCAAAAGGATAAAATTCTTCTTGATTGAACAACCGGCCTTCAATATCTGTTAGTATCTGAGATCTTTCCAACAGATCAGTATGGTGGAATAATATGCTTGGTTCATTGTCTCGTTTTGTTTCCTTAAAAATATCCTTTATTATTGCGGTTCTTTTTGTTCCAACCATAATGTGTTTATAGATTTTATGCTCTTTCACATCTGATGCAGTTTTTTTAGAATATTCTTTATAGACACCATCGATAGAAACATAAGTTTTTATTATTGCCCCACACTTCACAACTTTTTTAACTCTTATCCCATTCATATCATATAAGTATTGTGCTTGCATGCTTGCATCGTTTGAATTTGATGAAGGACTAGTTTTAGCTCCCACCATTTTATCTGCATGATCCCAATAGAAATGCTGATTTGATGCAATTTCTTTTAAATTACCATTAAAATCATAACTAAGGATTTTTGCCCCTTTGCTAGTGATAATTTTTGTTAGTTTGTTGTTTAATAAGGGTAGTGTTTCATTCCCATAAATATAATCGTTTATCCAATTTTCAACCACTTTCCCTTGAGCAATTGCTTTATGGTTAAGTTTAATCATATTTCCTGACTGATCATAGTAATATTTTCTTTGATAAATTTGTGTAGCAGTATGATCGATACATTTTGGGATTTTATTCTCTAAATTATTTAAAATGCATTCTTTACCCTTAGCAAAAATTAGTCTGTACAAGGGATCGTACATGTACTCAGAGTGATGTTCTAGAAGGCGCTCTAATACATGTTTTTTTTCACCAGTTTTTACTTTATCATCAATTAAAAGAGTATTTCCTATAGGATCATAAAAATATCTTAAATCTTGAAGGAATTTGCCTTTTCCTTTATTCCGTCGTGTCCATAATCTTTTTAACAGAAATGTATCGGGATAGTATTCATATCGAGTTTGAATATCATTTCCATATAGAATTTGTAATCTTTGATCTTTTTCATTATAATTAATTGATTGTATGAATACTTTTCCATCAACAGTGGTTGATTCAACAAGATTTTTCAAGTTATAATTAAAGTCTACTGTTGTACCATCAGGATATTTTTTTCTGATCATCCTATTTAATGCATCAAATTCTTGGGAAGAAGAATAATCTTGAGGATCTAAAATATCATCATCATACAAATCCCAATCCACTATCAAATAGGGTGCCTTTTTATCATAAAATTTATTTTCGATTTCTTGATTTTTTATTACTTTCCTTGTTTTGTTGATAAGATTATTTTTAAAATCATATTTATGACATATTAGTAATCCAGCACCATCATATTGCTTATATACTTGACCTATTAAATTGAATTTTTTTGCGTTTGGATCTTCCTCTCCATATATTGTTTTTTGTACTAAAGCTGTTTTATTTCGATATTGAACCTCTTTTTTAACTGGACGTTGGAGTTCATCATAAGAAATTTTAACGATATGATTGTTCGAATCCCATTGATATATGGGTTTTCTTCCAATATTTAAAAGTGTCAACTTTGAACCTGAATCTAAGCTTTCAATTAGTAATTTGTTTCCACACATGTCAAATTTATGATTATATATCATGATATTACGAGGATCAATGATACTTATATCGTTCCCTTTAATATCCCATTTAGTCCAAGTCTTTAAAAATGAATCATTTCCTAGATCATCCTTCCCATTATTTGCAATTACTAAGAAATTTCTACTGAGTCCATCTTGATGGAATATAGTCGGTGTTGCAGAATGTCTTGCTGTTCTTTTCGCAGCCTTTTCTTGAATTCTTCTAACATTTAAATCCGTCCATTTTTGTGAAGCTTTTTCTGTATCCATACGTAAATCATACCATGTAGGAAGATAATCGTTTTCGGGAAGACTTCGAAAATAAGAACCTACATGTGGATCATCTATTGGAGAAAATGTATGATCCGGTAATTTTTCAGGTTTAAGTGGGTTAAATCGGAATTCAGGATGAGTATTATCGTTCGCGTCCCAATGCTCTTCCTTCCATGCTCCAATTAACGTCTTCTCGTAAGTATGATTTGGGTGGAGATTACAGATCATGCGATCCATCGGATCATAAAAAAAAATCGGACTTACACCATGTTGTTCAATCCCATAGTGATGGTGCTCGCTGAAGAATGGTTCATACTTGCGAACTTCTTTACCTTTATTATTATATATTGAAGTTCCTGTCCCGAACCATCTATGAATGGTTTTGCTGTCATCTAACACTTCTGATTCTAAATATTGCTTAATTTGTAATTGACGACCAAAACCATCAAAATAAACGAATTTATGATGAATTCTTGAGCTCTTACCCTGACTTTCGGAAGAATATCTTTCTCTGGACATGATGTAACTTACATTAGGTAGCCCTTCTCTATAAAATCGATTTATATCTAAGATTATACGAGTAGTTGCATTTTTTAAAATATCCATAGGATTGGTCAAGGGATTATTTACTTGATCTAAAGCTTTTGATTCATCCAAATATTCCACTTCAGAGAGCGAATCACCTATAATTTTTCCATTTTCATCCCTTCCCGCCATTGCTGTTGCTATAACCATTCCTAATGGATCAAATAATATTGACGATATGTTTCCATTGGGATCAACTACTTTTTGTGGTTCTAAAACTCTATAATTTGGCTCTGATTTAGTTAAATGCTTTCTATCCACATCCTCGATGTATTTATAGGACCATGGAGTCTCAATAGATTTTACCATCAATCCATATTCATCATATAAAGTAAGCGTAAATTCGCCAAATGAATCTTGGAACAGTTCATTTAAGTAGAATTTACTCGGATTATAAGCTTTTCTACCACTTGGGATCCACCAATAACCCGATGAATTTTCTTCTGCGTTAGGATGGTTTGGATGAGGATGATATCCCCCATCTTCCCAAGGATTAATCTCTTTTTCACCATATAAATCATTTAACATGTTATCATTGAAACATGCTACATAATTCTCGTATAATAATCCAAGGGATTCAATCTCCCCAAGAGGAAGTCGATTATCAAGGTAGCCAATCTTATCAATTTCCATAGGATTTTGATCTTTTCTGAAATATTGACGACTCCAGTCAATTATTTTCTTTTCCAGTGTTGAAATATCTTTTGGGGAGATGTAATTAAAAGGTTTATAATTATCTGGTCCTAATATGGCTGAAAAGTAGTCACTCTTTAAATAAGTAGAGCTTGACCAGTTCCAATTTATACCTAGAACTTCAAAAACTTTTGTTTCGCAATTAATTCCAATGTAGTAGTGACTAGATTGATCCAATGAATAAAGGTCACTGTTAATAAATTTTGAATAACTGTAGGTTACTTTTATATTATTTTGCTCTTCGTAAATATCATTAGTTGGTCTTCGGGGATAAATAATCGAGATATTATCTGTTATATTTCCGTATTCATCAATTCCCAAAGTTATTTGATGATTAATTCGAGGATCGCTTGGGTTCCTTTCATAGTGATATATAAACCCTTCTTTTACATAGGCAAAATATACTCCCTTATTATTGGATTTTCGAGCTTGAAGTTCCTTCACATGATATAGGTTTTCTGTTATTAAGTAAGGGAATTCATCTTTTGCCGTATCATCTAGCCCATAAATCTCTGTACGAATTATGGAACCACGTAAAGTTCGATATGCATCATGAGGTGATTCGCCCTTTTCAACTTGATGATCGTCTAAATTGAAAGCTAGTTTATCTTTGTTGAAAAATTCATTTCTATATGACACCATCATGTCTGTCTTATCAAAAAATTGATTATTTGATGAGTAAATACTCTCATCAAAATAGATTCCTAAATGAAACCATGTTTTAGTAAGAACTGGAGGTGTATAATGACATTTTTGTTTATTTTCATAAAGTGTAGTATCTTTATGTAGTGAGGAATTTATAAAAACATCAAACTCTTCTGTATCGTATTGATCTACTTGGCCAAAGCCACGAAATTCTCTCTCGCTCCCACAGAAGTATCCATGGTGGTATTTGTAAGCAGTAACTAATTTCAATTTGTTTATATGGTCAATCTTTTCTGTTTTTTCGACGACTTGAACTGGAAAAGGAAGGTTGGATACCCATTGCTTCCCATTTTTAATATCTTCAAGATAAAATTTAGTTGAGGGCGCATATTTGACTCGCGTAGTAGTGCCCATATTATTACTCATTTTAATTAACAAATAAGGTTTTACTCCACCACAGAAATCCAAGACTTTATAATTACTATCTGGTTGTTCATCATAGTTATAACTCCAAACCAATGATGTGGAGCCAATTCCGAAGATATCTGCAAATTGAACTGAAGTGACATCTGAAGTATATGGTGTGCCATGAATAGTCTGCTTTTCACTCCACTTATTTCCTGACTGGTTAAACCAGAAGTGTACTTCATTAAAATCTACATATACAAGGTCATCGCATCCTGAACCATCTAAATCAACGAGAAATAGTCTCTTTAAATTGAAGGTATGATCAAAATGAGGAAAGTTTGCCATCGTTAGACGTCTACTAAAACGACCATAACCTAAATTAGCCCAATAATCAATACGACCATTGTGGATCATTACAATGTCACTCAATCCATCCCCATTCATGTCAGCAAATCGTATTCTTCCTTCTGGGTCATTAAAATAGACATTAGGAAATTCATTAAGATCGTAATTGCGAGGGATCAGTCTTGGTTCATCATATCCTGTCTCTCCAAGACATCTGTACCATAAAAAATTGGTTTCTTGACTAACTATAGCATCAGATAAGCCATCACCAACTAAGTCAATTAAATGCACATTAGAATCTGACAAATCAAAGCTTGGGATGTGATCGAATTTTTTATAAGGCTTCCAAGTCCCGATAGGTGTGGCCTCATAATACCCAGATATCTCAGGGGTTCTTACGATTATATCGGCAAGTCCATTCCCACCGATATCTCCTATTGCAATATTAGGACTTGATAGAGTTACACTTGAAGGCATGTTTTGCTGAACATTCCTACGTTCAAAAAATCCATCGCCTAAATTTCGCCAATAATAATAAGCGTTTTCAGTAGTACACAATATATCTGGAAGTCCATTTCCAAATAGATCAATTAAAGTATAATTTGGATCACTTAGAGCCATGGGAGGAAAATCATTACCATTAACAGAAACTGACTGAAATTTTTGTCGATATGGTTTAAATTCAGAGTAATTTAAGGTTACAGGTGGCATTTCAGAAGAGACATAACCAATCGAATTAGATTTCATATAACCTACTACTTTCACTAATCTTAACATAGAAAGATTTGTATCCTTGTTTATAGAATATTCAAAATTAGTAGATTTTACAAGGGGTGCTTCGATCAATTCCTCTTCTGCAAAATGCTGGAGCATTAGAATTCTCTTACAGCGTCTCAAAGTCCGGATTTCAAATCCTGAACGAAATGATGAGAATGGATCCTCACGTAAAGGCCACTCATCAATTAGCTTATCAAATTCTAAAGGATTATATGGGATTGATGGTAATGCTGGTAAATCACCAAAATCAAAAAGAACTTCATAAAGATAATATCTCAATTTTGTGCCATTAGGGGTTCCATCTGAACCTATCCTAGCTGGACCAACTCTTTTAGACTTCTCAAGGTCGTCGGGTGTATTACCATATAAAATACGTCGTATATATATCTGATTATAATTTCGGTTTTTCTCATATATCTTTCTTATTTTGATATTTGGATTTTCTTTTTCATATTCATAAAGAATATGATTACCTTTTGCGTCATAAGTTTCTTGTAGGTTCCACTTATAAATATGCCTTGCATTATTTGAATCAAAAATACGAGCAGAAGGAGTTCTACCGTATATATTAGTCAAATTATCTTTTGATATGACGCGCCAATGCATATCTCCATCATCCCTTACCCATTTCTCTATTCTAGCAAATAAGCCCTCCGTTCTTGGGCGATAAAGATAGATTGTATAATTCTCTTTAATAATATAGAAGGGTAAATTAGAATTTTTATCTAAAACGGGTACGAGATCCTCTGCACCTGAGATTATAAAGATATCTTCATCTGTATACTCCGGAATACCCTTCTCAGTTTTTCGTGTGATATTCGGGATTGAGATTTGCCAACCCAACCCATATGGTCCATTTCCGCTACCTGTACTGTACTGTAAGTTTAACTTCGGACCAAAATCATTTCTACCTCGTGAAATAACTATTGGGATCGAAAAATTACCTGTGCCCGTAAATAAATCTGGTTTAAAACTTTCACCAATACCATTTATCGATCCCCCTCCCTTAGGTATAGAAATTGCGGAATTATTTGCACCAGATTTATTACTCAATATATATCAACTCCGATTGGTACTCTTTAATCTTGAGGTCCCCAATCTAATTCAGCTTTGTAATTAAATGCAATTAGGAGGTTTAATATTCTCTCCGTGTTTAATTGTGGAACTATTATATCTTGATCCTCAATTTGAGCCACGATATGATTTCCATTTCTGTCCCGAGCCCATAAAACTTCAGGTGCTCGATTTATGTCTATTGTAATTTCCCATTTTCCAAAAGGTGAGAATCTGTTAAAGTTTGTACCAAGGAATAGAGTCCCATCGGTTCCTGTGTTTCTTGACATCCTAACGGTTTGTCCTTTCTCAGATGTATATTTGATCTTTAATGGGATTTGTATTTCAAGATTATCTAGACTAAGATAAATACTTACACTTTCCAATCTGTGCTCTTCTTCATTAGGAGGAAACATTGTTCGTGGAACCTCGAAAACCAAAGAGTAAGGTTCTGCGGTATTTTCCGAATTATTCAATATTGGATTATGAAAATTATACCATGCATCTGGAAATGCGTTCCGGACGGAAATTGGAAGCATACTTCTCCATTCTGTTCCAAGTTCTTCGATGATTTGTTGTTTATAATCCAAATCAGAAAGAGCAGTGTAATCAATAGTTAATATAGCGTCTATTATTGTGTCAAAGTCAAATCTATTTGAAGCTTTTGGCATTTCTATTTCCCATGTGACAGCCACACCAGAGCCTTCGAAAGGTAGATATCGTTCGTCTTTATAGTTTAAATCAAAAAGTCCTGTAGAGTTTGATGCTCCAGAGAGAGCGACACTCTGTATTCTAGGTACAAACACTGGATCTTCATTTGGATTAATTACTACCTTAGAAGCACTTATTGTAGACAATGTAGCATTTACACTCGTCCCTGGTCCTACAAGAGCTAACAGAGAAAATTTTACACTTTTTATAATTCTCTGGAAGTGTCCTGGAAAATCGCGATCATACCACGACATTGGAGTAGTAAATATAGCCTTTCCATAAGTGCGTAGCTGGATTATTGCCTCAGGGGCCATTTGAGAGAGAGAAATGTGTTTTGTAATCTCAAGTTTTCGCACATTATTGTTTATATATGCGTCATCCATTCTATTGATGTCCAAAAGCAATTGATCTCCCGAAAGCAATCCTTTTTTCTCCGATTCCCAGTAGCCATACGAAATATAATCGTACGTTTCATTTCTCTCAAATTCCATAGTTGCTTGAGCCATTCGAGCTGTGGTATAAGCAAGATTATAAAAACCATACAAAATTTTTGAAAGCGTTTTTACCATCCATTTATATAGCTCTCTATTAGTGAATTTTTCTTTAAGGAACTCAAGCGTTGCATCTGCAAACTCCGCTTGCATTTCAGCAATGTCTTGTTCCATCTCAGCAATTCTTACCTTATCGTCTGCTATAACTTCACCTTGTAGTGAAATTGACTTTTCTTTTGCTGCCATGTCTTTTTGAAATGTCCATTCCTCAGATCTTCTTTGAAAATGCGCATTCATACTAGCAATTGAGGATCTGGTTGATTGTATACCCGCTTGAGTTGAGAACATACCAGCTATTCCGCCTAAATAACCGGCTATATTAGAACCCCCATATGAAGTTGAAATTTCAGTACCGAAAGTAAACGAAGGAATAAGTGAAGCAAATGCTGCTGCGGTCTGAAATCCCTGTGAAATTTGCATCATCATTATGGATGAACTAAGGAAGTTTAATGTGAGAGTTTCATATTGATTTTGACCATTCTGAATTAATTGACTGTAATGTTGTTGCATAAAATCAGCTTTTTCAGTTTGCTTTTCTGCGAGTTTTAGACTATCCTTGGCTTCGATAACTCCCAGCTTTCTAAGGTGAACATTTGCTCGAGCTAGTTTGAGTTCCTGTTTCGCCTTCAAATACGTTAATTCTTCAGCTACTTTTTTCTCGATTGCTGAAAGTAGAGCATTTCCTGCTTGAATAACTAAATTGGCGAGATGTTTAGCACGTTCGATCAAAAATACGAAACGATAGGGTCCAATATTTGATGCTGAAGAAAAATTTAAGTTATCAAGGCTCAAACCTGAAGCCACAGCAGTTATTGCAGACATAGGATCAATCGAGGCTTCGAATAAAGGAAGAAGGCGCTTAACTCCAGCAATATTTCGCCCGGTCCTTATTTTTTGTATATTAGATTGCAATTGAAATAACAAAGATTTAAAGATGGGATTTTCAGGAATGCACCCAACTTGAAGACTTATTAGCATCGCTTCCAAACTATAAGGATCGATTATTATTTCGATGGGATCTATCCACTCTTCAGGTAGAGTACCAATTAATAATTGATTTTCAGTATTATCGCCATTATACTCTGAATTCGAGTCAGAGGTCTCCTCTTCAAATTCGATTGAAAACTCATTCATTTTTCTTAGGGTCCGAGATACTAAACCAAACGGTATTTCTTCTTCGAATTCCGAGAGATCTAACAGGCGTTCTACGAATAAATATCGGATTCGTGCTGCATTTATAGATTCTTGTGTATCGCGCGTAAAGTCTTGATCTGCCCATTCTAGAAGGTTTTCAATATAAGAAAGTAAAATAGACTTTTGGTACGTATTCGGTCTTACTCTAGCTAAAGCATGAGGATTAAATGGATCTTTTCGCCAATTATCTATATCCTCCGGATCGTATAAGTAGGTAGAGAACGGTTCATCCATTTCTACTCTAAATGGTTTAAATTTCCACTGTACTTCCTTGAAATACTCTTCCTTATCGGTATTTGTAGAATCGGGTTTAATAAACGGATTGAAAATATATTGATACCATTCTACAGCTTGTTCAAACTTCCTATTTTGTTTTAGACCTTCAGCAATAAAATAGGGAATGTGGAAAAATATTTCCCAGTTGTAAAGTTTATTAGGTCCGTGAAACTCTAGCGTTAAACCTGGGAGGATGCTTTCATCACCGATAAGAGGATTTTCTTCTTTAGAGAAATTGTAAAGTTTGGTATAGGGTTGGCTAATTTCTTCAATTTGAAGATCTGGATTGTATAATTGGTCTATTCCCTCACGGAACAGTTTATCTTTGAGAATACAATGTTTACTGTAATTAAGTTGGCTAATGGAGATCTGTGGTTTAAGATTTATGCCGTTATCTTCCAGATGGACTATTAACATAAAACTACGAAATTGATCGGAGCAAAAGAAGTATGAGTTGTTCCCTATTGCAATTGCGTCATCGATTTTAAATGTTGAGTCAATATTCAAAACTTTTTTGTAATCTAAATTTACTAATGACATATCGGCTAATGGAACGATTTCGTATATCGAAAAATTGTCAAAGTGAACCCATTTTGTCTGTGAAGAACTCCCCCAATTTTTTTTAAACAATCCGATGTGGGTAGCTTCAAATCCAAGATTACTGGTACTGTACAAATTTTTCCAGCTCTCTCCGTCTCGGCTATAATCAAAATAGTAAGTATCTCCTCGCTTTTCAATCCGCAAGTGGTTAAATTTTTTGCCAACAAGAGGCATTAATACAGAAGCTACATTATGTGTAGGTATGTGATTCACAAGTTTTTCAATCCTTACCTGTTTCAAGGTAGAAGCATAGTGTCCAAAAAACCAAACATTTCCATCATGATCATAAAGCATCAATCCGTAATGGTTTTGATTATGTACCGTAACCGGATGAGTAATCTCAACTTTAACACCCCATTTATTTTCGTACTCAATAGGAATTGGAGTTATTACATAGGGTGCATTATATATTCTATATTCTACATCACCATAAACATCGCATTTACCAGGCCAGGGTATTGGTATACCAAATAGATATCCTATTATTACCAAACAGTCTTCTTGACCAACAACTTCATTAATTAAAAATCTCCACCAATCGCAAATTCCAGTATTTCCAAGGCGTAAAGTCTCATTAGTCAAATTAATCACACCCTGCTTTGGAAAAGCTCTCCATCTTGGATTCAAATCTATACCCTCGAAATAATCTTCAAAAATAACTGGAGGGTTAAATTTTTGCCTTTCACATGAAATAAGATTTAATTGTGAATCCTTAATAAAAAGCAAATTTACAAGGTTTTTATCCTTGTATTCTGACATCGTGGCTCTACCATGTTCGTGTTTTTCCCAAAATGGTATCATTGCATAATTGGTGTCTATATAACCTAATATTGCTCTGGAACTAGCCGTATCCTTATAAAAAAACCTCATGAGATAAGAAAAATCATTCATACCTTCTGGAAAATCAAAAGTCCAATCTGCTTTGCTGAAGGTTCGTTCCTGACCTGGGTAATCTAGAGGAATGAAATCCATTCTATCCTGACAGGTCACTATTAATCTTCTAAGAAATGAAGTATCAAAATAGATATCTAAGATTTCTGGATCCCAATCCGGGAATGGAGCTGAGATATTTATGTAAATATTGATATCACCAGTTGATTCAGCACTATAGATTCCTACCCATGGAAATTCTACAATAGTAAATAAATCCTCCTCAGAATCAGGATCGATTATCTCAAATGTTTTTTTTTTGGACCACTCTTTCAAATCCAATGAATAAGTGAAACATAAAGTGTGTTTATAATTAATTATTTCATCTTCTTTAACTTCAGTCTCAATCCAGAAAATGTAAACTCGGTTATGCGCAAGATATGGATATAAATGATCGGAATTGATTTCCGTAGGAAATTTTATCCAAGGACTCCAAATAGATTGATTCTGAAAAGTTCTATGATAAGTTTCTTTATCTCCTATATGACTACGAGAAAATATATGTAGTAATTTTTTATCAGCATCATAAAGAGATCCTGAAACGGATATAGAACTAAGGGGGTGAATGCTATCAATATATCCTGATATAGCTTTTTCTGCTATGTCTTGGGTAACTTCTCCCTGACTTAATTCCTCTTCGAATTCTTCAAAAAAGGGGGATTTATTATCCCTTAATTCTGGCATTAAATAATTTTCTGGGAAAAGAAACACTTTTTGGGCTGCTTCCCAAAGAACATATCGTCGCATCCATTTCCAGTCTCTCTCCATGCTTTCCCACCAACCCTTTCGCGTTAAAGGAGCGTGGACCGTCCGAAATGTATACTGCAATGCATCAATTATATCATCTATCCTACCTTCATCCAACCCTTCAATCTGAATAATTTGATCGATGTCTGTAAAAGCCCCTCCCTCATTTTGTCGAGCAGTTTTAATAAAATCCGCTTCAGTAGAATTTATCACATAACCTAAAGTATTATCTTCAATTTCCGGATCACTTATAATTCCCTCGATTAAATCATCGATGGTTATTAGAGAATTTACAAAATGGAGGAAATGTGATTCACGCAAATCGTTCATATTTTCTTGTCCAGTTTGCATTCTAATTGTATAAGTTTGAAGAGATTCGATAGCTTGAAGAATTTCATTAGTAAAAACATTTTTTGACACTCTTTGGTCAATTAGTAATTCATTAGAAAGGGCTTCCACCGTTTGAGGGAAATCTTTTTCTTCGCAAGGGAGATTTGGGGATATTGCATAATATAAAAGAGCGTCTCGAGTTCTTTCAAGCATTCTTTCCTCTACTTTTTCAAGTTCGGTTTCAAATTGAACTTCTTCTAATCTTAATCTGAGGAAATCCTTTAATTTGTTAACTTTCTCCAATCTAATATCTATTTCCCATAGATTCCAATCTATAAGTTTAGTAAAATCAATATTTAAATATCTTGCTAATAAAACTGATCCAAATATTTTCTTAACTTGTTCAAGAGTAGTAATATGAGCAATCTCGTTGATATCTGTCCAATTAAGTGAACCAATTGCCTTTTTTACCTTTGAAACTCCAACTGCTATGAAACAAACCATAAAGAAATTATCAAACGAATAAGTTCCGTCAATCGTCTGATCATGGTTGAAAAGGTCAGGATACACCATCTCAATATCAACTTTAAGTCCTTGAACAAGTTGAATCCATCTCGTTAAAATATATGTCCTTTTCACCACATTCCGTGAATTTTGCGATAATAACCATCGATAATTTCTGTTTTCGTTTAAAATTTTAATGAAATCTCCCTCTTTTAATCCAACAGGTTCTTCCTCGACAGTAAAATACTTTGCTCCCGTTGTATCGCCTAAAGATGTACTGCAACCAGTGACAGTATAATCTTTCTTAATCTCTTTATTTGAAATAACGATGATTCTCCATCTCCCAGGTTGATACACGCGAAGTAAATCGTTTTTTACATGGATTTTCTTAGTATCGGATTCCGCGGATAAAACTTCGTTAACCTCAATTTTGCTAAATTGTTCCACAAGATACCCTAATTTCAATTCAGGATAATTTAAAGCCTCAGCTAACTTTTCAACGCGTAGAGATCTGTTTTCCATATATTCCTCCCACCATTGTTCATCAACTCCTAATAGCGCTAAGAGTTCATTTTGGTTGATGCTCTTGTATAGGGCACATAGATCTACAACATCCATAAGATTCAATCCAATACCCTTAACAAAACGAGAAACCTCCAATACATGGAGTATTTCTCTATATTCGATATCGTTCGGATCTTTACCAAACGGCTCAAATAGATCCATAATAAATATTAACTCAGATAAATTTAGTCCTATGGTTTTAGCAACCCTGATTGGTCGATACAAAAGATCTAATGAGGTCCATCCTCCTTTCCTTAACGCTGATAGACTATCGATTAGTAAATCGTTATTAATCTTGTCACAAATTCCCAGATTAAAAAGAATGTTCAGATCCCTTTCAGAAGTTGAAAGCATCTCAACCAGATCTTCTAAAGTTCCTGTGTTGAGCACCTTTACAACTTCTTCTTCTGAATATCCTAGTACTTCCCCTAACGGTTCAACTCTAGGATCCACTAACGAGAACTTTAACTGTAATAGGCTCTCTTGAGATAAATCTAATAGTTCAGCTTTTTTTAGAATCTCCCAAATTTCGTATAATGTTGGAATTTGAGTTAAATCGGTAAGCCCTTCTATCAAGCTCACCTTTTCAAGGGTTTTTTTTCTTAGATTTAGTCGATTAGAAAGAATCACCAACATATTATTATCTGTACGCAATCTAAGGAGTTCGCTAGGTAAAAATCTAAGTTCTGTAATCATTAACATGTATTTGTGGATCTTCCCTAATGATTCAAACGAGAACTCACTTATACCCATTTGATGAAGGAGGATAATTAGTTCGATAATATCGATCTCTAAAGCCTTTTGTAAATTGAAAACTTGAAAAATTGTTTGGAATACTTGAAAATTTACTAATGACAAATCACCAGCTACCCCAATAAATTGAGAATTCATAAAAAAATCAAATAGAGTAGCATTATTTCCTTCGAATAAATGTAAAATGTCTTTAAATTCCTCGTCTTCCTCTCTAAAGGAGAATAATTTCTGAAAGTAAGCTCTATTTCCCGCCGCGTCTGACACGGAGGTTTCGTCAATGTCCTCCAATAAAACCTCCTGAATTCTTAGAATATCTGATTTTTCAGTTATGAGTGATAACTCGTTTACCGATATACTTAGAATCTCGGCTAGGGTGTTTCCGGTAACACTATCTGGTTTTATAGTGATCGAATGAATTTCTCTCAAGCTAGTTCCTAAGACATGTAAGTATTCATCAAATAGCAAACTATAGTACGAATAAGAAGAAGGATTCACTGAATTACTAAGAATTTCGAAAACTTCTTCATCACTCGAAATACTAGTTTTATCTTTTATATAATTGAGAAGTACTTTTATGGCAATCTTAGGTTGCGCATTTTTTTTTTGAATCTCCTCACAAGTAATTGGCATATCAAGTAAATATTTTCTCTGCATACGATTAAATAAATAAACCATATCCTTCGTACTTTTTCCCGTAGAAAAGTAGTGATCAATATAGCGCGTAAGAGCTAACAAATAAGCGGCTGGACTATATACGGCTTCACATCGCTTACATTTATGATTATATATACTCATCTTTTATCACATTTTTATTCATTTTTTTTTTGAAGTTAATTTATTAACAAGATAATCAAACTGCCGATTTTGAGGAGATAAAGTTCTTAAAGACCTTCGCGTTACGGATTTCGCGAAATTCCTTTGAATTCTGTAATAAATCTCCTTCAATTCGTTTTTCGAAGCTTTATTTATGAACTTATTTTGAAATTCAAATAGAGGAATCTGAGTTATCTTGTAATAGGAGGTGAAGTTATTCTCGATTAAAGCTTTATTAAGTTCAAAATTTTTTGAAATTCTAGATAATCTTAAATATACTTTTAAATCTTCAACTTTTTGTTTAGAATCAACTTTAGCAGAAATGATGTCGAATATTGTCTTTTTTTCATTGTTTTCTACGACTATTTTATTGAAGTCAGCTATTGATTTTATTTTGTATTCACTAATATACATTTTTAAAGCGGATTGCAGGTCTAGCTCAGCGATAACCTTATATAAATATGCGATATTAGGATTTTGGATCTCAAGAAGAGTTTGAATCTTTTTTAATTTCTCGTTAGGATATTCAGATTCTTGAACTTTTATTGGAGACTTTTCTATTGCAGCTTTAATTTCCTCAACACTAAGTGAAGTCAAATCATCTTGCTTAAATTTTTTAGATAGGATCACAGCTAATTTAGGTTTGACTTCAAGTCGTTTCATGATAGACATTGTCTCTTTGATCTCTTGGATTAGTTCTAAATTAATTTGAACTTCATCCCTAATCTGTTCATTTTCCGAGCCGATAAATGTCTTTTCTTCGGGGATTTTATCAGACAACCTCCTTAAACCCTCCTCCGGAACACCAATTAATTTTGCTATTTTGATATGCCGAGATTTTTTGATAAATTTTTGGAAAACAGGATGGTTTTTTAACTGGAGGTCAGATTGATAAGGATCTGCTATAGTTCTCAAGTTTATTTTATTATAGACATTTCTAATCACCGTCAACAATTTCTTATCCTTAATTTCGTCCACATTAATTGCAGTAATCGAATCTAGCAACTTTTGAAATGTTATCTCCCGAGGATCCTTACCTATTTTCTCCATTACGGATCTACGCAAAACTGGACCGAAAGGAAATGAATGTAGACCGATTATGACAAGAATGTGTACTGCGTCTTCGGGTGATATGGATTTCAAATATGAAGGATCATTAGGAGCAAGCTTAAGTTTTTCCACAAATTCCTTTATGGTTAAGTTTTTATTTTCTTGAAGTACCATTTTATGTCTTCTTAAAACTTCTCTCTCTTCCATTTTGGTCTCAGGTATTTCCTTCCTCTTTCTTTTTCGACGTCTTTCTGGAATTCTAATAATTTTTTCTTTTAATTCTTCAGTGGACTTTTCTTTTATCTCTTCTGTAGGTTTTTTAGGCGTTTTTATTAGCTTCTCATCTACTTGTGTTATCTCTTCATCTTTTTCTCGCTTTTCTGCGACCTCTTCTGAAGGCTCTATAGGAGGTACATCTGGTGCCTCTTTCTTTGTCTCAGAGTCTTGAGGTATTACCATATCTGTTATTTCTTCTTGTTCTTCTTGTTCTTCCGAACCTTCAATTGTTTCACTTAAAGGCTCTTTCGTTGTTATTTTTTGAACTGCTGCTGCTTCATCTAGCTCATCAGTTTCATCTTCTACGAAGATTTTCTCCTCTTCTTCAGGTTCCAGAGCAGAAATTGGTTCAATTTCTTTTTCTTTTTTAATTTCCTCAATTTCTTTTCTTTTAGCTATTCTTTCTTCTCTTTTTTTTTGCGTCTTACTTCGGTCCTTTTTCTTTTTAGTTACAATTTCTTTCGGTTTGGGTGGTTCCCTCGACTTTTTCTGCTTTTTTTTCTTTTGAGGCTTTTTCTTACTCCTTTCTGCCTTTATTTTCGCTAATTCCTTTTCGAACATCTAATCTCATTTTTTATTTTAATTTACATTTATGTAGAGAAACTTCGCTAATGATGGAAAATTACTTTTTCGTATTTAGGTCTTTATTTCGACGATGGAAAAGACCGCTTAGATTGGGGAAATAACGATTTAATTATTGTTTGGTAGTAAAGTAATATATTACAAACCACTGCATCGTAGTAAAAATAACATCATGTAGAGTTAATGGAAGAAGGAAAATAAAGAGCGAAAGAAACGAGACAAATCCGATGGAAAGAAACGGGGAGTAGTTTGCCGGTAAGAACTCTAGAAAATTACTCTTCATAAATGCTTCATATAGTTGTTTCAAATCTTCTAACAATTCAGAAGTATATGTTGTTATATCTTCCAAATTTTTCTTATAAAATTGTAATTCTTTTTTCAGCGCATTGATATCTTCTACTAAATTATTTGAGATATTCCCATTTATTTTATTACGAGCTGAAACTCCAATCAAAATACCGAAGATAGAGAAGGTTGGGAGGGCTATAAACGTCGGAACGCCAAAAACAGGTTGCAAAATGATATTTATAACAGCTAGTAGTACAATCAAGACGAGATAATTATATTTTTCGAACTTATCTCGGGAAAAAGTGTAATATGGAACATTATTTACAATTTTTTCGATGTCATCTAATCTCTGTTCAATGTTTTCTATTGCTGCATTTACTGTCAAAGAAGATTTTTGAATTAATTGTTCGATAGCTTTAAGCGTATCATAAAATCGTACCTCGAATTGATAAAACGCGTCTTTTACAACTGGAAGCGAGGATAAGAGTTTTTTATTACTGGGAACATCAACATTAAGACTCTCGATAACATATTCTTTAGGAAGAATGTCCGATTGAGTAAAACCGAAATACCCTAAAATTGCATTTACAACAACCAAAAGCCCTGTCGGAATAATAGAATCAGGACTTGGATTGTTTATATCAATAGTAATATAATAAATAAACACGATAAAGACTAACACGATCTGGAATAGTCTCACAAGCCCTTCTTTAATATAGAGCGGATCAAAAAAAGATTTTCCATATTCGGGATTGAGTATTTTGCTACTTATGTTTTTCCAATTAACCCACACGATCACCATAAGGACAATCCAAGGTACTGGGAGGATGAAGTAGAAAATACTTTCAAAGTTAAGAGGAATTTCACCAATAATTATCGCAACCGACCAAAATATAATCCACACAGTAAATAACGCAGTTGTGATGAGGGGAATAATATCTTTTTTTGTTGGTTTATTCACATTAAATTACCTTTTCTAAATTTCGCATTAAAAAAGAATTTACAATATTGTAAATAGATAACTTAGTTTTTAAAACTTGGTAAGGTTATAAAAAAAAGATCCAAATTATTTCAGAATGGGTGTATTTCTTACTAGATTTTACTTCAATAATTCGTTAGGTTTTTTAAAACCGATAAAGCATAAAACGAGCATGCTCTTTAAAAAAGTAGATAATAAAGAAGAAAGGGACAATTATGGAAAAAAAAGGTAACGATGAATATAGAAAAAAAATTAAAGAAATGATAGATAAAGTGGAAAAAGAGAAAGACGAGCTAAAAGACACTTTTATCGGTGAGGCACAAGTATTAGAAGCTAAGGAACAACTATTAAAAACGGCGAAATCAAAAATAAACCCTGATTTTCGAGACACTAAAATTGTACTCGTATTTGCATACACAATTCGGGATTATTACAGGCGAAGAGCTGATTCTCCCGAAAAAGATCAATTCCAAGAGGAGATCGATACGTTATACAGGTTAATTTGCGAGGAATTAAATCCTTTTCTCTTCAATTACGATCCATATAGAAAAAACCAGATTTTACGACAAGTTTAACGTAGCCGAATTACTTCATGTAGGACCTTCACGTCGGAGTCCAACGAATTTCTTTATTTAAGATTCCCGAGATATATAAACATCGCTTAATTCTGATTAAACGATATTGGAGTTTTTTAATGTTTTTGCATAAAATAACAGTGTTATTCTTCAAAAAAAATTGAATTTTCCAGATAGCATTTATGTAATTTACTATCTAAAAAACTCGTCTGCGTGAACGAACTGAAACCCACAACGGTTAGCAAAGGTGTTGTCGACTTTCATATCGCCAACCATGATACACTGGGAAGGATCGAGTTTATATCTTTCGATAAATTCTACTCCGATTCCAGGCATCGGCTTCCTGCAATAACAAATCTGAGGAAACGCAGAGTGAGGACAAAACGCATACTCGAAATCGATCCCTAATAGCTTATGGGTGTTGTCAAAGCATTCAATTAACTCTTCTAAAGTGAAATCGCCTTTTGCAACAAAGGATTGGTTTGACACTCCTAATAAGAGGTACCCCCTATTTTGATAATCTTTCAAAACTTGGGCTCGGTTAGGAAGTATCTCAATATCTTCAGGTGTGGATGGGTATCTCTCTCCCGATTTTGTTTTTCTAAGAGTTCCGTCGTAATCTAAAATAATAGCTTTGTTTTTATACTCCGTTTTATCAATTATTCGCTTAAACTTTATCTTTTCTACGCTGTGAAATCCCTCTTCTTTTTTTGGAGTCTGAACCGTCTTGCGATACTTGTAGATAACTACCGGAGGGTACACTCCCACCTCTTTGGTCTTTTTTATCTCTTCCGGATTTAAAAGCTTACCGTAGGTGTCGATCAACCGCTTAGAAGCATTATACAAGGCGTCTCCTACTTCAATGGTAATGTGCTTACAATTTATCTTGAAATCGTTGTCGTGGGCCCATTTGATAATTGACTGTCGGGATTCTACCGTCGGGTAGGTGTTATCCAGAACGAACAGAGTTGTGCCGTTTTCTGAATATTGGCGTTCTACATGCTTAACTAAATCGCCCAAAGATCCACCAAGGTTATCTCTATTTATTCTGCGAAACCCTTGCTTTTCGTACTCTTTAGCAATAACAGTTTTCCCTGATGCGGGATATCCCATAATTATAATAATTTCGTTATTCATAGTTCTTCAATTACCCATATTGTTGTATATATTTAAACTAAAAATAAAATAAAGGAAGAAGGGTGTTCACCTTTTCTGAGAAGTATGAATGCATTTAATTTAAATCATTTATATTCGTTTTTGAGAAATATTATTAGAACAAAAGCAAATTTTTGATTTTTCTTTTAAATACGATTAACAGTTACCAAAGTTAACATTACGATTAAATGAGCCTGAGTCTTATGCCCCAAACACAAACGAAAAGAGTAAACGATGTGATGGATGTAGGAAAGAGCGAAAACGGAGAAATTCAAGATATATTAGACAAAAGCGAGTTGTTTCCTTGTAAATTGTACGAAATAGACAATGTCAGCATCCTTAGAAAATTAATCAACGTGCACCCCGCTACGGTGTATCTTCTATACAAAATATCTACCTATGAGACGCCTAAAGAGATCGTGAAGTTTCCAATCCCGATATATCGGGTAAAAACTAATTGGCACACCGCTCTCAAGCGTTTTAAAGAGCTTAACTTGGTCGATTTTAAAGACATCGAACTCCATTCGATAGAACCCCATAAGGCGTTCTTAACTCCTTATGGCAGGGAAGTTACGAAAAAATGGGAAAACAGTCCTCTATTTCGCGCTTTCGAAGTGCTGAATGCTCTTAATTTTAAATCGACGGAGCATTACGAGTCTATGTATGAAAATCAGTAAAATACAAGCGACAATATGCAAACCAAAAATCCTTGGGTTCTTAATGTACCAATTTCCAAAGAAGAAAGATAAAATTTTTAAAGATTATAAAGAGGAAATAGACACCATTATCGAATTAATTAATGAAGTAAATAAAAGCTCTAATTTTAAGATAAAGACTCCAAGCGAAGCAACGGGAATAGATGTAAAGACATGTAATGTGCTTCCAATTCTGTTCTTTTAGTAATATATTCAATCCAATTCTCTCCATTATAGTTTATATAATTGTTTTCCTCGTGTATTGCGATGTGTTGAATTTTATGAATCTCTTCTCGTAAAAAGAATTTGTTCACAAGAAAAATTTTTTTCTTTAAATACCACTAAATTTAATTCCTTTAAAGCAATCTTTCTTTTCGGTTCACATTGACTGGATCGATCCTTTAGAATTGGTCGAATCGGGTGGTAGAAAGGTGTTAAAAGTAAGAGCTTAGAGTTACTTCTTAGCGATAATTTTCTTATTATAGTTGACCCAGAGCAAGCAAAAAGATTCATTACTTATACATATCTTAAGTTTGCTCAATTCTTTATGCGGTGTTTGTGCATTTATATCCTGCTATGCAACAAGCAAACCAAGCTTCCGGTCGTCCGATAAGAAAAGAGACCGATAAAGGTGCAATAATTTTTATGGACTCTCGTTCTAAATCTTTTTTCACGATTGTATGATTATCCGTTCAGCTGTTTTGAGCTCTTTGTATTTAGCTTTATCTTGATCGTTAGTAAAAGTGATATCACTCGATAGGGTTAACTTACAACTTTTTTTACCAAATGTGTTAATATCAAGAGTAGTTATTGAATTATTTTTTAGAATCAATTGAAATTCATGGCTAGGTAAATTGTTTAAAAAATTACTGCTAATATCCGAAATCTTATTATAACTTAAATTTAATTTTTCTAAATTGTTAAGGGGGCGGATATCAATGATATCCTGCAGCGAATTATAACTCAGATCCACTGTTACTAACCTCCTTAAATTATCAAAAGTATTATGACCATCTTGATCTTTTAGTGTGGTAATATCATTAGGTGACATATTTAGAGATTCAAGCCGAGTACATTGATATAGGGTTTTTGGAAAATTCTTAAAAGCATTCTCTTCAAGAGATAGATAAGAAATATCATCCACTTCTATACTATCAATAGATTTTTGTATATAAAATATCTCTTGAATTATTTTTGGTAAATATCCTTAATAAATCTCCCATTCCTATCATAATTTCTTGAACCTGGCTGATTAAACGCATTCCAAAATATATCAAAAGAAGGTTTTAATTTTTTTTCAAAATCAACCTCAAAATCATCAATTTTTATCCTCTGAAGTAGAATCTCATCTTTTTTAGTTAATTCCGAGTCTCTGCTGATAAATGTATTTTCATAAGGAACTAATGAAATCTTATAATCTCTCATATGAATAAATGAAAGAAAAAGATAAATAGGCAGACTTACTTCTATCTTCTTTAAAGTATTTAGATACATTTTGCATGAACGGATAATATTTTTTTCCAAATCCCACATTCCAAGTTTTTTTACGGGTTTAGAATAACTCCTACCATGAAGTTGGGTAGTTGGTTTTAAAAGAGAACTGTCAATAGCTTCTATCATTCCATTCCTGTATAATTGAACATATCCTACGTAGTTATCCGAATATGGATCAGGACCACAAGATACAAGTAATCCATGATAATTTCGCTCAACTCCTCTACCGAGAATGCAACCAGGTGGTTTTAAATGATTTTCAAAATTATTGAACACTATTTCAAGATCGAGTGATCTGTTTGCATTTAAAGCATCAATTGAAATCATGTGGATCAGCATCCTGTTTGGACTTGGAATATTTTTATGATATTCTCCATTATTTAACTCAAGTAATCTGTTTTGGAAAAGAATATTCAGATACTTTTGAAAAAAAATAAATTCTACCGATTAACTAATAGAAAAACTCTATTAAAAGTTAAGTTATAAAGACAATCTAATAGTCCATTAGGATTAGGATAAACTAGAGTTGAGAGGAAAAACTTTTTATAAAAATGTAAATTATTAAAAACAGAAAAGATAAAACGTTTAAAGTCAAATCCAACAAATTCAAATTTAATCATGACACTTAATAAAACATTTTATCCTTCCCTTTTTAGAATAATCTGGAATTAACCCAGTCCATCCATATTGGTCGTAATTTTTTTTCCAATAATATAATGAAGATTTACTGATTTGATTACTTCCTGCAAAATCATTAATGTCTTCTGTTGATAAGACTTCAGAGTCAAAAATTTTCAAAAATTGAATTTTTCTTCTTATTTCTAATTGTATTTTTTCTGGTAAAGCATAAAATTCTCGTAAGTCCTTTGAATTTGCATCTGGTTCTTTCTCATTAGTATTTAACGATAAATTTAGTGTTTTCTTATTTTTTGTATTAATCTTTTGCAATTTTATAAAATATTCATCTAAAGGATATAATAATGATTTAATCCTTCCTTTTAATGAAAGATTTGTATTATCGGCTATTTTTGTGTTAAAATCTAATAAGAAAAAGTCAAAGTAAATAAGGTGGTCAATCGAAGGAATTATTTCTTTTACATCCTTTTTAATAATTTTTGAAATTTCGATTGCAAGATCAATTCGAGAGAACCTTCCCTTACTTTTTAAAATTGATTGAATTATCGGTTTAACTTTTGGTAAAAGCCCTGGGACAATTTTATTCTTCCTAAAAATTTGAATATTGTCGAGTCTATTACCAAATATCTCATCATCAGTAACTACTAAGTATAACAATCCATTTTTACTACAATAAGTTTCTATACTTTTTTTTCTTAGCTCCCATTTCTTCGCTTTTTCAGGATGTCTCTTTATAGAGTCAAAGAATTTAAAATTAATTTGAATTTAAAGTAATTAAATCATTAATAATAAAAATTTAATTTTCTTTTTTTCCTTTCCAGATAGTAGCCGCCACCATCCAAGTAATAACAAATACTAATCCAAATGATATTGAGAAAATAAGACCCTCTAGTAGATCTCTTTCTAATATTAAATCGAAAATCAACCCAGTAATGATAGCAATTGGTAAACCTACTAATCCAACCATAGCATTAACTTTTTTATACTTTTTCATTTCCTAACCTCCTTTATTTTATGTTTTATGGTAGAAATTTTTGATTTTACTTTAATTTTTTTGAGTTAAAACAATTCTTTATGGAAATTAACAGAGATCAAGAGTAAATTATATATTATTAAAAAAAAAAAAAATTTTGTATAAAATTTCCTTTTCCTTGTATTTATTATTCTTTGATTTTATTATACTTGACAACATAACCATTCACAACCCGGGCTAACACCATAAACCCCAATAAGGTAGCATAAAGTAAATCCGATAGCAACACACGCAATTGTACAAACAACACAAGCCGGCCAAAGAGGAGGAATTGCGCACGGAATAGCACATACATATATACAAATAACCGCCACTCCAAGAGCACAACCAAGATCAAGAATGAAATTACATACTACAAGGCAAAACGGATCTGGTGTACAAGGTGGAGGAGGATCACCACCACCACCGCCATTAGGTATAAAAGCATCTGCCAAAGCTGCATAACTTTTAAGGATGTGATAATCATATGCTGCAAGTTGTTCTTTTACTAATTCGGAAAGAGAGCTAAATTCATCCCCTATATTAATATAACCTTCGTGAAGCGTCATTATGTCTTGATCATCTGATTTTTTATAAATCTCTGCCATTTCTTCCGCGATATCAGCTAAAATGTCGTATTGTTGTGATAATGTAACGGACATGTTGAATTTAATAAATTCCATTGAAGTTATAGGGTTTCCGTTGACAGGAACATACTTTATAGTGCTAAAAGCAACACTATAAGTGTCTAAATTTTGAGGTTCAGGTTCAAGGGTGGTATGAATTGTCAACTTGTAATTCTGGTGATCTATAAAATAATCTAACTGATAAAATTGGAAAAGAGAATTTTCTGACATAATTTCTGTTGATGTGAAATAGATAGTCTTATTGATGTCATTTGTAACTTTGTCATAACTCCATAATAAAGTAGTAGTATGAATAGACTCATAGACCGTTCCATTAAAATCATAGTACGTGATAGTTTTTAAATAATTTTCTCCTTGTTCTAACACCTCAGAAGTTATACTTATTGATTCACTTTGACTTGGACATTCATAATTCTCATCACAAGAATAACAACCTGAATAATACAAAAGCTGTGGTTCTATTAGTAATTCAAATTTTGTATCGGTAATTTCATCTACTGTAATATGGTGTGAAGTTGTCCAAATTGGATAATCAGCATCAATCCATGCTAAAATGCCACCAAGTATATTATATATTTTTGTAAAACCATATTCACCTAAAATTTCACTTGCTTGTTGACTTCGATAACCAGATTTACAGTAAATTATTATCTCAGAAGTCTTATAATCTTCAAGTTCACCGATTCTTGCTTCAAGTCCATTGAGGGGTATTAGAATAGAATCGAATAAATGACCTAAGTTAAATTCGATTGTATCTCTAACATCTAAAATAAAAAGGTTCGGATATTTATTTTCATGTTCTATCATATAATTAGCTGTGTCTACAGTTATATTTTGATATGTTTGTTCTTCAGCAGCAACCATTGTTATTAAACTGAATGACGGTAGTAAAAAAGCAGCTATAATGAAAAGAGCAATTGTTTTACGACTTAAACTATTTTTTAAATTCAAAATTTCACCTTCTTAGTGTATGTCTTTTTTTTTATAAAAATGTCAAAAATAATTTGACTAATTTGTAAGATTCAATGTTAGTTAATAAATGTTTTGTCAGATTTATTATTGAATTTTATATTCCAATTTTTTGTTATTTCTTGTTCTATTTCGTCAACACCCTCAAATTTTTTAAAACCACCTGATATTTACGGAACATCCAGTGAAGTCTCATTAGAAATGATGTTAGAAACAGCAAAAAACTATAATCTATCAATTTATTTGCCAAATGAAGTACCAAAAAATCTTGAGCTGACAGCAATTTATCTCAAGGAGAGTCCATTCATAGCAATCGTTGTTTACAGTGCTGAGAGTAATAAAGATTACAAAACAGCGGAATTGACAATTGAAATAGCACCTGTAGATCTAAAATGGATACCAACATACTCAGAGCTTCAATCTGAAGCTGCAGAATCGCAAGATAAAACAGCAATGGAAATTAATACTTAACCCGTTATAGTTCACGAAAATGCCGACTTAGGAGGAAACTCAGAAAAAAGAGCCTTTACTAATTTGATTGAATTCAGCTTTGTCTGTATAGTAATTACCTATATCTTCTAATTGATTTAAAGTAAATCTACTGAGGTAAATCGGATCTTGACAAAAATTAAAAAATTCAAGACATTTTCTTCTTAACTTCTCATTACAAGTACCAAAGAAATGAATTTTCTTCAAACTACAATTTTTTCTAATTCTTCTTAGTAATCCCAAATCCAATTTTTCACAATCGTTTACAACGATTATATACAACTTAAGATTATTCCTATTTTTTATGAGATAGTCTTAAAGCAGGTAAGAAAAGTTTGAAATATTGGTTGGATTATTGGACTTCTTATCCTAGCGACACCCCTATGGACGAAGATTTAAGGAAACAATATGAAGAACATATGAAAAAGAAACATGGGGAGAAACCACTGCCAGGTGCTGGGGCAGGTGGAATCCCCGCTAGCCCAGAAGGGTATGTACATCCAAGTGCAAGGAAAGCATACCATTTTTGTTGAAAAATCTAGTTGGAATATTCATTCTAGCAAATTCCGGTTTATTAACACCTATAGATATTCTGATATATCTTATGCCATTAGTATTTCCTCTCTACAGAGTGTTGAAATCATTTACCTCTTAGAGATATTCTGATAGTTGGAATATTCATTCTAGCAAATTCCGGTTTATTAACACCTATAGATATTCTGATATATCTTATGCCATTAGTATTTCCTCTCTACAGAGTGTTGAAATCATTTACCTCTTAGGTACTAAATAAAAGTCTGATTTCAATGAAAATTTCTTTGAAATTTATAGAAAAACCCGGAGCAAATTATACCATTAGTTTATACTAAAATAGAATTAAGGAATACATTTGGATGGTTTGGATGGCTAATAGCTTCTTCCGTTGTCTTCCATATTAAATTTTCTGCGTATGAATGGAGTACTATAGTTACTTTTGAAAATATTTTACAACTTATCTTGATTATTTTAGGCTGGACTGTCACTCTAAATCCAATATTTAGTGTAATAATAGGTCTTACAATTTGGAATATTTGGACCTGTCTAACTATTAGTGGGGATTATCATCCTAGTGGTGGCGCTTGGATGTCTTTTGAGTTCTTTGGGTGGCCTCCAATAGGCTCGTATATACATGGATATGCCTCTTCTGGATCTGCTGTGTACAATTTCCTTTTTTGGCCTGCTATTGATTACGGCGTATTAATGTATCTTATTTATAGAGAATTCCAACACGATTGGATATGGCACTCAATATAGTAAAGTATGGCTTAAGAAAAAGCTTAATAAATTCATTTTTTTTTTAATCAAATTGTTAATTCAAAATATTATCAAGATCGAGGTCCTGAGTGGCCACCAATTAATCCCTTTACAGAAACATTTAAATACTGTAATAAAGTGTATTATAGTGGTGAAATAAAACTGGAAAAAAAAAAAATAAAGTTGGAATTACCCATTTCATCTGGAACAGGAGAACCATTAAAACCGTTTATAAAACCGATTAGCACATTAGTACTAGGTATCATATTTATTTTTTCGGGATTTTTAAGGTTGTGGAGAGATTTACCATATATTTCGGGAACCTTGTTAATTTATACTGACTTTTTGATTGTTATTTGTTTTTTAGTTGAAGGGTGTGTATTGATTTATCGTGCAAAACTAGGGAACAAACACGTGCTGGCTCATCAAATAATCGTATTAATAAACAGTATCTTTATAGTATTTATAGGATTTGCTATTTCAATAATCTATTGGTCTATACCTGGTCAATTGTACATCGTACTCGGTAATCTAGTCATTATATTAATTTTGGTCTCCATTATTGCTAGTGTATATTGGCTCGTGAGGTTGAAAAAATACAAGGTTAAAAATTAAGACTTATCTAATCGTTAATTTCAAATTTTTAACATATTTAATCTCTTTTGGTCTTTAATGTATTCGGCTGCCACGATAAATCTTGAGTTGTCATCAAGTAAGGCAATTAAATATATTTTTGCTGAGAATGAGTAGGATTCTAAAATGTTTGCTCTATATTAAGTTTATTTCATCTAAATCGACAGAATTAGTGAAGATTTCATCTCTCTTTGGTATTTTCTTTTCATTACTTTTATTTGAAAATACTAGTATGCAAATTATTAAATAAGTTTGGTAAAACTTCGAAAATTAACAGATTTTATGGATAAATGATTATTGATATTCGTTTTTCTTGATAATAAAAGTTTTTATTTTCCAGAATTAACCAAATTCTAATTTTTTCTTTATATACTGTTCCTAGGTAACGAAATTACAATTATGATTGAAATATATTTTGTAATTCTCGTGTTTTTTCTTCTCGAGATGTTAGGAATGTTGATATGGTTTCGTCATGTCGGTGTATTAAAGGCTTAAAATTTTTACAGACTTATCAGAATAAAGAGAAGGTTTAAACAAGAAAAAAACCCTAACGAAAGGGAAGTGCAGTAGTAATGAAATTTTTGTTTAAAAACAAACCATGGTTACAAACCATGAATACAGGGAACATCTTTTTTTTTTCCCAAGGTATTTTATCTTTAACTAATTAGTTTGCATTTCGTTTTTTAGTTATTTAAATAGAACGGAGGAGTGACATGTTATGATGATATAAAATGAATGAAGAATTACGAATAAATTCAGAAGAATCAGATGCGATAGATAGTTATCATAAATTTAGCGAACGTGGAGATGAATATTTCTATAAAGAAGAGTATGATAGTGCTATTAAAAATATGGAAAGAGCGCTGGACGCTCTTGAAAGATATATCCCTGCCAATATAAAAATTGTTTTAGTGAATTTATCTCACCGGCTTTTGTTTTTAGGTTTAAGAAATGAAATACTATTACAACTCGGTATTTCCTATCGCAAATCTGGATATCATTATAAAGCCAAACAGATATTTGAGGACCTTATTTACTTTACTAAGGAATTCAGCGTTGATAACATTCTTGGATTTAAGGAAATGATACTCGGTTATTATCCAATCCCTAGGGATGAGTTATTGAGGAGGGTGTGGAGTGAGATTGCTTTAATATATAAAGATTTGAAATTGTATAATAAAGCATTAGAATCGTTCTATAAATCCTCATACAAACCACTTATTAATGCTTCATTTTCATATCTTAATCCATGGTTAGAAATTGCTTATTTGCACAAACAATTACAATTCTTCGTTCAAATCGAAAATATAGAAGTTTCCGAACAAACATCAACGGCTGAACTGTGTAAAAGTGCTTACGAGCTGTATTCCACGATATTTGACGGTTTTAGACAATATATGGGGGGGAATGCAAAATAATTCTAATGGACAACGATCAAATCGAGCAGATAGTAGAGAAAATTATTTTCAATAAAAGCGAGTTAGACCAACTCAAAATCGCTATAAAAAACTTTTCAATCGGAAAAATTAACTCTAAAGAGTTGAAGCAGTTGCTCCTTCAATGCCGAGGTCGCATGGTAGATGAAGTGACGGATTTTGTATTGTTTATTCCGGGTCGCTTCAAAAATCAGCAAGTGGAAAAAAGCCAAGAGGAGAAACTTAACTCATCTACAAAAGTGGAATCTCAACTAAGAAAGGAAATCGAGGAGAAGAACGAGCTTTTAGAGACCGTGGCGGAACGCGTAAATCGGTTAGTATCAAAGCTTGTGAGTAAAGAAATACCTACGAAGCTTAGCGAACCGTTTCCTACTAAGTCATCTTCGCAACTTTTCAGTAATGAATTTAAAGAATATCGAGGTAATTAAAATGACTTTAGATTGTGATTTATGGCAAGGAATAGTTAGTATTGCTCAAGTACCTAATGATGATGGAACAAAAGACGATGCGGTTTCATGGTTGTGTAATCCATTTGGTGATGGGACAGTCTACACATCTCAATTTGTTTTAAATTTAGGAAAAAATGACGATAACTTTTCGTAGAACTTTTTCTTGACGGCTAATAAAAAAGATACTGCAGAAGCAAAAGCATTATACTTTCTGAATTATTTGAGAGACGAATTTCCTGGATTATCAGGTAAAGTTAGTAGTAGAAGAATTGTTTTTAGATCCTATACGTGAACATCTAATGGAGTTGCATGAATATTCCGAAGGGGATACTAATAGATTATATCCATTAGGAAAGAAATTCAATAAATATAATAAAGAGCAGTTCATTCAATTGATTGAAGAGAATTACGAATTAAGTGAAATTGCAAAGAAGATGGGTTGGGACGCAAGCTATTTGGGAAATATGGCTAAAAAACTAATTGTTCAAGAATACGACTTTATAGAACAATATAGAAATAAAGCGAATAAAAAACAAAGGGCATTTGGAGATTTACAGTTTTATCTGATAGCACAAAAAATATTAAATCAAGTTTTAGTTAACACTCCAAGGAGTGAAATTTTAGAGAGTTTTGAAGGGGGTATGACATCTGATGTATTTAGAAGTGTTCAAAGAAGAGTTTTACATGCTCAGTCATTTAGTGATCTTCGAAATCTTGCTCGAGAAAGATTACTAAACATTCTAATTTTAGATCTCAATCCTTCAAAATTGTCTGAAATTTCAGATGATGATAGATGTTGGATTCCACAAGGTTCAGTATTCAAGAGACTCAAACAATTCTATAAATCTAATCTTTTAGTTCAGCGAATACTTTCTAAGAAGCATCTCCAATATTTAGAAATGGCGAAAGTATTGACTGGCTCTATAATATCAAGCGATTTTGCTATGGTAAGTATAATTGATCCTTCTTTTGCTGATTCTTTTTTATATCCACTTTTAAGAAAATATGAACAAAAAAAACACATAGTAGGAGTAAATATCAATAGAGATGTCTTCAAAAAACCGAAAATGTTTAAAAAAATGGGTTTAGAGGATATTGATGATGAATTAAATAAAAGGAATATAGAATTTTTAGCTATAGATAAAGAAAATATACCTTATATATTCGGGATTAAAGACAAAATTTCAAATGAAATTTTTACTATTTTATGGAAGGGCATATCTTTTACAAGATATGAGATTTATCTAAGACTTGATAGAGAATCTGAAGAGATTGACTCATCCATAGAATATTTATTAAAAAAATCTTTGATTAAAAAGGATATAACTCCAAAAAAGAAATTTGAATTCTTAATAGTAAATTTAATTAAAGCTATAATTCCATTTATAGGTAGGTCTCCCAAAAAGGAGCTTAAAAAAAAAGAAAATGAAATTATTGATGTGGGGCATTATGAATTAAGTTCGGGAGTGCACATTAAAAAGCTATATAATGTGTTTGGACTATTAAAATATCCTAGACTTACTAGGTATATAGGAAGTTATATAGCTGATTTTTTCTCAAATAGTGTAGATTTTATATTAACTATAGATACGCCCAGCAATATTATTATTTCACATCGTATTGCTCAAAGAATAGGGAGAATTAAATCTATTTTTGCTAAATATAGCTATGATAAAACTAAATTTGTCTTGCATGATGGTTTTACAATAGAGGAAGGTGAATACGGTTTAATCTTCATTGATGTGGTTATTACAGGATCTACAGTCAAAAAGCTAATAGAATTGATAAAAACTCACAAAGCTCATGTAAAAGGCATTTGTAGTATATTTAATTTAGCTGGAGGAAGTATATATTTTCCACCACATAAATATGAAAGTCTAATTCATAAAAATGAGGATATATTTCAAAAAAGCAATTGTCCTCTATGTCAAAAAAATGAATCAGTATATAAGACTAATATAGAACTTGGTGATTGGAAATGGTAGTAAATAGTACTAATAAAAAATTCCTTAAAATTATCTATGAAGCTAATGCTGTCATTGAGGGACATTTTATCTATACAAATAATTATCATTCTGGTATATTTATTGATACTGATTTAATATTTCAGTATCCATATTATGTTGAGATGATTATCGTTGATTTGTATCAATTTTTTAAAGATCAAAAAGTTGATTATATTATAAGTCCGAATTATCGAAGTGGAGCCATTTTAGCCCATAATTTAGGAGAAAAGTTTAATTCAAAAGTGATGATTATCCGTAGAGAGCGAGGTTTTGTCGATACAACTTCAGTTGAGAATATTAAAGGTAATGTATTAATTGTTGATGACGGGATAAATACAGGAAATACAGTTACACAAATACTTAGAATTACAAGAAATCAAGATGTAAAAATTGTAGGTATGGGATTTTTTATTAATCGATATATAAATGATTTAGGAAAAGATTTTAGAAATATTCAGGTAGAGAGTATTTTATCATTAAACGAACCAAGATATAAGCTAGTTGAAAAAGAAAAGTGTAATTTATGTAAAGAATATAGAAAGATAAAAGAAGAACTAAAAAACAGAGATATGAATGATAATATGAGAAAAACACTTTTGGGAAAAAAAAATAAATTAAAAATTAAACCTGCATATGGAGATATATACTAAGCGAGGTAACATTGATGTCAAAAAAAATCAAAGATGGATTTGATGAGAGTTTAAATTTTATATTGAGTAAATTAGAAATAAACGAAGACAATATAGCAAAGAATTATTTTTTGGATTTTAAATCTAATGGAATGTATAAAGCAATTAGCTTTCGATGGAACCAATTAAATGATAAGGCAAAATACTTTTTTATAGAAAATCTTAATGATAAAGAAAAGGTTGATTTAAATGAATTATTAGGAGATGCTATAATCTCAAATGAACGAATAGATATTCGAAAACTTTTTAGAATTAATAAAAATAATAGGAAAAAAAGTATCGACCAACATTTAAAATTAAATCAACAGAATATAGTTTTAGAGGGCATAAAGAAATCTATAGAAATATCTAAAAATTGTGAATCGGAAGATAATAATGTTCATCCTAAAGTCGGTGTAGTAATAATAAAAAATAATGAAATTATTCAGAATGCTTATAGAGGGGAAAATGCACCTGGAGACCATGCTGAGTATACAGCATTGGTTAAGAAAAAGGAAAAGTTGAATTATGAGAATTCTATATTAATTACCACTTTAGAACCATGTACACGACGATCTACAGATAAAATTCCATGCGCAGAACGAATTGTTAATAATGGAATTAAAGAAGTTTGGATTGGCATAATAGATCCTAATCCAAAAATTTCAGGAAAAGGAGTAAATTATCTTATAAAGAATAATGTGAAAGTTGAGTTTTTTCCATTTGAATTTGCTGGACTGGTTTTAGAATTGAATAAAAGCTTTTGGGATAATGAATGGAAGAAATATAAACGAAACTTAATGGAAGAAGTTGAACCTGAATTTATTCAAAAGTATGAAAATAGTATAGAACAAGAATTTTTTATCCCCAAAAGGTCAAAATTAATTATTTTCGAAAGTCTAAGAGAGAAGCTAAACATGGAGAATCTAAAGACTTTATGTGAATTGTATTTAGATATAAAATTTGATGAATTACCTGGAGGTACCCTTAGTGGAAAAATTCGAGAAATAATTCTATATTATGAAAGAAGAAATTCCCTCATTAAATTGTTTAATAGTGTAAATGAATTTGACAGGGTTATTAAACTAAATATTTTCAAAGAAAAAACAATACTAAAAAAGGCTGGTGATCCATCTAGTAAGAGCATATAAGAATCTAAATTAAGTAGTAAAAAAGAAATTTCAAATAAATAAACAAGATTTATCAAAAAACTCATAAATTCTTGTTAGTATCAGATTTTAATATCCATCAGCTAACAGGCAAATTTTGCACAGATTTTTCTATAATTAAACAAAAATTCTTTCTAAACAATAATTATATGTATTAAAGAGATTAGTTGCTATAGAACTAAAAATGAAGAATTAAGAAAAGATTTTAAGATTTAAATAAAATTAAGTTCAAAACACATTTTGTTTAAAAGCTTTAAAAAGAGAAAATTTAATTTGTTGCTAATTTCTACAATATGTTTTCTAATAATAAAACTCATTTAGTTTAATAATTTGAAACAGAATTATTGAATAGTATAATTTTATTTTTATCTAGAAAAGATGAAAAATTAATATTAATCTAAATAATCAAGAAAAATATTTCTTAAAATCTACAACAAAAAACCAAAGATTTATATACTAGTTCTTATCTAAATCTAAAGTTCGCACTTTAAAATAAAATATTTATATATACATAATCATAAAAGAATTATAAAAGAATAAATAGTTAAAATTGTTAAGACAAAAAGATAATAATAGTAAGAGTTATTTGTTAAAAGGATTAGTATGTCAGGAATAAAAAGCGTAGAGGAAGATTATTTAAAGTTCATTGTAAAAACAAATATAGAGTTTCTACCCTATAATTTAAATACATATAAATCATTTTTTAAAAAAAATAAAGAAGGGAGTAAGTACTTTACGTTTGTCTTTCCCTTCAGGTTTAATTTTCGGTTTGAGTGTTTTAATAATCTACTTTTTCAATTTCAGGCATTTTTAAAAGACTTAAAAAAGCCATTTTCTACTTATATTAATATTGAGGAATATTACGAAAATCTTTTTAATTTAACATATAAAAAATCGATTGTTTTCGACCTATCAAAGACACTATTCATCGGGGAACTTGAGATTCTCATGCTTCATATACTTGGTAAATTCTGTTATAAAATTACGCAAAAGAAAATAATAGTTAAACTAAGCATGGATACATTATTATTCTTAAGAAACTGGAATTTCTTTAAGCACTTTCATGAATGGGGTGTCTTAGAGGAGGACTATAGTCAAAATCTTAGTCCATTAGTTTTTAAAAGTAATGTTTTGCTAAGAATTAGAAAAATTACAAATAGATCGGATTTAGGTGCAGCATTGACTAAAATTCTAGTAAGAACTATACAAGATATACTTATGAATGAATATGGAATGCATAAAGGAGATATAAAAAAGTTCGCATCAGATGTCGTCTCTGAGCTCTGCACAAATATTTATCGCCATAGTAAAAGTGAAGGATTTATAATGGTTCACGCACGTGATAGAAATAGTTATGTAAAGGATCCAAATATCGAAATATCGATTGTTGATGGTGGTATTGGAATTCGTCAAAGCCTTCTAAATAAATTCCCAGATATCTACAAAAATAAACAACATTTTACTGTGATTCAAGAAGTTTTATCAGGGAGATTCCCAGAAAATGCTTATCCTAAGAATGAAACTCATGGGGGGATAAAAATAGCTAGAAAATATGTCGATAAATTTAACGGTCTAATTTTTATAAGATCCATTTGTTCAAAGGCAGGAAATCAAACTTATCCTCTCGATTTTGATAAACCTTGGCGCTTTTTGCCAGGTACGCATATAAATATTTTAATTCCAAGAAAAAAAGATTATAATCCGAGTTAAAGATGAATGAAACGAAAAGTATAATACAAGATATATTATATTGGAACATTGCTTCTATGCAATTCCGCTATGATTGGACTCATTGTGTTGATCGAGATAAAGCTAAGTATCTATTAGGTAGAATTGAAGAAAGAATTAATGAGGCGACTCAAATTATCATATTAGACTATGTTATGGTTGAATTAATGGATGACTCTTTCTGTGATTCCTTTTTAATCCCATTATTAAAGAATAGTATAATTCCAGTAATTGGAGTTAACATAAAAGTTGATGTTTTTGAAAGTGTGGATGAATCACTTAAAAAAGCTTCATTGATTTTTTTAGCAATTGATGATAATATGAACCCCTATCTATTTGGAGCAAAAGATGATAACGCAAACGATGTATTTAAAATTTTATTGAAACATTCGTTAACGAGACCAGAAATTTATCGGCAACTTGATAGGAAAAGAGAAGTTATGGATAATACTATCGAATATTTAATAAAAAATAATTTTCTTAAGATTTCAGAGACTTCTGAAGAAAAATGGGAATTTTTGGAAGTAAAAAACTTTGAAAAAATCAGTCCATATATAGGCATGACTCTACCACGCCTAATTAAAGATAGATATAATTTAATGATTGAAAAAGGCCATTTTATTCTTCCATCTGGTGTACATGTAAAAAAGTTATATCATGTCTCAAAAATAATGGAATATCCTAGATTAATTAAACACATCGCTATCCACTTTGCCGATATTTTTATCAAACTCAAAAATATTAGCTATATTTTAACAGTTGAGACACCTAGCAATATTATTCTTGCCCATCGTTTAGCTCAAGCCATCGGGGGAGATGTTAAATCAATATATGCAAAATTGAGCGAAAAAGAGGAGGGTAATTTAGTATTACGTGACGGATTTAAAATAGAAAAGGGTTCATATGGTCTAATAGTAATAGATGTAGTAGTTACTGGGTTTATAGTAAATAAATTAATTAAACTCGCTAGGATGAAAGGGTCTCGAATTAGAGGTATTTGTAGTATATTCAACCTAAGAGCTGGAATGACAGCATTTCCTTTATACACTTTTGAGTCACTAATACAAGAAGATGAAGATGTTTATTCTTTTGACGATTGTCCTTCATGTAAAAAAGGAATTCAGCCTACTAAGCCAAATATAATGCCTGGAGATTGGAAATGATCAAAGAAGATAATGAAGGGCATTTTTGGAATATTATTATGTCAGCGAAAGCCGTAATTAACGGACATTTTAAATTTACTGAAAAATACCATACCAAATATTATATTAATACTGATATTCTTTTTCAATCTCCTGAATTTGTAAATGATGTAGTAAGCAAACTGAGTGAATTTTTTAAGGATTTGAGCATTAATTATGTCATTACTGCTAATTATAGAAGTGGAGCAATAATGGCACATAATATAGGGGAGCTCTTCAATGCTCAAGTTCTTATTTTTAAGAGGAATGAAGGTGTTATAAAATTTAAATCAGATCTCAACATTGAAGGAAAGGTACTAATTATAGATGACGGAATAAGCACGGGAAATACAATAAAACAGCTATTAACATTTGCTTTGAAAAATAAGTTAGAAATAGTAGGTATTGGACTATTTATAAATCGATATATAGGTGATATAGAAAAAGACTTCGGTGCATACAATATTAAGAGTATACTTTCATTAAAGAATACTACATATGAATGTACGAATATTGAAAAGCACGAGTGTGAACAATGTACTGAATATGAAAGTATCTCAAAAGATTTAAAAAATGAGATTGATATAGATAAACAAAAGGAACTTCTTGAAGATAAGGAAAGACTAAAATTAAGATCTGCTTATAAGATGTGATGATATGAGTAGGAAAGATGAGGATTTTAGTGAAAATTTAAAAATATTAATTAGATATATTAAGTCTAGTAATAGCTATAAAGCGGAACATTTTTATAATTACTGGAAACATAGAGGTTTATTGAATGATATCACAGTCGATTGGATTATATTAGAACCTGAAGTAAAGATGTATATACTTGAATTTATTGCAGAAGATGAGGATAAAATACAAATTTGGAGTAAACAGAACCCTGATAAAATTAAAAATGAATCTGAACTCATACAAGAAAAATTCCAGCAAGCACAAATAAAAGAAAACTTAAAAAAGACTAGTGAACATATAAAAAAAACTATTCCGAGCATAGATTTTTCAAAAGATTTGTTCGAACATACTCCTTTATTGTCTTATTATTCTCAAGATACTTCATTGAAAGATACTTTCCGCGGAAAATTTTTGCTAATAATTATGCATTTTTTAAGAGACCTAATTCCGTTTGTAGAAGCTCTTAAATCGTTAGGACTCGAGATGAAAAAATCGTATTTCTTCTATAAAGATTATCCCTATACTATAAAAGATGAGATTATTGAGTATCTAATACAACAAGAGGCTATTGTAGACGATTATAACAATCTTGAAGTTCACCTAGACAATCTACAAAATTCTGAAATACTTAATGAAGATGAAATAATCATTATTGAAGATGGAGGTTTTATTGTTCCAATGATTCATAACAAATATGTAAATTTGATCCCTAATGTTATTGGTGCTGTGGAGCAGACTACTCGTGGGATATTCAATGCGAAAACATGGGAAGAAAGTAAGGCGGGAAATAAACTCAAATTTCCTTTAATTTCAGTTGCCACATGTGATTTTAAGACTGAATTTGAACCTAGATATATTGCAGATGCAGTTATTAATAATCTTAATAAAATGGTTTCTCATATCGGATTTGGCGGAATGAAAGTAGCGGTCTTAGGATTTGGGACGATTGGTAGGAAGGTTGCTAAACGGCTAAAAATGTTAGGTGTAAATGTTGAGATTTATGATCCTAAACCTACCAGAATGTTAAGAGCTGCAATAAAAGGATATAAGGTTTATGATTTAGCTAGTCAAGCATGTAAAAATAAAGATTTTGTAATAGGGGCTTCAGGGTATAATGCTATTGAATCTGATGTAATCAGAAATTTAGATTTTAATTCATACATAGTAAGTACATCATCAGAGCAATATGAAATAGACCTAAATGAACTAAATAGGTTAAAACGAGATAGTGAGCCTTTAATGAATAGTGAAACTAATGAAAGAATTGGAACTATTTATTATCTCGCCCCAGATAAAAGAAAAATTAATGTCATTGCTGATGGGTATCCAATAAATTTTTGGCATTCCGAAAGTATGCCTAAACAAGCAAGTGATGTGATTTTATCTCTCTTACTATTATGTGCAATTGAATTAACAAAGAAAAAAGCTCTAAAACCAGGGATAAATAGAGAAATAGCGGATAAAATAGCAGAGGAACATAAGCTTGCTAGGAATTTTTTAACTTTATGGAAAATGCAAAACTAAGGATTTTTTTAAAAATTAGTCAAAAATCAATCCTTAATCGAGATGACAGCTCAATTTAAAAACATTGGAGAGTTCCTCAATCATCTAAGCCTTAACGAGAGCGAGTACAATCAGAATATAAAAACAAATGAAATTGAATCAAGATTAGTGATATCAACGATTCATAGAGCGAAAGGATTGGAGTGGAATACTGTTATTATACCAATGTTAACTGATGGTTTCTTTCCAGATTATTTATCTCTTAAAAGACAAGAAGATTTAGAAGAAGAACGACGAATTTTTTATGTGGCGGTGACCAGGACAGAAGAAGACTTGTATTTATTATCCGCTGAACTTGATGATGATGGGGATGAGAACGATTTATCGCAATTTGTTGATGAACTGAACAAAAATTTTTACGATAAGATTTATATTGAAGATTAGATTTTATTCTAATTCATGAAGAGGGGGCATCACGGGGACGGAAGATTATTAAAAATTAGCTTACTGATATAATAAATAATTAATAGAATACCTCTTTATAAAATCAAGAATCTTTAGATAATCTCTAATTCTACAGAGGGTTTTGGAGTCAGTTCCTTCATACTCCTTGCCAATTAATTCAATGAGTTCATTTGATTCTAAAAGAACTAATGCAGCTTTAAAAAATCCTTTAAAATATAATGTTTCAGTAAAATATTGATCATTATTCTCAATTTTATATGAAAATGGACTATGAATATCAGCTACTTTAATTAGATTTTTTTCTTCATAGTTTTGATAGAAATTTACCAATTCTAAACCTAAATCTCCTGCAAGGATTATTGTGTTTCTATTTATCTTTTCTTCTTTTACTTCTTTTTGACGAACTTTTCTTTTGAAACTTTCAAAATCACAGTCGAATAGGATTTGAGATAACTTATTAAAGTCTGGTTTTATAGTATTGGGTTGTATATATTGACTCAGAGAGCAGTTATCAAATATATTTAATATTTTAATAACTTTGTAAACTTTTTGGTTGGTCCTTAGGTTTGAATTATTGGCACTCTCTATCATTAATTTTTTTATAATTTTCTTAAAGATCGAATATCTGATGTCAAGAGCATTTACATTACCATTAGATAACTGAGGATTTTCAATTTGATAAATCCTGTCGGTTATAGCACTTCTACAGAATTCTACAACACTCGAATAGAAAATTTTTGCGTTTTTTTTAATAACAGTGTAAAATTCTTCAGAAACTCTCACATGAATAGACTTTTCCTTCTTTTCAGACATTTAGATTTCATTTTAAAAGTTTTATTATGATTAAATAACATATTATTTTTTATATTTATAAATTTGATCCCAGGTGGGATCAAAAAATTTCTTAGTACATTTTTTCATAGACTTCCGAAAAATTTTATCGAAATTTTCTCTTCGTAGAGCAAAGATAGAAAGCGTCAATGTAGCGAAGGTATGGCAGTTAACACCTTGTAAACTTAGTTATCTAACATACGATTTTAATAAGCATGAAAGTGCAAGCATAAATAAGTCAAAAAAAAAATGCATTTTTTAACTCTAATTGCTCACAGACTAACTAGAATTTAAAAATATTGATTTTTTAGAAGTAATAATTTTGAGGCATTTCGCATTCGCAAAGTGAGATTATACGACGATTTATCGGTAAAAATTAAGCTCAGTCAAATCATCAATTACTCCCTCTCTACTATCGTTTCACGAGGAGAAAAATTCTTCATAATTTTAAGGGGTATTTTTTGTATTTTTTTTATAAATAAGATTAGTTTAGTTCAATGATTATAAACTGCTAAATAGTTCATACCAGTGTGAACTATTAACCTTTTAATTATTAATTGCATTTATTAAATATTTAAAATATAGTATAAAAAAGCTCATTTCTATTTCATAAATCGAGGACTTTTTAAACAAAATTCTGCAATTCTTTTTTGACAAGTCTAAACATTTTAAATTTAAATCTATTATAGGCTGGCACCTAATAAATGTTTTTTTTGATCTGTTAAAGACTTGTCGCTTCGCAATAAAAAACAAGAGCGTGAAATAGAATAGATAGAAAAACGAAATTTGAAGCGTTCCCATTTCCTTGGGGTTTTTCTCCAGAATGTAAAGTATGTGGAGATATGATCAAAGAATACGAAGACATTGTCTCAATAGAAGATATTGGAGAGTTAAGAACAAGATATTCTCTTTTTTTAGCGAAAACTTCTGAAGAAAGGCATAGAGAATTTAAAGGTGATCCATTTGAAGGATTACATTTCCGAAGAGCAACAGATAAATTTTTAGATTACTTAAGCCAGCCTCCTCGATTGAAAAAAGGATTAGGGGGCGGATATAATACTAAAAGGGTGTATTTTGACAAATCCGATAGGTTTCTACCGAATTAGAAGTTTGAATTAAAACAATTGAAAGAAAAGTGTTAAAAATTCTTGACAATTATAACGGAAAAACAAAAGTTAATTAAAAATAAAGAAGAAGAAATAAAGAATGTATTTGATGTAGCTGACTTTGATCAGTTCTTTAAGAAATGTTGTTGCTTAGGGAAAGGATCGATCTGGGCAGAGAAGTTATTGAGAACTTACAATAGTTATCGCTGTGGAAAAGATTTTTCTTTACCAATTACCTCAACAAGGTGTATGACGACATACTTAAAAAAAAAGGGGATTGAAGTATCAGGAATAAAGCGTCATGGTAAACGCACCTATATAGGGATCAGTTTAAACGATATAGGCTTATCGTTAATTGAAAATAATTTTAGAGATGTAGCCTTGCTGAAAGCAAGGAAAAGCAAAAAATTATCCCCTAATAATTCTTGTAAGTTAATTTCCTGCAATCCAACTGTGTTATTGATGAGAAAGATCGTTAGCGAATATAATCAGACAAATATATCTCAAACTGAAAGGATAAATCTACTTAAAACTAAAAAAATTCTAAAAAATATTGAAAAATTGTGCTTTCAAAAAAATTGGAATCCACGCGATAAAACTAAAATTGGTTTAGCATTGTATCTAACCTCTAATTTATCCTTTGAGCAATTTACAGAGAATTTTGGAATTTCTAATTACACTCCCAGAAGTTTTAAGAATAAAATCGAAAAGGAATGCCCGGAAGCTCTGGAACGCTTATTTCGATATAGTAAAGTGTATTCAAGAAACCCAAACTGTTTAGAAAAAATACGAAAGAAAATTTTGTTTTGGCATTACCGAGAAGGATATTCAATTCATAAGATTACCAAATTATTACGGGGGAAAGGATATAAAGTCAAAAATATACAGATATCTAAAAAATTGGTACTCTGGAGCTGAACATATTCGTCTACTTCGTAATTTTTATTTGAGCTTGCTTTATTGTGAAGATATTCTCGTTCTAGAAATTTTACAATTATATTTTGCAATCTTATGTCCTTAACATAACAAATATATTATTTTCCAATTAATATCTAATTTTAATTAGTTCTATTTACTTAATTTTATTAAGCTGACAAAAATGTTGTTTAAGTAGACCCAAATGTGGAAATCGCCTATATATGAATTTAAACCGAAAACGGGATTTAAGAATTTTAGTTATTCAAGTGTAAAAATTGATGTTACCCATTCAGCTCCAAAAATGCCCAAACCGGGTGGTCAATTAGTAAATCTTTTTAATAAAATTACCGAACGGAAGAGGCCCGCTTCAACGAAGATATTAGATTTAGGAGCAGCTAGATTAAGGAATTCTAAATATTTTGTAGAGAAAGGATTCCAAGTTTATGCTGCTGAATTTGAAGAATTATTCAAGAAAGGTTCAAAAACTGAAGAGAGACTTAATGAATTACAGGAATACGATAACTTTCACCCTATAATTTTTCCGAAAGATATCTACACCTTTACCGAGAATTTCTTTGATATAATATTGTTACTGAATGTTCCCACAGTAATGCCAATTCCAGTGGAACGTTTATGCTTGTTGTTACTGATTAGAAAATTATTAAAAAATAACGGTTCATTTATTTGGTATTCTGATCCTATGATAAGAATTGGAAAAAACGATTACGCAAAACGTTATATTCGTAAATTTCTTGATGGATATCTACCCGGTGCTAAAAAAAAGAGTACTGAAACTTTTTATGTAGAACTTCATGAAAAAGAAATTGAGACAATGATTGAGTCTTGTGGATTAAAAATAGATGATGATTATTCCGAGGAGTTAAAAAAATTTGCTTATACTAATATCGTTTACCGTTCACGACCTAAAGATAGGATTATTTTCTCAAGAGCTTTAAAGCTTGACGATTTAATTAAAAAGGGAACGGTACAAAATGACGGTCATTATGTTTCAACAGAGTTCATGTCCATTTTAGAATTGTTGGCTGAGGAGCTTAAATTAACTGAGGAAGGGAAGCTAGATGCTTACAGATTTCAAGATATAATTGGAAATATTTTGAGATACATTTTTAAAGGACAATTGACCGATATGAAAATAGAAGCTCCAGGAGAGGGGATTAGAATTGATGTTAAATTTCGAAGAAAGAATAAGAAGGGCTTTTTCAAAGATTTAGAAGAAGTATACAAGATTCCTTGTCCTAATATATATATTGAATGTAAGAACTATTCAAATGATCCTGGAAATCCCGAATATGATCAATTGGACACTCGTTTAATACCCCGCACGGGTATGTTTGGTTTTATAGTTGTTCGTAAGATTGAAGATAAAGCTAAATGTTTAGAAAATTGTAGACGAAGGAATAGAAACAGTACAGATCAAAAAAAAATTATTATGGTCTTAGAAGATTCGGACATTTTAGAATTAATTGAAGCAAAAATGAAATATCCAAAAAGAATCAATAAAATCCTTTACGAGAAATTGGACGAGATTATTTCGTAAGAACATGGGAATCCTAAGTTCTTCATTTTATACTATTTGATAAAAACCTCATAAAATGATCTGAAGTATAAAAACATTAAAAGTATTTAAACAAAAACTGTAGTTTCAGAGGTATATATAAGTAAAATTTGAGATTTGTCAGATTGATGAATACCTTCTTTCTTCTTCTGTTTTAGAAGGGAAAATTTTCATCTCCTTTTTACAGGACATTACTTTACCAAAAGTCATAAACAAAATAAAAATACACATTATTAAGCATTTAAAAGTAAAATTTGGATGGATTCAAAAATCAGAGATGAAATAAATTTTTTATTTAGAGAAAAAGATTAGATTGATCAAAATAACGATTTTGGTGAAACTTTACTTTTGATAATAAACTTAATATTCATTTATAAGAATAATAACCTAGATAACAAAAGATATGATGTGGGGAATAAAAATGTCGGGAACTTATGAATGGACCCGCTTCTGGTGTCCAAGTGATAAAAAACCTATCATATCCCCTGAAGGATATTTAGAAGACCCAGAGTACGAATTTTCCCCTAATTCGCATTTAATCAAAGATCCTATAAAGCTTGAGAAGAATTGCATAGTACTTTTGGGAGAACCGGGTATAGGGAAGACCGTTGCTTTAGAAAAATCTTTTCAAGATTTTGACAATGAAAAAGGTGAGATTCTTAAAGTCAATTTAAGTAGTATTGGAAATGAAATTCATTTCGATGATAAGATTTTTAATCATGCTAAATTTCAAGATTGGCGTACTGGAAATTATAATCTATATCTCTTATTAGATAGTTTCGACGAATGCTTCTTGCGTGAGGGAGTTATTGCAAATCTTTTAGTAGAAAGTCTAAAAGATATCCCAAAGGATAGGCTATATCTCCGAATTGCCTGTCGAGCGGGGTATTGGCCACACGGTCTAAATGATAATTTAATAAATATTTTTGGTAGCAACAATTTCTTAAAATATACGCTTGTACCACTACGTAAAAAAGACATTGAAGAAGTCGCTAATGGTGAGGTTGAAGAAACGGAAAATACCTCACCTTCAGATTTCATGGAAAAAATTGTAACTATGGGAGCAGGTATATTTGCTTCAATACCGATCACATTAAAAATTTTAATACATCAATATAATCAAGAAGGATATTTATCTGGAAGTAAAACAGATTTATATAGATTCTACTGCCATTACTTATGTGAAGAAGCTAATGAAATGAGAAGAGATGAGAGACTTGGAATTATTTTTACTCCTGAACAAAAATATATCGTTGCTGCACGCATTGCCGCACTTTGTGCTTTTTCAGGAAAATATTCGATTTGGACTTCTACACAAATCGAAGGAATGACAGATGAATTCATCCACGAATCTATTCTACGACAAGGTCAAGAAAATGTATTAGGGCAAGCATTTGATGTTACTGATATTTGTATTTCAGAAACTCTTGCTTGTGGATTGTTTGAATCGTCAAGACCAGTTCGCCGGTGGGCACACTGGAGTTTCTTAGAATTTTTAGCTGCGGATTATATTATTAAAAAAGAGATACCAACAGTTCAGATCCTAAGTGTAATAAAAAATTCATATGATGGTAAGATTATTCCTCAATTGAGAGAAGTTGTAGCGTGGCTTTGTTCCTTTAATCAAGATTTATATGATAAAATAATTGATTCAGAACCTGAAGTATTACTTCAAACAGATTTGATGTTGTTTTCTGATGAGAAAAAAGAAGAAATTATAAATCAACTCCTACACAACTATGAAAAAAGTTCTCTAAAACTACGGTTTTTTGATTTAACTTCTCAATATAAAAAGTTAAATCATCCTAATTTATCATTACAAATTCAAGAATATATCAAAAATCCCGAAAATCCCCGTGACACAAAAATATTTGCAATAAAAATTGCTGAAGAATGTAATCTATTAAGTTTAATACCTTTATTAATTGGATTGGTTTTAGATGACGGTGAAGATATTCAAATTCGCAAATTTGCAGCTTATGCCTTAGAATCCTTTTCTAACACTCAAAACATAGAGGAAATTGAGAGTTTAAAACCAATCGCTTTATCTGATGAAAATTCGGGCGATGATTACGATCTAAAAGGAATTAGTCTCATAATTCTTTGGCCAAATCATATTAAATTCAATGAACTAATTGAGCATCTACCTGACGCTATATTAGGTTATGGTGGTGCTTATATGAGATTCCTATATCAACATTTCATTGAAAAGCTCCCTAATACAGAAATTATGAGTGCTCTGAAATGGATAGGAGACAATCCCAGAATGTTCATACCTATGGCTAAATCTTTTTTTGATGAGATTCTTACGCAAATACTTATAAAAGCACTGAATTTAGTTGATATTGATGGTATTATTGATGGAGTTTCCCAAGCTTTAAGTGCTTTAATAATTGATGGAAATTATCTTAGAGAAAGATGGAACGAATCTCAAATTAATTTACTAATGAAGCAAGACCAAGAACTAAGAAGAAAAATTTCGAAGCGTGTGTTAATCATCCTTCCCTTTGATAAAAGCCTATTAATTCCTCTTATCAGCCACCTTTTACATGATTATGGTCAAAAAAATTTGTTTGAGTTAATTCAACAAGAAGACCTAACTTGGTTGATTGACGAGGTTAAAAATACTGAGGAATATGAATATAAAGAAAAATTAGCTCTGATAATATATCGGATGCTTTTTATGGAACCAAATTGGTCTGATATTGCGTTTGGATTATATAATCTTCCCGTTTTTCATCCACATTATATACGTTGGTTTGGTCCAATCGATTACGATAGCGAATTAGCATCGAAAATGAGACTGGATTATGAGAGAGAACAATCAGATAAAGAAAAATTTGAGCAGCTACAGAGAAGTAGGGCTCCAACACCATTAGATCCCCCTCTCCAAGAAAGAATGAGAAATCACCTAGATAGAATTGAGCAAGGAAAAATAATTTTTTGGGATCATTTAAATCGGGAAATGATGAGTGAGCATAGAATGGTAGATAATCAATCGGTTTTTAATCCAAACTTAACTTCTATGCCCGGTTGGAGGTTTTCTTCAGAGAAAACGCAAGACAGAATTCTCTTTGCAGCTAAAAAATTTGTTATCAAAGGTGAACCTAACAATCAAGAATGGGTTGGGACAAATAAAATATCTTTTCCCGCTTATGCTGGATATCGCGCTCTCAGATTAATTCTTGAAATGGATCCGGAATATATTAGAAATTTAACTGCGGAAACATGGGAAAAATGGATGCCGATAATTCTTCTTTATGAATTTGGAACCTATGGGCAAAATATAGTTGATCCAGAAAAATTATTCATAAATCGTGATGACGCTAATCTCCGCTTAAACCCAGAAATATTATTTCGGAACATGCTACTTCACATGGGTTATCCAAATGCAAAAAGCCAATTAGTTACAACTCTCTTAGCACAAATTGATTATGTAAATGAACAAACATATTCCCTAGCTATTCTTAGCAAAATCGAAATGATATATGATGATTTCATCGGAAAGTCACTTCAAGACAAATTAGTAGAAGGGAATTTAAAACCTGATATTGTTGGGAATATTTTAGAATTTTTATTATCACACAGCTACGAAAGAATTAATGATTATACGAAGAATTTATTAAAAAATCACTCATCCCCTGACGAAAATGAGAAACTAAAATCGATTCAAGCAGCAAAAACCTTACTTATCTTTTCACCTCAAAATTCATGGGAGACCGTAAAAACAATAATTCAAGATGATAATGACTGGGGTCGAGAAGTTATCAAAAATATTGCTAATGAAGCTCGATTCAATAAAGGGATGTTTGAAAATTATCTAGAAGATCAATTAGCTGATCTTTACATTTGGGTATCTGGTCAATATCCAAAAGATTCTGATAAAAAATTAACTGGTGGACCAAAATTTTTACAATCTGATGATTTCATTAGTTTTTGGCGTGAAGATATTATAAATTATTTAGAATTAAAAGGAACTTCTGATTCTGTTAAAGCTCTCCGTAAAATTATCAGGCATCTGCCCGAAGTTCGAGAATCAATTGCATATAGAATTATAAGAGCCCAAGAGATTACACGGATGAAATCGTGGAAACCGCCAACACCGCAAGAAATATACGATTTATTTCAAAATACGAAATCTCGTTTAATTCAATCTGAAGTACACTTACTTGAAGCAACAATTGAATCATTAGTGAGGTTTGAGGACAAACTCCAAGGGAGAGGATATACTCCCATTGCTATTAATTTCTGGGATTATAAAAATAGACCTGTTAATGATCCCGTTTTTAGGCCAAAACATGAAGAAGTGCTTTCAGATAATGTTAGAAATCATCTAATTGATGATTTAAATAAAGTTATCATCCACAGAGAAGTTGATATTTCTCCAAGTAGTACTCCTGATATTGTAATAAATGCAATTAGTCCGAGATCCTTACAGGGTCAGAATCGAGTCCTTTCGATTGTAGTTGAAGTGAAAGGAAGGTGGCATCAAAAATTGACAAATAATATGCAGGATCAGCTTTTAGAAAAATATATGAAACCAAGAGAACTTTCACATGGATTATATCTGGTAGGATGGTTTGAGTCAGAATATTGGGATTCAGATGATTCCAAGCTAAAAAGTCCATCAATTAAAAAATTTCAATCATTACCTGAATTAAATAATTATTTACAAGCTCAAGCACGGGAGCTTTCTAAAGAAGGATTTTTAGTAAAAAGTAAAATTATAAATGTTTCTCTAAATGAAATTCATTTAAAAAGATATAGATCCTAATTTCGCATTCGTAAAGTGAGATTACACGACGATTTATCGGTAAAAATTAAGACTTGTCAAATCGTCAATTTAACGCTCTCTACTTTCGTGTCACGATGAGAAAAAATCTTCACAATTTTACGGGTATTTTTTAGCAAAAATCATAAACAAAATAAAAAACAATATCATTAGAAGATCACGACTTTTAATGTAAGATTTTGAATAAATGAAATAGAGGAATAAGAGAAGTTAGTAATTTTAAAACGAGGTACAATTATTAATTATATTAAATAATCATTAATATTAATTTTATTAAATAAATCCATATTTTATGATAACATAAAAAAAAATGTGTTTATTATGTTAATTGCGGCATTAGATTTAGGAACGACCGGTTGTAGAACATTTATTTTTGATTTAAGTGGAAACATAGTCGCAAGTGACTATCAGGAATGGGAGAGTTTTTATCCGGTTCCTTCTTACGTGGAACAAGACGCTAATTCTTGGTGGGAGTCAATAAAGAAGACGATTGAGAGAGCAATTAAAAAGAGCGGTTTTGATAAAAGCGACATCGTGAGTTGCTCAATTGCCAACCAAAGAGAAACAATTGTTCCTGTAGATCGGGAAGGTAACCCCCTACATAATGCGTTAGTGTGGCAAGATCGAAGAACTACTAGCCAAGTTGAGTTCATTAAGAAAAAAATAGGAGAAGATAAAATATATAACACTACGGGGTTAACTATTGATCCTTATTTTTCAGCGACAAAAATTTTATGGTTCAAAGACGAAAAACCAGAGATATATCAGAAAACCCATAAATTCTTACTTGTTTCAGATTACATTCTTTATAAATTAACGGGACAATTTTATACAGACCACTCTAACGCTTCAAGGACGATGCTTTTTGATATTAATAAATTTAAGTATTCAGATGAGATCGCCTCTGAACTTGAAATTGACTTGGATAAAATGCCGGAACCCGTAGAGAGTGGAATCGATATTGGCGAAATTATAACTGAGGATACATTATTTGACAAAAAAACTTTAGTAATAACCGGAGCAGGTGATCAGCAATCAGCGGCACTGGGAGTAGGAGTCGTCTCTCCCGGAAACATAAAAGTCACGACTGGAACTGGAAGTTTTATATTAGCTTATCTAGAAAAACCTAAACTTGATCCGAAAAAGCGTGTTTTATGCAGTTGCCACGCAATTCCTGGCGCATGGGTTCAAGAAGCTAGTATCTTTACTACTGGAGCCTTTTTAAGGTGGTTTAGGGACGAACTTGGGGCAGAAGAGTGTGAACAGGCAAAAAAACATAACCAAGATCCATACGTTATTTTAACTGAAGAAGCTGAAAAGTCGCCCGTTGGAGCTAACTCACTATTAGCCATCCCGCATTTGGTTGGTGCTGGAGCACCTCATTGGAACCCGTATGCTCGAGGTTTAATATACGGTTTATCATTAGGTCATAAAAGAAGAGATATTATTCGGTCTATTATGGAGGGAGTGGCATTTGAAATCAGAAAGAATATTGAAATCTTTAGAGAGTTAGGAATAAATCCTGAAGAAATAAAGGTAACTGGAGGCGGATCACGCTCAGATTTTTGGAATCAAATCTACTCTGATGTTATAGGTATAACTTGTGTACGAAACATAATTGAGGAAGCAACATCTTTAGGAGCAGCAATTTTAGCAGCAGCAGGTGCTGGATTGTTTCCCGATATTGTTAAAGCTGCTGAGAACATTTGTAAGGTGGATAAGAAATGGACTCCCAACGTAGATCATCAGATGATTTATAATGAGGTTTACAAGATGTCAAATAATTTATATTCGCATTTAGATGAAAAAAAATTCTTTAAAACATTCGTCGAAACGCTCCAAAATAAAAAAACTAATTAAACCTTTCATTTCGAGTTCTTCTCTTTAATTTTAAGCAATAATAAACAATTTTATATACTTAGATTGTTATAAAATTGTTAACTAAAATAGTATAGTGGAAAATATGGAAGAATCATACTCAAGTTCAAACGAAATTTATGCTTCAAAACAAAAAGTAGTCGGAGAATTATTTTACGTTTTTATCGTTATTTCTTGCTTAATTTGCATTACTGGAGGTATTTGGTCATTATTTGATTTTATGATGCCAACTGGGAAGTTAGAATCTTTCTTGGGATTAACATTAGGATACCAAATAGCAATAGTCGCTGGAATTTTAGCAGGGTTGTTTTTTCTCTTAATATTTTTCTTCGGATTATTCAAAAAAGGAAGAAAATGGGTGTTACACTTCATATTCAAAGTTAGAGAAATTGAAGAAAAGTATAAAAATCGCATAGATGTTAAAATCGCAGCTGGGGGCTTGTTAATAAGCATAATGGCAATTATTATAGGTCTTGTAATCGCTATAATTCAAGAGATTTTGCTTGGTCCTACCCAAAGTTCACCATTTTCTGCATTATTGGCCTCATTTTCAGCTGGTAATTGGATTTTATTCACAGGGATTTCATTATTTGCATTGCTGGCTGTTTCTCTCTTCATGATTTACTTTTGGAAAAATGGGTATTATGTAATATTAAGAATAATGGGAAAATTGGAGAGATAGAGCCTAAATTTTATTTCATCCATGTGTTTTTTTTTTTTACTAATTTGCTTTCTTTTTAAATCAGTAAATTCTGTCTCTTATCTATATTTATTAATATTTTTACCTATCTAAATTCAATGTCTTTAAAACTTGGTATAGTGTTTAATTTTCTTCAATTACCTGATGTTTCAAATTATCCTTTTGTTATAAATAAGAGGAGTGGTGGATTACTCGTTAAAAAGGGCTTGTTTGTATATACTAAATCTATCGAAGGTTATTTAATAGGTATAATTGAAAAAATTGTGTTATTAAACGAATATTTCTCTGATGCTCTTACAATTAAAGCTTATAACAGCGAAACTAACCCAAATGTTCTAAAAGGGCTCTTTCCTAGTGACGATTTTGAATATGCTATTGCAATTGTAAGAAACTTAGGAATAGTAGAATTCAGTGACCCAGATGAAACTGAGTTTAACAGGATAAAAAGGATGATGTATCCAGCAAGTCCAGGAAAAGAAGTATTTTTAGTTGAAGAAGAAACCTTAGATGATTTTATTGGTATTAATCGTAAACACGGATTAAATGTTGGAAAGGTTAAAGTATCGGATATCGAAGCTCGTATCGACATGGATCGATTGCTAAACAAACATTTTGCAATTCTCTCAATCTCAGGAGGAGGCAAAAGTTATCTTACTTCAGTATTAATAGAAGAATTGTTAACAAGAGAGAATAGCTATGGAACACCAGCGATCATTATGGTGGATGTCCACGGTGAATATACTTATCTTAAAAACATTCCCTCGATAAAAAATAAAGTTAAAGTCGTAGACACTTCGTATTTTCAAATTTCAACCCCTAGCTTAAGTGCTTACATTTTTAAAAAATATCAAGAACAAATATCTTATGTTCAAATAAGAGAGTTAGCTAAATACATTAAGAAATTAAGAAAAAATAATAAAAAATACGCACTTAATGAAATTATTGAAGAAATTGAGAATGATCCAGAAGGTAGTAAAAATACTAAGCAAGCTTTGATAGGGTGGTTATCTGAATTAAACTGGTTAAAATTATTCGGACCGCAAGAAAATCCTGTTATAAATAATTTTGTGAATCAAGGAGAAATATCAATTTTTAATCTCCAAAATGAAATTTCAATTCGGAAAAAACAGATAATTGTTGATTATATATGTACTCGCTTGTTTTATCTTAGAAGAATGAATAAGATTCCTCCGTTTCTACTGATAATTGAAGAATCCCACCAATTCTGCCCAGAAGCCGCTCATTCAAAAGCAATTTCAAAACATATAATTGAAACAATTGCAAGAGAAGGAAGGAAATTTATGGCGTGTTTATGTTTAATAAGTCAAAGACCAAAAAAGTTAAGCACTACTGCTTTATCGCAAACTAATTCGAAATTAATTCTTAATATTAAAAATCCTTACGATTTAAAGCATCTGATGGACAGTTCTGAAGCAATCACAAAAGATTTCGCTAATATGATTTCAAGTCTTGGCGTTGGTGAAATGTTATTAATGGGGAATGCCGTAAATTATCCAATATTTGTAGATATACGAGAAAGAAAATTTAAATCTCCAACTGAACACGCAACTTTAGCTCAAGAATGCATCAACTGGAAAAAGATCCACTCAATTTAACTCGTCCATTATTTCACTTCTAATATGCTGGTTTCTTTTGTTCAGTACAATCATTTTTTTTGTTTTTGAAACCCTAAATACATTAATTATACTTCGACTTTCCAGCTTCATTAGGAGCTCTTCTAACATTAGTGTTTGAATAAATGAGAATTCTTTCTTAAGTAATTCTTCTAATCGTTTATCTAAAATTTCGCCTTTATTTTTTATCAAAATATCTATTAAAGAATTTACGACCGGTTTTTGATTCCATCTGTGACTTTCGATGATAAAACACCTTATACTAAATTTAATTTATAATTAGTTCCAATAATATAATAATATCAAATAAATTAATTTTACGAAACCATCTGATCTTCTGATTGTTGAATGATTCTACTTTTTAATTTTTTTCCAAAATCTTCATACCATTTAATTATTTCTGCCGTAATACTTGGGTAAAGCGATTCTATTGCCATTATAAAGTGTTCCTCAGTAATTTTCCTTGCTCTCAAATTTTCTCTTAAAGCAATCATGCCAGCTTCACGGCATAAAGTTTCTATATCTGCTCCAGTGAAACCGTCTAGCTTCTTATTTAATTCATTTAAATCAATATTAGCTGCTAAAGGCATGTCTTTGGTAAAAATCTTTAGTATTTGTTGTCTTTCATCTTCATCAGGAGCGGGAACGAGGAGTATTCTGTCAATTCTTCCCGGTCTTATTAAAGCAGGGTCTAAAATGTCGGGGCGGTTTGTAGCAGCAATCACTATAATATCTTTTTTTACTTCCAGTCCATCCAACTCAGTTAAAAATTGTGAGAGAACTTTTTCTGAAGTTCCTGAATCGGTAGTGTGCCTACCTCTAGTTGGAGCTATCGAATCAAATTCATCAAAAAATATGATACATGGCGCTGCCATTTTAGCTTTTCGGAATACCTCACGAATTGCTTTTTCGCTTTCTCCAACATATTTTGATAGCAATTCAGGTCCCTTAATTGATATAAAATTTGCTTTAGTTTCGGTTGCTACTGCACGAGCTAAAAGCGTCTTTCCACATCCAGGGGGGCCATATAGTAAGATTCCTCTTGGAGGATTTATTCCCATTCGCTTGAATATTTTAGGATGAGATAAAGGCCAATCAACAGATTCTATCAACTTTTGCTTTAAATCTTCCAATCCACCTATTTGCTCCCAAGTGACATTTGGTATTTCGACGAACACTTCTCTTATTCCAGATGGCATTACTTCTTTTAAAGCTTCCTCAAAATCTGCTTTGGTAACTTCTATTTGTTCTAATAACTCAGGATCAATAATTTCAGAATCCAAATTAATTTGTGGTAAATATCTTCTAAGGGCAGACATTGCTGCTTCTCGACAGACTGCGGAAATGTCTGCTCCTACAAATCCATGAGTTATGTTTGCAAATTCTTTTAATGATATTTTTTTATCGAGGGGCATGTTCCTCGTGTGAATTTGAAAAACTTCTCTCCTTCCTTTTTCATTGGGTACTTTTATCTCTATTTCACGATCAAATCTACCAGGGCGTCTTAATGCAGGGTCTAAACTATTTGGTCTATTTGTTGCGCCTATAACTATTACTTTACCTCTACTATGCAACCCATCCATTAATGCTAATAATTGAGCGACAACCCTTCTTTCAACTTCTCCTGTAACGGTTTCTCTTTTAGGAGCGATAGCATCAATTTCATCAATAAAAATTATTGAAGGACTTTTTTCTTCCGCCTCAATGAATATTTTACGTAATTTTTTTTCTGACTCACCATAAAACTTGCTCATTATTTCTGGTCCATTTATTGAAATAAAATAGGCTTCGCTTTCGTTTGCCACGGCTTTAGCTAATAGAGTTTTGCCACACCCTGGAGGTCCTCTTAATAAAACCCCCTTTGGAGGGTCAATACCTAAACGCTTAAATAATGAAGGATGTCTTAATGGGAGCTCAACCATTTCTCTAACTCTTTGTATTTCACGATCTAAACCTCCAACATCTTCGTACGTAACATAATCGGTCCCCCGCTCTTCATCTTCAGTAATGTGTTCGCTAATGTGGAGAGATGTTTCTGGCTTAATGGTACAAATTCCACTCGGTCTCATACTTATGACCTTAAAAGTAATTTCCCGGCTGATCCCTATTGATATAAATATGAAATCGTCAATAGTAACAGGATAATTACTCAATTTTCGTTTAACGAAGGTTTCAAACCTTGGGTTTGATTTTATTTTAACACTAATTGGTGCTAGAACGATATTTTGAGCGGAATGAACTTTTACTTTTTTGATTTGAATCGTTTCGTCTATACTCGTTCCGATATTCTTTTTCAATCTGGAGTCAATACGTATGATCCCTAAACCACTATCTTGCGGATAACTGGGCCAAGCTATTCCAGCACTCTCTTTCTTTCCAACAAGGGCGATAACGTCACCTGTTTTTATATCTAACCTTTCCATGGTTTCCTGATCAATTCTAGCTATATTTCGACCAATATCCCTTTTTTTTGCTTCTTGCACTCGTAATGATACTTTAAGATTTTCCTTGCCATTTGAGTTATTCTCTTTTATTGACATATTAGGACCTTTAATACTATTTTGAGTATTATAAAAATATAAAAGAATAATTTTGTAAAAATTTTTGCTTTTTTTTGAAGATAAATTTTAATTTTTTTTGAAGAAACTATCTAATGAAACTTGTGTTTTGGAGGAAGTTTGTTTTTTTAAGCGTTCAATCGCGTTTTCAACCCTTTGCCTTGAAAAATTGTGTTGTTCTATCAGAAGTTCTTCGACTTTTTCGTATTTACTTTTTTCCCAGGTTATCTTTGGATAGTCTTTTTTTATATTTGGGTATAAAAAGATCTCTTTTATTTGTTCAATAGTACTTCTATCAACTTGAATAGCAATATTCCCAACTTTAACTTTATTATTTATGATATTATCTAATGAACCGTGCTTTCTAATAAGTTCGAGAGCTTTATGTTGTCCAATCCCTTTAATACCTGGATAGAAATCCGTTCCTATTAATATTCCCATTTCTACTAGCTGTTCGCGTGTTATGTGTAAATTTTCAAGAAATTTTGATAGGGAGATGTACTCGATATCAAGTGTAACGGTTGTGTTTTTAAGTTTCTTACTCCGGCTCACAGCAAAATTTCGTATTAACCTCTCTCCACCAAAGAGTAATGTATCGTAATCTTGAGAAGCGCATGCCCATGCATCTCCTTTTTCGACTAAAAAAGCAGATTGAGCTTCACCTTCAGAAGTAGCATCAACGATGGGTATTCCAAGATATTTTAATAATTTCTTACTTTCCTCAATCATAGTAGCATCCAATTTGGAAGTCATCTGAGCATATTTTTTAGCTTCTCTATAATCTCCATCCTCTTGTGCTTTGATCATCTTCTTCTTTGCCACTTCTTTGATTTTTCTTCTTTCTTTTATAGTCTCCATTTTTAACTCAGAAGGAATTCCATCAAACACATAAATAGGTTTTATACTATGCTCTAAAAAATTAATAGTTCTATAGAATAATCCGGATAGATGGGAAGTTATATTTCCATTGTAGTCTTTTAGTGGTGTTCCATCTCTTTGCCGGATAATAGCTAAGAACTGGTAGATCGTGTTAAAGGCATCGATAGCAATTTGTTTATTTAATAAATTATCAAAAGTTATAGTTCTCCTTACTTCTTTTACTAGTTCATTTATTTTAGTGCCCATGGTTTATCTTTAATTTATGTCCAATAATAATCTAAATTTTATTCTATATATTTTCCACTATATTTTTTCCTTTTGTAGCAAACGCTTCTTGAGTTGCAATCCACACCTTTCACATTTTTTGCCTAAATCTTCTGGTTTGTATAGGGTTTTGCAATAAGGACAATATACTTCGAAGTACATTTTTTCCTCTATTCCTTTTTTATATAGAGGTCTGAACCTAATTTTTAACATAGTACATAAATTTTCCATGGAATAATCATTAGTGTATAGTATGATATCTTCCGGGTATGTGTCCATTAACTCTAATACTAAACCTATTAAATTGATGTCGTTCTTAGATAAAACCTTCGTAGTACCCGTTGATTTGGATTTTGCCTCAACTATATTTGAGTACTTATCCTGACTTCTTTTAACGACTAGTTTTCCAGTCTCAATTGCTAATTCTATTCTAAATAAAATATTTCTGTTTCGATTGATGTATTTTGGTACTTTTAATTCATCCACAATCTCTGGTGTTGTGAAAATTCTTTCTGGAAAGTAATTAAAATCTACGCCAGTTAAAAATATATTTGTATCAAAAACTAGAATTGATTTCTTCTTCTGGACTGTCGTCTAACGGCACCTTTATAGTTCCAATTATCTTTTTTCTTAATCTTCTAATATAATTATCGCTAATACTTTTAGAAAGACGAATAAAACTTGTATAAGAATTTGCTTTACGAATTCTAACTATTGATTTTGGCTGGACATCTTTTAAAGTTTTTTGGCCATCAATAATAATCTTAGCGCTTAATCTTGGTCTTAAGAGTTGGATTTCAACTTCGCTATCTATTGGTAGTACGATAGGTTTCAAGCCTGATCGCGCAAAACTATTTAACGGTGTAATTTGCATTATATCCATTGTTGATTTAACAATCGCACCACCTGCGCTAAGGTTATAAGCAGTAGAACCAACAGAAGTAGAAACAATAATTCCATCTAGATAACTACGATTGAGATAACACCCGTTTATTTTTACAGACGCCAAAAGAACTTTTGAACTCTTTGATGAGATTATTAAAACTTCGTTTAGAGCATTACTCAATCGAATTTCTTCGGAATCCCTTAATAAAAACGCAGTTAATTTAGAGCATTTTTCAATTAAAAAATCTCCTTTTAAAACACGATTTATATCGTTAAAAACATTCCTTTCATTTGTTTCATCTAAGAATCCTATGGATCCAATGTTAACGCCTAATATAGGTGGTGAGTTCCTAGGTGGCAATCCACCTGCTACTCTTAATATAGTTCCGTCTCCCCCTACAGAGACTAAAAATTTTGTGTTATCTTTCGTCATTTCCTTTAGATCCATTCCACTATGAGGAAATATTTTAGGTGCGATTCTAGTCTCCATCTGAACAATCTCACCCTTTTTTACTAAAAATTCGAAAATCTTTTTTGTTAAGTTAATCGCTCTCTCTGAGTCCATTCTGCAAGCTAAAGAAATTGGTTTTTTTTCCATATCACTCCGCCTCTTTTAAGAGTTTTTCTTGAATAGTAATACACAATAAGAAATATTAAAATTTGGGAAACAAAATCTATTATTATGCTTTATTCTGTTCTAATAGCTTATTAGGTAATAATAACTCTGTTTATCAAAGTTTTTCCTGCAAGTTGCCAATATTCTACTTGTGCTAAAGACATTTTACCCGGATCCTTTTGTAAATCTTTTATTTTTTGTTTTAATTCTTCATCTGCAGGCCAATTAACATCCACAGATTCATATGTTTCCAGATCCATTATGTTAATCGATGTATCTTCAATAAAATTAATTTGAGCTGTGCCTTTGAGAATCTCTGGAATTTCAACCATATGCCCTGAGGGTATGGTGAGAGATCTCTTGTTATTATCGAACACTCCGACACATACAACTCGAACTTTCGCATGTCCATGTTTACCTGATTTACTTCTTTCAGTTGCTTTAATTTGGCACGGTTCTTCATCAACCATGATGTACTGTCCGGTTTTTAACTTCTGAATTTCAGTTCTTCTAATACTCATATTCTAAAATCTCCTTTTTTTTCTGTATTGTTATTAAGTAATGTTTATTATTTTCACATATCTTTTTTTATATTATATTATAATCAATTAAAAAAAAATATTAGTTTTTGTTTATTTTCATTACTAAAACATAAATAAAATTTCATTAATACGATGGCGTTTAATAAATTAGGGAAAGATTTAGAATCGATAATGCGAAAATTGCGAGGTTTGCCAAAAATCGATAAGGATGCAATTAACGTGGCAATAAAGGAGCTACAAACAAGTCTTTTGGGAGCAGATGTGAAAGTAGAATTAGTCTTCCAGATGACTGAAAATATCAAAAAAGAAGCAATGAACACGGATTTAAAACGAGCGAGAAGGAAAGACTTCTTAATTAAGCTCGTTCATGATGAGTTAGTGAAAACAATCGGAGGGAAATCTGCCCCTATAAGAATAAAACCTGGCAAGAGTAATGTTATTCTACTTGTTGGAATCCAGGGTTCAGGTAAAACTACATCTATCGGCAAGCTAGCGCGATTTTACAAGAATAAAGGATATAAAGTAGCTGCAGTTACTACTGATACATGGCGTCCTGGGGCTTACGAACAATTAGTACAGTTAACCGATCAAATTGGAGTAAAATGTTATGGTAATCCTAACGAAAAAAATGCGATAAAACTTGCAGTTAGAGAAACTAAAAAAGCAATAAATGACGAGCATGACATAATAATTGTAGATACGGCTGGCCGACATAAAGAAGAAAAAGAATTAATGAGAGAGATGGAAAAAATCGAATCAAGTTTAAAACCTAACGAAGTTATTTTAGTAATAGATGGAACTTTAGGGCAGCAAGCTTATTCGCAAGCAGAAGAATTTGCTAAATCTACAAATATTGGTAGTATAATCGTTACCAAATTAGATGGGACGGCTAAAGGAGGTGGAGCATTATCTGCTTGTGCTGCCACTAATCAATCCATTAGATTTATTGGAGTTGGTGAAAAATTAGAGGATCTGGAAGAATTTAACCCTTCAACATTTGTAGGCTCTCTACTAGGCGTTCCTGATATAGAGGGATTGGTCAAAAGGGTACAAGAAGCGGAGATTGATGTCGATCCTGATTTGGTTAAGAGAATGATGAAAGGTAAATTCACATTGGACGATCTTCTTAGTCAGTTGAAAAGTATTAAAAAAGTTGGAAATATGAAACAAATCTTAGCAATGATGGGAGGAGGTAATATTCCTGAGGCTTTAACTGATGACGCTGAAAAAAATTTGGAGAAATGGGAAGTTGTTTTGAATTCTTTAACTCAAGCAGAAAAAGACGATCCAAAAATTATCAAAAAAACACGAAAAAGAAGAATTGCTATTGGGAGTGGTACTGATTACGCTACAATAAATAGAATGCTTGATCAATATAATCAAATGAAGAAATTCATGAAGAAAGCTCTACAAATGCAAAAAAAGGGAAAAGGAATGCCTGGTATCCCGGGAATGGGGAAAGCAGGGGCCCAATTCATGAATAAGTTAGGAAAAGGCAATAAATTCTAAGTATAGTATTCAGATTTGATAAAATTGGATTTCTTAATATTTTTGGAATGTGTTACTAAATATACCAAAAGCGATATTGATAAAGGAAAGACACCCCTCGATGTATATAAGCTATGTGCTATTATAAGAGAATCTTTTTGTATCTCTTATACAATAAGAAAAACTAATAATTTATACTTATATATTGAATCAAATCACCTTTTAATAAAGATTGAAGGTAAATCTGTGAGATATTTAGGTTCTGATGAGAGATCCCAAGCTTTACTTTTATTGAGAGCTATTATGAAAATAGAAAACAATGAAAATTATAACGATCGAGGTTGGATCAAGTCAACTCCAGGGATATGTGTTAAAAAGTTGCTTAGCTCAGAACTTATTTTGGAAAACATTAATACTAACTTTGATGATAATAGGATATTTATTACTGATATTTCTAAAGAAAATGTTAAGTATGGAGAGAACATTGATGAAAATAGCTCACTTTGTTTTCTTTTTTCATTTTCTCAAGAATCAATCATCTTTCTTAAGTTTATACAAAAAGTTAATGAAGAGTGTAGTTTAAAAAATATAGATCTTTCAAAAATAAGAGGAATTGAAAATAAAATATTATATATAAATTTTTTATACGATCAGCAGAAATTATTGAAAAACTGATAGGAAACGATGATCTTAAAAAATGGGCTCATATATAACGACAGTTTGCTTCGAAATGGCGTTATTTTAATTCTTGAAGGTGTTATTAAAACAGTAACATACAATGTAACCAAGGAGACTCTACAACTAATAAAGAATCGAAACACAGACGGAATAGAAATTGATTGTGGGAATAGAACGGTTATACCCGGGATAATTGATATTCATTCCCACTTAAGGGATATGGAACAGAGCGAAAAAGAAACTTTTTTAACAGGAACTTTAGCAGCAGCTTTCTCAGGAATAACAACTGTTTTCACTATGCCTAACACAAAACCCCCAGCTGTAAGTGCAAACCAAGTTAAAGGATGGATGAAAAAAGCACAAAATAAAATACATGTAGATGTAGGGTTTATAGCGGGGATTCCAAGGGATTTCGATTTCGAAGAGATAACTTCTATTATTGACTTAGGTGTTGTAGGTTTTAAAATCTACCCCTTAAATTCTTTAAACGGTATTGATTGGACAGATCACTTAAATATTCAAAAACTTCTTAATATATCCTCAAAATTCCAACTTCCGATTTTTGTACATCCTGATTGGCCTTTGAACGCCGAAGAGAAAGAAAAGATTTTTAAAAAAGGTGTTGAAGAAAAATTACCGTTTTTGAAACTGCACAATAAATTATACCCAACCTACATGGAAGCTAAATATGTGAATTTTATTCTTGAAAATTATTATAAAGTTGTTGTGGATTTAGACTTAATCCCTAAAGATTATCCTATCATCCATTTCTGTCATATTAGTTGCCGAGATAGCTACTCCTTGATTAAAAAAGCGTTAAGCACGAATAAATCCTTAAATATTACATTTGAGATAACACCACATCATCTATTATTAAACGATTCTATTCAGATTGAAAATCCTAATTATGCCAAAGTTCTCCCACCTTTAAGAGACAAAAAGCACGCTTTTTATCTATTTCAGGAGCTTAAACAAGGTAACGTGAAATTATTGGGTACGGATCATGCACCACATACATCTGAAGAGAAAGAAAAATCGTTTCTCGACGCACCCTCAGGATTTCCGGGATTTGAGTCATATCCTTTAATAGTACTAGATCAAGTTTTTAACAATGAAATTTCTTTAGAATCATTCGTTAAAATTACTTCAGAAAATCCAGCGATGACTTTTAAATTAGATAATAAAGGTTTTATTAAAGAGGGATACGATGCTGATTTAATTATTGTAGATCGTGGAGTGGATTATCCTATTGAATCAAAAAAATTCAAATCAAAAGCAAAGTTTTCACCTTTCCAAAATTATCAAACAAGTGTTCACATATGGAAAGTGTTTCTAAGAGGCATAGAGGTTAATATTGATGAATCTAATCCTATGGGAAACATAATTAAAGGAGTAATTTAAGTAATTATTATAATTTGTCATCTCATATATTATATTGAATGCAAAATCTTAAAGTGAAAATATGGCAGATAAAGAAATCTTCACCGTAACTGACGGAAAAGAGTTAATACAATTTGCAAGAGATAACATCAAGTATTTTCTTAAGAATAGAGAAGGGATGATGATACCTGAGGTTATAAGAGAAAAATTTAAGGAAAATTATGGAGCATTTGTCACTTTAAATACTCATAATGCGAAAGGTAATCCTTTAAGAGGTTGTATAGGATATATAGAACCAAAATTTGCTTTATACGATGTTATTCATAAAGTTTCAATCAGTTCAGCAACTGAAGATACTCGTTTCTCATCTGTATCTATTGATGAAATGGATACTATTACTATTGAAATTTCAATATTAACTCCTCCAAAGATATTAGAAGTTAGCTCTCCGAATGAATATCTTGAAAAAATTGTGATAGGGAGGGATGGACTTATAGTGGAGAGAGGAATGAAAAGAGGATTGCTTCTTCCACAAGTTCCAATAGATCACGATAGGAATTGGGATGTAGAGACTTTCCTTAATCATACCTGTAGTAAAGCGTGGCTTTCTTCTGACGCTTGGAAAGATATAAAAGGAACTAAAATATCTTCATTTCAAGCAATTATTTTTGAAGAAAAAACTCCGTTGGGAGAGGTTGTTCGTAAATATTTTTCTTAGATCTAAATAACTTAACATTTTCTTGAGAATTATGGAAAAGGATGAAAATTTAATTTTAACGATAGATATTTCTTCCAATTCAATAAAGGTAGGATTAGTATCCGAACAATTAAAAATTAAAATTTATAACACTCAAGAATTAAAAATTTATAACGAAGATTTAGATGGTTTTGCTAAACGCTTTGATATGGAAGACCTTTGGAAAAAGGTAATTATGGGAATGGATTTTGTTCTTTCCAATTCTAAAAACAAAAGGATTGTAGGTTTGTCATCCTGTACTCAACGAATTGCCTCCGTTTTTCTAGACGAAAAAGGAAACACCTTGTATGGAGGACCTAATATCGATATTCGTGGTATTGATTCCGCCTATCTCATAGATGATGCTTTTTCAGAAAAAGATCTATTTGAAATAACGGGACATAGCCCGTCTCTGCTATTTTGTCTTGCAAGATTATTGTGGTTTAAAGAAGAAGCTGAAGAAGTTTATGCAAAAATTAAAAAAGTATTGACATTAGATGATTGGTTAGTCTACAAACTTACGGGAAATTTTTATTCTGATCTATCCTCTGCAGCTGACTCCCAAATGCTGGATATTAAAAAAGGAGAATGGAGTTCTGAAATAATAGACACTTTCAATTTTGATCCCGATTTTTTTCCAGATATTGTTAATTCAGGAACTATTGTGGGCGAATTAAAAGAAAATTTAAACAAAAGGTTCGATATTGACCTCAATAATATTCCAATTGTAAAATCGGGCGGAGATACACAAGCAACTTTAATAGGTATGGGTGTAATCGAAGAAGGTGACATAGGCATTAGTTTAGGTACTACATCACCACTTCAACTCGTTGTAAATAAACCCATTTTTGATCCTAATTGTAATTTCTGGACATCATGCCATTCGATAAAAGGAAAATGGCTACTTGAAAGCAATGCGGGCAACACGGGCGCTTCCTATAATTGGTTTAAAGAAGCATTTTTATCAAGTTTTACTGACGATCCTGATTCTTTAATAGAGGATTATCTAAAAAGAACAACGCCAGGAGCTTTTTCGACTTACACCTACTTGGGTCCTGAAAAGATGAATATAAGAAATACTACTTCTATTAAGAGAGGTGCTTTTATTTTTCAACCACCTATTATGGTGTCTGAGGAAGTCCCCAAAATTGAAAATTTTGCCCGGAGCGTTCTTGAAAACATAGCATTCGGGGTATTTGAAAATCATCAAGTACTACGCAATCAAACTGACCTTAGTACAAAAACATATGTTGCAGGTGGGATGGCTAAATCTAATGAGTTTTGCAAAATGTTAGCTAATATATTAGATAATCAAATTTCTGTTGCCTGTATTAGAGATTCAGCATTTATTGGTGCTGCAATAAATACGCTAATAGGTTTAAAGTACTATTCCAATTACAAATCGATCGTTAGTAATCTTTTAGCATTTGAAGATGTAAAAAACGATTCTGGTGTTTCTGATAAATTTAAAACAATTTATCTCGAATGGAAAAATCTTAAATCAAAAATTGATAGTCTATAATTTTTTCTGGTTTTTATTTTTAATATTTTTATAAACAATAATAAATTACTAACATTAAAATTAACATTAAAACTTGTTTTCGTATTTTAAGGGTGAATAAAATTGTCAAATTTTGAAAATTTTGAGTCTTGTTTAAAGGAAATTGAAAATCGTTATATCAATACTGAAAAAGTAAGAAAGAAATTAGCAAACTATAACGATCCGATACAAATTTCATTTTTAGACACTAACCGTAGCGTTATGATCTACGTTAATAAGGATCAAGGAATAGAGGTAAAAGATAACGCTAGCGATGAAACTGCTACTGTGAAAATTGAGTTTGTATCAGAAAAAATAATGCTGGATTTATTTAACAAAGAGCTCGGAGCGGTGAAAGCGTATTCTTCAGGAAAAATAAAGGTCATTGAAGGAAACATTAGAAATTTAATGAAACTGAAGAGCTTGATGTTTTAGCTAAATTTAGTTGTTTTAATCATATAATCTAAATATAATTGCGTGATTATATAATCTAATACTTAAAGAAGGGATAATCTTTTAGTTGGGTTGATAAATTATGAGAGCATTTATAACAGCAAGTATAACTGATGATGTTTTAGAAGAATTGCGAAAGAAAATGGAAGTAACCTATGAGAGTTGGAGAGATACTGGAATTATATATTTTGACATTAAAGAGATGATTGAAAAATTAAGGAATTATGACGTCTTCATAACTGTAGCAGATGATTTAAAAAAAGCAGAACTTTTTGAACAGACAAACTTGAAGCTGATTGCGTCTTGTCGTGGTGATCCTTTTAACATTAATTTAGACGCTGCTACCAAAAAAAATATACCTATTATTTACACGCCAAACAGGAATGTCGTTTCAGTTGCTGAATTAACTGTTGGTTTAATAATATCTATGGCAAGAAATCTTACTAAACTAGATCGATTCCTACATTCCGAGGATTTTGAAATTATTGAGTTTGAAGATTGGATTAATTGTTATAATAAATTCATGGGAAGTGAATTGGAAAGTAAAACAATAGGCATAGTTGGTTTTGGTCAAATTGGGCAAAGAGTAGCCGAACGATTAAAACCATTTGGTGTTAAATTACTAATATATGATCCATATGTTTCCGAGGAATTTGTTAAAGAGTACGGCGACAAGACAGACCTTGACTTTTTAATGAAAGAATCAGATTTTATTACCTTACATGCAGTAGCAACTGATGAAAATGATAATCTTATTAACGAAGAACGGATAAAAATGATGAAAAGCTCTGGATATTTAATAAATTTGGCTAAAGGAAGCCTCGTTGATTACGATTATTTATACAGAGCTTTAAAGAATAACGAGATCGCTGGAGTTGCTTTAGATGTATTCCCTTTAGAGCCCATTGATGAAGATAATGAGTTTTTAGAATTAGATAATGCTATCGTAATGCCTCATATTGGGGGAAATACAAATGATGTAGTTAAGAGACAATCTCAAATGCTCCTTAAAGATATTAACATTTGGTTAAACAATGGGATTCCTTCTCATGTATTAAACCCCGAAGTATTTGGAGTAAAAGATGTTAAACAAGATAAGAATAAGGAACCTGCCCAAAGCTATAAAGAAGAGATTGTTAGTGTTTGTAGAAAATTATTAAGAGACGGCCATGTTATTGGATCAGCCGGAAATGTAAGTATGAGAGTTAAAAATGGTGATGAAGAATTCGTTTTAATCACCCCTAGTAACGTTAACTATAAAGAAATGGAAGCTAAGGATATCTTAATTATTGATCTTGAGGGAAAAGTGATCGAGGGAGAAAGAAATCCCTCAGTAGAAAAACACCTACACTTAGGAATATACAAAGATCGAGATGATGTTAATGCAATTATTCACTCTCACGGAATGTACTCAACAATACTCAGTACTCTCAATTTGTCGTTACCTCCAATTATGGAAGAACTTGTGCCCTACTTAGGCGGAGAGGTTTTATGTTCGGATTACGGTGAGGCTGGAAGTGAAGAATTAGCTGATAATGTAAAAGCAAGTTTAGAAGATAGAAGCGCGGTAATCCTTGCCAACCATGGGAGTTTATGTTGTGGAAGTCATTTAGAAGGAGCTTACACTGTACTACAGTATTTAGAGAGAGGATCAAAAACATATTATCTTGCTAAATTAATTAAGGAGCCAAACTTATTACCTGAAGATACAATAGATTATGAAATGGATATCTTTGACCTATTTAAGGATTCTAAGAAAATTTAGGATGAGATATAAATAGAGTAATAGCATTAGTTTTTAAGGAGGACGTGATTTATTTGGTAGGACATGGTAAAGAATTATCCTTAGCAGTTGAATTGGTTAAACAAGCTTCAAAAATTACAGAATGGTTTAGAACTAAAAATTCTTCTTCATTTAAAAAGAAGGACGATTCTCCAGTTACTTTAGCGGATTTTGCTTCTCAAATTTTTATAATATCGAATATTAAAAAATACTTTCCAGAAGATCAAATCATCGCCGAAGAGGAAAGTAGCGTTTTTATAGACTCAGATGCTGAAAGCATAATTAAAAGATGTTATACGTCATTAAATATAACTCTTGAAGAAAATCTGAAAGAAACTCTAAACTATCGTGGTTCTAGTTCTAAACGCCAGTGGACAGTTGATCCAATTGATGGTACTAAAGGTTTCCAAAAGAGTTTAGCATACGCTATTGGGATGGGATTTATGGTTCAAGCCGAACCAACAATATGTGCTATAGGTGTGCCTAATTATAAAAATACAAGCTTAACGATCTTTTCAGCTGAAAAAGGCCATGGAGCTAAAGTATCGTATGGAGGCCAAAACTTTACTAAGATAAGTGTTAGTAATAAAAACGAAATTAAGAAATTTCGAATTTGTCATTCTCTACACTATAATAAACCTTGGGTGTTGGATTTTGCCCGGTCACTCGGTGTATCAAATTTTATTCCATTAGACAGCATGGCAAAGCTATGTATGGTTGCTGATGGTTCTGCTGAATTATATATTAAACCTATGAATATGCTACGCTCATTTACGTGGGATTTTTTACCCGGTGAATTGTTAGTTAAAGAAGCTGGAGGGATGATCTCAGATATTAAAGGCAATCCAATTCAATATGTAAACGATAAATGTAAGATTACTGCGCCTGGCTTAATTGCCTCAAATGGTATTAGGCACGAGGAACTATTAAGTGCTCTAAAATCGAATGAAATTCTCAAAAATAGTTAATAAATGTGAATTATACTTCTAAAAAATTAATCAACGTAGTCTGTGCTACATTTGGAGCTTTTTCTAAATTTGATAATCTTATTCCAACAAGTCTAACTTTCTTATTCACTGTAGAAAATTGTTTCAATAACTCAATAATTACTTTTAATACTTGATTCTTATTTTGAATATGATGTGTAAAGGATTTTGAACGAGTGTATGTTACATATCCGTCAAGTCTTATCTTAAGAGTTACCGTCTTATAATGTATCTTATTTTTAATTACATTTTTATGAATTCTATTGTTTATTTCTTCAAGTTTAGACAATATTAGATTATAATCATCTGTATTCTCATAAAAGGTTCGTTCCTTACTAATAGATTTTCTATCGCCGTGGAATTCTTTTACTTCTCTAGTATCAAAACCGTTCGCAACATTCCATACCCATAAACCATTTTTTCCAAACAGTTGAACCATTTTAGGAAGTGTAAGATTAATGATATCACCAATAGTTTTAATCCCTTTTTTGTTATAATATAGTTGAGACTTTTTTCCAATTCCGGATATTTTAGTAATATCCATAGGACTCAGGAATTTTTTAATATATTCAGGTTTTACGACCGTAACGCCATTAGGTTTGTTATAATCTGAAGCTATCTTAGCAATCGATTTAGTTGGAGCACATCCGATTGAGATTGTTATGCCTACTTTTTTTTGAACTTCATCTTTTAATTTTTCAGCTAAATTTCTAACTTCTTTATAGTCTTTACACTTATCTGATATGTCTATGTATGCCTCGTCAATACTTACTTGTTGAAACATATCTGAATAGGAATTGACAATCTCCATTACTTCTTTTGAAGCTTTATGGTATTTCTCAAAATTGGGGTGAAGATAGATTCCATGAGGACATCTTTTGTAAGCCTGGGATATAGGCATCGCAGAATGGAGTCCGAATTTTCGGGCTTCATAGTTACAAGTACTGACTACACCTCTTCCTTTTCCATTTTTTGGGTCTGCTCCTATTATTATAGGATTTCCTATATATTTTGGATTATCTCTTGCCTCAACAGCAGCAAAAAAGCAATCTAAGTCGCAATGTAAGATAAAACGGCTCATTTTTAATCGTTCTTAATAAATTGTATTAATTTAGACAATGAAAGTATTTCCAAATAAAATAAAAGAAGTTAGACTATATTGAATTATTAATTTAAAAATGCAAAATCCAATAATTCGTCTCTAATGAATATCCAATTCTATGAAAATACATTTTTAATCAATCTTTAATTTAGAATAATATGGAAACAGATAAGTTAGAACAACTTCGAAATACGGTTGTAAGAGGAGCTCAAGAGATTTATAGCAAAGGTTTAGTTGAGGACGGTGAAGGTAATGTTAGCGTTAGGGTTAATAAAAACGAAATATTAGTTACTCCAACTTCCACAAAATATCTTCTATTAAATCCAGATTTAATCGTTCATATGGATTTAGATGGGAATATAATCGGATCAGGAAGAATTCCCTCAACAGAAGTAAAAATGCATTTAGCAGTTTATAAAGATAGACCAAAAGTAAAATGTGTCATTCATAATCACTCTTCTTATGTTTCTATGCTTTCTGTTCTTAGAAAAAACATTCCAATTATTATGGAACAACAATTAATTTTTCTTGGTGGATTAATTCATTGTACAGAGATTACAGAAGCTCATACAGAGGAAATGGGACTTAGTGCTTTAAAAGCGTTAGGAAGAAATAACGCGGCTATATTAGCTAATCATGGAGCTATAATATGTGGCAAGTCGTTGGATCATGCAGTTCGTTTTTCTGTGATCCTTGAAAAATTAGCTAAAGTGTATTGGGGAGCGCTACAAATTGGAAAACCTCAAATCATCCCTCAAGAAAATCTTGAAGAACATGAAAAAATGTTCAATAGCCTATTTGCCTGCTATCCAAAAAGACTAAGAGTTAAACAAAAAACGAGGCGGGATTGAATGAAGTTAGGTATTAGTTCGCTAGGAAGTATCATGGAAAATGCGTTTAAAAACAAATTTCCTAATATTTCTAGTATGCTTTACCATTCTACAGAAGAATGTTTTAAATCTGCGGAAGAGTACGGTATCGATGTTGTAGAAATAGTTGTGGATCCCCAGGATATGTTTATAGGTGAGATGAAACAAGAGTATCTTGATCTTTTTAAATCGTATTCAATGGTAAAGCAAGTTCATGGACCATTTATAGATATTAACTTATGTTCGCACAATAAAGGAATCTCTCAAGCCTCAATAGATGCGTATTTAGAAACGGCTCAATTTTGTACGGAATTTAAAGCCAAAATATTAACTATACATCCAGGTTTGGCTAATTTTTTGTTGGAATCTCTTAGGGATTATAATAGAATCCAATTAGCTAGAGCAATTAATAGTATATTAGATCTGACAAAAAATCTTGATATATCGATTTGCTTAGAAAATATGCCCAAAAATACTCATATAATGTTAGACCAAGATAACATTGCAGAAAATTTAAAGTCTATTAATAGGAACGAATTATCCATTACATATGACACCAGCCACTTTTATACCAATAATGGGGATGTGAACTTACTCTGGGAAAGGTATCACAAAATTATTAAAAATGTACACCTTGTCGAAAACTTTACAACCGAATCAGATACTCATCCAAACCTTGGCTCTGGGAAAGTTAACTTTAAAGGGATTTTAGAAACTATAAGAAATTATCAGTATAAAGGGGCTTTAATTATTGAGTTATCCTCTAATAAGGGTTTAGAAAACAGCATTGACTATATTCATAAGTTATTATGAAATAGTTTGGCTATTATTACTACACTTATTTAAGAACCATTTTTATAATCCATATAATGAAAATTATTTCCCTCCAAGTTAGCGAAGACTTGCTAGAGAGGTTTGAAAAAGTTCGAAAACAGAGCGGGTTCAGTTCAAAAAGTGAAGCATTAAGAGATTCAATATTAAAATTTATAGAAAGTCATGAGAAATTCGATAATTTAGAAGGATATAGAATCATGACAATTAACCTCGTTTATCCCGTTAAGGAACCTATAGCTGATGAAATTTCTGAGCTTTATTATAAATTTCAAAAGATAATAAAGGCTGTAAGCGATTGGAGAATTGCCGAAAAAAAAATCGAAACGGTTTTAGTAGTAGGAGAATTCGGATTTATTAAGGATCTTTACCGATCTATCGCAAAAATTAAGGATGTGATTAGTTCAATTCACGAAATAATATTAGATTAACTGTTATACCTTTAATCAAATCGAAGTGAATAATCTACGAATTCAGTAGGCTTTTGAGTAAGAACGCTCGTACTTATCACATCGGGCTCTGAAATTAGATAGTCAAAAATATTTTCTTGAGTAATATTCCCAGAAACTTCTATAATCACTTGTTTACGTAATTTATTTTGTTTCAATAAGTTAATGGCGTCCTGTACTTTATCTGGATTCATGTTATCCAGCATAATTATATCTGCTTTGTTTTTAACGGCAATAAGGACATCATTTACGTTTTCTATTTCAATTTCTATTTTTTTTGTGAAACTAACTCGAGACTTCACATCTTTGAGAAGTTTTACGATGTTCCCTTTGTAATACCTTAAATGAGTTGATTTTAATAGTACCATATCGTCTAAATTAAAGCGGTGTGTGTCTCCTTTTCCGATTTCTACCGCTTTTTTCTCAAACAATCGTAATCCAGGCAGAGTCTTCCTTGTACAAGCTATTTTAACATTTTTTCCAGAATCCTCAATTATTTTTACAAATTTTCGGGTAGTTGAGGTTATTGCACTCATGTGACTCATAAGATTTAGACCTACCCGCTCACCAAGCAATATATTTCTGGATTCTCCGTCTATTTTCGCAACGATATCACCTTTATGGATTTGATCTCCATCTTCTTTGTTTCTGATAACGTTCACCTTTAAGAGTTGATATAATATACCCAACTCTTCTAAACCAGACAAATATCCATCACTTTTGGCGATGATTGTAGCTGAGGATACAGATTCTTTGGGAATGGCCTTTGAACTAACATCGATGAAAGAGTTATCTTCAATTAAGAACTTTTTTAGTTTTTCTTCGATTAAAATGCGATTATAACTCATTTTTACTAAAGAATTTTGATAGTATTATTATTATAGATGAAATACTAATTAAAATTATGCATAGCGTTGAAAAATTGTTTATTTTTAATAATGAAGTAAAACTTGAAGCTGAAGTTTTTCAGATAGAAAAAGAAACACATAGTTGCGTTACATTAATGTGTCATCCACATCCTCAATTTCTTAGGGTTTAAACCCCAAGAAAGGGAAAGTATGGAGGGGACATGCATAATAATGTTGTATCCGGTGTTTTTAATTCATTCGTTAAAAAGGAAATCTCATGTATGCGCTTCAATTTTAGAGGGGTTGGTAAATCAACGGGGAATCCTACAATTGGTAAAGGCGAATTATCCGACGTTAAGGCATGTATTGACCATTTAACGCGGGATTTACATTTTGATAGAGTATTTATATGCGGGTATTCCTACGGTGCGGCTATAGGATGCTCTGCTATCAGTCATTCTGAAAAAATAATTGGATATTGTGCTATTTCTTTTCCTTGGGACTTTATGGGTTTAAAATATAAAGAGCTATCTCAAAGTAAAAAACCAAAATTGTTTATTCAAGGAAATCGAGATAATTTGGCGATTTATGAAAATTTTGAAAACCATTATAATTTCTACTTAGAACCGAAACAGTATAGAATAATCAAGGGAGCAGACCATTTCTATATCGGATTTACCCAAGAAGTTGCTAAAGAAGCGTATAACTTTTACAGATCGATTATAGAATAAAAATTAAGAGATTTCTAATAATACTTTACCAAATTGATAAAAATCGAATAAATTTAGTTTATTTAAATTGAAGACAGTTTTTCTAAATCTGGAGTTGCGTTATCAACAGCCCAATCTAGTAATTGGTCGTAATAAGCTTCAATTTCGGACGATTCGGGACTATTGGATAACACTGCTAAAATAAATTGTGTTTTTTTATCAGGCATAATAATATTTCTACAGACAATATAATCCCCAATATATTTGATTTTTATACTCGAAAGAACGGACAAGTTCATTTCCTCAGAAGCTTTATATGCCGCATCGCTCAATAAGGAACTCATGGCTGCAACAACCCGATCATCAACAACTTCAGCTTTTTGGGAAGCTAAAACTAATCCTGTTGAAGTAGAGAACAATGACGCTCTAAAATTCCCATTTTCATTTAATTCTTTAAGTACAAGTTCAAGTCGGCTAACCACAGTTAATACTCCTTTAAATTCTTTTATGATATTACTTATAAAAAAAACTTATTACACGATGTATATATATTATGAACTATTTAGTATTTAATTTTACTTTATCATAAATTCAGATTTATGAGAAAAGTCGATAGAATATTATCATTATCAATCTTCAGGGTAATAACACTTGGTCTTGCAATGGGTTGGTCAAACCCTTTTTTAGGAAGTGGGGCTATAGGTTTAGTTGGGCTGCCCGGATTGATTAATAACGTATTGTAAGGAGTTCCTTTAATAAGTGGTTGATGAGTATGCCCATAAATTAGAATATGGATGCTATGCTCTTTAAAAAAATCTTCTGTATTCTCAGGCTTCTTGTGTATTATTCCGAGGGTGTATTTACCAACTTCAAAATTTATAAAAGTCTCTAAACCCGGTATAGTATCTGACTCTCCTCGCACGCATCGGACTGGAGCGATGTTTTCTAGATCGTCAAGAAAAAATGATTCACAAACATCTCCAGCATGTATTATTTCATCAACATCTTTGAAAGTTTCCTCTAATTGATTCAATAATTTAGAATATAATTTGCTTTTATCATCAGTAGCAAAATGCGTGTCAGAAATGATTCCAAATTTAGCCATTTCTTTTTTAATACTCGCTATAATATTATTACTCCAATTACAAAAATAAGTATTCCAAATAAAAAATCCATTATAATTCTAACAACAGTTTCTAGCGTACCTTCTCTGATAGTTTCATCACGGGTAAAATAGCTTTTAAATTCCTTCCAACCTATTGTTAAACTCTCTTTAATTCGAGAAAATTGCCAAATTAAGAGTAGTATTCCTGTTATCAATAAAGGAATGTAAACATAAAATGTCATAAACGAAAAATCAATATGGTGTATATTGTTCCAAATCGAGAAAGATGTGATAACATTATTTAGAGTATGTGCGAAGATCACTGGAAAAATCCAATGCCTTCTTAAAACTACCATAGAAAGAACAATACCCACTAAGAATGTTTGTAAAAACCAAATAATCGGAAAAATAATTGGAAATCCGATTGAGGGTGCCGTAAATATATAACTAAAATGACCCAAACCGAAGAAAAATGAAGTAATTATCACCGCCGACATTTTATTAGTGTATTCACTTCCTCTGTTAGTTAAAAAGCCTCTTGTTAACGATTCTTCATAAATCGCAACACACAGAGGTATCAAGATGATTGATAGAAGAAAAATGAAGTAATTCTCGTTGAAATAATTATTTAAAGAAGATTCTCCTGCGGGTTGTAATGCTGTGGAAACAAAATCAAGCATATCAGGAATAAAGAGATAAGTAAAAAAATCTAATGGTATGAAAATTAAAAAAAGCAATAATACACCGTATAAGAGTTGAAATTTAAAATTTTTACGTGTTATCTTAAACAAACTAAGAAAACCTCTTGAAGGACTAATGTCTACATCTAAAATCAATATTTTTCTCTGTTTTTCCATTATAAAATATGATATGTAAAGAAATAAAGGTATGGCTACGACTATAATAATGGCCTTTACTAAATAATAAAGAGGTTCAAAAATCACAGAACTACTATCAATCAAAAATGGCAACAGAAAAGTAGGAATTAACATGAAAATAAAAATGCCAAGGAAAATTATCAATACTTCGAATAGAAAATAAAATCGTTGCCTTAAAATCGTTTTTAGAGGGCTTTCACGTCTTCCCATAATTAATATTTACCAACATGTTTTATGAATAAAAGATAGTTATATCGAAATATTTTAAATTTTTTTATTTGGATTGCCCAAAAAAAGTTTTTAAATCATTTCTCGTTGGAATTCCGTTTCTCGCTCCTAATTTTTGTATACAATTGCCAGCTACAAAATTACCAATTTTTACGTTATTTCTTAAGTGTTCAAATTTTAGGTTTAAATTTTTAACTAAACCATAAATGAAACCTGCAGAAAAAGCGTCACCAGCTCCAGTTGTATCAATTACTTTTTCTAATTTTAGCGGATGTATAAGTTCATCGTGTGTGGTAGTTAGTAGGAATGCTCCTTTTTCGCCAAGTGTGATAACAATAACTTTCATACCTAAAGCAAATAATGAAACTGATCTTTCTCTAATTGAATCTTCGCTTAAATCGTTTTCTTTGAAATTAAAAAGAGTTTTAAATTCTTTTTGAGAGAGTATTAATATGTCGATTTTCTCTAATAAGTTTTTGATGTAGTCGAAGCCTTGTTCTATGATCAACATACCGGGGTTCAGAATCACAGGTATATTAAGGTTTCTACCTATTTTTGCTGCGTGTAATAAGGGTACTATATTTTGTAAGCTACTTAAATAGATTATTTTTGTATTTTTGAGTTCTTTTTTTGATATATCTTCTTTTGAGAGATAGTTAGCAGCCCCACTATTAGCGTATATTCTTCTATCTCCTTTTTGATTTAAGGCTACATATGCAGATCCTGTTGTATAATCTCTAGAATACTTAATTAAGCTTGTATCTACAGAGACTTCTTTAAAATCGTTGATTACTTTCTCGCTGAAAGGATCTCTTTCCCCTAGTTTACCGATAAAAGCTGTCGATAAGCCAATTTTTGCGCAAGCATATGATGTATTCGCTGCAGCCCCACCAGATAATATTGTTAAATCTGATACAAATACTTCATCATCATCTAAGGGGTGTCTTGCTACTTGAGCTATCATGTCAACAAGTGCAGCCCCAATACAAATTACATCGAAAATTTTAACCACTTCACTCCTAAATTATGTCTTTTTGATTGTAACTAAAGGATCCAAATTCAGACTTTATTTCGAGTAAATTCTGATGTTTCGATGTGGAATTTTGGCAGAAACCAATAATTTTCGAGTTTACATTGTATTTTTTGCTGATTTTAATTATATCTTGAGCTGTAGTTTCATTACAATAAATTTCCATCCGATGACCCATATTAAACACTTGAAACATCTCTTTCCATTGAGTTTCCGAAGAAGTTTGAATAATTTCAAATATTTTAGGAATTTGAAACAGATTGTTCTTTGTGTATTTGATTCCTTTCCCATAGTTCAAGATTTTTGTTTGGCCCCCTCCGGTGTTGTGTATTATTCCGTGAATTTCCTTTCGATGATTTCTTAGTACATCTAAGATTATTGGGGCATAAGTTCTAGTTGGAGACAAAAGTGCTTTTCCTATCGTTAAACTCGAACCTTTAATTTTATCAGAAAGCAAGTGATTTCCGAAAAAAACTAAGCGTTCATCAAGGGATTTGTCATAACACTCAGGATATTTTGCGTAATATTCGTGCGATAGAACTCCATGTCGAGCAAGCGTTAAACCGTTACTACCTATCCCGCTATTAAATTCTTCTTCATAAGTTGCTTTTCCATAACTCGCTAAACCGAGGATTACATCGTTATTGGAAATTTTGCTTAAATCGATGACATCTTTTTTCTTCAAACTAGTGAACGCTGATGCGTCGATTATGAGAGTTTTTACGACATCTCCAACGTCGGCGGTTTCACCACCACAAACTAAAGTATCCAAACCCAAATCAGACAACTTTTTACTAAAGGAGTAATATTCTTGAATAATGGTTTTAATAATCTCGCCATCAATGTACCTGCTATTTCGACCGATATTATTGGAAATGAAATAATCTCCTGTCGCCCCGACGCAGAGCATATCGTCAATATTCATAACAATTGCGTCTTGTACAATTCCTTTAAAAACGGATGTATCATCTAGCTCTTTATAATACATATAAGCGAGGCTAGATTTAGTTCCAGCCCCATCAGAATGAAAAACTGAACAATAATCATCCCTTCTCCTCACATCTTGAACGATTTTACAAAAAGATCCAGGGAATAATCCCTTATCTGTAAATCGTATTGCTTTGTGGACATCTTCCTTTTTAGAAGAAACACCTAATTGAGAATAAATATCTTTATTATCAGACATTTTTATAACTTGTACTTATTTTTAAGAACATTTAGAAGATTTTCTGTTTGTTCAAGAGCTTTCCCTATGTAATTGTGAGGATCCAACAAATCATCAATCTCGTTTTTAGAAAAGACATCTCGAATTTTTGGATTTTTAAATAAAATTTCGTTAATTATTATATTTTCATTTTTTGCTTTAATAGCTGCTTTCCTTAAAATTTCATGTCCTTCTTGTCTACCGATACCTTTTTTAACCAGATTAATCATGACTTTTTCGACGAGGCTCGCTCCTTTAGTAAGATTTAAATTACTTTCTATTTTAAATTCGTCAAATTCGAGACCTAGGATTATTTCCGTTAACTGATTTATCATAAAATCTAAAAGTATGAAATTCTCTGAGAAAATTATTCTTTCATTAGCAGAATTCGTTAAATCTCTCTCATCTTCTAAAACCATATTATCTAAAGCGGGAATTACGTTAGACTTCAACAATCGGGCTAAACTACAGATTCTCTCAGATTTATGAGGATTTCTTTTATGGGGCATTGTTGAACTACCAACTTGGCTCTTCTTAAAAGGTTCAAACATTTCAGCTATTTCATTCCTTTGAAGTATTCTAATTTGCCTTGAAATTTTAGCAAGAGATTGTCCTATTAATGTTGTTATAAAAATCACCTCTGCGTGACGATCTCTTTGAATTATTTGGTTAGTTATTAGTGGTAAATGTAAATCAAGCTCTTTAATTACTATTTTTTGTATCTCAATACCACTCTCTCCAAAGCTTGCCATAGTTCCCACTGCCCCAGACATTTTACCGAAGGTGATTCTACTTAGCGTTTCTTTTAATCTATCCATATGCCTATCTAATTCATATGCCCACACACCAAATCTCATCCCATACGTTGTTGGAATAGCATGCTGTCCGTGAGTTCTTCCTATACAAACGAGGTTTTTCTTATCATCAATTACTTTGATTAAAGCTTTAATTAGTTTCTTCAACGATTTTATAATATGCAAGATCGCTTCTTTTAGCTGAAGTGCTGTTGCTGTGTCTTCAATATCGTAACTAGTTGCTCCTAAATGAATATATTTTCCTGCGTCTCCCTCGCATTGTTCAGATAAAGCTTTAACCATAGCCATTAAATCGTGATGTATTTCTCTATCTATTTCTTTGACACGATTTAATTTTACATTCTGTAAATTAGCTTTTTTAAATATCTCATTAGCAGCCTCTTGTGGAATGTTCCCAAGTTTAGCGTGAGCTTTAGCTAATACAGCTTCAACTTTTAACCAGTTGGCTAATTTTTTATCTTCTGTAAAAATGTCGGCTATTTCAGTTCGATAACGGGTTTCAACGGGATTGATAAATTTATGATCCATAGCTACCTAACTCTTTTATCATCTCTATAATTGAAATAATCTACGATCAATTATTATTCTTTTTTTAAATTGTTATTAAAAAGCAAATATTCCAATAAAAATATCTCAATGGTTGTATTGTAGAAAGAGAAGTAGTAAAAATAAAATTTAATTCTGATGACCTGTCCGCCTAGCTGCGATTTGACCAACTTTTCGGCCAGGAGGAGCATTTCTAGAAGTGGTTGTTGGTTTGTGGGGGCTTTGTTTTGCGCCTCCTCCATAAGGGTGGCTTGCAGCGTTCATGGTAACTCCACGGACCACCGGCCACTTCTTAGCTTTAGAACGGTAAGCGTAGTGTGCGTTTCCCGCTTTCAGGAAAGGTTTATCTGTTCTACCTCCACCTGCAACTACTCCTACGGTACAAAGACAATTTTCATTGAACCATTTTGTTTTTTTTGATCGAAATAACACTTCAATATTTTTTCCAGATTTGTTTCGAACAATAGCAGAAACTCCGGATGCTCTCGCGAATTTACCCCCATCGCTGGGAGTTCCTTCGATATTGAATACAAGCGTTCCTATTGGCATTTTTTTAATAGGTAGGATATTTCCGACTTTTACTTCTTGTCCGTATCCCGTTTTTGATTGGATAAATTCTTGTCCTTCATAAATTCCTTCTGGAGGTAGCCATAAACTTTTTTCCCCATTTTCGTACCTAATTCTAGCTACTGGAGCCCCTCTACCTGGAGCGTGGAGGAAATCGATCACTTTAAATTTAAACAATTTTTCATCTTTCTTGAAGGGACGATACTTTACCTTTCCTACATGTCGGTGACTTGGAGATCGAGCCCATAAATTGCCGTATCCTTTTCTTTGAGCTAATATACGCTTTCCCATAAAGATCACTTACTATATCGAATTAGTAATATCTAATTAATAAAAGTTTAAATTTTTTATTATTTTGCATAGCAATTATAGATTTGTGAGAAAAAACTATTGTTGTTTTAAAAAAGTTTTACTCTTTAATAGGCTATCAATATTGTAATTAAAAGCGATTGGTAGTTCCCTATCTATGAACTCTCCAGCGATATTTGTTAATAGTAGATTTTTAATCTCATTTGGATCTTGAGTTTGACCAAGAACCCAACCAAGTTTAACATAACCGACCTCTGGTAAAATGTTCTTTCCAGGAATAACACCAAGATTTTGTAACTCTCTCCCAGTGGAATATACATCCATTCCAACGAACCCATGTAAGGTTTGAGTGGTCATTAGTATAATAATTCCTTCCTGGATTGCTCTTTTAATAGATTCATGCATATTTGTGCCAATGTGACCTAGTCCCGTTCCTGCAACTATTATCCCTTTATAGCCCTTATCGATATAAAAATCAATTAATTCACTTTCCATACCAGGGTAAGAGTAGACTAGTGCGATCTTCTTTTCAAATTTTGTCTTTAATATAATCTCTCGATTTGATCTCTTCTTATAATCTGAACTAAACATTTTGATTTTTCTGTTTTGGATCATGCCTAATGGAACTTGATCAATAGTACGGAATGCTTCTCTGACGGATGAATGCATTTTTCTGACGAGTGTACCTCTATGGATTAACCCATAATCATGTGAAGAGGATCCTAACATCGTGACCAAAACTTCCGAAATATCTGAACTTGCTACAACAGCAGCGTTTATCAAGTTAAGAGCAGCATCAGAGGATGGACGATCAGAGCTTCTTTGACTTCCTGTAATAACTACCGGAATAGGTAAATTCTCAAGCATGAAAGCTAAAGCAGCACTTGTAAAGCTCATAGTGTCGGTTCCGTGCCCGATTAAGATTCCGTCGATTCCATCATCTACTGCGCTTTTAACCTTTTTTGCTAGTTCTTGCCAATATTCAGGTTTCATGTTTTCCGACAAAATCTCAAAAGCAATCTCACATTCAAGGTTGCATATCTCTGCTAATTCTGGGACGGCACTAAACAATTCTCCAGGAGTAAAGGAAGGGATAACCGCCCCGGTAGTATAATCTAGCCTTGATGCCACTGTTCCTCCTGTACCAAGAAGTTGGATATTTGGTAAATTTTTATTAATTGGGAATTTTTTTTCTGGAATTTTATATATCGCCTCTTTTTTACCGGTTTTTTTAATCTCTACTACGTCATTTATATTAATCCCTACATTGTAATTGTTTTTTAACTTAATTTCAATAAAATTAGGAGCAGAGTACTCATTTCTAGGTAAAATTATACCTTGTAATGTGGTTTTTTTTGTTTTTAATTCTACGATATCCCAAATTTGAATATTGTTCTTTTCTAGGTATTCTCTCGCTTTTTCTTTGTATCCTTTTAACGAATCACTCATTTACTTCAACTCCTTTAATTTTAAATTTAATTTATTCTTCACTTCTCTTGAAATTATTGCTCCATCAATTTTTCCCCTCACTTTTTTCATCACTTCTCCCATGAGAGGTCCGATTGCCCTCATACCTTTTTGTTTAACAATATCGATGTTAATATCTATTACTTCATCGATTATTTTAGATAATTCTTCTACACTTATACTTTCAAGTTTTAATCGTTCTTTTATTTCGCTAATTGTAAGTTCGGGATAATCAGCTTTCATTATCATAATTTCTTCTATTGCTTCTTTGCTAATCTCTTTATTTTTTAAATACTTAAAAATCTCTTCGAAGTCAGATTCCTTAATATTTTCGATATTTTTACCTTCACGTCGAAGAGCTGTAGTAGTATTTAGAATCTTGTTTATAATAATAGATGGATTATCCGAATAAATTTTGATTAATTTTTTGAAGAGATTTAATTTTCCAGTGAAAAACAACTGTTTTATTGAAGATTCTTCAATGTGATAGGAGTTAACATATTTTTTTATTACATTCCAAGGATAATCGGGTAAATTAGCATTAATTTCGTTGATTTCATTAATATCATTCATAATTGCCCTTGAGTCCGTGTCAGGATACAATCTCGCACCACCATGTAATTCTCGTAAAAATTCAGTATTGCCATTTTCTAAAGCTTTCCTAGTTTCTGGAGGAACTCCTTTGAACGCTTGCTTCACTCGTTCAACCACAGTGGTTATTGCTTTAGAAACTTCTTCTTCTGTTCCTAAAACCAAAATAAAACAATCACCTTCCTTTGAATTAAGTTTAGTTTTTACGATTTTAACATCGTTATCGGAAAATTTATATTTTGTAAGATCTTCATCAGAATGGATTATCCCATTCAATCCAGTTAGAGATTTAACTTTACTACTTACTTCTGTTCCAAATCGATAATCTTCAATTAAAAGTTTTCCAAAAATGCCTTTAAATCCTTTTAAATTTATACCGTAAAGCTTCTTACCAGAGGCGATCTCTTTAGATGCGAAATTGGAGCTCGTATTAGAGAAAGATTCTGTCAAATCTGAATGTATATTATGTACATCTCGTTCAGTTAATTTTCTTGTTTCTAATTCTTCTTTAACGTTAAGTAGTCCAATTTGACGTGATATCTCGTGATTTATAAGGGTTGGTATCCATTCTAACTTCTGAACGCCTTTAATTTCAATTCTCGTCCCTTTTTTTATACTAACATTGATATCTTGTCGAATTGAACCGAGAACTTTCTTCACATTTGTCGACCATAATAATAATCCTAAACGCTCAGCACACTCCCTACATTCCTCAGGGTTATTAATATCGGGCTTAGTAGTGATTTCAACTAAAGGAATTCCTAACCGATCTAAGCGGAAATAATTAGTTTTGTTAACCGTTTTTATTTTCCTTGCTGAATCTTCTTCTAAGCTTAAAATCTCTATTCTCACTTTCTTTCCAGTTTTTAACGTAATAAATCCGTCTGTTCCTAGTATCATTGTTCTTTGAAACCCAGAAGGAACACTCCCGTCGAGATAATTCTTCCTGCATACATGCATTTCTTCGATAATATTGGAATTTAAAAGCAGTGCAATTTTTAAAGCGATTTTTCTCGCCTCACTATTGCATGAAAAAGGAGGAGTTTCGTCTAATTCATACGTACAAATCTCATCGTTATAACACTCGTATTCTATATTTATGTTCTTCTCATATTCAGTAAGCATTGCTTTATCAAAAGTTCCCATCTCACCTAAAACGGGTCTCATTAATCGATTTATGGTAAAGTCAGGGCTTTTTTTACCCAGAAGTTTACTTGGGCATCTACAAAATAGTTTTTTCTTAGTGTTCAGTTGTTGATGGATTTCCAAGCCGCACTTCATTCCTAATTCTTCATAATCAAAATCGTACATATTAGATCATTTGAGATTTATATCGTTCTACTATGAACTGTTTAATTCATTTTATAATTTTAATATATTGTATGGAAAATCTAAAATTTAGTTCATTAAGATAAGAAATCAAGTCTATTTTTATAATTTTTTTGCTATTGATAAAATGCTAATTTGTTATAATAAGACTTTAATGATGCAATATTTTAGAATTTAGAATAGCAATATCGTGCTTTAATGTCATCTTGGACAGCTCTTGGTAATTCGGTATACCTAGCACTGTAACCTGATACTCTTACCATCAAATCTTTGTAGATTTCTGGATACTCTTGAGCTTCGTTAAGTGTTTCTAAAGAAATTGAGTTAAACTGTAAATGAGAACCATTTAATTTTACATAAGTTCTTAGTATTGATTCGAAAATCTTTCCATTGTCTAATAATACCATATTAGGATCAATATTAAGAGTGCATGCCACACCATTTGTAAGAAGGGCGTGGTTGATTTTGGTTATGCTATTAATAGCGGCAGTGATCCCTTTTTCGCCCGTGAATCCAGGAGCAATATCCCTATTTAACGGTTTTCCCTTTTTTCTGCCAGATGGAAGAGCTCCCGTGAATATACCAAATCCAACATGAGTGGTCATTGCATGAATCCCCACCCGATAATCGCCTCCTCGGGCACTTTTTAACCCCTTCACAGATTGAGCAAGTATTTCAATAGCTTTCTTAGCGAAAACATCTGCGTTATCATCATCGCTTCCATATTTCGGGCACTTATAAATAAGATAGCTCTGGATATCTTTACACCCTCTAAAATTATTCTTTAAAGCATTGATTAAATCTTCCATTTCTATTTTCTTCTCCATAAAAACAGCCCAATTTATAGCAGCTATTGAATCCACTACGTCTGAAAAGCCTGTCACATGAATGCCTGAAAAATTATATTTCGCTGAGCCTTCGTTTACATCAATTCCTTTCTCAAAACTTCCTTTTATACAAAGTGACATCAACGGGGTGGGTTTTAATATTTTATGTGCTTGCTGGTAAGCATTAGCAGCTGTAGCTGCCATTTTCATCAACGCTTTAAGCTTGATTTCAAAAACATCAATAATATCCTCTATTGATTTGAACGCTTTAAAATCGAGATTGTTGTCAATATATTTACTAGCAATCGATTTATCTGTTCCTAAAGCAAGTTCTAAAGCTTTTGGCAAGTTTAAAAAAACGGCTCCAGTGTTGTCGTAAGAAGATCCCGATGTAGATAATCCAACGCAACCAACTATTCCGTAATCTCGCGCTTCCTCCAATGGTATGCCGCAATTTCTTAAACTTTGTACGATTAATTCATCGTTGTATAAACCTATAACATTTTTACCTTTTGCTAAGATATCTGCTATTTTTTTAATTATATTAGTAGGAGTTTCTTTATTTAATCTAACTACCAAGTTTGGACTTGGAACAGCTGCTTGGTCTAGGGCATCAAGAAAAAGATAGGTAAGATCATTAGTGGAATCTTTACCGTTCTTATCAATACCTCCAATTAGAACATTTTGGGTAGTAGCCATTCCTCCAAAATATTGCGTGGCAACGCTGTCATATAATGCGATAACTTCGTTGGTTTTTAGCAGCAAATTTTTAATTAATTTAACAGCAAAATCCTCATTTCCATCATAGAATTTCAATAGATACTGATCCATTCGTCCAAAAGAAATTCCGTGTTCGAAATTTTCTAAATGAAGAGCCATATGGATAAACCAAATAAATTGAATCGCTTCTTGGAGATTCTTGGGTGGGTCTTCTGGGATTTTATTGCATGTTTCAGCTATTTTTTTTAATTCCTTCTTTCTTTCTTCATTATTCACGCTTTCAGAAAGTGTTTTTGCATGGTTTGAATATTTGTGAGAAAAATTAATCAGTGCTTTGCAAATTATTATCATTGCCTCATAATAGGCTATTTGTTCATTAACTATTTTATCTTTTATCTCTAACTGCGCGTAATTAGCTAATTTTTCTATAGATAAATCTATGTATGCCTTTAAACCCATCGAAATTAGACGGGGATAATCAACAACAACATGGGAAATTCCTCCTATTTCAGTTGCAACATATGCACATCCACTAAAGGAAGTTTCGAATACGCTCTCATCTGCAATTTCTCTTGCATAAGTATCAATTTTAAAGTTTTCATAAAATGGAGCTATTGTTTCTTTTAGTTTTTTTATATCACCGTCATTAACTTTAATCGGATTTAGAACTCTGCTCGAAAGTCCGTTTAGTTCTTTCAAAATTCTAAACCCACTTCCTTCCATTCTAGGTATTGCGACGGGAATATCTTTATCAAAAGTTCCAACGATTAACTCGTCAGGTCTAATAATAATAGGTAGATTTTCTAAAGTATGCTTCAAACCCAATGCTTGTCTAATAATCATAGGTTTTCCAGCAGTCTCCTTAAGTGTTTTAGTATAAGATGAAGGCACTATTAAGGAAAGATGAGGAATTTCTCGAACAAGTTCTTCTAACGATTTTCTTACCAATATAGATCACAAATAGTTAAGATGCTAATTTGATAAATTTAATAAGATTTAATTTTTTTTGTATAAATCTTTAACGCTTATTGAAATAAATCAAATAGAAAAAATTAATCATTTAAGGTTTTTGAGACATAGCATCCATCAAGAGTATAACCAAGCTCATAGAACCAAGTCCTCACACCTATACCACTTATCACAGCTAATTTTTTACAGTCAAAATCTTCAAGAGCAATTTTTTCAGCATTTTCCATTAGTAGTTTACCAAATCCGCGATGTTGAAGTTGTGTATTTCTGAGTGGTTTTTTATCTTTAGGAACTAATTCGCCTACGACTTTAACTTCCCTTACTATCATTGTTTTTCCATCGTTCAATTCGGACCTATGGGCGTATTCTGAAGGTTTTCTTAATCTCAAGTATGCTACGAGATAATCTTCTTTTTTATTTTCGTAGGATAGAAATGTTTCTTGTCCATTAGAAGCCTCATAATCGTGCCGATATAATTTAATATCTTCAAATATATTTTCATCAAAAATTTTAGATTTTTTAGCAATTCCATATTCTCGACATCTTATGCAATTACATTTAGAATTAAGTTCTTCTAATCTTTTGTGAATTAATTGTCTTAAATTACTTTTTTTACATCCTGCTTCAATTAGAAACGCAGGTATATCTCTCATAATTCTCTGTATTCTCACATAAGAAGGGACTTTTTGTTTTACATTTGATATTAATTCAATCAATTCATCTAATGAATATGGTGTAAATTCGCCTTCTTTCCACCAATCATATAGTATAGTTCCTTTAATTACCACGCAAGGGTAAATTTTCAACATATCTGGGCGGTAATCGGGTGAAGAAAAAAGAACATCAAACATTTCTAAATCCTTAGTGTAGTTAGAGCCGGGTAGATTAGGCATCATATGAGCATTTATTTTTAAGCCAGCGTCTTTTGCAATCCTTATAGCATCAATACTGTCTTGGGTTGTATGCCCTCTATTCACTTTTTTGTACACATCATCCAACACGGTTTGTATTCCAATTTCTACTCTTGTTGCTCCATAATTCAGCATCATGTCTACATAAGGCTCTGTACAATAGTCAGGCCGAGTTTCAATTGTCAACCCAATCAGTCTTCTTTTTGAATTCTCCGCTAGTTTTTTGGCCGCTTCTAACGAAATAACTCTACTTCCAATTACTCCTTCGTATGCTCCTTTAATAAATTCTTCTTGATAATCAATAGGAGAAGATAAGAACGTACCTCCCATACAGACGATATCTATCTTATCTACAGCATGGCCAATCGCTTCTAAATCTCCAATTCTACTTTGTACTTGCTTATACGCATCATAATTGTTATTTATAGATCTCATTGCTGCTGGTTCATGACCCGTATAAGATTGGGCTACTTTTTGATTAGGTTGGGAATCTTGCCCTGGACAATAAACACATTTTCCCGGGCAAGGAAGAGGTTTTGTCATTATTGCAATGACAGACACGCCTGAAATAGTTCTTGTTATTCTCCTCTTTAAGAGTTGTGTAATAACTCGTAATTCCTCTTCAGTAGCGTAATGCAGGATTTGGGCGTTCTTTATCACTTTATGATACTTATATTTCTTTCCAAATTTTCCTTTAAGGTTAGTAATTTTATGACGAGGAGTATCTGGATTTTTCAGTAAATACCCTATAATTTCTCTGGAGATTTTATGTTCTATTTCAGAATTTGTGAGCTCATTCATTCTATATAGAATATTATGTAGTAAATGAAAAAAAATTTCGTATTTTTTGGATCAAATAACAATATTTTCTTCTAATGTTAGATTTCGTTGGTTTAAATCAAAAATTTTCTAAATTGAGATTTTTTTCCCAGAAAAATCTCTCTTATATTTGCCAAAATCTTCCATTTTCTCTAAAACGGTTGATGTAAAAATGGGTCCATCATTACAAACTAATAAACCAAGGGGATCGATAACGCATAAACCACACAATCCGCAACCACACCTCATAATTCTTTCAAGACTTGCTTGAAGTTCAATTTTATTCTCAAGGCATATGTGTAGCAACTTATACATCATAATTTCAGGACCACAGGTAAAAACTACGCTATTTTCCAACTCCTCTCTGCTCATACTTTTAATAAGACTTTTAAAGATTTCTGTAGTAAATCCTTTTTCTCCATAACTCCCATCGTCAGTGCAGAAATGAACTTCAAACTCTTCTTGATCGTGATAATTCATGTCGTTCTTGAACACGAGTTGATTTTTTAACTTTGCACCAATAATTAACTTAAAATTATGCTTCAGTCTTTTTAGTTCTGAAGCGAGAAATTTAAGTGGAGCTACCCCGATCCCACCCCCAATCAAAAAAAGATTCTTATTCTTTTCTAGAGGAATGGTAAAAAAATTACCGATTGGACCTCTAACTCCAATATAATCGCCTATTTTAAGTTGGTGAATCGAATTAGTACATTCTCCAACATTTTGAACGGTTATCGACCACTCATCATTATCAGAATAAGACGATATTGACATTGGAATCTCATCAACACCCGGTAACCAAATCATTAGGAACTGCCCTGGTTTAGGTTTTATCAAATCCTGTTTTTTAAATGTGATAGTTTTGACTCCATGGCACTCGTCGATAATTTTCGTTATTTTTACTGTTTTAACCATGTTTTTAGTCAAAATCGGGTACCTCTTGCGTTTTGAAATTATGTGCTAAACCCGTAATTTCAGAGATTGAATTGTATTCGTTTTCTTTAAGATATTTTTTTAATCCCTGATTAATTTTGGAGATAATATCATATCCTTGATAGAGAGCAGTTCCAATTTGAACAGCAGAAGCTCCTGCCAAGAAAAATTCAATCGCATCTTCATATGTAGATACCCCCCCGCATCCAATTATAGGAATCTCTAAAATTTTATAAAGATCGTATATTTTTTTCACAGCTATGGGATGTATTGCAATTCCTGAAAGTCCTCCACTTCCATGCGATAAAATAGGTCTTTTTACATTAATATCAATTTTCATAGCGGCAAGAGTATTAATTGCGACTACTCCATCGGCACCCCCTTTCTGTGCTGCTATAGCAATTTCGCCCATATGGGTTACATTTGGATTTAGTTTAACAAACAGAGGGACAGTTATTTTCTCTTTTATAGCTTTAACAACTGAATAAGTTAGATTTTTATCAATTCCTATGCTAGATACTTCAGCATGCGGGCAAGAGATGTTAATTTCAATAGCGTTAGCCCCTGCCTTTTCAGCTTTTGAGGCAACTTCAATGTAAGAGTTAGTTGTATCTCCGAAAACGCTTACAATTAAAGGGAAACCGTATTTTTTAATTTCTTTAATTTCTGTAATAAAACTATCTATTCCAGGATTTCCAAGACCTACACTATTTAAAAAAGAGCCATTATGTACTTCAATGATTGAAGGGTTCTTAAATCCCTTTCTTCGGACAGGACCAATTGATTTGGTAGTAATTGCGCCTAATCCAGCGTCAATTAACCTTTTCATACTAGAATAAGAAACCCCTAAAATGCCGGAAGCTAAAATTAAAGGAGAGTTTAATTTTAACTCAGAAATATTTAGTTCAAGCATTACTATTATTATGTAAGAAATGATTATTATTATTATTTGAGAAATTTTACTAAAGCAAGTGTATAGAATAATGAGATGTTATATTATTGATTCTTTAATAGGGATATTTGCTATTGATGATGGAGGAAATTTCCTTAATTATATAGATTTCTTAGACGACATTCAAAAATCAGTCCATTTTTATAATTCATTAAATAGCGAAACTCTCTCAGAAGAGTATTTAGAATTTATGAATGAATTAAATAGTTCAGGTTTTGATGATTTTGTGTTTGATAATAGAAAACTAAAAGACCTAACAATGCAGAATTTACGATATAACACTTCTTTTGAAAAACTCTCTTTAGAATTTAAAACTTTTCGCTTCACTTTGAGTGATCAATTGAAAAAAATAGGTATCACGAAAACACGAGACGAAATTCTCTCTTTCTTTAAGAGAGTTGAAGAACATCTGATCAAAGAACAAATTAGTCAATTTGGGAGTAAGGGAGATGTAGAAATTGTTCAAATCATAGAAACTTTGGATATTCTTAAAAAATCAATAAGTTTATTCTCAAGCCGCATGAGAGAATGGTATGGTTTACATTTTCCGGAATTAGTTGATAAATTTATTGAAGATAATATCCTTATAGCAAGACTCATTTCAGTTTTAGGAAATCGTGATAATTTCACCTATGATAAGATCGATCAAGAGTTTGGTTTTAAAGAAGCAAAAATTAAAATGCTGCAGAAATTAGCATCCCAATCAATGGGAGCAGATATTGATCTTAGCATAATTAAAAAATACGCTGATGAAATTTTATCTTTGGACGATTTTACGCAAGAGTTAGAGGAATATTTAGATACATTAATGGAACAAGTTGCTCCAAATCTCCTTGCTTTAGTTGGAGGTTTAATTGGGGCGAAACTAATAGCAAAAGCGGGGAGTTTAAAAAAATTAGCATTCATGCCAGCTTCAAGAGTTCAATTATTGGGGGCTGAGAAGGCGTTATATAGGTTCCTTAAAACCGGTGAAAAACGCCCAAAACACGGTTTAATTTTTCAGTGGAACCTAATCCGGGGAAGTAAGGCCTGGAATAGAGGGAAGATATCTCGAGTTATATCTGGAAAAATTGGTATTTCAGCAAAAGTAGATTATTTTGGAGGTGAGTTTGTAGCCGATGTGCTTTCAAAGGTGATAAACGAAAAAATCCGGGAAATTGAGAAGAAATATCCTAAACCTCCACTAAAAAGAAGTGAGCCCAAAACTAAGATTAGATATAATAAAAAACAAACAAGTAAAAAAAAAAGGAGGTAAAGTTAAATTGAGCAACATTACCATAAGAGCACATCCAAAATTTTCTAATGTTTATATCTCGGGGTTACCACAGAATCCAAAACTTTATTCTAAAAACCTAATTCCTGGCAATAAAGTATATGGAGAGAGACTAATTACTTTTAAAGGAGAGGAATATCGTGAATGGGATCCCTTTAGGAGTAAATTAGCTGCGATGATATTGGAAAAGCCTTCGCTGGAATTCTTGAAGAAAGATTTAAGTTGCTTGTATTTAGGAGCATCCTCTGGAACTACAATTTCTCATCTTTCTGACATTGTTTACGAGGGAGTTATTTACGGAGTCGAATTTGCTGAACGTAGCATGAGACAATTGATTCAAAACACCGATAAAAGAAAGAATATCGTTCCATTATTAGGTAACGCTAATTTTCCAGAAAGCTATGCTAAATCTATTTTTACTCCTATCGATCTAGTCTATCAAGACATCGCTCAACCTAATCAAGCAAAAATAGCCATTGAAAATTGCGATTATTATCTAAAAAATAAGGGCTTTTTAATTCTCGCGATAAAATCTCAATCAATTGACAGCGTAGAAAAGTCTGAAAAAATTTACATGCAAGAAAAAAAAATTTTAGAAAAAGCGGGATATGTAATAATCGATAGCATAAACATTCATAAATACGCTGCAAATCACATTATTTTAACTGTTCAAAAATAATTTGAAAAAGAGAAATCATAATAATAGTTGTGATTGTAAATCTCATTTAACAAAATCAGTTATTTTAGTGTTAGATATTTCTTCTCTAATTATTTTTTTCGTAGTTTCCCAAGATTTTCTAGCGATCAGTGGAGCCTTTTTCTTCTCTTTTATCCACTCTCTCAGAAATTTTATAGATCGCGCATCAGAGGGATATCCTGATCCAAAATCTCCGTAATTCTTTTTTAATTCTTCAATAATGCTATCTCTCGCATCTTTTGCAATTATTGAGCTAGCTGAGACGATCGGGTATAAATCATCTGCTTTATGCTTAGATATTATTTTAGTAGGCGAATATTTAAGAAGTTTTTGGATAGATTTCCCAAATCTTGCCTCGTTCACATCTGCAGCGTCGATATAAATAATATGGGGCTTTAAAGCTTCGATAATTTCTGCCATCTTAATTTCTTCAAGTCTATTCAAAGTAATTCTATTTTTTTCTCTTGCGTCGATTTCTTGAGCCGTAACGACAATAGTCTTATAACTTATACATTTATCCTTTATTATTTTAGCTAGTTCAGTCCGCTTTTTGGGCGATAATTTCTTTGAATCCTTAACTCCTATATCAACAAGCAATTTTAACTCAGCTTCGAAAAAACACACGCCACAAATTACCATTGGTCCTAATACGGGACCTCTTCCCGCCTCGTCAATACCACAAATAACATCGTGGTTAAATTCCTGATTCTTGGACGAGGTCAATAAATTCCTCTTCGTCATCTATCTTTTCTAAATTTCTAATTTTAACAATAGGAACTTTAATTTTTCTTAACGAATCTGGTATTTTGATGTCGTTATTTACAATAAAGAGAGAATTTACTTTGAACAATTTGTTGAACATATTTAAGCAACTGAGACTACGTTCGTTAATCTTTTTATCCTCTTCTGAAACGCCCGAAAAAAGAGGAAACACATTTCTTTCCTTATTATCGTCAGAAACTTTAGAATACAAAGATAATTTAAACGGAATTGGACTATTTTTGTACCAATAAGAACAAACTCCAATGTCGTCTAAAACTGCTTGAAGGTGGGTTTCAAAAGGATTAAGAGCAACGTACTCTTGAGGTTCTTTCAAATCAATTTCAAATTTGAAATTCCAATCAAAAAGATTAATTTTCCGAAAGAGATCTTTATTTTCTAGGATGTTTGATAACTTTTTAGCGATTTTTTCAGAAGGTCGCATACTTTCATTTTCGTAAGCACATACGGTACGTTTTGTTACACCAAGTAACTCCGATAATTCCTTTCGTGATATCTCCTGCTTTTCTCTAATGAATTTCATAATGTTTCCGTTTAAAAACATAATACCACCACCTCTTCTTGCCAGAATGTAGGGATATAACCCTTTATCAATTATGTTTTCTAAAGTCGCTAAAGTAATGAAGGGTAGCCCGTCTCTAATATAAATAGTGTTGTCTTCTAATTCATTGTACCGATTTTTAATCCCTATTAATAATGGTTTAGATTTTAGCAGCGTAGACAATGATTTAATGTCGTTAACTATTTCAGCGCTTATATTATCGATGTTATTAAAAACTTTCACGCTAAATATGAGATCGTTCTTTTTGACGAGCAAATCAAAGCAAAATTTGTTTTTTTTATTGCAAAAATTATCTAACATGAATGTTTCAAAATTTGCTTTTTTCAGCAAATCATCAATTTTTTCAAGTATAGTACTATTCATTTATTCCCAAATCTAAGAAAGCTAAACAGTTTAATAAAATTTTTTTATTGGGTATATAAAATTTAGGTATGATTTTCTTAATTTATAAACAGACTTGTAGATTCTGGTTTGACATACGGGGGGTTTTTTATTTACTCGTAAGTTTAAGAAAATTAGAATCTGTAATTATCCCAATATATTTTTTGTCTTCTTTAACCAAAACGGCTGAATAATTTAACAATAAACTTGAGATGTCTTTTACATTCCAATTTTTTTCTACTTCTGGAAAAGGCAATTCTTTGACATCGGTAACCTTTAAATTCAAAATTATTGGATCATCAGTTATATACTTCTGAATTTTTTTAGAGGTTATACTCCCATAATTATAATTGTTCTCTAAAATTGGTATTTGTGATATATTGTATTTTGTCATCAGCTCCACGGCTTCTCTCACGGTTGATTGCGGATTTATGAATATAATTTCTGGAGTAAGGATGTCTACGGCATGTTTTGTGGATCGTTTACGTGATATTCTTTCGTTTTCTAAGAATTCATAAATTTGTTTGAACTTGGAGTAGGGGGGATCCATCGTCCCATTTTCTATTCTTGATATCGTAGATTGAGAAATGTTTAATTTCTCTCCCAACTCTTTTTGACTAATGTTTAAACTCTTTCGTAAACTTCTAATTTGTAGAGAATCTGGTAATACATCCATTTTCAAATGCGTAAAGTTTAATTATTATAATTTAAGCGCATATTTCATGCAAACTATGCATATTATTATCAATAATTATTTATAAATACCATTAATTTTAACCCACATAATTAAAATAACTATTTATATAAATCACATAGAGTCTAAGTAAAATGTTGAAAATTACACAAGCGAATTTTTTACCGATTGAAAAAAGCGAATTTCCGGAAATATGCGAGCGGAAAGGCGTGGGGCACCCGGATACCGTGTGCGACGCAGTTGCCGATGCTTGTTCGAGGGCGCTTTGTCTGTACTATATGGAAAACTTCGATAGGGTTTACCATCACAATGTTGATAAAGCAGCATTAGTTGGGGGGACGGCTAAACCAGAGTTTGGTGGAGGAATGATAATTCAACCACAATATTTTTTAATAGTGGGAAGAGCAATAAATCAAATCCTCACTGAATGTGGAACTGAAAGTAAATTAGAGTATATACCAGTTTCAATTATTTGCCTTGACACCCAAAGGAAAATTCTCGCAGATATCTTCAGGAATCTTAACCTTAATAGTGACATCCAATTTGATTATGCCGTCCGACCTGGATCTATAGACTTAACTGGAGTTTTTGATGACTCCCACCACACAGATGACATACCACTTTCAAACGATACGAGTTTTGGAGTAGGTTATGCTCCCTATTCAGATGTAGAAAAGATAACATTAGAAGCTGAAAAACTACTCAACTCAGATAAATTCAAAGAGAAATGTAAAGCTTCGGGAGAAGATATTAAAGTTATGACGGAAAGACTCGATAATAAAGTAGGAATTACCGTAGCGGCTGCTATGGTTAGCAAGTACATCAATGATGCCGATGAATATGTTAATTACACAAATCAAATTAAAGACGCTGTTTTAGATTTGGCGGCAAAAATCATCCCCGAACGCGAAGTCACATGCCAAGTAAATGTAGGAGATAACGTGGATAAAGGAATTCTTTATCTTACAATAACTGGAACTTCAGCTGAAGCGGGAGACGATGGTGAAGTAGGAAGAGGTAATCGATCGAATGGGTTAATTACTCCTTGTAGACCTATGAGTTTGGAAGCAGTTTGTGGAAAAAACCCAATAAACCATGTAGGTAAATTGTATAACATTCTAGGCACAGAAATGAGTAGAGAAATCTATAAAAGAGGAGAAGGCGACATCTTAGAAGCGCATGTCAAATTACTTTCCCAGATTGGACGACCTATTACTGATCCTTGGGTGAATTCGATAGAACTGATCCCTGCTGAAAATGTAAACTTTTCGAGCATTGATAAAATAGCTAAAGAAGTATCTGAAGAGATGTTAAGTAAGGAGTATTTTATTGACTTACGGAAGCGTTTAATTAACGGAAAAGTTCAAACCTATTAATTTTTAATGTCGATTAGTGACATTTTTTTTATTTATTTTATATTAATTACTGAGAGTTATATATTGTGAGTAATTACTTTATTTTTATTAGTGGAAATTTAACAGTTAAAGATGATGAAGTGACTCAGAATTGGGATTGGATAAGTGGATAAAACCAGAAGAAACTGTGAAAAAATCTGAGAAAAAAGAAGACGCAGGATCAACAAGAAAACCTAAGACTCAGCCGATAGAAAAGAAAGGTGAAAAACCACCAACCAAATTAACGAAATTTGTTCTTATCTGCTCTAAACCAAAATGTAAATACAAAAAGACGATAGTGAAAAAGGATTTATCAGAAAAAGATCGTATTTGTCCACGATGCAAAAACGAAATGAAAGTTCAGTAAATTCTAACTAGAAACATCTTTTTCAAGAATTTTACGATCTGAAAGATTGCTAAGATCGAATTCTGCCTCGCAATTTGGGCATCTGTTTTTGGGTTTGCTGTATTTCAAGATTAAATAAAGTATGAAGCCTAAACCCATCGTTAAGATGACGGAGAAGCAAAGTATTTCGTGGTAGATATGTTCAAAATTCTTCCTTCTAAGAATGACACTTTTTTCGCATGTTGGGCAATAAACTGTTTTTTTCCCCGTAATAATCAACTGTTTTTAGTTACTTTGTATAAATAAGTATGTAAATTGTAATTTAATTATTTTATGGTAATTAAGAACGGGGGAGAAATCACTGAATTTAACAATCTATTGGAGTTTATTAAAATATACTAAAAAACGAATTCCAAATTATCTAAACTTAATATTATTAATGTTGAATTTTATATCATATCTAAGTTCTTCTTAAATAGTTAAAAAAAGTGAACCAATAAAAAATGCCAAAATGCTATCATTGTGGTACCGAAAACTCCGAATTGTATGGTTGTTCTAAATGTGGCCAATCGTATTGCTCGTTGCATAAAGATCCTATTGATCACGAATGTAATATTGTCGTAGAGAGCTTGAATTATACTTCTCATGCGACATCACAATTGACTCCTCAATATGCAGCTCCATCACAAACAACTCCGTCATTTACAGAACAAAGTAGTTTTACAGAAACTACCACGCGAGGAACAACTGATGGAACTTATACGTGGTATCGTCAAGAGCAAGCAGTACCGGAAAACGCTTTTGATCCTGATTCTGGCATTAATTTTAAAGGAATATTATTGGCACATAAATCTGAATTACTTCATTTTATAATTGGATGTAGCTTAATTTTTTTGATTGGAATAATTTCATTCTATAATCAGATTATCGATTCGGGTTATATTTGGGCTCTTTTTATGCTTGCTGGCTTTTATATGACTGCATTTCTTTTCCACGAATTTGGCCATCGTCAAGTAGCGATTCGTTTTGGGCTTCAAACAAAATTTCGCTTACTTACATTTGGGATGCTTTTAACGACTTTAAGCCTTGTTATGGGCTTTATTAGTTTAATAAGTTCATCTAGTACGTTTCCAATGCTAGCTCTCCCTGGTGCAGTCGTGGTATTAGGATTAGATAAAATAAACAGAAAGACAGGACTATGTAAAGCAGCAGGACCAATAGTTAATTTGATTTATGGTTCGATTTTATTAATTATATCTCTACTTATACCTAATACACTCTATCCTTTGAATTTTTTCATTGGTTATGCATCCTACTTCAATTTTATGCTTGGAGCTTTTAATATGATTCCTATTGGGATATTAGATGGACAAAATATATGGAAATGGAATAAAAGAGTCTATATTGGCTTAACGAGTTCGTTGGTTATTATGTTAATATTGACCTTACTTCTTATTAATTCACCAGTAGGACTTTACATTTAATTTTCTTTACATTGATTAGGATATGAAGAATCACGAATAAATTTATAAGAATAATTATCAAGGATCGAAATTTTAAAAATGTAAGAAAGTAAACTTAAATAGAAATACTTGATAATTAGTAATACGATTTGTAGACTATAAGGAATATTTCATGACATTTTGCGAACATTGTGGAGAAAAAATACCATTCTTACCATTTAAATGCAAGTATTGCGGAGGAGCTTATTGTAAAGAACATCGATTACCTGAGAATCACCAATGTAGTTTTGAATCAAAACATATTCCTATCATAACTTCAGCTCTTAAAGAATCTAAGCTTAACCATAGTGATACAAATAAAGGAACAATAAATGTGAGTAAATATATTAGAAGACAAGAAAGGCAGGAGAAAAAATCTGCAAAGCAAATACGCAGATACTCGTCTAAGAGATCACAATTTCAAGGTATTAAAGTAATTCTTTTACTAATTATCTCCTTTTCAATAGTAGCGATAATATTTAGAATTTTGGGTATAGAAGAGTATGTTTTTTTAAGCTTAAATGCGATAATTTACAAATTTACATATCACACTTTTATTACGTCTCTTTTTATTTATTCAATTAATCCATTCGATGATTTCTTCATCTTTTCAATGATTCTTATATTCATAATCTTTTATTTTGCTTTTTTAATGGGGAAAATGCTTGAAACAGCTTTTGGAACGAAGTTCTTAGTGAAATTATTCTTATTTTCTGGGTTTGTTTCGATATTATTTTATATTATACTGAGGCTGGGGATAACATTTTATTATCCTTTAGATAGTCCCTCTAATTTTGATAGTGTTGGATTAGTTTGGGGGGGGTTATACGGTTTGTTTACTTTTACAATTTTCCCTGCAATGAATCAAAGATTAAAAGCACGCGTAGTAATAATTCCCATCAGGATGAGTGGAAAGAGTTTCTTACTTATGATTATTCTATTTAGATTAATTCCCGGATTACTATTTGGGTTAAGTGGTTCATTCCTATCTTTTCTCTACTATCTCCCTGAATTAGGTGGAGTGGTAGGATCATATTTGGTTTATAAGTATAGAATGTTTATGTGAATTTTTTTTGATTAGTAAAAAATATCAACGATTACATCTTATTTTTTTTATCTTAATTTAATTAAATCATTAAAATAATATGCCTGAAGATGGATTATCAAAAGTTATTGAATTAAACGAGGATTTAATTGAACACAATGAGAATCTAGCGGCTCGAAATAAAGAAATATTCAAAAAACATAATATTTTGTCCTTTGATATTGTTGGAGCTATAGGTGCAGGAAAAACTGCTTTATTGGAATCAATTTCGAAAAATATCTCAAGAAATAAGCGAGTTTTAGTTATTAATGGGGATGTTGTCACTCGAATAGATGCTGATCGCATTGAAAAATATGGCGTTAAGACCGTTCAGATTAACACAGGTAGAGAATGTGCCTTAAATTCATATCATATCTCTCAAGTATTAAAAAATTATAATTTAAATAATTTTGATGTTGTTTTTATAGAAAATGTGGGTAATCTAATTTGCCCCTCAGATTTTATTTTAGGAACTGATAAGCGGATTGTAGTAGTCTCAATTACTGAAGGCCCATGGGTAATTCGTAAACACCCTATGCTGTTTAAATTTTCTGATATAGCAATCATAAATAAAATAGATCTAATTGATGTTATAGATGTCAATCTCGATGAAATGATTAGGGATGCTATTGAAATAAACCCGAATATTAAAGTGATTACAACCAGTGCTATTACAGAAGAGAATATATCCGAATTAATAAAGGAACTATTTTCCAATTAAAATGCATAAATTTATGATGTAGAAATTAAATTAAAAATAAAAGTAAATGAATATAATAATATAGTACAAATTATTATTTATTGAAGGTGTTGAAATATCAGTTTAAGGCAATATAATACCGAATTAGGTTTATTGATTGATAAAATTGTTAAAGTTTATCTTGATAATGATAAATTCTTCGTAGGACAACTCAAAGGAGTTTCAGAGGACAGTAATCTCATTCTTACAAATGTTAAAAATGAAAAAGGTAAAGTTTTCCCAAAACTAATGATTAGAAGTTCGTATTATCGTTATGTAACTGTTGAAGAAGAACCGTTTCCTATGGCAGCGTTAGCAGACAGAATTGCAACAATTTTTTCTAAAGGGCATGTAAATTACATAGAAGAACAAAACATTATTTCAATTTTAAATGGGAAAATTATCGTAAATGAAGACGGTGTGAGAGGTACTGGCCCTTCTGCTGATCGCGTGAAAAAAATTTACGACCAATTTAATATCGATTTAGACAAGGATTAAGTAAATCTATTATTTTTTTAACTTTAAGCTGTTTCTTTTTTTCTTTTAAAGGCTTCCAACAAGTTTTTTAATTCAATATCTTTAATTATATTTTTTAAAAGTGCTTTTCCTAATGGCGTTATTTTTAGTATGTTTTGATCTTCGATTTTCCTTAAATAATCGTTTTCGATTAAAAATTTCATATCAGTATTCCATACTTCTTTAAAAATATTTTTTAGATCATTTATGTCTAAGTTTTCATCCAATTCTTTGCTAAGCGCAAGGATTAGGGCTAGAGTTCCGTATTGTGATGGAGTAACTCTATCATCTTTTCCTTCAGAAGTTAAAATGTAATAATTTTGATCTAAAAACCTTGATTTGATAAATTCAAACCCAACATTTTTCAAATTTGAATAAACAGCGCTTATCACCTGTTCAAAATCCAAGTTCTTAGTTAAAATCAGAAGATCTTCTTCTCTAATCATTTTTTGTGGGCTTGTTATGACAATTTTAGCGATATTTTTCACAATATCTTCAAAATTCACAGTTTCCATTTGATCTCTCATCAACTCTCATTTACTTTTATAATTTTCAATTTTTCGATATCTTTTTTCAACATTAGATTTGACATAAGCAATATAATACTCACATCAGATAAATTTTCGTCAGTTTCAAATAAAGGGATAATTTTCCTGATGGTTCTATATATTGAACCACCTTTATTATATACCGGAAGAATGAATAAATTTGAAAAAATAATATTTTTTGAATTTAACAAAACTTTAAACGAGATAAAAAAACTTATTAGGAAAAAAATTTTTTCAGGAGTAGTTAAATTCTCAAAACTTACTTTAATTTTAAAATTTCTTGTGAAATCCGTCTTTATCAAAAAAGCAGTGTTCATTTGGTTTGTAACGAGGTTAAACTGTACTTGGAGTTGAATTGTTTTTAGAAACTTATTCGCAATATTTTCAAAGTTCTTAAGAAGATTCTCAAAAATACGAAAATTTTCAAAAAATTCTTCGATTTCTTCTTCATTTGCGTTAATATTTATATAATCATCGTTATTTCTAAGGATAGCATCAATTTCTTTAAACTTCTCTGTTATTATAGGTATTTTACTTGGTAAGTTTTTCTTATTTAAATTAACAGGAAACGATAAATTATCTAATTCAGTTTCAACATTTTTTAGTTCTTGTTCAATCTCTAAAGATGGCCTAATAGGTCGTGAGAGTAACTCTTTAGTCTCTCCAAATTGAAACTCTTTATTTTCCATAACTTTTTTTTCATAGTCCTTTTGAACTTGTCTCAATTTCTTCTCGTCTTCGTTTATGGCTTCTAAAATTTCTTCATAATCAATTCTGTAAATTTCATAATTTGGCGATAATTCTTCGAATTCTGCTTGTGATTGTTTTGATCTTAGCCTAATCTTGTTAATTTCATATTGCGTATCTTTTGCTCTTTTTTGAAGGGCTCTTATCTTCTCTGAATTTGTTAAATTTGTATCAATACCTAACCGTAAAAACGATTCATTTTCATTTTCTGTTTTTGAGCCCTCTAATTGCCTAGTGATTTTATTGATTTGATCAAAACAATTTTTTTTAATTTGGGATTGATCTTGAATTAGTGTTTCATAAATTGTTTGATCTTTCTTGATTTTGTCAATTTGATTTTTCCGTTGAAAATAATCTTCTTTGATGTAGGACGATTTGACCTTGTTGTTGTTTATAGATTCTGCCAAACTTTTCATTAAATCTGCAGTAGCTAAGATATCGCTCGAAAGATTACGAATTTTTGATAATTCTAACTCTTTAGACAGGGTTTTCATTTTTGTTGAGAAATAGATCAATTTAAAGAGGGTATGCAAAATTTCTATATTTTCGCTAAATTTTACATAGATTTCTAGATTATTTTCAACAATCTTACTATAACCAGATAAGAGATCTAGTATTTTGGTAAAATTTGTTAAGCCTGATAAGCTATTTGATTCGTTTGAAATTACTTTGATAAATTTTTCTACTGGAATTAAATCCAAATTTTCTTGAATCTTAAGATAATCGTCATTATAATATTCATGAAATTGATTAAGCTTAAATTTCCCTTGTACTAAAGTATATCGATCTTCTATAAAGATCTTATTTTCTCCTACAATAATCTCAGTCCTTTTTTTATTAATGCGTAATTTCACTCCACTTTAGTATTTAATCGCTTTCAAAATGATCCTTAAACTCGTCATACTCTTCCTTTTTTTTTCTTTTTCTTTCCCTAATTAATTTTATTGGGTCTGCGCTAGGATCACCGAGATTAATGTGTTGGTCTTGTGATCTTTTATCCATTTGTTTTTTAAACATCTCGATTTTCTGGGAGATTTCTTCTGTTATTTCAATGTCCTTCTTGTTTTCCGTGTCGCTAATATCAGTCAATTTTTCGCGTTTCTGTTTTCGCAATCTTCTTTCGAATTCTTTATTTGAGAATTTTAAATAACTATCATAAGATTCCGTTTGCTCTTCCTGTTGTTTTTTTAGGTCTTCAATCTTTTGTTTTTCTTTTTTTTTTTCCAAGAGCTCTTTCTTCGATTTTAATTCTTCTTCAGTAAGTTTATGTTCAATCGATTGAATGAATTTATCATAGGTTAACTCAGGTGTGATATGAAATTGTCTTTTAAAATCTTCGATTGTGAAAGATTCTACATTACGGGGTATTTTTGCCAGTTCCTTTTTTAATTTGTCCTGTAAAATTGTTTTATAGTGTTCTCTTAAATTGTCAACAGATTTTAGGAAAATCGTGTTCTGATTTAAAGCATCTAATAAATCAAGCCACTGTTTAATGGTGACAGAAGGAATGTACGTTATTCTTTCAATTATTTTACTAATTGATTTATTTTCAATTAATGATAGGCCAATCTGTGTTAAATTTTCATTGTCCAAATCAATGGTTTTCAAGCTATCTTTAATTGATTGCTTGTATTTATTGATTAAGTAGTTTTTCAATTTTAAAAATTTGTTAATGTTATTGTTTGAGACAATCTTTAAATTATCATTGATTTTATCTACATATTTTGTTAATTGTTCGAGTTCTTTAAAAAGTAAATTGTTTCCGTAATAAGATGAAGCTAATTTTTGGTCAGGTTCTATATTTTTTACGAGATTTGATACTTGGTTGACTCTTCCTTGTAAAGCTTTAATGGGGGCGGTTAATCCCTTTATCTTTTCAAGGTTAAATAATTCTATTTCCATTTTTTCAAGTAAATTTATTTTTTTATTCGTATTTAAAAAAAAATATCTTAGATTTCTGGAGGACTTTTCATATAGCGTTTTTTCTGCTCATTTTTCGAAGATTTTAAAAAATTTTGTTTTGAATCGGTTAAAATATCTTGTCTTTCAACATGTATAGCGGTCCCTCCCACTAATTTTAGAGAATTGTAAAATAAATCGTAAGTTAAGCGTTCTGTATTAATAGCTTTTAAGAGCGATACTTTCGTTCCTCTTTCAATATCTGAACCTGAAAATCCTATTGTAAGCTCTAACAATCCTTGGTTTTTGCTGATTTTATTGATTTCGTCCCAAAGTAGAGTATCACTAAACTCAGAGATTTCGTATCCTAGTTTACTTGTAAGATTACTATGTATCTTTTGAATCATTTCGTATTCTTTGGCTAAATTGGTGTATATTGAGTTATCAACGCCGATTTTCGCATTTTTAACTTTAGCAAGGAATGATTCAATTATTTTTTTTCTCAGAGGATATTCTGGGAATTCAAAGCTAAAGTGAAACGTGAACCGCCTCCAAATCGCTGAGTCTAGTTGATTTTGATGGTTGGTAGCCCCAAAAATTGCTAAGGGTACTCCCTCATAATTTATTCTATCAATTACTTGTAAAAATGAAATAACAGCTCGTTTGATCTCACCTACTTCATGAATATTAGATCTTTCGGAGCCTATAGCATCTATTTCGTCAAAGAAAAGGATAAAATTACCACGTTCCTTTGCTATCTCTGCTGCTAAATCCACGACATTCCTGATTTGTTTAATAGTATCTCCTAGCAATGGAGAAACTAACCTATCAGTTTCTACTACACATAATGGAATATCGTAATGCTTTGCAAACCCTCTTGTTAGAGAAGTTTTACCTGTACCTGGTGGGCCATACAAGAGAACGGTTAAACTCGGGTTGAGTTTTGCTCCCTTTAATCGTTTACTAAATTCATAGTATTTCTTCAAAGCTTTAAAGAAATCGTGTAAAATTTCTTTTATATTCTCATTACCTAGAATATCATCTATTGATTCTTGTATGGCGGAAGGAAAATATACCGCTCCATATTTACCTAACCTACTTTTAATGACGTCTTCGGTGAAAGTTATCTTCCCGTCTCCATCATCTTTTGAATTGCTCATTTTTCTCATCTCTTTTTATTCTAATTTAGTTATTTTTTCTTTCTTTATCAAACTTTTCACAAAATTCAGCTATTTCTGAGATAAAATCTTTAAGATTATCGATTTGAGAACCAATAAAGTTAAAAATTTCTTTTCTATATTGTGGAGAATCCCGTATTTTCATTTTATCAATACTTAGATAGTTAGGAAAACAGAGAAGTTTCATTAAATAAGGTAAAATCTTCTCATTTGTCTGTAAATCCTTAAAGATAGGATAGAAAATATTTTGATCTGACAACTTCCACTTCAAAATACCCATATAAATTAAAAAAGCGAAATTCATTGAAATCCAATTTATTAATTCTTTCGATAAAAAACCTCTTCTCTGGGATGCGAAAGCTAAATAATAGAGAAATAAGCTTTCATTGCTTAGTTGAGGTATTAATCGTACTTTTCCATCTGATTGTGAATTTTTTCGCAAAAAATTATTTTCTGTTAGTAAATCTACTAGGTCTTCTCTTGGAGCAAGGAAGATTCCGTCTATTAATCGCAGTCCAAATCGTTCAGAAATTTGTACGATAGCTTCTTCTTCTGCATTTGCTATAGAATCAATATAAGGATCGAATACTTCAGGTTTTAATATCATTGGCAGTTCCTGATTTTCTCGTTCAGGGAATTCTCCGAAATTCGGATCCAAATTAAAAAGTGAGGTTACGTTATTGATAATATTGTAAACTTTAGGGGATATTCCAGGAATTTCAAATAAATCAGAGGATTCTAATTTTTCACGATAATAAGTATGTGGTTGGAGCATATGTCTCTGACAATCGTATAAATCTGAAGAATAACCTAATAAGGTACTATATATAATACTTAAATTTCTACCTCGAGAGAAGAGTCGTTCTTCAATGAACTTAGCTAAAACATAAAGATATGTGTTTTCTAAATTTGCTTCGTCTGGGTTAGTGATGTGTGACAAAGTATTCAGAGCCCCGATTGATTCGTATAAGAATTCAATAATATAATCTTTAATATCAAGGATAGGTATTTGATTCCTATATTTAACTAAGAAATCTTTTATAATTTCATAGATATTTGACCTGTACATTGCGGAAAATTCTGATAAAGCTCTTACTTTTCTAAAATTTCGCTTTTCTTCTTCTTCCCGAATTTTGTCTAGAATTTCTGTATCTAAAAGAAGGTCGGCATCCAAATCAATTATTATCCTTCTTGTTTCTCTTAGTATTGGGCGCATATGAGTTAAAAATGTAAGGTACCTCGGTAAGATATCTGTCCACTTCTCCCTTTTTCTCCCAGGCCTAACATTCCTTGTTGTTTTTCTTTTATAACTCATAATTCTCACTCAATTTATCATTGCTATTAACTTTCATCGTAGCCCACTACGATTTCTGTGAAAATATTCGAAATTTCTACGAAGATTGGTATTTCTACTCTTACGAGTTGACCGAGAACCCATTTATTGACGTCTTTAATCAAAAAACGTATTTGATTATGGATTTTTTTATTAATATCTGAAGCAATTATTTTAGACAACCATAAACCACCCCCTAATCTGTAAGCAATGATTTTAATTAAAGGTTCGAACAATGGTTCTAAAACTTGTTTCATCATCCAAGATTTAGGAATAACACTCATAGTATCTGTATCGTAATTAGGATCGTTAAGGATGGGGTTTGTTTCATCTATTGATAATTTAGGTAAAAAACTTAACAGCAGAATTAACGCAAAAATGGCCGAGATACCATTTAAAGTATAATATCCACCAATCTTATCTAAATCATCTCTATTAATGGCCACATTTGCTAAGAACATACATATGAATACATTTCTATCAAATGCTTCAGAAACATATGTATATCCTAATTTTTCGTCGAGTATTAAATATTTCTCTTCTAGTATTTTAATAATCTTTTCCGGAAAAGTATAAAAAGTGAATATTTTTTCTTCGCTTTTTCTAACATCCTTTTCTATAATTAATTCTTTTGACACGAGACCAAATAATTTAACCAACTCTTCAAGTTGACTTTTAATATAGTGTCGAGGTTTATTAGGGTCGCCAAACATAGCATAAAATTGATGATCAATAATATGAAAATCATTTCTTTTACTAAAAGCTTCGACCATTCTATCAATTACGGGTCCTTGAGTTCCCGTAGCAACAGCTTTAGCTTTTGAAGCCACGAATCCGTTTAACAGTTCGTTTATGATAAAATCTTGTTCGTGAGTACGAGATTTTATTATTTTTTGAAATGCATCAGAAAAATTTTTTGTGTTAGGGAAAAACGCATTTTGAATTTTATCATCAATGGATTTTAAAAAAATTTCACCATTATTTTTAGCAAAATGAAGCCTCATATTCTTTAACCTCTGTTTTAAAGCTTCCTTAGCACCTGGTATGTTTTCCACATCCCGTTTTTCGAGCTCATCCATAGCTTTATCTAAACCCTTCTCGAAGTCTTGAAGAAGTTCGTGCCAAGTGCCCTCTTGATTACTTTCCATTTTGTTCACCTAAATTGTATGTCTTCTTTCAATTTCACCAATCTAACTCTTGTTTTATTCTCTTTAATGCTTTGATTAAAGGCGTGATAAGTTTTTTATCGTAGATGTTAGGGGACGCAACTCCTCTTTGGGCTTTCCAGCCCATTTGGATTCCTTCACCTATTTCTCTCCTTCCGTATTTTAATAAACTGCTTAAGTCACGCATCCACCAATAAAATCTTAGCCATTGTTTATTAGGATTATCTTTATCGTGAATAACTGCTAGTGCTTTCCACTCTCCCATTAACCACTTCACAGTTATACCGCTTACTGGCAAGTAATAATTGATGGGGAAATTGGATTGAAAATCTAAATCCAATTCTGATGATTGTATGTTAAAAATTGGTTGATTATACCCCTCCAGTATAACTATTTCACCACAATGTTGGCATTCGTAATGAGATTTCTTTTTTGACATTTTTTTTTGACATTTTGGGCAAGTTCGGTGTTCTAAAATCCTGAATTTAATTAGGTCTAAATATTTTTCTTTCTCTTTTGCATCTTTGGTTTTAGGTTCTTTTTCTCCGTATTTTCCACCCCAAGTCCAAATATCGTCAAAATTTTTATTAAATTTTTCTAATGTGATAATAGTATTATTTAGAACGGCTTTTTCATAGATTTTAAACATACCAGCATGCTGAAAACTTTTCCACCATGAGAGTCTCACATATTTTTCGTCTCTTAGATAAGCGCTATGACAGATTAACACAGCAAATAAACGAGATTCGGTCTTATTTATAATAATTCCTTGTTCGCACTCTTCGTATTTTTTGTTTAGACTTAGATTATTGTGAAAATATTCTCCTTCGAGAAATTCTCCTTTTTCTACCTCTTTCATAGCTTCAGCTTCAGCTTTTTCGTCTTTCTGCTTCACAATTCTTCTACATTGAGGACATTGGTAAATTCCAGAAACCAAAGGTTCCATTTCGATGTTACATGCTGAACACTTCAAATTTAATCATCACTTCTTGTAATTAAATACCGTTCATAATCTAAATTTAATAATTTTAATTCTTTTTTCGTTAATACTCCAAGTTCTTTATTAATTTTTATTAAATCCTCTCTGAGTTTAAGTAGAATGTTTTGAATTTTATTTACTATGCTATCTTCGTTAAAAGACACTTTTTCTATAAATTCAAGATAATTAAACATTTTATCTTTTCCAGAATAATATTTTTTGGTTTCTAATATTTTCTCGTCGAGTTGTTCCATCTTAAACCTAGTGTTCAATAATGCCATCACTCTTAAATACCAGTCATTGCCAATTTCATTTCTCTCTGAATCTTCGTCAATGTTGAACTTATCAGGAAGTTCAATTTTTTCATCCCTCAGATATTTAAAAACATCTTTCTCATTCTCAATCGCTTTAAATATTTTTTTTAACACGGATTTACTCCTCAATTTTGGTTCAAAGATATCTATATACTCGTTAATTTTTTCTTTCATATCTAAGTATTTCTGGTGAACCCCTTCGATTGTGATCTCAATTTTTATTGCCTGATAAACATTACCAAATTGATCTAATATGTAGTATATGTCATCAGATATTGCAAAATCGTTTTCTCCCATTTGAGAGATAAAATTATGAATCAGATTACTATTCTGACATTTTACTCCTTTTAATTTAATCAAGGCTAAATTATAATTCCTTTTTGTAAGAAACTTAAATTTTTTATTTATCATTAAGAAAAGAGTATGATCTGGCACGGATACTTTGTCGTTCTCGATTGTAATTGTCTCTTCTCCTAATCGTATTGTGAAATCCCCATCTTTATGATTAAATTCTCTAATGCTACGAATATTTTTAAACAAGCCCAGATCGGTAGCTATTTCAATAAAATTTTCTTCCCAAAAGTTGAGTATGTTATTTTTAAATATTTCGTCTAAAATGATGACTCTCTCATAAGACTCTATAATTTTTGGATCCTTTAAGTCTTTAAACAAGTCATTTCTGATAATATACAAAAACATGATAATGTATCTCATATCTAGATCGTCCAGAACCCTTTCTATCAGGCTCTTATCATATTCTAATGACAAATTCGTATGTTCCATACCTAAATTCCACTCATTTTTTTTAAACTGCTAAGACAATTCTGTGAAAAAGAGTAATTACAGTAAAGTATCATTCCTAAAAAAATTTTCGATTTAAACTAAAACTCGGCTCTAATCTGTTTTTAAAATTCTTAGAACTCTTTTTTCTTTTAAATAATAACATAGAGAATAAGTTTACTGGCGAAAAATGAATTTTAAAAATATTAATCCTATTAAGGACTCATTAAACCATAAGACCTATAAACAAATTAAAGCTCAATTTATGAACTCAGGGAATTAAAATGTTTTTTATGATTACTATAAATTATTGTAACAAAACTTTTTTGGTATGTTTTTCTTATATAGTATATACAATAATTAGTGTTTGAATAATGGGAAGAAGGAAACGTAAACAACAATCATATAAAAGAGTTAAGAGAGTTCCAAAGATTTTCACATGCCCAAATAACTAAATGGATATCCCATTTAATATGGATTGCGGTGAAAAATCTATCAAGGTTAAGAATATTCGGAAAAGCGCAATTGCTACAGTGAAGTGTGGTCATTGTGGTTTAACAAAGGAAGTTTTAGTTAATTCAATCTCAGAACCCGTTGATGCCTTTGGAGATTTTATCGATATTCATTACGCTGATCAAGAACTTCAGAGATTAGAAAAACGCTTAGAGAAACTTAAACCGAAAAATGAATGGGGGGAATTGGTTCTAATTTATTCTATTTTATCGGATATTTGCAAAGCTAAAGCTGCTGAGGCTTTAGAAGATGAAGATAATATTAACCTTGATGTAGTTAATAAATGGAAAATTAGATCGGAAGAATATAATAGATTAGAAAAGGATGCATTACTTCAACTAGACTCCCTTGAGTTAGAGAAAGGAATAAAAACAGATGACGAGTCTTTATTTACAGAGCACGACGAAAGCGACATGAAGAAAGCAAAAAAAATCGAAGATATTTTTGACGATCCAGGCTTTCTTGAATTCTAACCTCGTTAAAATCAGCTCCTACATGAACAGTTAAAAATCTGAGCTAAGTATTTCCTTTTTAATAGTCCTAGGAATATTTTTCCAAATAGGAAGTTTCATTATCAATTTGAAAAATTGTTTTCGATTTAATTTTCTATTTATTATTAGATAGCTCCAGTTATTAAACGCTAATTTATTAAAAAGATTCATTAGGTTTACTCCGAAAGGATTAAACCTTGAGGTTAATATACTAGCAAAATATCCTCCCAACCGTTTTATTTGAGGAACTGATTCGGGATAAACGGATTCTGAAAGAGCTCTATTAAAAATTTCATAAATTGAAAAAATTGGAATAAGGTTGTCTATGTATTCGTTTACAACCTTCCTATAACTAACATCATTCAACGATAAAGTAGAAAGATCGCTTAGTTTTTTCAAAGCAAAATTGAAATGTTCCTCCTTAAAGTTAAGCCACATAGGTCCAATTTTATCCTTAAGATTAACTAATTCATTGATAACATCCTTTTCTTTGAAAGAAAACGAGTTTCTTTCTTCGAATTTCTTTATGAAGAGTAAAAAAATTGAATCTATTGATGTATTACTAAAATCAGTTATAAATTCATTTCGTTTCTGCTTTTGAAGATTGAATTCGTCGTCGATAGTTTTATGAATCGTATGGGTATAAAGGGGGGTTGTCCATAGCATTTTCATAATTATTTCCATAAGTCGAACATGAAGGGAACATTCTTGAATTTGAGAAAATTTTTGAGAAATTTTCAAACTTGGAATTGAAAATGATTTAGATTGATCGATTCTAAATTTAATTCTATCAATTCTCTTTAGATTACTAATAAACTCTTTCCTTAACTGTTTAAAGTGGATGATCTTTCTTTTTATCAACTTTTCTGTTGCTATTAAATCATTTAAATAGTCGTAAAAATTTACATTGTATTTTCGAACGATAGTGTCGTGCGTAATTAATGATACGCTAATTGTTTTCTTTGATTTTTCTCTTTCAGCAGACATAGCGTGATCTCCTACAGAATAAGAAAATGTAACATTATCTAACGCATTTTCTAAACTTGAGAACACACCAAGTGTTTTTGGGTCTTGCGTATAATATCCGTGTAAAAGTGTGTCAATTACTTTAAACACTTTGTTATTATACTCTGATATAATTACAGATTCAAATTCTCCAGGGTGATGTCTTTTTATCTCATATTTTTTTCCAACAAGATAAATCACTTGATTTGCTCTGTGACAGATAGTGTGGCTCCATTTAAACAAAGGTTCTAAAATTTTACCTATCGTTAACATATACCCATAGAATTCTGGACCAAAGTATATGGGAAATCCGAATCCTCTAGAAGTTGAATATGTGAATTGGAAAACATTCCTCGTTTTTTCGCCTTTTAAAAATCCAGGAAATTTGTAATGAAGCACTAATCTAGGAAAAAGGGCTCCAAAACCTAAATTCATCCACGCCTCAAATAAAATTATGCTATCGGGAAATTTGAAGGAATCTTTCTTAATATTTAAATCGTCACTTAACGAGTTTATAGCTAACGGAACGGTGTGAAGCCAATCTCCATCTCGTTCTATATTTTTTAACTCGTCTTTTAACCCTTTTCGTGTGAGAGGTTTTGGTTTTTTTTCTATCTTTGCTTTTTTATAATAATAATTATTTATAACCCTCACGAGGGACATAATTTCTAGGATTTGTCTTTGTAAATCGTGAGCAACATTTACCCTGTTAACTTCTGAACCATTACTGATAATTCTTACACCAAAGAAATCAAATCAAAACAGAATACTTCTTATGGTAATATATTTTTTTTTTAGTTTTAATTTTAATTGATTTTAAAAACACTTAGATTATACTTAATAATGAACGACTGAAAATAAATCGTCTCAAGTTAAACTGCATGTAAATAATAGCGAAAAAATTTCTTCAATCGCGAAGGTTTGGAGCGAATTTACTTTGCAAAAATAATTCATAAAGTAACTATCACGATTGGTTTCTCTTAGAAAAAAGTTGCTTTAATTCGCCCATTATGGCACCTCTTAAGCTCACCGGACTTGCTGGACGAGCGGCTCCGGGTCCTCCAGGTGGTGGTGGACCTCCAGGTGGACCTCCAGGTGGACCTCCAGGCGGGCCTCCAGAAGGCGGTGGTGCGCTGCTTGGGGAGGTAGGTGAAGCGATTACTGGGGATGTCCCAACGCCTTTGGTCCTTAATGATGATACCTCATTGTTAATCGTATTGAATCGTGATTCCAATGTGGATATTTTTTGATTTACAGTAGCTAAAGACTGATCTACTAAGTCGGGTATTTTTAAAATTACAAACATCATTCTTTCAACGATGTCTCCAAAGGCGTTTAGTTTTTCTTCTAAAGGAGCCTTTTTTGTTTCTTGCATGAAATTTGCGAATTCTTCTGCCATTTTATTCTCTCGAATTTAATAATAACGATTTATCCAAGTATTTTTTCTAATAATTATATATCTGAACTATTTAATAAATTTAAGTTCATATGTGATAATTGTATAAAAATAAAATAAAAAAAGTTTAAAGTCAGCTAGCTTTGTTGACATTATTTTTTAAATTTACCCACAATTCATCTACTTCGTTCTTAACCTGTAAAAATTGGTCTATTTTTTTTATTAAAATATCTCGAGCGCGATCAAAGTCTCTTTGCAAATCGTTCAATTCAGACTCTAAAAGTTTCATTTTTTCTCCTTCGATTAGATCGTTTTTTTTTTTCTCAACAGATAATGCTTTTTTGATGACTACGCTTCTTTTGTTTGCTACTTCGCTTAAAGCCGAAGCAAATTCGTATTTTTTTTCGACTAAGTAGTCTTTTTTTACGGCAATATCCTTAATCGAATCAATATACTTGTTGTTTACTTCTATGTATTCATCGTTTTTGTGAATAATATCTTGGAATAATTTCACTTCTTCGTCTTTAATATTTGATCTTTTCTCTCGTACTAGAGTCTGCATGTGTTTCAATACATCTCTAAATGTTCTGTTGAGTGTTTCTCGAGTGAGTGTTGCTTTTTTTAAATTATCGGCGTACTTTTTTTGAGAATCAATTAATGTGCTCTGAGCCTTTGCTAGTTTCTTTATTTGGGATACTAATTCTTTTTCCAGACTTGATAGTTCAAGTTCATCTTCATGCGTTATAATTGGAGTCATTATAATCAAACTTAAAAAATATTGATTAATGTTTTATTGCGATACTATTCTAATGTAAATTCGTAATTATAATTTTTAGTCTTTTTATTAAGTTACAATTTATGAGGAAATAAGGCAGTGAGTATATTATCTTTATAGTTTGCTTTTATTACTTTAACCTCAATAATTTTTCCAATTAGTTCTTCAGAAAAAACAAGTGGCTTTTTCAATAATACTTTTATTCCAAGAGAATTATTGATTTTGCCAATGCACTCATTTTCCCACCTTCCCCTAGATACTATTTCTATTTTAAGTAAGTCATTTTTCTGAAGATTCAAGGTTGATACGCGTTTACGTTTATGAATTCCAAAATCGTGAGGTCCCAGTTTTAATTTAATCTTGAATTTTTTCTCTAACTTGGATAAATATAAATAAAAATACCCCCAAGATTTTGATTGTACTTTTTTAAGGGTTCTACCAGTCTTGTAAATCAAATATTTCTGGATACCTATTTGTAATTGACTCTTTGAATATCCCTCATTCCTCGCGTTAAGAACAAATTCTATAATTTCTTCTATATCCTTGTCGTTTTCTCCGGGAAACCATACCGGCGCGATCAATACCTGTATGTTGGAGTTCATCAGCGAATAAATATTTTTAATAAGCTTATCGACGTCATACTGAGTACAGTTACAAAGATAACAATCCGTCTCCTCTTTTAAACTATTTAGGCTTATGTTAATCCGAGTGAGGTTCGATTTTTTTAATTTTTTAATAACTGGTTTCGAAAGTAATAAACCATTAGATTGCGTCGATATAACAGAGATTCCTTTGATATCTGAGAGCTTTTTTAACAGATTTTCAAGTTCTTTGTAAAGTAATATCTCTCCATAAGGCGAAAAGTGAATTTCAAGATTGTAGGCTCCCTTTATTCTGACAATATCTAAAACTTTTTCGATTAAGTAGTTGGAATCTACGATGAAGTTTGTGTCGTAATTACCAGAATTTACAAAGCAGTACTTGCATTTGAGGTTACAAAGAGTAATTGGTTTAAATTCTATTACATTTGTCCCTCTATCAATGATCCCTAAAAAATCTACTCCCATTAGAGGGATATTAGAGGTTTTATCAACATATTGTATTTTATCATTCATGTTAGAATAAATGTTATAATTTTGCAATTCTTAAATTTTAAATCTTAATATAGCGACGATAGATCCTAAATCAATTATTTGTTGCCCTGTTGGATGTTCGCTGCTTAAAATATGAATTTCTCCCCCTAAAGATTCTACATCGTTTAATATTTGTTCTATTCTTAATTTCTGTTTCTTTGATGCACCTCGTATAAGAATATCTGCACAAAAAAGTTCTTTTACTGCCCTTTTTTCAATAGCGTTCGAGATTTCATCGAATCCAATTGCAATTAAATCTGAATTGGTACTGAATAACTGAAAAATTTCCTCAATTTTCTCAGTTTCAAGGAAAATTTTAACATTTTTTAGTAGGATTTTGAGTTCTTTTGATTTAAGAGTTTCTAGAATAGCGCTTTCAGTTCCAGAGCCAGCTTGAATGCTTACGATTTTCGGTAACCTCGTTATATGGGATTTTTCTTTAATAAATTGTTTTAAGTGATCCTTAGTGCTCCCAGGACCACATATTATAATGATTTTTAAGTCTACACGTTCTGTTTTTTCTTTAATTATGCTACTAATATCTCTATAGAATTCTTCGTACGCTTTATTTCGATGTGACTGCTCGTATCTTTTGCCGGGGATGTTTTTTTTTACTGTAGCTATTCTATTATGACTATAATTTGTAATGAGCGCGATTGTTGCCAACCCTGTTTCGATCGCTACCATTAGCATGACAAAATCAGTTTGAAATCTAGGTGATTTCCTAAGACGTTTAATCTCGCTTTTTAACCACTTAGGTTTTTCAATTGTCAATGTTTGCCCTGGTTCTATATTAAACGTATGATATGTCCCATACGAAACAAAATCTTCTGGGCCTTCTAAGATAGTTCCTTTCACTCTTAGCCGATTTGAAAACTCGTGGAATGCGATGGAATCGACTTTTAGTTTCAATTTCATTTGTTTTCTTTCTCCTTTAGAACCCTCTTTTAAAACTATTCTACGGTTTGTTCGTGAAGTTACTTGGTCATTTTTGGCAATAATATTATAGAGCGTCCATAGATCGTTTAAATCTTCGATTCTTAATGAAACTGTTTCCTCCTTCTTATCAATATCCAGAATTTTCATTAGACACTTCAAACTCAAAATTCCTAAATTGTTATAATTAACCCTAACAATTAAGTTTAACACACTTAAATTGCATCTTGCTTGGGTTTTTGTGAGTTAACTAAGAATAAAGAAAAAAAATATAAAAATACAAAAAACACTGTTGTGTGTGTTAATCTGTTGCTCCTAAGGCTTGTTTGACTTTTTCTAATTCTTCCATTCGTTTCTTCTTCTCTTCTTCGCGTTTTTTCATTTCTTCATCGTCAACCTTTTGGAGAGCAACACCTTTTTTAATTTCGTCTTTTAATTCGTTTCCTAACGACATAATAATTCAAACCTTTTTGTTTAGTTTCCTTTTATGAGCACATTATCAATGCGTTCTATACACAATTTGTAATAGAATTTATTTATAAGTCTTGGTTTTTAGAAAATGATTAAATGTCCAATATCATTAAGTAAGCGCTTTGCTTGTCCCGATAATAATTTTCTATTCTTTGGGCAATTCGAAAATCAAATTTTTGATACAAACTAATAGCAGCTTTATTTTTGGAGTTTACATTCAATACAATTGTTTTAATCTTATCTATAGTTTTTACTTTTTTCAGGGTGTGTCTTAAGAGAAAACTCCCATAACCTCTTTTTCTTTCCCCTTTTTTAATTAAAAAGTTAATTAAGTTTACTCTTTCTTCTCGATCTTGAATAATAATGATGAACCCAATAATACTATTCGATGATTCGTCATCAATGAGCTTAAAAAAACATGTGTTCTTTATTATCAAATTAAGAATTAATTCTTTAGAAAATGAGTCTTTCTTAAAAGATCTTCTTTCTAAATTGTAGATTTCGTCTAAATCCTTAAGAGTGACGGTATCAATAATCATTAAGTCGCATCTCTTCTTTGAATAACTTGATAGGTGTTTTTTCCGTTATTTGTTGATATTTTTCTTCTCGAAAGGGTGTCATTTCTATTATGTATCCTTGTAAATTATGTTGATTCAGTAAATCCAATAATCTTTCTTCCATAGCAAACTTTATGGGTAATTTAAGATAAGTTGCTTCGCAAGATAAGAAGTTTTGAGGGACTTTTAGTTCATTTAATAAAAGATTACAAAACTCTTTAATATCCTTCTCCTTGCCTTCTATTAGAGCGTATAATAGCAACCCTTCTCTCGTGATTTCTTCGTATTTTAATTTAACAGTTTTTGCGCGTCTCAAGTACCTTTCTCTCAATTGCCAATAATCCTTAGCTATAATCGTACAAAAATGAATTTTTATTGTAACTTTTGGAACGATATCATGTATGAGCTTCATTGCACACTCTTTACTATTCTTTACAGAAGCTATTGTACCTGCTTCCAATTTGAAATTACGTTCTAGTAAATTTTGGCTATTGGGTAAACTATACTCAAATTCATTCAAATTGATAAAGTCTGCGCCTATTTTGTTTAAATAAAAAATGAATTTTTTCAAATTTTCTATATACTCCACTTCTGGAATCACAGGTACTTCAGCTCCTACAGACATACCCTTATTTAATGCGTATTTCATCACATTCCAATTATCTTTTGATGGGTTGAATCTAATTTCGTCTAACCCTGCTCGTGCGAGTTTTATCGCAATTTCTTCGCTAAAATTAAGACCGTTGGTATAAAGATGAATATGAAACTTTTTTCCTTTAATTTTTTTGATGAATTTAATATATTCAAGCGTTTTTTTTAAGTTGGGTTCATATAATGGGTCTCCCCCCGTAATGCTCATACCTTTCGCATTAATAGCTTTAAGTTCGTGCAGTATCTGCTCTTTAGAAGATATTTGAATCTCATTTATATATGTATCTTTCTTACCTTTTCGTTTTTCAGAAATTGGACAATACCACCAACAGTGTTTTGGGTTCTGACAGATTCCATTAAGAAATAATACTGCTTTAGTACCTTTTAAACATTGTTGGCATCCTTTAGGAATTCCTTCTTTCTTTACGTAAAAGGTCTGTGCTTTGGATTCTAAAATCTCTAGATCTCTCATCTTTGTAATAGTTTTTTTCTTACAATGGTGTTTTTATTGCTTAATTTTTTTAAAACGAGCTCTGTTGTCTCTCCCACCCCTATTGATCTCTTTAAAAATACGCCTGTTTTTCCAAATTTCTCTCTTCTTAAAAGAACTCTCTTTCTTTCATTAATCAAATTAATTCCAACACTCAACTGCTTTGCAGCTAAATTTTCATTTCCAATAATCGAATATTCTTCATGACCATCAGAAGTAGGTTGAATAAAAACTAACCTTTTATTGATTCCAGGCACTCGAATACTATTTAAAATTTGGTTTAGATTAATTTTTCCTCCAAAATCGTAAAATTCGCTTGATTTTTTATTGAACTTAGATAATGGAATTGTTATGCTTTCTAATTCGTTCAAATAAATGTAGAGTTTCAAAGTGTCAGCGGGAGTTGCCATAATAATTTCTCGGAAGTAATTTTTAAAACCATTTTTTTCAAGTATTATTTCTATTTGATACGGTGCGATTGATTGTATTAAAACCATGTCGATATCGCTATCGTTATGAATATCACCTCGAGCAATACTACCATAAATAAATGGATTCAAACCCTCTTTAACGAACATCTCCAGCAACGTTTTAGATCGTTCTCTTTTTTGTTGTAATAGTTTCAAGTGATTTTCAGAGTATGTAACGCTATCAAAATGATCTCTTAGAATTTTAGGTCCTTTCATTAGAATTTAATCGCTTTTATCTTTATTACTGTTTCTCTATATATCTAATTATTTCGCTTAAAAGTAATGTTTCGTAATACTTGAATGTGCTTTTAGTTTTTTGGATAATAGTATAGTTGGTGTATTTAAATGTTTCTTTATAGTGTAGTATCTTTTTTACTTTCTTATTTTTAAAAAATGGATTTAATTTCTCACTAAATATCGTAATAAATTTAGAATTTTGATTTAAATCACTTAATAAATTTAAATACACTTCCAGATTGTAAAATTTTAAGCGGGGATTAATCAAAATTATGTTCCTACAATAAATATCACTCAAAAGAAGGTTCAAAGGTAACACTTTTTTAGTAAAATCAATAACAATATAATTCTGGCTTAATAAGTTGACATCTTGATTGTAAAACATTATAATGTTAGGAAAAGTTTGTTGTAACTCTTTTTTTATATTAGATTTCAATCGTTCTGATATGTTTTTATTTGCTATTTTAAGTCGTAGGCTTATCACATTATATCCAGATGTACAAAATGCTTCTGTGAGTGCTTTCAACAACATCAGTTTTCGATACCCTTTTATTATGACTAGTGTCGGTTTTATTAAATCTTCTTGCTGAAAAACGCTAGATGTAGTCAAATTGCTCTTTTTTATAGAAATAGACGAGACTTTATTGTTAATATACAGAAAGTTATCAACTTTCCTAATCGTTGAAATGTTTGAAAAGAAAAATCGCCATCTATATATTTCTTTAAGTACCTTTACACCGATTAAAAGCAGGATTAAGAGTACAATTATAATAATATCAACTGTAATCCAATCAACTTGAAAGATGTCAAATGTCATAATATTTACAATGCCTTATTTATATTAATCTACAACGTCGTCAATCCAATCCAAAAATTTCTGAGATCCCTTCTCGATTTTGAAACCAACGCATTCGGGGTTCGAATAGCTATGAACTTCTCCGATTTTTTGAATTATTAAATCGCAATTTTTTTCAGTAGTTTTAATTATTAATAGTAATTCGTTATCTCTTTCTATTTTTCCTTCCCACCAATATATTGAAAATAAATCAGGTATGATATTTACGCAGGCTGCTAATTTATTTTCTATTAATAAGTTTCCAATTTTCTTACCCTCTTCTAAATTAGGTACAGTGACGAAAAATGTGTAATAATCCATCTTTTTCCCTTTGGTATAATATCTGATTCTAATAATGTACAGATCAATTTCAATCTAATTACGATAGAAACAATTCATAAACAAAAAGAATTAAGCTAAATAGGTTTAATTATAATTTATTTATATACCATTTTTGGAGAAGTGAGAAAAAACAGATATCAATTTTTTATTTCTTCTATGTTTTTATATCTCAGAAATGCTATTTTTACTTAAATGAAATTATAAATAGTAGAACTTATATTATTAATAAAAAAATGTAATTATGCTTTAAGGAGTTGATTGTAATCCTTCACAATGTATACCTAATATCAAACTTTACGGGCATTTGTTTAATCCATAGGAAGTATGGGACTATAGAATTTAATCAGGATTTAGTATCTGGTTTTTTAACAGCTTTAAAAGATTTTTCAGTGGAGTTTTCGAAAGGATCAGGAGAATTAAAAATCATAGATATGCAAATATTTTATCTCCTTCTTGTTTTTAAGGAAGGGATACTGTGTACAGCAGCTGCTGACAAGAATGACGATGCAAAAATAACACACAAAGTTTTAAGCGATATAATTGATAAATTCTTGGATAAGTTTGGAACCCTAATGAAGGATTGGTCAGGAGATGTTAGGTTGTTCCAAGGATTTGAAAATGTTATGGATGACATGCTAAAAAACGGTCACATAGCAGAAATCCAAATAAAGATTCCTATCTTAAAAATCTTTGAAAAAGACTTTGCAAAATCTCAGAAACTACTATCTAAAAAGGGTATGGTGCTTTCGGAAGAAGATTTACGGAAAGTTCGAGACCAGAAACCCGCATGGGCTTCAAAACGTCTTCCTACCCAAGTAATCGTTCAGGGTTTTTTAAACAAGGAACAGTATAGGATTGCTCATTTGGCTGATGGTTTTCACACTGTAGCAGATATAGCAGAGGAAGCTGGCGTTCCAAAGGCGGAGATTGACGTAATGATTGACGATTTAGATGATCTTGGCTTGCTCAAGTTTATTGATGTAAAATAACATAACTTTTTTCATATAACCTATAACATACATTTTATAATTTCTTAAATCTGAGTAGGTTTATTTTTCTATTTTTATTAACTTAAATAAGCTTGTCCTGGTAAACATAAAATTTATGAAAAAAATATCACTAGTCTAATTAGTATGAATGTGAATAAAATAGATGAAAACATCTACGAAATCCCTCAAAAAACTTTAATGGCTAGAGTGGAAGGAAAGATCGCAAAATTTCAAATGAGAGTACCTGTCCATATTTATGCTAACGATTACATTTTAGAAAAAATTAAAAACGATAGAACTCTGGATCAAATTAGTAATGTAGCTTGTCTCCCTGGTATACAAAAGCACGCTATTGTTCTCTCTGATGCACACCAAGGTTATGGGTTTTGTATTGGGGGTGTGGCAGGAACAGACGCTTATTCTGGAATGATTTCCCCAGGTGGTGTAGGGTACGATATAAACTGTGGTGTGAGAATCCTAAGAACAAATCTTCACCTTAAAGATATTGAAAGTTCAATTCCTAACTTGCTAGACACTATTTTTAAGAATATACCATCCGGATTAGGAAGTAAAGGAAAATTAAGCATCAACTCCTCGGAATTAAATGATGTTTTAGATAACGGTTTAAATTGGGCTTTAGATAATGATTATGCTATAAAAGAGGATTTAGAACACTGCGAAGAAAACGGTTTTTTGAAAAACGCTGATTCAAAATTAGTATCACAAAAAGCAAAGCAAAGAGGAATAAAACAACTTGGTTCTTTAGGGAGTGGTAACCATTTTCTTGAAATACAAAAGGTTGACAAGATTTATAATGAGTCAGTGGCAAAGAAATTGGGAATCTTTGGTAAAGATCAAATAACTATCATGGTTCATACTGGTTCTCGAGCTCTTGGTCATCAAGTGTGCACCGATTCACTTAGAAATATCGAGCAAGCAATGAGAAAATACAAAATAAAAGTACCAGATCGCGAATTAGCGTGTGTACCAGCCGATACTCCAGAGGCAATGCAATACTTGAAAACTATGGCGTGTGCTGCAAATTTTGGGTTTACTAATCGCCAATTAATAACGCATTGGCTAAGAGAAACGTTCCAGAAACATTTTAAAAGGAGTTTGGACGATCTGGATTTTAAATTGATTTATGGAGTTTGTCATAATATTTTAAAGATAGAGGAACATGATGTTGACGGGAAAAAAATGAAATTAAATGTCCACAGAAAAGGCGCAACTAGAGCCTTCCCACCAGAACATCCAGATATACCCCGTGATTATAAAAGTATAGGTCAACCAGCTTTAATTCCTGGAACTATGGGAACTGCTTCGTATTTATGTGTGGGGAGACCAAAAGCAATGGACCTCTCTTTTGGTTCTACGGCTCATGGATCTGGTCGTGTTATGTCAAGATCCAAGGCAACGAAACAATATTGGGGTGCTAATATCAGGGAAGATCTTAGAAAAAAAGGAATTACAATAAGAGCAGCGTCTCCTAAAGTGATTGCTGAAGAAGCTCCTGGAGCATATAAAGACATAGATCAAGTTGTACAAGTCAGCCAAGATCTCGGCATTGTGGAAAAAATTGTAAGGTTAGTTCCAATAGGTGTTGTAAAAGGATAATTATTTACTTATTATTATTATTTAATTTAGGTTTTTTAAAGAAGTAATATCTTTTTTATGATTTCACTATAAACTCAGAAACATGAATAGGATATCAATATAAATACCATAAAATTTTGAATGATATCATTATCCAAAAATAAATTCGAAGTTAAATATCAAACACTATATCTATCACGATACTTTCGTGTTTTTCTTCTATATTTAAGAAAGAATATGTTATAGCTTTAACTTCAATTCCTATTTCGTGCTTATCTAAGTCGAATTTTTCACCTTTTAGAGTAGCACGCAACTTATACTTATCTTTAAATTTTTCAATTGAACGCACATAGATTTGGTTAAAAACAAGCTCATCAACATCAAAAATATATAAAAATTCAGAAAGGAAATCAAATAATAGGGCTTCCTTATCCTCAGCCTCGATAATTATTTCTCTTTCGACTATAGGAGTTATTTTTTTTAAGTTTGGCGTTATTGTCGCCATTAAACTATAAGCGGTTTGCGAAAAAGCTTCTTCTAATGACGATCCCCAACTTCGTACCTGAACGTCGGCAGTATGATCTCTAAACTCAAATCCTGCTTTTTTCATGTGAAATGTTATTATTTTCAGTATAGATTTACTATGAATAGTCTCGTTTAAAATTAAACCTTTTGTTGTTTACTTTATTTTTTCTAGGAGTTTAAAATCATAGGTCTGAAAATGTAATTATATGTTGAGGACAGTTTCTAACTCATTTATCAATAATTTGCTTTTTTATCAAAAGTTAACTGTAAAAAAGATTTTTTCAAATGAAGAACTTCTACTTTATCACTTCTTTCAAGAAATTACGCAAGTCTTTCCTCAAAATTTGATTATAGTAAATGAATTTGTATTTTTTTTCCTTAATAACGAAAATTATTTCTATGCAACATCCAAAAAATTATCTTATCTTAGAAAGAAATTTCGGTGTAGAAAAATCGTAATTGTTCGGGAAGAAGACGTACTTGTTAATTTAGTGTATGGTTTTTTTCCAGATCCTTATATTCATACAATAAAAATCGAAAGAAATTTTTATTCTGGTAAAGCTGAGGTAATCATAGGATTTCTCTCTTACGAGGATCGAGGAATAGCCGTAGGATGCAAAGGAAATTACATAAAAGCCGTTAACGAGATTTTCGAACGATATGTTACATTTATTGATAACGAAGGATTCCGTGTTAGAATTAAATGCGATGTAGTTAAACTATGAGTATTTTTACTACCAAGGTACATCTTTTAAATTAATTAGATACGCGATTGTATTAGCTATAAGGCTCACAGAGGGGGTTAATATGAGAAGCAATATAACAATGTTTAAGTCGGGGATCAAGTACAACCCTGGAAAAAAGATGGCAGGGATGAAGGCAAAAATTAGAGCCCCTACAGCAAAATCTAGTTGATCTACAACCCAAAAAGGTGCCCCACTTTTAATGTTAAATCTTCTTTTAAGAAATGAGCCTGCTAAATCTCCAAATGCAGCTCCGTATGAACAAAATACTATTCTAAACATAAGCATCAAGATTCCAATTGGAATAGGACCTCCGATAAAATAATATTGATAGTAAAAAATATCAGAGTATAATTTATACACTCCAATTGTAGCTCCTTCTATTGGAATCTGTTGTATGACGGGCCATAATAATAAAAACAATAAAAATAACGCGCAACTTAATGGAATACCTATGTACAATGGTCCTTTGATAAGTCCAGAAATAGTTTTGTGATCTCCTAAAATTCTGCGACCATCACGCCAAAATTTCCCCTTATCTAAAGGTTTACCGCCACCAACAATAACCATTCCAGCGTTTGAAAAATACGCGGGAACGATAAAAAGAACGCTAAAAATAAGTGTTGCTAGCCAATCGGCCCATGTGAACACGATGGATATAACCAGAAAGTTAAAGAAGAGTAAACCGATAAACGTCAAAGTTAATATAATAGCTAGCCTTACATTTCTTCTGTTAATATCTCCCTTATCATTTTTAGACATAAAAATTCCCGCATTTTAAATGAATGTGTTCTGTAATTTATAATTAAAATTAAATTTTGGTAAATAAAATAGGTTATACTAAACCCTTAATAATATTGCTTCCTAAATAATTATCTTTTAAAGTTCCGACAATAATATTATAAATTATCGATGTAATCGCTGCAAATCAAAAAATTAGCATATTAAAGCTTTAATATATTATTCCTACTTTTTCGATTAATAAATAAATTTAAATAGCGCGGAATCGAAATATCAAATATTAGAATTATTTCAAGTGGAAAATGTTTATATGGTGGAAATGAGTGTTGACTAACCATAATGAAAAAGGAATGTATTCATTCAATATCGATAGATTTTACCGGAAATACTTAAAAGGTCCGAAACTTTTTAAGAACCGAGAAGCTCTCGAACCGTCGTTTATACCTGATAAATTACCTCACAGAAATTCCGAGATCGAGAAAATAGCGGGTATAACTGCTTGTGCCTTAAAAGGTGACGTTCCTCCTAATTTCTTGTGTTATGGGATGACTGGTACGGGTAAAACGGCTACTGTAAGGTATATCTCACAAAAACTTGCGCAACATTGCTCTAATAAACCTCCTTGGTGGGTATATATTAATTGTACAGTAGTATCTACACCTTATAGAATCTTAGCTCATATCTACAATACGATAGTTGGTAAAGAAAAAATCCCATCTACGGGTTTACCTAAAGATGTAATCCTCAAGAAATTGCTAGGCTTATTTGACCAACATATCAAGGATAGCATATGCTTTCTTGTTTTAGATGAAATAGATATTTTAATTGAAAAAAAAGGAGGAAACGAAATCTTGTATAACTTAACGAGGTTAAATGAGAACTTAGATCAATGTAGAACGAGTGTTATCGGGATATCTAATAAACTAAAATTCATGGAATTCCTCGATGCGAGAGTTACATCTAATTTAGGGGAAGAAGAACCAATAGTCTTTCATCCTTATGACGCTAACCAACTCTACGATATTCTTAAACTAAGAGCAGAAGTAGCTTTTAAGGAAGCCGTTATTGACGATGGAGTTATAAAGCTATGTGCTGGTCTAGCAGCAAAAGAGCATGGAGATGCGAGAAAAGCTCTGCAACTATTAAGAAAAGCTGGAGAAATCGCTGAGCGCAACCAAACTAAAAAAATAATGGAAAATCACGTAGAAAAAGCTCAAAAAGATATAGATAAAGATCACATCGTTGAATATATCTTTTCGATGCCTCTTCAAGCAAAACTAACTTTGACGGCCATCTTTTTATTGTCAAAATACACTAAAGAACACATAATAATTACGTCAGGTGATATTTATGAAGTTCATTCGGAATTGGCGCAAATCATTCCAAATGTGAAACAATTGACGCATAGAAGAATTAGCGATTATATTAATGAATTAGCGTTGTCAGGATTAATAACAGCAGTGACGAAATCGATGGGTCATTATGGTCGAACGAAAATTGTAAAACTTGATCTCGAATTTAACCTAATAGAACGTGTTTTATCTCAGGTTAAAAAAATAAAAGAGTATCGATTAATGGATTATAAACCGATAATACTTCAAAACGATAAAGTTAAGATAAAGAATATGGTGTTTAAAAAGCTAATTTAAGCTTGAAAATTCCAATTATTAATCTCTTTTGTAATACTCTCGAGGAAGTACGATGCTAAATCTGCGTTTTGTATTTTTAATAGGAGAAATAATTTCGCTAAGTGCTTACAGAATTTTTTGTTTTCTGCTCTTTTAGCCCGAAAATCATGGCAATTATGTTTTATCATTTTTTCAAGTATGTTTATTTCAATGGTATACGGAATCTTCTGAGAACCTTGAACTTCAGCTTTAATAATTTTTTGAGCAGAATCTAGAAAGCTAAATTTATATGCGCTATCAGACTCTGCTACCGCTCTATTTATAGTTCCTTTATCAAGTAAAGCTTTTAATAAAATTTTGAACTTATTTGCGTCGCTATTTTTAGATTCGTTGCTGAAATCGTTGAAATCATTGACATCTTTAATTTTTCCTGAAATGTGAATTTTTCTCTTTTCATGCCATTTGTTTAACTCGAGAGCTAAAGATTCTGATAATTTAATTTGCTCATCTCCATCTGGAATTAGATATCCTTTATGAATGGCCCCATTGATGAATTCCTTTGCCTCTTTGGGCGAGAATAGAAACAATTCAAAAGAAATGATATGTAAAAAATCATCTTGTTGAATGCTTGGAAGTTCAATAATTTTCCAAATATGTAACACCATCTCCGAAGTATTGCCACGCGGAATCGAAAAGTTCACTTAAAGCACCTATTACTATTAAAAGTAGAAGAATTTAATTAATTTTTTTAAAATCGAGTGTTAAAAAATCTAAAGAATCCAATTCAATTACTGGTACTATACCGGGAGTAGGCATTATCCCAAAACTTTTCATAAAGTCAGTTTGAGCTTGAAAACATCCCGAATTTACGAGGGTTACGTTCCTGTATTTTCCTATTCCGTTTATATGTACGTGTCCTGTATGAAAGATGTCAGGAATCTTTTCTACTATTAGATGATCAGTGTTTACAGGAGCAATTTGTGTTTTTCCTCCAAATGTTGGAGCAAGATGTCTACCTATTAGAAATTCTTTCATGGTCTCGATCGGTTTATTTATGTCTAAATCGTGAATTATTCTAGTTATATCGTGCATGCTCTCCCCATGATATATAAGTGTGTTGACATTATGAGTTTTAATTAAAGAAGGGTTGCCTAAGCATTTGATCCCCATGTTAACTAAATCTTCGCAATATTTCTTTGGTACTGCGGGTCGGGGTATTGCATTTCTTACTGGTTCGTGATTTCCAGATACAAAAAATATTTTAATATAATCCGGAATTTCTAAAAGAATATCTGAAGCTTTTTTAAATTGCTTATAAATGTCTGTGATGACGAGATCTTCTTGTTGATTGGGGTATATTCCTATTCCGTCAATTAGATCGCCATTAATGACTAAATACTTTATTCTTCCAGCTTTTTCTCTTAGAAGTTTATTATTACTTTTGCCATTTAAAAAATTAATAAATTTAGTAAATAAACCTTCCTCAAACTCTTTACTTCCAATGTGAATGTCAGAAATTAAAGCGATTGAGAGAGGATCGGGTGAAAAATTAGGCTGAAAATTTGTTGGAATATCTATTTTTGAGATGTAGGAGGCAAAAATTATTCCTTTTCTCCCGTGTTCACCAGGATTATAGAATCCCTTAACGAACACCATCTGATCGTTAAGAGTTCTTTCTATAATTTTGACGAAATCTAAGTTCTCCGAATTATTTTGAATTAATACGCTAATTTTGCCAGTTAAATCCTCCAAAGTAAAGAGATAATTTCCTTTTTTTGTTTGGCGAATTTTATCTACTAAACCTAATGTTGATATTTCAATACTATTAGATATCCTAAATATGTTATTGATGTTAGTAGCCGAACTTACTTCTGGTCTTTTTCTGATGAGAGTTTTAAGCTTATTATATTTGTCAAGCGTTAATTCGTAAAAATCATCATATTTTCCGTTAGTAAATAATTTATTTGTTGGATCTTGAATAACTTCGTAGTTAGATTTGTATTCTTTGGCAATAGGATTAAATGTAAAAATAGATTTAGTGGATTCGAACCTTGGAGTTCTTTTTGTAGTTTTCTTTTTAGTAATTCGCTTGGGCAAGATATCTGAAGGGGAAGTTTCTTGACTTTTATACTCTGTTTTAGAGCTTTCAATAACGGGTGAAAATTCTGCTGGGAGATTTTTATCAATTAAGGTGCTCGTAACTACTTCTTTTTGAAGATTGGAATGTTCGGAGGTAGTGGTTTCTTCTTGTAATAGCAGATGATTGGTTTTAGATAGGTTACGTTTCAGTACTCTTTGAAGTTTTTCGTCTGAAATATCTTTTATTACAGTTTCCGTTAAGTGACTCTTAAATGAAGGTATAAAACTTGTTTCCTTAATAAGGAGATTTAAGTTTTTCAGGGGATTATTTATGTTTAGAATATTGTCTAGCATTGTAGGAGAAATATTTATTCCTGAATTTATTAGTTTATTTAGAATAACCTTCTTCTGCTCTGTGATTCTGCTTTCCAAGTCTGGTTCTCCCTTGATAGAATTATTATATCTATAAAAAAATAAAGATAAATTATTTACTATTAAAGATTAAACAATGTTTATAATTATTAGGAGGGCATGCTAATTCTCATACTTTTATCAAAAACTTTAAAACTCCTCAAATTCAAATAGTTCGATTCAACTAACCTATTAATAAAATATTTTATTTTGAACCTAGAAATTTAACATTATGTAACCTAATTTTTAACAATAAGATTAATTATCCTATCAATGTGCTGACACAATTATGGTAGAAATGAGTAAAAAAATGGAAGACTACTTTTCTCTGTTACAAAAAGATGTTGATATTTGCTACGAAATCGCAGAAAAAGCACGCCAAAAAGGACTTGATCCTGAAACTTTTGTAGAATCTCCTCAAGCTAAAGATTTAGCAGGAAGAGTAGAAAAACTTATAGGACCAAAGGGCGTCGCTGATGTGATAAGAGTTTTAAAACAACAAGGAAAAAGCGAAGATGAGATTGTGTTTCAAGTAGTTTCTGACATTTTAAGCCAAAAAATCGTAAATATTGACTCTTTAGAGGAAAGGGTCGAAAGGGCTATCAGGGTGGGTCTTGCTATTAAAACCATGGGTGTCGTTAGCGCCCCTCTTGAAGGAATATCAAAAATATTAATACGAGAAGATCAGCACAACAAAAAATACTTATCATTATATTTTGCAGGTCCGATTAGGGCTGCTGGAGGTACCACAGCCGCTTTATGCGTTCTGATTGCGGATTATGTTAGAAAACGATCAAATATTCCAAAATATGAGGCGACTGAGGGTGAGATAGGACGATTCGTTGAAGAAGTCAAATTATACGATCGGAGAGTTCACTTACAATATCCCTCTTCTAACGACGAGATTCGATACGCCGTAGAGCATCTACCTGTTGAGATAAATGGAGACTCTACTGAAGATGAAGAAGTATCAGCATTTAGGGGATTACCTAGAATCAAAACAAATAAAATTAGAGGCGGTGCTTGTTTAGTATTAAACGATGGGATATTACTTAAAGCGCCAAAACTTCTTAAGATTGCTCAAAATATGAAATTAGAAGGTTGGGATTGGCTAGGAAAGCTAAAAGAGATAGCACAAAAGGATGAGAAAGTAATCAAAAATGACGATTTAGAGAGCAAATCTACTATTAAAATCACTCCTAACTCTAAATATGTTTCTGACATTATCGCAGGTAGACCCGTTTTTAGCCACCCTTCCAAAATTGGTGGGCATAGAATGCGTTATGGAAGATCGCGTAATACCGGATTAGCTGCGGGAGGATTGCATCCTGCTACTATGGCAGTTTTAGACAATTTTATAGCAATTGGAACACAATTGAGAATTGAAAGACCTGGAAAAAGCACCAGTATTTGTCCTGTGAACTCGATAGAACCACCAATTGTAAAACTGAAAAACGGAAGTGTAGTAAGGATTTCGAGCAGAAAAAAGGCAAAAGAACTCTTTCATGATATAAAAGAAATTCTTTTTCTGGGAGATATTCTCTTTGGATTTGGGGAGTTTTCTGAAAATAACCACAAACTGGTCCCATCTGGTTATGTTGAAGAATGGTGGGCTTTAGAGTTAGAGGAAGCGCTAAAAAGTGAACTAGGATCAAACAACGAATCTCAAAAATTTATCGAAGATCCTTTTAATAACATTCCCTCGGCAAAAGAGGCGATCAATTTAGCAAAAAAATTTGCCGTGCCCTTGCATCCTAAATACACCGATTATTGGGGAAACATTTCCGTAAGTGATTTGAGCACTTTAAGAGAAGCTTTGACTTCGGGCTATGATGATAAGACTAAGAAAATATATTTAAAAAATAGAACTACCATTAAGGAAATTCTAGAAAGAGCATTTGTTCCCCATGAACTTAATGATGGTTGCTTAATTCTTGATGAGTCAACAACGGAAATATACGAAACGATATTCAATTTAAACCAAAAGGAATTTGTTGATATAAAAAATGAAGACAATGTCTTCAATTATTTTTCGACCATTTCTCCCATCGAAATTAGAAATAAAGCCCCATATTATATGGGGACTCGCATGGGACGCCCTGAGAAGTCTGAAAGAAAAAGTATGAAGGGTGTTCAAAGCTTATTTCCTCTCAGTGATAAAATTGGAAATACAAGATTGGTACAGAAGGCGATTAAGCTGGGAAGAATAAAAATTGATATATGTAGAAAGAAATGCCCGAATTGTTCGTCCATAACTCCATTTAATCTGTGCCCTAAATGTGGATATCATACCGAATTTCAGAAAATCTGTCTAAAATGTAACAAATATTACACTAAAAATGAAGAAAAATGCCAGCAATGCGGAGGCTTTTTAAACTTCTCTAAGGAGGCTTCTTTTAATATAGAAAATTATTCAAAAACAATACTCAACTCATTAAATATGTCTATCCCGGACAAATTTAAAGGAATTCTAGGATTGACAAATAAATTTAAAGTTCCAGAACCGCTAATGAAGGGAATACTTCGAGCCAAAAATGGGTTAATGGTGTATAAAACTGCGGAAATTCGATACGACGCCACTGATATTCCATTAACTCATTTCAAACCCAAAGAAATTGCAACTTCTGTAAGTAGATTAATCGAATTGGGATATGATTTAGACTATAAAGCTAACGAATTAAATAACGAAAATCAGATCTTAGAACTTAAAGTGCAGGATGTCATCCTTTCAGACGATTGTGCTCAGTATTTTATTAAAATTGCTAACTTTATAGACGATGAATTAGAATTGTTCTATAATCTAGACAAATTTTACAATTTTACTAAGAGAGAAGATTTGATTGGTCATTTAGCTGTAGGACTTGCCCCTCATACTAGCGCGGGAATTATCGGAAGAATCATTGGTTTTTCGCCTGCGCGATCGATTTACGCTCACCCTTTTTGGCACGCAGCGAAACGTAGAAACTGCGATGGAGATGAGGATGGGATTATGCTTCTTTTAGATCCATTGTTAAATTTCTCGAGGTATTATTTACCAAGCAAAATAGGAGGTAGAATGGACGCTACTTTAGTGATATCCTCTTTATTAGACCCTAATGAAGTCGATAGTGAAGCTCATAATATTGATACATTGTTTAAATATCCTCTAGAGTTTTATATTGCAACACAAGAATATCTTATGCCATTTGAATTAGAAAAGAAAATGAATTTAGTGAAAAGTCGGTTAGGAACATCAGCGCAATACGAAAATCTGGGTTTCAACATACCAACTAGCGATATTAACAACGGTCCTACAACTACAGCATATAAGACCTATGCAAGCATGGAAGATAAGATAAACGCACAACTGCACCTAGCTAAAATTATAAAAGCAGTTAACGATAAAAAAGTTGCTGAGAAGATTTTAACAACACACTTTAATCCCGATATAATGGGAAACCTAAGAAAATATGCCTTACAGACTTTTAGGTGCGTGAAATGTAACGAGAAATACAGACGCCCCCCTCTCTCGAATGCTGGAAAGTGCCCAAAATGTGGAGGTAATGTTATATTGACGGTTAATCGTGGTGGAATTGAAAAATATATCCCAAAAGCTCTAAAGCTTAGCAGAGATTTTAATTTAGACGCCTATGCTATACAACGGATGGAACTAATAAAAGAATACGTTGAAAGTCTCACGAATAATCCTAAGATAAAACAACAGAAGTTATCTAATTTCTTTTGAAGTAAAAGTAGTTGAATCAATAGATTTTAAAGTTTCATAACAGATTTCCAAACACCCATTCAAAATTTCAGGGTAGCATTTATCGGGAGTATCTCTAGAGGAATGGATGAATTTAGAATCCTTTGCGGAATGAAAGTTAGCCACTTGAAATGATGATTTAGTTTTTTTTGCAAATGTTTGAAAAGATTTGTGATCTGTTTTAGTTTCAAAGATTTTATCATATACAGTTATTGGAATATTCAATTCATTTGCGGTTTCTTCAAGTTTTTTATTTAAGTCAAACTTTTTTATCCGTCGCCTTAAATGTAATGAGCTGTGGGTTTCAAGTCCTACATATGAACCAACCATATCTATATTTATATTGAAAGAACTATGTAAATCATATTTTTCTTCTAAGTAATTTCGGTACTTATTACAAAATGCTTTTGATCCTTTTAAGCCCCATTCTTCACCTCCACTCCATAATAGGATTACATCGTAGTTTTCAAGGGGATTCCTCTTTAATGATTTTGCTAGTTCAATTAAAATGGCAACTCCACTAGCGTTATCAACAGATCCCATAGAGCGGTTATTGTCGTATATAAGTAAAAAGATGATTGTTGTCATAGCAAATTCAATTAACGTAAAATAAAGTATCAACTGAGTTGATTCTGTCGAGCTTTCAGCAATAAAAAAGAAATTTGCAATGACCACGGCGAATATAACATAAGGGATAAGAATAATTCTAAATAAAAAGAAGAAAATCTTTTGTATCCCATACGGAAGGTTTGTGGAAAATGTATCGTAATGAGCGGACAATATTACTACTGAGCGTTTCTTCTGCTTTTTAGCGGCTTTAATTTTTGCAATTACATTTTTTGATCCCTCCTTTCCTACTAAGGAGTAATTTCGAATGCGTGGAAAAAGATACTTGAGAGAAAAATAAGCAAATATAATTAATAACAAACGAAAAACGATCAGATAAGTAAATAAAATGATATAAGTCAACCTCATAAAAAGCCTTTTAGCTCCTGTAAAGGCAAAATAATCAATCAAACAATCAATGTTCTCCTCATCCATCTCATTTTTGATATAGAGAGCTGCTTTAGTTTCTCCGGTGGATGAAAGCGAACGAGTAAAAGCTAAGGCTTTAACATGATCCATTGAAGCATCTAAATGATTTAGATCTAAGCTTAAAATAGTATTCATAAATTTCTCAATACATGTCAACTTTTTAATATATCTTTTAACTTTTATTTGTCTATGTTAATTTAAGTTCTATGCAGATTAAAATTTAATAAGAAGTGCAGGAGGAGGGATTCGAACCCTCGAACTCCTATGAGACTAGAGCCTCGGTCTAGCACCGTTGACCAGGCTTGGCAACTCCTGCTTGATATTACGAGTAGAAAGTGTTTTATTTCTTTATAAGGTTTAAATACAAATAAAACTTGTTTTAATCGAACTAAATTAATGAAATGTTAAAAATTTTATTTGTTTAGATTCTTTTATCATTTAAGTATTTTTTTGAATTGATTCTTATGTTTAATTACGAAAATATAAAAGTTACGTTAAACGAATCCAATGGTATTGTAATCCTTTATTTTAATCGCCCGAAATCACTGAATGCTTTCAATTTTAAACTTGTAAGTGAATTTTGCTTAGCTATTAAAGATTTGAAATCGATAAAATCGTTAAAATGCCTGATTATTACGGGAATGGGAGGGTGCTTTTCGGTGGGGGGCGATATAAAGGAATTTAAAGAAGCCAAGGCACCCCAAGAGTTTATGGGTAAATTAGCAGATAAATTACACGAGGGGATAAAATTATTGAAGACTTTGAGGGTCCCCTCTTTAGCGGCTATCAATGGTTTATGTTTTGGTGCGTCTCTCGGTTACGCTTGTAGCTGTGATATAAGAATCTGCAGCGATAACGCAAATTTTGGAGCCGCATTCTCGGGGATTGGATTGTCACCTGATTCTTCAACATCTTATCACTTGCCAAAATTAGTAGGTTTATCCCTTGCAACAGATATGATTCTGTTAAATCGAACAATTACAGCAAAAGAAGCAAAGACTTTTGGGTTGGTATCAATGACTATTTCAGACGATAAAGATTTCCTAAGCGAAGTAAAAAAAATTGCGTTGAAAATAAGCCAAGGTCCTACAATCGCTTATCAACACATAAAAGATCTGTTAAATCATTCCTATAAAAACGATCTAATCTCGCATTTAAAAAGCGAATCTGAAAAGATAAAGATTTGTGCTGGGACTAGAGATTTTCAAGAAGGTATTAACGCTTTCTTAGAAAAGAGAAAACCAAAGTTTAAGGGTAAATGAACCTCCCGGTGTTATCCTCGTTGATATTATCGTTTAACCAGTTAAACCCAACTTTTTTTAGTAAAAAAATTTTTATGCAAGACCATCTACATATTAATATCGTAGTGCTATTTAATTCTTAAAAAAAGATAGTATAAAAAATTGTCAGTCGATACAAAAAAATTAGCTGCGTTACTACAGTGGTATAAGCAGAGTCTTGGTGATAATTTAGTTGCTGCGCTTATTGTAAATAGAGACGGATTGATCATGGATTCCTTAGGAGGATCTTCAGAAAGATCGCTTAACGATGAAATTATCAGTGGAATTAGTGCTTTAGTAGAGCCAGTTTTAACTAGAATTACTGAAGAATTTAGTTCAGGATCCTTTGGAACGGGAACTTTCGATACAGAAGATTATAGATTCATTTTTTGCGAATCTGGTCCTGAAGCAGTTTTAGTTACTGTTCTGGATGCTATAGCCGGGGTTGATTCTGTTTTCCCTTACGCATATTTGGCTGCTGAAAAGATCGCGAGGATTTTTGACGGTAGAACTGTAAGCCCCGTTATACCTAAATTAGTTGCAGAGAGTGGCGGCAACAATGTTCAGCGAAAACTTGATAAACTTCAAAAAGTTAACATAAAATCAGGAGAGTATGCCTTTAAGTTAATTTTAGGAGGTGACGGCGCAGTAGGTAAAACGAGTATGGTGCATAGGTACGTCGAAAATGAGTTTGAGACTGATTATAAATCTACTATTGGGACTTCTATTATGAAGAAGGAGTGTAAGTTTAAAGAACTTGAAAGTACAGTAAGATTCATAATATGGGATTTAGCGGGCCAAGCGCAGTTTAAACGCGTTAGACAGTCGTATTTAGCTAACGCCGAAGCGGGTATTTTAGTCTACGATGTAACTAATCGATCAAGTTTTGAAAATATTGATAAAAATTGGTATCGTGAAATTAAAAAAGCTTCCCCTGATATTGTACTAATTTTAGTGGGAAATAAAATAGACTTAGAGTCTAAGAGAGTAGTGTCTCGCGACGAGGGAGAGGCGTTGGCGCAAAATTTGGCATTGACTTACGTCGAAACCTCTGCTAAAACAGGAGAAAATATAGACGATGCCTTTAAAATGCTTGCTTTACAAATAATTAAAAAATTTATAGAAACTCAAGACTTTTAACTAGAGCCTTTGGGGGGAGTTGAACCCCCGGCCTACTGATGATTCGAATCAAAGATTTTACGAATCAGTCGCTCTACGACTAAGCCACAAAGGCAAACTAATTAATATATAGATTATAAAAATTATAAATTTTAGAAAATTATAAAATTTTACTAATGAAACAGAACGAAAATATTAGTTTTTATGGTGAAACTGGGCTAATAGAATTAATAGATGATGCAATTTACGGTAAAACAGGTAAAAGGTTACGAAGAGACGATTCTTTTTTTTTTAAATATAAATACCAAAAAGAAGGAGAATGTCTTGTTCTTAACTCAGACATGTTTAACGCTACAACTGACGCTCCAAAACAAATGAATTTCTACCAGATGGGACTTAAGTCTGTTCTCATGAACCTTAGCGATCTTGTTGTTAAGGGAGTAAAACCTAAAGGTATTATAATTTCATTAGGGCTTCCTAATGATTTACTTGTTGTGGATTTTAAACGATTAATAAAGGGCATTGTTGACTACTCGAACAAATGGAATCTTAATTATCTTGGGGGCGATCTTAACTCGTCTAAAGAGATTATTATAAATCCAACTGTGTTTGGTTTTAAGAATCCTAAGGAGATAATTTATCGAAAAGGTATAAAATCAGGGGATATACTAGCAATAAACAACAAATTTGGCCTAACAGGCGTAGGTTTTGATATCCTCTTACAAAAAGATACGAATGTTAAAGATTTCTTAAAGTATCGCGTGGCAATAAATAGTGTTCTGGAACCAAACGATTTGGGAAAAGAAGCTTATATTCTAGCAAATAATAATTTAGCTACGGCCAGTATAGACTCTTCTGATGGCTTATCAAAAACTCTGAAAGATTTAGCTTTATCTAATCCTAATTTGGGTTTTGAAATTGATTTCAATGATAATTTAATCCACCGAAAAGCTATGGAATACTCAAAAGAATTTTCTAAATCGTTAGAAAAATTGATATTTGAAGGGGGAGAGGAATTCATTCATCTATTTGCAATTGATCCCGACGACTATGTTAAAGCTCAACGGTTAGTTAACTCTAAAGGAGGGAGGCTATTTAAAGTGGGAAAGGCAATTTCTGACGAGAAAATCTATTTTCTAAAGAGGGGTAAAAGGTTTGTATTAAAAAATCAAGGCTATGAACATTTTAAATAGGGTAACTTAGGGTAATCATTCATAGAAGGTACTACATAGATGATTACAGAAAAAGTTATAAATTATTATAGATTTAATCTATTACATTTTTATTTAAATAGTATTTTATACTAGCCTTAAAAATTGGGCCATTAGCGCAGGCAGGTAGCGCAGCAGGCTTTTAACCTGAAGGTCGTGGGTTCGATATGTTTGTCCGCATAGTACAAACGCGAAATTCCCACATGGCCCGCAAATCTCTATAATTGCGTAGTACAAAAAGTTTAAATCAAAAATGTGTGTTCGTTTTTTGTTCTCTAGCTTAAATCCAACAATCGATAAACATTAATTTCACCAAGAATTATTATTCGTAATTATTTCTCTTTACAGTTAATCCGCATGCAAAATTCAGAATTTAGGTTGCCTTCTGACGAATCAGAACAATTACTCGTAAAATCCCAAGATGTTACTAATGAAAAATATGGATGTGAACCTTACAAGAGAAAGGTTGAGGACTTATTAAAATATGGAGTTATAAATTTAGATAAACCGAGTGGTCCCACAAGTCATGAAGTAGTTTCGTGGGCTCGTAAAATCATAGAAACTGATAACGCAGGACATGGGGGCACGTTAGATCCAAAAGTTACTGGAATATTACCATGTGCACTTGGTAAAGCTACTCGAGTTCTATCGGCATTATTGTATGCGGGGAAAGAATATGTAGGAGTTATGCTATTACATGCACCCGAAAATTTAAAAAAAATTGAAAAAGTATTCAAAATTTTTACTGGCAAAATTTATCAGACACCTCCAATTAAATCCTCAGTTGTGAGAAGATTAAGAGTAAGAGAGATTTACTACGCGAAAGTCCTAGAAATAAATAATAACCACATCTTGTTTAAAGTTGGATGTGAAGCAGGTACGTATATTCGAAAATTTTGTTTTGATATTGGTGAAGCTTTATGCTCGGGAGCTCATATGTTAGAGCTAAGGCGGACGAGGGTGGGCCATTTCAGAGAAGATGAAAGTTTGATAACTCTGCAAAATCTAAAAGATGCTTACACTATTTATAGAAATGAAAGTGACGATTCTTATTTAAGAAAAGTAATTTTTCCTATGGAGAAAATCGTATCCCACCTCCCTAAAATTTATGTGAGAGATACTGCCGTTGATGCGTTATGCCATGGAGCGGATCTAGCTTCTGCCGGAGTGTGTTATGTTGATGCTAGAATTCAAACTGGCATGCAGATTGTGTATATGACCCTCAAAAAAGAATTAATAGGTTTTGGTACAGCTAACATGGATGCCATGAAAATCTACAAAGCAAAATCGGGAATTATTGCTGAAACGAATAAAATTTTTATGGAACGTGGCATATATCCAAGGTGGAACGAGATTAAAACCAAATAGGAAAAGATCGACGACATGGAGAGAAAAAACCAACATTATTCCTCACAATTTCCTGATGTTAGAGTTAAAGTCTTTACTGTTCCAGTTAGCCTACGACGCCATCTATACTTGTTTAAAACAATCACGGGGATATTTTCCTATAAAAAGTTAGATTTGGGTACACAAGTGTTTATTGAACATATGACAATTCCTAAAAATGGAGGACATTTACTTGATTTAGGATGTGGTTATGGGCCCATTGGGATAGTTCTAGCGTACTTGAGTCCACAAAGCTCTGTTCATTTAATTGATACAAATAAAAGAGCACTCTGGTGCACTAGGGAGAATATAAAGTATAATTTACCCGAAAGATCAGGCAAAATAATAGTTTTGAATGGTAGTTATTTTAAACCTTTACAAAACAAAAATATCCAATTTGACGCGATCTACATGAATCCTCCAATAAGAAACGGTAGAAAAGAATTTCTCGCATTGTGCAAAGAAATCCCATCGTTTCTGAAAAGAAATGGACAATTTCAATTTGTAATGAGAAAAAAAATGGGAGCAAATTATATTTACAATTATTTAATCCAAAATCTTTCAGATTTATATGAAAAGATAAATGTGACTTTTAAGAGATCTGGATATTGGATTTTCAGTTTAACATCAATTTAAACGAATGTTGAAGTTTTCATCTTTCAAAATACCAATACCACCGTAAGTATTTGTAAAAATTTAAGAGAATAATCGTAAAAATAGAAAAATTTTTTAGAAATAGAATATTTTTTGAAACAATTAGCGAGGAAAGAGGATTTTTTTGACAAAGAAAAGAAAAATAGATGTTCTGCTTCATGAACTAGTCCCGAAACATTACCTTTTAACGAAAGAAGAATCTCAGAATTTACTAGAGAAATACAAAATTAATATTTCTGATTTACCCCAAATGTATGATAAAGACCCGGTTTCAATAGCAATAGGCGCAAAAGAAGGGGACATCATAAAAATTGTTAGAGAATCTCACACAACAGTAAAAAATATAGATTATTATCGCTATGTCAAGAAAGAAAAAGTGTAGAAAAACTTTTTATTTAAAACTAATATTTTAATAGGTTAATCAAAATTGAGTTCTGAAAAATTATCCAATAGCGACAAGTGGGTCGTGCTAAAAAGCTTATTTGACGAAAAAGGTTTAGTTCGCCAGCACCTCGATTCTTACAATAGTTTTATTGAAGACGAAATGCAAGGCATCGTCACTGAGTCTGGCGAGGTAATACCAGATATTCCGGGCTTCAAAATCACTTTTGGGAAGATCAAAGTAGGAATACCAAAAGTTAGAGAGGCAGATGGTGCTACTATGGAAATCACACCTATTGAGGCTAGGATACGAGAGTTAAGTTATGCAGCAGATATTATCCTAGAAATGACACCTATAACTATAGACGAACGAACTCAAAGGGAGGAGGCAGAAGAAACATTAGATATATATATTGGTAAGATTCCTATAATGCTAAAAAGTTGTCGATGCCCTTTGGAAAATCTAACTGAACAAGAGTTAGTTAATCGAGGAGAGGATCCGCTTGATCCAGGGGGATATTTTATCATTAATGGAACAGAGCGCGTATTGGTTACTCAAGAAGATTTGGCTCCTAATAGAATTTTGGCAGAAGAGGCAAGTCGAAGCTCGAGTGCCACGCATCAAGCTAAGGTTTTTTCAACGAGAAGTGGATTCCGAGCACCAGTAACTATTGAGAGAAAGAAAGATGGTAATTTAAGAGTTTCTTTTCCCTCGGTGCCTGGGAAGATTCCCCTCGCAATATTAATGCGTGCTTTAGGATTACACTCGGATAGAGAAATTTTTGAAGCCATCTCGGAAAATGAAGATATTCAAAAAGAGTTAATACCAGTTATAGACGTTGCGTCCGAAATCCAGGTTTTAAAAGACTCTGAAAAATCCCAACAAAACTCATTAGATTACATTGGAAAAAGAGTCGCAATTGGTCAAACAAAAGACTACCGTATTCGGAGAGCGCTTCAAGTTTTAGATCGGTATCTTTTACCTCACATTGGAAATGCCGAAGAGGACCGTATCAAAAAAGCGTATTATTTAGGTCAAATGGCTCAAAAAGTGATGGAACTTAACTTAGGGCTTCGAGAACCGGATGATAAAGACCATTACGCTAACAAAAGGTTGAAACTAGCGGGAGAATTGTTCACTTCTCTTTTTAGAGTTGCGTTTTTAAACTTAGTAAAAGATATTAAATATCAATTAGAACGTACCGCGGTACGAGGACGCGCACCTAATATTAAAACTGCTGTGAGAGCTGACGTAATTACCGAAAGAATTAGGCACGCTTTAGCAACGGGTAACTGGGTTGGAGGAAAAGCGGGTGTTAGTCAGTTATTAAACCGAACAAATCATGTAGGGACTTTAAGCCATTTAAGGAGAGTTATATCTCCATTAAGCAGAAGTCAACCCCATTTTGAGGCAAGAGATTTGCATCCTACGCAGTGGGGGAAGATTTGTCCTGCAGAAACGCCGGAAGGACCAAATTGTGGACTCGTTAAAAATCTTGGGCTTGCTTCAATAATTTCCGTTGGTGCAGACGAAAGAATTATAGAAAATATACTATTTGATCTCGGAGTAATTCCAATAAGTGAGGTAAAAAGCATAAAAGGAGAAAAAGTAAACATTTTTCTTAACGGCAAACTAGTTGGGATTCATCAAAAATATAACCCATTCACAAATCAACTTCGGGAAAAAAGACGGAAAGGTGAAATTGGTGTACACGTCAATATTGGGTATTATTACGATTCTAAAGAGGTTCAAATTAATTGTGATGCTGGACGAGCCACGCGACCACTATTTATCATCAAAAATAATGAATTATTGATAGTAAAGGAAGATATTGAAAAAATCAAGCAAGGTAAATATAACTGGTCAGATTTAATTCTTAAAGGCGTTATAGAATACTTAGACGCAGAAGAAGAAGAAAACGCTTATATTGCGATGTTTGAAGAGGATATTACGGCCGAACACACGCATTTAGAAATCTCCCCGGCAGCCATATTAGGAATTTGCGCGTCTATTATTCCGTTTCCTGAACACAACCAGTCTCCACGAAACACTTACGAAGCAGGAATGGTTAAACAAGCTTTAGGGCTATTCACGGCAAACATGCATCTACGGCTTGATACGCGGGGTCATACGCTTCATTACCCCCAAACACCACTCGTTATAACCAGCCCTATGAAAATAATAGGCATTAATCGTAGACCTGCTGGACAAAATTTCATAATCGGGATGATGAGTTTTGAGGGTTACAACATTGAAGACGCTATAGTAATTAACAAAGCCTCCATTGAGCGAGGATTAGCGCGGAGTCACTTCTTTAGAACTTACGACGCCGAAGAAAGGAAATATCCGGGAGGAGAATTAGATAAATTTGAGATACCAGAGAGGGGCGTTAGAGGGTTTAAATCCGCTGAATCTTATAGATTACTATCTGAAGAAGATGGTATTATCGAACCTGAAACTACGGTTAATGGCGGTGATGTCCTTATCGGTAGAACTTCCCCTCCACGATTCATTAAATCTTACGAAGAATTTGAACTGATGCAGCCTAACAGGCGGGAAACATCAAAAAACATGCGCCATAACGAAAAAGGCATTGTTGACACGGTCATAATTTCAGAAACTGTTGATGGAAATAAATTAGTAAAAATTAAAGTCAGAGATTTACGGATTCCAGAATTAGGAGATAAATTTTCTTCAAGGCATGGGCAGAAAGGAGTGCTTGGATTAGTTCAGCCAGCTGAAGATATGCCCTTCACATCCAATGGCGTTATTCCAGATATTATTGTAAATCCTCACGCAATGCCTTCGAGAATGACTCTTGGACAGCTTTTTGAAGGTATTAGTGGTAAGATAGCTTGCTCAACGGGTATTTTAGGTGACGCAACTGCCTTCGAGTGGAAAGATATCACCAAACTCCAAGAGCAACTGGTTGATGCGGGATTTGAATTTAACGGTAGAGAAGTAATGTATAACGGTATTACGGGTAAAAAATATGAAGCGGGTATCTACTGCGCCCCGATTTATTATCAGAAATTGTACCACCTTGTTGCTGATAAACTCCACGCTAGGGCGAGAGGTCCGGTTCAAATCTTAACAAGACAACCTACAGAAGGTAGAGCAAGAGAAGGTGGGTTACGATTTGGTGAGATGGAAAGAGATTGCTTAGTAGGACACGGATCCGCTTTGTTGTTAAAGGAGAGACTTCTTGATGAATCCGACAGAACTGTTGTCTTAGTTTGCGAGAAGTGTGGGCTTCTTGCAGTTTATGATAGAAATAGAGATAAGAGATATTGTCCAGTATGTGGGGAAGGAACGATCATATCTAAGGTCGTATGCTCGTATGCGTTCAAACTTCTTCTCCAAGAAATGATGTCTCTTGGATTAGCTCCTAGGCTCAAGTTGAAAGAAAAAATTTAAGTAATTATCTTTTTTTACTCTATTTTATTGGTTGAACAAAGAAGCTTTAATTATGATTTTATTAAAAAAAAAAAATTAAAGTCCAAACCCTAAGAAACTATAAAGCTCTGGTATCATAGTGTAGAGAAGGAACAGGAAAAATAGTGTTAATAGAGATATCCATACGTCCTGATCCCACGGAATACTGAGGAAAAATTTAGTTAATACCATAATTATTAGAAATCCAATGATTGGTGTTAACTGAGTTAAATAGTTTGAACCACTAAAAGCTACTAAGTTACCTATTACGCCTAGCACTTGATTTATTGCACCTAAAATTATTGGTAATATCAAAACAAAGATAAAAGCTAAGATGACTATAACGAATTTTTTATCTGAAGCTTTAGTTTTTGATGCAATAAGTAATACCGAAATGTAAAGGATTATTGCGACAATGACAGTAGCCAAAATTAACCATAGAATAAACAATAAAGTATTTTCTAGTTGAAATAACATTTTTGACGTTCCACCTATATATTTAAGTATGTTTATTTTTTAAATTAAGAAAAACATATTCTCCTTCTTTTATAAATATTTATTAAATAAAATATTGATTTTTAAGAGATAGGAGCTAACTCGTAACAATATTTTTAAGCGTAGTTGTATTAAAAGAAGGTCAATCCTCAATAATTCCAAGCAGAATTATATTCCAAATGTAATTAGGAAGAAGTGGAAAGAAAAACCCAACAATACGGCAGAAATTCCGATTGAAATAATAGAGAGTTTAATGGATATTTCTCTGCCGTATCTAGTATAAACAACTAAAGTAATCAAAGCTACTAATCCAATTACGAGAAAAATCCACGCTAATATCCAAATAGTTAATGAGGGAACTTGAAACCCGTTGATTTGTAGTAATATAAGTAACATTAAAATCGTATTATATTTTTGTAGGTTGAATAAGATCTTATAATTTATTTTTTTTTAACTTTATCAATCTGAATTTAAACATGTCAACAAATGGAAGATAAAAACATAATTAATTTGTTTTAGTAGAATAAAATATGTTTTTTGCTTTTTTGAGGTAAGAAATAAGATAAGGCATACCATTAAATTTATTTTTAAGAAATATCAACAACTCTTGAAACTCGTACTTCCGATGAAGAATTCCACTTCTTAGTAGAGAAAGCGTAAATAACACGTAATTTTTTCTTAAGAGTTCGAATTTTTTAGAAAATTTATTTGTTCTCCTATAAATTATAGATTCAGTCATGAAATTAAGCATGGAGTTCTTTATATCGTTATCCAATAACAGTTTATTAAGTTGTAACGAAATGCTTTGAACAGAAGTAAGAAAATACTTTTCGCTGAAGTAAAGGCACATGTAGAATCCAAATTTAAATACCGCTTTAGTAAATTCGGTCATAGCTTGTACAGAATTCTCCCGAATTTTGCTCTCTTTTAAGCTTTTATCCAAATGATAAAGGCATCTAGCTAAAATATCGTTATAATCAAAAACAAAACTAAAAGGGTCTGGAACTTGCTCTCTAATATCTTTTCCATATAAAAGATGAGAATTTTCTTTAAATTTTAAATCCATTAGGCTCCATTCATAATTTGCGAAGGATTCTTGAACGAAAAGCTTTTTTGTTTTTAGTCCTTGAATAGTGTTATATCCTATCCATACATAATGGTTATCAATTTTTCTAACTTCGTATCGAACATCGGTCCAATCGAGTTTAGTAATTTTGTCCAAAGTAGAAACAATTACAATTACATCTATATCAGTATTTCTCCAACCGGACGGAAGATTTTTATCAAAATAACTGCCAATACCAAAGATGCTAATTATATTGCCTTTTAAATTTGTCTGTAAATATTTAATGATATTTGAAGTTATGTTGTCTACTTCTTTGATTTTATTCACTACTTATTGTATAAATTAAAATTTAAAGATATATTCTAATTATAATATCATATTTAGATTTATATTAATAAAAAAATAAACGGTATATGAAAAATGCATTTTTTGAGCGAACTAGTTAAAAAACCAATTTTGGAAGATCCTTTTGAGCAGCACCTGAACATCCATCGCCATTTTTACCGGTATTCTAAGGGAGTGTTTATTGGCCCTGCTTTAAAAATCACCAAAACTAAGGCAAAATTCACTTTGAAAGGTGCCCATGAATACGAAGATTTAATTTTAGAAGCAGTAACAAAAACAATTTCTAATTCTCAGGAGAATTTCGAGATTAAGGGGAAATTGATAGCTAGTAGCGATATAGCAAATAATATATCAGAAATAGGCTTAAACTGGGTTTTGAAAAAATCCACGGGTAAAACAAAAAATTACAAAGCAGAAATCGTCGATCAAATTAATAAAGGTTTGTTGCTCAAAGCTATTGGTGTATTTCGAGAAAGTAGTTATTTACTTTTGTCGTATAATAGAAATGCAACTTGCAAAGTTACCACGAAAAAAAATATACCTCAACCATCGAAAAAAAAGGTAGAAGACGACGACGTAAGCAAACGAATACAATTTTGTGTTGGAATGCTCAATAATACAGACGCTAATCTCGAAATGCTGTTAGATTTAGCAGCCCCTGATTTTAAATCAGAACTTCCGAATAATTGGAAATCACTTACAATTCTTAACAATTATACTATAAAACAAATCGAGATTCCAACAAACGTAAAAGATACTCGAATGTTAAGGATTATGGCTATAAGAAAAGGTAAGATGACTCGGTCAGTTGAGATTGATGGCGACCTTATCGAAAAACAGTATTCTATAGTAGTATAATGAACTGGACCCTTAGGTCCTTTTTAACACAATTCACAAAATTTAACTTTTATAATAGATTAAAATTTATACTAAATAGTGAAATCATAAGAGACAGAACATAATGAAGGAGTTAAGCCCATTACTAAGGACCTTTTTATTCGTTATAGCCGGAGATATTGCTATCGAAGTCGGGATAGAATTATTAAATTCTGAAGAAGAAGATATCACAGATGAGGGAATAACGGAAAAAATTAAAGCACGCATGAAAGAGTTAAATCCAGAATTATTTTTTGAAGAAAACGGTGTTGAAGTGTTAAAATTAAATACTGTTCGCAAAACGCTCTACAAGTTGTATAGTGGGAAATTAGCTCAATTTAGGAGGATACGCGATAAATCTACGGGTTGGTTTATATATTATTGGTGGCATGAATTTGACTTATTCGAAGAAATCCTAATGGAAAAAAAGAGAACAGTTGAGACAAAACTAAGGGAACGGTTAAAGTTCGAGGAAAATAATTACTTTTTTGTATGTAAGAATTGCCCAGATTCGACCTTAAAATTTAACTTTGACTCCGCTTTTGAATTAAATTTCAAGTGCCCCAATTGTAGTGGTCCATTAGAAGCTCAAGATAATCAAGAAATGATTCAATTTCTAAAAGAAAAAATTGTAGTAATTGAAAAACTTGATTTATCAATCAATTAGATATAGTTAGATTTTCTTTAAAATCCTAGATTTAATTGTCACTTTTTTCTTCTCTTCACAATAGCAATATCTCCTAGAGAAGAACTACTAGATTTCTTCATATACTTGTCTTGGGTGGTACTAGGCTCAATTTCGTCTACTTTTTTGACTAGAGTAATTCCATACGCTTGTTCAATTTTCTTGGCTAATTTAATAGTAGGTTCAACTTTTCCCGCTTCGATTCTCCGAAGTAAGGAGGGTTTTTCATTTAATTTTTGAGCAAATTGATCTTGGTTTAATCCTCGAGAGTTGCGAGCTTTTCTAATCTTACTAACATAGTCTGCTACTATTTCTAATCCGCCGTCAATTTGTCTATTATACGCCTTTTTCTTCGCAGAAGATTTAGGTTTATCGTAGCTCTGCTTGATTTTGTTACCAGCGCTAGGAACATTTTTGATTTTAACACCGTACTGGGCACAACTTTGACATACAGTAATTTTTGCTCCTTCTATTAAGACTTTTTGCCCTCGCCCCCATATTTTTCCACCACAAATAGGGCATTCCTTCTCAAATTGACTCAATATTTTTTTCGACATAAAATAACCATGCATTCATTAGTTTTCAAGGAACTTAACTATATATTATGATTGGGAAAGAGAACTCTTATAATTTTTGGTTTTTAGACAACGCTCGTTATAATTTATAATCCAAAAATTTTTTAAAACTCATGTTCTATCTAATATTAGCGTATTACCTTAAATTTATATGAATACATTGTTATTATTAATTTAGGTAGTATCTTCAGAATAAAATATGTTAAAGATGGGGAATTAATTACTTGACAACGATCAAAGAGAGCAGAAAAAAAAAAGAAGAAACAAAAGATGAAGAATATTTAATTACATATACCAGACATCTAGAAAAAAGGTTAAGAAATTTAGAAACTGAAAAACAGTTACTAGATGCTGAGCGTTTAAGATTAGAACAGGAATTAAGCAGTTTACGAAATGAGATTGATAGGCTAAGAGAACCACCCTTAGTATCAGCTACTGTAATAGATTTACTTGAGGATTCCGGGAAAGTAATCGTAAAAAGCTCTACCGGTCCTAGCTTTGTCGTTAATCCGAGTAGGAAAGTAAAAAACGAGAATTTAACTCCTGGGATGAGAGTAGCATTAAATCAGAGAACATTTGCTATAATGGAAATCTTACCAACAAAGTTAGATCCCTTTGTGAAAGGAATGGAAGTTATTGATAATGTCCCAGATATATCGTACGAGGACGTTGGCGGACTGGACGATCAAATTATGGAAGTTCGTGAAACCGTTGAGTTGCCGCTATTAAAACCAGAATTGTTTAAAAAAGTAGGAATTGATCCCCCTAAAGGAGTTTTACTTTACGGTCCACCGGGAACTGGAAAAACTTTAGTAGCAAAAGCCGTGGCACACGAAACAGACGCAACATTCATTAGAATAATAGGTTCAGAATTAGTACAAAAGTTTATAGGGGAAGGAGCTCGTTTAGTAAGAGAGATTTTTAATTTAGCGAAACAGAAAGCCCCTACAATTTTATTTATAGACGAATTAGACGCTATCGGGTCTCAGAGATTAAAAATCGCAACTTCTGGAGATCGGGAAGTTCAACGAACATTAATGCAACTACTAAGCGAGTTGGATGGATTTGAGCAACGCGGAGATGTAAAAATAATTGGCGCAACAAATCGAATTGATATCTTAGATCCTGCTTTATTAAGACCAGGAAGATTTGATCGTATGATAGATTTTCCCATGCCGGATGAGAAAGCAAGAGAATCGATTTTTAGTATTCACTCAAGAAATCTAAACATTGAAGGTGAGGTTAATTTTAAGGTTTTAGTCAATTTAACTGAAGGTGCTACTGGAGCCGATATTAAAGCCATTTGTACTGAAGCTGGAATGTTCGCAATAAGAAAAGACAAAGAAACGATCGTTAAAGAGGATTTTGTAGAAGCAGTAAATAAAGTAATGAGTAAGATGAGAGACAATTCAACTCAGTCGAAGCTATATTCCTAACTGTTTTTAGCCAAATATATTTATTACCTCAAACCTTATTTTTTGTAAATCTTTTGTAAGTAAATCAATATGGATATTAAATTCATTTTGGCTTTAAGAAAAGTTAAAGCTATTTGCGATTACCAATTTGGGCAAGCGATAACTAATATCTTGTTTGATGACGAAAACAAGATTCAATTTTTTTTTTCCAGAAACACAGGAAAAATAAAGCATATTTACCAAGATAATATTTTATTGCTAAATTTAAGACCTACGAATGGATTTTTCACACTTAGTCTCTTTTCTGCAAGAAGAATAATCGATAACACCCCCTCACCTAAAATTAGAGCAGTTGTTATGACCGAAGTCTCGGAATTCATTAGAAAAGGTCGAAATGTCTTTTGTAAGCACGTAGTTGATATCGATAGTACATTAAGACCCAACGATGAGGTTATTGTAGTTAATCAAAACAACGATTTATTAGCAATTGGTAAGGTAGTGATCCCAGTCCCTTACATCAGAAGTTTTCAAACGGGAATTGCACTAAAAATACGGAAAGGAATAGGTAAATCTAAATTATAGACTAAATTATATTAGTAGATACAAAATAACATTTGGAAATGTTGAAATATGGTAAAATTACCGAAAGAGATGCAAAAAAAAGAAAAAAGTAAACCAACTCGCCCCCAAGCAACGAAGAAGAGAGAAGGTCAGCAATTTGCTTCCAGACAGATGCGTCGCCGAATGCAGCAACAGGGAATTGAGATGGATCAGATCGATGCAACGCGAGTTATTATCGAATGTCAAGATAAAACTCTAGTAATCGATCAGCCAGAGGTAATCCTAATGAAGCAGACGGGTCAGGAAATGTATCAAATCATTGGTGACGCAGAGGAATATTCCTCAGGAGAATTTACAATTGAAGAGGGAGTAGATGCGAATAGTCTTGAACCAACGGAAGAGGGTATTTCTAAATTGGTTATTACCGAAAATGATATTATGTTAGTAGCCGCTCAAGCAAAAGTGGATAAAGAAGAGGCTAATGCGGCGTTAATAGATAGTGACGGAGATATTGCGAAAGCTATTATATACCTAAAAAACAAACCATAAAATTCGCATCATTTACCATTAGAAAAAAAAAGTATTAAGAATCATAAACCATTCCATTTTTTATAAGAACTATGGTATAAACAATATGTCAAAAGTAAAGAAAAAATCAACTAGATCCGTTGGGAGCTTGTCAGAAGAAGATCTAAAATTCGAAAGAATTATTTTTTTTTCGGGGTGGATTTTTTTACTGATCTTGCTTGTATATCTCGGAGCGTTTTTTGTTGCTGATTTTATTTTTGGATTGATTGAACTGCAGCTAGACGCATCAAGTTTTAGCATGATCATTTTCACTGGAACGAATAGTGCCATAAGTTTTGCTCTCGCATCGAGAATTAAAAAAAATAGAGATCAAAAAAAGAAATTTTTTGTTGATTGGTTGAAGGGCGAATTTCTGTTTTGCGTGATCGCTATTCTAGTTGTTTCTGCTTACCAATGGTAGATACCTATTACTGTTGATTGAACGACTACTTATAATCATCTCTTGAAGGACTAAATACATCTATAACCTCTGAATCTTCTAAGATTGTTGCTCCATGTTTTTCATTTGATTCAAAAACATAACTATCGCCAGCTCCTACTACAATAGTTCCTTTTTCAGTTTCGAATCGTAACTTTCCTGTTATGACGTAACCTATTTGATGCTCCTTATGAGAGTGCAATGGTACGTACGAATTTTTATCCAACGAAAAATAACACAACATCATGTTATTATTATACACTAATGTCTTCCTGTAAATTCCAGGTAGCATTTCAACAGCATTAACAGAATTTTTATTTACTGGTTTTTTGTTCATAGTAAACACGTATAATTTTTGATTATTTCAACTTTTTCTGTAAATGTACTCGTAGTTAATTGTTATTAAATCTAGTAGAGATCAATGAAAAATTACAAAATCGGGAAAGACGACAATTTTAATATATAGCGTGAAATATCGAGAATAGTAATTACCCGAATGAAATTTTCGAAGGGAACAGAGTTTTTTCTGTGAACTTTCTAGCTGGGTATTAAGGTTTTGAATAAAGTATTAATAAAATAACTTTATAACGGAAAAAAAAATACATTTTTATATCAAAAGAGGCAAAGTATAAACGATAAGAAATATTCGTTAAGGGTATTGTTTCGGTTCATAGCGCCGACAAAAATTTTAGACTTTAAACCTAATCATGTACCTTTATCACGTATTTAGAAATATTAAACTAAAAAAAAATAATGATTAATATGATATTAACTCCAGAATCTGATACAAGGAAAGAAGAAAAAGGCCTTGAAAGTGGTTTTCTAAAAAATTTACTACCAAACGTCTCCCGAACGGAAGGCGATGTCGTGCCTTTTGACCCATTAAAAATAAAACAAAGTATTATGAAAGAGACCGGATTGGATCAAAAATCTGCAGATCAAATTACTGAATTAGTGGTCAGAAGGATTATATCTTCTAGCATTAGTTTTCTCTCAGGTCCACATATAAGAGAAATTGTATGTTCAATTTTATCTGAACAGCACTATGAAGATGAAAGGAAGTTATATACAAGAATAGGAATGCCTTTAATGGATTACGAAGCTATATTAGAAAAGGGTGTAAACGAAAATGCCAATCAAGACATGAATCCTGAAAGTATTCATCATTGGGCTGCTAATAGAATCTCTGAAGAATACGCTCTATTAAGAATATTAGACTCAGAAGAAGCTCACGCTCACTTGTATGGCAATTTACACGTCCACATGCTAAGATATTTTGATTTACGCCCATTTTGCATGGAATGGGATCCGCGCATGGTTCTCGAGCACGGACTTCCTCCCGTTACTAGTTGGGCACATTGTAGTAAGTCTGGTCCCGCAGGTAGTTTGAGAGTGGCTGTAACTCACTTGGCAAAGTGGTTAGGGACGATTCAGGGCGAATTTAGTGGGGGTCAAGGATACGATTATATAACGACATTTCTTGCGCCTTACGCAAAAGGACTCTCACAAAGAGAAATCGAGCAATCAATGCAATGTTTAATTTTTGAAACTAACCAAATATTTGCGGCACGAGGCGGTCAAGTACCTTTCACTTCTATTTCGTGTACTCCGACCGTTCCTGATGGTTTGTTAGACATACCTGCAGTTGGTCCACATGGAAAGCTTTATGGGCGATATGGAGATTATAAGAGCGAATGCCTTAAACTTTTTGACGCCCTCACAGATGTGTATATCCATGGAGATAGCGACGGAAAGCTATTCGCGTTCCCAAAACACGAAGTGAAAATCAAAAAAGCGTGGCTTAAAGAATTTGAACCGTCGTACATAAAATTAATGGAAGAAGTAGCTAAAATGGGTACTCCTTATTTTCTTAATATGTGCCCCGAGTGGATGCCAGACGAAATTCATAGCCAATGTTGTCGGAAATTCCTAAGCGGAAACCAAATTATAGAAAAGTGCGTGTTAGACCCTGAAGAGAGAAAAACATCTAATGTATGGGAAAATTACGTATCCATCGGTTCACTACAAAGCGTTAGCCTAAATTTACCTCGCTATGCTTATATTTCTAAGGATGAAGGGGATTATTTTAGGGTTTTAGAAGAAAACATGGAACTTTCGGCTAGAATTTTGAGGAAAAAATGGAAATTAATAGAAAAACGTCTTAAATCGGGCCACTTGCCTTTATGTAGTGGAGAAATCAATGGTCGACCGATTTTTAACTTAAAAAGCCAAAACCTCTCCGTAGGTTTCACGGGTCTAAACGAAGCGGTAAAAAGTCTTACAGGTTTTGAGCTGCACGAAAATACTACTGCATACGATTTCGGGAGGAGAATATTAGAATATATGGTCGCTAAGTGTAATTCCATGACAGAGAGAGACGGTATTTCTTACTCTTTATGGGAACAGCCCTCCGAATCGACATCGAATAGGCTAGCAAGATTAGATTTAAAGCATTTCCCCAAAAAAGCTATACCTCAATCAAATGGAGTGTCTGCATATTACACAAATTCAGATCATATCCGTTACGACGCTGACATACCATTGTCAAAAAGAATACAATTGCAAGCAGACTATCATCCTATTGTCGAAGGTGGCGTTATAACTCATATATGGCTTGGAGAGCAAAAACCAGACATAAACAGTTTGTGGGAACTTACTAAAAACATATGTCTTAATACAAATACGGCTTATTTTGCTTACACTCCAGATTTTACATATTGCCCTCATTGTAGAAAGATGTTTCGAGGTGGTAGTTTCACATGTCCTCAATGCAATTCTACCGATGTAAAAGTATACTCTAGAGTTACGGGGTATTATAGCGAAGTAGATAGATATAACCCTGGTAAAAAAGCCGAATGGGAAGCGAGAAAACGAGAACATCTGATTACATAATTTATTTTGATTTTTTTATATACTTTTAAATATTATTCTAAGTATGACTAAAAATATTTCACTACAAGAATTTCAAAAGAAAATAGATGATTGGATCGCACATCACGGAGGATATTGGCCACCTCTTTCTATGCTTAGTGCAATTGTAGAAGAAATTGGGGAACTTGCAAAGGAAATAAATCATTTAGAAGGTTTTAAACCTAAAAAATCTGATATAATTTCGTCAAATTTGGGTGGAGAGCTCGCAGATGTCATGTTTGCCTTAATTTGTCTCGGTAATTCTTATAAAATTGATATTAGCTACGAATTAGAAGCCGTGATTGAAAAATATACAATAAGAGATTCTAAAAGATTCTAGAGAGTCAAAAAATTTTATTAAAACTTCATCTCACTTCACATATCATATTTTGTAAAATTTTAATTCTTTTAAGCTTTTTAATTTTTAAGAAATATGAGAATTAATATTAAAATTGTTTTATATTGGTAAAGAATGCAAAAAGAAGGGATAGAGAAACAAAAAATATTTGAACTGCTTGAAAAAAAGCTAAAAAAGGATTTATCATACGATTCTGGCTCAATTTTAGGTTCTATGTGCTCAGAACCTTTAAGCATCGCTAAAGAAATACATAATAAGTATATATCTAAAAATTTGGGAGATCCTGGGCTTTTTTTAGGCACTGCTGAATTAGAAGATGAAGTAATACGCGAAATTGGTGAATTATTTGGTAATAGTGATATTTATGGTACGTTTACGACAGGGGGATCAGAAGCAAATTTAATAGCAATGCGGATTGCTAGAAATTTACGCCCTCATATTAAAAAACCAGAGATTGTACTCCCACGCTCAGCTCATATTTCCTTTGATAAAGCAGCAGATTTACTAAATATTAAGTTGAAAAAGGTGAATCTTCTTGATAATTTTCAATTAGATTTAAATCATTTAGAATCTCTCGTTAATGATAAAACATGCGCTGTTGTTGGTGTTGCGGGCACAACTTCTTTAGGTTTGGTTGATCCTATTGAAGAGATAGGCGAATGTATCCAAGGACGAGACATTTTTTTTCACGTAGATGCTGCCTTTGGTGGATTTGTGTTACCTTTTCTAAAGGAGTTAGGTTATCCTGTTCCAGCTTGGGATTTTTCAGTAAAAAGCGTGGATTCAATTACAGCAGATCCTCACAAAATGGGCTTAGGAATTATACCATCAGGTGGTTATCTCATTAAAGACGCTTCAATTTTAGAAAAAACAGGGTTTGAAATTCCCTATTTAGCAGGTGGGAATTTTAAACATTTTCACATAGTTGGTACTAGACCCGGAAGCCCGATCATAGCGTTTTGGGCAACTCTTAAACTTTTAGGTGTTAATGGCTTTAAGGAAATCGTGAAAAAATGTATGGAAAATACAAAGTTCCTAGTACAAAGAATATCGGAAATTGATGGTTTGAGGTTAGCGGTTGACCCAGTTATGAATGTAGTAGGAATCACCACTGAAAGTGGGAAAAGTATATGTGAAGTTGAAAAAGCTTTACGTAACAACAAATGGATGTTAGGAAAATTTCTAGAGTTCAATTTAGTGAGAGTAGTCATTATGCCTCACGTAAAAAGAGACCATTTAATCGAATTTAGTTCTGATTTAGAAAAAATCGTAAAAAAACTAAAATTATAAAAAGTAATGTTAGAGAATTTTATAATATATGTTAATTATATATCAGAAGTCAAACAATGGTATAATAATGTAATAAAATTATGTAGGGTTAAAATCCCCTTTAATAATGAGTTAGAGAATGGCAAAAGATAAAAAAAAAAAGCTTGGAATAAAAACAACGAGATACTATACGAAAACATGTACCGGTTGTAATTACGAATACCCTAATTGGTTTACTAATTGTCCTAAATGCGGTGCCGCTTGGGACTATGATAAAACAGACCTGGTTGTTGGAAAAAAAGAAGTATTGAAAAAAACAATTAAAATTGTCGTAAAAATAACGGAAGAAGAATTTGACGACGCTTTTGAACGGGTACAACTAATTTTTAGCGCTGATGAGGGTGTGTCGTGGTATAGCTTGAGGATGGAAAACCAGTTAGATTATTTTATTGCCGAAATAGTTGAGGTTCCGTTAGGTGCAGTAGTCATTTATTACATTGAAGTGTTATTAGCCCACGGTGAAAAAATTGTTGAAAATAACGACGGTAAGTACTTTCGTTATAAAGTTGGCTTATCTGGGGAACATTTAGGAAACGATGAGGGTCGTTCCACTGAAAATGTTCCACCTTCTTCAGAATATAAACCTTCCAAAGTATCGGATCAATCTACTGAAAACTCAGAAAGTATCGAAAAATCCAATGTAGAGCTTGAAGATGAACTTGATAAAATAATTTTTGACGAGTCAATCCAACTCTCTGAACTTCATTTAAACAATCAAAACGATGTACCATCCCCTCAACCAAAAAAATATCATGTTGACGATACAACAACGATTTTTGGAACTCTTCAAACTCAGATAGATCCAGATTTGAAAATCTGTCCTTTTTGTAAATCAAAAATCAAAAATTTGTGGAGCACATGCCCCATTTGCGGTAAAAATCTTTAATTATAATTATAAAATTTAGCGTTTAGTCCTCGTTTTTAGAGTTTATTACCGCATTTATTACAATAAGCGTAATCGGAAGATAACATTGTTCCGCATTGTTCGCAAATTAGTAGATCTTTTTTCTTCTCTTTTTGTTTTTCTTCTTGCACGGAATGAGAGGATGTAATTGCTGTGAACGATGTGAAATTGCTATCTATATCTGCTACGTTAGGAATTATTCGTAATTTAGATTTCTCTTCTTCGTCAACCCTTTTTGTAGCTGTAAAAGGAAATAAGGATGCGCTACTTTCCGCTGGGATTTCTTCCGTTCTTTTAGTTAAAGCTTGGAACAATGAACTGGTTTCGGAACTCGGAGATACTTGAGGCGACATCTGTTCGGGTATCTCACCGTCACCATCAACCTTTTTTTGTTTTTTACTTTTTTTTGATGTCTTCATCGCTTCAAATAGCTCCCCTTGTTTCTCTCGTTTATTAGAATTTTTCTTTTCTTTTTCGATTTTTGCGTTTTCCTTCTCTTCTTTCTTTTTTTCTTTAGCTAATTTTTTCATTTCTTTTTTAGATATCATTGTTTGGGGCATGTAGTCGACTAACGATTCAGAAGATGCAGGTTGGGAAGCGGAGTCTTGAAAAAATGGCGGCTCAACAACTATTTCTTGTTGTGGTTGGGGGGTTTGTTCAATTGTCATAGATGCAGGTCGTGGTTTAGGTGAATCTTCTCTTTCCGTGACGCGGAATGGAGTTTGAATTGAAGAACTCTCCGTGGGTTTTTCTGTTTTCCGTGTTTGAAATTCTTTAGGAGTAGGTGCCGGGATTGGAACATTTGATGTAAAAGGTATAGTTTTTGGTTTATAAGATTCGCTATCTTGTTCTGGAGGCTGAGATTTCTCAGCTATAATCTGATCAGGCGTTTTAAATTCTATGTCTGTTGGTTCGGGTGTAAAAATTTCTGGATTAGCTGGAGGTCGAAACACAGAAGCAGGCTCTGGTACTGGGGGAGCTTCATATTCAAGCTCGGGTTCGGGTTCAAAACTAGGTGTGGGTTCTTTCGGGTACGTTATTTTTGGTTCTGGTACTGGAGGTGCTTCATATTCAAGTTCGGGTTCGGGTTTTTGTTGGGTGTTAATTGGGACTGGTTCCGGAACCGATGGTGCTGACAACGCTTTTTGAGGTATTGTAGGTTGAACTTCTGGCTTTTCGATGGGTTCACTTCCTATAATAATCTGTCCTGGAGCGAAAACGGTTGTGCTATCGATTAATTGGTCAGGAACTCCTTGTCCTATCATCAAGCAAGCGAGAATGTAAAAACAATCTCCGACGCCGTCACCCGTTTTAGCAGACGTCTCCATATAATATAAGTTAAAATCTCTTGTAAAATTGTTAATTTCTTCAATTGAAACAGCCCTTTGGTCAGTTAAATCGCTTTTATTGCCAATTAGTAATACAGGTATATCAGATTTTATGTTAGCCCTGACTTCTTCGATCCACTGTGGTAAATGTTCAAAACTTGCAGAATTCGTAAGATCGAAGACGAGGATTGAACCGAGTGATCCTCTATAATACATGGGTCTTATAGAACTAAATCGTTCTTGACCGCCGGTATCCCAGAGTTGGAGTTTACATTTGATCGGGCCTTCAAGAGTATCAATTGAGATCGTTTTTACGTGGAAATCAACACCGATCGTCATTTTATAATCTTCAGTAAAAAAGCCTTTCGAAAATCGGAGTGTAAGTGCTGTTTTACCGACACCACCATCTCCTACCACGATAGATTTAAAAAGGTAATCGTATTCTTCAGCCATTTCAATTCTTCCATTACTTTATTCGGTTTTTGTATTAGAAATTTAGATACTAATCAAAGTTCTTATATTATTATTATTAATAAAAATTTATTTAATTATACTTTTGGATATTATAATTCATATTTTCTATATTAAGTGTGGGCATCTGTGGTTGTATGGTACTTTATAAGAGAATTTTAGAATCTTCTACTTATTAAATATTTATAAATTTTTAACGATCCTTTAACAAACGATTTCAACAGAGATTTTTTATATTAGCTGGAAGGTATGGTATTATTGTTCTCTCTTGTTAGTCTCTTCTTCGATGTCAACATTTTCAAACCAATCGTTAATTTGTTCTAACGATTCATGGGGAAATTCGTATGAGTGCTCTCTATCGGGATAAAGCCCTTTTTCTACGTCGTTTTTATAGTTAAACAATGCGTTTCGGACGGATTTTCCCACATCTCCAAAATATTTAATAAATTTAGGTTTGAAGTCGGTAAAAAGCCCTAACATATCGTTAATCACTAAAATTTGACCGTCACAGTAAGAACCAGCTCCAATTCCTATAGTTGGAATGTCAATCGATTTAGTGATTAATTTGGCTATTTGCCAAGGAATGCTTTCCAGGACAATTGAAAACACGCCTGATTTTTCTAAGCTTTTTGCGTCTAAAATCAGTTTTTTTGCGGCGTCTATCGTTTTTCCTTGAACTAAAAACCCACCAAACTCATATATAGCTTGAGGAGTAAGTCCTATATGCCCCATGACTTGAATATCAGCATCAATCATGGCTTCTATTGTGGGACAAATTTTCATGCCCCCCTCAACTTTCACGGCTTCAGCCCCACATTCCTGAATGAATCTTCCCGCATTCCTAACAGCTTCTTGAATATTGATTTTATAAGATAAAAATGGCATATCCGCAACTACCATTGCATTTGAAACTCCACGAGATACTGCTTTTGTATGGTGAATCATTTCTTCCATCGTAACTGTCAATGTATTTTTATATCCAAGAATAACCATAGAAAGAGAATCACCGACTAGGATTAAATCAATTCCACATTCGTCAACGATCTTAGCAAACGAATAGTCGTAAGAAGTGATAGTTACTATTTTTTCTCCTTTTTTTTTCTTCTCAATTATTTTTTGAGCAGTCATTTTTTGTAAAGCCATATAAAAAGTAACACCATACTTCAGAAAAATGTTTTGTTTGTTTAAATAAACCTTTCTTTCTTAGTTGTAAAAATAATTTTCACTATTAAAAATCTATAATATATTACTTTAATTTGTTCAATTAGCAGTGACGGTTAAGGAAATAGAGGGAGTTATAACTTACCTAACGCTCATTTTCTTTTCTGAAAACGAATGTGAAAATATCTATTTTCCATAGTTTTTAGACTAGGTTTCTTAGTAATATGCTCTGAAAATTGTTTAATTCGTTCTTTATTGCCCTAAAATTATTACGAAGAGCGCTTATTCCCACATAGAATACATTTTCAACGGTCTCGATTTCTACTAAAAATTTTCGTACGTAAAAGGTTTTAGCGTTAGAAAATACCGTGCGATCGCTTATATCTACTTTTTCGTCTTTAATCCTCTGAAAAAACTCAAGATCATCGTTAAGTTTATTACTTATTTTCTCTTCGAACTCCCGGCTATCCATAACGTCCATATAATGATCTGAGATTATTAGACCCGTGTCAGTATATAGTATTGCATAATTACAACTATAGTTGTTAACGAATCTGTTTAAAACTGCGTCGATTTCTTTTAAATGCAACATAGTATTCAGAGAGTAAGAAAATGCTTGAGAGATCGACGAAATATCGTAATAAGAGGTGTTAAAGAATTTAAACTTGATATCATTATTTTGCGACAATATTAGATTAGTTACCATTTTGGCTCGATCCAAATAATCTTCGTCGTTCTTGAACTTTGGATCGAATTTATTGAAACAAATTATTACTTCGTTTGCGTAATTAAGTTCTCTATAAATATCTAACAACTCGTGGAGATATTCCACTGATTCTTTAAATTTAAGCTCATCTTGAACGTCAATTAGGTAATAAATGTAATCTGTCTCATAAAAATATACTGGATTGGTTAAATAGATTTTTCTGAACTTTTTTTGGCCACCCATATCCCAAAGATTAATTCGATATGTATTGAGGAATTTAAACGAACTATAATCGATCTTAATCGTTGGCTTTAGGTTTTTAACTCGCTCATAAAAGTTGTACTTCTGCCTAAGAGCTATCAAAGCGCTCGTTTTGCCAGCATTATCTAGCCCCGCAATAACAAGTTTAAATTCTTTTGATTGGTGAGGATTAGTTGTCATTATTAATTAGAAAATTACTATTTACTCGAAGATATTATTTGAAATTAATTTATAAATCTCATTTAATTTATTTATTTTTATTGATTTTTAGATCTTTATGCAAATAACAACAAATAAGGACGATCAAGTTTTATCAACAAGATTTTTTAAGAAACAAATCATTAAATAATTCTGATAAAATTAACGAGGATAAGATATTAATGGATGCTAAAGATATAGATTACTACGCTCTAGGGTTCGAATTTATTGAAACAAAGACCATGTTTGTATCAAATTACAAAGACGGTAGATGGGACGAGGGTACGTTAGTCCCGTTTGGTAACTTTGAGATTTCACCTGCAGCGTGCATATTAAACTATGGCCAAGGAATTTTCGAAGGGATGAAAGCATTAAAAACTAAAAAGGGCGATCACGTTCTGTTTAGACCTAAGGAGAACGCAAAGAGATTCAACGATAGCGCTGCAAGAATGCTCATACCCAATTATGACACAAATAGTTTTGTTTCTGCCGTAAAAAAAGTAGTGAAGGCTAATGAGGATTATGTACCACCTTATGATAGTGGTGGAGCTCTTTACATTCGCCCATTAATGATTGGGACGGGCCCTATAGTTGGAGTAAAACCCGCTGGTGAGTATAAAATGATAATCTTTACCGTTCCGGTAGGACCCTATTTTCCAGAAGGGTTTCAAGGTATAGATTTAGAAATCACGAAGAAATACACAAGAGCGGCTCCGGGCGGAACAGGTTCGAGTAAAACGTGTTGTAATTACGCAGGTTCCATGCTACCCGCCAAAGAAGCTAAGGAAAGAGGTTTTGCGCAGGTTATTTTTTTGGATGCAGTTCATAAAGAATATGTTGATGAGGTTGGAGCTGCGAACTTCTTCGCTGTGATTGACGGAGTCTTAGTAACACCGAAAACTGCTGGCACAATTTTGCCGGGAATCACACGAAAATCGATTTTAGAACTAGCTTCAAAAAAAATTGGAATGAAAACGGAAGAAAGAGACATTTCCTACAAAGAGCTTTTTGACGTATCGTGCACCGAAGCTTTTTGCTCGGGAACTGCTGCTGTTATTACTCCTATTAAATCGGTTGTTCTCGAGGAGAAAAAACGGATTTTCAGCGAAGGGGAACCAGGAGAAATTACTCGAAAGGTTTACGAAACACTAACTGGCATTCAACGTCTGGATATAGACGACGAATTTGGATGGGTCGAGAAAATTTAAGGTTAGAAATGTTTTTACGTCTAATTAAAGGCAAAGACTTCCAATTAAAATTTCAAAAGCGTTTTTTATGTTTTCTCCAGTTTTTGAAGATATTTTAAGATAGGTAATAATATTTTCGTGCTGATTCACAATATCGAGGATGTAATTATCTATCGTTAGGGTATCAGATGGCGTAACAAGATCGCTTTTTGTTCCTATTAATAATACAGGAAGGTTTCCAAAAGGCTCTAATGCTTTTATCCACTCGTATACATTTTCAATGGTATTAATGCGGGTTAAGTCAAAAAGGATAACGGCTGCGATAGAACCTTCTACAAAATCATTTAAAAGCGTTTTAAATTGAGCTTGACCAGCAAAATCCCACATTATAAAATTCAGTTCAATCCCATTGACCGTGATGTTTTTCGAATAAAAATCAACACCTCGGGTTAACTTATTATCCTCGTAAAAGCTATCGTGGACGAGGCGATCTAAAAAAGAGGTTTTTCCTACGCCTCCATCCCCAGATACAATAACTTTTACTGTTTTCATCTTAATCACTGTAGATTGTGTATTAATTTAAAAAGTAATTTACGAAACTAAATTAAGAAATATTAGCATGTAAAAAAATTTTCTTACTATCACACACCCAATAGTTTTTTATAAAAAAGTTGAAAAGGGTGTATATTTTATTTGATACGCTCCTAAAAGCAAAGTAAAATCTGTAAGGATTATTTTAAATGAAAATAAATCAAGCTTATTCGATCTCAAAAACGATTTTATATATCTTCTCTGAGTTTTTGGATTTTTTTTTTAATTTTTCTTATTCGGGGATCCACGACATTGTACACCTTGAATTCATCAAGAATTTTTAGGGCATGTTGATAATAGTTGATGCTATTGAAAACATCGCCCTTTTTTTCAGCATTTTCTGCTTTTTCTATATTAAAATCAAGTTCTATGTATTTAGACTTACTTTCGATGTTAAAAATCTTAAGGGATATCTTCTCAATTTCCTCTTTAAATTTTAGTTCTTTAGCAATAAATAGCGCTCTATTGTATTCATTTAAGGTTACTTGAAATTTGGAATCTTTTGTTGCAACTCGAGCTTTTTTCATAATCTCTCTAATCAATCTACGCGCGGAGTAAACGTCCATTGTAGTTAATTGTTCTTTTAAATCACTCAGATCGGTATTGTTATTAATGATTGATGATATTAAACTCGATTTTACCATTTTATTCTGATCTGCGGTCTGAACTGATTCAATGTTATTTGCAATTGTTTCTATAGGCGTTGGAGATATAATTTTACGCTCTAATAGCTGATAGAGTTCATAAAGAATAACTTCGTCCTTAATATCAGCTATTTTTTTTAGCCTGATGAGCATGTTATTTATGAAAAAAAAGGGCTTTATGGTTAACATCTCTTTTGCGAGGTTGTATATAGCTTTCTGAACTAGATTTCTTTTTACATTATCTAATTCATATGGTGGTATCGAGCGAGCTAAGGTCATGGGAAACATAAGGTTAATGTTAAAAAAATCAACGATATAATTTATCATGTCTTGAAATTCAAAAGAGGCTCCCTTTTCTCGAAAATCTATAAGTTCTTCTTTAAATTGAGGTTCAAAATCTTCTAAGAACTGAAATACTTGATTCCTTAGTTTAATGGATGCTTTATGATCGAGAATTAAACAAACTCTGATAATTTCTCCATCTTTAAGTAGAAGATTAAACTTCTTATACTGAAATTCGTAGAATTGAAACTCGATTGAAGGTACAACTGGTTTTTTCGAGACCTCGCTAGATTCTGAAAAAGTTATGTTAGCTTGAATAAATCCGCTCAATAAATTCGCATCAATATCGACACCTGAAACAGCGTAATTTAATATTGTTAGCCCTGAACGCTTATCCATCAATAAAATATGTTTTATGTTCAAAACATCTAAAAACTTCTTCCAAATGGTTTCCCTTTCTAGTTTAAGTTGTTTACCGACAGATTCAACTTTAATAAGCTCTACTGTTGCTTCAAATTCGAACCCTAAATCCAATAATCGCTTTTTAACACATTCCCTACAAGATTGCGCTTTCTGTGGGCAGTTACTCTCGATCTCTCCGCAATTATATCCTAAACCATTAATCTTAAAATAAACCATACAAACTTCGATCCTAAACGAGTATTTGAATTACAGAATAGTTTTTTGTGTCGAAAAAACGTCTTATTTCATAAATAATGCAAATTCTTGTTCTTAAAATTAAGTTTTATAATAATTAAAAAAGAAGAGGGTTTATTAAACCAATTTACAAAATAATGATTAGATTAGTTGTTATTTTAAAATTCATTGAAAATGGGATTTAAAAATGGAAGGTAAAAAGAAAAAGTTTTTGTACCGCATTCTTGCGGTAAATCTTGCTTTATTAGCGGTATTTGCATTGTTGTTTTCATTTTATGGCCCAATTTTGGCTACTACTATATTTGAAAACGAGATTGGTCTAATTGCAATAATTACTAGGATTTTAATCTTAGGTCTTATGTCGTTCTTTCTCTATCGTAAATGGTTAAAGCAGGAAGCTATTTATATTTCAGATGCTTACTTCTTATTTGCATCGTTTTTTGGAATATTTACATGGGCAAAGGTTTACGATCTTATCTACAATCCTGCTATAATCTCGGGCTTGTTTGATACCGGATTTATTTTATTGTTGGTAAAAATCAGATTTTTTATAATAATCGCAAACTTGATGCCAATATTGTATATTGGTTTAGATGCGGTTCTGGTATACATTAATATGAACACGAATAAAGATATGAAGAAAAAGCAATTTAACAGGCTAAGGTTAAGGGTTATTTTAATTTTTGTGCTGATTACAATATCAGTAATTGTTTTAGCTCCAACCTTAGGTTTCCTTAATCTAGTTTCTCCGTTAATAACAATTGTCAGCTTTGTTAGCATTGCGTTTATGTTTTTATTTATGTACAAAAATAAGCGACTCTCTCAAGCAAATGGGTTAATAATCGGAATAGCGTTTATCTGTTTTATAGCTTCAAGTTTAATCAGGACGATTCTCATCTCAACCAATATTTATTATAGTATAATCGCTGAAATTATCGATGTAGGAGTAAACCTACTAATGTTTACAGGATTCATAACCAAACCTAAATATGCAAGATGATAGTGCTTCACACGATCTAAATTGAAGTTACCATGAATGATTAGTTAAAAATAATATTTTTTTCTTAATTTTTTTTACATTTTTTAAATAATTTTCGAGCTTTAAAAAGATTAATTCAATAATATAAGTAGTTAAATCATTTGGTAATGTTAATGAAAATACATAAAAATTGGAAAATATTTGCTTCACTGTTCATAATATTTGGTCCCGCCCAATATATTATTTTGACCGCTGTAGCTATGCTGTTTTACGCCGGGGGGACCCTTATCAATCCCATTAGTCCAGGATATTTTTTTTGGGGTAATTTCTTTAGCGATTTAGGTCGAGTCATCGCACTATCAGGTGCTCCAAACGATATTTCGTTCGTAATATTTACGATTACTGCGTTAATTCTAAGTATCTCGTTCATACCTTTCGCTTTTGCAATTACATCGTTTTTCAAGAACGATAGAAAGTTATATCTAATAGTAAGAGTTGGCTCGTTAGTGTGTCTTACTTCAATAATTTTTCTGATCGGTACGATACTCACCCCATGGGATATATTTGCAAATACTCATCTACTTTTCGCCAATTTGTTCAATCTTACCGGCGTTTTAGGAATTGTTTTTTTTACCGTCGCAGTTCTTTACAACAAAGATTATCCTAACCGATATGCGTTCGTTTATATTGCCCTACTAATTGTCGGAATTACTTACACTATTGTTTTAATAAGCATACCAAAATCTATCACTTTAGATGGACTAATTATACAAGCTTCCATGCAAAAAGTATCGCAATATTCCTTTTTAATCTGCTTTTTGATTCAAGGATACGGAGCTTGGAAACTACAAAAATATAAAATAAAATTATAATTTATATTCCTCCGTCATTTAAATTGCTAGAATGAAGCGGAGTGGTCATTTTTTTAATCGTGAATTTTGATTTTTTTTTACTCAGGAAGGTTAAGAGAGATTCATACTCTTTGATTTGTGTACTAAAATACTAAAATTTTTAACCATCTCTTCTAAGCTGGGAAAATTAGGTAGATTATGTTTAGCTAATTTTTTGGAGATTCTCCCAACTTCCTTTGCCTCGCCAATTAACCAAAAGAATATCGGTTTTGAAGCTCGATTTGCGTTGACTATGATATCGTCGACATTATTCATAGCTCTAAACTGTCGAGAGCAAAACATCATGTTGAAAATACCTTCAATGTTAGAGTCTTTCAATAAAGCTTCGTACACTCGAGATGTTACCACCTCGGGTTTTACATTATTCATCATTGCTTTTTCCATTGCCGGCCATATATCTACAAACGCAAAGTTGTTTGGAGGCATCCACTCGGGAAATACTTCAACGAGAGCAGCGTAAGTTTTCTCGCCAAGAATAGGAAATTTTAAGCCGTATTTAAAAGTGAGATCCGCTGTAATCGTTCCTGCTCCTCCGGATCCTGCCACAAACGAGGCGTTACCTTTCTTAGGGAGCGTTTTATTTGATAAGTACATTAACGAGAAAGTGCGCGCATATTGAAATAACTCGTAAAAATTGTTAGCATTAATTACTCCTGATTGTTTAACGATCCCGTCTATTAAGTTAGAATTTTCTGCTAAAGAACCTGTGTGACTTCGAGTTGCTTTTTGACCTTGAGGCGTAACTCCACCTCTAAGCAGAATAACGGTCTTATTTGGCATAGACCTAGCTTTTTTGCATAATTCAATAAATTTTCTTGAGTCTTTAAACGATTCTAAGTATATTGCTATAACATTTACGGTATCGTCCTCGATCATATATTCCAGAAATTCAATTTCGCTCAAATCCATCTTGTTTCCGATCGAACAGGAATATCGAAATCCTAAATTTGGATATTTCGTCATTACGTGCATTAAATAACCGCCATTAAGCATCCCCGATTGACTAATCAACGCAATGTTTCCTCTCTTATACGTAGAAAAAACACCAAATCCTGAAAAAAAACCTTCTTTTTCGTTACTATCGCTGTCTCCATTGATAGTACTAAGACCCATACAATTAGGACCAACTATCCTTAATTTAGTAAAATTGTCTGTTATCTCAAGTATTTTTTTTTTTAATTCGAGACCTTTTTCGCCAACTTCTTCGAAACCCGATGCTTCAATTATCGCTCCTTTTACTCCTTTTTTCACGCAATCCTTTATGATGTCTGGAATAAGTCGATTTGGAACGTAAAATATTGCTATGTCAACCTCGTCATCGACATCTAAAATACTCTTTTTAAATTCTATATCGTAGAGCTTTCCTTCCGCATTAGGGTTTATAAGATGAACTTTACCTCTGAAATTGTTAGTAATAAGATTAGTAGCAATCCGAAATCCGCCTTTTGTTAATTTTTTTGAAGCACCAATAACAGCTACCGACTTAGGGTGTAGGAATACGTCGATTATGTTGTCACTATCCATTTTCATTCAAAATTTCGTTTATTATTTTGGATTTAATCTAATAAAATTACTTTACAATATTGGTATGTTAAAGGGAAACTACTGCGCTAGAAAAAGTTTGAATTAAGTTAAATTATTCGAAATGAGATAATTACGTTCCTTTCTGTAAAAATAATAGAAAACTCTCATAGTCATTGTGTTTATAATTTAAATAGATCACAACAATAGTATTATGCTTAATATCAGTTGGGAAGACTATCGTCACCCGAAATTTCTACAATCCTTAAATTTAACATTAAACGAGTTAAAAATTTTGAATTTGTTTTTAAAAAGACCAAATTTCAGAATTGATACAAATCAAGAACATTTAGGCCCTTCAACCTTAGTTTTCACAAGAAGAAGTTTAAATCCTTCGAAGCTCTTAACTCAAGAAAAGGTTAGTATCAAAATATAAACTCAAATTTTATTAATTGATTAGCATTCTTGCCAAGGATGCGTTCAACTCTTCCCTTTTGCCTAATTGTATTCTATTTTTCTCCATAAAAAACCTAATTTCAACACATACATTTAAATAAGAAATGTAATAATTGTTTTTATAGTAAAAAAGATTTTTACAGTAAAAAAATTGTGATCGCTTTATGCCTGAAAAAAAAGAAAAAAAAAAACCAATTTTCGAAAAGGTCGGTCTCGTGTTTCGAAATTCTATGAGAGTAGATATAGTAAGAGAATTATCTACAAGCTCTCAAAGACCAATAGACTTAGCAAATAAATTAGAAGTTGATCGTCAGAACATTAATTATCACTTAGGCGCCTTAAAGAGAGGAGGAATTATCAAAACGCAAAAAATGGAAGTGTCCCAAGAGGACGCATTAAAATTTAAAGGTGCGATAGTTAACAAAGTAACCAAGGAAGGAAAATTAAAAATCTCTTATGGTGTCGAACTTACTAAGAACGGTAAAGACGTCGTAAAACAATTTGTAGACCCCCTTTACGAAAAAGTAATGGTGGAAGAAAAGCATAAAGCAAAAAGTGTTAGTAAAAAAAAAAAGGAGGAAAGTAAATTATGAAAAATGTAAGCGTTCAAATAGTAGAAATGCTCTTTGAAAATCCTTCAGAAATGTTAGAACTTGGAAAACCTCAATCTCACGGTAATATGACAGTTGTCCCAATTATCTATAAGGGTAAAACCTTAGATTTTATTAGCGTTAAAGAAGCTGAGGACCTTGGATTAGTAAGTATAAACGAAACAGATACCGTCAGTCAATTAGAAGTAGTTAATAATAGCGATAAACAAGTATTGATCCCTTTCGGCGTAACAGTCCATGGTGGAAAACAAGATAGGACAATATGGGAACCAATCCTATTAGCTGCTGGAAGAAAACAAAACTTATCTGGTGGCAATAACGGTCCTATGGAACAAAAATATACCGTTCCAGCTAAGTGTGTCGAACAATCTAGATGGAGTTATCGCAAAGAAAAAGGATTTAAATCTTCTAATACAAGATTACATCCTAATGTTGCCTACTCAGCTATATCTTCTGTAGGTCAGGGGTCGGTTTGGAACGAAATACAAGCTTATAGAACTGAAATGAACTATAACGCTAATATTGCCCCATCTCAAAGCTATCTTGAAATGACAGAAAATATTGATAAGGAAACAGACGAGATAGTAAATTCTTTTAAAAACCAAGAAAAACAATGCGGAATAGCAACTTTTATCAACGGTGAGTTTATTGGCATAGAGTTTTACGCAAATCCTAAAGTATGGGAAACAATGAACAAAGACATCCTTAAAGCTTTTGCGATAGAATCGCTGAGATTTAAAGATAAATCCTATAAGGAAATGTCAGGCCAATACGATAAGCACTTGATAAAGGCATTACAAAAGTTAAAGTTGAATTTTTCCGAAAGAAAAGGTATAGGACTCGGTGAAGTAGTCGAATTTGAGTCGAAAGACAAAAAATGGAGAGGCAACACCCTAGTTCACGAAAATTCTTTAGTCCAGTTCTATATCGTTTCAAAAAGAGGAGGAAGCAGTAGCTCTGATCGGCAAGAACAAGTTTTTCAAACAAATGTAAGCCAAAGATATATCTAATGCCCAAAAAATACGCATTAGATGTATCGAAATATAATATATCAATTTAATTTTTTTTTTTTTTGAATTTCTAATTGCTAATTTTTAATTGTTATAATGCTAAGTGTTAAATTCTTTTTCTGCTTAATTTGAAGTTAAAATTTAAAGTATTTTATAAAATATTTAACCAAAATCAAGGGAGATTTAACATGAAAATTGATACTATCACAATAAATTTGCTTGCTCGTTCTTTAAGCCACGCCAGTTCCACCGAAGTTAAAACTATGAAATTCGATAAAAAAGGTTTTTATTCCGAAGCTCTAGCGTATATAGAAAATTATGCGACAAAAAACGGATACGATCTCGTAAATGTGGCGGGTTCAGATACAGTGTACGCTTTCCACCTTATTAAAAGATAAAAAGTATGTGAAAACCTAGAAATTAAATTAGAATATTTTTTTTTTTACTTTCCTACGAAACTAGTTTCTTGGCTCTTATGAGAAATCTATGATTATATCGTTATTATTCATAAATTTAAAAAAGATATGAAAAAAAAGATTAAAATTTTATTAAATAATTGAAGTCTATTCAGGTGGTTTTTGACCAATCGACCCATAAGCCTCCTCTAGCGTTGACCAAACCTCTAGTGTATATTCAAAACCGTCAATACCCAAAGCAAATAAATTCCCAACAGCTTGCCCACGTAGATACGCCTCCTCAAGTTTGCCTTTACTTACATTGAGAACAGACAGGGATCTTACCCCATCTTCAGATGCTTTAATCGCATTGTCAGAAACTAAATCCTCTCCGAAGGACTTATCTTCAGGAAATTTCTTAGCAGATTCAATAGCTTTTTTCATCACTTCAGCCGATTTGTGACTCGGCCATTTCGCAAAACTAATTAAATATGGCATATTTTTCACCTCTATTTTAATTTTTAATTTAAATATGTTTTTGAGCTGGTTTTTAAGTTAGATTTCGATGTGAGTAATAACTAGTTTAGTAGGTATTTAAATCTTGTACGTTTTTGTCAGAAAACGATAATTATTTGGAATTTAAAAAAAAAAATAAAAAGAGAAAAGTTTGGAGTAAAAACTCCGGAAATTAACTCTTAACAATATCGTTGAACATATTCACAAACGCATTAAAATCTTTGTTAAGAAAATAGAGTCCAAGCGGATCGTGACTTTTTAATGCAAGCATATAGTATGGTAAAGGGGTTTTTTTTAAGGTGATTGGTTTGAACAAGAAATATTTTCCCATTTTTCTGACAACTATTTGATCTTCTTGTTGTTCTAGTCCCATATCTTCAAAAACATCGTTAAGCGTCAAAAAATAAGCAATTGTGCTACTCAAAAGTTTTTTTGATTCATCATCTTTGAAGCAGGAACCTAAAATAATCGAATTTTTATCGGCAATGATTAACCCTTCACAATCTAGTTTTCTCGTAAATTCATCAATCGTTTTTTGTAATAACTCTGATTTTGGATATAAATTAAGTAGAATTTTAGACATCGCATGCATGATTGTATAAGGATTATATATTGACGTTCTAAAGAATTGGAGCTTCTCGTAATCCACTTTCTTGATAATTTCTTTATTTAACGCAAGTATTTCAGATTTTATTTGTTTTTCAACGCTTTGGATTAATTTAGGATCGTATTTATGAAAGAAAATAACGATTTGGGGTTCAATTTTCAATTCTTTGAACTTATCAACAACGTCATACAAATAACCAAGAGATTCTTTAATACGAGAACCATCTAATATGTCAATAACGTAAATCGCGATTTCTGTCTCATCAAAATATTTGCTGGGGTTTTTCAAGTAGGAAATGAGATAACTCTTTTGACCTCCTAAATCCCATTCGGAGATTTCTCTTCCCAACAATTTAAAACTGCTCCTTTGAGCACCCCTTGTTGGTTCAAGTAAAGCAATTTTTGAGAATTCCCTATGGAGAGCTGAAATTATACTTGTTTTACCTGCTCCATCCAACCCAGTGAACAAAATTTTATACGTTTTTTCTGCAGGTTCCCCTTCCTTTTCATAAAATATTAAAGAATCTTCCAATAGATTTCACCTCAATACTTAATTCGCCACGGAGTGATAAACCGTTCCGATAAGAATTAAACGGTTAAGTTGATATTTAAACTTATGTCAAACGTAATAAATCTGCATTAAAAGAACATATTCAACTGACATTCTTCGAGGAAACGGAACATCTTAACAGAAATAAAGTCTATATGATATCGGCAAAATATAAAATGCTTGGAGTAAAAACTCCGGAACACAACCCATAATTTCTCATTTGTTTATTTTTAGACAAGAAAGTAAAAGTTAAATTAATAGACAGCAATTTATGAGTATGTTGGTCATGTGAATGATAATCCAACATTATTTATGAAAAACTATAATTCAAATAAAAAAAATTGAATGATTAAAATGGATCGAGAAATACTTAGGACTCCAGATAGTAGATTTGAGAATTTATCGGGATTTAATTATGCTCCTCATTATGTTGAAATTGAGGGTATAAGAATTCATTATGTGGAAGAAGGAAACTCAGAAAAAGCACCTATATTACTCATGCATGGAGAACCCTCTTGGTGTTATTTATATCGCAAGATGATTCCAATTTTAACCGGAGCAGGACACCATATTATTGCTCCCGATTTAGTAGGATTTGGACGTTCAGATAAATTTACACGTATAGAAGATTATACTTATCAGATGCAAGTAGATATATTCACGGATTTCGTAAGGAAACTCGATTTAACTGAAATCACCTTATTTTGCCAGGATTGGGGGGGATTAATAGGACTTCGAGTTGTTGCCAATGAACCAGATCGGTTCACAAGAATCGTAGCTGCCAACACTGGTTTACCAGATTTTGGCACATTAATTAATTTAATCTTTCCATCTCTATTTCGTTTTTTAGTTAAACGACAAGGTAATATAACTCGAGAAGATTTGGATAGTGATGAATATTCATCTAAAAAATCTATTAAACCATTTCTTCGGTGGGTAGCCTACTCTCAAACTGCTCCAGAATTTCCAATTAGTGAAATTATTCAAAATGGGACTGAAACTGAATTAACTCCAGATGTTTTGGCTGCCTATGATGCTCCTTTCCCTAATGATAGTTATAAAGCAGGTGCAAGAATAATGCCCAGTTTAGTACCTACTCAGCTAAAGGAAAATCACAAAACATGGAAAGAGGTCTTCTCCAAATGGAATAAACCTTTCTTAACAACCTTCAGTGATATGGATCCAATCACTCGGGGACAGGATAAAGAGTTTCACGCTCGTGTACCTGGAACAAAAGACCAACCTCATACTACTATAAAAGGAGCTGGACATTTTCTACAAGAAGATAAGGGTGAAGAATTAGCAAAAGTGCTATTAGATTTTTTAAAAAGTACAAGCAACTAAAAAACTGTTAACACCAGGAACACACTCCCACCACTATAACTTCTCGTGTTTTTGGAATAGCTTAGATGTTCTAACTATTCTGAGTAACTCTCGTGTGTTTTTTCAAATGAATTTTTTCGAGGACAAAATGACTTATCAAATAGCAAAGGATGACTGTTAAAGGAAATACAATGGCTAGTTTTATAGCAGGAAAAAGGGGTATGAATGCAAATCCAAGGGATACAGGGACAAGGACGAGAGGATGAATGAGGTACATATAAAATGCGCTAGAGGATAGGTTTCGTAGTATTTTTCCTTGATCGTTGAATTTTGCGTAAAAAATCTTAAGTAACACAAAAATCATTCCCATAGCAACGACATTTTCTGCGACTGCAAATAGAAGAGCGTGTAAAGTGGGCCCTCCTAAGAAAACACTAAGATCTGAATCAAATCCCAGAAAAAGAAAGACATAGAGATAAAGCAATATAAAAGCAGCTAATATCGTAATAGCCCAAACTTTGACTTGATGTCTAGTCATCTTTCCGATCCAATTATATCGAACAGCGATGACACCAACGCTGAACATCATGAGATAAATGGTGAAAAATCCGAATGGTATTCCCAGCGGAAATTTGTCTATGGGAGAGAATAAGCGAACTAAAAAAGTAAGAAATCCTAAGCTAATAGCGAAAAGGAGCAAATAGAAATATTTTGGGATTGAAAACTCCTTTGGGATGCGTCGTTGTACTGAGTCAATCTTTGTTACCTGACGCCAAAGAGTATAAACTACGGTAAAAATTAATAAAACGTAGAGAAACCACATTGGACCAGTTCTTGTAAGAAAGCGTATAAATGCTTCGAGCGATTGGAATTGACTTAAATAATAGTCTACAAAAGTTCCTTGCGGTGTTAGGAAGGAACCATAATTTGGAATTCCTAAAGAATGAATAATATAAATCAAAAGAGGATTAACTAGAAAAATATACAATAAGAGAGGAATACCGAGACGAAGAAGTCGTTCTTTCCAGAAGGAACGGACGCCTTTTCGATCGTAACTTTTAGGAGTAAAATAACCTCCCATTAAAAAGAATAATCCCATGAGTGAGGCTTGAAAAAGACCTCCAATCGAGGATAAAGTTATAAAGAATATAAGACTGAAAGTATCTACTGGAGGTGCCTCAATATAATACCACACACCCGACCCACCATAAGTAACCCTCACGTGCTGGAATATCACGAGAATAGTAAATAAGACTTTTATAGTATCGAGAAAGAGGAACCGTTGTTTCTTAGATTCCGTGTTCACGAGAATATTTCACCTCTGATTAATCTTATTTCTTCATCTAACATAAAGGTGATTTATTTTTTTTGATTTAAAACTCTTAGCTTTTCGAGGTACTAAATAATTTCACTAAGAATCGTGATAATATGTTAGTTCATATGACTTTACTATAAAAAAAGTGGCGTAGCAGAGAAAATCCCAATATTTTTACTTTCTCTCTCGTCTTTTCAAAGGAATTTTCAAGAAAATCAGACACTGAATTTACCAATCAATGCGAAATTTCCTATTTTAAGCTTAGTAGTGAAATAGATAAATAAAATAAAATAAAAAGGTTAAGCTAGAAGTTTAGAAATAAGTTATGAAAATAAAGTTTTCCAGTAAATTATATTTTGAGGATAATCTTAAATATTCTTATGAAAGAAATTCCTCATGAACTTTTAAAAAGCATCCTAATTACTCCAATAGGCTTGATTAAATCAGATATTATCGACGACGACATAAAGGGTCGAAATCAAATTTCAAAGATAGTTATCAATAAGAATCTTACGAAGGCTTTGGATGGAATTGAGGATTTTTCACACATTTATGTGATTTTTATGATGAATAAAATCAAGAATACGGCATATTTACATCATCCGAATAAAAAACTAGGAGCAAAGCCAATAGGAATTTTTGCCACAAGGGCCCCAATTCATACAAATCCCATTGGTTTAACTTTAGTTGAACTTATAAATCGCAAGGAAAATATTCTTATGGTTAGAGGTCTTGACGCTTTTAATGACACTCCTGTTTTGGATATTAAGCCGTATCCTGATTGGGAACAAGGAATCTGCATTGTCGTTCGTGACTTTAAAGTTCCAAAATGGTTAAAGAAGAAAAAACCGGATTAGAACGAGTATTATACTCTTTATTAATGAACTAGAAAAATACAATAAAATCGGGAGTAAAAACTCCGGAACACATTTTAATAAAGCGATTACATATCTGAAATACCTCAGCCTACTAACGATAGATTTATTAAGACTTTATGCATCATAATAGCTGAGTAGTAAGGGTGATACTATGAAAAAATCTCAATTTACCGCTGTAATTCTCATCGCTCTCTTTATTCTCACCGTAAATATCAAAATTTACCCTAAATTAAACGCTTCCATTCCACCTATACCAGACCAATTTATCGCAGATATTTTTCCTAAAAATAATAATACTAACATCCTGTTGTTAAACACCAGCGTAGCTATAACCCTAAACGCCACAGATCTTATCAACGAAATTGGAATAACTTTTAAGGGGACATATACTTTATTCAACCCTGAAAATCCAACCAATCTCACTATAAACCTGCCGTTCTCGTTATGTTTTGATGTTGAAAATACTACTTTTGGAGTGTCTGTAAACGACACGCTAGTCCCTTTTGAAATCGTAAGTACTGCTGGAGACGCTTTACCAAGTATGGGAGTAAATATCGATTTTATACCCGCATTTGACTTCCATTGCCCAATAACCTTAATTACTTCTAATTTAACGCTTTTGGAAAATAAAACATATGTCGTTAAATATCAGTTCGAAGGTTCGATACATAAACCATTAAGCTTTCGGAATTTATTCTACATGATCTATTCTTCAGATACGGCTAAATTATGGAAAGGAAACGCGACGGAAAGAGTGGAATATAAAGCATTCGGTGGAAATCCCATATTTGGTATAACGGGGAATCAAGAAATTTTACGACAAGTTATAGACATTACAGGGGGAAAAAAGTTTATCTGCGAATGGAACGATGCACAAAACTACACCGTACAGATTGGAATTAGGTTTTACGGATCTACTCCCGAATTTATCCCTATTGAATTGATCGTTTCCAACATCCTAGGATATGTAGCAATAATAAGTGTCATAGCATTATGGATAGAAAGACGTAAAAAGAAACGATCATAAGAAGACCTACGGGCTTCACATTTCTTCCTTACTAATAACTTCAGAAAAAAATAGAAAATTGGAGTAAAAACTCCGGAACACACTCCACCTCGCATTTTCGTAAAACCTCGAATCCTAATAGAAGTAAACATCTGGTAGTTAATTAGGGACTTAATCTCTTATTAATAATTTAAAATTTCAGTGAGGGGCATCTTTTTAATATAGTAAATAAATTTGTTAGAGCTAGTGATCACAAAAATTGAAAGTCATCAAGGAGAGTAAAGAATTCCATATCTCAATAAAAGATGTAATTTTTGCAACTAGAAAGCGTAATTTTTCTAATACGGGGATTCCTTCTCGCATTCGCGCCTCAAAAGGAACTGAAATTCACCAGCTATATCAAAAAGATCAAAAAAAGAATAAAAAGTCCTTCCAACGTGAAGTCTTGGTGAAGTTGAAGACAAAAGTTCAAGGGTGGAACTTTATAATCTCTGGGCGTGCTGACATCACCTATGAAAGCAAGGGAATCTTAGTTGTTGAAGAAATTAAGTCGGTAACGAATCTTGATGGCTTTGATCTTGAATCAGAAATTGCTGAGGAATATCGCCTACAGTTGTTATTGTATGGGCATTATTTTCTCCAGCTGGGGAAAAAGATTCGGTGTCATTTGGTGTTAATTGACATTTTTACTAAAGAAGTCAAAATTATTGATGTTCCTCCTCAAGATCTGGTAGAATATATTATAAAACAGTGTCAAACTATCTTAAACGAGTGGGAAATGGCACAAAAAATCAAATCTGAGCAGCGAGAACGTTACAAAACAGTTGTCTTTCCATTTGAGAAACATAGAGTTAATCAAGAGGAAATCATAAAAAAAGTACTTAAGTGTATTCAGAAGAGAGAACGATTAATGCTCTTAGCCCCCTCCGGTGTAGGAAAGACCGTTGGAACTCTTTTTCCCGCTTTAAAATATGCGTTAAAGAATAATTTATATGTATTCGTGATTACCTCAAAAACTACTCAACAACATATCTACAGGGATACTTTACGGATATTTGCAAAAAAGAAGGCACAATTTAATTCGATTATTCTCACTGCAAAAGAGAAATTGTGCATAAATAGTGCCTTTACTTGTGAAAGATCATTATGTCCTTACCTCGATAATTACAATAAGGCTTCATTGGGTAAGATCGTGTCTGAAATGCTCACTAAACAAGTCATAGATGCGCGATATATTCGAAAAGTAGCAAAAGCTCATACCGTTTGCCCCTTTGAGATCTCTTTGGATTGTTCTCTTCATTGCGATGTAATAGTGGGGGATTATAATTATGTATTCCATCCTTTCATCAGATTGAAGCGATATTTTGACCAAAAATATGACAATATCATACTGATTGTCGACGAGGCTCATAATCTACCCTTCCGAGCGATGACTTACTATTCTCCAGAAATAACGATGGAATCCCTCTCTAATGTTGGCAATTATTTACAATCACTTCATATGCCAAAATCTATTGAGAAAATAGGAATTAACATATATCAACAGATAACTAATTACATTTTGGATTTGATTAAACCATACTCCGATAAAACAATAAAAAAGCCAATTCTGGTAAAATTTGATAAAACCTTCTTCCGAGCAGTAGTAAAAGACTTGGAAGATTTTATCTTTTCTTATATTCAAGCCTACACATCTCGACAAGGATTTCAACCTGGAAAAAAAGAAAAAGTCTTGGAATTTGTTTTAAATTTTCGTCAGTTCACAACTATCTTAAAAGAAAGTAACTCTCCTGAATTTAGTGAATTATTGTATATAAAAGATGGAAAAATCAAAATATTATGTAAATCGGCAGCACCAAAACTCGAAAAACAAATCGCAGGTTTTCACTCTGTAATCATGCAATCAGCAACTCTGTTTCCTCTAGAATATTTCCAAAAAATGTTAGGGTATCCATCCTCAGCACGTAAAATTCAATATCTCTCTCCTTTTGCTCAACAAAACCGACTTTATCTTATTATGCCCAAACTCTCAACTAAATATGAAGACCGTCGAGAATCGTACGGTCTTATCGCCTCAATTATTTTTGAAACCGTAAATGTTAAAGAAGGAAACTATTTGGCTTTTTTTCCTTCATTCGCTTATCTTAAAGCTGTCCAAAGGGAGATTGAAACTCTCCCGCTCTCAGTTAAGCTCATAGTGCAAGAACGAAAAATGAGTGAAGCCAAACGTAGAAATTACTTAAAGAAACTCCAAAATCCTGACGATAAACATCTTCTTCTCGCTGTCCATGGGGGAATTTTTAGCGAAGGTGTAGACTTTACAGGAGATATGGCCATTGGAGCATTTATTATTGGTCCTGGGCTCCCCGCGTATTCAAAGGAACAAGAGTTAATGCGAGAATATTATGATCTCAAATGGAAAAAAGGTTTCGAATACGCTTATCGAAACCCTGGGATGATGAAAGTAATTCAAGCTGCTGGTCGAATTTTTCGAACTTCTACTGATCGCGGATTTGTGATGTTAATTGGGCATAGGTTTAGAACAACCTATTATAATAGTGTTCTTCCAAACGATTGGAAAATTGAACAGCCCCCAGATCTTATCAAGCGTATTCAAATTTTTTGGGAAGCTCAAAATACCGAAATCTACGAATCAAAAGCGATATTTAAAACCGCAGATATGTTGGATTTTATGTAAGAGGTTTGAATACTTGTCTGAAAATGATAGTATTTTTGGAATGTGCTAATGATAATCGGCAAAATCAAGGTATCTTTCCCAGTCATATTTAAGAACTTCATGCACCCCCTCACGGATATGGTATCCTATAGCCGATAATATTGGCCGATGAGTTTTCGGCATCTCATCTACTTGAAGACCGGTGGTTCCTAGCATTTTATATACGGGGTCTGCGTATTTGGCAGAGAGAAATTCTCCTCGCGGGTCGGACCAAAGATCTTTTTCAGCACTAGCAATATAAACAGGTCGAGGGGCTATTAATGAGATTAACATATGTTGATCTACAGGGAGTTCATCCTCCTTATCGATAAATTGCTTAAAATTCTCACAGAACCAATGGGGAAATTGGTTATTTATATGTGAAATCGTTTCACCAAATTTTCGACGATATAATGCTGCTCCTCCGCAACCTGAATTATTAGAAATTACTAACGCAAACCGCTTATCGATTGCTCCTGCCCATAATGCTGCTTTTCCCAGACGTGAAAAACCCATTACAATTACACGGTTGTTATCTATATTGTTATCAACCTCAAAATAATCCATTGCCCGCCTTAATCCCCAAGCCCATGCTCCGATAGTACCCCATTCATCAGCAGCAGGTTTGGTTTGACCTTTTTTATAAAATAATGGATGTACCCCATTTTGAAACCCATCATCAAAATCCGGATCGAGATCGCCACAGTATATTGTAGATAGAGCATAACCGCGATCAATAATAAGTTCAATAGGCCATCGATAAGAAAGCACGCCTCGCGAATTTTCTGTTGCTTGATTTTTTCTTATTCCGTATGCCTTTCTTTTAGGCACCCACTGCTTTGATAGTGTAATATTTGGATCTTGATGTATTGAATGATTTCCATAAAAATTTAAAGCCAAAAAATTAGCAACTGGTTTTGGATGAAAATTAGGAATATAAATAAGAATTTCCATCTGTAGTGTAGATTGGGAATTTTCCATAACGACAGAAACTTCCTTACGAGTTGCCTTTCCTTTAAGCGCATTTTTATCTATGGATGTAATTTCAAAGGACATTTTTTCAGGTTTTCCCGGCATCTTTCCATATATATAACGCTCAAAAAGGTCAAGTATTTCAGGTTCCCTTTTCTCGAACCATAGAGTTTTACTACTAACTCTTGTTCCATCAAGACAAGTTAGAGGATCTGGAAGTATGTACTCTGGAACTTTCTTTTCATCAATATTAACATCTAATCCCAACCTAAATCCCCTATTTTAGTGTTATTTTTTACAATATCAGCAATAGTTAATCGAGAGCTAATTTTCATTGTAGGTATTTATTAATTACAAAATGCTCGAATTATCTTAAAACATTATCTTCTTATTAAAGACTTTAATAAGCTTAATAATTTTTTTTTTATTTTTTAATGGAATTTTCATTGATAATATAATTATCATTGGTAAAAATTAAATTATAAATCCACCCCATTCTACGACTGTGAAACCTGAACGAATAGGTGTCGTTATTAATGGAGTATCTATTTCAACTGCATTTTGGTAAGGAGAAAATGTTAGCAGAACCCTGATTATTGTCTCGGGTTGAGGATCTACAATTAAACCCATATGTAAATCTAAATAGTCTTTTGATAATAATTTAATCTCGTAATAATTAGCAATGGGGTGAAAATCTAACCAAAAATCCTTAAAATCTCTACTTTCTTTTTCATTTAATCCAAGTTCCTTTAACGTGGTATTCATCCATATTTCAAGATGGTCGTATTCAACACACCAACCATCGTCAGGTGGTTTTAAATAGTTCAATCGCGCTTCGTAAAATAAGTAATCATAGCTATCGTCAATAGTACCTCCCGGTCCTACTACTACATCCCATCCATTATTATATTCTGGCTCACTTGTTGTAATTTCACCATTAATTGAAAGAGAAACTTTAATCTTCATTGTTTCTTGGGGATATAAGTAAATAGCAGGTTTAAGGGCTACAGCATCATCTCTATAACCAGGATAATAAGGATAAAGAATGAGAAATAGGGATGAGAGAATAATTGCTATTATCACAAATATCGCTATTAGGATACCAAGTTTTGAAAACCTAATTTCTCTCATTTTGTGTATCTTCTTAAGTTATTAGTATTGGACTAGCTTATAATACACAAAGTTCCTATTTAAAAT
>JAUVNS010000029.1 GCA_030599585.1 Promethearchaeota archaeon | reverse complement strand
GACTAGGAGATTCCTTATCTACATCGTTAACCGTCTCAATATCAATTGAAGACGACGATCAAGATCTTCCTACCATTACTTATGAATACACAGGAGCTTTTACAGACGAAGATCCAGGAACGGTCATATTCACTGCAACAGATCCCTCCGGAATTACGGGATTATCAACGGTTACTTACGTTGTGCCAAGCGATCCTGGGACTCATTCCTTTACTTTTACCGCAACAGATGCTGACAACGATAGACTAGGAGATTCCTTATCTGCATCGTTATCAGTACCAATTACGATAGATGACGATGACACAACACCACCTCAGATATCTAATCTTAATATCCAAGAAATGATCTATTATGTAGCTATCTCGTTTGACGCTGTAGATGATATTTCCGGGGATGATATGGGAATTTCAATGATTATCATCATTATTGACGATATCATAGTGGATTCATATGAACCTTTAGAAACTGAAACTCATTTTGAATTTATGTTTTTTAATTCATGGGCAATGGAAATTGGAGATCATAACGTTCAAATTGAAATATGGGATGCTGATGACGATCGTGAGGGAGATTCGCTATATACTTTAGAACTAGGAATGTTTACAATTACATTTGAAGAAATGAAAGAATTTGTTGTATGGGAGATCGACCAACTTATGCTAGCAATCCAAGAAAGTCCTGACGAGCAGTGGGGTGACCCCGCAGATCAGCGGAAAGATGCGATGCTAAATAAATTAATTGAATTAAAAGTATTGGTAATATCGCTGGAATTTGGGGAAGCTTACGATAAGCTACTACACGATATAAAACCTTTATTAACCGGGTTAAAAACTGACGAAGACGGAATAGATTTCGGAAATGGCATATTCAAGAATGCGTGGGTTACCAGTGACGATTTTGAAACGCTATGTAACCAAATTTTAACTGATCTCCAGATTTTAATAGCAAATTTCTAAATTCTTTTTTTTTTTATTTTCTACTTTTTTTACATTTATTTATTGTTATTTAGATTTCTCCACAATTTAAGTGACGGTTGTTGAACTAATAGAATGATGGGCTTTTTATAGAAAGTTTTAAAAATATATATACTAGTAAAAATATTCAATTTTAGAGAAGTGTGAATGTAATGGAGAAAACCCGAACTCAAACCGTAAATCCTATTGACCGTGCGAATAAGAAAGAAAGGGCAATAGAGCGATTAGAAGATTTGTGGGGAAAAAGCTCAAAAACAGCTGAAAACTCTAAGTATCTTAGCAAAAAATTAACAATAAAACTGGAAACTAACGGACCTGAGAAACGTAAGATTTTATTAAAGATGGAATGCGGTAAGTCGAAGATTAACTCAAATAATTATCACCTTCTTTCTGATTTGTTAAAAGAATTTTTTAACTCCGACTCTCATACAGATTAAACGCTATTTTTTAGGTAAAAAATTAAAAGTAAAACATTTTATAGTAAGGCTCTTATTTCTTTGTTAGTTTTAACTTAAAAAAACTGGTGAAAGAAAATTAATTTTGAAGAAATTAAAAAATTACTCGGCGATGATGCGGATAAGCTTTTAAATCACACGTGTACAGGTATTCCAAAAGAAATGATTCATATTCCAGGTCCAGATATTATAGATAGAGTCTGGGAGCATTCTGATCGTAATAATCTAGTCCTGAATAATTTAGAACGCATGTTTAATCAGCGTGGTAGATTAGCGGGCACTGGTTATATTTCTATTCTTCCTGTAGATCAAGGTATTGAACATACTGCTTCAGCCAGTTTTGCGATCAATCCTCGATATTTCGATCCAGAAAACATCGTCAAATTAGCGTTAGAGGGAGGGTGTAACGGCGTAGCGTCTACTCTTGGCGTGTTAGGTTCAATTAGTAGGAAGTATGCGCACAAAATTCCATTTATTGTAAAAATTAATCACAACGAATTGCTCACTAAACCAAACTTATCAGATCAAACCATGTTCGCTACCGTTGATCAAGCTTGGGATATGGGCGCCGCAGCTATTGGCTCAACAGTATATTTTGGATCTCCATTCTCAAGGAGACACATTCAAGAAACGTCTGAAGCGTTCAAATACGCTCACGAACTTGGACTAGCTTGCGTCCTATGGACCTATCTAAGAAACAAGGAAGAATTTATAAAAGATGGAAAGGATTATCACACAGCAAACGATTTAGAAAGCCAAGCAAACTATCTCGGAGTTACCATAGAGGCTGATATTATAAAACAGAAATTATCTACGTTAAATCGTGGCTTCCTCGATTTAAATTTCGGGAAAACCGACAAGCTTGTTTACGACAAATTAGCAACAGATCATCCCATTGAATGGAACCGTTATCAAGTAGCCAATTGTTATATGGGAAGGGTTGGATTAATTAACTCTGGTGGAGAAACGGGTGGAAACGATTTAGCTGATGCTGTGAAAGCAGCAGTCATCAACAAACGCTCTGGTGGTATGGGACTCATATTAGGTAGAAAAGCATTTAAGAAACCTACACCGGAGGGAATTAAAATACTTAACGCAGTGCAAGACGTTTATTTAGCTAAGGATATAACCATAGCTTAAAACAACACAATTTTTTTTTAACCTATTTACTTTTTACGAGCTATATCAAACTCATCTAGGATAAATTGGATTTGAGTATTTAGAGAAATAGATGATTATAATCCTAATACCTTTCTGATATTCTCACCCAGAATTTTAGTTTTTTCTTCCTCTGTAAGTTCCATTTTATCGAAAATTTTCAAATTATTCTCCTCTATCCTTTGATTCCCATCTTGAGTACCCATCCAATCTGAGCCAAAAACAACTTTATCAATACCGATTCTACGAATAAATCTTTCTGCAAATTTGATACCATGCAAGTTAGAAATCAACTCAAGGCCAAATGAGGTTTCGACATAGATTCCAGGATAATCCATAAGGGGTAAGAGATCCATGAAACGTTGATAACCTGTGTGACCAACTATGATTATTGCATCTGGAACATGCTTTTTTAGTATATAGATATACTCGGGTTTTGTAAAATTAAATGTGTCTATAGGCCAAGGATATGTATGAATAAAGACTGGCATACTTAATTCAGCAGCTTTTCTAATAAGGGGATAAATTCTAGGATCTCCGGGGTTTAATTGCTGAATTCCTGGATGCAATTTAAGACCTTTGAGATTTAAAGTGTAATATGCTTCCTCCAACTCATCTACTGATTTATCTTCATCTAAAGGCTTGTCAATCCAAGCAAATCCCATCATCTTTTCCGGATGTTCCTTAACGATTTGAGACAATTGACTATTAGTTATTACTCCCGGAACTGCATTGACAAGAGCCATATCAATGTTATATTTTTCCATGGTCTTTAGAAGGTGATTTACAGAGCAGTTAGCTCTCTTGAATGGTAATGTAATTACTTCACCATTGGTTGTCGTACATTTTATGTAATCCTGATTCAATGGAAGTCCACAAATGTGCACATGACTATCAATTATCACGATTGATTACCTTTTGAAACCAATAATTAATAAACACACTTTCGATATAAAAATTGATCATTTTTTTACTGAAATATTTGATTTTCAAAAATTGGTCTCCATTAAGTTAATTAAAACTAAATTCTATTATGATCTTAAGTTAAAAGGAGCAATCTAAAGAAATAATAAAAAGAGTATATAAAATGGGAAACGATAAGTATAATCATAATCGTGCGAAAAATCCTTATAGGGTAAATAAAGAACCTGTAAGTGAACCAACTCCCACGAGCTTTACAAAACCTGGAGTTGATTTTGAAACTCAGCGTATTTGCGTTTCGTGTGGAAAAGTCATTAAAATTGGACACAATTTCTGCAAATTTTGCGGAGTGGACTTAAGCGGCATACAACCGCTTGGATATTCGGATAGAACATTAAAGGAATTAGCCAACACGGCTTTAACAGATCCTAATCCCGGCGTTAGGAAAGATGCTGTAAACACATTAGGAGAATTAGGAGAAAACGAGGTTCTAGGGATTTTTGCTTACATACTATTAAACGACAGAGACGCGTTAGTTCGAAAAGAAGCTGCTGATGAATTGGGCGATTTTGCACACCCTCACTCTCTTGATGTGTTAGCAAAAGCTCTCAAAGACCCTTCTCCGATAGTACGCAAAGAAGCAATTGAAGGTTTAAAGAAAATTAAAAAGAAAAACAAACCCGAGAAAAAAGTAGAAGTGGAAAAAGAAGAGGAGAAACCACCTGAAACTATTGAAAATGTTCAAGAAATTGCTGACAACAATGATTTAGAAGAATCAGAAGAAGAATCAGAAAAGGAAACCCTCAAAGAGATCGAAGTAGAGGACGAAGATTCGTACGAACAATAAAACCAGCGAGAATCTCGCATATTTAACTTTATTTTAAAAGTATTAATTAAAAAGTCCACTTGATACTCAATCTTCTTTACTAGGGATTTTTGGTAGTTCTCTTCTAGTAGCGGTCTTAGGTTTTTCAACTTTAGGTTTGGCTGGCGGTTCACTTTTCTTGAGAACTTCTATTGCTTCGACTATTCCCTTCTTATCATCAAAATAAACTCTAAATACGTTATCATCCAATTCAAGTACGCCTTTCGGAACTTTCTTGACTTTTTCCCACACAATCTCTACAACATTCTTCCCAAAAACATCTGTTACTTTCGAAACGGCGCCATATAAGGTATGTCCAAGAATTAGGTTTTGACGTTCCATATTTTCTGGGACGCTAATTTTTAATATTTTTTCTTTGATTTTTTCTTTTTCCTCTTCTGCTAATCCAATAGTGGCATTATTTCTAGAAGGTTGTACAGATCGACCTTTTTCTTTTTTCAAAGGGAGTCCTATTCCAATTGAGGACATTACGATATCATCAGTCGTGTCCTCTAAAGCTGGAGAATAGTATTCTTCTTCAGGTTTTACCTTCTTCGCTTTTGATTCTCTTTCAAGGCGTTCTACCTCAAGTAACCTATCGCGTTCAACATTTCTTACATAGCGCATATCGGGAGGGCGCTCTGTTACTTCCATAGATTCTAACCTGAACGCGCTTAAAAATTCTTGGAGTTCATCTCCTTGATCTATGGAGACTATTTTACATCTATGATACCGGGCGTCTTGAATTAAATCTCTTTGCAAATCCTGCGCTACTCGAGAGCTTATGAACCTTTTTCTTACAGGAGATTTCACTCCTTTCCAAATAAAAATCCTCCTAAGGTCCTCACGAATAATTATTAGCACTTGTTCCGGATTTAAATGATTTTTAAGCTCTTCTGGCTTAATATTTAATCTCGTCCGGTCTCCCGAGTTTTCGAGGTCGTAAACTATGAATTCATCGTAGATTTCGGTCATAAGTTATTTTTATAACATGTTTAAGTTTAAAAATTAGATTTAAAAACGGTTTAATTTAACGTAATAGTCCTTTTACCAAAATATAAAATTTCCGATATTAAAATTTATTTGAAAACGCACTTACTTTAGGATTAAAAAAAACAAAATTAGAAAAAAAAAACAAAGAAATAAACTAGACTCTTAAGTCTTAACGTCTTTTCCTATTTTCCTCTTTTTCGTGGTGGAGCATGATGACTATGCCAAGGATAAGCATTGCGGATTCGTCGTCAAGATCTGGAGCCATTTTAATTCCAAACGTATTCTTTAGGAGACTTTTCCATAACTTTTTTCGTATTTCGGCGACTTCCTGGCCGTCTTTTAAAATCTTGAATTTAAGCGTCATGAGGTTTCCCTTCATTGTGAAAACTTTATTCTCGTTAGGATCCTCAAACCAATAACTAGGCTTAATGGATACAAGCTTTCTTTTTAGCTGCCCAATTAATTTATCGTCCTCTTTCTCCCCTCCTCTATAAAATTTATAAGATGAGCGAAGAGAGATTATCTTTTCTGCAACTGTCAATATGGGAACCTCGTCAAGATCTCTTATCCTGTAGGTATTACCGATCTTTATTAACTTTCCTCTAAAAGTCCCTAGTAATTCGTTGTCTAAATTCCTGATCTCACCCTTGTCCGTCAAAGAAATCATTTTCTCATTAAGCATAAATTCTCGTGTTTTTTGAAGCGACATATTTTTCTCTCTTTTTCTTTATATAAGGTTTTAAAGGTATAATCAAATTATAGCTATAAAAATTTTTGCTCTTTTTAAAAATTGGACTACTAGACTTATTAATACGGTAGTACACATATAAAATAAGAAACTAAGAATAAGACAAAAAATATAAAAAAGAAAATAAAAAAAAATGGCGTTAGTATATAGTACCGAAGGTTATTTTTGCGAAGGGGAAGTAGTAAAAAACTGGAAGTTTAGTATGGAATATGGAAGAATCGTTTTATCAGCAATAGAACTTTCACTTGTAAAAAAATCAAATATAAACCTTACTGAAAGGGGTTCCTCAGTTGATAATTATAAAGATGGTTTTGTAATTCCTTTAACTCAAATTAAAAAAGCCTATAGCGCTAAAATCCAAAAAATTTACGTTGTAGTCGTTGAAACCAGGGACGGTCTTTTGTTTTCTATAACTATGGCGAATAACAGAAGTATTGGCCGCTTAGAAAGTATCAATTTAAGTGAAATGATAAATTCAACGGTATTACTCGCGAATAAAACAAGTAAAAACACACAGAATGTTGATGATTATAAGGTAAAACCTGTCTCTAATAAATGTACAAAATGCGGTGAAGAGATTTCTTATAGTTGGCAATTTTGCAAAAACTGTGGAAAAAAGCTATAAAAATTCAAAAAAAGATAGAAATTATTTTTATATAGAGACTTTTAAACCATTATCTACGACGAGGCATTCCAAAAGGACCACGGCGGCGACCCATTCCACCCATCATACCTCCCATTCCACCCGAATCGTGCATCACATTATCAATTGATAACACGAATCCTACTAATATCCTTCTGTCGGTCTCATTGTCTAGAATTCTCAGGGCGTAATTATCAGCAAAATCAAAAATTCCGCCTAAGAAGACATCTCGCCAACGGTCGGCTTTTTCTATTTCTGCTACTAATTTTCCAGTATTTACATCATAGATTTTAAACGACCAGCCAAAAAAGTCTCCATCAGCTTCATACCATCGATTTCCCATAGGGTCTTCCAAAAAGAATTTCGACTTAAAGAATGTTAATATTTTCTTTTTAATTCTGGCGATAAGTTCTCCATCAGGGGTTTTTAAATCTTGGGCACCCCGGGCAGAAACTATTTTACTGTGAATAGTGGCAACAACGGTGCCATCAAGTTCTTGGAGTTCAACTCTTCTCCTTATGCTTAGAAGGATTCTATGCATTTTCCCTATAAGTTTTCCCTCCTCATCCATTATATCTCCAAATCCCATATCCCACATGCGTTCTTTAATTATGTAATAATTCCGGTTTATATCAAACAAATTAGCACTACCTATGGGTGTTTGAGATGGAGAAGAGGTTAAACTAATTTTTTCACCTTTTTCGGGTGTTTTTTTTACCGATCTCAATTCTGCTCCACATTTCTCGCAGAATTTTTGATTCTCGTCAATCGGATCTCCACAATTAGGACAGCTCACAAAATCAACCTTTTTTACAATTTTCAATATTTTATTTTAATCATCAATAATCAACTTAGTCTAATAAATGTAAGGATAGGTTGGAATCCCGACTTGCATTATAAAGAAATGTTTTAATTAAACTAAGATTTTAATTATAGTATAATAACGAAGTGGGAAAAAATTGTCAACAAAAACAACGATACCAAGTTTATTAAAAATTAAAGATTATGTAACGCTTATAGGGACCACGATAGGAATTATTGCGCTAATTTGTGGCTCATTTGGAACGAGAGATGCTATTTCCTTAGGCTTCTTTCTAATCTCAATTACTTTAGGTACCGATCTCATTGATGGATATATCGCAAGAAAAACGGGAACTGTAAACGATATGGGCAGAGAATTAGATTCTTTAAGCGATTCTTTGACGTTCGGTATTGTTCCAGCAATCTTGTCCTTTCAAGCGTTCAAAACTGGAACAATCTACGATTTTATCCTTATAATCGCATGTATATGCTTCGCCTTAGGAGCAGTGTTAAGGTTAGCTAGATTTAATATTCTCGAAGATCCTGGATATACGGGTGTACCCACACCTGTAAGTTGTCTTTTAATGATAGGTTTCTTCTATATAAATTATTTCTACGCGTTTGCATTGGGTGGTTTAACCTATCCTTTCTTGGATATAACTTATTACCTTGTACCCTTTCTACTAATTTTCATTGGCTGGTTAAATATAACTACGCACATTAAATTTGGCGAAAAAGGGAAAATTGTATATTACGTTTTTATTGTTTTAGCTCCACTCTCTCCGATTTTTGGCATCATTGGTATATTGAATCCCAATTTTATTGTATCAATGACCGTAGCAATTATTTTTTTGATATTATTTCTTATATTGTTTGTTTGGACGCTCTTTCACTCCTTTTTGATAAACTTTCTAGCCAAAAGGAAAAACACAAAATCAGATTAATTGCTACAAGAATTTTTTAAAAAGATTAATTTTATACAAGCTATAAGATGCGTTCCTTCCATTCTTCAATACTTTCAATAATGTGACTAATATCTACATCGTTTAAATGACTCATGTGATTTTTATATTGGTTGATTTTGCTTCTAATCTTGTGAAGGGTCACACTAAATCCTTTTTTCTCTAAAATTAAATCTGCGATGATCGCCATTTCTTTACTAAATTCATCACCTTTAATCTTATGTAGCTTTTTGATTAAATCCTTAAACGCGTTATTTATTACAATGCCAGATTCATCGAATTCCTTTGGTTCTTCAGTGAATTTTGGTGTTTGGCTAGATTCACGTGCTTTTTTAGGTTCTTTGATTTTGTTGTTGAGTTCTTCAGCTAAATGAGCAATTTTACCTTCCGAGGATATAGCTTTTTGTTTTTTAACTTGATTAATTACTGGTTTTTTAGTTATCAGGGTAGGAGTAGTTTTTATCGGTGTTTTTATCGGAGATGGTCTAACAGGTTTAGATACTTTTGTGGTTATTGAGGTTTTTGAAACGCTGTCCTTTTTTGGGACTGTAATATTAAGAGTTCTAGGGGTTTCCTGTAAACTCGAGCTACCAATATCCCATATCGCTTTAACAACAAATTGGAACAACTTTATTAGTGATTTGTTTTTTGAAGCAAAACCAATAAAATTATCTGAGTAGTTTTTTAATTCCATATCTATAATACCAATTATAAGGCTATCATCGTCCCCCTTACAAATGATAACACTATCGTTTTTAAGATTTCGATATTCAAAAATTTTTAGATCTTTATATTTTTTAACGAGGCTATTTGTATGAGCTTCTGAGGAAGCAATTTGAATTTTAGTAGTACTTGATTTATCTTTAAAATCATCGAATGAAAGATTTTCTTCTAATTTTGGAACAACTACTAATAGGCTTTGAGTAGATTGAGAAATAATCTTCTTTATTTCTTCTTTTGCTCTTATTATGTTTTTGATTTGCCAGAAGTTATCGGATTCTTGCTCCATTGATTCTTTAATTATATTATAATAACTATCTAAAGTATTATTGATTGGTTCGTTTAGTGATGACACCGAATCGACGGATTTTCCTATTATTTCGGTGAAATTATCTATTATTGTTTTTTCGAACTCCTTTAGGTCACTTTCTAAGAGCTTTTTCTTAGATGTGATCAGTTCAATTATCTTTTTAATCTTTTTTTCATTTGTAGACAGCATGTTAAGTAATACCATCTGAAAATCGTCTCGAAATCGAAATGTGGAATTAAGAATATTGTTAAGCGACTCGATTGTATTAGCAAACTCGTCTCCAATCAATTTGTGTAAGTTGGCGGTAAAATCTCCAAGCAATTTATTAAAATTTTCCTTAAAGGCTTCTTCTACTATTTCTTTTACAGCCTTCTCTGATTTTTTTAACTCTAAACTCTCAATTTTACTATAAATATCATTTTTAATATTGGCAATTAGTTTGATTAACGATGAAAATTGAGTCTGAGTTACTCCCTTGATTGTTTGACGTAAGTTCTCCAATACATCCTTTATAGCTTTTAAATTTTCCATTCCTTGTACAATATCATCAATATCTTGTTTCTGGATGATAACATCTTCTTCCACATCTTTTCTTAATTCTTGCGCTGCATCATACACCGTATCCAATTCAATTATTTGATTATCTTGGAAAATTGTCGCTAAAGATTTTGAGAGTAGAATTTGTAATTGTTTTTTAATGCTAGGTAGATTATTGTTTATGTTTTCATAATAATTTAATACAGGTTTTATTGGCGGGATTGCTAAGTACTGCAAAATACCTAGATTTTGATTGGAATTTGGAATAAATAAACCGTTATCAATGATGTCTTCTAATACTTTATTAAAATCTTCTTGAGATATATTTGGTAAAAAAGAATAGAGTTCAGACGATGATAAGGGCTGTTGACCAAGGCATTTAATATATAATTTAATAGCGTTATCTGAAAGTTGAAAGTTTTTTAAAAATTCTTCCATTTTAAGCTCATTCCTTTTTCTTTTTAATAATATATACAATCAATATTTATTTTTTAAAGTTTTTTAGATAAAAAAAATATTTAAAGAATAACTTTCTACACTAAATATATATCTTATTGCTATTCAAAATCATTATGAGCCCGCACGAAGATGTTTTTTTCTACTTAGATTTAGCTAAAGACATTTTGAAGAAGAAGGAAGTTTCCAAAGCCATAAAATTTTATATATCGGAGAAGAACAAAACCAACATTAAAGGACATTATGGTTTACTAATATTCCAAGAAGAAGGAAATCCAATTTTTATAACTGATAAAAAAGACTCTAGCATTATAGAAAATGCTATTGAAGAAAATTGGAAATCCCGCCCAAAAAAGCAATCCTTTTTTGAAAACGGTTTATTTTATATCTTCTCGTATATCGCAGAGTCCATAAAGAAAAAATCAAGGCATAACAGAATAATCATAATTACTGATACACCAAGTGATCTATCTGAAGATTATACAGAAGCACTATTTGGTTTAGTTTCAAAAATAAAAGTTATACCAACATTTATAGATATCATACGAGTCTCAGAGAAAGAAGAACGATTCTTTAAAGATGATGTTAAATTAAACATTCTCTCTAGTGACACGAATGGAGGGATATTTTATCTCTCAGAAAAGAAAGATTTTTTGTCGATTATTAAGAAATTAACCAAAACAAAACTAATTGTTAATTTATTCGTGGATAAATCAGAAAAAATTAAAATACACAAAGATGATTACGATTTTTATTCTAATTTAGCGAAGAGTTTAAAACCCTCGCAAACCGATGATGTTGGTTTGAAATGTCATCTTTGCCAAGAAGAAATATGCCCATGTTGCGCCGATATAAACGATACTTTGCAACTTTGTGAAGGATGTGGAGCTGCATTTCATAATTGTTGCGTGACTAATTATACGATTCAGAATAATATTGGGATCCCTCATATTTTTCGATGTCCCAAATGTGAAATTCTATTAAAAATTAGACAAGACGAAATTGTAACACCTTTTGAGGATACCGTCGAAACAATTGATGAATATTTAGAATCTGAAGAAGAAAGCATGGATCTAGATGAAGTTGCTAGTATTCCTGAACCTGAACCTGAACCTATTGATGTTGATGCTTCTACAAGTACAGAAGTATCCAATCAAGGTACTCAAAAAGTAAGGATTGGAGGGTTTTTTGGAAAGACGTACACTATGAAAAAGGAAGGTGATAAACTAGTGTATGAAAAAGTTAGTTCTCTCAATAACAATAAAAATTCTCACCACGCAGATGTTAAAGAGACCAATTCCACAGCACCACTTAATCTTAAAAAACCGGAAATTCCAAAATTCTGGAGCCCTTCTGAGAATCGAAAAAGACCTACTTTTATAAATTGTCCTGGATGCGGAAGGCAATTAAAAGAGAAAGATATAGATAAACAATCATGTTCCTATTGTGGATTCAAACTTGATTCTTAATTTCGAATTATACTCTCTTTAAGCAATTTAAAAATTCTTATATTTATTGTAATCAATAAAAATAAATAAAAAATCTCTTATTATTGTGTATATAATTAACTTTGATTTTGGATATAATTTATATTTCGCTTGGAACATAAGATGTTTAAGAAAAAGTCAGTGAATTCTGAAGAATTTATTTTTTATGTTGATCTCGTAACAGATTTTTTAAAGAAAAAGAATCTTATTAAGAGTATTACTACTTTCATGAAGGAAAAAGCTAAATTCAACACTCAAACTTCCTATGGGCTCTTAATATTCCAAAAAGATGATAATCCTGTGACTCTTTACGATGAAAATGATTTTGAATCGTATGAAAAGGTATTAGAAGAAAAATGGGAGACTCGAGAAACTGAGAGAAGTTTATTTGAAAATGGGTTATTCGAGATATTAGCTTACATTTTTAGAAAAAGTCGAGATGCTCGAAAAAATTATAGAATAATAATAATTTCAGACACACCTAGCACCTTGTCTGACGATTATCACAATGCTCTTTACGATCTACTACTCAAAGCTAAGAAATTTGATACATTTATTGATGTTATTCGCGTAGGAGATCAAAAGTTCTACGACGATGATGTAAAATTGAAAGTGGTTACGAGCGAAACTCATGGGGGAGTTCTTTATTGTAACGAAGGAAAATCTTTTTTAAACATAATCACGTCATTAATGCAAAATCGATCAGAATTTAATGTGGTTCATCCTGAATCAGATAATCAAATTCTTGATGAAGATAAAATCTTTTACGAAAAATTAGCAGTAGATTTGATTTCGCTTGATCCCGATGATGAAGAAAAATGTGACATTTGCGAAAAAGAAGTATGTCCCATTTGCAGTGCTTATTCCGACGAAGTTCACAAGTGTTTTAATTGTGATGCCAAATATCATACGTGTTGTGCTGCAGATTATTCAATATCAAATAATATAGGTTTTAAACACCTATTTAGATGCATTCAATGCGATACACTCTTAAAACTCGACGAAGATTACGTAGAAATGATTTATGAAGAAGAATACGCGGAGGAAGTAGTGCAAGTGGAACAAGATATAGAGGACGAAGAGATCATAAGCAGGGCAGTTGAAACGGATATTCCTGAAGTCCAAACTATCGATGAAACTACTTATGATGAAGGAGACCAAAAATTAACAATAGGCGAAGGAATATTAAATCCTGAAACTCTTAAAACCCCTCCAAGTTTAAACCAAATTCCACAAGAATCTCTCCCCACTAAAAAAGTTAGAGTTGGAGGGTATTTTGGACAGGAGATAGCCGTTGAAAAAAATGAATTAAAAGGAAATCTGCTTCCATCAGCAACTGAAACAATAATAAGGGAATCAGACGGTTCCACTCAAGCTAAAGAAAAGATTTCTATAACTACCCTGAAACCCCCAAGAAGAAGTACTATTAAATTGTGTAAGATGTGTGGTTTAACTTTAAGAGGTATTTCTACTTGTCCTAAGTGCGGATTTAAGAACTAAGGATATCTAGCACTGATACGGTTTGTAATAATTTAAAAAAATTTAATACAATCATTAATTTTCATATTTTATCAGCATAAAAACTGAAAATATTTGAACTTCATGAGAAGAAAATGTTCGTTAAAGAAGAGCTTGAACTATATCAAAGCAATAGACCTAAATCGAAAAAACTCTGGGAAACAGCCATCAAAGTTCTACCAGGGGGTATATCGCATAACATTCGAACTTTTGGATTGACTGCTCTTGGTGGGTTTCCCGTTATTATTAAGTCGGCTATGGGGCCTTATCTTACGGATATTGATGGAAATAAGTATCTCGATTTTTGGAACGGCCATTTTGCTATGATTTTGGGGCACAATCATCCTAAAATTCAAGAAGTTATAAGAGAGCATTTATCGTATGGTTGGCATTTTGGTACAAATACAAAATATCAAATTGAATTAGCAGCTAGATTGATTGACGATAACCCGGGTATTGAAAAAGTTAGATTCTGTACCAGTGGAACTGAGGCTACTATGTATGCTACACGGCTAGCTCGAGCATATACTAAAAGAAGACTTGTAGCAAAAGCGGTAATGGGATGGCACGGAGCGAGTGATACGTTATGCTATGATGTTGGGGGTTTAGTAGACGGAAAAGCTCCTTTAGGACAATTGAAAGCAGAAGACGCAGGAATTATTACTTTTGAAATCAATAACGATAAAGCTTTCGATATTATAAAAAAAAATTCAGCGGATTTAGCAGCTGTAATTTTAGAACCACTATTAGGCGGCGGAGGGGGTTTTCCCGTTGATATCGATTTTTTAACAAGATTACGTGAAGAAACTGAAAAAGCGGGTATTCTTCTTATTTTCGACGAAGTAATTACGGGCTATCGCTTTAGGGACTCTCTCTTTCAGAACGAATTAAAAATATTACCTGATTTAACTACTATGGGAAAGATTATTGGTGGAGGGCTACCAATAGGTGCTATTGGTGGGAAAAACGAGATCATTGAACGTTCGAGTCCACAAAATGAAAATCAAGTCTTGATTGGGGGAGGTACCTTTTCGGGTTATCCTCTTAGTATGATAGCAGGACTAGAAACTTTAAATTTGTTAAGGGAATCTCAACAAAACTATTCTCGGATAAATGATGAAGGGGATAATTTGAGGAATCTTTTAAACCAATTCTTTAATGAAGAAAAGTTACCAATGCTCGCAATAGGACATAAATCAATGATTATGCTTCATATAATGTCAAAATGGATTGAAAACCCTTCATTTAAGGAAATAATTGAATATAAAGATAAAAATAGAGAAGCATTGCTCCAATTAGCTCTTTTTAACCGAAAAATCTCAGGTTTACATGGACTGGGAGCATTATCTATGGTAAATACTCACGAACATATGTCTCAAATCCTTGAAGTGTTCAAAGAAATATCTCATTCCGTTTCGAATTCTCCAATAAAGTAAAATATTAGTATTGTCTTAAAAAAGCCCAAATACTAAAAACTATTTACTACCAATTATTTGCTAATCTATTCTGATTTATTATGTTGACTAAATTTAATGTAGTGCAAGTGGGTTTAGGACCTATGGGAAGAATAGTTGCGGAACTTATTCTTAAACGAGAAAACCTCTCTTTTAAAGGCGTTGTTGATATTGACCCTAAACTTCAGGGATTAAATCTTAGTAAAATTTTAAATCTTGAAAAAAATACTGATATTATTGTAGAATCTGACTTAGTACCTATTCTGGCAAAAAACAAAATTGATGTCGTAATAATAGCTACTTCCTCTTCGTTAGAAAAGGTTGCGCCTCTTATCAGACATGCGGCAAATTCTGGAAGCAATATTATCTCAATATGCGAAGAATTATCGTACCCTTATAGGAAATACCCAAAATTATCCGATGAATTGGACTCTTTAGCAAAATCTAATAATGTAACGATCGTTGGAACTGGTATTAACCCAGGATATCTTATGGATTTATTGCCTATTGTCGTCACAGCCCCTTGTCAAAGCGTTGAATCAATCAAGGTAACGAGAATGATGAATTCAGCTAAAAGAAGAGTTCCCTTTCAGAAGAAGATCGGGACGGGATTGGCACCAGAAGAATTTCGTCGAAAAATTGACGATAAAATTATTACTGGGCATGTAGGATTAACTGAATCAATACAAATGATTTGTGATGCCTTAGGTTTTGAATATGATGATTTAACAGAAGATCCTCCTGAAGCAGTGATTGCTGAAACAGAAATTACTACTTCTTATGGAGAAGTAGTACCAAAAGGTTATGTTTGCGGATTAAAAAGCAAAGCTAGGGCTAAAAGAGATGGTAAAGTAATAGTCCTCCTAGATTTCGAGGCGTACGCAGGTGATCAAGATGAATACGATAGTATCGAAATAAAAGGAACCCCCAATATTTATCAAAAGATCATTGGTGGTGTTCATGGTGATTTGGGTACTTCTGCTATGACGGTAAATTTAATTCCTATCGTAAAAAAAGCAAATGCAGGGCTATTGACTATGAAGGATTTACCGGTTCCTTGTAACACGGAACGCGTATGGAAGAAATAAGGAGACATAGGAAAAATAACATAATTTTCATATTTTTATTCAAAAGTAAAAAATAAAATACGATGCCAATAGACAAAGAAAAAGAAATTGAGCGAATTAAAGAAGTAGAAAGCATTAATTTAGCTCGAGAAGAGATAAGAGACGAAGTTATCGAGACTAAAAAAGCAGTTGAGAAAGACAACGAATTGTTAGCTAATAGAATACATCAAAAATTTAAAGAAAACAACATAAAATCTTTTGATATTGTAGGGGCTATCGGAGCAGGCAAAACAGCTTTATTAGAAAGGATAACCGAGAGATTATCATCACAATACCGAATATTGGTAATTTGTGGAGATATTACTACTCGAGTGGACGCTGATCGTATTGAAAAACATAAAGCAGAAACAGTTCAGATTAATACTGGTCGAGAATGCGCCTTAAATGCTTATCATATTCACCAAATAATCAAAAATAAAGATTTAAATAATTACGATCTTGTTTTTATCGAAAATGTAGGCAATTTAATATGCCCATCTGAATTTACTTTAGGAACTGATATGAGGTTAATTGTTGTATCAACAACTGAGGGTGAATGGGTTGTTGAAAAACATCCAATGCTATTTAAAATGTCAGATATTGCGGTCATTAATAAAATCGATTTAAAGGAACGCCTTGGAACTAATGTCGATAAAATGATCTCTGACGCAAAAAAAATCAACCCTAAAATAGAAGTAATTACTACAAGTGCAAAAACTGGGCAGAATATTGAAAAATTAATGAATTTAATGAGATTATAAACTACTAATAGTGAATATTATGGAAGAAGAATTAATCAAGATTGAAGAAATTATTGGGAATTTTGATAGTATTGAAAAATCAGATATAAAAGAATTGGTGCAAAAGCTCTTTTCAAAATTAGGTAACCGCCATGAAAAATTCGTAGGAGATTATCCAACTTTTATAGAACCCGTTTATTTAGAAGATAATGTAAAAATTGGAGACGATGTTCTTTTAGGACCGAATGTATACATAGGTGCAAATTCTGAGATTCAAGATTACGTCGAAATGTCAAACACAATCATCTTTGAAAATGTTATTATAGGAGAAAACTTTAAACTGGAAAATTGCGTCGTTGCTAAGGATAGCTCATTTAAATTTAAAAATCTGAATCTGAAAAATAGCGTGTTAATCGGAGAAACAAATTCAAAAGACGAATTACAGAGCAAAGAATTTTAAATTTACAGGCATCAATAAGTGATTTTATTTGAAACATAACGAGGAATACTTCAAAACAAATTTAAGAAGATGGAACGAATTAGTTGCGGTTAATGCGAAATCTAAATTCTATAACTTAGATGGATTTAAATCCGGAAAATCTTCGCTTTTTCCAATTGAGCTCAAAGAAATAGGAAATGTAGAAGGTAAAACATTATTACATTTGCAATGTCATTTTGGTATGGACACGCTTTCTTTTGCGCGAATGGGGGCGAATGTCACTGGTGTAGATTTCTCAGATGAAGCTATAGCTCTTGCACGGCAGTTAAGCGAAGAATTAGATCTCCCTGCTACCTTTATTAATGCCAATATTTACGATATCCCAGATATTTTAGAGGATAAGTTTGATATTGTCTTCACATCTAATGGTGTTATCGGCTGGTTGCCCGATTTATTTAAATGGGCTGAAATTATAAATTACTGCTTGAAACCGGGAGGAACCTTCTATATTGTTGAAAACCACCCCTTTGGTAATTTAATCGATGAAAAATACGAAGGAGCTTTTCAAGTTGGCTACGATTATTTTAACGAAGGAAAACCTTATCATTTTGATGAAGATGAGGGTGCATACGCCGATCCTAATATTAAATTACAAAATTTTGAAACGTACGATTGGTTTCATCCTATGGAGCACGTTATTAATTCATTGTTGAAAGTTGGGCTGGAATTAGAATTTCTTCACGAGTTTCCGTTCAGCTTCTTTCAAATCCATCCGGATATGAAACAAAGAGAAGATAATTATTGGGAATTTCAAACGTTTAAACATTCAGTACCAATGATTTTTTCCATAAAAGCTCATAAAAAAAACGATTAATTTATTTCTGTGCTTTAAATTTCCACTAAAAACCCAAAAAGTTCCCTTAGTTTGATTTTCCATGCCCGAAAGGAATAAGAAACCCTTGTTTTTAGTTGAATGGGAAACAGATGGGATGTAAAATACAAAAATCTTTTTCAAGGTCTCTATATTTCTAGTTTTAATAAAGAAAGTTTTAGTGATTACAAAATGAAACCACCCGCAGAACCTTTTAAAATTAAAGTTATAGAACCAGTAAGGGTACCATCGGAACAAGAAAGAAAAGAAGCGATAAGAAAGGCAGGATTTAACACATTTTTGTTATTGTCTGACGATGTTTATATTGATTTACTTACTGATTCTGGAACAGCAGCAATGTCCGATAATCAATGGGCAGGAATGATGTTAGGAGACGAAGCATACGCTGGAAGCAAGAATTTTTACAATTTGGAAAAATCTGTACAAGATGTATTAGGGTATAAATATTTAGTTCCCACCCACCAAGGTCGAGGAGCAGAACACCTAATGTATAGCAATCTAGTAAAACCGGGACAATTGGTTCCGAGAAATATGTATTTCACGACTTCAAAGGTTCACGTAGAACTTCCTGGTGGAAAGATGGTAGATGTAATAATCGATGAAGCCCACGATCCAGAAAACACTAATCCATTTAAGGGAAATGTAGATTTTAATAAATTACAAAAGTATATTGACGATTATGGAGCAGATAAAATTGCGTTTGTAAATGTCGAAATGAACGTGAATATGGCTGGAGGGCAGCCCGTTTCTATGGAGAACCTGCGAAAACTAAGAGAATTTTGCAACAATTATAAATTGAAGATAATTTTTGACGCAACTCGGTCAAGCGAGAACGCGTATTTTATTAGAGAAAGGGAAAAAGGGTACGAAAATACACCAATTGTTGATATACTAAACGAAATGATGAGCTATTCCGATGGTTGTATCTATAGTTCAAAGAAAGATTGTTTAGTGAATATAGGCGGCTTTCTTGCCACACACGACAAAGAAATTTTTGAAGCTACACGGAGTATGGTAGTTGTTTATGAAGGATTACACACGTATGGAGGGATGGCTGGACGTGACATGGAGGCTGTTGCTCGAGGCTTAAGAGAAGGCGCCCAATATGAGTATTTGAAGTATAGAGTTAATCAAGTCCGTTATTTAGGTTATTTACTCATGGAAGCGGGAGTTCCAATCGTTAAACCTACTGGTGGTCACGCAGTATTTTTAAACGCATTAAAATTCTTACCGCACCTTGCTAGAGATCAATGGCCTGCACAAACCTTATCTGCTGCAATTTATGAAGATTCAGCGGTCAGAACTATGGAAAGAGGGGCTATCTCAAAAGGAAGAGATTCAGAAACGGGCGAAAATATATTTCCTAAGTTGGAGTTAGTACGCCTTACTATTCCGCGTCGAGTTTATACCAATACCCATATGGAATATACAGCAAATTCTGTTATAAATCTTTACGAAAAAAGAGAAATCATTCCCGGACTAAAAATGGTGTATGAACCTAAATACTTGCGTTTTTTCCAAGCAAAATTTGAGCAATTACCTCTTTAAAAACCATATTTTCCTTATTATGGAAGGAATTAAAAAAGCTCAATCTAATTTTTTTAATCTTCAATTTTAAACACCTTAAAGCTCTGTTTGCTTATAAGATTAAAACCTTGTTTAAGTAAAAACCCTTCTAGTGCCCTCATGTGAGCAAGACCATAAAAAACGACGATTTCCTCATGATCTCTGATTAAATTCAAAATTTTATCTTCGACTAATGAATTTCTATTATCTATTAAATAATCTGGTGTGTTTTTGATAACTTCCTTGAATTCTTGAGTTAAACCTTGAATTAAGTCGTCTGCTAAAAGTTCCCTTCTTTTGGACGCTTCGGGACTCTTCTTAAAACGCCTCATCACGAGGATGTTTAGTAAAACAAATCTTATCTGTTGCAGGGTAACTTCTAGTATTTCCGGGGAAGGATCAATTAAAATTTCTTCCATTAGATCGTTGAGATTCACATTTTCTGTAATCTTGGCTAAATCTAAATCTGTATGTATCCAGTTAGTACGTTGAGGAATATCGTTTACATAATCAATTGCAATCATCTGGTGGTCTAAATTCATGATTTTGCATAAGTATAGCTGTATTGGACATAAATTTTGAATTCCAAAACCTGATTTGACACAATTATCATAAATTGTGCGACTTTCATCATTCACATTTTTAAATTCTTTTTTAACCATTTTCCAGAGTGATTTTATATCTCCGGTGAGGAATTTTTTGTAATATTTTTTTAAAAGTTTTTTATACCGATCCCAGAATTCTTCTATTCCTTGAGCAGATAGTTCTAAATAATCATCGAGGCTCGATACAGATTTCTTTAAATCAACATCGGAAGTAATGAGATTGAGCTTCTCAAATAAACAGATACGGTCCTGAATATAATTTTGTAGTTCAGAATAATATGGGGTGTTACCGATGTGAATTACGGGTAGCAAATGGATTTGCACTTTCTTCTCATTTTGATATACAAGACAATTGGTAAAGAGCGATTTTCCATCATAATCTAAAAATTTAAATTCTGTCATAGTCTTCTGTTTTTTCCTTTAATTTAAAATGTTAATTAAGAGTAGTTGAGATTTAAATCAGAGTTTTTGAATTAAATAAAAAATATCGTAAGAAAATAGCCTTGGAAGCATATTGAATGGATATCTTCTCTTGAAAATTATGTTAATGTTTTTTTCACGTAAGATCTTAAAGAATCCTTTTTCAGATTTCACTTTTCCCAACCAGTGTGGGTTGACTTGTATATTTTTAATCGTTCCTATCATCCTTCTTACTATTGTCAACAAGATACTCTCGGTTGGAACAGATATAAATAAAAAGCCATTTTCTTTCAGAATACGTAGAATTTCGTCAATAGCAATTGAGGGATTTTCTACATGTTCCAAAATATCAAGAGCAAATATTAAATCAAAACTATTAGAATCGAAAGAAGTTTCTTCTTGAATATCCTCCTGAACGTAGTCAGTTATTTTTAAAGTAGGATATTTTGTTAGAATTTCTTTTATTCCTTTATACAAGGATTTATCCAAAATGATCACGCTGCTCATAGGAAAATTTAGCTTGAAATTCATCGAAAACAATCCCAGTCCACCACCTATATCAAGTATTTTCGAAAAGTCTCTATTAAACCCTGCAATTGTCTTTATGATGGTCTTGATTCTCCCGAAATACATTCTACCAAAAAGAGGAATAAAGTACGGACCGAAGCTCGAATAGTTTCGATACTTATTTGGAATTTCTAATTGAAGATCGTGGGGTTTGATTAATTTTATTGAGATTCACTTCAGAAAAATAAATTAAATTAGAAGATTAATTGGAAAGTATAGAATTATAGAGAGAATAGCGGCGATAGGAAAAGTCAATAACCAAATTGCGATGATTTTCCATAATCCTTTTTTCATTGGTGTTTTGCTTGCTTTTGAAAGTCCTACTAACGATGCTACAAGCAAATGAGAACCGGAAAGAGGTATTTTCTGAATGGTCCCAATAAGCATCACAGCTGCCGTGGGTACTTGCACGGCAAATGCCGTACTCGGTCGAAGTTCCGTCATCTTACCTAAACTTTTAATTACGATTCTTCCTAAAACCGTTACACCAGCTGCCAAACCAAAACCAGTCATGATTAATAATAATGTTAGATTTATCTCGTCTCCAACTCCAACCACTATTCCCACTGCGTTAGAACAATCATTTCCTGCTCTAGCGAAGGCTGTAATACATATTATAATTAAGATTATGTAGGAATATTTATTCTCTGATCTTTCAAAGTCTTGGAATCCTTTTAAGGTCTTAAGTTTACGTTTATTAAGTATCTTAACAACGCCATAAGTTACTGTATAGCCCACTATCGGAGATGCTAACCACCAAATACTCATTTCTAGTATCGTGCCCCAATTTACACCATCTCCACCTCCTAATAACATTCCTAGTCCCATAATTCCCCCTATCGTAGCGTGAGTTGACGAAATTGGAAGCCCAAAAGCACTAGATAATATCAACACAATGGCAGTTGAAATCAAAATGGTCATAACAACAGCATTCTGGTTAATGCCACTAGCTTCATAATCTAATAAAAGGATCTTGTCACCGACTGATTTAGAAACACCCTCCCCTAATAACAATGCTCCAGCGATCGCAAAAATCGCTGCTAAGATGAGAATTTGTTTCATATTAAGAATTCGTGATCCATAAAGAGGGGCCATCGTTTCGTCGTTCGCACCGATTCCAAAGGAAATGATCACACTTATGATTAAAAATATGATTATGATGTATTCTAACGCCATTTTACCCATCCATCCATTTCTATTTACTTGGGTATTTTATAATTAATCCTCTCAGATAATCTGACGTTTCTTCAGCCCACGATACAATATCATACATATAAGTGACTAGTTTTGAAGTTAAGTATACTTTAGTGGGATCGTCTTTCATTTTGTATAATTTTCCGAGCAAGTTAAACTTAGCCGTGCGCGCTATTCTCTTTTTCTCTTCAATTTCAAAGGTTTTCTTGTAAGCACCATCAAAATCAGTCTCAATTAATACCGCACAATTCACTAGCTCTTCGACAGCTTGACTGCACGCGCTATATAATATTTTGAATTCGTCTTTGATTTCCTTATAGAGCTTGAAAGGATACACTTCCAGAAATCTTGAAAAAAACTCCATCTTATCGTTTACGGCATCTACCATCATCAGAATTTTAAACCTGTCTTCAATTAAAAAAGGCAGGGCTCTTTTATCCCTGTAAAGAACTTGAGTATATTTATCTTTTAGTTCATCACACCTTTTTTCTGCTTGAATGACTCCTTTTAAGGATTCTTTTTTTAATTTGTCATTTGTAAAAGTTGAGAGCGCTTCATGTAAGAGAGCAGAGGCATTTAATGTCTCGGCTAAAAATTCCTTGTTAACCTCATACAGTTCATTTTTCTTTTCTTTTAACAATTTCAATTTATTCACATACCAAATTTTATGAATTTCTTATTATGAAATAATTAATATTTTTTATATTCTATTTATTGTTCGCTCTATAAAAAAGCTTATGTCTTCACATATGTTTGCAGCATAATAGTTATGCTGTAAAATTTAACTATAAAGATTTTAAAAAAGTAAAAAAAATAAATATTGTATTAAAACAAATTTTCGTCTAAAACGATTGTGTCATTTCTCTTTGGTCCAATTGAAATCATAGCAATATCAATATTAAGTTCGTCTTTAATTGCTTCAAGGTAAATTTTCATTGTTTCAGGTATCGAATCGTAGCCTTGATTAGCAATTTCAGACCATCCATCGCTCGAAATTCGCTCCCATCCTTTAAATTCTCTATAGATTGGAAGGCATTTTTTTATTATTTCGTGTTGGATTGGCCAACTTTCAAGCTCTTTTCCGTTTAATTCATATCCTGTGCACATCTTTATTGGATTTATTCCGTGGAGTGCATCCAGTAATGTAATTATAACTTTATCCACCCCATTGATCATGATGCCATACTTAATATTGAATAAATCTATCCAACCAACTCTTCTTGGACGTCCAGTAACAGTTCCGTATTCGTGTCCTTGTTCCCTTATAATCTCCGCTGTAGTATCGAATAATTCTGTAGGAAACTTCCCCTCACCTACCCTTGAAGTGTATGCTTTAATTATCCCTACAATCTTTCCTATTTTCCTTGGAGGTATACCTGTTCCAGCACTGATCCCTAATGCATTAGGGTTTGAAGACGTACCGAAAGGATACATACCATGATCTATACAAAGTAGATTACCTTGAGCTCCTTCGAATACAACTCTTTTACCTGAGTCAATAGCTTTATTCAAATAATAAGCTGTATCCATAACGTAAGGTTTCAATTTCTCACCGAAAGTTTTGTATTCTTCATACATAGCTTCAAAATCATAATCCCAATTAGGATCGTAGATATTTATCAAATTTTTTCTGATTCTAAATATTTTTTCCAGTTTCGGTTTTAATATTTCAGGATGAATTAAATCGAAGACTCTAATTCCCCACCTACCTGCTTTATCTGAATATGTTGGTCCTATTCCTCTTTTTGTAGTTCCGGCACTGTATTCTCCTTTTGTCTTTTCTTCTAACCCATCGAGAGCGATGTGAAAGGGAAATATAACATGGGCAGTAGAGCTCAATTTGAGGTCGACTTTTTTGTTAAGCTTATTTAAATTATCTATTTCATCGAGTAGAACCTTAGGATCAATAACACATCCATTTCCAATCACAACCTCCTTTTCCAGTGGAGCTCCAGATGGAATTAGCTTAAATTTATATTTGATCCCATTCGCAACGATAGTGTGTCCCGCATTATTTCCACCGTTATATCGTACAACAATATCTGATTTTTGAGCTAAGTAATCAGTTATCTTACCTTTGCCTTCGTCACCCCAGGAAAGTCCACAAACAGCAATTGTATTAAATTTGTTATTCATTATTCACAATCCATTAATTTTCTTAACCTTACTCATTTTAAAAATTTAGTAAGGGATTATTATTAGATTTTACAATCAAAAACATAATCCAAAAAGGATTATTCTTTAAAGTTTATAAAATTTTTCTGAAAAGAATTATTTTTAGAATAATATTTAAAGCAGTATTTTTATCTTTTTATAGTAAAAATGCAGAGAAAAACGATTTTATTTGACTTAAACCATAACGAAATGCTCACGTTAGACAACGATTTTTCCGACTTTTTAAAACTTCTCCATAATCTAAATTTTAAAATTGAAAAAAACGAAAATAAGGATTTAACTAAAAAGGTATTAGAAAATATAGATGTGCTAATACTAGGTAATCCAATTGATGATTATTTCTCAAACATCGAGATTAAAGAAATCGTTAATTTCGTTAGATTGGGAGGAAGTTTACTGCTTGTAAGTGAATACGGAGCTGATTACCTTCAAAAAACAAACCTTAATGATATTGCTAATCATTTTGGTTTTTTATTTGAGAAGAATCTCATAAAAGAAGAAAACCCAAAAAACCATAATTGTTCAAGCATCTTACACATCCACGAGTTTCCAGAAACTGACTTTTTAAATGGATTAAGAGAAGTAACAATTGGTGGAACTTGCTCTTTATACTTAAAAAAGGGAGCTAATGCTCTTTTAGAAACCAGTAAATTGAATAATTGGTCAGAAATCTACAATAATTCATCAGAAGAATGGGAAAAAGATAAGGAGCAACTGCATGTTATAGCAGCTTATGCTAAATTTGGGCAGGGAAAAGTAATTGCTTTAGGCGATATAGACATTTTTTGTAGCGATGACAATATAGGTATTAATTCCCTAGATAATCAGAAGTTTTTACATAACATCCTTTCTTGGTTGGTTGAGCCAGTTAAAAAATCCGATGTAAATTCTTTCATCTTAGACCAAATAGGCGAACTTCAAAACGGAGTAAAAAACATTCAAAATACCATTAATAACTTAATCGAGACAATGAGTATATTAGAAAAAAGGTTAACTAATATTGAAGAATATTCAGAGAACTTAGAAGAAACAATAGATACTAATATATCTCGAGATTTAGAATCTGTGTAAAAAGAGGGTGTAGAGCGATGAATTTATTAAGTAGGTACTTTTAAATTAAAAGAATAAAACTTCTAAAGCTATTTATTTCTAGTTGTATTATTTTACACTAAATATTTTAAAATTAAATTATCTTAATTCTAACTTAAATTTGAAAAAAAGTGGTTTTTATGAGTAACAAATCACACGACGAAATTTTTACTGATTTTGAAGAGATAGCTAACCATTATAATCGAAGAGATCAATACTTTGACATCTTATATGATTCCATTTCATCAACAATTATTGCAAAATCACCCTCCGCTGAAAATTTTTCGGTAAATACTAAAAAATCTGGCGTTGTAGCCCGCAGTTTTTTAGGTTCGTGGAAAGAAATAGCAATTGAAGCGAATGGAGATCTGAATATTCTTAAAACAAAAATACCTAAGGTATCAAATAAAGGAAACCTTATCGCTGAGCACGACGGTTGGAACTTAAATAAAGAAATAAAATCTAAGATTGATCCTACTAATGTCCCTATTGATGAAAAGATTAAAAAAGTAAGAGAAATCTATAATTATGTTAAAAATGCAGACGAAAGAATTATAAATGTCCGAATAAAGTATTTAGAGCTTTTAACTGAACGAATATTCGTCAATAACGAAGGATGCAAATTGAGGCAAGTCATTCCAAGGACTCGTGTTTTCATTGTACCTATTGCTAAAGAAGGATCTGTAGTAGATTATGATTACTTCGTTAAATCAGGAGAAATGGGATTTGAGATTTTCGATTCACTCGAAAACGGAGTTTTAGATCAAGTAGTTAAGAATTCGCTTGGTATGTTAAAAGCCGTATTACCACCAGCAGGAAGGAAATCTATTATTTTAGACCCACAAATGACCGGTTTGATTGCGCATGAGAGTTTTGGACATGGTTTGGAAGCAGATCAAATACTCAGAGATCGTAGTTATTTGAAACAATACCTTAATAAGCAAGTTGCGTCTGAGATATGTTCAATCTATGATACTCCCTCTATAGAAAAGAAATTAGGATCATACTTTTTCGACGACGAAGGAATAAAAGCTGGGCACAACATCCTAGTTGAAGATGGGATATTAAAAAATTTTATATATGATAGAAGAACAGCATCAGAACTAAATGCTACACCTCAAGGAAACGGTAGACGAGAAAGTTTTGCTCATCCTGTCAATGTGAGGATGACTAATACATATTTTGGTTCTGGGGATTATGAACTGGAAGAAATGATCTCAGAAATTAAAGAAGGAGTAATGCTAGTTCATGGTTATTTTGGTATGGAGGATCCCCTTGGCGGAGGCATGCAATGCACATCAAAAAAAGCTTATCTTATTGAAAATGGAGAAAGAACTAAGATTCTTAAAGCAACCGCCTTAAGTGGAGATGTTCTTGAGATGCTAAAAAATATTGATGCTGTTAGTAAGGATGCCTTGAGGCTAGATGGAGGAACATGTGGAAAAGGTAGTGAAGATATGGTTCCCGTTACATCTGGAGGTAGTTATATTAGAGCTAAAAATACATTGGTGAGTCCGGGGTGAATGAAAAAATGTCAATTGAAAGGTTAGATAGAATTGAAGCTATTTTAAAATCGAAGAAAATCCAAGAATTTGAGATATTCTTCGTCGAAAAAAATATCTTTGAAACTATCTTTTTAAAGGATAAGACTGAGAACGAGCGCGAGATAAGTGATTACGAATATTTTATAAGAATTCTTACTCAAAAAGAAAATAAAACAGGTGTAGGCGTAGTTAAAGGGAATTCCCTTGAGCCTAGCCAAATCGAGAAAAATATCGAAACATGTGTGTTACTATCAAAAATAAACTCAAGTTCTAAGTACGAATTTCCATCAAAAGTAAATATTTCCTCTATCAATACGGCTGACAAAAGCATATTAAGCGATCCTCTAACGATTAAGAAGGATTTAGCAGAAGTTCTCGTCTCTGAGGTGAATCAGCAAAAAGATGTGTTACCTACATTCTTGCGATTTAGGATTCACAGCAATCATAGTTTTTTGAGAAATAGCAATGATTTGAAATTAGATGCGAGAAAAACCTACTTTTTTATGGAGTTTTCTTTGAAGGCTCAAGAAAATGGTAAATTATCAGAGTTCTGGGATTCCGGATATTACAAAGAAAAAGAACACTTAAATTTAAACGAGAGAGTGTCTAGTTGGGCTAGAAGAGCTAAAGACACGCTTAAAGCAGTAGAACCTAAACCCTCCGATAATGCCCTTGTCATTTTTTCTCCAAGCGTTTTAAAAGAGGCTATTAATCCCGTTATTGGAACTCATGCACTTGGTCAAGCCCATGTCGAAAAAATTTCACGATTCAACATCGGGGACGTAGTAGCTAGCGAAAACATCACTATTATTGATGACGGATTGTTAGAAGGTGGTCTGAGCTCTAATTCGTGGGACTCAGAGGGTAATCCTCATCAAGTAACGGAAGTTATAAAAAATGGTGTTTTTCAGAATAGACTATACGATCAAATGTATGCAATGTTGGAGGAGAAAAAATCAACGGGAAACGCAAAACGGGCTGAAAGTGGCACGGTTGTTAACGGGATAAGTAATTTTAAAATACTCCCCGGAGACATATCTTTTAATGATATGGTATCTAATATAAAGGAAGGTTATTACATCGACAAGTTTTCGTGGCTAAATCCAGACGAGGTTTCGGGTAACTTCGGTGCGGAGATAAGAAGTGGTTATTACATTAAAAACGGTGAGTTCCAAAATCCAATTAAACTCGGAAATGTTAGTGGTAATGTCCTTGAAATGGTGAAGAATTGCGCGTATATTTCAAAAGAACGAGAATTTATTGAAAATACTCTCTTTCCTTATATGACGTTTAAGAATTTGAATGTTTCTTCTTAAAAACAAAAAAATAAAATTTTTATTAATATTTTTTTTATAATCCTAACACTTTAATTTAATTTTGTGATGCTATGAATACTCCAGTTTTTATTTTTTTATGTGTAGAAAATTAAACCATCTTAGTTTTTCGGTTTCAGAATCTTCAAAATGAAGATATTTTTCTTCCTTTCCAAAGGTACTTACTAAATCCTTAGCGTATTGTAGATATTTAGCGAATTCCTTTTTCTGATCAATAACTTCTTCATCAAAACAGTTTTGCAAATTTGTTGATAGCACAGTCTTAATATCCGGCTTAACGGATAAGTAATCGTCTTTGAAATTAATGTTGACCCATTCTCCCGTATTGAGGTTAAAAGAATAATCCTTTAGAAAAAGATACCCATAATCTACAATAAATTCTATTGACTGACAAATAAATTGAAATTCTACTTCTGAGAATAAATAGTGGAAATTAACGCGACACCAACCAGGCTTGATTCCAAGATTTCCTTGTTTGGTAATTTTGCGAAATTGTTGTGATACTTCTTCACTAATTTGAAGCAACAAGTGTCCATAGGGTCCTGCACACATACAACCAGCTCGACTCTGAATTCCAAACAGATCGTTAAGAAGTTTGGTAACGAATTTAGGGTGTAACTTTTTATCTCCATGTTTTATCAAAAATGACATAATAGAAATCCGGTTCTCCGGATCGTTAGGGCCTAAAATTTCTAAATTGGGGAGTTTAGAAAATCTCTCTAAAGCACGAGTTGTATATTCTCTTTCTTTAGACCCTATAATATCAATTCCAAGAGCATCTTTTAAATCAATAACTAAAGCTGCTTTAATAGTTTGCAATACTCCTGGAGTGCCCGCTTTTTCCCTAACCTCTATATCGTCTGAATAATCGACTGTTGTCCTGCTTACAAAATCAACAGTTCCTCCTCCAGCAGAGGTTGGAGAGAGCGTACGATCATATATTCTTTCATTGAATACTAAAATTCCAGATGACCCCGGCCCTCCTACGAATTTGTGTGGAGAGATAAAAATAGCATCAAAAAATGTTTCAGGGTCATTATTCATATTGATTTTTACATATGGAGCACTCGCAGCATAGTCAAAGCACACTAATCCTCCATATCTATGCATTATACGAGCAATTTCGTAAACGGGTGTTTTAATTCCTGTAATGTTTGAGGCTGCCGAAAATGATCCTATTTTTAATCTATCTTTATATTTTGGATCTGAAACTTTGTTTTCTAAATCTTTTAAATCAATGTATCCATCAGAATTAGGTTTTATGGCTATTACTTCCGCAATAGCTTCTCGCCACATTATGTCGTTAGAATGATGTTCGTAAGGCCCTATGTAAACAACCGGTTTTAACCGGTCGATCTCTTTATTATAGATTTTTCTAAAAGCTGGATCTAAAACATTCTCTTTCGAGGACTTATCCATTATCTGCTGTAATAATTTCTTTGTTGCTGGTGGGAAGCGGATACCTATAATCTCTTGGAATTTAGTTATCGCACCTGTTGCTCCGGTACCGATTGCTATAATTTGGCAGTTAGATTCTGCATTGAAAGCTTTTTTAATAATTAATTCAGCTTGATGTATGAGGTTAGTCATATGACGACCAGTTATATCGTCTTCAGTATGTGTATTGGCATATTCCCTTTGAATCTTTATCAAGTATTTTTCAATAAATTTAAGTGATCTTCCAGACGCCGTGTAATCTGTGTAAACAAGTAAACGTTTCCCATAAGGAGTTTGAAATGTAAAATTCCTTCCAATCAAAGCATCCCTTACTTCTTCTATAGTTATAAGTGGCTTCATAATAAAACCTTTAAAGGTAATGAGTAAAATTAATTATTTTCATAATATAAATTAACTGAATTTACGAAAAATATTTTTTGGTGATAATTAGAATTAGAGGACAAATATCTCAAATACACATTAAAAATAAAAATAGGGTATTGATTCTATTTCTTAGCTTCCGGTTTCACTTCAATTAACTTATAATCTCGTGTACCAAGTCCTAGTTCTTCAGCCACTTTCAATTGTATTTCCCAATGTCTAGATTCTTTCCCATCGGGATTTAAATCAATATTGCCTGTTTCTGAGTCAAATCGGGGTATATAAGAGAACCAATCATGAGACTTTTCTTTAGAAATATTGCCAATGTTCCCTAAAATTGAGTGAGGATTCATCTTTGATAAGTGTATTAAATCCACGGCTGATTGATCCACTGCTACTGGATCTAACGAGGATAAAATACCAATATCGCTTACAAATGGTATATCTGAGCCACCTGTGCAGTCACATTGCCATGTGACATCTATCACATAATTGAGATAAAATATTTTTTCTTTACCGAAATATTCTATTACTCCCGCAGCGTTATCAACCATTTGTGTAATAAATTCTTCTTGAGTTGATGATCCAGTATCAATAACATTGTTTTTGCAAACAGATTTACACATATAGCAATATCTACATTTACCTTCATCGCGAATTAATTTACCTTCTAAACTTTCTCCCAATGCATTTGTCGGGCAGATTTTCAAACAATTTTCGTAGTCAGAAATCGGTGCTTCAAAATTAAATTCGAATTTTTTTCCCATATGCGCTTGTACTTTCCCACCTTTGCTTACACATCCAATCCCAAGATTTTTAATTGCACCACCAAAACCAGCTCCCCCGTGTCCCTTAAAATGTGTTGCCATAATCATGTGATCGAATTCCTTCAACCTTCCTGCAACTAAAACTTCTTTAAATCGTTTACCATTAACAGCTTGCTTTATTATATCCGTCCCAACGCGTCCATCAAGCATTAGCAGTTTCGCTCCCATGGTTTCTTCTGTAAAACCATGAATTTTAGCAGTTTCTAAATATTCTTCTTCAGCAGCGCGACCACTATATTCGGTATGAATGCCCGTAAATTCTTCTGGAGCACCCCAGCCACATGATTCTGCTACAGATGGTACTGCTCCTAAACTTTTTACGTGATCACACAAAAATCTAATGTAACTCGGCCGTAGGTATCGTACATTTTCTAAAGCACCAAAGTGTGTCTTAATTACCACGTTATCTCCTTTCTGGACTTTATTATTAAATCCAATTTTTTCCAGAGACGAAGGTCCCTTAAATCTGCTTAAACTTTCCTTATGGTTAAATGTTCTTGCTGTAAAATAATATACATCTGATTTCATATTTCTCATTTAAAATAGTTATTGAGTTAATAGTTAAATAATAATAGGTAATACAGCATTGAAAATAAATTTGGAGTTTATTTACCAAGCAGTAATTATTTTAATTGTGTATAATTCTATAAATCTTAGAGATAAGAAAAATTATAATATTTGAGAAAAAACTATGGCTCGTTGTCCTGAATGCGCCGGTAAGATGAAATACAATCCCGATAATCGTCTAATGGTATGTGGTTCGTGCGGATTATCATTATCTCGTTACGAATTAGATCACTATTGGAGTAACATACGAGACGAACGCGGAGCAGCAACAGACGAAGTGCAAAAAGCTAAAAATCGTCGAAAGGAATGGCTTGATTGGTATAGTAAAAGTAAGGAAGAAAAAAAAAATTACTAATTAAATACCCGTCAGATTAACCAATGTATCATCCTTTTAATTTAGTTTAAATTCTTCTCATAGCATCGGATTTTTCTTATTATCTAGTAATAGGAAATTAGGGATGTTGTTTTTGAGTGAGATAATTATATTCAATTTTATAATGCTATTCTTCGGTATCGTAGGAGTAGGTGTCTTCATTCTTCTTTTTTTTGTATCTGCTCCTTATGGACAGCATATTAGAAAAGGTTGGGGGCCAAATATTAATAATAAACTTGGTTGGTTCATTATGGAAATCCCAACAGTTGTAATTTACCTTATCATTTACTTTTTAGGAGAGAGAAAAACGAGTGTAGTGTCGATTGTATTTTTATTCATTTGGATGCTACACTATGGACAGCGAACTTTTATATTTCCTTTCTTAATCCGAGCGAAACAACCCATGCCAGTAACTATTGTAAGCTTTGGAATGATGTTTAATGGAATAAACACATATCTACAAGCTCGTTGGATTTATGCTTTATCTGCACCTTATCACGACGATTGGATTTTTTCTCCATTCTTTATAGCCGGACTATTTATCTTTCTTTTAGGCTTTATTATCAACCTTCATTCGGATCGAATAATTCGAAATTTACGTAAACCCGGAGAAACTGAATATAAAATACCATATGGAGGCATGTTTCGATGGGTTAGTAGTCCGAGTTACCTTGGAGAAATTACTGAATGGACAGGATGGGCTATATTGACTTTGTCTTTTCCTGGTCTGATTTTTGTTGCCTGGACATTTGCAAACTTGGCACCAAGAGCGCTTTCACATCATAAGTGGTATCTTGAAACCTTCCCTGATTACCCTAAAAACAGAAAAGCGTTGGTTCCCTTTATCTATTAGAATTGAAATTCTTTTAAATCGCTACTTTTGATTCTTTTTTTTATAATCTTGATAAAATTCTGATTTTCGCAAAATATACCATCTTAGAATAGGCTTTACTAGTGGGACTAAATATCTCTTAACCCCTATCCACTTTTTAACTTCTTCATAAAAATCGTCTAATGTAGAATTTTGGAAATTTAAGACTCCCTGCAGGTAGTTCATTTCTTCTGTGTCATAATATCCACAATGTGAATGGTGTTTTGAAAAAGCTTCGTCTGGGAGAAAGTTTCTTCCAAATCCCATTAATTCGAACATATCGTTAAGGTTATCTCTATATGAGATTTGGCACTTTTCGCCTCCCCCTAAGTTGAAGGTTTTATTCCAGACTTCTTGTGATTCTATAGCGTTTACTAGAGCTAAACCAGTATCTTTAGCATGAATAGTTTCTACGCTTGTATCTAAAGCGATATAAAACATTACTTTTCTGAATTTAATCATATCTGTTGCTGTAACATACGAAACTCGAAAAATAACGAATTTAAGAGTTGATTCTTTTACAAGTTTTTCAGCATTTATTTTCGTGGTAGTGTACAGATCTTTTGAATTCTTATCAACCGAATCCGATAATTTGATTATGGGATTTTTCCGTCGATCGCCATAAACTGCGACAGAAGAAGTATAGATCAGTTTAGGTTTGTTTGGCTGGCTTAACATAGCATTTATTATGTTTCGAGTTCCCTCTACATTTGTAGATATCAAGATTTCGGGGTTTTTGAACCCAATATCTGGAAGAGCAGCAGCGAGATGGAGTACTACATCTTGACCATTGACAGCCTTTTTAACCTCTGAGAAGTTCTGCAAAGTACCCCAGAATATTTTAACCCTATCAACAAAATGTTTGAAAAGCTTCTTATTCTTAGGAGACCCTCGCAAAAATAAACTAACTTCGTATTTATTAGTCCTGTTTAATAATTCTTTAAAAACTTCTTTACCAACAGTGCCTGAAGCTCCTGTTAATAAAATTTTCTTCTTTACCATGTGAGATTCAAACTAAAGCAAAATAAAACAGTTAAAAATATCCCTTAAGATATGGAATTAATTACTTGTTTAATATCTTCTGATGACCATAACCAAAATTGATCTCTTAAGCATAATTTTGTGAAAAAAGAAGTTAATAGCGTAAAACTATTTATTAGTTAAATTTCTTGTTAAAAATCTCAATTAAAAACTCTTCCAATTTCAGGGCGGGTATATCTAATAGAGTAATTTCGAGGTGCCTGCCTCTTTCTGCTTGTTCGATTCTGACTGTTTTAGATGCGATGATTTTCAATTGATTAAGTGTTCTGATGTACTTACGGAAGCTCATTTTCACATGTGGTTCAATTGAGTATGTCTCACTTATTACTTGATATTCTTCAAAAGCGTCATCAACTAGAGTAAATGGCTCGTCTTTAATTATCAAAGATCGTGCAATTCCAAAGAGCGCAAATAGTTCTTGATCGTTCAATTGGTCAACGATCTCTCCTCTAAATGTGGGGTAAACTTCATTAGAGGCGGCTCTAATTATGTCAGCGTTTACACTATCTAAATTTTCCCTGTCGGCATACAGTCCACCTTTTCTTAAAATCTCTATTCCGTGACGCATGTTTTCGTGGTCTGTAACTATCTGACTAATCATACTCAAAATACCGTCATCAATAACGTATTCTTTAAAGGCGAGTTCGCTTCTATATTCCAATATCTGTTTTGCTTCTTCGTAATTATAAGGCTTGAGTCTAATTTTCTCGTTTAATCTACTTAAAATCCTTTCAGTTTCTATTGTCATCCAATCTTTATTTCTGGAGATTAAAATTATTGAGAGTTTCGCGTTTTGATGTCCATAGGTTTCAGCAATATCTAAAAATGCTAAAATTTCGTCAGATCTTAATAAATGGACTTCATCTATTATTAGTAACATGTAGCCCTTTTCGCGGATTAATTGCTTTAAAATAAGCTTTAGTGCTTCGTCGTCCGAGAATCCCCGTCCGCTTCCGTGAGTGTACTTTGCCAACAATTCGCGAATTATTTTACTTTTGGAGCGGAAATTTATACAGTTGTAATATTCGACAAAAACATTTACACCTTTTTCTAACGCTATTGTTTTAAAGTTTCTACCAAAGTATCTTGCTGTACAAGTTTTACCGACGCCTCCTGGTCCCAACAAAAGCGTATTGACTGACGGTTGTGTTTCTTCTTCAAGAATCCGTCTAAAGTTATAGATAAGGTTGTTAATAACTTCGTCGCGACAATATACTTTTTCGGGTACATAGCTCATATCAAGTGAGTTAGCTTGAGTAAACACTGATTTTGTCGTGAATTGCTTTCTAAATTCTTCCTCGTCCATTATTAACCGACTTTTATATATATTTTTCGTGATATATCGTGATATATAAGTAAATATAGAACAAATTAAGTTTAAACTTTCTTATACTTTTGACTTTTTCCTAGAGGATTATTAGACATATCCCCTATAATGATATAGAAGAAATTTATTTTAAACTTGTAGTTAGAGATTTAAATCGTTATTGTTTAAAGGATGCATTTCCGAGTAAGACTGCCGTAGTTTAGTAATGTCGTTCTTTGCATAGATTCTTGTTGTATTTGGGGAGCTATGGCCCAGTATATCCTGTAATTCACTAATATCCATACCGGAACGCCTTAGATGAGTAGCGCCCGTGTGTCTGAAAATATGAGGTGTTATAATTTTGGAATCTGGGAAACCACACTTCTCTTTAATCGTTTTCACATCTGCTTGGACTACTCTAGGATTTAACTTTTGGAATCGCGTATTGACTAGAAGATAATCTTCGGAGCTGTAAGATATTCGATTTTCTAGATACTCGGTGAAAAGTTTTAATGTATGATAATCTACCGGAACAATCCTCTCCTTACTACCTTTCCCTTTTAATCTTATGTACCCTTTGTTAAAATCAATATCTTTGATTTGGATGTCGCACAACTCACTGACACGAGCCATCGTAGAATAAAGTAATCTTACAATTAAATAATATCTCTGGCTCTTTTTGGAGTAAAATAGTTTTTTATCCTTCAACTTGTTAAAAATTACCTCAATGTCCTCAACATTTAGGAATTTCGGTAAACTCTCCTCTATCTTAATTTTAGGAGATTTAATTGTTGCCATCGGATTTTTAGTTATAAATTCATTCAAAGTCAAAAACTTAAAGTAAGACCTCAGAGAAGCTATTTTTCGGCTGATACCTTTTTTTGAATAATTTAAATCTTTCAGGTGTTTTAAAAAGAGCCTAATCTTCTGCCGAAGTATTGGCGACTCAAGGCTCAAATCACCAACTAGACTAATAAGTTTTTCAAGATCGTATCGATACGCTTTAATAGTTGATGGCGCACATCCCTCCTCTACTTCCTTTGAAATTAGAAAATCATCGATAAAGTCTGAAACCTTATAATCTACCATAATAAAAGAAATGACATCGTGATATTACATAATACGGTGTAATATCTAGATGACATTGAATTTTCGGTAATTTTTCAGAAAAAGCCTTATTTTGTTTGTTAACTCGCTCCTTCTCCATACCATCCTTTTTTAATAAATAGATATGCATTCATCGCTGCTGTAGTTCCTTCACCAACCGCCGTGGTTACCTGTCGTATTCCACCTGTTACATCTCCTGCTGCATATATCCCCGGAAAATTAGTTTCTTGTTTCTTATTGACTTTAATAAATTTTTCATCGTCAATTTCTATTCCAACTTTTTGTGCCATTTCGGTCTGTGGCTCAAGTCCTATAGCAATAAATAGAGCATTTACATTTATATTAGTTATTTCGCCAGTTTCAACATTCTTAATTTTTAGTTCTCCTAATTTGTTATCTTTAGGTATAGCCTCTTCAATAACGCAATTATACATTGGTACAACATTGGGTAATAAATCAACCTCATCTACAATACATGCTTCTGCTCGCATACAGTGCCGTCTATGAATAAGATAAACTTTTTTTGCTACACCTGAGAGATAAATTACTTCTAAACCAGCAGCATTACTACCACCAACTGTAGCAACTACTTGATCTCGAAATAAAGGTCCATCGCAAGTAGCACAATAAGATATTCCGTTACCTATTAAATCAAATTCATTGGGCAATCCAAGTGTTAGGTGTTTCGAACCAGTAGCAATTACGATAGCTTTCGCTTTTATATCACCTGCAGATGTAGTTACAGTCATTTCCTTTGGATTAATTGCGGATACTTTTTCATAAAAAAAGGTAGCTCCCCATTTTTCAGCTTGTTCCCTCATTTTTTCCGTTAATTCAAGACCGTGGATACTCTCAAATCCCGGATAATTTTCAATTTTTGGAGCCGTCCCAGCTAGGCCTCCAAATCCT
>JAUVNS010000030.1 GCA_030599585.1 Promethearchaeota archaeon | reverse complement strand
TGAAAATCAAGAAAAATATGGATTTAATATTTCTAATCACGAATGGGAGAAATACACACAATTTATTCCACTCTACAATACAGTTAATTTTTCAGAAAAAGATTAAGGAAGACTCTTTCTAGAGTGTATGTATCTTGCTAAATTCAAAAAAAAGAACTTCATCAATAAAAATTTATTAAAATAATCCTTCCAACCTCAGAGTACTGTACTTGTTAATACTGTTGAAAATGAAAGGTATTATTTCCTGCGCTGAGGGCAGGAACGATAAGATTTGAGCACCGATCTACTAAGACATAGAAAAAGGAGATAATGCGTTATCCAAAATATTGATCTATCGAAGGCTTTCAAAATATCGTGTTTTTCTTGATTCAATTAAGGAAAGACTTGATTTATTTGATTTATATATAAAAGTCAAGGAAGCTAAGATATCAATTAAATGTTATTTTTCATTACTTCGTATCCATGATTCGAGGAAAGCGATTAATGGTGGTTATCCTCCTTTTAAAAGCAATATACCCACTTTCAAGACTAATAAGATTTTATAAAAATGTCAAGTTTATATCTGATGTGAATTAAGTATAATAACAATATTCATTACAAATAGGAAATTAGACCATTGGCTTCAGAAGATAGAATTGTAAAATTAATAGAAAACATCGTTGAAGATTATTTTAGGGGGATACAAACTCAATTAACCAAACTAAAATTGTTAACAGAAAACCTACAAGATAAGATCAATAAATTTGAAGTTGAACTAAGCGAAATAAGGAAAAAGCTTCGTTCTCTCTAAATTTAAAATATTACGTTAATAACTATCTTTCTTTTGTAAGCAATTCTAAGGATTAAATTATATCACTATAAAGACTGAATCTCTAATTTAAAATTTTATAAATTAAAAAAAAAAGGAATTTAATATTAATTTTAGAATCCATTTTTTAAGATTATTGGAGCCCATCTACGGTTCCTTCAACTAATGGTATGCTTGCTAAATCACCAGCCCCGACTCCGTCACCTAAAATATGAGTTTGCGTTTTATCTAAATGCCATGCCCACCATGAGTAAAAATAAAATTTAAAATACATCTTTATTCTTATCTCACTTATAGTTTCAGTATACCAACCGTCATCAGGATCATAGTACCTCCGGCCCTCAATATATTCCTCTGCTTTAGAATTATCAATCTGTAATTTTAAAAGCGCGTCATATTTATGTCGGTTTGCTGCTTTATAAACATAAAAATACCCTAAGAGTTGCCAAGTGCCTTGATCAGACCCAGAAGCGGAATAACTTGTTGAACACGATGAAGTTGTAGTTTCATCATTCCCATTACAGTAATATTCGTTTGAATCTACCCACCATTCCCAACTCTCCCCATCGTGATCAAAAACATAATCACCTTCCCAAGATATAAGATTAGTATCAACGGCATCCCATATGTTATAATTACCTATTCCAGAATCGTATTCATAGTAATAATGGGCAGAGACATAAATATAAGCATATGTTTTTGTGCTGTAACCTGTAGTCCAAAACCAGTTTGATGCCGTAATAAATACCGCATAATCAGTTGAACCAGACGCATCTTCATACACAGCATCACCTTGTATATCAACTCTACTTTGATATACGCTAGCTCCTGCGGTACCGTAAGCTGAAGAATTGGCTTCGTCTAAAGTAGCAGCGAAAACACTATTGAAACAGAGTCCAAACAGAGCAATTGCTAAAATTGAAACTGATAGAACAATTTCTTTCTTATGCTTCATAAAAAACCTCCCTTTATGAATTTTTTTTTTTTTTGGATTTAATACGAATTTTTGTACAAATTTGTGTTATGTTAATTTATAATATTATTTTATATAAATCTGATGTTTTTGTCAAAATATCATAAAAAATCTTCATTATTTAATAAGCGAATATAACACCTTCCATCATCAAACTTTAAATATTTAAGTTTATATTACTATCTTACAAAAAAGATAAATTCAATTTATAAAATTATTATAAATCATACAATAATGAAGTTCAAATATGAAATAGAGACAAAAGACCTAACAAAGATATATCATAAAAGATCAAATCAAACTTTAGCCGTGGATCATATTAATTTAAAAATCGAACCCGGAATCCATGGATTTTTAGGTCCAAACGGCGCAGGAAAAACTACTACAATCAATATGTTAATGGGGGCAATATCAATTACAGAAGGCAAGGCTTTTATCAAGGGCGAAAAAGCGGGATCAATTCAAGCACGAAAAATGATCGGCTTTCTTCCTCAAGACCCCGTATTTTATGGGAACATGTCTGCTACAGAATATCTAACGTACTCAGCAAGACTCTTTGGCGTCAAAAAAAATAAGATTAATAATCAAATTATGAATATTTTAGAGTTTTTTGACCTAACAGATGATCTAAGTAAACCTATATCTAAGTATTCTGGTGGGATGAAGCAAAAAGTTGGACTGGCTTCAGCTCTAATTCACAAGCCAAAATTACTTATATTAGATGAACCAACAACAAATTTAGACCCTATAGGAAGAAAAAATATTATGGATTACATTAAAAAACTTTCTAATGATATAAGTATCTTTATTTCCAGCCATATTCTTTCAGAGATAGAGCAGATTTGTGAGAAGGTAACCATAATAAATAACGGAAGAATAATGCTTACAGATACAATTCCAAATGTGAAGAATTATTATTCCCATTCTGACGACCACTTTATATTAGATACAAATTCAAATTCTGTAGTTTTAGAAGAATTGATTAGAAGTGAAGAAATTGTTAAAGCATGGTTAGATGATGAGGATCACAAAATTCATATCGTTCATGGAGGAAAAGAAAAACTTCAAAAACTAATTTCAAATTTAATTTCTAAACAAAATTTGATTATTAAGAGTTTTCACCAACCTGAAACTTCTTTACAAGATGTTTTTATAAAATTGATGAATAGTGAGGATGATTAAGTAATGCTAGAAAAAAAAGAAAAACTAAATATTAGTATTTCATTTTCTCTTAAAGGTCTAATGCATAGGATCAATCTCTTTTATGTTTTAATTAAAAAAACGTTTTTTTTCGATCTTTACACCCACTGGAAATCTCTTTTTTCGGTGTTATTTATTATTATAATTCCTTCATTGATGTTAATTTTTTTCCCTCCACAATTAATAAATGACCAGACATCCTTAAATGAACTTTTGGGAATGATACAGGTTATATTTTCATATTGTGTTGCTTTTGCTTCAATTTTAATATATTCTTCAGCTTCACTAATAGCTGACGAAATTAAATATAATACCATGATTTTGCTAACAACAAAACCCATTTCTAAGGGAAGCATAGTATGGGGTAAATATTTTGCACTACTATTCTATGGTATCGTAGTTAGCATAGTTAGTCTGGGAATATTGTGTTTAATCGCATTCTTAAAACATCCGTTTAGTGATATGGGTTCTTTTTTTGTATCACAATTTCTTTTTTCGTTAATTATAATATTTTTTTACAGCACTTTTACTATAGGATTTTCTATGATTTTCAGAAATGCTAAAACTGCAGCATTAATACCCTTAACATTTTCAATGATAACAATATTTTTATTTTTCATAATAAGACCTATGTTAATGAGTCCTACACCCTCAGGTATGCCTTATTATGAAGTTTTCCAAATATTTTATTTTGATTTAGGGTATCATCTTATGAATATATATACATGGTTTTATGAAACTTTTATTTCTACACTTTCAATTACATTGATAAGATGGCTCGTAAGTTGGGGTATTTATATCATTGAATATGATGAGTTGTTCCCTGAAATCGAAATATACACTAGAACAAATTATCTACCCCCTCAAGCATCTCTACTGATAATATTACTATTTGTAACAATTTTGATGTTAATTGGATATATTATCTTTAGGAGAAGGGATATCAACTAAATTGCTTGGATGGTAACCGAATCGATCCATAAAATATTATCTGAGGGATCATAAGTAATAGTCCGAAAACGCTCTCAACCTATAGTAAATACGAATTAGAACAATTTCCGGTTGTATTTAAAAGCGTTATGGAAGGAACTCGAAAGGATTTAACGCTACACTATGCTTTCAAAAGTAGTAAAATAATATACGAAGATCCTCGAGAATTTGAAGGAATACAATATTTCGGCTCGTTTAGCTATGAAAAAGGAAAAGAAGATAATATAACTAAAATTGATTATGTTTCTTATTTTACTAAAACAAAAGATAATAAATGTGAACACCGAATTTACCAAATAGGATCAAGATATTCAAATAAAGAAAAAAGAACTCTTGAAACTTTACTCAGAGAGAATGAAAAAGAAGGAGATTTTGCCCCTATAATAAATACGCTAAGAAAAATATTGAAACTTAACCCAAATGAGTATAAAAGATGGAATCGTCTTGGAGAACTTCTCGTTAAAACAGAACAATACGATGATGCAATAGAAGCGTGTAAACGAGCAATAAAGTTAGTAGGAATATTCACCCCTGCATGGATTTGTCTATATATGGCTTATTACGGAAAAGCCAACACTGAAAAGGCAAAAAAACTTATTAAAAAAACATTAGATGACGATCCTAGCTATTTAAATGCATTAGAAAGTATGGCACAAATCCATTTCAAGGAAAAAGAATTTGATAAAGCGTTAGAATATTGTAATCAACATCTAGAGTGTGATTATTCCGATAATAAAAAAGACTCGAAGGAGATATTCAAATTAACAAAAATCATAAAACTAAAATTAGGAATACAAGAAAAATTACCTAAAGAACAAAGTGAGAATAAAGAATGGGATGAAGCTTTTATTAAATTAGCCCAGCGATTATATAATGACAACATCGAATACATCGAATACATCGAATACCTGAAACGATCTGATTTACATAATCTAAAACGCTACGCAAATGGAAAAATAATCGAAGAAAAGAGTTTAGTCTTTTGCAGAGAAGCTATTATTAATTTCTTTGAAAAGCGGTTTCCAAAAGCGTATATCGAGTCAAATACAGATAAAAAAGATTTTAAAAATTTTTTTGACGATATTTATCCAAAATTAGTTATAAACCTTGAAGTTTTTTATGGAATTGAAACATTAATTAGTCTTATTAACACTCTTATTTCCAATACAACAGATGTAGCTTATATTTATATCCCGCTACCTTTTCCAGAAATACTTTCGTTTATTTCAGAGTGGACTTTTAAAAACAAAGAGAAGAAAATAGTTTTCTATTCATTTTGGGAAGAGGCATTTTTTGATAAAATCTATTCAGGAATGGATAATTTAGGGAATATTCAAGTAAGACGGCTAGGGGCTCCATATAGTTTTTTTGTAGCATTGAGGGACGAGAAGGAGCTTATATTAACTCCATTTTCCAATAATTTAGAAAGTATAATTAGCATAAAATCAAAAGATAGTGAATTAATCCATTTTTATAAAAAAATCTTAATTACGATTTTGAATGAAGATAGTATACCGATAAATTTCGAAGAATTAAAGGCTTTGGACAAACTTAATAAATTTTTGGACGGTTTACCAAAGAACCAATAAAATCAAATGATGAAAAACGTTTCACTCCAAATTAATTGGGACTCATACTTTATGTTTTTTAAATTAAATAATATATAGTAAATCTCAAGCTAACAATGTGAAAGAAATTGTGATTAGAGACGAAGATTTATCCTTAGAAGGCGGCCATCCACTATTTAACTCCTTTACTTTCGTAAAAGGGATTTTCATCAAAAAGTTGGGGAAAATATTTCTTTCAAAAGGTTTACACATTAATATTAAATGCTATATTATTTTAATCAGATGGCATTAATAATCAACCATCCCGGTTCTGCACATCTGGACGATTTTTTGTCTTGCTGCTTGGTCGTAAAAAAGAAATTTTAATACTATTCAAGTGTTAAATGACTATGAATGAGAACAAATTTAAAGAGGAAGGTTTAAAATATCAAAAGATACTTAAACTTGAAGGAGAGAGTGTTGAATTTATTTATGATAAAAGAGGCGGAAGATCAACAGGCAATTCGCTTAAAATCAAACTTTTTTATGGATTTCATGGTAGCAGCTCCTCCTATTCCAATTGGATTTTTCCAATCTTCAAACAACTCAAAAAGCTCGTACCACCATTGTCTAAAGAGTAACATGTTTGTCTCGCAAACGGTTATAGTCACTATTTTCTTTGTCCTACTGATGGATCAAGTATATTAAATATCTATGGAGATTTTAGAATTCAATCAGAAAAGATAGATTTTATTGTTCGTATGAAAGCGATGAAACCTTTAAAATCTTAACAATAATGATTAATATTGTATTTTTTGTAATAAAAATTTATAAATATAGTAATCACTATTAGTAACAAGAGAAAAAAAAAGGTTAGAAAAATGGCAAAACTATTTTTTGCAAAAAAACAAATTAAAGAAATTGAACATCCTTCCTCGTTTCCACGCATTGCTCAATTAGAAAATTCGATAATGAGTGAATCAAGCTTAAAGAAAGATTGGCTTTCACCAGAGGAAGAAGAAGCATGGAAAGATTTATGAAAAAAGATGTAGTTGTCGTTCCTTTTCCTTTTTCCGATCTCTCTCATTCATCCCGCAGACCTGCGTTAGTAATTGCCGACTTAAAAGGTGATGATCTCATTCTATGTCAAATAACAAGTCAAACTAAATCTGATAATTATTCAATCCCTTTGACTAATAATGATTTTGATAAGGGAAAATTAAAAAGAGGAAATAGCAATATTCGTCCAAATCGTCTTTTTACTGCCGATTATCATATAATTTTACACAAGACTGGAACAATAAAAAATAAAAAGATGGATGAAGTAATTAAGAAAATAATTCAAATTATTAAATCATAATCTCCCTTTTCGATGGGTAAAAAACACCGTCTGACATTATATCAGATGGTAAATTCAAAGAGAAGATATATATCAAATATTTGAAAATTCACCCTGAATACAGACGAGGTGGAGATAGAAAGTCCTTTGAGTATAAAGAAGCAAAACAAAATTAAAATGCAAAATATACACTTGGGTTCGCAAAAACGCAAGCAAGAGAGATCGGTGCTTCAGAGAGAACAATAAAAACTAAAACGAAAATTGGAGAATATATCCTCGACAAAAAGTTAAAAGATAAAACAGTGAACCAATTTAGTAAGCGCAAACTTTCCCAGAGAAAAGTACTAGAGGAGATCAGAGCAATTGAACAGGGTATCAAGAGCAAAGAAGAAGCGATTAAGTCCGCAAAAGCTCAGACTCAGACCGTACCTACCATAAAATCATTATATTCTTAATAGCATTGCTAACCTTTTATATCGAGCTTGCAAAATGAATAATCTTGATCCTTATAGTTTTCGATTTAATGAAGAGAATAAAATCTATGATTTTGTTAAAAATCTTCCATTCTTTTACACTCAATATCATCTATTTAAAGGTTTAGATGAGTCACAAGACCATAAGATAATTTCCAATGATATATTAGATATTAGAAGCTTTTGTTTTGCATTACCTTATAGCGATTATGCCGCGGGAGAGAATTATGTTATTTCTTTGGTAAAACATAATGGTATAAATAAGCTATATTCTACCAAGTTTTTTGTTAAATCAGATTTCTCTAAAATCGAAGCAGAACTTGATAAACTAAAGAACTGAATAAGTAAGAGAACGTTTAAGATATTATTATTTAATCTTTTAACCAAGAGGCTATAAATAATTTCCAACATGAGACTCTAAATAGAGTCTTAGATGTCTTATGGACTGAAAAGTACAAATAGACTAATTTTCGATTCCATGCGTGTTTAACCTTTAATAAAAGAGAACAGGTGAATATTAAAAAGAAAGAGAAGGGAAAAGAAATCTGAGCATTTTAATTAAAATCAGGGAAAGTTTAAACTCATTTGAGTTTATTAGAGGGCGAAATCCAATTTTAGCTCAAATTTTCTTTGAATGAAGTTCCCTTTATATGTTTTATATAGAAATTCTAGTATTAAAACTTTACATTTATGTAAATATTTCCTTCTAACCCAGAAAGGTTAATTGTCAATTTTAAATGCGAAGATTTAGTATCTCATAAATTCTTAAAAGAATTTCATTAGCTATTTAATCCTTTTTGTTCATTTTAAAAGGTTTTTTAACACTATATTCATATGATTAAATATCTTCCAAATTGGAAATACCTTTATAACAGCGAGACATTTTAGATAATTTGCTATTAATTGCGTCTCGGAACATATGCAAAATACCTCAAAAATTATTATTTCTTTTTTTCTCCAAAAAAAAAGTCAAGACCTCTTGGATCAAAATCTTCAATTTCGAGAAGATAATTTCCTAATTCTTTTCTACTTTCGATAATTTCCCTAAAATAGTTTGTATGGAATCCTCCCATGCCAAAAATATACGAAATTCGTTTTGCAATCTCAGAAATCTTTTCACAACTCTCTGCTTTCCATATCGTATCAAATTCTTTTCCGTCTGTTGTTCTATATTTTTTAACTTCTTTAACCATATCGACTTCCTTTATGCCTTATTTAAGATTCTACTTCATGCAAAATTGTAACCCTCGTTTTAGTAACTAATTTTTGCATATTGATTTTGGTAAACATATAATCTTACCGACATAATTTAAATATTTACAAAAAAGAAAAAAAAAGTCGAAATTTAGTTTAATTTCTTATGAAGAATTTTTGACTAGATTTATAATAAAATAAAATAATTTTATACTGTCAAATCTTAGGTCGTTAAAATATCGGTTGAAAATGTTACAAAAATTAAAATATTCTTACAACATAGAAACATTGTTTTAGTAACTTATTTAAAAAGATTGTTATGTGTAGATTTGAGAAAAATTACTTGAGAAAAATGTTCCTCATTCTTGGCTTAACAATCTCTGCTATTGGCTTGATTTTCAATTTAGCTCCCGCAGAGATTAAATCAGTAGAATTTTATGATAATCTAATTATGGCTCCATATGAATCCTATAATTTCTCAATTGAACCAAATATAGATATTTCTGGAAAAGATTTCAAAGTTAAATTTTCAGCTCAATTTAAGGGAAAATCTAATTTATCAGTCGTATTTTTGAATTCAAGCGAATATGAGAATTTTATAGCAAATGATTCTATAGAAAATTATATTACCATTAGAATTTTGAAAGAAAATTACGACTTATCTAGAAATGTGACAATATTTCAAGACTCTTTTAGAATTACAACCAAGGGGATAATTTATATTCTAATTTTGAATAATGATGATACTGTTTTATTTTTAGGTTTTAATTATAATTATACTATAATTTCTCCTACTTATTATTATGGTTTGATTGTTATGTCTGTAGGGTTTTTATTTACTTTTGGGATGTTAGCGTGGTGTTTAAATGGGTGGAAGAGATACTTTATTATAGGGGTAAATATAAATTTAACATTCTTCTTCATTCACATAGCGATATTACCTCAATTATTAATCGAGAATCCGTCTTTAATATCACCGCTTTTAGATATTACTCATTTTGAAATGTATCGAGACTATGAGGGTTGGTATTTGGAATGGGTGGATCTATTTAAAAATGGGGTGTTTCCATATTCTGAAGAATATGCTCATTATTCTTATGGTCCACTTTTTATCTTAACACTTGGAATGTTTAATTTATTTACAACCCCGATCTGGAGTCCAGCAATTCCCCTATTCTTGTCAACTATAGGAACGGGTTATATAGTTTATTTGATTTCAAAGAAAACTACAGAGAATGAAAAGTATTCGATTTATTCGATGATTTTCTACCTTATCAATCCCTTTACGATAATTTATTCAAGTTTTTTATGGTTAAATCCATCAATATTTACATTTTTTGTTATTCTCTCATTTTATTTTGTCCTTACTCAAAAATATCATCTTTCAATGCTTTTTTTAGGTATTGGTGTATTGTACAAACAATTTGCTCTTTTTTTTTTTCCAATTTTACTTCTTCTATTAATTCATGAAAAAGGAGAAAAGCGAATTAAAATGATAATGAAGTATGTATTTTACTATACAATGATATTTTGCTTTACATTGTTGCTAATTTCATTACCATTTTTAATCACCAATTTTCAATCGTATATTCAAAGTTATACTGGTAATATTGCAATTCCAATTGAATATCTATTAACTTTTGATATGGATCAGGGAAAAGCGATTAATTTCAATACTTTTTTTCTATTGGTAAAAGCCCCAAAAGTTATAACTTTCATCATAGCATATGCTCTTGGGTTTTATATTTTATTATTCTCATGTTTATTGAAAATATATTTTTATACATTAGAATATCTTATATCGAAAAGAAATATAATGAGATCTAATAAGAATTCTAGTTTCATAGAAACTATTTTTCTTTCAATTTTAATAATAATATCAATTCAATTATTTTATCCACGAGGAAGCTATAAATATTATTTAATTCTTTTAGTACCTTTTATTTCAATATTATTTGATTTTAGAGATTTATCGCTTTTAGAAGCAACTGAAATTGAGGGAAAAAAATATAAATTTCAAAAGAGGTATTTATTTCCATTGATTATGTCTTGGATTATATTTCTTTCTAGTAGATACATTTACTTTTGGATTCTTATTATATGGATTCTTATTTATTTATATTTAAGAGCTCCAAAGGAAAATAGAATAAAAACGAGAATAGAATTTATTATCAGAAAAATCAAAACCAAATTATGCACGATTAATTAAAAATAATACTCTAAACGAATTATAAATCTATTCACTTTTAGATAACTTAGTCTAATAATTTGAATAAACTAAAGATCTAGTATAAACTTGTATCAATATGAATCAGAATATTAGCAATAAAATAAAAATATGGGTCTTTTTATCACTAATGATATTGTTAGCTTTTCTCATGGGAACTTTCATTAATGAGATGGAGTTAGACGCAAAATTCATAATGGTAATAACCATACTCACAATATTTGTAATTCTCAGTTATATTTTAGTTGATAGATTTCATAATAGTATAAGAAAATTGCACTATAATGAAAAGGCACTAAATAGTAAATGTAAATTAAAACAAATTAATATTGAAAATAATTATGAATTTAAACAAAATAATCATGAAATTCCATTACTACTCCATAATGGAAAAGAATATTCATTTTCTAAAAATTCAATTTTTCTTTTCATTTTGGGAGCTCCGTTATTATCTCTTCTAATTTATTTATGGCTTTATATGGAAATAAATTATTGGTTAAACGAAATTACCTCAATTAATACTGTATTCTTTCTCAATTTGATTTTTAATTCAAACGCAGAAGTAATCTTTCCCCCGGGATGGGGAGGAAATCCCGCAATTTTTGTTCCTAATAGTACTTGGACTGCTGTTATAGTAAATCGTTGTACCGCTGCACCCTTTTTTAGTATTATTACGGGATCAATTGTTTTAATACCCCAGTCTAATTCTTCAGATAACAAGAAAGATCTCTTATGGAGAAAGACAAAAGTTCTTATTTTTACGAATCTAGGTCTGTATTTTTTAAATATCTTACGGCTGACTACTCTTTGTTATTTACCCTCTATTGGAATTCCACATGATAAAATTCATCAAACTTTATTGTTATTTACATCCTTCTTTGGAGTCCTATTCTATGTATTTATCACCTTTAAATTGTCCCCAGAGCTATATCTCTCAATCTATTATTTATACCTAATAAAAAAAGAAAGAAAAAGAATTTGACCATTAGATGATTTGAGGTTTTGTTAGACAGACAAACGCTTTTTTGAAAGATAATGAAATCTATAAATGATTATGATCCCAAAAGTTATAAGTGTTCCAATAAACAGAAAGGGTTCAAAACCAGGATCATCACCAGTATAAGTTCTTGTGTCAGTATTAGTAGGATCAGTTGGTATTGTTTGGGGGATCTGGTCCGTTCTCGGGTCAGTATTAGTTGCTATAATTGAATTAAAGCTCATCATAATAAACAATGATGTTGTTAAAAATATTACTAAATAATAATATCCTTTTATTCTCTTCATACAATCACTTAATTAGAATTTGATTTGAATATTTAATAGACAATTTTGTAAATTGAATTTTCAAAGAATAAAATAAGATAAGGTTACATATAAATGTTTATTTTTTTACAGAAGCAATTAAACTGAAAGGATTCAACATTTATATATCATAATGATGTATAATTACCTAGTTCTATCACATCCAAAGGTAATTCTGAAGAAAATAGCTTTAAGTTTTGATAAGTGTTACAATTTCTTCTGAAGAAAATGCATAGACAGACTGTGTCTTCACCGCAGGCAATAGTATTGATGATTTTCCATTGACCAGCTAAAAATCAATGAGATAGCATTCCAAAATCAGAAAACCAAAGATCATAGATTATTGCTATTGTACATTTATTCATTTCAATTGATGATCTATTATTTCATTATCATAAATTCCCTCTAATCTAAAACTTGCTACTTCTTTATTAGATAGTCTCCAGAGATATAAACATTTTATATTCGCTAATATCTCCTTACTAATATTTGGACGCGTTGCTATGGTTATTAAACATTCTCCTATACCTCTCTGCAGTAGAGCAATGTCTTCTAAATAACTTGTTAATTTTGACTTTTTTGTTAAACCCTAAGGCGCAAAATATTGTGCATCCTCAATTATAGTGATATGATTTATTCCAGTATAATTATTTGCTCCTCTGGTTAAATTCCTTTTGACGAGGTTTTATCCTTATTTTCGTCTTAAACATTAAGAATGCTCCGAAGAGTTGATCTTTATTTCGTTTACGCTTTCAAACTAAACTCCAAGAATAAATCTCGTTTTCGTTAATATAAAAATACTTCTGGAAATTGTAATTATATTGATTAAAAAAAAAAATTAAATTAAGAATTTAAGGTATCCTACAAGTTACTGTATCCTATATAGAGATAATCGACATAAATATCTTGTTGAAAACCACCACCGATGACCGGATCACGGGCAAATAAAGTTACATAAGAGACTTTTTTGTTGGCATCAAGGTATTAGAAGGCGTTTCGTGAGATTTGCAGAAATTATTCGTGGTTTAACTGATGGATATAAGAGTGAAGGTAAAGAATTGGCTTCATTTCATGGGCTTGGGCTTGGAGCTCCAATCTTGTTCCCTATATTATCTTTAGCAATGGGTGCTGAGACTAACTTGACAATTGATTCCACAAGTCCTATTATGAATGCGGTCAGATTAAACACCCTTTTTAATCCTGAACGCGACGGAGAGAGAAATTCTTTTATAGAGATTATTGAAAAAATTTTTGATGGAAAAGATTGGTCTTTTATGTGTCCTTTTTGTAAAAAATATAAGGATGATTTTGGTCACAAACCTGAGGCTGCGAGAAAATGGTGGATACAGAACGAAAGACCAAAAATTAAAAAGAAGGACTTAAAATCTGGAAGTCCACTTTCTAAAATGATACCTCTTTTCACTAAGCAGAAAAAAACCACAAAAATAAAGAAATTCTCAGATAGCTGTAGAATTGCACACAATCATTGGGTTGTTGAACATATCCTAGATCAAATTCCCGTTGGAAAAGATAGGGTCTCATGGGCGAGAAAAAAGATCGATGAAATGATATCTTATGAAAGCACTAGAGCCGAAAAGAGTTTAAAGGTGATGAAAGAAATTATTCTTAAAACTTGATTTTTTTTCCGTAAGTAAGATAAGTAAACGCACTAAGCTCTTATTTTGCCCGATATGTGCAGTTTCAATGCTAGATGTCCCTCCAGCAAAGAAGAACGACGCTGTTTTTAATGGTAAAAAAAGAATCACTATTCATAAAACCCAATCTTATTCTACAAATCAATTATCTCTTTATTTCTCTCGTATTTTTTCTCACCAAATTATACTTTCTGATTTTTATGACTCATTTTACTGTTTATATGTAAGTCTTTTAAGGTAGTGAAAGCCTCAGACGACGAATTTCGAGTATTAAATAATGTTAAAAATAAGACTTTTAACGAATTATTTCCAAAATATCTAATTTTATTAGTTCTTTTTACATGCGGTTGTTCGGTTTTTATTCTAGTGATTTTTTTAGTTGCTGCATTAATAGGAATTGGACAATAAAACTTTAGTACATCGGCCTTGAACTCGTGAAACATCAAGAACCGAAAAAATTTAGAGCAGAATGTGCAATATGCACTGGAATTTTTTTTTCAAGTCCTTTTTAAATCATAATTTTTAGAATAATATTTAAATACTAGAGTAACTCAATATACACTACCGAAATCTGACAAAAAAATCGATTTTTAATTATAGAAAAAATAGGAGAGTATTATTAGATTAAAGCAGATTAAAAAAATTAGTTTCTTTTGTTTACTTGCTTGTGGTTTTGTCTTGATAGCTCCTCTAACTGTAGCATACCGACCTCCCGTAACAAAATATGCTAATGGTTTTTCTGAATATTATGGATACGATGTATATGGTGACGTAGACAGCCTTAAATATGATGATAGTGATGAAGTGCATTGGCATTCGACGGATTATGGTTTATTTATAGGATGGCAATTTGGAGTGACAATCGGATTTAATTATCCTTCCTCCAATTACCCTGTTGTATATCTTAGTTTGAAATTTCGTTATGACGCTGCAAGTGGTATTCCATTGCGTATAATTGTATATTATTATGGAGGAGGAAGTGATCGTTTTGATGAATACCCAACTGGAGGAGGTTATGATACAGAAGGATATACATTAGATTCGAATAAAAGAGTAGAATATATAACAATCGATCATGGGCCTTCATGGTGGTATCATTACCCAAGACCAGCTTTATACATAGAATACATCAAAGTAATATATAGTGATCCTTACTAAACTTTTTATTTACGCGTTGAATTAACATCTGGTTGCAATACTTCAGCGGAACGGAGCTAGAGAAAAACCAAAACCTAACCTAACTTCATTTTTTTTTTAAGTGATTTGTAAAAAAATATACACTGATTTATATTATGCGGCAATCTAACTTTCAGATTTTCAATCTATAAATTTGATCAGGTACTCATTTCGCTTATTCTGGTTATTTATATATTTTTTATAATAATAAACTTAAGGAAGGATTTAAAAATCTGAATTTAGTAAACTTTATTGTAATTATTAAGGAAGATAATAATATTATCCAGTCACGGTCAAATTATAAAGATCCTTAAAAGATTCTCCAGCCCAACCGAGAAATCCGAAGATAAGTCCGATAATTACTAAGAAAATGATAAGCCCAATAACGATCCCAAGTATAAATTCGCTTAAAGACCCGCTATATTCGTCTAATTTAAAAACACTAAATTTCAATCATTTTGTATTGGACATTAGGAAATTGAATATGAACATACTTACAATTCAGGATTTAATGAAAAATAGAACATTAGATCCAAGCATAGCTGTCTTTCTCTATTTTAAACACAAACAGACAATAATAATTACTTTAAGGTCGAGAGTCAGGATTACTTCGGTCAATATATAGTCGATGAACTTAAAAATTAACTACTTTTTTTTTTTTAATATTAAATTTGAATCAATTAAAATTACAATAATTTTTGAAATTCAAAAGAGATTAGCGTATAAAAGATGGAAAGGTTATTAAATCTAAAAACTACAATCTACATGTAAACTTGGCAAGAGTTATAATCAGAAGTAATATATATCTTAATTAGTAATAGTGATTGAAAATCCATTTAAAAAGGATTAATTATGGCAGATGAAATAAAAACAGTTGAGACAGAAGTAATAAACCATTTGAGAACATTTCAAATTAACTCACTTATTAAAGAATTAGAAGATATAAATTTTAAGCTCCTAAATCTACCTTTAGATTCTTATCTATCTAACTATGAATCATCTACTCAAAATACAAAGGAACAAATGTTAGATTATTTAAAAATACGCTCAGAAAGATTTTTAACAAAAGGAGTTAAAGTGAATGATTTCTCAATCCAAAAAGTAGTTGAATATATCTTAAATCCTGGTGTTTCTATTAAAAAGTTTAGGATTAATGCCTGGTCAAATCGAATGATATTCGAATTTTTAAAAAATCCAAGCATTTCAAATGAGAAATTATTAATTAGAGTATATTTATGGATTTGTCTCAGATATGCTTCATTTTTTTCAGGAAAATTACTAATATCGAATATGGAGGAAGGGATTTTTGAGGAGTTAATTAATATGTGTTCCTCACTTAAAGATGTTTTTAAACTAATATTGTTTCCGAATATTATTTTATTTGATTCTTTATTCGATGATATTGAGCATAATTGTGAGTTTTCTATTTTTTTTCAGTGGTTAATTGAGGAGCTTGAAAGTAATGAATTGATAGTGGAATCAAGGTATTCTCTAATTGAAAGATTTATAATTTTTGCGGTTAAATATAGGAGATATTTCTTAGAACGTGATTTTAAGAAAGCTGAAAAATATCTTGTTAATATGAATATGATTGAATACAAACCCCTCAACCTATTTTATATAGTCGTTGTTTTAATGAGTTTTATAACGATTGAATTAGAGATTGAAGATAAATTTGAATTTATTGAACATTTAAGAGCAATTCAAGAAATTAATTCCAGTAATGGATTAATTATTCTATTTCTAACATTTGTTTTAGTGAAATCAAACCAGTTTAAACCAGCTATTGACTTACTTGACAAGTATACGAAGTTAATACCTTATGATGGGTTTGGATATTTTTTAAAAGGAACTATATTATTATTAGATGGAAAAATGGAGGAATCGATACAACCATTTAAAGTAGGTCTAAAAAAAGAATTTTTTAGTTTTGAATCTCAAAATTTTACCTCTCAAGATGTAAAAAATGTTATATCTACTCTATTATTTCTGACTAGTAGGGATGACATTTTTTTTAAAATTATTTCTAAGAGTAAATCGTTAATAGAAATTAGAAACAAGATTAATTCTGATTTAGGAGAATTTATTAGTGTAAAGAAATATCAGAAAGAAAGAAAAAAATCTAATTCAAAACCTAAAATTATCATATGTGCGGTCATTATATAGTAAAAGTGAATGCTTAGCTAGATTATAATTATCACCACTTAATTGGAGGGTATAATCAGTACTATCATGATTCCAACTAATTGAATTCTCAATCCATGATAGTAAATCTCCAATGGAATCTTTCCTAAACTTCTGTTCTATTCCTTGCATTCGTCTAATAAAAAATGAATCGTCTGAAGGGAAAATATCACCTGCAAAACATTTAGAAGCACGCTAAATACTTTGAGAAAAAAAGAGATGGGATGCTCAAATGAAGTCGCTAAACGATTAATTGGGCATAAAACTAACGATGTGAACATAAACTCTTATACTAAATACGATTTTCTTGATTTAATTGAATTATTTGATAAATATAACCCTTATTATACCTTAAATCTCTAATCAAAATATAAAATTAGATGTCATAAAGTTGAAATTTAAAAATGAAAAATCGTACATACCCTTAATATAAAGATAAGCATAAATAAAAAGACTATAGCAAATTAGGAACTATGAATAGTAGAACTTTTGACTGCACAACTGAAAGCAATGTTATATTAGATAACAACAATAACAATTATAAATTAAAGTTGAAACGAACTACTTCAATGGAAGAAAAAAAAAATCTCTTATCTAATATTAAAATGGGAACTAGAGAATGGGCCAGAAGAGAAATTAATTGTATTAAGGGCTGTAGAATGTATTGCCTATATTGTTATGCAAAAGGTATTGCAAAGCATTATAAAAGATGCACTGAAGAAACCTGGAAAAATATGGAAATAAACTCTAGAGCTGTTGATAAGAAATATTCTAAAGTTAGGAAGAAAGGCTCACAACCCTACGATATAATGTTTCCAACGTCTCATAATATAATTCTTGACGAACCCTATTTTTCAGCTTGCACAATAGTATTAAAAAAACTATTAGAAGCAGATAACTCTGTATTAGTGACTGTTAAACCCTCTTTAAAAGTAGTAAAGAAGTTATGCAAATTATTTCAAGATTACAAAGAAACAATGACCTATCGATTTACTATTGGTTCTACCAGTTCTAGAATCCTAAAAATTTTAGAAATTAATGCTCCAACCTTTGAAGAAAGATTAGAATCACTCCAATATGCAACAGTAAATGGATTTAATACTTCAATAAGTATTGAACCTCTACTGGATTCCACTCCATTCAAATTAATCGAGAGATTAGAACCTTATTTATCTCCTTTAAATTATGAAAGAGACATAGGAACTATTTGGATTGGTTTACTGAAAACGCAGTATATTCCAATTGCCCTAAGAACAGGGGAAATAAAGGAGTTTATCAAATTTATAAAACCCCGGTTAAAATTTGAACACGTTTATCAATACTATGAGAAATTATATAATCATCCAAGAATAAAATGGAAAGAATCAATCATAAAAATGATGATATTAAATGATGTAAAAACACAGGGGATTACTTCTTAATACTTAAGTTTATTATCTTTTGTTGGTTAACATTTGTCATTTTCGAATAAAAAACTTAATTTTCTTGAATTTCTAAATAACGTCCTTTTTTGTATTGGAATATTTTGTCCTTGAAATATAAATAATCATTACGATTCACTAAGGTTTTATGATCCAAAAATAGATATGTTCCTACATCTCCAGATTTAAAATTCTTTTTTCTTATTTGTATAATTTCATTATTTAGTAAAAGCTTAAAGTCTGAATCAGATTCATCAATATTGAACTCATTGTATAACGCAAAATCAAAGCAACCATAGTCATAAGAACGCCTTCTATATAGATATTTTATAATTCTGATAGTTTTTTCATTTAAACTTAACTTCAATTTTTTCTGCAAATTTTTTATTTTATCATTTATTGTAATTCTTCTTACTGGTTCTTTTTTTGATATATTCTTTCCAAAAAATTCAGTCAAATTTTTCTGGCTTCTTGGTAGATAATATTCTTTATTTATATACTCTTTAAATTTCTGACTGATAATATTAGGAGCATCAATATAATTTGATGCAAAAATAAGATAATAGACTATTTTTCCTCTCTTTTTGATCCCTACCTGTTTAGTTTTTATACGCGCATATACTGGATGAATGCATAAATATTTAAAATATTTAAAAAAGGGTTTTATGTATTCTTGTACAAGCTCATCACTAAATTTCTCGATTTGTTCATTATTATTTTTATCAAAGATATTTGGTTCATAATTATTAGCTATTTGCTTCCAATCTAAGGGTCCAAAAAAATTATGTAAATTCTCGATTTCTGTTCTATCTTCCTCTGAATGGTTAATTCTATCACTAAAATACTTTCCTATTATTCTTCTTACACCATGCCATCCCCAATTAATTAATAACTCGACACCACTCTCTTTATAACCAAATTCACTCTTACCTTGAATAACTAACTTAATTAACTCATTCCAAGGTAATGACTTATTTCCAGTAGGATCTAAAAAAAATAATCGAACACCATCTTTCGTATTATTTATAATCTGATCCATAACTAGTACCCAATCGTTTTCATAGATTTGAATCTGTTCATTAAGAGAGATGCTTAGATTATTTTTTGAAATAAAATCTAATATATTTCTTTTTAATAATTCACATTGTTCAGGATCGATTTGAATAAGAATGAGTTTAAATTTATTTAGTGCATCTGTTTTAAATAAATCAACCGCTAATAAAGCTGAACCTGGTAATTTTTCGGTATCTATATGATCATAACCAGTTCCGGCATATGCGTCAATTATGTAACAATTTTGTCTTTTAACTATTTTAAACCAAGTTTTATAATAATAATTTATTTCATCCAATTTTTCTTGGGTATGCTTTTTAAATTTTAAATCTGACATGGATCTAGTAATTTTTTTTTTTTTTTCATTAATAGATTTGGATTTCATTCCTTCGTTTAATTTCTACATTTTTATCTTTTAATTTGAATTACACCTGAATTTTAATGTAAATCAAGTGCAAATACATAGTGAATTAAGTTGTATTTAAATTCTCATTTTTCAATACCATTCACTCACCCCTCTGAGTCTTAGGAATGTAATGCATTGATGATGATTTACTGATTTAATAAATGCTTAAAATTAGAGATATATCTTAAAAAACAATGATAAAAACATTAAGTTGGAAAAGTCTTGATGTATTATTTGTACACACATATTTTTGATCTTCTTTTTCGATTATCTCAATTGTAACTATATGAAAATCAGCTATTTTTAAATTTAAAAGTTATTTTTACAATAAATTTACTGCTAAATTTTCTTTTCACTGTAACCAAAAATATAGAGTTTCAATCTCCATCCGTAAGTCATTATGATTTTGCAGAATTAAAAAAAGTATCTTTTTTTGTCGGTTATAATTTGTGCTGCCAAAAATTCTCCCAGTAAAGCTTTGGTCATATTATCTTATTTCTTATTAACCTTTGATATTAGAATTATTAAATTATTGATAATTATAATGTGACATCGAAAATATTTAAATATGTAGAATTCTTTTTAATAAACAATTCATTTTATAGAAGATATTAAATAGTTGGATAAATTCCTTTAAGTAGAACTATTTAATTTAATTAAAAACAATATCGAAAAATAAGAAAATATTTAAAAATAAATAAATGGAGGTAGAAACTAAGATAATGTCAGTGTTAGATATCATAATAGTGATCTGTTCAATCATAGCTACAGTAGCAGCGGTCCTTGAGATTATTGATTTTTTTATGAAACGAAAAGGGAAAGCATTATTTCCAAGATTAAGCTTTAAAGCAAAGCTTAAGTCGTATAAAAAAATAAGTTTGAATGAAGAACAGGAAAATAAGAAAGCAAAGGAGATTGTGTCTCTATTACTTAAAGCTCGTAAAAGATTTGAAGATATGGGTTTTGTCTACGATGTTAGACCCACAGGAGATGGAAACATTATTGTAAAAGGATTATATAAAATCCATCTTACACCACCACGGGGGGATCATCATCAACAATTTAAAATTAGTAGGGTTAACAATCCTATAGAAGCTTATTATTCCGAGGGATATCCTGCAGCTCAAAAAGAAAATAATGATGTTAGCGTGTTAGATGACCTTATTAATATCATTTAATAGAATTAATTAACTCTTTTTTTTAAAAAACCTGTCCTAAAGAAATTATTTGTGCTGCCAAAAATTCACCCAGTGTAAAATTTTGATCTCAGGTTGGGCATTTTAAGAACTTAAGAATTTGTTTTATTTTCTTAATTTTAAAGATTTAAGTACTTTCAAAACCCTCGATTAAATTGATGATTAATTTTAACCAAACTTCATTTTGGATTTCTAAATTTGAGATAAATAAAAACTGAGTAAGACGAATTTAAAAGCTTGGGATATGTATAAATTTCTCCCATATCGTTTCCTGGAATAGCTTCCATTCTGTAGAAGTTTAAGCGATTTTCGATTAATTCAGAATTCATAAAGCTTTGAAGCATAACGAGGTGGTAAACTGGATCGGGAGTTAAATATGTAAAGAAAAGAAATAATGTAATTTCTTTTCCACTCCTAAGTTTAGCTAATATGTAAAGATATGGGTTATAACCTTCATGTTTCGCTCCAATTCCAACAGATTTTATTATAATTTCCATTATCTAAACCTCAATTAATTAAATATAAGTCTTATTCTTTATATAAATTATCTCCTTGTTGTTGATTATATTGATATGCGGATACAATATAACCATTGAAACCAACAGCAACTGCTAAATACCAGTGACTACCATCATTTCTTACAAATTTAAATACAAGTAAGTTTCCCTTGTCACCTCTTATAGATATATATTCTTTTGTTCTAAGCGTATCTAATATTAATTCCGCTATCTGTTCTTTGGTTTTATACCCTAAATTATAAAAATCTTGAAAATGACCTCTGGGATGAGAATTAAGATTAGTGAAACCTTCAAAATCTAATCTAGGATATAAAATATGTTCCATACCCCCATCAGGATTTCCTAATTCCAACCAATAAATTTTACCACTTGTAGTAATAACTATTTTTTCTGAGCTCTCACCTTTATTTATAATTCTTATTCCAATTCTTTCAGTTTCAATTATTCCAATAGTTTTTGCGATTGAAAACTGGGTACCTAAAGGCAATTTCAGAAATAAATCCTTATTAAAAAGCTGATATAAGCGGAAAAATTCTACAGGGAATCTATTCCATAAAAATTTATTTACGAAAATCTCATTGATTTTTATATGATAAAGAGGATTTTTAATACCTACTCGATAATTTTGGAATAAATTACTTAAGAAATTTCTTCCAGGATGAGTATTCTTTATTCTTTATTATAAAAAAAAATAATCAAAAATTTTAAATATTTATATTCGTTTGGGATATTTAAGATGATTAATAGAATAATTTTATCAAAAAAATTTTGGGGATCTCTTGAGAATAGGGAATTTAAGTCTAAATTCAATGTTGGGACTTTTTTTCGTTTTTTAAATATAAAAGAGGTAAAGGGTTATTTTTATCTCGAGAAGATTATAAAGAAAGGATTCGAAATCATTATTCTATCAATAAATAATGCTTTTTTTATAGGAATACATAGAAAGAATAGACTATTAGTTAGTTTTGAATTTAATTTAAAAAGAAATAAAGAAAATATTTCATATTATCAGAATTATTTGATAAATAATAGAGATCTAAGGGATATTGTAGAATTTATTGATACTGAACTAAAGCAGATGGACATTTATTTGAAACATAATAGATTGAAGAGAGGTAGAATACCCTTCCAAAAGCCAATAAAAATTCTATTATGTACCATTTTATGGGCAAAATATACTGAACAAGACAGTTCTATTGAGTTTGAAAACCTCCTTTCCTTTATAAGCGAAGACTTATGTTTAGATCCTTTATCGGTGGCCTTATACGGAATGAAATCACCAGATCGTGATATAGCATCAGAAGCAAATAAGATTTATAAGCTGTTGTATGAAAAAAGACTTGAAATTACAAAACAGTGGCAAAGATTAAAAAAAGAAAGATATGAATTGTCAGCGATGGAAGTAATTATAGCCATTGCAAAAAAAAAAAAAATTAGCCCTGCTACTGTTGCCTCGAGTGCTAGATATAGTACTGATAGAATAATAAGATTAAATGCTATTAAGGCTTATGGGGAAATACAAGAAAAGAAGCATAATATAACGCCAGATTTGCTTAAACTTAGAAAGGAGTATCCACAATTAACATCAATAAAAATAATCAAAAAGCTAGCGAAGCTTAAAAAATTAAATCCAAGCACAGTCGCAGCATTGTGTAGATACTCAACTGATATGGAAACAAGGATTGAATCAACGGCTTTATATCTGAATTTGATGATGGAAAGACATAAGATTATAGAAAGATGGTTAGCAATTAGAGCTGATCCATTCGAAAAGGCACCGATTATCGCGAAGGAATTAAAAATCAAACCTATATCTGTTTTATTTTACGCCATTTTTTCTGAAGAAAAAATTGTGCAAGATGAATGCTTATTGGCATATAAAACTTTATTACTAAAAAATAGAAAGATAAAAAATAAATCAAGTAAAAATGAGATGAAAACAGAAGACAGATTTTCAAACTTAGTTAATTCAAGAAATATAGGGATAAATTTATAACTAGTAATTATATTTTTTTTAAAATTTAATAATTTATATAGAAGAGTATTCAAAATGATTGACTTAGATTCTCTGAGAGACGTAAGCTTATTGAATGTGAGAGAAGAAGAATATAATGATATATTGCTTAATCAACGATTTGAATTTACAAAGAGAATCGAACCGGGAACGATTTTTTTATTAAGAAAGAAAAGGGGAGCTATGGAAGATTATGGTATAATGGGTATCTGGTATGTATCGTATTGTAGATCAATCTTAATAAGAGGATTTAGAATAGAAATAAAACCATTAATAAGATTTAATACTCCTTTTAGTGAGGATTTTACAGGTAATAAAAGCTCGAAAATAAGGAATGTAAAGAATTTTGGGATGTTAGCAAACAAAAAATATATTGAAATGAAAGAATCAGGTTTAATGAGAATAATTTTTACAGATTATTTTAAAAATATTTTAAAAGAAAAAGGAACTGATGAAGAATTTGAAGATTGGTATATTGAGGGTATTATAACCGATAATGTTGCTAATTATTTCATAGAAAAGTTATGTCAGCATGTAGAAATGATTATCTAAAAGCTTAATTGTTTAGAAAATAATCCCTTGTGGGAATTGAATAAGACTTAAGAGATTAATCTCATAAATCTTTAAGGAAGGGGGCACCAAGGGGGAGGGAGAATAGAGAGAAAAAGGATATAGTGAAACAGATGGATTTAAAAATCACTTCCGATTTAATATTCCTAATTCTTGAAGTTAAAGGTAAGTTTATTATTCTTCATACACACCATTTCCAACTAATTTTGCATGTCCCACCTTTTTTGGGAATTCTTGTATTTGATTTCCAGAAAGCTGAAGCCAACTGAGTAAGTCTAACTTTTTAAGGACCACTGGAAATTCTTTAAAATGATTATTATTCAATTCTAAATAGTCTAACCCTTTTAAACTAACAAGTGAATCCGGAAGTTGCTCAAGTTTATTGTTATTTAATGTTAAGTGATCTAAACTACTCATATCTCCAATATTTTCAGGGAGATTCGCTATTTGATTATTATCAAGAACAAGTTTATTCAAATTTGTAAGAAAACAGATAGAATCGGGAAGCGAACTTAATTTATTATTATTTAAAAATATATTAGTAAGATTAATTAAATCTCCTATACATTCGGGAAGTTCTTGTATTTTATTTTGGTTTAGATCAAGAACTTTTAAAATTGGAAGTGCACAAATTTGCTTGGGAAAGTCTTCTATTTCACTATTCACAAGCCGCAATTGTTTAAGATTCGTTAAATTAACTATAGATTCAGCTACATTCTTAATACTACTTTGATAAATGACTAAATTTTCTAACCTTGATAAACTTCCAATTGAATTTGGTAATTCTGAGAGATTCTTTTCTTTAATGACAAGTGATTCTAAAAATTCTAATCTATGTATATTCTTAGGAATATGATTTAAACCACATTCTTTTATTCTTAATGTTTTAATTCTATTGTTCTTATTAACCTGAATATATACTTCTTTATCTGTTTCAGCTTCAATATCTTCGATGATTTTGAGTTCTTCACTCACTAATACCTTACGATCCATACCTTAAATTTCCTCTAATAATCAATTATACTTTTTTTTTTACATATAATAAGTATTTACATTTTTTAAAAAAAATAACTTATTTCTACTCCAATTTTAATTTTGCCATGAACTTTGTATCTTATGTTATGAACATTTTTATTAGCTCTCTAACTTCCTCAATTGACTCAGCATAAGATTCAAATGCTTCTTGATCTGCAGAATTCCATCCTTCAGAGGGTGCTTTGCCATCTAGAATTGACTTGATTGCCTCTCCTATTTGATTTTCCCATTTAAGCCCTATTTTGTTTATATTATTATTTTTTTCATCGATGTCTATTTGTCTTGTAATTTTAGAATGTCCATCACCACCATATTTATTACTCTGAGGTAATACAATTAGTGATAAAAATCTGCAGTCAAATTTATTATTCCGCTGTCCACTTGCTGTTCTCCAATGATGCAGTGGGAAGGATAACCATTCTTCAAGACTTTCTACTTTTTCTCCTGTAAGTGGATGTCGAAAATCGGTCAAAATCCCCCATAATAGTCGCTGTACTCTTTTTGCATTATCATCATTATTCCATGCTGGATTATGAATGTTTTTTATTACTCCATCTTTTTCTGCATATTTTTTATATTCATTTTCCTTATATTGAGAGTATTTTACAAGTGTATCGAAAAGATTTGCTTTTAGAAATTCATTTAATAGTTTTAATTTATAGGATTTATCAAATGTATCAATTTGCTCACGTAAATTATTAAATCCATATTCAAAGACAGATCTATAGGCATCTGAATCGCCATAATTAATCATCCCAAAAGCTCCAATAAAATGGACTTTTCCTTGCTTAACAAGTTCATCAATCCCTGCTAAAGCTTCTTTAGATACATCAGCCTTCCCTATAATTTGTTCTTCTGATATAGTTGAACTGTCTACATATGGATTTGTATCAGGATTTAAACCGCCTGTGACATAATATGTCATGCCGTTATAAACGTAGCTATCTATAATTTGATGAATAATATTTATTTTATCCCTACTAAAAACGATGATATCTCCCGTTTTATATTTATAGCCTTGTGGCATTGTTTTTAAAAGAACATCTGTCCCTGGTTTTAATAAGGGATACATTGAGACTCCTAGTACTTTTGCCACAAATACTCTATCTATATTTTCTTTCGTTTTTTCAAAGGAATTTTCATTGAAATTAGACTCTGAATTTACCTTTCTATACAAATTTTCTTTTTTTGCGCTTAGATCAACATATTTAGAGCTTATTGAATTGTATGTGTTTTAGGGTTCTTTCTTAAACAATGATAACTACAAAAAATATAGAAGACAAATGGATGTATTTCGGATAAAGATAATTTGCGAGTAAGAGATGCTAAAATTGAAAAAAAGTGAGCTTTACTTTAACCCTTTTGGTTATGAAACTTGTAGTAATTTAAATAGGGTTTTCTTAAAATCCCACTCAGAAAATAAAAGCGGTGATTTTCGTAAATCTGAAAAATACAAAGACTTAAAGAAAAATCAATCAGCAATTGCGCCAGTTGGATTTGCAAAAGTTTACCTTGAAAAATTAGGCTCGTTCGGAATTTCTTAGAACTAAGATCTATCAAAGTGCAAATTTTCTAACAGCTGAGGTGAGATACGAGTATCTTTGGTTTAAACCGATCCGATCTTTTAAAGAAATGTAATGACTCTTTAAATTTATCTTTTGAATATGCATTTTTTTACTAAAAATTAGAATGATAATATAATAGTTTTTGAGTGAGAGAAAAAATGACGATATCAAATAATTTGTCTCAAAATGGATTTGGTATTAAGTTAGCTCCGTTGTCAATTAAATTTTTAAAGTTAATAAAAAATAACAATGATAAAGGAAAGCCAACTTATATTAAAGACATTATGTATCACTTTAATTACAAAAAACACCAAGTCGTCTCAAAGTATTTAGATAAGTTGGAAAACAAACAACTGATAGAGAGTCATTGGGGAGAGGGAAAACGAGTTATCGATATTACTGCAAAAGGAGTGGATTTTATTTACACCTTAGCGTGTTCTTACCTTTCCGAGCTCGAGCAGATGTGGATAAAGAAACTGAGAAGAGATGGAAAAAATAAAGCTTCGTTTAGAACAATGTCGCTAATAGTTTCAGAGTTTACTGAGAAATTGGTTCTGTATCAAGACGATCCTATTAAGGACGTAATTTTACGCGAATTTGGGAGAGATTTCGTTTCAGAATCTAGTTTGAAAAACATTTGCGAGAGAATTCGCCAAATATTAATTGAATCAAGCAAAGATTTTATTGAAAATTTTAACAACAAGAATGCTTCATTTTGAATTTCGTTTTAAAACTCAATTTTCTTTATAAATATTATTTCTATTTATAGTATAGATCAATAATTTCATCCTTAATCCGATTTAGGAGATTTTATTACTCTTGCAACTATTTGGTTTCATGTAATCATTTGATTGCAAGCAATTTTACCTATGAAACCATTTGGTTGCGTATTTTGGGTAAGATTTAAATAGTATTTTACCCTATTTAATCAGTATTAAATCATTAGGAAAAAAAAATAAAACAAGAAAAAAAAATAAAATCTTTAACAGCAAGAAAAAAATCAAAATAACTGACAAGGCCTTGTTAAGCAAACAAATAATAAAAAAAAACTAAAAAAAAAGTTCAAAAGAAAATAAAAGGTGTTCAAGATAAAAAAGAAAATTAAATCGATTGTTTTGTTGGGCGTGTTCGTATTATCGTGTTTTAGTCCTATTCTAGTATTGGGTGATCCCGTACCAACCGTAGATTACAGCTGGCAAGAAACAACTTATCACTTTACGCTGGATCGCGTGTGGTCGGGCGACTCGAACATCATTAATTTCACAGGCACCTATTCGGATATTATAGAATCGAAACATAGCTGGTATAACGAAAGCGATAACACGATGCTTAGAGAAACCCGAACGACTTATTACGACGCGAATTACAGCGTGTACAACAATAAGACAATTAAAGGATACATCGACATTGTTATGGATTTAGATGTGTATCGCGTAG
>JAUVNS010000044.1 GCA_030599585.1 Promethearchaeota archaeon | reverse complement strand
TTGTCGCTGGCAATTTAATAGGGGCTATGCGCGTTTATACATCTGAACCCTGGGAGTTCACGCTGGATGATGTGAATTTTGTTCAGGCGCTGGCCCAAATAGCCGGAGGGGCAATAAATATGGCCAGGTATGTTAAAGGATTAAAAAGCAGCATTGAAGTTTTGAAAACGATGAAGGAAGTTCAGACCCAGCGATCTACAAGAAGGACCCCTTATGAGGGAGTTCCCATAAGTGTATCTTCGAGTGATCTTGTGGAGAAAGAATAATTGTCAGAATTTTTGCTTAAATTGCCACGCTAATTTGATGCCTGATCTTTTGATTTTGATACTTTGAAAACATCATTTACCTGTTTTTATCAGCATTTATACTTGTATTTAAATCAGAAATTGGAGATGCGCCATGCCTACTTACGAATTCTACTGTGAAAAATGTAAAAAAGCTTTTAATGTAATCATTTCAATTTCCGACTATGACAAGAAGAAATACAATTGCCCAAAGTGTAAAGGGAAAAAAGTAAAGCAGCAAATTTCGTCTTTTCAGACAGTAACCTCCAAGAAGAGTTAAATTTTATCCAAATGATGTAATTGTTAGAATAACGGAATTTAAAAAGCACCTAATATTATTCTGCAAATCCGATTAGCACGTTGTGAACCTGTATTGATAGGTTTATATGCTTGGTGCGGCAATTCATTGTAAGACTCTGCTCTCTGCCCTTTTCTAAGGTATTGGACAATTTCGACAGCTTCGCCACCAAAGATGAAAATATATGACCACCCGAATTATAATTCTGCCTTGTGAAGGGGTCAAAAGGGAATTTGTGGCCAAGGTTCAATTGTGGGCAAACGAGGTTTTGGAGAAAAAAGGACCTTTAGCTGCCCCTGCCTTTATTTCCATAAACATTTGGAAACGCATGGGTGAATTACAATCCTTTTATCAGCAAGAGAAACAGGAACTTGGGATAGCAACGGGAGAGGAGACGGATTTTCTGGCCACCCATGAAGCATGGAGAGGTCATCCCAGAATCCACATCTGCCAAGAAAGGGTAAAAGACGTACCGGCTGTTGTCATCCAAGGCGTTTTGCATCATGAGATTAGCCACGCACTTCATCACGGAACTCCGGAATTTTACACCTTTCGATACTCAACCAAATTGCAGGAAGCAGGACGTATTTGTGGACTGGACTTAGCACTTCTGCAGCAATGTGTTTATTTGCTTTCTGTAGCTCTCAAAGACTATGATGTGGTCACGTGGCTCACAGATATAGGACTTGGTGTCGGTCAACTACGCCTTCTTGAATATATGATTTCTGACACAGAAGACGAGCGCCGAATTTGGGAGGTGGTTTGCGCGAATCCCGCTCCGCGCAAGTTAGCCTTGGCTCTATTTTTGAAAACAATTCTTCCCATTGAGGCCTTGGTTTCACTCAGCGTTGAAAAGGCTGAAATCATAAAAAATCAGTGGAAAGAGGCCTACCGTTGGCTATCTGCGACGATTCAAGAATGGCTCTTCTTATTCGCCCACAACACGATGTCCTGTAGAGATAAGCCTTTTCAGAAGCGATTGGAGAATATGACCTTTAAACTAATCTCAGAGGCTTCGCTTTGAACAATTTTACTAAGGAATTTTTTCAATTTATTGCGATAATGGAGCAAACAAATTAAAGAATGTCAAAACAAATACCCAAGAGAATCAAATTATTGACTGGATTCGACTGAGGCACGTAATCTACACCTGGAGCCGAAAATCGCAATACTATATATTGTGGTTTGCGCTATTTGATCTTTCTTGAGTTCCCTTTGCTTTTTCTCCTTCTTTCTTTTTCTAGCCTATACCATTCTCTTAATTTTTTTAATCCACCTTGTCCGAGCACTTCGTCACGATCAAAATAAAAAGTGATTACATTACCAAGATAATCAATCAAACTCTCCCAACGTTCAAAATAAATATAAGAAAGCCGTCGAAAATATGCTCTAAAAAAACTTTCTAATAATTCTAACCTGTTTGCTTTCCATTCTCTTTTACTTTTATATAAAAATTTTATGACGCCTACAGCTGAAATCATG
>JAUVNS010000012.1 GCA_030599585.1 Promethearchaeota archaeon | reverse complement strand
TCAATGGCATATTCCATAGCTGACCTTTCGCACCCTACATCAAAAGCTGAGACGTCAGGTATAGTTTTTTGAAATGTTTGCATAGCTAAAAGAAATCCTCGACCCGGTTTTGCCAATACATTTTCTTCAGGTATTCTCACATCTTTCAATACAACAGAACAAGTATTAGATGCTCGTTGGCCTAATTTTGGTATATGAGGTCCAGTCTTAACTCCTTCGTAATCAGTTGGTACAATGAATCCTGCTATACCACGATGTTTTTTCTCTGGATCAGTCGTTGCAAAAACGGTGATATAATCAGAATATCCTGCGTTAGTTATCCAATATTTAGTTCCATTTAATATAAAATCTTTTCCATCTTTTTCAGCGCGACACTGCATTCCAGCTACGTCGCTACCCATTCCTGGTTCAGAAGTAGCAAAAGCGATTAGTTTGAAATTTTCTGTTATATCCTTTAATACCCTATTCTTTTGTTCTTCGTTCCCTCCAATTACTATAGGTCCTGAACCTAAATCGTTATCAAAAATTGATGTAGCAGTTCCAGGACACGCAGCCGCAATTTCTTCGACTACTATTACAGATTCCATTAAACCATATCCTTGCCCACCGTATTCTTTGGGAACACCCAAATTTGTTAGTCCTGCCTTCCACGCTTTTTCAATGACTTTCATTGGCATAACTTCATGCTCGTCATAACTGAAGGAGGTAGGTAGAACTTCCTTTACTGCAAACTCTCTAGCTTTCTTTTGTAAAGCTAGTTGTGCTTCTGTTAAATTAAAATCCATTTTTTTTAACCTCTATTTATTTCATTTTTTCTATTAATTTATCAACAATATCTTTAAAATCTAAATCCTCTGCTTTCGGAACGAATTTAATCTTAATTAATTCGTCCATAACATCTATCCCAGCAGCCTTCATTTGGTCAGCTATTTCTTGAGCAGCTTGACCTGACCAGCCGTAAGAACCAAATGCTAATCCGACTTTATTTATAGGTTTCAAGCCTTTTTGATAACATAAGTATTCTGCAACAGATGGGTAAAGTCCATTGTTTAGGGTAGGGCTTCCAATCAATATTGCTTTTGCCTTCATTGCCTCAGTAATAACATCAGAATAATCTGCTTGAGTCAATCTGAATCTTTTAACTGGAACACCTCTATGACGAATTTCTTTCGTTAATGCTTTAGCAATTTTAGCTGTACTCTCCCACATTGTATCGTAAACGATTAATACGCTTTTTTCTTCGATTTCTCCGCTTGACCATTTCCTATACTTCTCTAATATCTCTGGGATGTTTTTTCTCCAACAAATTCCATGAGCAGTACAGACAACATCAATAGGCAATGCTCCGACTACGGGAAGTGTTTTTGCAATAAGTCCCGATAAATGAAGTAAAATATTAGCATAGTATTTTTCCGCTTCTTCCATAATCTCACACATGTCATTTTCATCGTCCCAACGCATAGAGGTTGCAATATGTTGTCCGAAAGCATCGCTAGAAAACAGGACATTTTTCCCATTATCGTCGCTCATAAATGCTACCATGCTATCTGGCCAATGTATCATGGGTATCGGTACGAATGTGAATTTTTTACCATTTCCAATATCCAAAGTGTCTCCATTCTTAACGGCTCGAATTCTATTGAAAACTTCAGCATCAATTTCTTGATGGAAATGGCTCTTTAGAACATCAACCCCTCTAGCAGAAGCAATTATTTCTGCGTTAGGTATGTGTTTTAAAATTAACGGGAAAGACCCGGAATGGTCCATCTCAATGTGATCCATGATTAAATAATCAATTTCTGCGGGATCACATACCTGTTTTATTTTATCCAAAAAATATTCGAAATATGGACGCTTAACTGTGTCTATTAATACCGTTTTATCTCCTGATTTTACTATATAAGCGTTATAGGAGGAACCTCTATGAGTGGAGTATCCGTGGAAATTTCTTACTTCAAAATCTACATAACCAACATACCATATATCTTTCAATAATTCTAAATGAGTCATATTTTTTTAAATTCCAATTTTTGGATTATTTGTTGTTATTTAAGTTATTTTTTTGTCTGTTTTTAATAAATTTAATTTATTTATCTTATAAATTTTAGAAGTTTTAAGCCAAATTTAAACAAAGGAATGATTTATCGCTAAATATAAAAGAAAAAAATAAGAAAATAAAATTAAGTAATTAGGTTTAATCTGAGATTTTTGTAAAGAAACTCTTGTCTACGCCGCAAACTGGACATATATAATCATCAGGGAGATCTTCGAACTTAGTCCCTTCTTTTTCTTCGTCGTAAACATATCCGCAAGCGCCACATTCCCATTTAGCCACTTTAAACTACCTTTCTTTTAATTTAATTAATTTGTATTTATGGATTTGTTAATTGAATATATATTAAAAATATTAATTTAATATTTTATAAATTAATCTAATTAACCTATAGCCTTTAAGCTTGAAAATTGAAGATGATAAAGGATAAATCATCTTAATTTCTGAGAAAAAAGTTTATAATTCTTGAATTTAAACTTATTGAGTTTAGGTAGGGCGAAGTATTACTTTTCCTGGAGCTTTTCTATTCTTTTTTCCTCTTTCGACGACGATAACGCCATTAACAATAACATATGGAGTACCTTCAGGAAGTTGGTATGGTTGTTCATAGGTTGCTTTATCAATAACCTTATCGGGATCAAAGATAACTAAATCAGCCCAATTACCTTCTCTAACAAGCCCTCTGTCATGGAGTCCAAGTCGTTGGGCTGGAAACGATGACATTTTACGAATCGCTTGCTCTAAAGTCAAAACTTTTTCTTCTCTGACATATTTACCCAGAATTCGAGGATATGTTCCAAAACAACGAGGATGAAATGCTCCAGAACTGAAGGCAGCAGGGAATCCAAAACCATCCGTTCCAACCATTTGATAACGGCTCGTCATGATTCTACGAATATCTTCTTCTCCCATGCTTTGTATTGTTATCATAACACTAAGTTCATTGTCAATTAATATAGTAAAAAAGGTATCGAAATCGTCTGATAATCCTTTAATTTTAGTGATTTCAGTAATATTCTTTGCTATGATATCTTTCCATTTATCGTCAATAACAGTTGAGATAAACAAGTTATGAAAACCCTCATCACGAATCCAATTTTCCCATCCTTTAATACCTTCTTTGACTTCTTTTCTTATACGATCTTGAATTTCTGGTTTCTTTATACGATTCAAAATTTCTTCATTCTCTCCCTCGCGTACCCATGGAGGAAGAGCTGTCATCAGTCCAGACATGCCACGATTATATGGATATTGATCACAGGTTATACTTAACCCCCGCTCGTTTGCTTCTTCAATCAACTTTATAGTTTCCTTGCTAGTGCCCCAATACGGTTCACCAGAAACTTTATGATGAGCTATTTGCCCTCCAACACAACCAGATTTCTCAACGATTTCAATGACTTCACCTACGGCTTTTAAAACTGATGCTCCCTCACCACGGATGTGAGAAAAATATAATCCATTATATTTAGCAATTACTTTGGCTAATTCAATTATTTCTTCTGTTTTCGCATACACTTGAGGAGCATAAATTAAACCTGTACTCATCCCAAAAGCTCCAGCTTCCATTGCTTCCCGTAAAAATTGCTTCATTTTTTGAAGTTCTATTAGGTCAGCAGGACGATTTTCACCACTTTGTCCACCAGCCCATCGCAAATTTCCATAACCTACAAAAAAAACCAGATTCGCAGAATTCCGTTTCTTTTCGTTATAAACTAAATATTCTGCGTAAGTATGGTAAGGGTATTCTAGCTGAGCAAGAGCAGGGTCTAATGTTCCTACTCTTTTTTTAAATTCTTCTTCCCTTCCCTTCGGGATAGGCGCCATTCCATCGCCACACATACCTACTACAGCGGTAGTTACTCCTTGGCATAAGGTAGATTCTTGGCTCCTGCTAACCGGTAAGATATAATCAGTGTGAGAATGAATATCAATAAAACCTGGACAAACAATCATTCCGTTTGCATCAATTACCTTTTTAGCGTCATATTTTATTTTTGGAGCTATCTTTGCTATTTTCCCATTCTCAATACCTATTTCACCCCAATACCAAGGGTTTCCCGCTCCATCAATAATCTTACCATTTTTAATAATTATATCGTAAGCCATTGCTCATCAACCTTAAATTTATTTTTAGTTTATTATGTATTTTTCTTTACAAAAAATCTCTTAGAAGCCCGGCACCTCGGACATTTATAGTCTTCGCCAACCGTCTCAAAAGGAACTTTTTGTTCTTCGTCAATATAGAGATAATTGCATCTTTTACATCGATAAATTGCCATAAAAATCACTTAGAATTTATATTTTTTCGAAACCTTCCTTCAAGTGTTTACAATTTGGACATTTCCAATCTTCTGGTAAGTTTTCGAAGAGAATTTCCATTTTTGTTTCATCGTATTCCGCACCACAATTGGAACATTTATAGAGATATAGTTCAAGGATTTCCATTAGTTCTTTCTTAGTTACATCTTGTTCCATTTTATTGTACACAAACGACATTGCGTTAGTGTCTCCAAAAAGAATTGCCCCCTTGAGTTTGTTGTCCTTAAGGATTAATTTCTGGTAGCAACAGTCTTCTTTATCAGCTTTTTTTAAGATTTCCCAACCACCTCCTAATTCCTGTGAAGGATCAAAAATTCCGATTGAAGTTAATTCTAAACCAACAATTTTTAAAGTATTTTTAGGTGTCGTTCCTTTGTACTCAATCTTTCTTAAACCCAAGGCAGATGCCGCAACTATTTTAGACTGTTCCATACAAGCAGGAATTATTCCCCATGTTTGATTCTTATATTCAACGCAATCACCTACGGCGAAGATATTTTTTTCACTAGTTTCTAAAAATTCATCAACAACGATACCTCTATTCGTTTCTATTCCAGAGTTTTGAGCAAGATCTATTGTGGCTCTAATTCCTGCTTGGATTAAGATAATATCAGCTTCAAATGTTTGCCCGTCTTTTAATTTAATTCCAGTAACATATCCATTACCAAGGATTTCTTCAGTTGCTGCGTTTAATACAATCTTTATACCTTTAGATTCAATCTCCCCTTTAAGCATGGCGCTACATTCGTCATCCAGCTGTCGAGGAAGTAATTTTGGAAAAAATTCGACTACGGTAGTGTCTAAATTGGTATCTTTTATTTGGCTAGCTAATTCTAACCCAAGCAACCCCCCTCCAATTATAATAGCCTTTTTAGCTTTGGTCTTTTCAATATAGTTTTTAATATCTATAATATCTTTTATTGTTCGTAAAGTAAATACTCCTTTTCCAATCATTTCCCGTGCGTTATTAATCGGAGGGATATTGGGAACACTACCCAAAGCTAATATTAACTTATCATAAGTAACAGGTTCGTTGTCTCCTTCAATAAATAATTGCTTCTGTTGCGGCTCGATTTTTATTACTCTTTTATTGAGGTTTAACTTAATCTTTTTATTCGTATACCAATCATCTTTAAAAACGATTAAATCGTCAACTTTAACTTTGTCAGATATAACTTCGGGTAATTTAATTCTGGTATAATAAGGATACAGTTCTTGAGTAAAAATTTCAATATCAACATCTTCATTGAGAAATCGAATATTCTGAGCGGTAAAGGTTCCGGCTACATTATTACCAACGATAATTATTTTTTCCATATTTTTTATACCTTTATTATTTTATTTTAAGGTTTTTATTATACATTGAAAAATAGCACAATTCAAGCCGAAAAGAACATGTTCGAAATTAAAAATATATAATGTTTTCCACTTGATCTAAATATGACTGAAATAGAACATCAAAATAAAGTTATACGAAAAATTATTAAAATTGATGAAGAACTCTGTACAGGCTGCGGTAATTGTATCGTAGATTGTGCTGAAGCCGCCCTTGAAATTATCGACGGAAAGGCTAAAGTTGTCAATGATCTTTTCTGTGATGGCTTAGGTGCGTGTATTCAAGGATGTCCTACAGGTGCCCTTGAAATAATTGAAAGAGAAGCCGCAGAATTTAACGAGGAAGCTGTTGAAAAACGATTAGAATCTTTAAAAAGTAAGGAAGAAGTAGAATTAGAACAAGTTAAACAAATCGTTGCTGAACATTCTCACCAATGTGGTTGTCAGACGATGGAATTTGATGAACCTACGGTTCAAAAAGAAGTAAAGCAAGTAGATCATTCATCTCAATGTGGTTGCCCATCCTCTCAAACGATGGTTTTTGATGAGTCTGAAGTTCAAAATGAATCAACTGGAAAAATATCATCTACTTTACGACAATGGCCAGTTCAAATGCATCTAATCAATCCTAATGCTCCATATTTTCAAAGTGCTGATGTATTAATTTCTGCTGACTGTGTTGCTTATTCTTATGGAGATTTTCACAGAGATTTCTTAAGTTCCAAGTCTATTGCTATAGCGTGTCCAAAACTTGACCAAGGCAAAGAAGTTTACATTGAAAAAATCAAAACGTTAATAGATGGAGCTAAGATTAACACGCTTACTGTTGCGATCATGGATGTACCATGTTGTTCTGGATTATTAGGATTAGTACAAGAAGGAGCAAAGAGGGCAATCAGAAAAGTTCCGATAAAATATGTTGTTATTGGCGTGAAAGGAGATATTTTAAAGGAAGAATGGCTTTAAATTTTTTTTACTTATTTTTATTTTATGAGCGTATTTTAACCCAGTTTGGGATGTAATAATATTTTTTTCTAAGTTTTTCACACTTCTTATCGTCTAATTGAAAAGTTTTAACTTTAATTTAAAATTTATAATAGTATCATGAAAATTGTTATAATTCTAGCGATGCATGGAATGCCACCTAGTGATTTTCCTCAAAAAGAAACTCTCGATTATTTTATGCTCCATTCACGTTTAGAAAATATGCCAGGACCACCCCCTCCAGCTATGCAGCAACAATACGAAGAATTAGACCATAAAATGCGGAATTGGCCACGAACTCAAGATAATGACTCATACTTTTACGCATCAAACGAATTAGCTGAAGAAATATCAAGTCAGTCTGGTTATGAAGTAATAGTTGGTTTTAATGAATTTTGTTCTCCTTCTTTGGAAGAAGCTTTCGATGCAGCCCACAAGGTCGGTTCTGCAAAAATTATCGTAATAACTCCTATGATGACTCGTGGCGGCGAACACTCAGAAAAAGATATCCCAGAAGCTATCGAAAGAGCGCGAAAAAAATTCCCTAACACTCAGTTCTCCTATGTATGGCCTTTCAATATTTCCAAAGTCGCAGCTTTTTTGGGAGAACAAATTCAAGAGCATTATTAAAATTAGAAATTAGAAGGCTTGTAAATCAGTAAAGTATACTCAATTTACAAGTAGCTACATCTCGAACATGACTTTTTTTTTTATTATTTTTCTAAGAGTAACAGATAAGGCAGATTTTGATTTTCCTAACTCATTCGCTAATTCCTCTAAAGAAATTTTTCTTGGAATTTCAAAAAAACCTGAAGCTATAGCTTTATTCAGGATGGTAGATTCATCTAATGTTAGCTTATTCTTATCGTCGTCAACGTTATAGGGAGAATTTCCAATTCTGAGAAGTTTATATTCGACACCTTTCTGATCAAATAGCGTTAAAAGTTTGTCTATACTCTCCCTCTTTGAAACTAACCGCCAATACGCATATCCGTCTCTAACTCGCACGGGGAAATTAACTAAAACGCCACATCTAATTATCGCATACAAAAGAAAGGGATCCTTAGTTTTAACATTGAATCTAACCCGTTTATCATCCTTTTCTAGAATGCTGATATCAATAACAGATTTATGGTTTTTAACTTTCTCCATTATTAAATCGATATTGTAGTGAAAAATTTCAATTATAGAATTACCTATTGAGTTTTCAAAATCGTAGGGAAGAAAATGTTCAATTTCCATTCGGATATCTCGAAAGTTTTTGAAAATCTCAGAAATCCACAACTGATCTGGAAATTTAATTTTAATTCTTGCTAAGCTCGATTTGGACGATTCCATCGTTATTTGTAGTCATGAAGAATTTAAAACATTTTTTAGATTAAAAATGAATAGTAATAATTAAAGATAGAATTATGTAATATTATTATTATGGTGGAAAACAAGAATTTACTGTTAGGCATTTGTGGAAGCCCCAGAAAACAAGGAACAGATTTTGCTGTGCAATACGCATTAAACTATGCAGCCGAAAAATTTAGTTTTGAAATTGAATACTGGACGGTAAGAGGCAAAGAAATAAAGTTTTGTACTCACTGCGATTATTGTATCAGAATGAAAAAAGGATGCATTAACGACGATGATATTTCAGAACTTTACACTAAATTAGAAGAATCGAAATTTTTACTTTTTGGAACGCCAGTTTTTCAAGGAACTATGTCAGGGCAGCTTAAAACATTACTTGATCGCTGTCGTGGATTAGTGGCTAAAAATCCTGATGTATTTAAAGATAAGTATGGATTAGCTCTTGCGGTAGGAGGAGATAGGAATGGTGGGCAAGAAATTGCGATAAGAAATATATTAGATTTCTACCAACAAAACCATGTTATTTCCGTTTCAGGTGGAGCGTTCGGGGCTAATTTGGGTGCCTCTTTATGGAGTAATGATAAAGGTAAGGAAGGTGTTCAAAACGATGAAGAAGGGTTAAGAGCGATTAGAAAAGTTATAAAAAGACTTGCAGAACTTAAAGGTCTTTAAACGAATAGAATATTAAAGCTTACACTTGCTAAGAGTTGGAAAACTAATTCCTAAATTAAAAAATAAGCAAAAGAAAAAACTGTGAGTTTACTTTACAAAAAAAGTTTCTTAGCTTCTTTTTCTCTGAGTCCTGAGATACCCCAGAGCTCTTTAAACCAATATTTTCCTTTCATAATCACAACTGGTGTATTTACAATACACCCATCAGCGTCACAGAACGTTTTAGTGAAGTTTTTATCGTGTAACAATTTATGAACGAATTCTTCGTCCTCTATGTCTTTCTCAATATAATTAACTTTTCGCTCATCAAGCCATTCCATAAGTTCATGACATCTGTGACAGTCTTCTTTTGTAATAATAATTGGAACTTGCATTTCTGACATAATATTTATTACATATCTACGCCATATAAAAAAGGTTTAGCTTCTAATTCATAAAACGATGAAGTCAAGATATAATAATTAATCGTAATTCTATGAAGACTGATTATAAATTATTTATAATTTTTCAAATGAGAAAATCTTTCAATTAAAGAAAAACAGTATCCTATATTATTTGCATTAAAAGCCAGCGAATTGCTTCAATTATTTTTTCATCTTCGCTAAGAACATTAATGGAATAGGATTGGATCAATAACCCACACTCAGCTAATTCATTCAGTTCAAAATTCTCAAGTATCAAATCAGGCGGCAATTCTTCTTTGTCGTGAAATTTATTACCAATAATAAGTATTGGTATAGAATCCCCCTTATCCTGACATCTATTTAATACTAACTGGAACATTTCAAGTGTATCTTTAATCGAGTCTTTACTAGAGGCATTATAGATTAAAATGAAGCCTTGAGCATTATCTATACAATCTTCGTACAATCTCGTTTTTTCATCATCCGTATCCTCATCAATACATTCGTAAGTCAAAACTTCGATGTTATCAATTATAAAATCATATATTTTACTTGACAGACTTCGTTTCATTTCGTTGTTTTTGTATTGTAGGAATTGTATAACCTCTAAATTTTTAACGAATGTAGTTTTTCCTGCTTCTACTGGTCCAAAAACATAAATTTTCTTTAAGTTTCCTTTATTTAATGAATGAGTAGTTAAATCTATCTTTGGACTCATCTTTTCTAAATATTTATTAAAAAGAGTCATAAAAATTGTTTTAAAGCCTTTCGATGCTAAATTAAGAATATTCTTTTCATTTATACGATTTTTATGACCATGTAGTAATTCTGTAAGTGCTTGAAGCTTTTTAAGTTCAGAAGCGTAGGATTCTAAATCAAGGGCTTTAGAATTCAAGTAATTGTATACATCTGTAATTTCGTCTTTGAAGTAAGCAGCTCGAATCATGTAGGTGATCATAAGTAACTCTTTTCCCCCTCGCGCAAATTCGGAGTCAATATAGAAAATGTGATTAATAGTTTGGTACTTTCTAAAAGTAAAGATAAAATTTCCTTCTTCATCAGTGAATTCCAGAATTCTACCTAAATCGGGATGTTCTTTAGGATTTAATGGGGAACTAGAATAAAGTAGGTTAGGACCCAATATTGAATCAAAATAACTTAAGGCGAGGATGACCTCTTTTGGCATAGTAATATTGTAATATTAAACGAAATTTGTTTTTATATAGATTATATTTAAGACGTGATTAGTTTTATATCAAATGTTTTTTCCTTAAAATTTCGTAGATATTAACCAATAATACGCTTAGATTTAATAATTTATAAAAATCAAACTTTTTACTAATCAAAATTTTACTAACATAATGGATTCTAATTCTCGAGATAACGAGTACAATCTCGCTATTAAAAATTTATTTCATGGTAAAATAATGGAACGTGCTTCTGCTGCAAGGCAGATAGGACATTTCAAAGACGGGAGAGCGACAAATATATTAGTAAGAGCCTTAAATTCAGAAGAAGACCCAATAGTTATAAACAGAATTATCGAAGCTATGGGAGAAGTTAAAGATGCTAAGGCGACTATGGTTATCGTAGAGATATTGAAAAAAGAACTAGAAAAGCAAGAAAGCGAACAAGATAAAAGCCTTTTATTTTTGATTGTTGAGAGTTTGATGAAGATTGGGGATAAAAGGGCTTTAGAACATTTGGGTTTACTATCAAGATCGTGTGAAAGCGATTTAAAGAAGCTCACAGAAGAGGCTATTGAATGTATAGACCCTAATTGGAAGGAAAATCTTAGAAAAAATAGTAAAATCTAATAATAATCATCTTAAAGTAATAATTATAAAGAGTGAATGATATGTTTCCAGAATTTATTGAGAAATTAACTCACAGCGTTATTGGTGAAAATGACTCGCAAGAGTGGACGATTTTTACGCTATCTACGTGCATGTGGTGCAAGAAGTGTAAACAATATTTGAACGACAAAAAGATTAAATATCGTTATGTGGACGTTGATAAAATTGATCCGAGCGAAAAATCAAAAGTGCTAACGTATTTGAGAGAAAACTACAAGCCAGATAGAATATCATATCCATTTGTTGTATGCGATGATAAATTTGTTGTTGGTTACGATCCAACTAAATTAGAAAATTTAATAAATCAAGGAGGAAATTAAAATGGACATGGAAACAACCGAAGGCATGAAAGAATATGTAGGAATGGTTAGCCAGAAAAACAGTTGGGTGCTAAACAAAGACCAAGGTACGTTTAATGACTTAATTGATGGGTTAGTTGAGAATAAAAAATCGTACGGCTATCAATCTTGTCCATGTCGTCTTGCTTCAGGAAATAGAGATTTAGATCGAGATTTAATATGTCCGTGTGATTATGCCTCTGATGATGTGAAGGAATTTGGAGCTTGTTATTGTAATTTGTATATGCGTTCAGACTTTTATGAAACAATAAAGGCCGAATTTGTTAATGTGCCTGAGAGACGACCTATAGAAAAGGAAAAAGCAGTTTTAGACCATTTTAATAAATAAATTATAATCTTCTTGTTCTGTTCTTTAGATTTTTACCAGAAGGATTAATTATTTGTTAGGAATTATCGATTTTTTATATTTATAAAAAAAAGGCTTAAATATTCCGAGTTCTCATAATAATATATGAATAATAAAGAACTAACAGACGAAGAGTTGGAAGCCGAATTAGATAAAGCTTTTGAGACTAACGATGGAAAAAAAGACAATTGTGGTAGTCCCATTCCTGCAAATAAAGAAGTAGGGCTTCAAAGAACGGCCGTAAAGCTGAAAAAAGAATAAAGTAATTAATATTGATCTCAAGAACTTTTTTTTAAATATTTTTTAATTATTTTGGATTACTTAATTTAATTTAGAGATTATTAATTAAATTAATAGAGATTCTCATGAAGGAAAGAATTAAAGGGAGAAAAAATTTTCCTACCGACGAAGTTGACCCTGGAAACTTTTTGAGTGATAGCGATGTCAGAGATTTAATCAAAAACCAAGATAAATTTAAATTTGAACAAGATGACTATTACAAACTTTATAATTGCGTTCATTGTGGTGAATGTGAAACAGAAGAAGAACGCCTACTTTTAAAACAAAAATATCTCGAAGATGGTAATACGGTCGACGGCCTTGAGGATATGATAGAATGTTTCCGGAAATATCGCACTCCCTATCCTTCAAATAAGATGCGAATTAGAAGACCTGAAGGAATTCCTGCGGAATCTGATACTCTTTTTTACATGGGTTGTCTTTCTACTATACGAATACCTAAATATACTGTTCATTCGCTTGAATATTTGCTTAATCAAAATGTAGATTTTACAATCTTAGAAAAAGAGATATGTTGCGGATGGCCCTGGTTTGCTTCAGGTTGTAATGAAGAATTTGAAATTTGTAAAAAGGAAAATATTGAGATTTTCGAAGAATTCAAAACCGTAATCTGTTTATGCCCTGCGTGCTATTTTCTTTTCAATAAATATTATAAACCTTCAATGAAATCGACTACTGAATTTAAATATATATCTGATTATTTGAAACCCTCTGATATTAAAAAATCGGGAAAGGTAGGAGTACAACATCTTTGCCAACTAATGAACCGTGGCAGGAAGGGGGTTGATAAACTGGTAAATAACATTTTAGAAAAAAGTGGATATGAAGTTGTAGACATACCTCATTGGTGCTGCGGTGGTGGTCTTGGTTATATGCATCGAACTGATGTAATCGACAAAGTTGCAAATAAACGAATGAGCGATTTCGATACAGCTGGAGGTGATTATTCGACGACGTACTGTCCGAGTTGTTGGTGGGTTTTATCAAGGTATAGCAAATTATGCAAAATAAGCCCAAAAGCTAAGGATCTATTTGAATTACTACTATAAAATGGTAAAATGACTGAAGATTATAATTGTCCTTGTAGGGATGTCGATCCAGATAATTTCGTTACAAACGAAGAGGTATTAAAATTATTAGAAACGAAGGACGATTATAAGTTCAATCAAGGAGACTATCTTAGATTATATAATTGCGTTCATTGCGGAGCTTGTGGTACGCATTACGAGCGATTCCTACTAAAACAAAAGTTCTTAAAAGATGGAAACAAAATTGAAGGCCTAGATGAGCAAATTGAAGTTCTTAAAAAATACGGAACCCCATTTAAATTAAATAAGAGTCGCATCAAACCTATAGAAGGTATTAACGTAAAAAGTAAGACATTGTTATACTTTGGTTGTTTTACTACCGTTAAAACTCCGAAATATGGCGAAAACATCGCAAAGTATTTGCTTAGTAAAAATGTAGATTTTAACATTTTAGAAAAAGAAATATGTTGTGGTTATCCAATTTTATGTACTGGAGAAATTAATACTTATGATCTCTTAGTTGAGAGAAATAAAAAGCTTTTTATTGAAATGGGATTCGAAAAAATAATTACTGTTTGTCCAAGTTGCTACATGGTGCTTAAAAAACACTACCAAGAGTTAGGAATTAAAATAGAGTATTTTACTCAATATTTAACTCCCATAACCGGAAAAGATAAAGGAAATCTTATGATTCAACACGCCTGCCCGTTAAAATATATTGAGTTTCCTGGTATAGAAGAAGACTTAAAAAAGTTATATGAAGATAGTGGATATAATGTTTCACCAGTCCCGCATAATTGTTGTGGAGGAGGCGTTGGACACCAACTACGAACAGATATATCTGAGATGATTGCGATTAAGAGAATGAAAGAATTAAAAGATTTTGAAAATCTTAATTCAGAAATTGCAGATAATAATACTTATATCACCACCTATTGCCCTGATGCGTATTGGATTTTGAAATTCTATGGGAGAAAAAACAGAGCTAAACAGAAGCTTAAAAATATGTGTGAGTTGTTAATTGATTAAACATAGTTTAAGGGAGTGGAAAAAGTTCTACTTAACCCTCTATTTTTCTTAAAGCAATTTATATAAAAGCTTATCTTGAAGTCGATTAATAATGAAGTTTTTTATATTTTAAACGAATAAAAATTTTAAGAGTAGATGAGATTATTCACAATAGAAAGAAATATAATTGGTGATTTGATGATGTTATTTTCCCCAAATGAACTTGATAATGTTAAGAGAGAAATGATGAAATTAAAACATAAAGTAACGCTGAAATTATTTACCGATTTTAAAACGCTGGAAGATGGCTCCAAAAAAAGAGCATGCATGTCATGTGAAGGAGCCTATAATTTGTTAAAAACACTTGAGGAACTATCAAACGGAAAGTTGAGTATTGAAGAGATATCCATTGAAGAAAATCAAGAAGAAGCAGAAAAATACAATGTTAACCGAATTCCGGCTATTTTATTCGTTAATGATGACGGTCAGGAAATTATCCGCTATTCAGCACACCCTACTGGTTCTGAATTTGTCCCCTTTCTAAATTCAATTCAATATTTTAGCGGGGTAAGACCGTATTATGCCGACCAAATTCTAACTCATCTTAAAAAAATCGATAAATCAGAGATGAAAATTTTCATAACCCCTACTTGCCCATATTGTCCAGCGACCGTTCCAGTTTTAACATTATTCGCTATTGTTTCTAAAGGGAAGATAACAGCAGAAGTTATTGATGTTAGTTTAAATCCTGACATCGCAAGGAAGTATGAAGTTCAGGGCGTCCCACTCACAGTTGTAAACGAGAAGGATCGGATTGTTGGAATGTTTACTCCACAGGATTTGTTAGATAAATTAACAAAAGGTCAAAGAGATTTTGGAGGAATGTATGCATAATCTTTGTTCTAAGAGGTATTTTAAATATGTCTCAAGATGATAAATATAAGGAAATTATTAAAAGAGAAATGGCGAAGCTCACTAAACCCGTGAAGCTAAAAGTTTTTACATCACAGCGAACGGAAGCAGATGGGAGTAAAATAAGAGCTTGCATGGATTGTGGACAATTTATGTCACTCCTAAGGATTTATGAAAAAAGTTCGAATGGGATGTTAACGATAGAGGAACTTTCTATAGATGATAATCCTGAATTCGCAAAGCGCTACGATATTCAACGGGTACCGACGATTTTATTTATTAATGACGACGGTAAAGAATTAATTCGTTATTTAGCAGCTCCACAAGGCGGTGAAATCCAACCATTTATCCAATCACTTTTTACATTTGCGGGAGCGCCAAATTATTACGAAGCCACAATAAAACAAAATCTCGATCGTATTAAACCATCAATTATCAAAGTAATGATAACAGAAACCTGTCCGTATTGTCCAAGTGTTGTAGCTACAGCCTCTCAGTTTGCACTTGCGTCTGATGGGAAAATTAGGACTGTAATCGTTGATATAATGGCGAATCCGGATATAGGACAATATTATGACGCTTCGGGAGTGCCTTACACAGTTATAAACGATAAGAAAACCCTCGTTGGAATGGTTGGGGCACAGGATATACTACGAGCGCTTATCGGAGGAAACATAAAAGTACAATACTAATTTAAAATACATTATAGAAGTCGATACCAAACAATTATTTATTTAATCTTTCAAGCAGAATTTTGATTTCTTTTATTATATACCGAATAAGAGAATATTGAGCCTTGAAATAAAATTTTGAAGATGTGAAAAAATTGCCGATATCAAATGCTTATAAGAGAATGATTCGTGAAGAGATTAAAAAACTAAGTAAGCCAGTAACATTGAAAATCTTTACTTCATCGAAGAATCTTCAAGAATCCGTAAAAATGATTGAGGTTATGGACATATATCAAAAAGCTTCTAACGGAATGCTCAAAATAGAAGAATATAAACTGGAAACTAATTCTGATCTTGCTAAAAAGTATGAAATTCAACAAGCACCTACGATTTTAATGACAAATGCTAAAGATCAGGTCATAATTCGTTATTTAGCTGTACCGTCGGCGGCAAAAATTCAACCTTTTGTGCAGGCATTAATGGTACTTACTGGAACTCCTAATTATTATGAAAACGTTATCAGAGAGAATCTGAACAAAATTAGTCCTACAATTATAAAGGTATTAATTACTGATTATTGTGCGTATTGTTCTACTGTTATATCAATTTGCAGTCAGTTTGCGTTAGCATCAGAAGGTAAATTACGTACAATTATTATTGACATAATGGCTTATCTTGATATTAGTGAACAGTATAATGTTACGACGGTTCCAACTTTAATCGTTAATGAAGATAAAAAGCTAATTGGTGATATAACTGCTGAGGAGCTTTTATATGAACTCATAAATAAGACTTTATGAATAAAAAGATATAATTATTAAATATAACATAAAAAGAGGAATTAAGAATGTTTAACATTGATATGGAAGGCATTGATCTAGAAAAGACTTACGATCTTATTGTTTTAGGCGGTGGACCAACTGCGATAGGATGTGCTATCTATGCCGCTCGATTTGCATTGGACATATTAGTTATAGGGAAAATTTTTGGAGGTTTGATTGCCACTACTCATCTTGTAGAAAATTATCCTGGAATCACCTCTACAAGCGGTCAAGGGTTAATGGATATGTTTAAAGACCACATGAATTCCTTGAGCATCCCTTACATCACAGACGAGATAAGAAGCATAGAAAAAGCGGACGAGCACTTCATTTTGCACTCATTTTTTCAAAAATTTAAAGCAAAAAGTGTGGTTATCGCCACAGGATCGGAAAGGAAGAAGTTGGGAATCCCGGGTGAAGAGGATTTTGCTGGAAGGGGGGTGTCTTATTGTGCCACATGCGACGGTCCATTTTACAAAGATAAAACCGTATGCGTAGTGGGTGGAAGTGATTCTGCTGCAAAAGAAGCGTTATTTCTATCTCAGAATGTAAAGAAGGTTTATATCATTTATCGTGGCGAAGAGATACGCGCTGAACCAATAAATAAGAAAAGAGTAGAGGAAAATCACAAAATTGAAATCATTTATAAAACCAATATCGTAGAGATTAAAGGAGAAAATACTGTTAAGTCAGTTATTTTCGATAATGGTACAGAATTTGAAGTGGATGGCGTTTTTATCGAAGTAGGGTCTATACCTAACTCAGATCTAGCAAAACGTATAGGTGTAGAAACAAATCAAAAGGACGAAATTATAATCAATAGAAAGTCGGAAACAAACATCCCAGGTATTTTCGCTGCTGGTGATGTTGCTGACGCACCATTTAAGCAGGCAATTACAGGAGTAGCAGAAGGGGTTGTAGCAGCATATTCAGCCTTCGATTATATTAAAGGAATGAATATTGATTATTAATTAATTTATTCTTCACTAAATTCTTAGTTTTATATCCAAGTGAAAAAAGGCTAATAATTATAAAACAGAGACATTTAATTTTTATTAGAAGAAGCAAAAAATTGGTAAAAAAATTATGGAAGATGAAACTCCAATTCCTCAGATAGTAAGGATGGAGCAGGTATTTGCTGTCGGCGGAACAGATTCTCCCGCAGAGTTTACGCGTAAAGTTAATAAAAACTTAATGATCCTAAGACAGAGCGATAAGAACTGTAAAGTAAAAGACATAAAATTTAGCGCCTTTACTGATCCTCGCTATTCTAACGCAGGACCTATTTTGCTAGCTTTTATTATCGCTGAAGTTGATGTGGACATCACTCCAGAACCGGAAGATCATGTCAAGAAACGAAAAAAGAAAAAGAAAAAAAACAAATGAACTTCTCTATTCTCTTCACTTAAAATTATCCTAATTTAAAAGTCTGCTAATGGGATATTTCCATTGTAATATATCGTTTTCCCATCAAAACTGAGTTGTACTACAAAGATTCTTACGTTTTTCTTTCTCGCTTCAGACAATTTATTGAAAAATTTTGGATCAGTGTCAAAGTTCGGTTTAAATTTAGAAGCTTCACGAAACACCAGAAATAAAAGCATCCCATTATTGTCGATAATTTCTTGTACGTGTCTCGTTCCACGCTCAGTAGGAGCGTCGGGAAATAACGCTAAATCCCCTTTTACGAGAGTAACTCCCTTTACTTCTAATGGAACGCCATCTAACACAAAATCTATCCTACTTTTACCAAGCGGCACTTCTTTTCTTATTTCTGATACTTTAGCAATTTCTGGTAAGTGTGGAAAAACTCTCAATGCGATTTTTGAATGAAGAGCAGTATCAATTAATATCCATTCATTTTCGTGCTTTACAGCTTTTACATAATAATCTAATTTACCACGAGAATCAGTAAACAAAACTTCTTTTCCCTTAGTTAACAACTCTGTTAAGCGCCCAGGATCGTGAATATGAGCGGATTTTATTTGATTATTATATTTAATTTCGCTTACAAATCGATTTGGTCGAGTTAAAAAAACTCCCTTTTGGAGATTTGGGATTTCAAAAAGAGGTATCTTACTGTCATGCATTCTAAAACTACTCAAAATGGGATTAGTTAATTAAAGTTATATTAAATTGATTTAAATAAATTTCATTATATTGTATAAACTATAGAGATAAATGGAGTTTGACTTTTAACTAATATAATGAGTGACACACCCGATAAAAGCAAAATTGTGAGTTATAAGTTCCATCACATTGATATTAATAAGTGTAAAAGATGCGAAGCTTTTTCGTGTGAAGATGCTTGCTTTAGAGGAATTTATGAAGTTTTGCATAAAGATTCTGAACCTATGTGCGTCGTTGTAGAAGAAAGAGAAGATCACTGCATTAAATGTCATATCTGTACAACCGCATGCAAATTGAGAGCTATAACTATTGATTAAGTGCCAAAAATTAATTTATTTTTTATGATATGAGCGAATTCCTTTTAAACTGGTATTTTAAATTAGTTGTTGTAGTTTTTTTCATAATTTATAAAATATAAGTATATTTTTAATTTGTAAGATTATTATCTAAATAAAGAATTAAAATTAATAATAGGAAATGGATATGATTTCAGCCAAATTAAAACTCGATGATATCGATCGCAAAATTATTACATTAGTACAAGACGATCCGAACCTAACCCATACTCAAATTGCCGAAAAAATTAATAGGTCTCAGCCAACTGTTGGGATGAGAATAAAGAAGCTAGAGAAAGAGGGAATTCTCCAGTTTCAGCCAGGTATTAATTTTAAGAAGGTAGATTTATTTTTAAGCATGGTGGAGCTGAATACAAAACGCCCAGACGAGATTCTTGAAATGGCTAAGTACTGTCCATTCATGTTGAACGCATTTAGGTTAAGTGGTCCCCATAATATCTGTATTTTACTCTCTAGTTCTAAACTTGACAAACTGGATAACATAGTAAATTACCACTTTAGAAGTAATCCTGATGTTAATTCAGTCTCGATGAATATGATCACAGAAATTAGTAAAGATTTTATTCTACCTATCGATTTCAAAAGCGAAGAACATACTCCTACGTTAGAAGAAGGCTGTGGTGCCAACTGTAAGTTTGAAATGGCTAAACTGAAAGGATTAGCTAAAAATATAGATTAAGAACATCTTTTTTTTATTCTTCGACTTCTTCTTGAGAAACATCAAATTTATACTTAGGGAGATTTACATTCATATTACAATCAGGACCACATATATTTGAATGAAAATCGAATTTTTCAATCTGAAAATCAATAGGAATAACAAAATCATGCACAGAATCAATTATGATATTAGTCTTTACATTAATTACGTTTGGATCTTTTCTAAAGCATAAATCTACTAATTTTTCGACTGTTTGAAGATCGGAGGCAGAAATGAAGCATAACAAGTTAAATTCTCCGGAAATCTTAAATGCGTGGTTAATGAAAGGGCATTTTTCAATTTTTCTTACTATCGTTTCCACATCCTTTGTTGAGACGAAAACTATTACAGTCTTAATATCTACCTTCTTTAAATTAAACCCGATTTGTTTAGTCAATAAATGTTTTCGCTCTAATTTAATAATCCGCGCCCCTACTGCCGGTTGAGACTTTTCAATTTCTATTGCTATCTTACTATGAGTAATGTCTGGATCTTTTTCCATCATTTCAATGATCTTATAGTCGTCATCATCAATTCCTAATATTTCCTTAAAGCTTTTTTTTATCATCGCTTTACTCCTTAGATTTAATATTTTTCATTCTTTTTTTTATGCACATTGCCAGATAGTTCAAAACTATATGATAATATAAATCTATACTTGATAGCTTTAAAATTTTTAAACTTTTAAGTTAAGAAAAATAACAGATTCGCCCTATTTATTTTCTAATTATAAGAAACGGCTTACTTTCTATAATTTTTTTAAAAAGATGGATTTACTTAGGGGGGGTTTATCACATAAAATGTGTGAGAATATTTATGACAAATATTACAATTGTAAATCCAACGAATCCAATGAGAAAATATGATGGATTTCCTTTTTCTTTTTCAGGAATTATTTCTCGAACAATCGTATATAATATTACGCCCGAGATGAATGAAAATAAAACATAAAACATTTCAGTGTATTCAAACGCTAATAAATCTAAAATCAATCCGATTAAAACACCTATAAAATTCGAAAAAGCAAGGATGTATTTTCTCGTGATATTCTCATCAATATCATAAGTATCGTAGATTTCCAGATCGGTAAATATGATATGGGTTTCTGATCTGTTTGTTATAATTGCTCGAAACCAGGCAAATAAGAAGAATAGTATCCCACTGATTATATCAAACCCTAATAACCCTACTACAATAATCCCTACGAGAAGATGGTATGAAAAATTAGAAAAAAAGCGTAGATTGCTTAAATCGTGGTTGATGTGTGTTTGAATCTTAGCCTTATATGGGTTTATTTCTTTTTTGAACTCTTCACCTTGTTTATGTAATTCAGCTATTGTTTGGGCTATATCTTTCAGAGCTTCGTTGTCAAAATCTTCTTTTTCTAATTCTCTGGTTAATATATTCTCGATATTTTCTTCAACATCTTGTAAGATTTTTTCTTTTTCGATTAATTTACGCATTCTCCTTTGCGATTTAGACTCTACTTTTTGTAAAATCAATTTTTCAGAAGTGTGGACAAATACAAAGCCAATCAGTACAAATAGGTATTCAAAAATTGTGAGCTCAAATGGAAATACGGGTATATTTTCGGCAATTTCTGGAAGGAGGACTAAGAAGAAATAAGAGATAGAAATTCCTGCGATTAACGAAATATTGAGTTTAGGATGTTTTCGTTCGTAAAAATCTACTACGAAAAAAAGCGCACCAAATACCACTGAAATAATAGCAATATATGCAAAACTAATAGGCATTACATAATTTGATACAAATCTAATTTAAAAGGTTTTTAGAATTTAGGGATATCTTTTAAAGATAAAATTGATTTTTTAATTAACTAGATTAAAATTTTTTGGTGGTGCTCAATTCAATTCTTTATAATCAACTCGGAAGAAGATAAGGCTTCCATGAATATGCGAGAAGTATTTTTAAATTCTAAACATTATTCTTTCATAGAGACTGGTACGATTTGGCAGGAAAATTCGTTATTTAGGTTAGAGAATTCATCATTTGAAGGGACAAATGATAAATTTCTTAATGAAAATCAAATTTTTTTAGGTTTGACAACGGAACCTTTAATATTCCTTGAAAAGCTCAATGTTAGTGGAACTAATCTCACCCCTGATTTAATAATATTTGCGAGCCGACACACATCTAAAACAGCACGACCCGCATTTTTAGCTCATACTACCGGTAATTGGGTCAACAATGCAGATTTTGGTGGAAAGCCTCAAGATTTGTCCAAAACAAGCGCTCTACTACATAAGGCAGGCGTTGAATCGTTAAGAGAACAAATCGAGAAATTCAATATTCCTGATTTTTCTTTAGATATGGAAGTAACTCATCATGGACCAACCACTTTAGATATTCCATTAATATTTATGGAATTAGGGAGTAGTAAACAAGAATGGTTAATTAAGGAAGCAGGTGAACTCACTGCAAATGCTATTGTCAACACAGTATTTAAATATCTGGATTTCAAAGAAGATAATACTCAGCAAGTTGGTTTAGGATTCGGTGGCACTCACTACGCACCTAATTTTAATAGGTTAATAACCAATCATAACATTGCACTTTCATTTATCTGCCCTAAGTATTACATCCAAGAATTAAACGAGAGATTAATCAGAATGATGATTGATAACACGTTAGAAAAAATAGATTATTTTGTAGTGGATTGGAAGGGTACAAATTCTCAAGATAAAAAACATCTTATTCCGTTGCTTGAAGAGTTTAATATTCCTGTTAGGAAAACGAGAAGTTTTTCAACAATTTAAGCAAACTTATTATTCACAGAGGAAAACCACTACGATTCTTCTTTTAATTTCTCGTAGTACTTGACTAGATTCTTAAATACGTAGTGACAAGCAGTATATCCTTGTGTAGCAGCCTTTAGCAGTACTTTATTCAAAAATTCGGGGTGCTTACAATCGCCATTCACTGTGACATTTAATTCTCTCACATTATAATAGCTACGATAAAACAAAGTTGGCCAATCTACTATTGGTCGTATAATTTGATTGTAAGTTAATTTACCTTTTTCCGATAATTCTAATTCCTGCTGTAAGCTGTAATAAGTATGTTTGCCTACCTTATTCTTTTTGAAAAATCCGTCAGCAATTATCTCGTTTAAACTTTTTTTCAGCGCTGGGAGTTTAAGATTTATGTTGATTTTTTTTATGTTATCATTAATACTTGTGGCGCTCTGTTCTTTAAACTTGATCAATAAATAATTTCTTGCTAGAATGTTATATTTTAGTGGTACTGTTTCATGATCGAGTTGATTATACTGAATTAAATTTCCCAAAATTTCTTTTCCTACTAAATATTTGAGAATTTTTTGATCGTTTTTACTAAAATTCTGTGTAAAGATATCTGAATCCTTAAAATACGAATGAAAAAGAGCAGTTAATATGGATTTTATAGAGTGAAATCCATCCTCAAATGATAGCTTTATCGTGTTTAAAACTTTAATTCGATAATCTATATCAATTAGAAATTTTTCTTTTTCAGCCTTAATGGAACGAACTAAATGAGGTTGTTCCGGTAATGAAGCGAAATTTTCGTCCCATTCCTTTTTTAAACGATCTGATTGTGTTTTTGCAATCGTATAAAGTTTGTATACAACACTAAATAGTTTGGTTAAAAACACTTCTGAAGTTACATTCGTCATCCATAAATCCCTTAACTTTAGCTACTACTCTTTATATCAATAAATATTAAACACTAAAAATTATTAAAGTTTCATTTAAGATAAGTAATACGTTAATAAATTTCAGAAAAACTCAAAATTAAAAGTGATGAAAAGTTTGAAGATAGAGCATATTGCGGTAAGCTCAAATAGCGAAGAAGAGGCTGATGAATTTTTCAGTGATCTTTTGGAACTGAAAAAAGAAAGAGATTTTGTTGTCTCTGAAGACCTTATGGAACAATTTTTCAATATTAAGAAAGCCCAAAGGATTATTAGATACGAAAATGAAGATTTGAGCGTAGAAGCTTTTATAACTGACGATAAAAATCAAGCACTCGATAGATTTACCCATACTTGCTTAATCGTTGAGGATCGAACTAGATTAATCGAGAGAGCGAAGAAATTAAATTTTGAAGTGATTCAAGTACCTAGAAAAAATAAAGATGGCTTCTACTTGTTTTTAAAAGATTCTTATGGAAATTTATTTGAAATTAAGTGACATAAGAGTAATATTTTTTAGAGTGAATTTCTATCAGATCATGATGTCTTATAATATGTCCTCGAGTAATGAACGAGAATAGCTAAAATGTCCAAATCTTATAAGTTAAAATTGGTTTTAGGAGGATCACCTGCCTCGGGGAAAAATACAGTTCTTGATACTTATGAAGATAATGGAAGCCCAATTGGGGTTTCTTTTAAATCTGTGGAATGCCATGTTAATGAAGATGATAATTATCGGTTTATCGTCTGGGATTTGAAAGATCGCAAAAGATTTAGGTTTCTTTTTCCTGTATTCTGTCGAGGAGCTTGTGCGGGATTGTTATGCTTTGATTTATCTAATAGAGAATCTTTTTCAGACTTAAATAGGTGGATAACTCTTTTTAAAGAGGATGTGAATGAAATCCCTATTATTTTGATTGGGATCAAAGCCAATTTAGCAAATAGGGAAGTATCAGAAGAAGCGATTAATAATTTGATTGCTAAGGAAGACCTTATATATTTCGAGCACACTTCGATATTAAGTGTAGAAGAAAATTTAGAGGAAATATTTAAGAAATTAATTAAAACATTACAACCAGAACACAATTTATCACAGTTCCGTTTAACTTATAATAAAGAAGACGAGCAACTGACTAGGTTAAAAAGTTTCTTTGATCGATGCCCCATCTGCAAAAAGAGAATCCATAACAATGTTGGATTAAAAAATATGTATAAAAATACATCAGATCCTAATGCTTTGAGATTAAAAGAGAGTTTAATCAGATTAGTTAATAACATTGAGGAAATTAGATTTGATTACTCCAATAAAATTAGTCTCGGAATTCCTTGTTGTGACTGTTATAAAAAGATTTTCGATTGAATGATAATATACAGTCTAATTCTTAATAATACCTGACGCATTTATGATATCCTTATGATCAAACGCTAGTTTTAAAGATGAGATATCTGTAAAATTTACAATTTCTAAAGACTGAGCGTCATCTTTAGCTTTAGGCTTCTCTGAATCTGTTAATGGTTCACACAAGAAAGCAATTGAAATTGTGTGCCCTCTGGGATCTCTAAATTTTTTGCTAAATACGCCAATAAGCTTAATTATATTCACATGGATATTTGTTTCTTCATAAGCTTCTCTAATACAAGCGTCCTCGACGCTCTCACCGACATCAACAAATCCTCCAGGTAAAGCTAATTCTCCTACAAAAGGGGGATTTTTTCTACGAATTAACACAATAGAAGCGTTTTTAAATCTTATAACTGCATCAACAGCTACTAAAGGAGTTATAGGTTTTGGCATTATCAATCATCCCACACAGCAGAGCTCAATAAGTGCTCTATCCGGGTTCTTCGAGGTCGAACAAATGTTGTTCGGCTTAATTTTCGCTCTAATAGTAGATTTTTTTCGAGATTTATTGAATTAACCATATAGACTTCGATATCACCCTCATCTAAAATAATGTGATTGAAGCTAGGACTATCATCTGCTCTCACTTTATTGGAGGCAGATGTACCACAGTAGAGGAATGTTGTAGGTCCGATTACGTAAGCGTGTGGAACGTGTCTATGTCCCATTAAAACTAAATCAATTTCAAATAATTGGGTAAATTCAAGCATTTCTCCAGCATCTCTTACGGTTGTAAATTTTTGCCCTGAAAGAGGTACAGGTATTAAGTGATGGTGGAGTGCCATTATCCTATTTTCTAAGTTTTTGTTAATAGATCTTCCCATAAAGTCGAGCTGTTCGTCTCCGACCATTCCTTCGCTCATATCATCCCTCGCTGAACAAACTCCGATAATTACTGTATCCAATTCTTCATTAATATATCTGAAGCGACGGGGCCCAATTAATTTCTCGAAGTAAATTAGACCTGAATTTTTCGCATCGTGGTTGCCTGGCACAACTAGGAATTTGGTGATATCCCTTATTTTCTTAATATAAGGAAGAATCGCGCGAAATTGAGTTATCCTTCCCTTATGAATTAAATCCCCTGTACATACAACTACATCTGGGATTGTACGTTCAATATAGCTTATAACATTTTCCATATATTCAGGTACAAACTCACTACCATAATGTAAGTCAGAAATATGAATAATTTCAACCATTATTTCTCATCTAAGAAAAATTAATTTGAAGTAACCAAAAATGTAGAACACTTATATAACTAAATCATACAAGAATGATTTTTAAATTTATCAAAAAAGATTTACTAAAAAAAGTTATACGGGTTAGCACTAGGTAGTAAGACGAAATTAACTTTATCAAAAAACGCGGTATGATTTATCTTGAAATCTAATTAAACACGATTTAATGACGCTAAGATCGATATTTTTTAGCAATAAATTAATCTCTTGATCGCTCCACAAATTTTTGACTCGTAAAGGAAAATTTCAAGAAAGAATATCTAGAATTACCGAAGTTTTTTTAGGCACAAACTCAGAACCATAGTGCAAATCGCTTATTTGTATGAGGTTAACCATTTTAGCACATTTACTCTTATTTTAGATTATTTTTATTTAATCTTAATGCACATTAAATTTTAAACTATATTAAAGAATGTTAATTTACACTTAGAAAAATTTTACTAATAAATCGCTACAAAAAAAATTACTCTTAAAATGAGTTTAAAAGGCTATAATTTGCCCATTTCTCATACACATATTTGCTCATTAAAAATGTGTAATACTTTCCTAGATTGAGATATTTTATCTAAAAACAATTTATCTTTACAATCTACGCACATATTTTTAACCTTTAGCCACCTAATTTGGCCGCATTCAGGGCATAAAAATTCTTGATATACTAATTTCACTATAAATTTCACCATTATATTCTATTATATTTTAATATTTTAACAATATCGAGATTAAGCAGGTCTATCATGTTATCAATATCAATAGATTTCTCAAGCGAGGGTTCTGTTAGATTCTTCTTGAGTTTTGAATTGTCTTCCTTTTTTTCTGTTGAATTTTCTAATAATACTTCAAGCATATTTAATCTCATATTTTCTTTTTTATCTTAGTTAAAATAATATTATAACTTGATTTAAACGATTTCGACATAGTATATAGAATCTATATAGATAGAAAATATAAGTAGAAGTTAGAAGAAGGCAAACTTTGCATGATGCAAAGAAAAATATATATTATATTATTAAAAATTTCTATTGGATGTTGTGAAAAGTTTAACTATTTATTAGTTCCTCTTTTATGTGGTTAACCAGATCTTCAACATTTAATTCCTTATCCCCGATAAATATTTGCCCATAATCAACCTTGCCACCACCCTTACCGTTGTATCTCGAAGCGATATTTTTCACAAAATTTCCCATATTGAAGTCGGAACTTTTTAAAAGCCCTTTTCCTACCATTCCAATTATAGTTATACCTTTCTCATCTTTATTGATAAAAATTGTGTTTAAATCTTCAGATTTACGGAGAATTTTCACGCTTAGATTCTTAAGATCGTTTGGAGTAAGATTTTCAAAGGATTTAAGAATCATTTTAGACTCGTTTAGTGAAAAAGCTGATTTTATAAGAGTATCGATAAATTTTTCGTCAAGTAAGTTTTCCACTTCTTTTAATTTTGCCTTAGCACCGTTCCATTCGTCGTATAATTTTTTTACTTTCGAGTAAATATCTTCTATTTTAGTATTTAGAATTCGAGATAATTCAGTTAAGATTTCCACTTCAATTATATTACTTGAATTCAGAACCATATCCGTTTCATCAAGTTTTCCGGTCTGTAATGCTTTATTTAAGTTTTTCCACTTAGTTAGTAATTCTTCAACTCTCCCTACGATCTTATTTTGAGGAATGTCCAAGAATGATTGTAATTGGGTTAAGTTTTGAGATTCTTCTGCTTCAAGTTCCTTAGTGGCAGATCCTGCAGTAAAGGTCAATCTCACGATACCATCTTGAATTTTTTGAGTTTTAATTATTTTAATTCTTCCTGCCTCAGAAGTGTTATTCAAGTGCGTCCCACCACAAGCTTCCACATCCACACCTGGAATCTCAACGATTCTAATGTTTTTTCCAGGAACAGCACCTCCTTGGTAAATTGCCATACCATATTTTTGCTCAGCTTCAGAGCGGGGAAGAAAAAATAGTTTCATATCAATTGCGCTATCAACAATTTCATTTGCTTTTTTTTCTATTTTTAATAAATCTTCTCGAGAAATTTGTTCGTAATGGGTAATGTCCAAGTTGGAATGTTTCATAGTCTTCTTAGCTCCAGCTTGATTAATATGGCTCCCTAATACAAATCGAGCTGCAGCATTTACAATATGAGTAGCAGTATGATGTTGAGAAAGTTGCGTACGCCATTTTTTATCAACTTCAACTTTTACCATCTCTCCTTCTTTGAATTTAGGTTTTTCAGATAAAACGTGAATAATGTAATTACCTTGCTTCAACACACTATTGAATTTTTGACCGTTTATTGTTCCAATATCGTGCAATTGACCACCTGAAGTAGGATATGCAACGGATTGATCAAGGACCACATTGTTTCCAACTAGTTTTAAAACTTTAGCATTGTTAGATGTCTTGGTATAATCGTAATAGTAAAGAGATTTGGTTTCTAAAACATTGCTTAAATCTAGCTTGATTTCGTCAGATATAGCGTTGATCTTTTCCTTATTTTCGTGCCTTTCTACTACTAAACTATAAAAATTGTCAGGAATTTTGATTTTTTTGCCAAATTTGGTCGCAGCGTCTTTAACCATCTCTGGATTTATTCCTCTGGAATCATAAATTTCTATCAATGTTTCGGTCGAAATATCTCCCTTGGCAAGTAATTTTTCTAACATTTTACTTGCTTTTCTTCTTGTAGTATAATACTTCTCTTTTTCTACGTTCAAAATCTTCTTTATTTCATCTAACCGTCCAGAAACTTCTGGAAATAGGCCCTTCAGTTCTTTCGCGTGCCAATTGCAAACGTCCGAAATTTCAATATCCCAACCGAATTTATCGATAAAGTTTAGAGCGCGCCTTAAAATAACTCTAAGATTATATCCACCACCTACATTAGAAGGGAGTTTTCCATCGTTAATTGCAAACAATAAAGTTCTCGCATGATCAGCGATGGAATATAGTGCTGTCATAGGTAAAATCTTTTTTTTTAGCTCATTTACATCTATTTTAAGCTCAGTTCCTACTTTCTCCCAGGCAGCATCCATGTCGTCTACTTCGTCTATGTTTAAGTAAGCTGAATACCTTGAAAATTCGTTATACAACTCAAAATGTGTTTTAACTTTAGTAATGTCTTTTAATTTAGAGATAACATCTGGAAATGTTGCTTCGTAAATGTTTGGGGTTCCTTGGGAGAACCATGCTACACGCTCGTGACCCATCCCCATATCTAAAACTTTTATATTCAGCTCTTGGGGTCCATCTGGAGTTTGCTCGAACATAGTATATACTTGATTGAACAATTCAACACCTCGACTAAAAAATTCAAGACTGCATCCAAAGGAGCCACCTCCTGCCCAACTGTCTTCGTGAATCGTGATTTCTTGTTTAGGTAAACCTACGCCTTCGTGGATAAAAGCATGAATATCTAAAAAGAGTTCTCCTTGGTTCCACTCTTCAGGTGGCACGAAAACGTGCTGTCCTATCATTACGAACCCTGTATTATGTGAACCGGTCAATCCTACATTTTCAATATCGTTAAATCTTAAACAAAATTGAGGGATTATTAACTTTTTTGCAGGGGGCTCAACTTCACCCGTAATAACATAAGGTTGAAAAGCAGAAATTGAGGCTATAGTGAATTCTGAAGTGGGGTCCCATCTTGCTACGCATGGGTACCTTTTAATAGGGACGTACCCCCTCGGCTCAAGTACTTCGACAATTTTTTCCCAAACACCTATATATGACAGTTTTTTTTTAACGGGGTTGTTTTCTGTGACTTGAAAACCACCAGAACATACGGGCTCTCCACATACTTTCCTTTCACGGATGGTGGTCCAGAAATAAGTACCACAACATTCGCATTGCTTTCTTATGTATCCCAATTGCCTAAGTTCTTGGGTTGGAAAAAATTCATCAGGATTCTTTGATGCTATTGTTTTAAATATTTTTTTGAGCTCTTTATCGTTAATGGCGCTTTTTAATTGCGTTCTATCTTCATCGGATAACATGTTAATCAAAAGAGAAGTATTGATGATCATCTGATATTATTAATTTATACAATTAATGTTTTCCTAAAATCTTTTTCTCTAAATTAAGTCCTTCAAATTTGAAAGGTGTTACCACATAACCATAATGGTTTTTTGACGAAATTGTTAAAGTTTTTATAGAGAATTCTCATATTATTTCTTAACATTTCGAATCCAAAATTAAAAAATAGTTAAAAGAGTGAAAACAATATGGTAAAAATTATGATAGTTGGAAAAACCCCTCACCATAAGTTGAACGAATCTGTCAAAACATATATGAGAACTGACAAGCCTGCTTACCCTGACTTCCTTAAAAAGGTAGAAAATTGGATCGCACAAATAACTGATGAAGGCCTAAAGTCATACGCGGTATATGAGTGTCCAGATGATAAAATCGTTGAAAGTATGGCTGCTTTAGCTAAAAGATATAGCTTTTATGCTTCTGTAGAAGGATATACATATAAAGTGGAGTTACTTACGGAAGCTGAGGATGCCATTAAAGAATTTTTAAAGAAATAGTTTTAAAAATTAACATTTAAAATATAACAACAAATTTTTTTTTTTCTCTGTTATGTTTGAATCTAACGCAATTAACCTTTAATAATAAATCCAATTCGTAAATGAGATGATTAGATAATGAATGAAGACCAAAAATTCGATATTATAGTCACTAGAGGTATGGAAGAATTCTTTGAGCATAACGCAAGAATTGCTGTCAAGTTAGGCAAGGAAGAATATGAAAGAGTAGTAGAATCAGGAACGAAAGAACATATTGTAGAGAATCTTAAGTTTTTTAGCGAATGGATTGATGAGCTTAAGCAATTAGATGGTAAAAAATTAAATTTCGAAAATCAAATATCACTAAAAACAATGAGCTATTTTCACAATATCAACTTGTTCATGCACAAGGCGTTTCCCTTATGGAAAAAACACCCCAATGGATTAGCATATTTTCAAGAGATTTCCTTTCTCTTATTCCAACGAAAGGGACCAGTTACTAGTGTAGCAGAAGCAATCATCACCCACTTAACCCATTTACCTAAATATTTAGAGGAATTTCAATCCCGTTTCGATAAGGCTCCAATTCCACTAGTATGGAGAGATTTGGCTTTAGAGCAAATTCAAAAAACTCCCAAATTTTTACAAACGGTTACTGAAGCTTACAATGAACCATCAGAAGTTACCGAATCTGTGAAAAGTAGATTGCTAAAAACCATTAAAGAGGTTCAACCACACATCCAAGCTCATATAGAATGGATAAAAAGTTTACCCGTAGATGACGATGATTTTGCCTGGGCTTTAGGACCTGAAAAATTCGATGTAATGTTGAGTTTACGGAAACTTCCTTGGGATCGAAAAACACTCTTAAAAAAAGGAAATAAGTTATTTAGTTCTGCTTTTAAAAAAATAAAACAAATTACCAAGGAGTTATATCCTACGAAAACCCTTAACGAGGCAATTGAAGCTTTTTTTAAAGAAGATCTGATTCCTACTTTTCAAGATGTCTTTGAGTACACTCGGATTGAAGCAAAACGAGCAAAAGAGTTCGTAGAATCCCATGATCTTGTTTCCATTCCTCAAGAGAAGTTGGTTATCATAGAAACTCCTCCCCACCTTATCCCAAGTATTGTTACTGCAGCATATTATGAACCACCTTATTATAGTGGAGAACAACCTGGAATTTTTATGATTAGCCCTACACAAAAAGAACGACTTTCTTATACCCTAATATCTCATTTAATGGTTCATGAAGCTTATCCTGGACACCATTTGGATTTTGTTTGCAGTAATGGATTTGCTCCTCCCATTCGATTATTAGGAGTTACTTCTGATCTAGGAGTAGCTAGTGAAACTACAGAAGGATGGGCAGTATATTGCGAGGAAATGATGTTACAAGAAGGATTTTATAACGATCCTGTGAAATCTCAGCAATTAATTTCGGGATTCCAGTTACAATACGCTATGGATCTAATATTGGACATCCAATTACACTGTAAACAACGAACAATGTTAGATGCTAGTCAAATGTTAATGAATGTTTTAGCAACGGAAGAAACAGCAGCTATAGCAGCGATATTAGATTTTACATCTATTCCAGGATATGAACTGTCGTATCTCGTTGGAAAGCTCTTAATTGAAGATTTACGACGGGAGGTGGAAGAAAAAATGGGGGATAAATTCAGTCTAAAGTTCTTTCATGATACTATTCTTAGAAGTGGAGATTTACCTTACTATTTGTTAAAAGAATATATTGAAGAAAAAATAAAAAAATTTTTATCCAACAACAGCTAAAGCCAAATTATTACATTTGATTATGCGTTGGCTATATTAAGTTATTACCTCGAGATAAGTTGAAACTTCGCTTTGGTTTACTTTAAATGTCTTAATATCTCTATTATTATCTATCTTATTAAAAATTACTTCTGCTTGTACCATTTTTTTGATGTAGTTTTGGTGTTTAGATATGGCTTCTAAAATATCATCGTCTTCAGCATTTAGATATAATCTTATTCTATTTTTCGTCGATAGCTTCATTTTCTTCCTGTGATTATTAATATTTCTTATCAAGTTTCTAGCTATTCCTTCTAGTTTCAGTTCTCTCGTGATTTCTGTATCCAATTCTACAGTTAATTCAGATGCATCTTCATTTTTTATTAAAACTTCTTTCACATTTAATGCTTTTTTAATTAAATCTAAAAATTCATCGTCCAAACTTACTCCTTTCAGCACAATCTTTTTCAGCGGTTGTCGTAAAGGTATTTTGACCTTTTCTCTTAATTCCAAAGATTTTTGAACTATTTCCTTAGTTAAATTCATTTTAGTCTGTAGATTTGGAACGGATAAACTTTGATCAAAATCTGGCCATAGGTCTAAATGCACGGATTCGTATTTTACTAAATTTCTTTCCTTCAATTTCTGATATATCATTTCAGAAATGAAGGGCGTTATTGGTGCTATGATTTTCGACAAAACGTGAAGTACGTATGTCAAGGTATTCATCGCTGCTAGCTTTTCGCTTATTATTTCGCTTTTAAATCTAGTTCTACTATTTTTGATGTACCAAGTTGATAATTCTTCAACGAAATTAATAATTAACTTGCTTGTTTCCTGAGTATCGTAGTCATCTAATCGCTGAGTCACATCCAGAGTAAGATCATTCACTAAATTTAGAATCCACTTATCTAAAATATGCTCTGAATTGGAGTTTTCTACAGATAAATTGTTAATCTCAAATAAAGAATAAAATTTTAGAACATTAAACAATAGTAAATTAAATCTTCGATAGATTTGCTTAACGCTTTCTTCTTTAAAGTTTAAATCTTTTGCTCGCATTAACTGGGACGCCATAAGATAAATCCTTAAGGCGTCAGCTCCGTATCTTCCTATTATTAGAGACGGTTCAGCAAAATTTTTTTTTGATTTTGACATTTTGGCTCCATCTTCAGCGAGTATATTACCATTTACTACGACATTTTTAAACGGGATCTCATCAAACATCAGAATTGAGATTACATGCATGTAGTAGAACCAAGCCCTCGTTTGTCCAATATATTCTGACACAAAATCACTAGGGAAATTGTGCTTGAACCAGTCAACATTCTCAAAAGGGTAATGCTTTGCAGCAAACGGCATTGAGCCCGATTCGAGCCAGCAATCAAAAACTTCAGGTATGCGGTTCATTATATTTCCACATTCAGAACATTTCAAATGAATATCATCTACGATGTGCCTGTGTAGATCTAGATTATCATCAACAATCTCGATTGCGTGGGCTTGAAGTTCATTTACAGAACCGATTACTTTAATTGTATTACAATGCACGCATGTCCATATTGGCATCGCTGTAGCCCAAAATCGATTTCTCGATATACACCAATCAGGAGCAGTTTCTATTATGTATTTGTATCTTTTCGTAACTTCTTTAGGATACCAATTGATTCGCTCATTAGTTTTTAGAAGCCTAGCCTTTATTTTCTGAATTTCTATGAACCAAGCATCAAGTGCGTTATAAATTAGAGGTGTATCACATCTATAACAGAAAGGATAAGAGTGAGTGTAGTCTTCTGTATCAAATAAAAGATTTCGACTATTTAAATCATTTAGTACCACTTTATCGACATCTTTAAACCACATACCTTTCCAGTCATCAGGACCGTCAGATAATTTACCTTGTTTATCAATATGCTGGATTATCGGCATATCGTACTTATTAATCATTTTGTAATCAAATTCACCATAAATAGCCATATGTACTATTCCCGTACCTTCATCTGATAAGACTTCTTCGCCACCATCAATAATAAAATGACCTACTTTCTCAGTATCAACAGAAACTTGATACAACGGTTCATAAGGTTTATTGAGTAAAGATTCTCCTTTAAAATTATCAACTATTTCATAATTCTCGCCTATTAAATCTATTCTAGTTTTTATTAAAATCAAAAATTCCTCTCCAACCCTAACTTTTACATAATCAAGTTTACTATTTACTGCTAACGCTATATTACCAATTAATGTCCATGGCGTGGTACTCCAAGCAAGTAAATATGTATTTGAATCACCCTTTAATTTGAACTTCGCTATAACAGATTTTTCGGTAATGTCCTTGTAGCTGTTATCCATAGATATTTCAAAATTTGAGAGTGGGGTTTCGCATCTAGGGCAATAGAGAAGAACTTTTTTGCCTTTATAGACATATCCTTCATCATATATCTTCTTAAATATAAACCAAATCGTTTCCATATACGAATTATCCATTGTTTTATAAGCATTATCAAATTCTATCCATTTACCCATCCGATCAACGGTATTTTTCCATTCATTGGCGTACCATAGAACTTTCGATCTGCAGAATTCGTTAAATTCACTTAATCCCATCTCGTAAATTTCGTTCTTCTGCTTTATTTTTAATTCTCGTTCGCAAATGCTTTCTATAGGGAGCCCGTGACAATCCCATCCCCATCTTCTTTCGCAACGATGATTTTTCATTGTCCAATACCTTGGAAATACATCTTTTGTTACGATACTTAATATGTTTCCATAATGGGGTAACCCTGTGGCAAATGGAGGCCCATCGTAAAATATGTACGGGGGGTTTTTTGATCTATACTCGACGCTCTTTTCGAATATCTTGTTTTCTTTCCAAAACTGAATTATTTCTTCTTCCTTTTTAATATATGACATATAACTAACCTCATGTTGTTATTGTATCTATCTGAAATTTTAGTTTAAAAGCGTATAAATGTTCTAATTTTCTCTGTGAAACGGGATGTGGATATTTCTTTCGAAAATCGTTTCACGAGGAAAAGGATTTTACTGAATAATAATCTCGGATATGATCTCTATGAAATTTGGTGTTGAAACTAAAAATTTAGATTTTTCATTCATAACATCCACATCCGTAATTATACATAAAATAAAGTAAATAGGGCTTAAAAATATAACTGTGCTTTTACTCTTAAGAAATTCTAAATAGAGATTTAATTTTACTAGAAATCTAAATATTGAAGGCGTGAATATCCATCTTTTATAAAATCATAATCGAGAAGTTCAATTTTCTCTGGAATGATCTTCAAGAGAAGCTTTCTTTTTCCCCGCACTATTTTTTGAACCTTATCAAATTCTTTATCCCCTTCCTTTAAAAAGATCAGCCTTTCTTTCCCGGATGCGGTAATTTGCATACCCTGTATTTTACCCGTGTCCATTGGCGTATATATTCCAATACTGACATTTGGATTTTCTTCGATATTTTTTACTTTTCTCCCAGGAGCAGGTCCTACATATATATTAAAATCATTAGATTTCTTATCCATGTAAAAATCCATAGGAGTTGCGCGAGGCGTATTATCTAAACAAGTACAGAGTACGAGTATCTTTCTTTTGTCTAAAAAATCGCGGATTACTTTTTTTAAATCTTCTTCAGGCATTTTATTTCCTATTATAGATTCACCTTGATGCAATTAATATGAATTATAAGGATTTTTTAAAAAAAAGGTTATGGAAGGATGAAAAAAGATTATTAGATTCTGATATTGTATAGAATATTATTAAAGTTGGCTTATGTTAGAGTGTGGAAATTCAGTCCCATCTATTGCCGCTTGAACGTACGGCGAGATTGGGCCTCGACCTAACGCCATAATCCTAATTTTAGATCCGAGAGCTGGATTTAAGGAAGTTCCGAATTTAAGAGACGCTGTTTCTGGAATTTCGTTGGAAATTGTTGAGATAACTTTGTCTATTTTTGATAGGGATAACCGATGATCGCCAGAAACAGAAACTATGCATTTGTCTACTTTTTTTGTATCAGGTTCTAAAAGAGGATTGTGTAATGCTAGTTTAGCCTTTCTTATTAGATCAACTTCTTCTCCCATAGATTCTGTAATACCTATTAGCCCAGAAGGATAATTTCCCTTTTTTTCTAACACTTTTCTAACATCTGCGTAATCAATATTAATCAAACCACAGTTATTTATCAAATTTATTATTTCTTTAATGGATCGAATTAATACTTCATCCATTATTTTAAAACCAGCTAGAACAGGAAGTTTTTGGTTAAAACGGAGAAGATTATCGTTTGGGATAGGGATTAACGTGTCACTATATTTCATAAGTTCCTCAAGACCTTTTCTTGCTCTTAAACTTCGTTCAACTCCTTCAGATCTAAAAGGAACGGAACAAAACGACACAACCGTGGCATTATTTTTTTTCGCTTCGCGAGCAATAATAGGTGCTGCTCCAGTACCGGTGCCACCTCCCAAGCCAAAAGTAAGGAAAACTACGTCAGCGTTTAACACTTGAGAAAGGCGATCTACATCTTCTTCGGCAGCCGCAGTACCAATGCTAGGATCGTTACCAGACCCTAGTCCGTTGCAAATCTCTTTTCCGATTAAAAGTTTCTTGTTAGAATTTGAGTAATATAAATCGTGAGCATCAGTATTAATAGTGAGGGTCTCGATCCAATCAGACTCAACGTCGAGCATTCTTGATACGGTATTATTCCCCGCTCCACCGACTCCAACAACTAAAGACTTAATTTTTAAAACTTTTAGCAGATCTGCTAGATAAGTGTCGTCATCTAGATTTGACACATTAGCTGATTTAACATTTTGACGCGCTATCTCATTAAACCTTGTCCTAACTGAGTCACGCGATTTTACTATATTGCTTAGATCAAATTCATCGTTTTCCATTAATCATTACCATAATATGGAGTAATTAGCTATATAATACGCTAATAATACATATCAAAATTAATATTATTAATATAGGTGTTATTTAGGTAACACTGAATAACCATCTAATTTCAACTTGTTCGTGTGATAAAAAGGACATATTTCGATATAGATAAATTTATATGACTGAACTTTCATGTCTTATATGCTCGGGGTTGATTTTATGGAAATTGAAATGAATAAGAATACAACTGAACAAGCTTTTGATAGTCCAGAAGTGGAGGACATAATTAACGTCCGAGCGATCATTAGCTGTCCTTCCGGAGATTATCTAAAAAAGTTTAAAAATCGATTTCCTAGAAAAGATTTAGAGCTTATGGTTGTAGCGTTTAAAATTTTTGATTTCATGACTTGCTCTAAATGTGGAGAACTTTTAAATCTTAATTTAGAGTTTGAAATATAGCCAAAATTTTAATTTTTATATTAACTAAGCCTTTTTTATTTACAGCAATTTAAATTATTCTTTAGAAAGTTATAGTTCGAGTTGAATTTGTCCATAAGTCCCACCTCCACCAGGGGTGTATTCAACTTTATTATTTCTTATTGCTTCGATAATTGTGGCAATTTTTTCGTCAAATTTTTTGATTTCTTCAATTTCTATATCAATTAAAATATCAAATTCGGTGCCTAGTGCATTTAACATTTTATCATAAAATCTTAAAACTGTTACACTGTTAGTGCTCTTAATTTTTTTAACCGCGCGAATTATATCTATTAAAGGAACCGCATTGATGTATGGAGGCCGATGATTTGGATGTATTGGTTCGTCTGAGGTAGATATAACATCTATTCTTTCACTGACTCCTAATTTAATTTTGATGTTTTTGTTAATTTTTTCTTTACACGCAGGACACACAATTTTCCCTTTGGAAACATTGTTTATGTATTCTTTTCTCGCATTTACAGGGTTTTCTGATACGATTTTTATGAATTCTTCTGAAATAGTATATTCATTAAAAAGAGTATCTCCAGTTTTTTCTGATTTACCGAACATTACTCTCCTTCTACATTTGTTGCAGAACATATTATAATATTTTCCCAACTTCGGGTTAAGTCCTACGTTTAATTCAATTTTGCGCTGATTTTTCCTTTCTAAGGCTAATACTAGTTCATCAAACGAAGGGTCTTCCATTTTTATTTTGTTGAATTCTCTACCTAAAGAGCGGGGACTTTCAGAGTGCGCATCGCTATTGCTTAGAAAAGATACGTTTTTAAGAGAATCTAATTTATCAGCTAAATCTGTATTAGCAGAGAGCCCTAATTCTAAAAATTTAACTTTTTTAACGGCATCTTGATAGCATTGTTCGAGAGTTGCGTATTTATTTTGGCGAAAAATTGCTCTAAATGGAGTAAAAGCATGAGCAGGACCTATCATTGCTCCAAAATCAGTAATGATATCAACTAGTTCCGGAGGAGGTAAATTTACTCTTGGGCGACCACCCCATTCACCCAAAATATTTTTTGAATATGGTTCAAGCTTTTTTTGGACTTCTCTTACGGTTGAAAAATCGGGGAAAAAAACTAGTTCATGGATACTTTCTTGATCTTCAAGTTCGCTCTGAAGAATAAAGTTAATGCCTTTATAAGAAAAAGCCCCATCCCTATCTTGTCTCAGATTTTTTTCTAAATATTTTAGCCAATCGGGCTGTAAGACATCGCCCGTCCCAAGGATATGAAGCCCCTTCTTTTTGGATGTTTGAGCTATAGTATCTAAATTAAGATTTTTAGAGGTTCCGATCGAATGATGGGAGTGTATATGAAGGTCACAGTTGTAAGAATTCATTAGTTAAACTTAAACCCTAATCCGTTAAATAGTATTTGCTCTTAAATAGAAATTGTGTTAAACTTATGATTAAAAGAATTTTATATTCTCTCATTTTTTATCATCGCCTCCTTTCTCTGCTTTCTGGAAGTATTGAGAAATAAGCTTAAAAGATTTTTCGAATTCGTCTATCTCGAATGCGTCCGCAATACGACTAGACCAGCAATTGCTATAAGCAAAGTTGTAATTGATGTTTTCGTCAAAAGATTTGTAATTTTCCATAATAAACTGGAAATTTTCCAAAATAAACTGGAAATTTTCCATAATAAACTGGAAAAAAAACTTTCATACAGAAATTGTAATTAGCAGAAATAAATTGGAAAGTTTATTTTTCAAAGTTTCCGGTGAGTGATAATTCTCACTTTTTGTTGATAAAAGATATTATATTAAAATAAATTAAAAAAGTAATCTAATCTATAATCACATTAATGCACTGATATAAGGTCGAAATAAAAAATGGTTGACTCGAATTTAATAGAAGAAATAAAAGAAATAAGAAAAAAAGGCGTAAGTAAACCGTCTGATGGTTTTAAAATATGCGAGTTTGTTAAGCAGATGGCTAAGAAAAGCGAGGAAATATATTGGGAATTAGAAGACGCTTGTGCAATAGCGGTTCAGCTCGTAATTACGGACGCAGATTATGAATATTGGTTAAAAATGGAGGATAGATGGATAGATTGTGGTGAAGGAATGGTTAACGATCCAAGCGCTACCGTATCTTTAACAAGTGCAATGTGGTCAAAAATATTCTCTAGCGAGATAGACTTGCCAGATTGGAAATTACCTCCATATGACAAATTCGTTGAAGTTTATATGTCAGATAATTTAGTGGTAGATGGAGACATGCAACAAGCATTAGCATACGTTGATCTTCAGCCCTTCTTCGCTTTTTTGGTTTCTAAATCGCTAGATGATTTTTTTAAAGATTAAATTTGAATACTTTTTAAACTGGGGGATTTATAGCAAATAAAAGACAAACCTACAAAAAGATTTGTTAGGAAACGTCGTAAATTCCACCTTTTTTATTAATAATCGATAATTTTTGATGAAAAATCCTGAATTTAATTTTTCTAATTTTTTATCTTAGAATTGGTATTTAAATGTTTCCAAGAATTGATATCGATTAAAATAAATGTAATAATGGAAGTTGCATTATACTTGGTTATATAAAATCTAAGGAAAAGTAACAAATGTTTAAATATGAGTTATGAGATAAAACATCCGTACTAAAAACAATTAATGATACAGCAGTTAAGAGAGAATAGTGGGCATGTACTAAAGAAGAAAAAATAAGTATACCGTTTTAGAGAGAAGAAGTTGAATAGGCAGGTAAATTAAAATGGCGTCCTATGTCGTAGTTAAAGGAGAGAAAATAGAAGTTAAGGACGGAATGTTAGATTTAAATTCTAAGGGAATTAAAGACGTTACCGAGATAAAGGGCTTGGACGCCCTTGCGAACTTACAAAAGTTAGACTTAGGAAGCACAAGAGGTGTACCCTTTCTTGCCGTTAATCAAATTACCGAGATAAAGGGCTTGGACAAACTCACGAACTTACAAACGTTAAATCTTCACAATAATCAAATTAACGAGATAAAGGGCTTGGACAAACTCACGAACTTACAAACGTTAAATCTTCACAATAATCAAATTAACGAGATAAAGGGCTTGGACAAACTCATGAACTTACAAAAATTACATCTGGCCGATAATCAAATTAACGAGATAAAGGGCTTGGACAAACTCACGAACTTACAAAAGTTATTTCTTGGCGATAATCAAATTACCGAGATAAAAGGCTTGGACGCCCTCACGAACTTACAACTGTTGCATCTTTCCAAAAATCAAATTACTGAGATAAAGGGCTTGGACGCTCTCACGAACTTAATAGGGTTATTTTTTGACAACAATCAAATTACCGAGATAAAGGATTTGGACAAACTCGCGTATCTACAAACGTTAAATCTTTACAATAATCAAATTACCGAGATAAGGGGATTGGACAAACTCACGGACTTAAAATTCGTCTATCTTGGAGGGAATATTATACCGGAAGCGATTATTAAGGAATTAAGAGGTTTGAAAGGAAAATTCGGGTATGCCATTCAACCTCAAAAGTTTCTTCAATATTGTCAAAAGAAAAGAAAAAAACAAGAAAGATTAGAGAAAGAAAGAAAAAAACAAGAAAGATTAGAAAAAGAAAGAGAGAAGGAAAGATTATATAAAGAAAATTTAGAAAAAATCAAGAAGGATACAACCGAGTTCATCACCAATTCAACTTCAATATATAAAGAATTGAAATTTAAAAGGATTCAAGATAAGACCGGTATCGATTTAAGCGATTTAGGAGATTTACTAGAATATATGATATATAATAAACAATTATATGGTCAAATCAAGGGAAATACGATTATATTTAAAGAACCATCTGCTGTTAAACCCCCCACTCCTGTAATAGATGCTTTCTCGGCCTTATCTTCTACGGCATTTAATAAAAAAAAGATAGATGTATTAAGAGGCGGGGATTGGAAAGTTGAGGGAGATCAGAGCGTCTTTTTTTACAAAGTAAAAGTTAAAAATAATTCTGAATTGGTCATAAACAACATCCAGATTCTTCTTACGTCAATTCCGGGAGGATTAACCGCCGATAAGGACAAATACAAAATCGATATGTTAAAACCGGGCTCACTTGAAAGTCCTACATTCAAGTTAATGGGAACAGAGAGTTGCGTAGGTGATACTGTTGAGGGAATCGTATCATATACTGACCCAACAGGCACGCAACAATCTTCACATATTGAACCATTTGAAATCTGTTACGTTTGTAACCTTCTCACTCCCAAGGAAATCAGTAAGCAAGAGTTTGACATGAAAACGCAATTTATGGAAGATAAGAAGTTAATTATTGATAGCGATCTTGATATTACCGCATTAGAAGCAAAAATTGAGCAAGTCGTAAAGAATTGTAATTTTGCTTTACTAAAAAACATTCAGGCGACTCAGAACGAAAATTACTTCATGTTTGAAGCGTTTGCTGAAGGGTTATACGACAAACAAGACGTCGCTCTTTCGGTTGCGGTCCAAAAAGCAGAGGAAGGTTCTAAATTAGTCGTAAAAGCGATGAGCGATAGAGCTGAAAAAGTTACCGATTTACTTAGAGACTTCAGCATTAAACTAGACGACATCAAGAGCGATACCGAGCTTATCAAGGAATACACTTCGCAAATTGAAGTTATCCTTAATAATCAAGAAGATATCGAGTCGTATCTTAAGGATCGTCTCGCTTCAGACTGGGTAAAGATTAAGGACGCGTACCAGGACTATAAGGCAGGAAATATTACCATGAAAGACTTGGTTAAAAAGGGGCTTAAAACGATTGGTAAAAAGTTCGTTAAAAAAGTTATCGGGAAAGTTATTGCGATTTAAGATTTAATATTATACTTGTTTATTTTACAAGGAAAACTCCTTCGGTTTCCTTCGCGATACATTTCCCATCTCTATTTCTTATTTTAAGAATACCCTAAATATAATGGGAAAAATTTTAATGCTAAATTCTGAATTTGCTTGATCTTAATTCACTAATCACTCTACCCGTTCGCGCTTTAAATATAATGTGTGTTAATATCTTTAACAACAAAAATTCATAACTTAGGTTAATTTAAATGAGAGAGTTTGACTTAAATCAAGTTTATTATGTATGTCCCTTTAAATTTTATGGTTTTGCATCAAAAAAAAAAGAATCCTTAAAAGCTCATTTATATCATAGACACGATGTCGGTATACCGCCTTTTCAAGATGAAGGCACCTCCAAAGAACTTATCAAGAAGCATTAGAAGCATTAGAACAACCAAAGTATGTTTGCTTTATTTGTGATAGCGGTCTTAATGGTTTTGCAGTAAAAGAGAAAGAAGATTTATTGCATCATTTGACTCATGATCATGCGATTATTGTAGGGTTGTATGGATGTCCTTATTGCGAATATAAATCAGAATATAGAAGTCTCGTGCGTGATCATATCTGGAATACGCATATAATAAAAATTAAACATATAGTGGAACACGAGGAATGTCCTTATTGTGACATTTTATCTAATTATCAAAGAGATGCGCGTAATCCTGAATCTAAAGATCGAAGTCCTGTCCGTGATCATGTTTGGAACACGCATATAAAATCAATTAGAGTGTTATGGGAGAAATTTAAATGCCCCTTTTGCGATTTTAAAACCGAGAAAGTCGAAGATCTTTCACATCATTTAGATATTACGCATTAATTTCTATGGTTATACTAGGATATTTTCTATTTATTTCCCTGTCTTTCATTTTATACCACATTTAAAGAAATATTATTTTTTGATATTATTCCTTTTGTAAGTCTTGTTTTGGAGAATTGGGATTATATGCCTTTAGAGTTCCCGTTTTGATAAATAAAATTTATGAAACGCTTTTCGGAACATTAAATTTTGTTCTTATTTCTTCCGTAGTTTTTTTCCAATTAGAAGTGTCCATTAAGAAATCTGTTGCTTCAATAATCGATACGCCATCCAAAATTAGTTCATTATATTTTATTTGAATCAAGGTACTACACAGACATCTAATACAATACGGTATATTTATCTCATCATTTTCCTTTAAAACTCTTTCTAAATTAGCTTGGTCTTTTTTTTTTATCTTCAGATAAAAATTTAATATTTCTTTAAATCCTTCCCTATACATTTTTTCACTCACTTCCTTTCACACATTTTTTTAATTAACTTTATATCCTTGTAGTCTTAACATATTCTTCGTAAAGCATAAGAAATACATGTAAAAACGTAGAAAAGCGTATTTTGATAAATTTATTATTTTATTAAATCATATTTTTTTAATCTTTCTTCTAAGCAATAATCTGCGACTTCTTTAGTTGAATATCCAAATAAAATCCCTGATAAATCAGCAAACTCGTCTAGCAAACCACTATGCTTTTTTGCATAATTCATAGCCACATCAAAACCATAAGGTTTTACATAATTATCACTCTTTGGATTTTTAATACATTGTAATCGATGAGTGTTTAGTTCTTGAGAATCACCACTCGAAAATTTACCACAATAACGACAGAAACCAATGTCTAGTTTTTTGCTCACTTCTCTTCCTCTTAAGTTAATTGATTGGGTAGATCTATTTGGTAATAGAGCCCTTAATCTGTGAAATTCGATCTTTCCTTTTAAATAATCTTCTACGCAATTTTCTTCCTCTTTAGTCCATTTAACATTCGTATTTTTTTTTAATTGTAATTCCGAGGCTTTTTTCTTAATTGCTCCTTTTGTTCTCTTTGGAATTAAGTTTAACAATTCATCCCAAGATACTTTAGGGTAATTCTCTTTAAGATCGCTAACTTCTTTGTCAGTCCATATAGGAGTCATTTCGCATAATAGAATAAACTAAAAATTCATATTATATATAAAATTGTTCTTTTATTTAAAGATAGTTGTTAAATCATGATACAGTATTATGGTTTACAATATCTATGTAAAGTAAAGTAAAGTAAACTTGATTAAAATATAATATATAAAACTTAGACTGAATCCATTTAAGGAAGGGATAAATAGTAACGAAAATAATGCAAGCTTTCCATAAGAAAATCTACAAAGATTGTAATGTTGATTTATTCTGATTTTACAGCATTTTATTGAAAGATCTCATAAATTTGAATGAGGTGAATGGATGTGTAAGTCAGCATTAAATGAATCCATTAGTAAATTTAAAACTAGAATAGATTATTAATCATTTGCTTTTAGTCTAGACCCTTTTTCGCTCCATTCTTTAGCTTTTTCAAAATTTCCTAGGTTTTCGTGACAACTTACAGCTGATTCCCAAAAATCTAATTCGGAAGGATCCAAAGCGACAATCTGATTGAAATGTTTTATTGCCTCTTTATAGTTTTTTCTCACATCGCAATAAATGCGACCTAATTTCTTAAGCGCATTGATATTCTCAGGATCGATTCTAAGAGTGTTTTGGTAATATAAAATGGCATTATCAAAATCATTTAAAGCACTAAAGCTAAACGCTAAATTTTCGTAAAGAACTGGGTCATCAGACTGCAAACTTAGTGCTTCTTCATAGCACTTGACAGATTTTTCATATTCTTCCGTAAAGGTGTAGGATAATCCTAAATTATTCCAAGCTTCAATGAATTGAGGGTTAAGTTCAGTTGCTTTTATATAACAGTTTATTGCCAATTCGTAATCGTTTTGTTCATAGGCAATGTCACCTAAATCAAACCACAATTCCGCATTGTTGGGATTAAGATCAATAGCTTTTTTGTAAATTTTTATGGCTTCCTCGAAGTTCTGGTTATCATAATAGATGATAGCTAGATTGTTATATAACATCAGCTCATCTGGGTTGATTTTTATCGCTTTTTTGTAGCATATTATTGCTTCATCATATTGTTCTTTTTCTCGATAAATTAAAGCAATATTATTCCACACATCTGAGTAGCTTGGTTCATACTCTAATGCGATTTTATAATATTTTAACGCATTCTCGTAATCTTCTAAATCCTCATATGCAAATCCCATGTTATAGTAAGAAATTGCGTCGTCAGGTTCGATTTTAAGCGCTTCTTGATAACATTCAATAGCTTCTTCGAACTTTTGTATCATACTGAGCGCCAAGCCTAAATTATTCCATACTTCTGAAAAATAGGGAATAAGTTCAATTGATTTCTTATATGCTTTTACAGCTTCATCAAAAAGTTTTTCGTCGTAATAAGCGTCCCCGAGGTTAATCCACGCGTCTGCGTCTTTCGGGTCTAATTCTGCGGACTTTTTATATCTCTCAATCATTTTAAAAATTAGGTATGTCTTATAAAAATAATGATTTGTTCCTATTATTTTTTTTGTTTTAGGAAAAAAAGCGCTTCTTTATGTTTAGTAAGATAGTTAAAGCTATATTACGCAAAAAATATCTTGAGTTTGATCCGTGAGTAAAATTCTTAGATGTTTTTGGTTACCTTTGAAAATTACTTCTTCTAGTTTTCCTTTAACTAATACGCTTTCTCCATCCTTAGCGTGTTCACAAAACCTCCCGCGAAAGGAGTTGATTTCAGTAATATCGTTTAAATTTATGCTATTCACAATAAGATTTTTATCCATGATTTCTTTACATTTAATTTTATAAGAGCAGGGAGTAAAAATGGAATCAGATGAATCTACAATCTTTGCTTGTATTTCAATCCTTCCTAGATTCTTAAATTGGTAATCGTAAAAATTTCCTTTCCAATCTTCCGGGCTTTTAATATACCGAATAAAAAAATCAGTTCCATTATATTTCCCTTGATGGAGTTTTCTTTTTTCACTTTTAAGAAAATTCTCAAAGTTAAAGCTAGATCCTCCAAATCTCCAATTGTAGTGAGTTTTATATTCTTGTGCACTATACTTCCTTAAACCCTTTGATACACTAAAGATCTTTTTTAAATTGTTTTGAAATTCTAAGCTCTCGCGAGTACCATATATTAATATATCTAAATCAGTCTTTTCTTTATTTAATCCGACCATGGGTGATCCAGATATTCCTATTAAGTTCTCATCCACTTTACATTTCTTAATAAACAACTCGCACAATTGTACTAAAGCTAATTCGACCCCTACTAATTGTTTCTTCGTGATTAGCGTATAGTAATAATCCCTTGGGGTGTATATTTTTTTAATGTCTCCGATTTTAACGCCTTGGAGTTCTAAATCAAGTTCGTTTGAAAAAAAAAGATATTGCGGGTATTCTTCTCTTACTTTCAGATATCTATCATCCAAGGAATAGATTTTTTTATACTTCTTGCCTTCCTTTATTCTATCCCCATTTTGATCGGGGTAAAATCTTAAAAAACAAATTTTTCGGTCTTGGGGGTGGTGATACCCTTTTATATCGAAAAAAAGGTGGTTTTCTTTTATTTCAAGGTAATCGCCTTCAATTCCTTTTGGAATCTTCATAAGTCCCCCCACTTAACTGATTAATATCTCGAAGGAGTTTTTGATTTGATTTTATATTTTGGTATTTCTTTTGCCTTTTTTAATTCTCTCTCAAAACTTTTCTTTTCTCTAAGAAATCTCTCTTTATCACTGTCTAATCTTTGCCTCTCCTTTCTAATTGAAAATTTATCATCCTCAATTTTCGATTTTTCCTTTTCCAATTTTTTTATTTCGGTTTTTAAATTTTTCAATTTATTCTCTGAATTATTAATTTTGTGTTCTAGTGAAAAATAAGTATCTTCAGCTTTGGGTACTTTCCGGTCTAATTCTTTTAACCTTGCCTCGTGCCCTTTTTTCTTTCTTTCTAAATCTCTTACGTCGTGGTTTACATTCTCTTTAAATTTTCCCAATTTCTCTTTTTTTTTCTCAATATCACGAGCTTGAAGACTTAAGTCTTTTTTCTTATAGCGAACCTTTTCCTTTTCATCTTTTAATCTTCTTTTCTCATTATCAATTCGATTTTTTTCATCTATTATCTCTCTTCTCAAACTATTGATTTCTTTGTTTAGGTTATCTCTCTCTCTCGTTAAGCTTTTACCTTCGTTTCGTAAATCCATTAAATTGTTTTCCAACTTTTCGATTGTTCTCTCTAACGCATTCTCTCTCCGTTCCATTCCGGGTAACTTGGTTTTTATTTCTTTAATTCTGTCTTTTGCTTTTTCTTTTTCTTTTTCTATGTATTTCTTCTCGCTTTCTAATTCGCCTCTTATTCCGTCTAATCTCTCTTTATATTGCTCTAAGTCGGCATTTTTCTGGTCTAACTCCCTTTCTTTTGCATTGAGATTATATTTACTTTCTTTTATTTCGTTTCTCATATTATCTAATTTAGTTTTTAGTTTTTCGTGTTTGTTTTGGAGATCTCTCACTTGAAGTTCTTTTTCTTTTCTTTTTTTTTCTAAATCTTGAATATTATCTTGAGACCCTTCAATTTTATTAATAATTCGTTCCCATTCAGTTTTCTCTTTATTTAATTTAATTCTTTCTTCCTTAATTTTTTTAAGTAATTTCGCATTAGGGATGGGTTCTAGTTGCTCTTCGGGCGTTTTTTCTCGAATTTGATACTTAGGAATAGGTTTTTCCTTCATGGCAGTTCTTAACCTTACATAATTTATTACTAATATTATATTGATTCGATTTCTAAAGTGTTTGTAATTTCAATTTGAGAAATTAATTGGTGTTGTGAAGTCTATTTATATAACATAAATTTCATTAATTTTTAAAAGAAATATAAAATTTAATAATCTAAATTTATGGTGTTAAGCAATGGATGAAGAGGAGTTCGACGAAGAATTCGATGAGGATTTTGATGAAAGCTTAGATGAAGATTTTGACGATCCGTCTTCAAAGCACCCTACAAAAGATTTTAGAGTTAAGACCCCAGAACGCAAAAAGTCTCCTGAAGGAAAAAAGATTTCAGTTTTTTTTCTATCCACTATAGGACCAGGGGAGAAAAAACAAAAATTGCTTGTATTCACAGGGAATAAAATTGGAGACATCAAAGATACTGTAGCGAATTTATTTGCTTTAGATCCATCTGATTTTCATTTGTCTTCAGGGGGAGTTACCATGGATGAATTCTCTAACCTTAACGATTACAATGTAGCTGATGGAGATGATATATTATTAATTCCAGCTAGCATTGCTGGTTGAATAAGTTGGAAGGACTTTATAAAAACACTAGTAAAACAGAAAACGAAACTCTCACCAAAACAAGTTCCAATTAAATTTTTCTTTTATTCTTCATTATTATAAATAATCATCTATCTCAAAGTGATAAGTAAGAATGACAGAGAAGCCAAAGATACAACCTCAGCATTGGATAGATAAATTAACATCCGATCTAATAAAGAATTGGCTAGGAATAAAAGATTTTAATTGCAATTGTGGAATTTCTGTATCTGGTCAACAACACATCGGACGCTTAAGAGGAGAGATTGTTCTTGCGAATGCGATTGTAAATGAACTCCAAAATCGGGGATATCAAGCCACACACAATTTAATTCTCTATACATCAGACCCATGGAAGGGGAAACTTGCTCAATTAAATGCGTTTCCAGATCTGGAGAAAGCAAAAGAATTTATTAACTGGCGTTTAATCGATGTTCCTTCTCCTAACAATCAAAAAGAAACCTGGGTGGATTATTATTGGAAAGATTTTGGAGTACCAATGCCCAAATTTGGACGAGGCATTCAGATCATCAGAACTCATGAATTATATCAGCAGGAGAGAATGAAAAATGTAGTAATCGAGCTTATTAACAAAAAGGACAAGGTTCGAGAAATCTTAAATAAATTTCGTAAAGAAAATCCTTTTCCCGAGAATTGGATTCCCATTAATCCACTATGTCAGCATTGTAATCGAATAGGTACAACAAAAGCTTTGGAAGTTAATCTTGATACCTACCAAGTTCATTATTTCTGTGATGAATGCAAGAACGACGGATGGTCAGATATTAGCAAGGGAAAATTAACTTGGCGGCTTGAATGGTTGGCAATATGGTACGTTCTGGATATACATTTTGAACCGTATGGAAAGGACCATGCTACACCAGGAGGATCCCGTGATAGTTGTATTGAAGTTCTAGAATCTGTCCTAAATCATAAAGGGCCATATGGATTTTGGAATGAATGGGTTGGCTATTCAGAAGGTCGAAAAGATTTTGGAGATATGACAAGCTCAGGTTTCATCGGGTTCACACCAACAAAATGGTTAGAATATGCTGAACCAGAAGTATTGAAATATAAATATCTCAAAACACCTCCAAAAAGACGCATTATTCTGGGTTTAGATAAGATCCCGAGTTATATTGCAGAATACGATCGAGCCCAGAGAATCTATCATAAAATAGAATCATTTACCGATTCAGCAGAACTTCATACAATTCAAAGGAGTTATGAAATTGCGTTTTATAATGACATCCCAGAATATAGAGGATTCCAATTTGACTATCAAACTGCTCTTATTCATTCCCAACTAGTAACTCCTGACCAAAAGGGAACTGAACAAGTTATTGAAAAATTAATAGCAACAGAAAAGTTAAAAGAAAGCCCATCAAAGGAGATTACTGATCATATTCAAAAAAGATTAAATCTGGCTAAGAATTGGGTAATATCAGAATATTCTCCAAAACATCTCAGAATACAATTAAGCAAACACGTTTCGCCAGTTGTTTTAAGGCAGTATAACGAAAAGATACGTAACTTTGTTTTAGATCTTGGACAAGCACTCGAAGAAACAAACTGGACTGAGGAAGATATAAAACAAAAAATGATAACCTTACGAGAAGAAGCAGAAATAAATCGTAAGGATATGAATCAATTCTTTGAACTACTCTATCAATTGTTTCTTGGAAGAACAAGGGGTCCTCGGTTTGCACCATTCATAGCTGCCTTGGATAAAAAATGGGTTATTAGTAGGTTTCAAGAAATTAGAAATCTCTAGGAAAAAAAATCTCATTCTATTTATCTTTTTTTCTCGACGGAATCAGAGCAATTTCGTCATCATCGTCAATAAAATAGTCCTTTATTTGCTTTTCTGTGGAAAGGAGAATTCCCCCCGAAGATAAATGAAAATCTTCCAAACTATAATCAAAAAGAATTCCAACTTGCTCCTTGATTATATCTATTAATTCGGAGGTTTCAATAATGATGATTTTGGTTCTCTCCCCCGGTTCGACTAAGGATCTTACATAAACGCGAACTTTATCATCCATTCCAATTGTGGTTAATGGAGGGTTGTATGTTATCTGTTCGTCAATTAAATCTTTATTTTTCAAAATATCATCAATAAGTTGCTTTCTCTCATCAGCATCAAAATACAACATCTCTCTGATAAAAAAGATTTTATCCATTTTTGAAAACCCTAACAAATCGATTTTATCTAATACTTCCTGAGTGAAAAAAGTAAAAATATAATCATCGATTGAATCAATATTTTCAAAGGTTTCAGTGGTGTCAGCGTATTGATCTATTAATGGCATAGCTTCAAGGTAATCCTCAATCAGTTCACTCGAAGTTCTTTTGATAGATTTTGGCTTTTGATAATATTTGTCTTTTTTTATCCTCTTCGCTGGGCTGCTTTTATATTGAACGACGGTATAGATCGTACCTGTCGATAATACAGCAACACTCCCAATAGTTAGAAAGAGGAATAATGGTAAACTATCTAGTTGTAATAGGAAGAAAGTCAAATAGATTAAAGCGAAAACAACATAAAGAGTTATAATATTTAAAACTCTATATTTTTTCTTCATGATTTTTTGATTAAAGTATTATCTAATTTTCTAATTATTATCTAATTTTATAAATTCAATTGGTATAAATTCGTAATTTTTATAGTTCATTATCAATAATTGATTTCTTGAGATTGTCATATTTCTCTAGGTCTATTCTATATAGAACTCTTTTTTTATTTTTTTCAATTTTTATTATTTTCAGATTTCTTAATATTTCAAGATATTTCTTTACAGTATTGTAATTTCTTTTTAAATTCGCAGCTATTTCCGTGATTTTAAAGGTTTTGTGTTCTTCTTTCAGAAGGTTGATAATATCTTGCACAACATCCTGTTTCAAATAGTAATACAACTCATCTAGATCGGGATTAGATTCATATTCAAAAATCATTCTTTGATTATTGATTTTTTTTGATCGCGTAAATCTAAACTTCTCTAACGTGGACAAATGCCAGAGCGCTTGGTTGCTTCCAATATTGATTGCTTTCATTATTTCATTAATGTTCGATGGGTGTTTCTTAATATGGTTGTAAATTTCGTTTCGTATTGGTAATTCTATTATATTATTCTTCATTAATTTGGTTCCAGGGATCAGAATTCTTTTTTTTATAAGATTTTTAATAATGAGTTCAATGCTGTTCCTATTTAGATTAGGATTCGATCTCACTCTATTAGCGATGAACACCACTATATCTTCTATTGAAAAGAAAGGTTTCTTTTTTAGATATTCCTTTATGATATCACAAACAATAGATTGAAGGTTATCCGGAGTGTTCATAAGCATTTTATTTTAACGGGTTGAATTAACTGATATATTTTATCAAATCTTCTCTCTAAAACGATATTTTCCTATTTATATATATTGATAGACATTCATTTAATTTATAAATATATTATATTAGGTTTTTTAACATGGATACTCACATTTTAAACAAAACTCAAAAAACTTCAAAATCATTCCAATGGGTTTTTTAATATCATTTTAACGTGATATTATTAAGTTTTAAAAAAAAACTTAAATTAAAAAAATAAAGGAGTGATTTGAATGAGTTTTGATGAAGATTTTGATGAGGAATTAGAACCAGTTAGCTCTAAAACCCCATCAAGCAAAGTTCCCTCAACAGGCAAAAAATTGACTTTATATTTCATGTCAACTATTGGTCCTGGTGAAAAGAAGGAAAAGTTGACTGTAAACGACGCAAATAACATAAGTGATATCAAACAAACGCTTGGAAATTTATTTGGACTTGATCCAGATGACTTTCACATTAGTTCTGGTGGCGTAACAATGGATGAAGGTAGCCAGTTAAAAGACTATAGTGTTAGTAACGGCGACGATATTCTTTTGATCCCAGCGAGTACAGCTGGATACTTTTAAATAATTCTTTTCATAAAATATAATATATGATAAGGGCATTAAGCCCTTCAATTTTTTTATTTTTTTGATTAATATTAAAGGTGATAATATTGCATAAGGATTCAGATTTTTTTACAAAAGGAATGTCAGAAGAAGAGAGAGACTTATACGATCGCCAATTTCGTTTAGAAGGTTGGTCCCAGAAATTAGTTAAAAATTCAAGAGTGTTAATCGCTGGGGTTGGTGGTTTGGGATGTGAAATTGCCAAGAATTTAAGTATGTTGGGCGTTGGTCATATAGATCTTGTTGATATTGATATAATTGAACATTCTAACCTGAATCGTCAAATTCTCTTTGCTGGAGCAAAGTTAGGAGAACCTAAAGCATTTATTGCTGCTAGAAAATTGGTCGAAATTAATCCTAATATTATTGTTAAAGGGTATCATACATCCTTAGAAAGATTAAATCCAGCACTCTATCACGCTTCAGATGTTGTAATTGGAGGTCTTGATTCAATGAATGCAAGGTTGAACTTAAACGCTCAATGCATTAGATTTAAGAAACCTTTGGTAGATGGAGGGGTTTCTGGTTATTATGGTCATGTATATACGATATTTCCATTTCAAAATGCATGTTATGAATGTAATCCATTACCCGACATCCAAAATGATGATATGGCAGCTTGTACAGTAGTTGGTATCCCTCGAAAAAGAATTCATTGCGTTTTTAAAGGGGATATGGCCTTTAAAGAGAAATTTGATAAAGATCCGAATCCTAAAAATATCGAAGATATTAGATTTATTCAAAAAGTTGCGAATGAGTATGTAATAAAGCATAATTTTTTACCTGAATATACTGAAGATGATATCGTAAAAATTATTGATCGCCACGATCCTGGCATCATTACGATTAACGCAACTATTTCAGCATTACAATCTCATGAAGCGGTTAAAATCCTTCATTGGGAAAAAGGTCACAAGGGCTTAGGTGAGCCCATCAAAAATTACATTATATTTAATGCGATGACTATGAAATTACACCACATTGAAAAGAAGAGAAATCCAGAATGTTCTCAATGTGGTAAAAGTGCAAGACGAGTTTCCATTAAAATGAGAGATAGTTCACCTTGCGTAAATATAATTAATACGCTAGAAAGAAATGGATTTGAATTGGATTCTGAATTTGAACCGATAATAACTCTATTGGATTTTAATGATATTATTGTTTTAGATTTAGAGCAAAACCCAACTCAAAATAATTTAAGGAATTACGAATTTCTAACCGTTGCGGGGTTTAAAGGCGGAGAAATTCATGTAACCTTAAAAATTAAATAATAATTTAATTCAAAACATAATTTTAAAATATAATAAAAAAAACGGGGTTAAGAATATGAGTATAAGAAGTAGTCGAGTTTCCCGAGATTTTGCGGGACTAAAAAAGTTGCTAAAACAGGGTACTATTATTCAATTGAAGCCATTTAATCCAAAAAAAAAGAGTATCGATCACTTAGCTGTATTGATTAAAGGCCCTAAAGGCACTGCCTATGCTGGAGGATTGTTTAAATTAGAAATGAGGTTTCCCATTCAATATCCTAAACAGCCTCCTTTTGTTAGATTGCATACTCCAATATGGCACCCAAATTTTTGGCCAAAGCCAAGTGAATATAAAGGACAAAGAAATATTTGCTTAGCTTTAGTAGATCCGTCTCTAATTGGCAAAAAAGGAGGATGGAGTCCTTCAAAAACAGCGGTTACAGTTGTTCATGCAATAATTGCTATGTTAAACACTCGAGGAAAATATGTTAATCCGACTGATGTGTTTAATAAAAAAGCAGCTATAGAAATGATGAAAAATCCGAAATTTTTTGATAAAAAAGTTAAAAATTTAGTAAAGAAGTATGCCAAGGATAAATGGTGAACCTAGAATGAATATCGATGAAAAGAATAGCGAATCAATCAGAGATGCTATAAAACAAAAAATTAAAGAGAAAATTAAAAAAGAATTACTTGAAGAAGTATACACTGAGTTACAATTAGAAGAATTACAAGAAGAAATAACAACTGAGATTATCAAAGCGAAGCCGATTATTCATTCAAATAAAGTCAAACTTGAACCCATCCCCATGGAACCAGTAAAAACTGTAGCTAGTAACGAGAGAACTAAAGCTAAGATAGCTATCACTACAAAAGCAATTCTTAAGATCGCGAGCCATTCTTTAAAATATGCTAATTCTAAAATACCTAGAGATGATTGGGTGGAAGTAATAGGTTTACTCGCAGGGAACTATGATAGTGCTAAAGGAGTCTTACACTTGGAGGATGCTTATCCAATGGGACATGGGACCGCGGTTTATGCTGAAATAAAGGATTATAAGAATTATGTGAGAGCTTTCAGAGATATTAAAAAAAAGGGGCTTTTTATTACAGGCTGGTATCATTCCCATCCGAGTTACGGCTGCTTCATGTCAAGAGAAGATTTAGGAACTCAGGCAAGGTATCAGAAATTGTGGAATAAAGCTGTAGCACTCGTCATCGATCCATATCAAATTAACGGGAAATCTTTTGGTTTTGAAATTTATCGCGCAAATTTTAAAACTCGGAAGTGGTTCTCAGTGCCTTTTGATATTAAGGGGCATTTAGATGTGAGAATGTTACCAGAAATTTTGGAATTCATGAACCCAATTATTCATGGAAAACCAGCATATTTAGAATATGATGAATAAAGATAAAAAACATCTTTGGTGATATCAAATCATGGTTAAAAATAAAATTTTAACAATAATATTTACCGCATTTCTGATTATTGGTGTAATTCATGGTTTGCTCACTTATTCTTTTACTAATTTTGCAACTTGGTTATTAATTGGGTTATGGTTAATTTTTACATTAAAAATATTTGAAAACATTAAACGTCACCGTGAGTTTAATTCACCACATAATACCGCATTTTTTGTCATTGTTCCTTTAGGTATTGGAATTTTTTATTCTATTTGGGGTTTTTACACAGGAGTATTAGGAGAGAATCTACTTGGAGGTCTATATTTTAGTTTATGGAGCCTTATTTTTGCTTTTCCTTTTATAATATTTGGCTCTTACTCTCTATATCGCTGTTTTAAAAAATACAACGTAATATATTTTGGAACAAAAGCAGTAAAAGCGAGAACCTTGGGATATATTCTATCCTTCTCTGTTTTAATTTTCATTTTAACCTATTGGATAAGTTTTTACAGCGTTAACGAAAGTTTTCCATTGGATTTGAATCTCTTACTTCTATTATTAGCTACAATTTTAATAGTAATAGTGTTTGGATTTGCTAGTACAAGCTCATCATTACCAACATTAACTCGTGATTATATTGCAAACCGTACTAGAACGATTAATAATTTGACCTCACCTACAACACAGAGACAACGTGTACGGACAACGAGGGTCACTAATCCAACTCCCTCTACTAGGACAACTACGCGTACATCAAGCTCAAGAACTAAATCATCAAGAATAACACCCACATCACGTAGACAAACTACTAGAACTAAAACTTCAAATATTTCTCGTACAACTAAAGTCAAATCGACTCCAAAGGTTCGAAATCTGACTAATTTTAGGCCAAGGGCATCGTATTTAACGTTAGAGGATTTTAAGTGCATCTTTTGTTTTAAATTACCAAAACTTCCTGAAGATAGAGGACGGGGAGTAGTTGTGTGTCCAAAGTGTAGGTATCCTTCCCACGCTGATGAATTTAAAGATTGGATGCGGACTTCAAACCTCTGTTCCCGTTGTAGCACTCCTATCCCATCTAGTTTTAGGCGTAATCCTAAAGTAGTGAGTGTAAAAAACTATGTGCTAATTTATAAGCAATTCCTAAAGAAGAAATAATAAACAGTAAGATCAAGCTTGAAAATAAAGAAATTAAACGCTCAAAGTCTTTTTTAATTCTTTGACGAATTTTAGCTAATTCTAGTATTTATTTATATTTTCTTAAATTTCAATATATATTAGTTAAAAAAGAGAGTAATTCAAAAAATGAATAAAGAAAGAGTTCAAGAACTAATATCCGAACTTATTAAAGAAATTGAAGGCAATGACGAATTAAGACCAGCAACGATAGAAACTCCAAGACGAGTAGCTAACTCGTACAGTGAAATTTTTGACGGATATCAGCTGGATTTAGATAAAGTTATAAAGATCTTTAAAGCGCAGTATAGTGAGATTATAGTATCAAAAGGTATTCAATTTTACAGCATGTGTGAACACCACATACTACCATTTTATGGTACAGTTGATATCGTATATATGCCTGGAGAATTTCTTCTAGGAATTTCAAAATTCGTAAGGGTCGTTAATTATTTTACACATCGGTTAAATGTTCAGGAAAAAATGACTGATGATATTGCTAATTATTTAATGGACTGTGCTTTAAAACCGAGAGGTGTGATGGTTATCGTAAAAGGAACTCACTTATGTGAGATAATGAGAGGTGTAAAGCAATCTAACCCTATAATGATAACATCAGCAATAAAAGGTATTTTTAAAACAAATCCTACTACCAGATCAGAGGCGTTAGAACTTCTAAAAATCTAAATATGCCCTTATCGTCGTTAATGGTAATTCTTTTTAATAGAATGAACAAAAAAGTTTGAGTATCCTATGTCTAACACCACCATTCGCAGTAACTTTGGTTTGATTGGAGATAGATTAGAATTAAAGAAGAATATTTCAATAGAATTAGATGATAATGGAAAGATCACAGACTTATTCTACGATAATATTGAAGAGTATATCACCCTCTCCAAACAAAAACAGATATCCCTATTGATCCCTGGATTTATCAATTCCCATGTTCACATATGTGATAGCTTTGCAAAAGAACAGGGATTTAATAAAGATTTAATAGAAACGGTTGCTCCTCCAAATGGAATCAAACATGTATTACTAAGTAAAACCTCAAAAGAAATAAAAATGCATGGAATAAGAGAGGCTGCATTAGAAATGCTCGCAAGCGGTATAACTATGTTTTTCGACTTTAGAGAAAATGGATTAACTGGCATTGCCCTTTTAAAAGAAGCATTACAAAATTCTCCGATTAACTATCGCATCTTGGGAAGATTTTATGATACAACAGAAGTTGAACCCGTTCTTAAAAGTGCTGATGGTCTGGGATTTGCAAGCTACGATCAATTATCTTCGGAAAACAAAGAAATTATCAGAAGTTTGAAGAGAGAATATTTAGACAAAATTGTTGCGACTCACGATGCTGAACTCTCGAGAGACGAGATACGCTTCAATCAAATTATAAATGATCAGCTGATTGACGTCATTATACATGGAACTCATTACAGAAAAGATGATTTGGAAAGACTTAAAAAAAATAACATCTCTCTGGTCTTATGTCCTAGATGTAACGGTTATTTTGGAAGTGGATTTCCGCCAATAAATGAGATTTGTGATCTTGGAATCCCAATTAGTCTTGGTACTGATAATGTAATGGCTAACAATATTGACTTATTCGAAGAAATGCGATATTTATATAGAATTTCCCGAGTATTAGCCGTTCATAAGGATTGTAAGAATTTTTCCTCAAAAGAGCTACTAGAAATGGTTACCATTACTGCTGCTAGAAATTTGGGATTAGAAAAAGAATACGGATCAATTTCAGTAGGAAAATATGCTGATTTCTTTATAGTTGACCTTTCTAACCCTAATTATTATACGTATAAGATTGATTCTGAAAGTATTTACAACATTATTGTTCAAAGAACTAGATCAGAGAATATAAAAAAGACTTACATTAAAGGTGTGGTGGAATTTGAAAGGAAATAAACGACCCTACGTAATTTTGAGTGCTGCTATGACAATCGATGGAAAAATTGCCACTAAAAATGGAGATCCAGATATTTCAGACGAAGGCGATTGGAAAGCGGTTCACAAACTTCGCACTGAAGTGGATGCTATAATGGTTGGTAAAGGGTCAATTATTCTGGATAATCCAAAACTACACATAAAATTTTATGAACATAAAGGGTATTTTCGTATAATATTAGATAGCACGCTTTCAATACCAATTGAATCAAATGTAGTAACTTTTAAACCTGAAATTTATCCCACCATAATAGTAACAACTGAAAATGCTCCAATCGAGAAGATTAAAGAATTCGAATCTAAAAATATTGAAATTATACAATCAGGAAAAGGGCGTAGAGTTGATGTCGTTAATTTAATGCCCATTCTATACCATAAGGGCGTAAAGCGAATTCTTTTAGAAGGCGGAGGCAATTTAAATTGGAGTTTTATAAAAAATAATTTAGTAGATGAGATTAGAATTGCAATTGCGCCTTGGATGGCTGGAGGTAAAGATGCTGTAAGCTTAGTAGAAGGAGAGGGATTTGCAAAAATGATTGAGAGCCCAAGATATTTGTTATCTAATGTGAGTAGTAGAAATAACTATGTAACTCTTAACTATAAAAAAGAAGAATGATGGATGATTCAAAGAAAATAGAAGAGCTGAAAAATTTATCAATTAACAAGCTTAGAGAAAAAATTGTAAGTATAAAAAAGGAGTTACCAAGAGAAGAACAAAATATTATAACTTTTTCCAAAAACTTTACACTTTCCCTTTCAAATTTTTGCCAGAATCAATGCGGATATTGTTTTTATAATCAAAATATACCTAAAGAAAATAAGAAAGACAATGTTGTATTAATTAAAGAGGATACGATTAAGGATTTTATTCAAACTGCTATAAGATATGGATGTACAGAAGCTTTATTAATGTCAGGTGAATTTCCCGATAGTTTCAAAGAAGTCCAAAAAGAATTAGAAAAAAGAAAATTTAATGATTTCTTTCATTTTGTAAGAAATTTAAGCGAAAAATTATTGGGTGTAAATCTATTACCTCATACGAATATAGGGATGCTCACATATAGGCAATTGAAAAGCTTAAAGGAATGTAACGCTAGTATGGGATTGATGATTGAAAGTACTTGTGAATCTCTTTCTAAAATTGGTGGAGTTCACGAAAATTCACCTGGTAAAACTCCAGAAAATAGAATTAACCACATTATAAACGCGGGAAAATTGAAAATTCCTTTCACAACAGGTTTACTCTTAGGAATTGGGGAAAAGTTTTCAGATCGCGTGAGGGATCTCCTATTAATTAAAGAAATCAATCTTGAATATAATCATATCCAAGAAGTTATAATACAGAATTTTACAAACAAAATGGGAATAAAGTATCATCCAAATAACCTAATATCTATTAAAAAAACTCTCAAAACTGCTGGGATTGCAAAAATAATATTTGGAAATGACATCGCTATTCAAGTTCCACCTAACTTAATTCAAAATTACGAGAAAGAAGCCTTAGAAATGGGAATTGATGATTTTGGAGGCATATCTCCTTTTACATTAGATTACATTAACCCAAACCATACCTGGCCAGAAATTGACCACTTAGAAAAGATATGCGAAAGTAACGGGTATAAACTTAGGGAAAGGCTTCCTATATATAAGAAATACATAAATAAACATGGTTTTTGTCCAGAAAATATTAAAAAAACGATTGATAATATAAATAAAAATGTCGGAAATAAAACAGATTCTTAAAAAAGCTGAAGATTCAGTCGAAATTAATACAGAAGAAGCTTTAACTCTTCTAAAACTTACAGGTAAGGATTTCACAGCCCTACAACAAGTCTCAGATCGTATTTGTTATGAGAAGAAAGATAATCTCGTAACGTTTGTTGTTAACCGTAACATTAATTTTACAAATGTTTGTTATCAAGGATGTAAATTTTGCTCCTTTAGCGTTTCAAATAAAAATAAGGAGAGTTTTTTAAAAACTCAAGACGAAATAAGAGATGATATTATTGAAGCGAAAAAAGTGGGGTGCACAGAGGTTTGTATTCAAGGAGGGATAAATCCTGAGCTTAATTTTGATTACTACTTAGAAATTCTGAAAAATGTAAAGGAAGTTGATTCTAACATGCACACACACGCATTTTCCCCTCAAGAAGTATTTCATATGGCAAAAATATATGAAACTTCAGTTCAAAATGTTTTAAAAGATTTAAAAAAAGCCGGGTTAGATTCTATGCCTGGAACTGCTGCTGAAATTTTGGTGGATAAAATTAGGAGAATTATATGTCCAAATAAAATAACTACATCTCAATGGATTGATGTGATAAAATCCGCCCATAATCTTGGCATCCCTACAACTTCAACTATGATGTATGGACATATTGAAGATTTACACGATAGAATAGAACATCTTGAAGTGTTAAGGAACCTTCAGAAAGAAACCTCTGGTTTTACCGAATTTGTTCCTTTACCATTCGTTAGTGAAAAACCACTTTTATCTAAGCTAACAAAATTTCCTCTAAAACCCAGTTATGGAATGGCAGATTTAAAATTATTTGCAGTAGCACGAATTTTTTTCAACAATTACATTGAGAATATTCAATGTTCTTGGGTTAAATTGGGTCCAAAATTTGCTCAAGTATCTCTTAATTATGGAGTAAACGATTTTTCTGGGACACTAATGGAAGAAAATATATCAAAAAGTGCAGGTGCGGAATTTGGAGAGTACTTATCTCCAGAGGAAATAATTGAAATTATTAAAGCTGCGGGAAAACGCCCAGCACAGAGAGATACGTTGTATAATATCTTAAAATTTCACTAAATTCTGTGATCTTGTAAAAGACTTAAGACGTAACGTTGTGTAATTAAGTCCGAACTTACTTTTCCTAAAACATTTCCGTCCTTAACAACTGGCATAGCAGATATTTGATATTGTTCTAATTCACGTACAATGTCTAGCATCGTATAATCCGGAGAAGCTGTAATAACATCTTTAGTCATAATTCTATCAAGTTTAACATCACAACTATTAGAGGAAACTGCTTCTGTAATATCCCAATCGGTTGCAACTCCTATAAGTTTACCTTCTGAGAGAACGGCAACTATACCACTATTTTCATCTATCATTAATTTTGCGGCATCTTGTATGCTACTATTCACATCTATGGTTGGAAGCGAAACCATTATATCCTTAGCAGTTCGTTGACTTTCTTTAGCGGAAAGTCGTTGGATGCTTACTCGCTGAGCAGCTGTACAAGGTAACATGTCTGGGTTACCTGCTAATAAATCAACTAGTTCAATCATGTTATGGTGAATAACGTTTTCTCTATATTCCTCTCCCGCTATTAAGCGTTGTTTCGATAGTTCAGCAAAGTTATCTTCGTGATCCTTTAGCCATTTTTCTACAGCTTCGCGATTTCCTAATAATTCGTCTGGTATTTGAAGGTTGTCAGGTGTTTTGATAACATGTTCTTGAGCAGCAAATATTACTCCTCCCGAATTAACTAAATAATCGTTAGCTATCATCACGCCTTTTTCTCCATATACTAATTGTTCCATGCGAGTTCTAGCTGCCTTTCTATTGGGATCTGGAGAGTATGTATTTGCACCTTCGATAATTACAGACCATTTTCCCATTCGATCTACTAACATCGATGCATTATCAGATGAGCGTACGCCTAAATAATTAAATATTGGAGCAGCAGGTACCAAACAGAATGCGTTCTCAAGAAGTAAGTTGTTAGCATTTGTTGAAAATTTGGTTGGATGTTTATATCCATCGGGTGCAATCTTATCTTCAAAATATGTATTAGTAACTAAACCTATGTTTTTCCATAAACCAAAAAGTTCGTCAATTGGAAGCCCATTTTCGTTAAATAAATAACCTTCTAAATCACTAATACCTATTACGTTAGCCTCAGAAATTCGTTCTTTCAGTATGCGTGAGGCATGTGCTCCAACAGCTCCAAAGCCTTGAATGATTACCGTAATATCGCTTCCTTCAGGTATTTCTAAATTAGCAAATTGAGGGAGAACTCTCAATCGCGGCATAATTTTCAACAAAGTTTGCAACGCAATTACAACTCCTCCCGCAGCAGCGCCTAATTCATCAATTCGATTACCACCCATATCAGCTGGTTTAGATACAGCGCTATCCAATCCATTTTCTATAGCAACTAATTTCATATCAGCATCTTTAGTTCCAACATCTGGGCCTGGAACATAAATATCTTTATATTGTCGTATCAAATGGGCAAAACCGCTAACGACTTTGTCGTGCTCTTCAGACGAGATGGTTCTCTCAGCCACAATGCCTGATTTTCCCCCCCCATAAGGAAGGTTAGCAGCTGCGTTTTTTAGAGTCATACCTCGAGCTAAGTTATGTATATCAGCGGGAGTAATCTCTGGTAACATTCTAATGCCCCCCATTGAGGGCCTTCCCATTGAGAGATTATCAACTACTAAATACCCCCCAATTTCTAATTGGGAGCTCTCGTCCCAGATACAGGCTACAAGTTGGGGGCCGAGTCTATCGCTTACAATTCCCAACCTTGATAGAAGGTGCTCGTCAGTGTTAGTAAATTCTAGATAACATTTTCCGTTATCTTTTTTAAGTCTATTTTTTAGAGTAGCTTCCGGAAGGTGCTCTCGAAGATAGATATCCATCTTTTTTGGAATCATGATTTCTTTCCTAATACTTTCTTATCTTTTATTAAGTAATACTTCAATTGATAATAATTTAAGATAGGTTTAAGGTATAATTATTTTAGGATACTTTTACTTAAATGGATTTTTCACTTAATTACGTAATTTTAAATTAGATAACGAGGATAAATAAAAATGGTAACACTCATAGCGATAGTTGAAGTAAAAGAAGGAAAAATGGAAGAAGCAAAAGAAGTTTTAAAAGAAATGGCTTTACAAGTAAAAGCGTCTGAATCAGGAACTTTAGAATATATCCCTCACACTGTTAAAGGCAAGGATAACAAAAACAAAATCTTATTCTACGAAAAATATGAAAGTGGGGAAGCAATGAAAACACATATGGCTAATTTAGCAAAAACTAGCGCAAAACTAACTCCATTATTAGTCCCCGGCATGGATTTAAAGACATGCTTCGAGATTATTTAAAAAATGCAATCTCTCTTTTTTTTCATTTAATATTATTCGTCTTGTATAAAAGGTTTGTCCACTACTTTGGCATTTCATTATCCGATCTTGCGTATCACTGCCATGCTTGTGTCATGAAGCATTTTAGAAACATTGGAAAGCAATTGAAGCGTTTGCTGCTGTTTCTGTAAGGCGTTTTGTAAATCAATATTTCCCAGTTGAGCATCATCGCCCATTTCTGCTAAGTCCTCTTCAAGTTGTTCTATATACTTTTGTAATGCAACAAATTTTGCAACATCAAATTCCTCTACTGTTAAACGAGGAAATATCTTCTTTGTTTCTTTGTCAAGCGTTTGATGGAAATTCTTAGCGTTTAAATTAGGATTTTCTCTTAATGATTTCACAAGTTCATCGTATTTAGTTGACCCAGCTGGAGAGATTGATTGATCAAATTTTCTATATAATTTTCGAGTGGGTCTACTTGTAAGATTCAATTTCCTTATCTTTCTATTAACAAAATTTATATTTCTTTTCATCATTCTTTCAATTCGATTTATTTAGGTAATTTATTATTAAAGCTACTGAACTTTAAGGATTTTTTTTATAAATTATAATTTATTGTTTAATTTGCGTTAATTGATGATAGGCTTCTTAAACGATTAAATCTTAACGCTTTTTACTATTTTTAAAAATTAGAAAAATATTTACCTGGTATGGACTTTAGGAAATTGTTTCGCATATTGAAACATTGTTTTTTTTATTCATCTTGGATATATGGTTTTCCTAAAAAGAGACATAATTCTGCTTTTGCTAATTCTCTTCCAATATAATTAATATGGGTTAAATTATTTGTTAATTTTAATTCAAGAACTTTTTTGCTAAGTGTTTCAGCGTTATTTCCTATTAAAGTTTTGAGAAGATTATTATCATTAGAAAAAAATAATACGTAAATTTCTTTAGTATAGTAATTCACATAAAACTTAAAGTATCCATTTTTGTCTGGTACATAATCAGAAACAGATTCTTTGATAGCTACTGCGTTTCTGGTATCAATTTCTGGAAGTTTTTGACTCGTCTTACCTTTAGCTTTAAATACGCTAATTCCATGATTTATTGGAGGTGTTTTTTTAAATTTTGAGATGTAATTTAGTTTCACGCTCTCTTTTAGTTCTCTTACTCCATCCATTAATTTAGCACTGTGTTCAACTGTAAATAATATACCCATATCTAACTCAATTGCGATGCTTGCTAACAATCCATTTACGCCCACTGAATCTATATCCATTAGCTCTACTACGTTTGAAATTCCAAAGAATAGAGGTAATTCCAATTTCTTCTTTTCTTCTTTTAATACTTGCTTTTTATATAAGAAATATGCTTCCAGAGAATTGCAAATCCCTGGAACGATGGGAGTTTCTAATAATGGATCGGCAATTAATTTTTTAAATCCTTCCTGTCTCAATTCTTCCGTTAATTTAAACAAATTTTTAACTCTTACTTCTGGTTCTTTAGGGAAATAGGCGGATTTAATGTTTGTTGGTAATATTACAATAGGTATATCCCTAGGAATACCTAAGAAATCCTTATAATTTCCAAGATCAAAACTTAGGATCATGTCAATGCCTTCATCAACAGCAGCCAATATTTCACTTTTTTCCATTGAATCGACACTAATTAAAACACTAAACTTATTTCGTATAAGTTTAACAATATTTTTTACCCTGTCAGGAGATGGTTTGTTTGCGACGCATCCAATATCAATTATATCAGCACCAGATTCTATGTAATGCTTTACTTTTCTAAGTATTGCTTGATCATTCTTTTCTGGGCAATTTACTATTTCAGCAATAATCGGAGGTGGAAGCATAGGTCCAATCATTAGATTTGAGGTTTTATCATTTAAAAAGAATGTGTTGGAATCTATGTTATCTCTGGCAAGTTCTAACTGTTCTTTTAGGATTTCTTCGTATTCTTGTTCGCTTGAGAGTTCCAATATTTTATTTGCGGGAGTAGAATTAGAGAGTTTAAGAGCGTCTAAGTGTTTCAAAACCATAGGGAGATCTGAAGCAAACTCTGGACCTTTTCTAATTGCGATCGAATTTAATTTCTCTAATTTAGTGGTGTCCCACTGTATAAATCCAGGGAGTAAAATCAAATCATAATCTTGAATAGTTATTTCTTTAATTATATCTTCAACTAGAGTTTCTGAAATAAAGGCAGAAATTGTTACTGGAGCTTTATAAACTTTAATTCTGTGATATTTAATAGGAGAAATAACTTTTTCAATAATTGAATAACTACTTTGACCAGTTATAATTAAAATATTTTTAATTTAAATCACTCAATAGTTTGTTTTTATCGAAAGAAACATATATATCGTCTAAAACGGAACCCTTAGCTTCTTTGATTTTCAGATTGTTTACGATAGGGGCAAATTCTCCACCAAGAAGTCCATTAGCAATAAAAGCAGCACCTTGAGCTGCGTGTTTTGAAATGCTACCATAGGTTCGCATTAAATTAACGGTAAACAAACCTTCTAAACTAGTAGCGATTTCGTCTTTAATAATATGATTATTCGATCCTCTTCCAGCTAATAATATCTCAGTTATTTGATCCTTATTCGAAAAAGAGGATGATATAGCATAAATTGCCTTGATTAAATCAGAAATGTAAGCGTGAAAAGCCAATCTTGTTTGAGGGTCATTTTTAACTAATTTCGTAAATTGGTCAAAGGTTAAATCGCCATGCCCTGATATTGAGGACAATCCTCCTCCGTATATGATGTTTTTCTTAATATCTTTAATTAAATAAGCTAATTCTCCATCAAGATTCCCACAAGCTTTAAAACCCATAATGTTAGAACCCCCAATCCCATCGATCACCTGTCCGTTTTCTATTGCTAAAACTGCTGTGAAACCAAATCCAAGTTCAACCATGATGAAATTAGTGTTTGCAGGTTGCATTTTTAAACGGTCTATTTGATCTCTAATTCCCGTAACGACGGTACAAAGCTTATCTGCCGTTCCCATATCGATTTTGTTTATTTTACGATATCGAGGGATTGTAGGTAGATGTTTAACTCCGGGAACAATGATTCCAGGAAGATTTTCTGCTTTCATTAATCGAAGAACTTCCCCTAATCCAACTAATTGTTCCCTCTCCTTTTTGTCAAATTTTAAAAGTGTTAAAAAAATATCTTTTTCGGTAATATCCTTAACATTTTTTAGTGGTAATCCAAAACCGCTTGGTGCTACGATTAAATCAAGATTTTTTATTGATTTTATGATCGAAATCGCTCTAGAAGGTTCTTCTATCACTTCTTTTGTAGAAATTGAAATATCTAAGATAACTTGCTTACCTTCTAAAGCGAAAAAATCCCACGTTAATGAGCCAGGGTCGATTCCTAATACCTTAATCAATGAAAATCAAGCTCTAGTTGTTTTGCTTATAATTAAAGTTCAACAATTCTTTTTATTTTTATTAATTTTTAATGCTTCTTGTTCGAGGTATAAATGTGATTAAATTTTTATAAAATATTAAAGAGCTTGGATATATTCTTACTTATACAACTAAGAATTTGTATGATTAAAGGTAATGCCATCCAATTTTCAAGGAGACCTTGCATCTATAGGTCTGGAAATGAACTATTTATATGAAGTTTTAGCTACAACTTATTCTATAAAGAATAATAAAATAGTTTCAAACACTGCCGCTATGGGTATAAGATTGTTGGAAAATAATACAATAAAAATTTGGCCATTCCCAAATACGACTACATATAAAAATCTCGATAGCACGAAATTAATTATTTTAAATTTTGTTGATGACATCTTTCTTTATGCAATAGCATCTTTAAAAGGTAATTATATTTCTAGTAGTATCGAGACATTTACGGAACGCCATTATAATTTATATCCATTTGATGTGAAAAACGAGCATAAGGCAATTTTTAAAGGAATTACACAAGATAATGTTATTCATTTGCCATATTTAAATCAAGCGTGGGCTATTATCTCGTGCGTAGCAACGAATAAAAATCAAGTCGTAAAGATTGATAGTTTAGGACAGGTGGAGTTAGTTGAAATAAGTTTATCTGTAATTTCTTACGAAAAATTTAAAGAATCATTTAAACTATATAATAGAGCAGAAAACCTTACATTGGAAACTATCATTTTAGCTACAAAATTATATGTCGCCAAAGAAAAAAAAGATAAAACCGTATTCAATAAGATTAAATATAAAATTGAAGAAAATGTTAGTGAGGTACTAAGATTTGGAAAAAATACAAGCGCTTTGAAAGCAATTGAATATGTTAAAGACTATGTTAGTAGTTTAGAGAGTTAGATTTTTTTTGATATTTTCTCAATAAACATCAAAGGGTACTTGAGTTCTTCAATCCATTCTATTTTTGCTATGATTTCTACAGATCTGAAATCTAGAACAACTTTAGCTTGGATGTGTTTCCCGGTAATTTCATCGTATTCAAATTCAGAAGACTTATCTCCTTGAATTTGTTTACGATTAATATTAACTTTAACAAATTTAACATATGGTTGGCATGAGATGGACGCTTCGATACCTTTTTCAATAGAATCAATAACGCTAGAATTCGAGGAAATTGGCATCCCACATAGAATATGATAAAGTGCCCCTAACTTTATACCTATTTCAAAGCTTGCTCTTTCTCCATCACTTAAATCAGGAGGAAAATATGCATTATGTTTGTTATTAGACATTAAAAATCATCTACAATTTCTATTTTTGCTCCGTGATTATTAGGTTTGCATAGGTAAATGTGTCCACCAACACCGTTTACACGCATCTGAGCCGCTTTTAAAAGTTTATTTGCTTCATCGTCAGATTCTACGATTCCTACTACGCTAGGTCCAAATGAAGACATTCCGTAAGCTTTAACCCCATAATCTTCAAAAAATGTTAGAACGTCTTTTACAATCTCATGTTGGAGAGAGATTTCAATTTTTTTGAATCCAATATTCTGTATTCTTTTTAAACCTTCACCAAAACTCACTAAATCTTTTCGAATAACTCCGGGAACTAATTTCATTAGAATCTGATGAGACACTTCGTTCACTTCCTCTCTTGGGATAGGAGCATGTCTCTGAAAAATGCTAACTTCTTCATCTCCATAGGCTCCTTTCTTTACATTTGGGATTACTAGAACAAATCTCCAGTGTTCAGGAATTTTGTATCGTAAAATAGTAAGTGCGGGATTAGCAGATTTTGAAGCTGAAGAAGGGAGAAATGTTTCTTTTTCTTTACCTTTTCCAAATTCATGGCCAGCATCAACAATAAAGCCACCTTTTTCAAATCCTCTCCATCCAATTCCTGACGTTCCACCTCTATTTACAAGTTTTGTCAATTCTTCCACAGAAACATTATTAATATCTTTTAATTTAGTTATCGCTACTGCTATGGCTAATGAGAGTTGAGTTTTAGATCCTAATCCTACATGGCTTGGAAAGTATCTCTTTAATTTGAAGTGAAAGTTCTTATTATTGATATTGAATGCTTTAAAAACCTTTGAAGCTTGCTCATTAATGACTTCAATCGATTCACGATAGTATTTATGAGCTTCAATTTGAAACTCCTCTGCGTTATTAGAAGCTTCAAATATTACATTAGGTCTATCTAACATAAGGCCGATTCCACCATCAACTCGACCAAGATATCCGTTTTCGTCGATTAGAGAAAGGTGGATCCTACATGGTGTTGTAATTCTACATTTTACCATTTTGCTTCAATATTTTAAAAAAATTTGGAGCTACGGATAAGAATTTTTAAAATAATTTAAATATGATATAATTACGAATTTTGTAATAATCGTTTTAGAAGCTTGTCACCAGGAAAAATCCAAAATTAATAATTCCACCAACAAGCAATGCCAAAAATATCTCTAAAAGAGATATCTGAATAGCATATTTCCAATTTACCTGTTTTGCAAGAATAATTACAGTTGCGAAGCATGGTACGTAGAGCATCGTAACCATCGAAAATACAACCATTTGAATTGGAGTTAATAATTCTAAAAGGGTAACATTTAAAGAATTAGCTAAAATCGATAAGAGAACCAAGGTTAACTCTTTCCTTAAAATTCCATATATTAAGAACACGCCAGTTATAGCTGGTAGCCCCAACCAAAATACCGTGACAGGGCTCAAAATAACATTTATTGGCTCTAAAGCGTTGAATATTAATAAAATTTCTAAAACTATTCCGAGTACTACCATTATGGGCATAGCTTTAAATATAAATTCTTTGGTTCGAACCCATGTTTGTTTAAAAATGACAGCATAATTAGGTAATCGATATTCATGCATTTCCATTATTAGTTCTGTACATTGACCAGGTAACGTTTTATTCAAGATTCGCCCCACCACAAAAATAACAAAAAAATTAATCAGAAATAATGTTAATACCCAATAAAATCCTAAATATCGCCCTACCAACCCTAAAACGACGGTCATTGCCGCCGCGCACGGTACAAGAGAAGTAAGAGCTATAGATATTTTTTTCTCTCTTTCAGTTTCCATTATTCTACATCCCGCACATGCCGGAACATTACAACCAAAACCTAAAATCATTGGTATAATCGTTTTTCCGTGGACTCCGAGTGAGTGCATTAATCTATCCATTAAAAACGCGGCTCTTGGTAAATAACCCGAGTCTTGTAGAATTTCTATAACTAAAAAAAACGGAACGACATAAACTAAAACACCTCCAATGGCACCAGCAATCCCTCCTACTCCACCGTCCCAAAATATCTTAACTAAATTATTATCAGCATCATAATTTATGTAAACGATGTCGTTCAAAATCATGAAAATATTATCTATAATTTCAGCAAAGAAATCTCCTAAGGAAAAAGTGAAGAAGTAAATCCCAAATAAAACAACAACTAAAATAATGTAGCCAAAAATAGAATGGGTTGTGAGATGGTCGAAAAAATCAGCAAGAGTTCTCCTTTTCCTACTTCTTTTCATCTTAGTTCTGAGGACTAAATCTATAATTTTCTTAATATTGCTGTAAATTTCTGACGATATAATTGTATTAATATCTTCACCGTGTATATTTTCAAGCTCCTCTCGATATTTTTGAGATAATTCGATAATTACTTTTCCTTCTTCATTGTCCGTAAATATTTTTATAACCTCACGATCTCTTTCCAATAGTTTTATCGCTAAAAACCTTGAGGGGTAATTACATGACGATACTATTTGCTCATAACTATTTATCTTTTCAATTAAGCTTAAAATTTTTAATTCTACTTCTTTTCCGAAAGATGTTATCTGATGCAATTCTGGAAATGTGAAGTTTTTTTTTATTGCTCCCTTAGATTCAAATTTTTTGAGAACATGCTCTACGCGATAATAATGGCGTCCACGATGCTTAGATTCAATTGATCGCTTTCTTCTAGAATGAGGGTGAGGGCGAGGACGACTGTGATATTTCGATTCTATTAACCGTTTTCCTCTAGAATGGCGGTGAGGACGACGATACACTACCAACTCAATTGCCTCTTCTAATAGTTGATGGACCCCCGTTCCATGAACTGCTACCACAGGAAGAACAGGTAATTTAAAAATCCGTTCTAGTTCTTTAAAATCTAAATCGATGTTCCTTCTTCGTAATATATCCATCTGATTTATAGCTAGAATCATTGGTATCTTTAATTCTAGCAATTGAAATGTAAAAAATAGATTTCGCTCTAAATTTGTAGCATCGATAACATTTATGATAATATCGACTTCATCGGATATAACAAATTCTCTACTTACTATTTCTTCTAAGGAATATGTTGAAAGAGAGTATATCCCAGGTAAATCTACAATATTAAAATGATAACCTAAAAATTCTAAACGACCTTCCATTCGTTCAACGGTTTTTCCAGGCCAATTTCCGATTGTTTGACTAAGACCGGTAAGTTGATTAAAAATCACGGATTTACCAACGTTTGGATTGCCTGCCAGAGCGATGTTTATTGTGTCTTTGAACTTTAGTTCATTTTTAGATTTATTCTTTGGCGAATGACAACTCATTATTTACACACTGTTCTTATTGTAAGATAAATTACAATTTTAAATGATTTTTACCTTAATTTGTATCCAAAATTAGGTTAAACAAGCTCCATTACATTCTACTATAATTTTAGAAGCCAAGCCCCTCCCTATAACTAACGAAGAGCCTTTTACGATTATTTCTAATGGTCCCTTGAAAGGTGCATTTTTAGTTTTTCTTATTTTTACACCCGGAACAACGCCTAGATTAGCAAGTCGAGTTTTTGCATTACGACCTGCATTTACACGTAGTACAACAACTTCTTCCCCCTTCTCACATTCAGTTAAGCATTTTATGAGAGAAGTGTTAAGGTTTTTATTTGCTTTGCTATTAATTGATTTTTTAGACATTTTAATTCAATGGTATTATAATCACTAGTGTCAATTAAAAGATAATTCAGCGCAATTTAAATATTTTAGTTATAATTAATTAAGCATAAAAAATCTTTTTAAATTGGATTGGTAGCTCTAAATTCTTTGAAATTAACAATTAAATCTTTAGATATTAAATAATTTCTAAGATATATATCGTTATTGGCTTTAATTTTTAATAGAGTTATGAAATTAATTTTGCTTGTTAAAAGCAATAAATTATTTTTATTCATAAAACATTTAGAAAATTCTATTCTTCGACAAACAGTACAAAAAGCTTATTATTTCTATCATTCTTATAAGCACTGTAAATGATTAATTTATATCCATTTTTGAAGACTACTAAAAGGTGTTAATTATTGAGTGATTTAGAAGGTTTAACAAGAAGGTTAATAACGCAAAATAAAACTGATGAAGAAATCCTTGAAAGGCTAGTTCAAGAATACACTGATTTTAAGGACATCAACAAAGAGTCAGCGTATACATTGGCAAACGCCATATTAACAGAGTGTAAAACAAGTGATATCTCTAAAATATCAGAACCGTTTATTAAAGAATTATTAGATATTAATATGGCAAATGTGAGTGTTGGAAAGCAAGGAGTTGGTTGTCGAGGAGTAGGGGATTTTTTTGTTCATAAATTACTTGCAGAATTATCAGAAACTAAAAAAAAACCATTTTTATCACCAACATCTTTAGATGACGCGGGAGCGGTTAATTTATCTGACATGAGTAATTTTAGTGGAACTGATAATATTATTATTGTCTCAAAAATGGAGGGAATCCATAGTCGCCTTAGTGATTTTCCGTTCGTTTGTGGTTTTCATGTTACTCGAGCTTGTTTGCGAGATTTGTACGTTAAGGGAGCAGAACCAATTTCCATTATGATTGATGTTCATTTAGCAGATGACGCAGATGTAGGAAAATTGTTTGATTTTATGGCGGGAATTTCCGCAGTTGCCGAGATATCAGGAGTGCCAATAACTGCTGGTTCAACTTTAAGGATAGGGGGGGATATGGTTATTGGGAATAGATTAGTGGGCGGAATTAGTGCGGTTGGTGTTGCTCGAAACAAATTATTGGCGAGACGCAACATTCAAGTTGGAGATAAAATATTAATGACTGAGGGCGCCGGAGGTGGAACGATAACCACAACAGCCATATATTCGGGAAATCATAATGTCGTAAACGAAACGATGAATGTTAAATTCCTAGAGGCTTGTAATGTTTTGTTAAAAAAAGAATATCTTAGCGACATAAGGGCAATGTGTGACGTCACAAACGGGGGTCTTAGGGGAGATTTATACGAAATTAACTACGAAGCGAAATCTGGAGTAACAATCTATGAGCAGCGAGTAAGAGAGCTTGTTAATCCTGCCGTGTTAGAATTATTAAAAAAAGTAGGAGTTGATTACTTAGGTGTATCGTTAGATGCGCTTCTAATTTACTGCGAAGAGAGTATATCGGAACAAATAATTAGTGATTTGGCATCGAGAAATATTAAATGCGCAGAAATTGGTTATGTAGACAATTCTAAACAAGTAAATATGATTTACGAAGGAGAAGTGAAAAAATCAATTCTTCCCAAATTTCGAGAATCGGCTTACACTAAAATTAAACAAGAAATAGGGGAAGAAACTCCTGAAATGAAGCTAGAAATGGAGAAAAAAATCGAAAACGCAGCTATAGAAGCTTTGAAAAAGAGAAAAAAAATAATTGATCACATTAGAAAGCAGAGTCTTTTAAATGCCTAAAACTTCCTTATACTTTATATTTTAATCATACCTACTTAAGATTTATTTCAAAATTTAAAACATCAATAAGATTTAAAAAGATTTAAATCGAAATATAATTAAAGACATAAATAGAAATTTTTTCAAAAATTAACCTTGGAGACATCATTTGTCTTATTGTGAATTTTGTGGTGAAAAAGCCGGAGCATTACCCTTTAAATGTAGCTATTGTGGGGGTAATTTTTGTGGTAAACACCGATTACCAGAAAATCATGACTGTAGTTTTGATGTTAAATATCAGAAAAAGCGAATTAAGGAGAAACAACGAAAAAGGGAAAAATTTAGTAGAAATAGAGACATAGGTGTACAAGGAGAAAGATTTTTTATCGGAACGCTCGTTTTATATGCAGTATTAGTTATTTCCTCGATAATTGCTTACTTTTATCCGTATTATATGTGTATAAGCCATTTTACTTCTGGTTTTTATTCCGATTCATTTATTTGGACTATATTCACCTCAATTTTCGTTATTTACTTTGCTAACCCAATCGAATTAGCTTATTTTATCATATTGTTAGTCTGTTCTTACTATTTTATTAGAACTATTGAAAATAAATACGGTCCAAAATTTTTGTTATTTTTATTTGTAGCTTGTTCTGTTTTAGGTGGTTTAATTAACCTATTAATGAGTATGTATATTCCTTATATTAATATCATAATATTTTATTTTCCTATTGGTTTAGCTTCAGGAGGGTTACTTGGAGTGAATGTGTTTCTTCTACTGGATAGCCCTAATAAATACTGGTATTTTTTTAGGTTGAAATTAAAAGGAAAGTATATGTTATTGTTCTTAGTAATAATTAATTTTATTGCAAAAGGAATATCATCAAGTATTATTTTTACAGAAACATTTGGTAGTGTTCCTACTATTATTGTTGGTTTTAGTAGTGCCTGGTATATTTTTGATCTTTTTGGTATGCTCGGAGCTGTAATTTTTTATGCGGGATATTTTAGAAGAAGTCATTAAATTTAATCTACTCCATTAAAAATGAAGACTTCATTTAGTGATCCAGACCGAAATCCTTCTAAATCAATCGTAATGTAGCAAAATCCTAATTGTTTGAATTTAGTTTTAATTTTTTCAATGTTTTTATCGGTCATAACTTTCATAATATCCTCAGGCATAAGCTCGATTCGTGCTAGTTTTCCTTCGTGGAGTCTGACTCGTAACTGGTTTAAATTGTATGAATTTCTCAAAAATTTTTCAGCCTCTCTAATCATTTCTAATTTCTCCTCGTTGATATCTTGATCGTAGGGTATACGCGACGAAAAACAGGCCATTGAAGGTTTCGACTGAACTTCTAAATCAAAGTATTTGCATAACTCTCTAATCTCTTGTTTGTTTATTTTGAAATCTATATAAGGAGTGGTAATATTTAACTCTCTCAGAGCTTGCATTCCTGGCCTATAATCTGATAAATCGTCTATATTTGACCCATCTAATATTATATCAAAATCCTTCTCTTCCTTAATTTTTATGATGTCCTTATATAAGCCTGTTTTACAAATGTAACACCGATTTTTAGGATTGACTTTAAAATTTTCATCTTTTAAAGGATCACGCTCAATTATCAAATGGGTTATGCTGTATTTTTTTGCAAATTCGCTAGTCAATCTAATCTCCTCATCAGGATAAAGGATTGATTTTTCGGTTACAAGTAATGCTCTTTTAGCGAATTTATTTGAAAGAAACGCTAATAAACTGCTGTCAACTCCTCCAGAAAATGCAACGATTACTTCTCTATCTCTTAAGAAGGATGTAAGATTCTCAAGCTTACCTCTCAGATTCTTGGACAATTCCATCGTTATTCTAATTCTTTAGAAAATATGGTGAGTAATAAATTTTTATTTTAGAAAATATAAACAATACCAAGATTTATATACTATATCAGATATAGTATTGATAAGATACTATAAAATAAATACTATTTTGAAAAAAGGTGCTACAAAAATTGATAAAAAAAGTAAAAGGAATGGACACTGAGTTCCAAGAATATGCTTCCAAGTTTGAATCCGAAATAAATCGAGGTACTTCAACGCTTAGTATATTATCGATAATCAGTCAATATGGAAAAACTGGCGTACACGGATATCAAATCTCCAAAGACCTTCTAGAGCAAACGCATAATATGCTAATAATTGAAGAAGGCACGCTTTATCCTATATTAAGAAAACTTGAAGGCGATAGAATAATAAAATCTGAAAGAGAAGAAGAAGGAAGGAAGAGAAAATTCTACTACATTACAGTTTACGGGGAGAAAATATACAATTATTTATCAGGGTTTTATTCGAAACTAACCGAAGCAATCGCACCATTATTCGATGTTAGTGTCCATTTAAAACAAAACAAATATCTTTATTGCCCCGCATGTGCCAATAAAATTGATATCCAAAATTTAGAAGCAAAATATTGCGACGTATGTGGGCACTATATAGAAAAAGAATTAGATGAAAGAGGTTTAAAAAATGAATGAAAATAGCATGGAATATTCCGTGAAAGAATATATAAAGGAAATTGGGAAGAATCTTCCTGAATGGCTTAAAGACAAGAAAGAGCATAAAGAGATTTTGGCGGATTTGGAAGAGCATCTATGGAGTAAAGCGGCAGAACTTTCAGAAACTGGCCAACCTGATGAAAAATCGGTTAAGTTAGCAATTGATCACATGGGTACGCCTCAGAATATCGTAAAAGAGTATAAACGACGTGGAGAGCCTAAATACTATATAACTAAAGAATTATGGCCTTTATACATCAAAGCACTTTCTGCAGTTTTCGCTGTTATTGTAGCATTGGTTATAATTGGGTTAATAGTGAGTTTTTTCACAGGAAACGGTTCATTTGGATCCTTAATCGGAGGGCTTATTACGGGAATTCAATCAGGTCTGCTCCTTTCCTTTACAATAGTTACTATTGTATTCGTCGCTTTATCTCACGAGGGATATTTTCCCGAAGATTTTAAGTCTAAAAAAGAACAAAAATTAATGAAACAATTAAGGGAACAAGAAATTGAAGAGGAAGTTCCCGCTTCTCAAACTCTAAAACAACCCTTAAAACCTTTCATTAAGCCAGCAGGGGAAATTATAGGTGGAGGAATTGGCCTAATATTTGGCATCGTCCTTTTATCCCAACCTTTCCCTACATACATGTTTTTCCCCGATTTCTTAATGATTTTAAGAATTTTTGGGTTAATTACAATGCTTGAAGGTTCTTTAGATATATCTAGGGGAATAATTGGTAATCGTCGACCTAAGACTCACCAGGTGTTGCATGCAATAATAATTCCTCTTAAACTCTCAGTAATTCCACTTTTAGTTATTTTAATGAATCGTCCTGAGATTTTTCCATTCTTTTCAGAACCATGGATACATGTTGGGATTTCTGTAGAGTTTTATGACGAATATAGAGCAATTATTAGCGTTATTATCGCGATTACATGCCTAACAACAATCGAAAATATCTACAACATCTTTAAGATACAGAAATATAAATAATAAATAACTTTTTTTTTCTTTTTATTTATCGTATTTAATTGAACTTCTTCGTATTATATTAATAGAAAATCTAAGCTCATCTATTAGTTGATAGAATTTATCATTAAAATTATATTAAAATAAAAAAAAGGAAGGCTTTAATAAGCCTTTTTTAGTTTGGAATACTTTCCAACTTTCACAAAATTCCCGATCATACCACCAAAAATACCTACAATTATTAAAATTATTACCCCGAAATATATAATGAAGATAATACTTGACGGATCAGATGGTATGGAAGATATAACTCCTCCTGAAAACATATATATTGGAAAAATCTGCGGTTCGTTAAGGAGAAATACAAACAATGGGACGTATGAAAGCTTGTAAAGAGCTCCAATTACTAGGAAAATTTGTTGACCTGTATAATTACTAACTCCGATTACGAGCCTAATCAAACTAATTAGTCCACTCACGAAAATCAAAAGCCCAAAGTAATAAAGCCAATTTAAGAAAGCTGGTTGCATCAACCCCGTGACTGAAAAAGGTTGGAGTATCAGAAGTAAGCCGAAAATTATTCCGGCTGTAGTGCCAAATATTAATTCACCAATTGTGATAGGTTGAGTTTTTTTAAACGCCCTTTTCTCCTTGGCTTCCTTTAATTTTTGCTTTCTTAATGCCTTTGCTTCTTCTAATTTTTGTTTCCGAAGTATTTTAGCTTCGACTCGCTTCTCTTCTCTTTGAATTCTCTTATCAGCGAATTTCTCCTCTATTCGTATTTTTGCTTCTGCGAGCTTTTCTTTTCCAAGTAACTTAGCTTCTTCTATGCGTTGTTTAGTATAAGCTCTTGTTTCATCCATGTATTCTTCAGTAAAGCTAAAAGGGAATAGAATCGCTAAGCGTCTAGGTATAATTCCAAAATCTTCTGGTAAAAATCCTTCCATCGAAAAGTAAACAAAAACGATTGTTATTACGATGGCGGCTATAAGGCAACCGATCCAAATACCAGATAGAATTCCGCCTAAAACTTCCCACCATGCTCTAAAAAAGAATTGGAAAACCCCTACAATGATGTTAATAAAAATAACAATTCCAAAGAAGAAAAACAACGATCTTAAGTAAAAATCAAAAAGTTCCTGCGTAAGAAAGAATTTGGGTGTGCCACGGTTTTTGTACAATTTAGCTATACTTTCCGGTGTACCCATTCTACGGATCGCTTCTTGTAAATCTGCGTCAGTTAATTCTTCGCCTTGAGAAATAGTTCGTGCTTCACCATATAATTGCGCTTTTAAATCCTCAAGTACGTCTTTTAATTCATCGTCCTTCCATTTTAACCATTCAGGAAGTTTTTGTTTAACTTGAGCGATATAGTTCTTTACAACTTTGTTCTCGGTTTCACTCATATTATTTCACGTTATTATTTAATCATTTTTAATTGACATTAATTCAATATTTTTATAATAAACTAATGCTAATATTCTATTAAAAAAAATGGAGACCAATTTTCGAGTTTAAACTTAATTCTTTCTAAAACCTATTAGATTAAAAAATAGCTAAAAACATAATATTATATTTAAAAATGGGGAATAAAACACAAGATATCGAGAAAAAAGCGAACAGACGCAAGTATGGTCAACACTTGACATCCTTAGATATTTTTTATAAATATATTCTTCCCGAAATAAAAACGAATCTTTGGGAATATCTTTGGACAGACCTATACGCCGGAGAGGGCAACTTAATCTTACCAATACTGAGAGAAATTCCGTCCGATGAGCGAGAAACTTTTTTCAAGGATCATATTTTTTTAGCTGATGTACAAGAGGAAATGGTTAAAAGATGTATTTCTAATGCTGAATCATATGGCATTTCTGGTGAGATTGCACGTACAAATATTAAATTACGCGATAATCTAGAAAGTTTTCCTCAGATAATAAAGCGTAAGAAATTTCCTATATTTCACATAACAAATCCACCATACTTATATTTAGGATACATAAAGAAGCACAAAGAAACCCAAAATTATTTGGACTATTTTAAAAACGAGAATGCAGGATATCAGGATTTATATCAAATTGCTATGATTAATGATTTACGCAACAAGATAGTTAATCTAATCTATGTTATTCCCTCTAATTTCTTATTTGGTGCATCTGTTTCTAATAAAGTTCGGCAGGATTTTTTAAAATATTATGTAATAGCAAAAATGATTATATTTGAAACTAGTATGTTTGAGTTTACGGGAACAAACATTTGTATTAGTTTCTTTAATAGAAAAACGCAACAAAAGGATGAAATTCAATCTTTCAAAGCTATTAAATTTAAAAAGAAAAACAAATTTTTGAACAGAGAATATCACTTAACCCCGAAATATAAATATCGAGCAGGTTCTGATTTTGATGAATTTTTAGAAGAGCATGCTACGCATAATCCATTAAAAATTAGATATTATTTACAGCACGATGAAGTTTTAAAAAATTCAGGCCCATTTGAGATCTCTGTCATCGATGCTAATAAATATGAAAATACTCATTATAGAAAGTTGATTCTCAAAGTAAACAAAAATTTACAAGAGATGTTGCATAGAAATATTCTTTACGCCCGAACTGTTGATACGGGATCAATTGATGGAAGAGCAGGATTAGGAATTATTAAGGAACATTTTGGAGTTGATGGGATTTATGTGTCTGGAAATACTTATCGCACCCATCCTATACAGGTATTTCTTACTCCAGAATTAACTTTTAACGATCAGCTTCTATTACGGAATTACTTCAATATCCTATTGGAACATTTTAGAGAGAAGTTGGATAGCGAATTTCTAACAACATATAAATACTCTAACGCAAATTATACAAGAAAATATCTTGGACTGACCCAAGTTAGGAAAATAATTGAGACGTTCCCTTATGAACTTGAAATAGAGAAAAAGAAGCGTTTGAAAGCTTTGATTGAAAATGGGAGTGTAATAGATATTATTGAAATGATTGGCGATTATAAAGCAACTCAAAAGGTTTGAATATTTTAACGGCTCTAAAACTGCATATTTCTAAGAAATAAGCTACAAACTAGCAAATAAGAAAGCAATTAATCCTAAAAGCATTCCTATTTTTAGTAATAAGCTGATTTTCTTTAAATCTTCTTGTTTTAAATCAGAAGTAAGCATTAGAAGAATCGTGTATCCTACTTCGATTAAACCAATAACCATGAAAATAATGAAAAGGAATTTGTTGAGTATATTTGTAAATACTGGTAAAATAAAAAAGAGTATCGCTGAAAGGGCAAATATTACTGATATAGTTCTAGAAGCCTTAATTCCGATTTTAATTGCTAACGTTTTAACCCCTTGAATCTTATCTCCTTCTATGTCTTCGCAGCCTTTTATAATCTCTCGAGCCACTAAAAGAGAGAATGCGGTTAAAAAGAAAAATAAGATATATGAAGGGATAATTGGGCCATTTAAATACCCTCCATAAACTAATCCAATCGAATAAGAAATACCTACGATGACATTTCCAATAAAGCCGCTTCGCTTTCCCCACTTTGCATAGACCCAACCGATAAACCCGAAGAAAGATACTAATGCTAAATTTATCAGGGTTAAGCTAAAAATGAGAGTATTTAGTAGGCTCAGAATTATTGCGATGATAAGATAAAGAATAGATAATTCTTTAGCTTGTTTTAAACTTATTGAACCTCTTGGAATAGGACGTTCTGGTCTATTTACTTTATCAATTTCGATATCGTAAATATCATTGATAATATTGGTTGAAGCTGCGAGGAAAATATACATAAAAACGCCTAGAATGATATTTATCATTAATTTCTCAGGGGGTACGTTTAACCGCGTATTTAATAGACCGATAACTACGGTCAAAGCTCCCATTAAACAATTAATAGGTCGAGCTATCTCAATAGCGTCTTTAAACTTCATAGATTAGAATGTAATTTTTTTTATTTTAGACTATAATTCTTTTTACGATTTTTGCTGGATTCTTTTATTTCATCGATAATTGCTTTTAAGGCGTTCCCATCGTCCTTTAAAATTTGATTTTCTATAAATGTTCCCATTACGATGATATCTGCTCCTGCTTCAACAAAACTTCTTGCATCTTCTTTAGAACTTACCCCGCCTCCCACAATTATCGGAATATTTAAAATACTTGAACATAGTCTAATAATTTCTGATGGCATTCTTTCGCTACCTGAACCAGCTTCTAGATATATAAACTTGAAACCAAAATATTCTGCAGCTAATGCATATGCTGCTGTTAATTTAGGTTTTTTTCTTGGAAGTAGTTTAGCCCTACTTATCCAACCAGCAGTGCCACCAGGTTCTACAATTAAGTATCCGGTAGATAAAATTTCGAGATTTGCCATTTTTACAGTATAGGAGGCAAGCGCTTGCTGGCCTACTATAAAATAAGGGTCTTCTGAATTTAATATCGACATAAATAAGATTGCATCCGCTTCTTTTGAAAGATTGGCAACACCCCCAGGAAAAATTATAATAGGTAATTTAACTTTTTCTTTTATGGCCAAAATTGTCGCATCGACGAATTTTTGGTCAAATACCGTGCTTCCACCAATTAAAATGGCATCGGTTCCAGCTTGTTCAGCGAAAAGCGCCATTCTTCCCGCTTTAGAAGGGCTTTGTTTGGTGGGATCAGGATCTATTAAAGAGAAGTGGAGCGTGCCATCTTGATTTATCTTATTTATTAGATATTCGTAGGTGCTTGTCATAAAATTCACTTATTATAATTATTTACTTATTATCATTTATTTATTTTTTTTTGTATTAATTAACATTTTCTTGATCTTATCATATATCTGAATGGCACGATTTTTCCATTCGTCGAATTGATTAATATCCGTGGGAAAATTCTTGTATAATTTAGAAATTTCATTCATTCGTATTCTTAAATAATTCAAATCTAGCAATAAATTTGGTTTAGTAATCCCTTTGAACGCTTTGCTTACCATACTGAGTAAGGGGAGTTCAAATTCTCCAGTTGAAGAGATTTCGAGAATTTCTTTACCGCTAAATAAGTCTTGCTTTAACGCAAAATTTAATTCTTCGTTAGATAAGACCTGTAGCGTCATTCGTAACAAATCTAAGGAAGCGAATTCAGCTCCAAAACTAGTCATAACACGATAATTATAGTTCCATAATGCTTTGATGGAGAAATCTTCTTTTTCAATTGCGGCTACAGCAGTTTTAGCAGCAAAAAAACCACCTCTCATTGAAGGATCGATGCCACCACCGTGGAGGGGGTTAACTTGGCAAGCGGCATCCCCAATAAACATAATTCCATCGTCTGCGCAAGACCATAAAGGCCTTCGGACAGGTACTACACCACCACCAGAGGATACAATTTCGTATGTAGAAGTTTTTATAAACTCGTTAAAAACATTTTGTCGGTATAGTGATTTTACGTTACCTTTCATGGACATATATGTTCCTAAACCAATATTGACAGAGGATTCGTTTTTAGGAAAGTACCATATGTAACCGCCTGGTGCTTTCTCTTGATTTATTATTATTGTAATATAATCCGGATTTTTAATTTTCAGATCATGTGGGGAAAATTTAACAATTTCTCTATAACATAAGATACTGTCTTCTTTCGATATTTCTTTCTCAACCAACATACCGCGTGCTCTTTTTCTTAGAGGGGAGTAGAATCCAGATGCATCTATCAAAATTTTGGAATGTAGGTCTACTTTTTCACCACTACTGAGTTTTATATTTACTCCATTCACTATGTTTTTGTCATATAGCAAATCCAAAACTATTGTTTTATCTAGGAATTGATCTACTCCTGAATTAATAGCTTCGTTAAGTAATCGTTGTCCAAATTCTAATCTATTTATGATGTAACCCGCTTGTTTTGGATCAGTTAAATCAATGCATTTCTTTTGATCTGGTGAGTATAATTTAGCACCCTTAATTCGACAAGAAAACTCGTCATTTTTCGGATGATTAATCTTCAGGAAATCAAAGATCTCGTTTCCAACAGCATCACCACATATTTTATTGCCAATGTCTTTCTTATCTTTTCGATCAATAAGACAGACTTTTAAACCTTTTTCGGATACAAACCGAGCAGCGATACTCCCTCCAGTTCCGGCTCCAACGACGATGACATCAAAATTTTTATCTAAATTTTCCATAAGTATCTAAGTAAAAATAAGAATAGTGATTAAATTAGAGTTAATAAGAACACACATATCACAGTTGCAATAGGGATTGTTAAATCGTCCCATGTCGATGGAGAGATTAATTCAATTACGGTCGCCAAAGCACTAGTAATTAGTGAATATAATAGAGCAACTCCAAGTGAGAGATGTACTTGTGTTATAGGATTTGAAACACCTAAAAAGGTGAACGCAAAGAAGCAAAGTATAAAACCGCTAATAAAAAAAGCTATAGAGCCTTCTAAAGATCGAGTAGTCTTTAACCAAGGGAGATTAATTTTTCTTTTACCGTATTTTTTACCAACGATCGATGCGAGCGTATCTGAAATGATCATCAAGAGAATTCCCGCAATTGGGAAATACATCTGATCTGGCGCAAAAATAACAAAAATCGTAATCAATAATGTAATTGAAAGGCAATAATGAAATGGTCCCTGTAGATAACCTACTTTTTCTTCTGCTTCTTCTCCAATTGAATCGTACAAGTCTTTTAATTGTTTTACGCCGCTTTTTTTTGAGCTAAGAAGAGTTAAAAGTGTCATTGAACCAGCGAGTATTACAGCCCACCATGACCAGGAATAATAAGGTGCTGATAAAACTGCTAACCCAGCAAATAGGTGTACGGCTTTACGAGCTTGAAATTTAGTAATTTTGTCTCTTTTTTTCAATTGGACGGGTATTAGAATAGTAGCTAACACATAGATAAATGTTATTAATAGAATCAATAAATCTAATAGAATAGTCATAGCATTCAGTTCCGTTTTAAATTTTTTTTTTATTTTAAACGAGTAAGATTTTAATTTATTAAAAACAAAATCCTATTCTTTATAGTATTAAGAGTGATATTGATAAAATCATAAATTTTTTCATTCAGATAAAGTTATTTTTTATTCTGTATTTTAAAATTAAAGTATTAGGTAGTGGTAACGAAAATGAGCGAAAAATATTCAGAAGACCAAATTCAAAGATTCCCATTTATGGACAAGAATCTTGATTTAGAAAAAAGAGTTGAGGATTTATTAGGGAGATTGACATTAGAGGAGAAATTTAAATTAAGTTCAGGTAGGCGAATGTGGCATACGAAACCTATTAAAAGATTAGGTGTTAAACCTTTCACCATGTACGATGGACCTCACGGCGTTCGAGCTGACACTTTGGGAGAAATAAAATCCACATACTTCCCTTCCGCTATATGTAGGGCTGCCACATGGAATCCAAATCTTTCATATGAATTTGGAAAAGCAGTGGGGGAAGAGGTTCGAGATGTTGGGGCGCATATGTTATTAGCTCCTGGAATTAATATTCAAAGAACTCCAATGAATGGTAGAACTTTTGAATATCAAACAGAAGATCCCTACTTAAACAAGATTCTAGCGGTAGCTACTGTTAAAGGAATTCAAAGTCAAAGAATAGCAGCTTGTGTGAAACATTTTGTATGCAATAATCAAGAAACAAACAGATTTACGGTTAGTACCGAAGTAAGCGAGAGAGCATTGCAAGAAATATACCTGCCCGCTTTCAAAGCAACAGTTCTGGAAGCAGATGCGTGGTCTTTTATGACATGTTATAACAAGGTAAATGGAATCTATGGATCGGAAAATGTCAATTTATTGAAAGAAAGATTGATAGAAGAATGGGGTTTTAGAGGATTTACCGTCTCTGATTGGAATGCAACTGCTTCTACAAGTACTGCAGAATGCGTTAAGGCTGGACTCTCTCTTGAGATGCCTACTGCAAAAAAATATAACAAGACAAATATGAGAAAAGCCTTTCAGGAAGGAGGATTCACGGAAGAAGATCTGAATGATAACATTAGAAGATTAATTAGAGTTATGTTTCTTGTTGGATTGTACGACGATGAGAAAGCAGTACCTAAAGGTAGTAGAAATACTCCGGAACATCAAGCAATAGCACGTAAGATTACAGAAGAAGGAATTGTCCTCTTGAAAAACGATAACGCCAGTTTACCATTAAACATTAATGAAATAAAAAAAATTGCTGTGCTTGGTCCGAACGCAAACTTAAGAACAGAGGGAGATGATATTATGTCTAGCGGGGGTAGTTCGATTAATTATCCTCCTTACAAGATTAGTCCTCTTGATGGATTAAAGGAAAAATGTTTGAACCAAGTAGAACTCACGAAAATACCATCAGAAGCTGATGCAACAATTATATTTGCTGGATTAAATCATAACCCCGGTATGGACGCTGAGGGCGAAGATAAGAAATCCTTTGAATTACCTAGCGAACAGATTGAACTAATACAAAAAACTGCGAATGAGTGTGCTAATACGATTATAGTTCTAATCAACGGAAGCCCAATAGCCATGAATAGCTGGATAGATAATGTATCTTCTGTTGTTGAAGCATGGTATGGAGGTATGGAAGCTGGAAGAGCGATTGCAAGCGTAATTTTTGGGGACACCAATCCTTCTGGAAAACTAACACTAACTTTTCCAAAAAAATTATCAGATTCGCCCGCCCATGTTTCTAAAAGAACATTTCCAGGTGATGACAAGGTGTTTTATGACGAGGGTATATTTGTTGGTTATCGCCATTTTGATAAGAAAAGTATTGAACCACTTTTCCCGTTTGGTTTCGGTTTATCGTACACCTCTTTCAGTTACGAAAACTTAATGATTGACAAGAAAAAAATAAAAAATAATGATGTAATTAAAGTATCCATTGATGTCACTAACTCCGGAAAAATTGAAGGAAAGGAAATTGTTCAATTATACATACAAGATGTTAAATCAAGCATAGAAAGGCCAACCAAAGAGTTAAAAAGGTTTGAAAAAGTCTCTCTACATCCCAACGAAACAAAAACAGTTATATTTGAGTTGAAAAAAGAGGATCTTTCCTTTTATGACGAAGCAGTCAATTCTTGGGTTGTTGAAACTGGTGCTTTCAATATACTAGTCGGAAGTTCTTCGAGAGATATTCGACTCCAAGGAGAAATTGATTATTTGGAATAAATTATAAGATATTTTTTTACTAAATTCTTAATTTTTTACTTTAACTTGAAAATTCTTGCGTTAAAAATAGAAAAAAAAAAATTCGTAATTCTGCGTAGCTGGAGGTTTACTTCTCAAAATATTGCGCGCCTTCCTCCATAGCAATAGCGAGGATCTCTCCATAGGCGATTGCATCTTGCAAGTTTCCGTCTATTACTAAATCACCTGACATATAAGCGCTAGTTGAGTCCATCTCACCAGAGGACAGCCCTGACCAAGTTGCACCTGTTGCAGACATGGTAACACTCGGATCATCACCATCTCCCTCTCCATAATCCACTTTCCCGTCCCCCAATTTTACCCAATATTTAAAATCAGCGTCTGTAACTATGAGTTGAACAACCATGGTATCAATGTCATCTAGTTCTTCTTTTAAATCCTCGCTTTCATCAACCATTTGCTTAACAAATTCGTACATTTTGAGAGCATCTGAGGGTTTACTAGGACCCTTTTCTCTCATTTCTTTTAACTCTTTTACTAAATTTTCGTCAACCATTTTTTATTTCAACCTTATATTAATTAATACAATAATGAGACTATAGTTTAGATTTCTTTGTTAGTTTATTTAAAGGTTTATTTTTTGTCGCTTCATATACTAAAAATATTAAGATAATATGATTCTGATAGATTGGAAGGTGGTTAACCTTCATCTAAAACTTTTTAATTTTGAGCAAATTAAAACAAATAATCTGTAATTTATCTGTAATTTTAGAAAATGCTAAAAGTTGGAATTATTGGCACAGGCGATATTGCAAATCTAAACGTGTTAGGATACATTCGCTCGCAAGACGCCGATCTAGTAGCTGTAAGCGATATTGATATTAAAACAGCTGGCAAAAAGTTGGAAAGATGGGGATTACGCACAACGAAAATCTACCTTAATTACAAAGAAATGATAGATCGTGAAGATTTAGATATTGTAGAGATACTCACGCCTCACAACCTTCACGCTCCCATGACGGAATATTGCGCAAAAGCGGGAGTTTCTGGAATATCTGTACAAAAACCGATGGCACATACTATTACAGGCTGCGAAAAAATGATTTCAGTTTGCAAGGACGAAGGAGTTACGCTTAAACTATTCGAAAATTTTAGATTTTATCCCGTTTATTTGAAAGCAAAAGAGTTATTAGATAATGGAGTAATTGGAGAGCTTTTAAATTTCAGGATAAATACCATTGGTACAGGAGGTCCTAGTATGCATGTTGGCCTTAAATCGGAAATTTGGCGTATAAATGTAGATACATGTGGAGGAGGCACTTGGATATACGACGATGGAATTCACAAATTTTCTATGGCCTTGTGGTTAATGGGTCAAGAAAGAGTTGAAAAGGTCTATAGTTGGATAGATTATTTTGCAACCTTCATGGATTCACCAAGCATAATTTTCTGGAAATATCCAAACAAAAGCGACAGTGATCCTCCAAAATTTGGTTCAATGCAATTTACTCTCGCTCCTAATCTTTATTATCCGAGTAATTACTACAATTGCGATGAATTCATCGAAATATCCGGAACGAAAGGGATGATGTGGATTAACCAATGTACTTCGGGAGGAAATATTATATCTAAAACTCCGCAAAATCCTCCCATTGTAGTTTATAGCAATGGAAAAGTTAATGTTTACGGCGAAGATTTACCTCGCGACTGGCGTTATTCTTTCATAAATTCAACGGAACATTTTATTGACGCGATTAAAAAAGGAACTGATCCCATATATACTGGAGAACAAGGGAGAAATTTGTGTATTTTTGCTAAAATGCCTTTTATCTCTCAGCAAAGAAAGGAGGAAGTTAATTGGAACGAAATCACCTCAGAAAACGAGAAAAATCAATCCTGTATCGTAGAAACACCAAAAGACTTAGACGATTCTGGAATGATCAAGTATTATAGAAGATCTCGTAAAGATTTGAAAGAAGGCATAAAAAAGGGATTAGAAAATAAAATATTTAGATATCAATACGATCGCTAGTCTTTATTCAAATAATTTTACTAAATAAAGCTGTCAATTACAACCTCTTTGCTTATTTGAGTTGATTTTATTGCTGCTAAATTAAATTTTAGAATCTCTCTCGCATCTTCTCCAGATAATATTGGTTCTTTTATGCCTTTAGCAACATCTATTAAATGTTTCGTGGCTCCTATAAAGCTATTTTTCCAATCATTGTCAAAATTTTCGTAAGTTTCTACTTTTCCGTCTCGAATTATGACGATAGGAGCAAAAATTTTTGAATTTGACATCAAGTTTCCTAAAGATGTCCCTTGGTTAATTTTCATTATGCCCCTACTTGCAATGATTTCTATAAATTCGTCTGTCGGATAATATTTAGAGGGAATTTGCATCTCTGGCATCAGAGAAAATTCCATATGTCCATATTGAGGTACTACATGTTCTCTACTTTGCTTATATTTGAACATCACATAAGCTGGTGCATCTAAACCTTTATAATTACCTGTCCAGGCAAATACTTTTTCGATTTCTTCTCCAAAAAACCAGGATGCCAAAACAAAAGCGTGCCAACCGTTATCTAATAAAACAGGCGAACCTTTTTCGGTACCACCAATCATATCTGGATCTTTTCTCCATTCGTTAGCACTTTCTGGAACTTTCCAACCTCCCGTAGCACCCATAGCAGTTTTAATTCGAATTGAGGACGGATCACCAATGTAATCTGCATCTAATAGCTCTTTAGCTTTTAAAATATGTGGAGCAAACATGAAATTTTCATAGATTGATAATATTGATTGAGATTTTTTACACTCTTCGATCATTTCGTCTGCCTGTTCAAGATTTAAAGCCATAGGCTTTTGGACCGATATTGCCTTAATTCCTTTTTTAGCAGCATAAATAGTAGCATCTGCGTGGAGATGATGGGGAAGTAAAATCTCTATTAAATCTAATTGTTCATTATCTAGCATTTTTTTGTAGTCAGAATATATTCGGGTATCCTTATGTAGATTGAATTTTTTAATTTTAGCTTTAGCTTTATCTATAGTTCTATTGCATAAGCTTGTAATTTCAACATCTTTATTATTCAAGTATCCAAGAACATTTAAATCGAAAATGACCCCCGTTCCAATAATTCCAACCTTCAGCATATCATTTAATAAAATTATTTATGAAATTTATATAACTCTGTTTCTTTACACAAGAAAATTAAACTTAATAAGAATTATCTGTAGTTAAAGCTAAACAAATAAAAATTCAAATAAAGTGTATAAATAAATTGTTAAAATTATGTTTAAACATGCAATAGTCAGGAAACCATGCAAAAATTTTCAATTTGGGATTTCTACATCCAATTTAGGAAAGCCTGATTATCAAAGGGCTTTACTACAGCATTCAAAATATGTAGAAGCACTAATAAAATGCAATCTCTCTGTACTTGAATTAAATGAAGATAGTCGCTTTCCAGATTCGACTTTTGTTGAAGACACTGCAATAGTGGATGAAGCTTTCGCTGTAACAACTAATTTTGGAGTAAAAAGTAGACAGGGTGAACAAATTGAAATTAAGGATAAATTAAAGACATTTTACAACACATTGGAATCAATAAGAAATCCTGGTACGTTAGAAGGAGGAGACATAATGAAGGTTGAAGAACATTATTACATAGGACTTTCGAATAGAACAAATGATGAAGGAGCTAATCAATTAAAGAGGATTTTAAAAAGATATGGATATTCTTCGACCACAGTTCCTCTTAAAAAAGTCCTCCACTTAAAAACGGGAATATCTTATTTAGGGGATGCAATTTTACTTGTATCTGGGGAATTTAAAAACCATCCCGATTTTAGAAAGTATAATCTCATTGAAGTTCAAGAAAGTGAAGTTTACGCAACAAATAGCCTAAGGGTAAATAAATATGTGCTTATACCAAAAGGGTATGTAAACTTAAAGAAACAACTCCTAAACTTTAGTTTTAGAGTCATAGAGCTTGAAATGTCTGAATTTGAAAAGATGGATGGAGGTCTTTCTTGTCTCTCTCTCAGATTTTAGAAATATCTACTTTCCTAAGATTTAGATAAAAGAATTATGCCTTAAAATAATATTTAGATGTAATTTTACGTTAAATATAATTAAACCATGAGCGGATTTGATAATATACGATGTTAGAAAAAAAAGAATTGAATCCACTTTTAGCTTATAAAAGAGCATTATTTCATGGATGTGGATATTCTTATCAGGATTTGGAAAAACCTTTAATAGCAATAGTGAACTCGTGGAATGAAATAAATCCCGGACATATTCATTTACGTAAATTAAGTGAATTTGTAAAAGACGGAATAAGAGATGCTGGAGGAACGCCTATGGAATTCAATACTATAGCGCTTTGCGATGGAATTGCTAATTCAGGCAATAATTCTAAATTTGTTTTACCTACGCGAGAAATCATCGCTTCATCAATTGAAAGCACAATAAAAGCCTATGAGTTTGATGGAATGGTTATGATTTGTTCTTGTGATAAAATTATTCCAGGCATGCTTTTAGCAGCTGTTAGGTGCGATATTCCAACTATTTTTCTAACTGGGGGAATAATGGAGCCTAAAACTTTTACAACTGGTTCATTAAAAGGGAAGACCTATGTCACATCCGATATAAAAGAGGCAATAGGTCAATATAAATCAAAGAAAATAACTTCAGAAGAATTATACCTTATTGAGTCGCAAACTTGTTGTTCTGCGGGAGCATGTAATATGATGGGCACTGCAAACACAATGGCGTGCATTGTTGAAGCATTAGGGCTTTCTTTACCTGATTGTGCTACTCTAAGTGCTATTGGAACTGAACGTCAAGAATTGAGTAGAGAAACTGGAAAAGCAATAGTAAATCTTGTAGAAAAAAAAATAACCGCTTTAACTTTAATAACTAATCAATCAATTATAAATGCCTCTAAAGTTGCCCTTTCCTTTGGAGGCTCAACAAATATGATTCTTCACATGTGCGCGTTATCACACGAAATAGGCGGCTCTTTAAACCACTTTGATTTCGATGAGCTAAGTAAATCTGTCCCTCTTTTGGCTAAATTTAAACCTTCGTCTGAGTACACGATCACAGAGTTTCACGAAGCAGGAGGAGTTAAGGTCGTGATGAAGAAATTAGCGAAGAAACTAGACTTATCAACCATAAATGTTTTAGGAGACCCTTTAAAAGAGTACCTCGAAAAAGTAATGATCCACGAATACCATATTATAAGATCTATAGAAGATCCAATTTCTGCTGAGGGAGGAATTGCGGTATTAAAAGGGAATTTAGCACCAGAAGGAGCGATAATAAAACAAAGCGCAGTAAGTGATAAGATGAAATATCATAAAGGATATGCAAAGGTGTTTGAATCGGAAGAGGAAATAATGGATGCGTTAACAGAAGATAAAATCAAAGAAGGAGATGTAGTAGTAATTAGAAACGAAGGACCTAAGGGGGGACCTGGGATGAGAGAATTATCAATACCAGCAGCAGTTCTTATCGGCATGGGATTAGGTGAATCAGTCGCCATGATTACAGATGGAAGGTATTCAGGTGCTACAAGAGGACCGTGTATCGGACATGTGTGTCCAGAAGCTTACGATGGAGGACCAATTTCAATCGTTCGTGATGGAGATGAGATCGAAATCGATATAGCTAATCGACAGCTTACCTTAATAGTATCGAAAGAAGAAATAGAAGATAGATTAAATAATTGGAAAAGGCCGGAATCGATTGTTAAGAAAGGATATTTAAGAATTTATAGAAAGCTCGTAAGTTCTGCTAAGTACGGAGCTTATTTGGAATAAAATATAGTAGGGTAGATAAATGATCGATGAGAAACGTTTAAAAGAGAATTTAACAACTTTTTCATTTCCTAGATTATCAGGAACGGATGGTGAAAAAAAAGCGCTGAAATTAGCTCGTTCTAAAGTAGAAGATTTGAATCAGGATCCGCTGAGTCAAACTTTTGTGTTTAGCACATTTTTTGGTAGAGTTTATCCAAAAATAGCTTTCGTTTCAGGATTTGCTATCCTTTTTTTGTTATTTATAAATGTAATTACTATTATAATTCCCATTTCTTTAGCTTTCATAGCTATGTTGATGGTTGTTTTACTGTTACTTACGAGGAAACCAGAAAATATTAGAATAAAGAACAAATTGAATTCCGAAAATCTTTATGTAAAAATTAGAGCTAAACACAACGAGAGAGACAACGGAAAAGAAGAACGCAAAATGGGAAATATCCTTTTTATGTGCCATTTGGATTCAAAAGGACAAAGATTTTCGATTCTTGGGCGGGTTCGAATTATCCGAACATGGGTTTTTTCGTGGATAATACTAGTTTTTATCTTAATCTTTCGAAACTATCTTCTTCCTTCTTTGTATGTACAGCTCCATGTGTTAGGAATTGTAGTTTTAGGAGTCAACTTAATTGCTACAATTCTATTTTTATTAAACACTACAAATGATGAATCTATAGGAGCAATTGACAACTCTTCTGGAATAGCAATTGTACTCGAATTATTAAACCATTTTACAAATCTAGAATCAAGGTTAGAAAATTTTAACTTATGGTTTGTATTTACTGGAGCTGAAGAATGCGGGACTATGGGAATTAGGAATTTTTATAATATAATATCTGGGGTAAATAAGGAACAATCATTCTTTTTTAATTTTGATGCAATAGCAAGAAATTTATACCTATTTCCGGGAAAAAAAAGGTCAAAACAAGTGGAAACTATCTTTGAAATGTTTTTAAAGAACAAAAAGGGGATAGAAATTAAGAGGAATCCAAAAAAAATCTATTTTGGAACTTTTTCTGATGGTTACTATTTGAAAAAGAAGAAATTTTATGGTATTGGGATAGGTGATCTAGAATCGTACGAATACATACATTCAATACACGACACAGTAGATAAGGTAGATGTACCTCTTTTAAAAAAATTATGCGAAATGATCATCGATAACTTAATAGCTTCAGACAACCAAACTTAATCTAGATATATAATATAAGATTATCGTATGAAAAAGGATTTGATGGGAAAAGAATTGGGGGTTGTGTTAACTCCTCCTAAAACCGCGGAATACATAGTGTCCAAATTAGGTACGATTAAAAAAAGTCAAAAAATATTGGATCCATGCGTAGGCCCAGGAATTTTTGTTGAAACATTAATAAAAGCAGGTGTAAATCAAAACCAAATTCATGCCTTTGATATAGATCCAACTTATGAGCCAATAATTAAAAATTTAGGAGTGAGTTTTAAAAATTTAGATAACTTATTATCGATAACTCCAGAATTTTACGGAGAGTTTGATTTTGTTGTTGGAAATCCTCCATACTTGAATAAAGCAAGTAGTTACGTAAGGAAAAACAGAACTGAACTAAAAAAAATTTATGGAAAGATCAACGCTCACGAAACATATTCAATGTTTATAGTAAATGGTATATGGCGGTTAAAAGAGGGCGGGAAATTGGGCTTTATTATGAGTGATTCGTTTTTAACTCTAAATACACATTCTAAATTAAGAAATTTTATTCTTAATAATTGCGTTATAAATGAGATTTTACTTGCTCCAATTAATTTATTTGATAAGCAAAAAGTAAGTACCTACCCTGTAATTATTATTCTTACTAAGTGTTCCAAGGATGACAACGAGCAAGTTCGGGATAATAACATTATGAAAATTATCCCGCGTATTAAAAGCGAAGATGAATATTGGAAACCTCCAATAATAACCGAAATTAAACAGAAGATGTATAAATCGCTCCCTTTTAACATCTTTTTCGTGGACGCTGAGGACCAAATATTAGATTTGTTTGAAAACTCACCTAAACTTGAACTTTTTATAAAGGGTTATATTGGAATGCATACTCATGATAATAAGAAATTCATAGCCGCGATTGAAAACACTGAATTAGAGGCCATTTTTAGAAAGAATAGTAGAAATAAAAATAAAAGCGATAAATTTAAAGTCATCTCTCGAATCGATCTGGAATCAGGAAGATGGAAACCTTATTTAAAAAGAGGTGGAGGGGACCAATATTATAGACCTGTTATGGAGGCTCTAGATTGGAAACAAGAGTCAATACCAATTTACGATATTCCTAAATCAGTCCCTTTTGGAGAGGAAGGGATTGTAGTAAGTGGTGTTAGTTCGAGATTAGCCGCGCGCTATATGCCTAAGGGGTGTTATTGGGATTCTAATAAAGCAATGGGATTTATTGTTGAAGATAATTCCATCTCAATTGAATATTTTTTAGGATTATTGAATAGTTCGTTATACAATTACTTATCTAAAGGTATTTTAAACAATACTAATAGCATTCAACTAACTGGAATACACTCGTTACCTTTTATTAAACCTGATAAAGGAACGATGGATGCTGTAAGTTTGCTGGTTAAAAAAATTGTTGAAAATAAGAAGAAAAATTTGTCCTACGATTATTCTGAGGAACAGAAATCAATAGACAGTATTATTTTTGAGTTTTATGCTAAAAGGTTTAATCTTTCACTAAACCTTAGGAAAAATTTAGACGAAAATTACGCGATCTACAAATAAAGTATTTTATAGTAGTAAATATCTATTTAGTTCCCATTCCGCTTCTTTTCCGTCATTTTTAGCAATCTTGTATTCTTCTATTTCTTTATTTTTAATATCCACAAAAATTTCTACAAATTGTTTTCCAAGATTTTTCTGGATAAATTTACTATTTTCGAAGGATTTTAAAGCTTTAGAAAGGTCTTGGGGTAATTTTTTAATTCCTAAAGTTTGATGCTTTTCCTTAGATAAATTATCAATATTTTCTGTGACTGGTGTGTTTGGTTCGATTTTATTTTTTATTCCATCTAAGCCAGCTGCGAGTAGAATAGCTGTTCCTAAATATATATTCATTGACGCATCACCAGCCCGATATTCGAGTCTAGCAGATTTTTCGTATCCAGGTACTCGAATTAAGGCAGTTCTATTACCTATACCCCAAGATATATAAACTGGGGCTTCGTGATTAGGAACAAGCCTTTTATACGAATTTGTGATTGGATTCAAAATCGCTGAGATAGAATCAGCATGTTTTTGAATCCCACCAATGTAATAACGGAGAATATCGCTTATACTTGCGTCTCCATCAGCAAAAACATTCTTCTGATCTTTTTCTAAATATTGATGTAAATGCAAACCACTTCCCGCTACTAATGGAAATGGCTTTGGCATAAATGTAGAAATTAAATTGTTACGATTAGCTTCAATTTTTACTATCAATTTCGCTGTTTGTACGTTATCGGCTTGAATTAGAGCATTATTAGGGAGAAATTCAATTTCATGTTGGCTAGGACCGACCTCGTGGTGAATTGTTTTTACACCAATGCCCATGTTTGTCATATTGTCAGAGATCTGAAGGCGTAATTCTTGGTAGGGGTCTTTCGGGGGAAGATCCATGTATCCGCCATTATCTGCGAACTCTTGGTCATTTGTTATGAAATACCATTCTAATTCTGGTCTTGTTAAAAAATTATAACCTAACGAAGTCGCTTTTCCAATTATTTTTCTTAATATTCCTCGTGGACAGGTAGGATAAGCATTGCCTTTATTGTCAGTTACATCGCATATAAATCTCCCAACCCTAGGATTCCATGGAAGGATCGCAAACGTGTTTAAATCTGGGATAACTTTCATATCACTTTGTTCTGCTTTTAAAAATCCGAGACTTGACCCGTCGATGCCAGTTCCATCTTTCATGGAGTCCCATATTTTTACCGGGAAGTCAACACCTTTAAATTCCCCTAGAATTGATGTGAATTGAAATTGTATGTAATTTATACGCTTAGCTTTAAATAATTCCGAAAAATCTTTCATGAGAATTCCCACTCAATTTAATAGTACAGTATTGAATTTCTTATTATCGAATTTTATAATCATTACTTAATACAAACTAAACCAAACCGATATGAATATGTTTTCGAGGGGTATTCAAAATCTCTATTTGGCAACTTAGCTACGGTTCTGATAACTTCAATCCCGATAGCTTCCATTGAGATCATTTTTTTGTCAGGATACCGGCATAGTTTCCCACTATCAAACGTACATCCCTTATCTTGGTCGTTTAAACAAATTCTACATGTTCCATCGAATAATAACAGCATTTCTTTGGGTTCATCTGCAAGATCGTTTACAAAATTCTCGACTTCTTTTTTCAAATCTTCCTTATAGAGATTATTCATGTAAAAAAAATATTTTATTCTCTGCTCGCTGCGTTTTGGATGTTTTTCTTTTTTTTCTTTGATGTATTCTGCCAAATTAAATCTCGAATATATCAAATAAAACTTGTTATAGTTAGAAATTTCTTGTTCTAAATAAGGGACAGATGGTGGACAACTATGAGAATGGTTGTAATGTGGACAAGTAAAACTGGGTGAAATACACATAGTTTGAACTTTAGGATCAAAAAATATCTCTTCATATTTAATTTCGATAGCTGGCATAAGATATCACTTTTACAGTTTTTCTTCTTTTATTTCTTCTTCATATTGTTTTCTACGCTCTTCTAAATAAGCGGGTCTTGGTACATCCCACCAACCTACAGCAGGAGATCCTGTATGAGGGTATTGTCTTTGAACTTCAATTTCAATAACAGATGGCTTTCCAGATTTAGATGCTCTTTCTAAAGTCGGGACAATTTCTTCTTTCTTTGAAATTTTTTCAGCGTAGCAACCAAATGCTTCACCAATTTTAGCGAAATCTGGAGAGTAAGTATTGCCGTTATTATCTTCGAAAGCGGTCCCATACCCTCTATCCTCCCCAAAGGCAGCTTGCTGTAAGTCTTTAATAGCAATCCAGCCATGGTTATTCAAGACAATAAAAAAGATTTTATCCAATCCAAGTTGTACTGCCATTGATATTTCTGATATGGTCATCATGAAATCGCCATCCCCTACGAGAGCTACTACTTGTCTATCTTGTTTTCCGATATCTATAGAGCCCAATTTTGCGCCTATTGCTGCAGGAACGCTATATCCCATTGTTGAAAAACCTCCAGCGGTTAAACAAGTATTAGGTTCGTAAAATTCTAGTTCTTGCAGCATCTGAGCTTGAACATTTCCAGAACTTGTTACAATTACAGCGTCGCGATCGAAAAATTTGCGAATTTCTCTTAAAACGGTTGTTATCATTACAGGGACTTTAGAGTCGTCTCTATAGCTATCTAGAAATTCAAACCATTTCTTTTTTTCTTCTTGCATTTCCTTAAAGTAGTCGGTCCTCTTGTAATCGATTGAATAATTGCTTAATTCGTGTAAAATCTGTCGTAAACATGCTTTTGCATCCCCTACGATTCCAACAGATACGGGGTAATTTTTGCCAATCTCATGTGGGTCTATGTCTATGTGGATTAATTTTGAGGGAGGTATAGAAAAACTTATGCCTTGTCTATACGAACTAGCTGTTTCGTCAGCAAATCTACAACCTAAAGCAAGAATTAGATCTGCTTTTGATGACATGTTTAATCCTATTGTAGTGCCCTTTGAGCCCGATGACCAACAATATAGGGGATGCGAGTTGTCTATAATATCTTTTCCCATCATCGTAACAACTACGGCAGCACCTATTTTTTCAGCTAGAAGTTTTACTTCTTCACCAGAATTCGAAGCTATTGCACCTCCACCAATAAATAAAACGGGTCTTTTAGCACTTTTTAGTAAGTTTGCAGCTTTTTTAATAGTTTTAAGGTCTCCCATAATCCTTCCCGAGGATCTTCGTTCTAATGGTAAAGGGATTTCAATATCAATACTATTTGCTTGTACGTCCATGGGAAGATCAATGTGTACTGGACCTTTTCTCCCAGTTAGCATGTAATTAAAAGCTCTTTGCATTATTGTAGGTAGTTGGCCAACTGTATCAACTTCAAAACTACGCTTTACTATAGGTTCTAAAATTTTGGGCATGCTTGAATTTTTTTTTCTTTCGATCTCTTGGAGAACACCTTTACCTCTCATGTGTACGTGCGTATCTCCGGTAATTATTAGACAAGGAAATGAATCTACGTATGCATCGGCAACTCCAATAGCGGTATTAATTGCACCAGGCCCAATTGATGTGAAAACACATAAAGGCTTTCCAGTGATTCTGTAATATCCCACTGCGAGATGAACTCCAGACATTTCTTGCTTGGGTTGAATTAATTGAATTTTATCCTTATCTTTGAAGAAAGCATCTACAAGCGGAAGATTTCCGTGGCCAGGGATTCCGATAACATACTTTATCCCCTCCTTTATCAAATATTTGGAGATAATCTCTCCACCGGTATACTTAGACATTTTAAATTCTGTTTAATCCATTGATTTTTATTAAATATAATTTGATAAACTAAAAATAGATTTTAGTTTGCTAAAGAATAGAGAATAAAATAAAGATATTTTTTTATTATTTACTAAAATATTATTGAAAATTCTACATCCCCCTCTTTTTATAAGGAAAATCTCAAGATTTTAACTTATATGCAATTTAAAGATAAATTACTTTTCTTAATGGATTAATAGAATGCCATCTACTTTAGAAAAGATTAGAGTTTTAGGAGAAAATTCGAAATACGATATATGTGCTAGTACTGCCTCTAGTCGTACTGAAAAATATCCAAATCTTTTTGGAGATCCAAAAAAGTCGATCGGAAACACGATAAGCGCGGGAATTTGCCATAGTTACACGCCTGATGGTCGATGTATGAGTTTATTTAAAACGCTATATACTAATAAATGCATATATAATTGTAAGTATTGTTTTTCGCATAATTGTAAGCGTAAAATGAGTTTCACTCCAGAGGAATATGCCCGTACATTCATGAAACTATATTCAATGAATGTGGTGGAAGGCGTGTTCATATCTTCAGCAGTTTGTGGCAGTGCTGACCAAACTACAGAAGAAATGCTCGAAACGATAAGACTTCTTCGATTTAAGTATAACTTCGGTGGATATGTACATTTTAAGGCTCTACCGGGTGTAAGTCAATCTCTGATTAGAGAAGCAGTATCTCTTTCTGATCGCATCTCAATTAATACGGAAGCTTCCACAAAAGATCACCTTTCTGAAATCGCAGAACAAAAAGATTTTTACAATGATATAATAACTCGACAACGGTGGTTAAAACAGATTCGGATTAGACATAATGAAGAAGCCCTCAAAGTTATGAAAGATTTAAAAGAAGACAACCAATTGAGAGAACAAGAAAATATGATTAAGGAGCGACGTAGTGACGGATATAAAAAATTCCGATGGGATGGAGCTCCAATACTCAATTGTGGTCAGACGACTCAATTTGTTGTCGGAGCGGCAGAACACGAAACAGATTTGGAGTTACTTAAACGAATTGATTGGGGATATAAAAAAATTGATTTAAGGAGAGCGTATTTTTCCTCCTTCATCCCGATCGAAGGTACCCCATTAGGAAATAGACAAGCTGCGCCTTTAGAAAGAGAACATAGATTGTATCAGAGCGATTGGTTAATGCGAATCTACCATTTTAAACTTAAAGATTTAGAAGGAGTAGTAACAGAAGAAGGGAATTTACCTAAGGGAGATCCAAAAATACATCTGGCAAGGGAATATTTTAAGCAGCATAGGCGCGTGAACCCAAACGAAGCCTCCTACCAAGAATTACTCCGAGTTCCAGGAATTGGGCCAATTTCAGCTAAAAGAATAATCAATTTGCGAGCTCAAAAGTTCGTTTTTAAGCGTAGACAGGATTTAAGAGCTGTGGGGGTTGTGTTAAAGAGAGCAGATCCTTACATCTTGATAGATGGTCGTACTCAATCTACTCTTCATAACTTTTCTAACGAAGATTATAAGGAAATACAAATAAAAGAAATTTTCTGAGGAAAATGGCAAAAAAAAAGGATCCTTTGGAAGTCATTGGATGTGCTAAAGGATATTCACATGAAGAGTTGATAAATAATCTTCACCGTCATTCTCGATATTCTCCAGTGTTAAAGCAACAAATAACGATGATTCCCGAAGCGATTTTACGTAATTCTGGAACTCAAATGGCAAAAAAAATTAATAAAATGATGCGAGAGGTATTCACTGAAGCTTACCGGGCAAAACAATTTACGCGAACGGAAATTAACAATCGTGGGGTATTATTCGGAGTTGTATCGCTCAAGCATAACGTTATCGATCTCGTTTTGGTCTATTTTCATGAAAGGTGGCCACAATGCGTTATTTGTTTGTATAACGAACAATCACATAAAACATGGATAATAGATGAAAAAGGAAGAATTCGCGAATTTCATCAACCTTTAAAAAAAGTAGTAGAAATTGTTAGTGAGAAGCGTCAGATAGTACCTTACTTCGAAGATATCCAATTTTCCGGTGAAGAGATATTCGAAACACTATACAAATCTCAATTCATAACTGAAAGAGAGAACAAGCAATATTTCAAGAAAATGATCCCGGATCAGTGCTTTGAATTGCCTGGAATGCGAAATGGAGTAGAAAAACATTTTCGTAATAAGAAGCTTAATGAATTTTTATAACATGGAATATTAGGCAATAATATTCCTTGATTTCTTATTTTTTGTGTAAATAATGAATGCAGCAATGGATAGAATACCAAGCAATAAGAATAGATTATATCCTAGAATTGTTGGTATATCATATCCACAAACATTATCGATAAAGACATTACCTAAACAGGATGTATCCCATCTAATGCATACTCTATTATTAAACAAGTTATTTTTAAGGAAGGTATTATTATTGGATTGGTACGATAGTGATATCCCTGTTGAGTGGTCTCGTAAGGTATTTCTAATAAATTGATTGTAGCTACTTTGGAAGAGTGCTATTGCAGCGCCGCCTTCTGCCAGATTTTCATTTGAGATTAGAGTATTTTGTTCAAAGGTATTTGAATCGCACGAACTCAGGTGTATGGCAGGGTTATTGTAAGAGAACTTATTGAAGGTAAAATTATTATTGAAGGATTCGTACATATCTAATCCGCCGCCATAGGAATTATTCTGTATATCACAAGCAGAGATAACATTATTATCGCTATGCATAAAATCAATGCCAGTATAACTATTTAAGATTGTATTATTGAATACAACGCTATAAAAAGTTGAGTAAATCCCGACTCCATAGTAATTAGCTTTGGCATAATTATTTTCCATTAAAATGTTGTTTGAATTACTCACAGATAAACCATAATGATTGTTATTTGCTATATTTCCGCTAATATTATAAGAATCACCATTAGATGCACGTATCCCACTACCATAATCGTTATTTGAAGCATTATTAAATAAGATATCAACTTGCGAAGAATCAAACGTCATTATACCATACTCATTATCGGTGATTATGTTATTAGTAATGTTGATATTATCTGAATCTTCTATTCTTATTCCAACTGTATTACTAAAACATTTATTGTTAACTATTTCTCCATTTAAAACATGGCTTAACATAATTCCGGCGTAGCCTACATGTCTAGAATTATAAAATATACAATCTTCAATCTTAAAAAAAACAGTTGATGTTGCAATTCTTATACAACTTAGCTCCTGTGTTTGACCGTTTATAATGATATTTGAAATGATATAGGGATTATTCTTAGTACCTCCTCCAGAACACCATGGTTCGCTTGCAGCTCCTGCCCAAGTATAATCTCTAGGGCCTATACCACCATCACGAATAATAAAGGGATCTAATTCCAAATAATCGGAAGTTTTAGGCTTGTTAGCAATAATGCTTTCATCAATATCTTTATAATAAATCAGAGAATAATTTGAGAAATTCCTATCATTGACAATTATGAAAATAATAATAAAGCATAAAGATAGTAAAATTAATTTTTTTTGAGTATTTTTCCTCATTTCTATTTCGACAAAAAGGTATTAATCATGAAGTTAAAATTATACAGTTCTTTTTAATATTTTTGTATGTTTAACATCTTTCTAAATATGTATAATCATTTTACTACAATCCTCTTTAATAATGAAAATTTAAGACCTAAATTATATTAGCAAAAATCTTTTTAGCTTCTTGATAGGATGAGTTTTCTTCGGGTAAATCAATTAAATTACCACCAATTATGTTAATCTTACTAATCTCCTCGTTATTAGATATGAATCCAAGCAATTTAACGCGGTCATCATTTAAATTTTTAACTTCTTCTGCTAAAATATTCTTTAAATCCTCTGGGAAGCGATTTCCTAATATCCATATACGCTCAAATTTAAGCGTTAATTCGGCTATTATCTCTAAAATTCGTTTCATAGTATGAATCCCCATTTTTGAAGCGTCCGACACGATTACAAGGTCAGTGACATCACGACCAGTTTTACGAGCGAAATGTTCCAATCCAGCTGGTGAGTCTAAAAGGGTTATGTCGTAGTTTTGAGAAAGAGTATCAATTACCCGCTTAAGAACGTCATTGATAAAGCAATAGCACCCCTCTCCTTCTTGTCTACCCATTTCTAATAGATCAAACTCGTCCATTTCAATCAAACAATTGTAAACATCAGACTCAATCAATTGATTTTTAGGAGTGTTAGGTGACAATTTCAAACTTTGAATTTTATCTTTTAAAACCTTCATTTTTCCTCCAATAGTGTCGCAGAATTTTACTTCTTCACCAATTACATCCGCAACATTCGCATCCGGATCTGAGTCAATAACAAGAATATCTTGTTCTCTTTTTTTTTCAAGGATATATTTTAAAAGAAGAACCAAGCTTGTTGTTTTACCAACTCCCCCTTTTCCGGCAAAGGCTATAATTTTTTTCATAATCGTTTCACATTTGATATAAAACTTCTCTAATTAATGAAAATAAAAGATTGATTAAAAATGTGATAAGCATAGAATATAAAGAAGGGAAAGAAATCAAATAAAAAAGAGAAGCAAATTTATAAAATTACTTATAGGTAATTAAACAATAAAATTATAACTGCGTTATACTATCTTGACGATCTTGACGATCTTGACGATCTTGGCGATCTTGACTGTCGTTGCGGTGGTGCGTTCTCTTGACGATAAACCGGTACGATTTTTGAAGTGAATTCTTCCAACGTGTAAGGAAAATCGTCTTCGCTTGAAATTTTACCCAATTCCAGCAAAATCTGTCTCGCCAAAAACCAAAAAGCGAGTCCTAAAGCTTTTTTCCCTCGATTATTTGCGGGAATTGCGAGGTCGATACCGTCAAGGATATCGTCAGTATCAAACAATGATACTACAGGAATTCGAGCCAACTTGGCTTCCCTTAAGATAACTTTATCAGCGTGAGGATCAACGATGACTACAACCGATGCGTCTTTAATGTAATCTTCGATCATAGGATTTGTCAAAGATCCAGGAATAAACCGTTCGGTAATTGCTCGACACCCGAGCACTTTACAAAATTTTTTCACGGGTTCTTTTCCGTATCTTCTAACGGATGAGACAATTATTTTATCGCTACCTTCTTCCACATATTTACTAAGAAATTTAGCAGCTGTGAGAAGGCGTTCGTCGGTTTGAGTTAAGTCTATTACGTACAACCCGTAATTGGTTTGTCTATAAATAAATCGCCTAGCATCACCAGATAATAACTTAGTTCCAATGTGGATACCAGTACTTAGGTATAACTGTTTTTTTGCTTCGTCTTTATCGACAATCTTTTCGATTTCTCCAACCTCAGCGTCCATATCATCTGTATCGAGTAAATCAAGTTCCTCTTCTAAATCCAATTCATCTTCAAAATCTTCCTCAAATTCTTTTTCGAATTCTTTTTCTAAATCTGAGGTGTTATTATCCTCTTTTTCTATTTCAGAATCCTCGTTAGAATCGGTCTTTTTCTTTTTTTTAGCCAAAATAAATAACCTAAAGTAAGCGATTTAGTATATCAAATATAATCGTGATAAATTAAATAAAACGTCATAATTTTAATATTTTATTAAAAGCATTCCTTTAATTCTCTTATAACTAAAGATTTAATACATCACAATTATTAAGATTATTATTAGTCTCTAATAATTCTAATATGGTAATTGAAAATGGTTTCGTATCGGTTAGTGTTAGGTATAATTGTTGGTATAGTGTTTAGCTTTTTCACAGTTTTCTTTTTTAATATGGAAGCCACTATTATTCAAATACAGATTTATTTACAAACTGATATATTAAAAGTAATCATTTTACAAATAGGAGCGAACTTTAAATTTGATTTACTTGCTTTTTTTACAGGAACTCCCTCCATTACAGAATTTTTTGCTCCACAAGTTTTAGCTTGTATTTTTATCGGTTATGTGAGCGGTACTATTTCTAAAGGCTTAAAAAGAGGTGTTATCGCAAGTAGCTTAGTAATTATCATTGGATTTTTAATTTGGATGTTATTAAGCGTTATCTCTGGAGAAGATTTAATGGCTCTATTTCAAGGAGCTCAGCTTTTTGTGACAGTTGGTGGAATTTTAAGCGCTATTTTAGGAGCTGTTATTGGAGGTTTGTTAGGAGGTTTTATTAGCGGACCGTATGAAGAAGTTTACTAAAAAATATCATTTTTCTTGAATTCATCCATACTATTTTTTAATTGTCGAATTATATATAACGCTCAATTGAATAACTAAACCTTAAAGTAAATAATTAATTCTTAAAGATTAATGGCAAGTGAAGAAACTCTACCTAACAGCGATTTTGCTTTTGATTTGTTAAAAATATTAAAAGTTTCCTATCATGTAAGGCGTCATTCGTTAAAGGTTGCGGAAAAAGCGTTAGAAATAGCAGATAAAATAGATGATAAAGACATTGATAAAGATTTAATTGAAATTGGAGGAATATTGCACGATATTGGTAGATCTAAAACTCATGATTTCAAGCATGGTATAATTGGAGCTAATATCCTAAAAGAAAGAGGTTTTTCAAAGCGTCTTGCGAGAATTTGCGAGACTCACATGTTAGGAGGATTAGATAAAGAAGATGCCAAACAAGTAGGGTTACCTGAAAGAGATTACATGCCATTAACTCTTGAAGAAAAGATCATTTGTCTTGCTGATAAACATATATCTGGTACAAAGGATGTTTCGATAGAACAGAGGTTTGAAAAGTGGTTTTCCAAATATGGAAAGACTCAGATACTTATTAAAGCTAAAGAAAGAATTGCTACTATTCAAAAAGAAATAGAAAATCTAACAAAATAGTGGTTATTAAAGGATTTTTTTTAGTTGGTTAATTACACCATCGTTCTCCAATATATCCATTAAAAATTCTGGAATTTTTTCAAAGTTAAGAGTGGTATTTTGTGATTTGTTAATAATAAGTCCTTTTAGCAATAAAATTTCTATGACATCCTCTTTAACAAACTGGTTTAAGTTCCATTTCAAACTAATAGCTGGTATACCGCTATTTATAAGATTTCTAAAATATATTCTAGCAAAAGATCGAGCAACAACAGCCTTAATACCCAAAAGTTTAAAGACATGGACAGCTTCTTCGCGGGAACTACCCGTTCCAAAGTTTTCTCCTGCGAAAATGATATTTCCTTTGTCAACATTTTTGGAAAAATGCGGGTCTAAGAATTCTAAGGTGTGTTTAACCATGTCATTAGAATCTCTCATCGTCAGAGTATGACTTGGAACGATATCGTCAGTGCTAATGTCATCACCTAGAATATACGCATACCCTTTTATTAGATCCATAATCAGATCACCCCCCGTGGATCTTTTATGCTACCATTTATTGCTGATGCAGCAACTGTAGCTGGTGATGCCAAATAAATTTCTGAAGTTGGATCCCCCATTCTACCTTTAAAATTACGATTTGTGCTACTAATACATACTTCATTAGGACCTAAAACCCCTAAGTGGCCCCCAATACACGCACCACAAGTCGAATTAGTAACTATAGCATTAGCGCGTAAAAAAATTTCTAATAATCCCTCTTTTAAAGCTTGTAAGTAAATTTCTTTTGAGGCAGGAGTTACTATCATTCGAACCTTAGGGTGAATTTTGTTTCCCTCTAAAATTTTGGCTGCTATTCTTAAATCTTCTATTCTACCATTAGTACAACTTCCTAAAAAAGCTTGATCTATTTCAGTCCCCTCAACTTCTTCAACTTTAGCTATATTTCCTGGGTTGGAGGGTTTTGCAACCGTAGGAGTAATTTCTGATAATTCGTAACTTAATTCTTGTTGATATTCTGCTTTTTCGTCCGGAACAACATTCCTATATTGTTTACTTGTTCGCTTTGCTAACCATTCTTTCAACCTATCGTCTGGGAGAAAAATCCCGAATTTAGCACCAGCTTCTACAACCATATTAGTGATTGTCATTCTCGAATCTATTGATAGATTTTTAGCGCCATCTCCATGAAATTCCAAGGATTTATATAAGGCTCCTTTAGTGGAGATATCTCCGATCAGTGACAATATAAAATCTTTAGCCATTATTCCTTTTTCAAAGTGTCCATGCAAATTAATCTTGATTGATTCAGGAACTTTAAACCACAATTTACCGGTGGCAAACACCACAGAAACATCGGTAGCACCTATCCCTGTTGAAAGACAGTTAAAAGCCCCATAGGTTGTCGTATGACTATCAGAACCAACAATTAACATACCTGGTCTTGCAAAACCCATTTCAGGTAATACTTGATGACATATTCCTTTATCTTGCTGGTATCCATAATTATGAGTGATTTTATATTTTTCAGCAAATTTTCTTGCGTCCTGGTGCATTTGAGCTGAGGAAATCGTTGGAGGAGGTACCCAATGATCTAATATAAAAAAAACCTTGTCCGGATCCCAGATATAGTCTATTCCAAGTTTATCATATTCCAGATGAATTCTACCACCCAATTGTTCGTGTACCATTATCATATCAATATCGCAATCTACAAATTGTCCAGGAGAAATTTCTTTAAGATTTGAATGCTCTTTTAAAACCTTTTCAGCGATTGTATAACTCATTTCATTTCGCACTCAATTTCTTTATTTTTTAATACCAATTCCTTTTTCTTTTAATTTATTCAGAACGACTTCTTGAATCTCAGTTTGGACTAATTCGATAATATTGTTGGTATTTATTATTGAATATCCTAATTTTTCAGCACGGGTAAGGTATACTTGTCTTACTTTATCTAGTAATGAAGTGTCTTCGAATTTCTCTAAAAATTCTTGATTTTTTCTTGATAATGAAATTTTTGGATCTATATCCAATATTATTGTAAGATCTGGTTCACCAGCAAACAGATTTAAATTTTCTATCCATTCGATGGTAATTTCATCGGATTGACTTGATTGGTAAGCAATCGAGGATTCTATATATCTATCCGATATTACTATATAGCCCTCTTCTAATTTTTTTTTTATTTCGTTTTTATAATGGAGAACTCTATCGGCAGCAAATAGCAGAGCATCAGTAGATGCAGGAATTCTTTCGTCTTTTAAATATATTCTTAATAACTTCCCAATTTCGCTACTTGAGGGTTCTCGAGTTAAATAAGTTTTTAACCCTTTTAAGGATAAAAATCCTGCTAATAATTTGCTGTGAGTCGTAGTTCCTGCGCCGTCAATTCCGTCGAGGACGATAAATAATGTTTGTTGCATAGTTTTTATCATGTATTTCTATTATTTGAATCTATAAAAATTAATTGTAAAAATATGTCTATTTTACATTATATAATACGTAGCGTAACAATTCTAAGTTTTAGGTTGTTAAGAAGTTTTATCAAATTGTTTTGCCAGAATTATACTATTTAACAACTTTTTAGAATTTAAAGATATCAGCGGTAAAAATTTTAAAGTGGTTATTTTTTACATTATCTTATATATCTTTAAAAATTTTAAGTTTAAGAACTATTGAAGATAAATAATGTCAACAAGAAATCGTGTAGGATATTGCCCTAATTGCAACCAAAATGTGTTGTTAGTAAGAGAGGCTTTAAATTGGCCGCTTATAATAATTCTTCTGATCTTTACCGGGGGAATCGGGTTAATAATATATTTAGTAATATATTATAATAAACCTGAAAGCCGTTGTATTCACTGTCACGCTCAAATATCGTTGAAATCAGAACTTGGTGTTCAAGCGTCAACTTATGTTCAAGCCGAAAATCAAAAAACACATTATAACGATATTAACAGTGATATAAAGGTTAAGGCCAACGAAACTTCAAAACTTAAGTATTGCTCATATTGTGGCGAGACACTACTAAACGAACTCGCAAAGTTTTGTGCCCATTGTGGATCAAAAGTTTAGGATATAGATTTTCATAGGTATAATCTGCATCTTATGCTAAATACATCCTCTTGATGAATAGAATAAATATTGGGATACTTTTCCTTTTTTAAGTAATTTTTTTTACTTGTAATTATTTTTCTTACTCTAAAATAAATTCTGTTATTGTTTACCCATATCTTATCAACCAAGATATTAAGTACACCAAAATTTCCTGTGCTATAAACTTGAAAGGATGTTAAATTTTCCGTGGTTGAACCCTCACTACAAGATTCATTTATTTATTTTTCAACTTAGTTATTTTTAACTCCACGATTTTTATTTTCGAAATATTTTTGTCTCTAAACAATTGTCTAAAAACTGGACTCCAGATTTTTTATAATTTATCAAATTTATGTTTTAATTAAGTATTAAGATTTTTATACGAAAAGCATTGAAAAGGTAAAGTATATGGCATCTAAATATTGTCCGAATTGTAAAACGAATGTTCTCACAGTAAGAGAGGATATAAATTTATGTTTAATAATCATATTATGTATCTTATCAGCAGGATTTTTCGTTCTTATCTATCTCGCAATCTACTACGGTAAAGAACCAAATCGTTGCGTCCATTGTAAATCGATTTGCCAACCTATCTCTAATAATCAAAATGATAGCGTTCTTAATATCAAAACATCGCAGATTGATAACCATAAAGAAACAGAGAATTACGTGGAAATTAATGCTCAAATTGCTGAAGAGTCGAAATTTTGCTCTAATTGTGGCGTGAAAATCGGCGAGAGAGAAGGATTGAAATTTTGCGCATTCTGTGGAACTAAAATTAACTAAAATTATTTCTATTTTTTCTATTTCTATTTTCCTTTTAAAATCTTCATAAATTCATAAAAATACTTATAAGAATTCTCAAAATGATTATCTTCTTTGGAATAATCTAATCCTTGCGAAAATATTTCGTTAAAGCCTTTCATGTCTTTATTTTCGATTGATTTCCTATATTTTTTCAATAATTTTTCAAACATTTCTAAAATTGTAAGAAATTGTTGATTTTCCATCTGAATCTCCCCAAACATTTCCATTTCTCTCTGGATAATACTCTCAGCAAATACTTTTTGAAGTAAGAAAGTCGTTCCAGTATATTTAGTTAATTCGTTCAGTGGTTCATTTGCGTTCTTAAGGAGATTTAAAAATAGAATGTTCAACATATGTGGCACGCCTAAGGTAAGGGCTACCCTTTTATCGTGAATATCTGGGGAAGTTTCGGTTATGATCAATCCATCTGATCTGAACATATCTAAGAGATTATTTATGATTACGTCGTATTTGTCAGTTCCTCCTATTTTTAGCACTATTATAACATAATTTTTCATGTCCTTAATTCCAGGACCAAACATAGGATGCAACGAAATGCAATTTACAGGAAATGTATTTTTTAAATCTTCTAAGGCTTCGAATACTGCTTTCTTAATTGATGTAATATCAAAGATTAAGGCATTTTCCTTCAAATAGGGTCCAATTTTTTTAATCATATCTGGAGTAGACTTAATTGGAATAGTTACCATTACAATATCGGCTTGTTTTACGCTCTTTTCAAGGGAGAATTCATAATATACACCTACTTCAGTAGCTACAGCCTTCAATCTTTCCTTATTTCGAGCATATATTGTTACCTCAAAACCATGGCGTTTAAAGTATCTTCCAAAAACCTTACCCATACCACCTGAACCACCAATAATTGTGATTTTTTTTTGCGTCATTGTTTATTACCTAATTGTTCAATAATTTTTTCTTTCATTAATTTAACGTTCGGTTTTTTACCTGTCCACCACTCAAATGCTAAAGCTCCTTGATTAATAAACATATCTAACCCGTTTAGGGTTTTAGAACCGATTTCTTTCGCATCCTTTAGTAATCGAGTCTGAAGAGGGTTGTATATGATATCAAAAATAAATAAGTTTTCATTGAGTAAATCTCTAGATATTGGTGATATATCAATCTTGGGATACATCCCAATCGGAGTTGTGTTTATGAGTATATCAACAGAATATGCTAGAGTTCTTAGAGTCTTTTCGCTCATGTCCTTACCTGTAGCTTTTATCTTTGTCTTGTCTTGTAATTCTTTAGCTAGCTTAATTGCTCTCTCTTCCGTTCTATTACTGATAAATATTTCGTCAATTTTTTCAGATAACGCAAAACTAATTGCTCTAGCAGCCCCACCTGCGCCCAATATTAATGCTTTTTTCCCATCGATTTTGAATCCAGCGTCTAATAATGCTTGTTTAGCTCCAAGTGCGTCTGTATTTCTTCCTAGTAGCACACTCCCTTCATTTTTAATGGTATTAACTGCTCCAATTTGTTTTGAAAGAGGATCAAGTTCGTCTAAATATTGGATTATTGCTTCTTTATGAGGAATTGTGACATTTATACCCTTGATATTACTTTTTTTAAACCCTAATACTGCTTTTTCTAGATCAGTAGGGGTTACATCAAAAGCTAAATAAACGTAATCTAAGGACAGTTCATTAAGTGCCGCATTATGCATTATTGGACTCATACTATGCTCGATGGGATGCCCAATTACGCATAGAATATTAGTACGTGCTCCTATATACGGGTTATTCAGCATATTATTACAACAATTATTAAATTTAAAACTATTAATATGTTTAAGAATAAAATTAATATATAATTAATTAGCTAACCGAAGAATACTACAAAAGGATGGATTTAAGAAATGAAAAAGATTGATCTTAACACTGGAATATCGATGTTCCCAATGCCCGCAGCAGTTATATCGGTAGGAATTGGTGAAGAAGCGAACTTAATCACTCTCGCTTATGTAGGTAAAGTATGCGCAAAACCTCCCATCATCGCAATATCAATGCGACCAATGAGGCATTCCTATGGATTAATCGAAAAACATGGAGAATTTGTCATTAATTACCCTACAAAAGACCAATTGAAAGAAATGGATTACTGTGGGACGAAGTCGGGAAGGGATGTGAATAAATGGAAGGAATTGAATCTAACCAAAGAACAAGGAGCACTGGTTAAAGTCCCGATGGTGAAAGAGTTTCCATGGAACATGGAATGCAAAGTCATAAAAAGAGTTGAGCTTGGTTCTCATGTTTGTTACTTTGGTGAAGTAGTCGCAACTCATTCTGATGAGAAATTAGTTACAAATGGGAAATTAGATCCTGAAAAATTTAATTGTTTTGCCTATTTAAACGGAAATTATATCGGTTTAGAGAATCGCGTATTGGAAACGCACGGTTTTTCGATGAAATAACTTTTAATATTCTTTTTTTCTTTTAAATGAAGTTAATATAAATAGAATAGTGTTTGAATGGATGCCTAAGGAATCTATTGCTTTAATTGGGTTTATGGCTACAGGTAAATCTGTTGTAGGAAAAGCATTGAAGGAACATTTAGGAGAGAATTATACTTTTATAGAAACCGATCTCTTAATCGTGAAGATGGCTGGTAAATCAATCCCAAAAATATTTTCTGAAGACGGAGAAGCTTTGTTCAGAGAATACGAGCGTGAGGCGTGTAAACAAGCAGCTCAATTAAAAAAATCGATTATATCTTGTGGTGGGGGAGTTGTTTTAAATCAAGAAAATATTGAAATTTTAAAACAGACATGCCAAATAGTTTTATTAACTGCTACTCCTGAAGTAATATATAGGAGAGCAATGGGTGAAGGAAAAGAAAACAGGCCAATTATCAATAAAGAAGAACCATTTAAAGAAATAGAAAAATTATTGCATTATAGAGAACCTTATTATAAATCAGCAGCAGAGATCATCATCGATACTACTGAAAAACCGGTTGAAAGAATCGTTGAGGAAATTCTTACGCAATCTAAACTTCAATAAAAAAAAAGAAAAAATTAATTTTACTCTCTGCTAAATTATTTCTCAATCCTTTCCACCAGCCATTTTGGCATAACCAACGACAGATAGGTAAAAATAAAGAATAAAATCGCAAAGATCCAAGCAATATAAATAAATTCAGAATATCCAGGATGATCAGTAAGAGTAATAAGTAAAGTGTCAGCTATAAACATAAGAAAGAAGCCTATCATGGACATCATGGATAAAAACAAAAACGTTAAACCCGCTTTTGCTTTAGCATCTTCTGTTTGTTTCCTTGCTTTTCTACAAAATCCAGCAATGAAGATATAAACAGTGTAGGAATAGAGAATGACAGAAAGCGTTGTATAGAGTCGAATATTTAATTGCCCCACATAATCTTCAGGAGGTACCCCCCACCAGTTCCAAGGAAGGAATAAAACAAAGATTATTACGAGAGCAAATATTATTAGTGGTACTAGAGCTTTTTTTCCTTTACCAGTAATTACTTTCGCAAAGACAAAAAGGAAAATATCTGCTATTAGTATCATGCTATAGGAAATGGGTATAGAAATTCTGTAGATTTCCTTAAAAAAACCAGAAAATACCGCTTCACCTAGACCTACCGTAAGAGTTATTAAGGCAATTGTAAGTAAAACAAATACAATTGAAAGATAAAGAGGCGGATTAACTTTTCGCTCTCTCCATTTCTTAATCATCAATATTGTCATTACAATACTGAAAACGATAAGACCAAGATAATAGAAGAATATTGGCAAAATATTGTTACTAAATGGCGTATATGTCATAACCAATATATCAAAATTTTCTTTTAAAAATCTTTAGAGTTTAATTTATTGAAAAAAAAATAATTATTCTAGATTTTTTAGAATTTTGTTGCCTTATTAAGACTGTTTTGACGATTTTAATACTTTTAATACTTATATTAACATTAAAAAAACTTATTAACTAATATAAAATAATAATTCTAGTCGATTTTAGATTAAATCAATTAATTCTCTAAGTGATGCTTTTTGGTTTCGAATAAGATTATACGAGACATGTGGATAATATCCGAGGGGGGTATAGTTGTCTTTAGTAGAGTCTATGAGGAAACATTAGACGAACAACTTTTTGGAGCTCTTTTGACTGCGTTAAATTCGTTTGCTGAACAAATCGCCCAGGATGGGCTATCTAATTTTGAATTGGGCAACGAACGCTTCACAATACTAAAACGGGCTCATTTTATCTTTATTGCAAATTCAGATAAAAAAATTAAGCCGAAAAAAGTCCTTCAAGAATTAAGAAGTGTAATGGACAAATTTTTTACGGTATACTCTAAAGAAACTATAGATAATTGGGATAACGATGTATCTATTTTTTCAAATTTTGAACAGGATATTGAAGATTCTTTAGATGACCCGATAAAAAAAATGGAAAAGGCATTTTGGTAATTATTTATAATTTGAATATTGTAGAAATATCATAATTTAGTATGAATTTAATCTAACTTCTATTCGTAAAGATAACAGAACGCAAATTTATAGTAAACCCTAAATTTATATTTATAGAAACTATTATTTGTTCAAAATATAATCAAGATATATATTTAATTTAACGATGGCAGAAACTAAACGATTTAAATGTTCAGATTGCGGTGAAGAAAACCCGAGAAAGCTACACGAGGTACCAGATAAAACACAGGTGCTCTATTACTCAATGCAGGGATCTCCGGTTTATAAAAAGAGAATAAAATGCGGAAATTGCGGACTTGTGTTTGATAAGGCCCAATAAATCATAGATTTCATCAATTTTCATACAATAATTGATGTATTTCTCTAATTTTTTCAATTTTGATTTGCCCAGGAGCAGTTTGTTCTTCCAGAGAGCCATATGTCCATAAAGATCCAAATTTAACGCATAATATTCGAGACAATAGCCCTACATCCCCCATAGCAAAACATACAAACTTCTTATTTTGCTGAGAAAGTTTTTTGCTTACATTTAAAACTTGTACGTTGTCATCAAAAACTTGAGCCGTCGATATAATTTTAAAGATACTTTCTTTTATTTTATCTCCATCAATGGATAGTTCATGTTTTAACTTTTCATCAAACCTATTTAGTATTTCAGTTGTTTCGTCGTATGTAACCAATTTTTCAAAATCGTGATAAGAGAAGATTAATTTTACTTTGTTATCGTAAGCCAAATCAATAAGGTTTTTTAAAACTTCGGATTCTGAGTTAATTTCAATATCTATATAGTCTGGCTTTACTTCAATTAAATGTCTTAAAACATCTAACCTTTCATTCATACTCAAATCATATTGCCCTCCCTCCTGTTTTCTTCTAAAGGTTAATATTGTTGGGATTTTAGGAGGGATGGTAGCCACTAATTCTTTTAGTAAGGAGTGGGTGATCAATTTAGCTTCGTTTATAAAATCAAATCTAAATTCAATTAAATCAGGGCTTTTTTCTAGCGCAGTTTCTATAACTTGTTTGTTTATATTAAGATCAGCTGATTTAATTGGAATTGCAATACATATTTTATATTTCATTATAAACCTATAAAAAAATTAAAGTAAAAATAATTTTACACTTCTAATATCTTTCTAATATCATTTTCGGTTAATTCTAATGTATTTTCAGCGTTCACTTTTTTTAGTAATTTTTTCTTTTTGTAGTATTTTATTATTGGTTTTGCGTTCTTCTCGTAAGTGTCTAAACGATTTTTTAATGTTTCTTCGTTATCGTCGCTTCTTTGCTCAAATTTTATTTCAGCACCACACTTATCGCATATACCTTCTGTTTTTGGTGGAAGAGTGTATTTATTAAAGATTTCACCGCAATTTTTACAAGAGTATCTTCCTAAAATTCTTTTTGTTATGATATCACGACTTACATCTAATAAAAGGAATAAATCTATTTCAGTTATCTCGGTTAAAGCTTCAGTTTGATTTACAGTTCGCGGAAAACCATCTAATATGAATCCATGTTCTTTTACATCTTCTTTATCAAGCCTATCCCCAACCATATCAATAGTTACCTCATCTGGGACTAACTCACCTTTATCCATATATTCTTTAGCCTTTAAACCAAGGGGTGTTTCGTTCTTTAAATTTTCTCGAAAGATATCCCCTGTGCTAATATGTGGAATATCCGGTAATATTTTTTTTATTTGAGAAGAAAATGTGCCTTTTCCACTTCCGGGAGGTCCGAACAGTACAACTCGTACTTTTGTTTTCAATTTAATCATCTCTTATTTTAAGCGTTTAATATTTTTTTTAATACTTAAGAGTATGAGTGTATTAAATAACTTTCTTAAATAATATTTACCAAAATATCTTGATTTGAACAAAGGAATAGTGTATCTGAATTTAAAAAAAACTAAGTTTGACCCCCACCATAAAGAAAGAAATCTGGTGTGAGTCGCGCGTTTGGTACAACAGAATATTTTCCAAGATCAGTTACTCCATTTTCAATTAACACTTCGTCGTCAATGAAAAAATTACCTGTATAATCTCTGCTGGGTCTTGTTAAAATAATATACGCCGCATCAGCTACAATTTCCGGTTTTCTTGAGTGCTTGAATGCAGTTTCTCCTCCTAATAGGTTTTTTACCGCAGCGGTAGCAATTGCAGTACGAGGCCATAAAGCGTTAACTGCTATTCCTTCTTTTTTAAATTCTTCAGCCATACCAAGAACGCACATGCTCATACCATATTTTGACATTGTGTAAGCTACATGATGAGCAAACCATTTTGAGTCCATGTTTAAAGGTGGCGAGAGATTTAATATGTGAGGATTATCAGATTTTTTTAAATATGGGATACATAACTTTGAACATAAAAATGTTCCACGAACATTTACAGAAACCATCAAATCAAACCGTTTCATTGGAGTTTTTAGAGTAGGAGTCAGACTTATCGCACTGGCATCGTTAATCAAAATATCTATCCCACCAAATTCTTTTACAGTTGCTTCGACAGCTGATTGGACTTGGTCCTCAAATCTTATATCAGCAATGCAAGGAATACCTTTTCCTCCAACAGACTCGATATCTTCGACAGCAGAGTACACAGTTCCAGGTAGTTTTGGATGTGGATCTTTAGTTTTAGCTACTACTGCGATATTCGCCCCATCTTCAGCTAATCTCATAGCTATCGCTTTCCCAATTCCTCTACTCGCTCCCGTAATAAAAGCAGTTTTTCCTTTCAAACTAGGCATTCTATTATCCACCTTTAAAATTTCTCATTTATTTAGTAGTAAATTTGTAATTTTACAAACTATTGATTGTAAATATTTGGAGTGATTATTATCGTTTACAATTATAATTTAAAAGAAAAATAATCAAATCGAAGAAGAAAAACAAATTAAGTCGTCGTAAAAGAGTTTTCTACATTTTTTAGAAGAGATTCAACTTTTCTCTTTTCTTTGATGCTTATTAGCTTCGAGAATTTACTGCTAATAGATGATCCATAATAAGAATTTCCAAAAAAAGTATTTGATTTATTTATCGTATTAATTAAGTATCTAGTGCTCCCTAAGTGCAGGTATAGAGAGATATCGTTGATAATTAATACTGGAGTTGGGCTAATGTTATAAATTTCTATAATTTCATATATTTTATTGAAATTATGACAAATATTGTTGTACATATCATTTTTATTCTTAGCTTTTAGGCGGGGGGGAATAATATCTCCTTTAAAATTTATATTGTTACATTTTACGCTATTTTCATAGTAATCTTGTATTCTCCCACCGATCTTTAAATTATTAAAATAAGCTAATTTTGGAGCAAAATCCAAGATGCTTATATCTTCAGGGGTAATTTTTTTGATTTCTAAGAGATATTGGACAAATTTAGCAGTGTAATAAGTTTTTCCTGTATTAGTTTCTCCATATAATAATGTTCTGTGTCCAAAGTATTTTTCAAAGTCTAATTCTTCCATTTTTATTAAGAAAAAGTAAAAAGATTATTTATTTGTAAAATTTTCCCATGAATATCCAGAATCTTTGAGGATTTTTAATATTATAAAACCAATAGCGCAACCTACAATAGATGGTAAGAAGAATAAACTCCAATATACAAGTACCCCTTCCATCGAAAATATTCCGTAGATGGGGACTATGATTTCAGCGATAGTCCCTCCTAAGAATACTGTTCCTATTGGTTCTACAAAGGCAGCATACTCTGCATATTTTGGCTTCTTTTTTTGTAAAATGTATGAAGCAATACCCACAATTAGGGCCCCTGAAATACCACCATGAAAAGCGTGAATAGACCCGATTGCAGTAGCATAACGAATGATAGCAATACCAAGAGCAGTAACTATAGAGAATAATAATCCTAATAAAACACCACTCAAAACATTAATTAGATGGGCGAAAGGATTTATTTTAGTTCCAGCAATTGTAAAGTAAGCAAATGGATTTAGATAACTCAAAACGACTCCAACAGCGATTAAAATCGCAGTTACTGCTATTCTAATAGTCATCTTATTTTTGAATTCAATATGTTTTTCTTCTGACATGATATATCCTTCTATTAAACGATAATTTATATTTCAATCCTAACTTTAATATTCATAATCAATCTATTCTAATAAATGATATAACTAATATTTGTATTTAATAAAACGGAAATATTTAACGGGTGTCATGTTATAGGATGAAAATAGGAGACTTGGAGATTAATCCTTCAAAAATCATCTGCGTTGGTACTAACTACATGGATCATATCGAAGAAACGAAGTTAGCGGTACCAAAAGAACCAGTTCTTTTTCCAAAGACTTTAAACTGTCTTATCTCAGACGGTGAACCAATTATTTATCCACATTGGATATTTAACAATCGTAAGTATAAACGGGTTGATTACGAAGTAGAGTTAGCTTTTATTATAAAAGATAAGTGCAAATATGTAAAAGTTAACAATGCGTACGATTATATTCTAGGTTATACTATATTTAACGATATTACCGCTAGAAAGATACAAGTTAAAGACATAGCGTCAAGATTACCATGGTTTCGCTCAAAAGCGTTAGATACTTTCGGTCCAATAGGTCCCAGAATTGTAGGACATCGAGAAATCGGTGATCCCCACAATCTTAAAATCGAACTAAAACTAAACGGAGAAATTAAGCAATCGTCAAATACAAAGCATTTATTATTCAAAATCCCGGAGCTGTTAGAAAATATTACACAATTCTTTACTATGGAACCAGGAGATATCGTGGCTACAGGAACCCCGTCAGGCATAGGTCCAATCAAACCGGGAGATATCATAGAAGCTTCGATCGAAAAAATTGGGACCCTATCAAATAAAGTTGTTATAGAAGAGGTGGCAAGTTAAATGGTAAAAATTGGAAAAACTACGATAAATCCAACGAAAATAGTATGTTTAGGGCGGAATTATTTAGATCACATAAAAGAAACAAATGCACCCATTCCATCTGAACCTGTCTTTTTTATCAAGACATTGAATACGCTTATAACTGACAATGAACCTATAATTTACCCGAAAATTCTATATGAAAGCGAGAAATATAATAGAGTCGATCACGAAGTTGAACTCGCTTTTATTATTTTTCAAACATGTAAAAACATTTCTGCTGAAAATGCCATGGATTATGTACAAGGATATACCATTTTTCTGGATATGACAGCAAGGACCATGCAAAAAAGCGATAGAAATATAAATCTGCCATGGTATAGAAGCAAAAATTTCGATTCTTTTGGTCCGATAGGACCGAGAATCGTTCCGTGTAGTGAGATTTCCGACCCTCATAACTTATCAATCCAATTAAAAGTTAACGGACAAACAAGACAATCCTCAAATACTAAGCATATGTTATTTAAAATCCCTCAAACGCTAGAATATTTGTCTAAATTTGTAACATTAAAAAGAGGAGATATTATCGCAACAGGTACTCCAAGTGGAATAAGTCCGATACAACCAGGAGATGTGATAGAAGCTTCTATTGAAAAAATAGGTACAATTACTCATGAAGTTATTTTAGAACAAGTATAATTTGTTTTCTAATATTTTATAGCACTCTAAGGAGATTTATATTAAAAAATCTCTATAATGTGCGGGAGGTTTTCAAAATTAACGATAACATTTTTCACTTAATTTTCTTAATAATAATTATATGACAGAAGAAATATCTGAAGAAGTTAAAAATGAGATCTTTAGATTAGTTTCAACTCCCGGAGTAGAAATTGAGGATATTCCCGATAAAGTGAACAAGGTTTATAAGACAGAGTTGAATTATGAAGAGATTATGAAAATATTATCTGATGAATATTTAAAACATAATCTCGATTACGGTAGACGCCTTTGCTGTAGGTTCTGAAATGATGTCTTTTACTTGAGTAATAAAAATAATTTTAAAAAAAACATGTCTAAATTTAAATCCTTTAAGAGTCCCATGTTATTGTAAATATAAGAGTAAATTCTTTCTTCATGAAAGTATTTTAAACACAAATTTTTACCCTTAACTTTTATTAAAATTGAAACTGTTCCGTGAAGGAACAACTTTAAATATTTCGTGATTACTTCTTTTTCGCACTTTAACAAGTTAATATCAATAATGTTAAACCAAGATTCTTTAGAAAAAGTAATATTTTCCAATTCGGGTTGTGATTTGTACTCTTCCTCTTCTCTAAAATTGTTGTAAACTTTTTGTATTCGATCTAAGATTATGTGTTTTGATTTAGTGTACATTTTTTTTTCTAAAATGTTTCTTAACAAGATAAAAATCTGCTGAAATACCCCTAAAATATCGAAAAAATCTGCGACTTGGGTTAATGATTCCACTTCCTCCCACTGACCGTAATAATCTTCTATTACTTTAAGGAATGGCATATAAATCTTCATATTCCCATCCCAACTATGTTTTTTTTTAATCCAAACTTTTTCGAATTCTTTTAAAAAGGCTTCTTTTAACACATTAAGCCTGCCCATTAAAATCTCAGTTTTTACTTCTTTTACATCTGCAACAACAAATAACAACTTAAATTTTGGTTCTAATATGTAAATCCATCTTAAACCCCCCATTTCTATAGATTCTAACGATTGATGAAATTCTTCCATAGAAAAATGATGGAAAGCTGTTAGAAAACCAGATACAATATCCTCATCAGCATCTGTTTTCAAAAATGATTTATATAATATTTTTATACCCGACTCGCTATTTAGAATCCAGATTATCATCGTTAAATCTTAACCTTTAAAAATTCTTAAATTTGAATAGATTTGGCTCTGAAATTACTCTTTTCTTTTTCTCAAATAATCATATCATTAATAAGATAAATAAATTCAGATCGACAACAATTGTGAAATTTCATAAAATTTTTTAGGTTCACTTCATTTAGCAATTTACTAAGTTAAGTCTATATTTTTCAAAACTTAGAACGTAAACGATTACGGTTCCGATATGATTAAAGATATTGGAAATTTTGGTTTGAATCAAATAATTTGTTCTGCGTTTTAAAATGTAGGCTTTAAATAGTTAATTTAACAAAAAGAGTGAATAAATTGAGTAAAGAGAAGGAAAAAGGGCGCGTGGTTGTACATGCTCAAGTCACAGGCGGCGCTGCTAGTGGTGGTCCCCCTATTGGGCCTGCCGTAGGTCCTACTGGCATAAATGAAAATTAAGTCAATTTTCTATGCAAACATTAAGGACGTAGTGGACGCCGTTAACGAAAAAACCATGCTTTTTAAGGGATTAACCGTCCCAATTAGAATTGAGTGCGATCCTGAAACCAAGCAATTTGAGATTTTCGTAGAAACCCCAAGTACAGCTTCACTCCTCTTGAAGGAATTGGGAATAGAAAAAGGAAGCGTAAATAGTTCTGAACAGAAATCTGGTGATTTAACTCTTGAACAGGTGATTACTGTTACAAACGCTAAAAAGGACATATTCTTAGCTAAAACTTTCAAAAACGCTGTAAAAACTGTTATAGGAACAGCTCTTTCTATTGGTGCAACAGTTGAGGGTAGTAATCCAAGAGATATACAAAAAAGAATTGACGCTGGAGAATATGATGATAAAATTCAGGGGGAGATGTAAAATATGAAAGTTGACGATAAATTGTTAAAGAAATCGATTAACGCAGCTATCGAGCACTCTGTTATAAAAAAGGAGGGATTTAAAGATAAGGTTAGGAAATTTGACGAATCAATTGATTTAATTATTAATCTGAAAGACCTTAATTTAAACGACCCTAAACAGAGGATAGACAAGGAAATAGTACTACCTAACAATACTGTAACAAGTGATAAACCCAATGTATGTGTAATAGCTTCAGATGAAATTCTATTAGAAGCCCGAAACTTAGGATTAGAGACGATTGATACTGATGGATTAGTCCAATTGAACAACGAAGAGAAAAAAGTAAAGAAGAAATTCGTGAAGAAATACGATTTTTTTATAGTCGAAGATAAAATGATGCCAAGCGTAGCGCGATATTTGGCTAGGTTTCTTGGACCATTAGGGAAGATGCCAAAACCATTTCCAAGTGGTTATGGTATCGTATCAAGTCCAGAGGATCTAAGAATAGCGATAGAGAGATACCTAAAAATAATCAGAATTCAGCTGAAGAAACAACTCCTCATCCAAGTAAGAATAGGGAAAAAATCAATGGAGGAAGATAGAGTCTTCGAAAATTTAAAGGCTATAGTGGATTATGTCGCTGATCAAATGCCCCATAGATATAATAATATTAAATCCATGTTTTTGAAAACAACTATGGGACATCCCATTAAGGTTGACGAACAATTTTTAAAGAGTATAGAGGTGTAAAATAGTGATTGGTAAACATGAAATACCTCAATGGAAGTTGGATGAAGTTGAGCATTTAGTGGGTTTGTTTAAAGACAATAGTAATGTTGCTGTAATAGAGGTGGCAAAACTTAACGATAGGCAAATTCAAGAAATGCGCAAAATTTTAAGAGGAAAAGCAACCATAAGGATGTCAAAAAAGAGCCTTCAACTTAGAGCGATCGATAGGTATAGAAAAGAATCTAAAAAAGAAAATTTAGATGAATTTGCTGAGAAAATTCCTGGACAAGCTGCATTCTGTTTCACAAATCTTAACATCTTTGAGTTAAAAAAGATATTTAATCAAAGCGAATGGATGGTTCCTGCTAAACCCAATGAAATTACACCTGTTGATATTTGGGTAAGTGCCGGTGACACAGGCTTACCTACGGGACAAGTTATCAGCGAATTAAACATGACATTACGACTTCCAACGAGTATTCAAAATGATACAATTTGGATTAGAGAAGATACGCAAACGCATCATGCTGGGGATATTGTTGATGTAAAGCAAGCTGCTGTTTTAAAGAAATTAGGAGTAAACCCAATTGAATCTCTTATAAAGATTCATTACGCTTGGAGCGATGGTGGAATCATTCCAAAAGAAATACTATACATGGACATGGAACAGTTCCAAAAGGACTTAGCTTCAGCATATTTCTCTGCTCAGAATTTAGCTTTAGAACTAGGTATTGTAGACAAAGAAACCATAAAACCTATGATTCAAAAAGCACACCGAGGAGCTCTTGGACTACTTTTCAAATTGCCCGTATATTTTGAGGATCTACGGGATGAATACATTCGAAAGGCTGCCTCAAATGCTAATGCTATAAGTGCAATGGTTCTTGGCGGAGATCTACCAGTTCCTGAAACGAAAAAAAAGAAAGAGAGTAAAAAAGATGAATCCAAAGAGGAAGATGGTAAGGGAGATGAAGAAGTCGGAATCGGAGGATTATTTGGATAATTAAATAGATTTTTTGACGAAATAAACTAACACAAATTTTAAAATTAATTGGATAAAATAAAAAAGAGGTTAAAAAAATGGAAACAATATATGCTGCCTTAATATTGCATAAAGCACAAAAAGATATCACTGAAACCAACATTGAAAAAATATTAAAAGCTGCCGATGTGGATGTTGACAAAGCCCAACTTACAAAAGTAGTAGCTGGACTTAAAGAGACTGACATTGAAACGATTCTAAGTTCTGCTGCTGCGGCTCCCGTAATGGCTGCCCCCGCAACTTCTGCAGAACCCACAAAAGGAGCTTCAAAGAAGCAAAAGAAAGAAGAAGAGGAAGAAGAGGAAGAGGAACCTACTGGCATTGGATCCTTATTCTAGTTCTAAAAAGTTAAGGCGTGTAAAGAAATTGAATTAGATTTAATTTTGTAATAAACTAAATTATTTTTTTCTATTATTTTTTTCTACTTTATATTTATTTAAGCTCAATCTATTTGTTAGGATATCAATTATTCAAGTGAATGCCTTCTTAAATCAAAAAGTTTTTTTAAAATTCAATTTTTAGTTTAATTACATTTCTCATTTGAGAAAATTTTATTTTATTTAAAAAGAAATTAGTCTTTAAAGATATTAACTGATGAACCATGACAGGAAAATTTATAAGATTCTTTACTCCATTCGTAAGGGTAATGCCTGAGATTAAATCGCCGCAAAGAGAAGTAAGTTTCAAAGAAAAATTATTGTGGACTGTAGTGGCACTGGTAATTTATTTGATTATGTCAAATATTCCTCTTTACGGGGTAAATGTTACTGAGACGACAGATTATTATTACTGGTTAAGAGTTATATTGGCAAGCCAGCGAGGAACGCTTACAGAATTAGGAATTGGTCCAATAGTAACAGCTGGATTAATTATGCAGCTATTACTTGGCTCTAAAATTATTAAAGTTGATATGAGCGATCCCTACGATAGATCGATGTTTAGCGGTTCTCAAAAAGTGTTCGCGATGTTTCTGACGATATTCAATATAGTTGCTTATATTGCTGGAGGAGCTTTTGGCGAGCTAACTGTTACTAATGGAACATTTGTATTTTTACAGTTGTTTCTTGCTGGACTCGTTATCATCTTACTTGATGAATTACTACAAAAGGGATGGGGGATTGGAAGCGGAGTATCTTTATTTATCGCTACGGGTGTTGCTGGTCAAGTCTTTTGGAATTTGTTTAGCTTTATCGCTGCTGATGATGGTGTCGCTAGAGGGGTTATAGTAGGATTTTTCCAGGCCTTAGGGGATCCAAGCTACGATATTGGAGAATTTTTTTTCAGAGGCAATAGGTTACCATCTCTTTTCGGAGGTATTACTACGCTGGTTATTTTTCTGATCGTAATATGGTTCGAGTCCACCCGGGTCGAAATCCCCTTGGCGTACAAGGGGTATCGAGGTTTCAAAGGAAAGTATCCAATGAAATTACTCTATGTCTCAAATATCCCGGTCATTTTAGTTAATGCTTTATACGCGAATTTTCTATTTTTTGGACAGATGCTCGCAGGACCCAATTCTACGCTTAGAGGACAAGGTTTCGATTTTCTGATAGATCTCATCGGCCGTTTCGACGATGTCCCAGCTGGAGGGGCAACAGGTAACTACCTTGTGCCAAATTTTGGGTTGCTTTATTTTCTCACCCCACCTCAGGGTTTGGAACAATTATTGGCCGATCCAATAAGAGCTATTATATACCTGATTTTCTTCATATTTCTCTGTGTAATGCTCGGCCGTGTATGGGTTGATGTCTCAGGGTTGGCGCCGCGCGATATTGCTCAACAGATAATTGATTCTGGGATGCAAATTCCGGGATTTAGAAGCTCAGATAAAATCATTGAGAGAATTTTAAAGAGATACATCCCCACGCTAGTGATACTGAACGGAATAATAATAGCAGTAATGAGTTTCTTCGCCGATTCTCTAGGTGCACTGACTTCAGGTACGGGACTTCTAATAGCTATAGGAATCGTGCATCAGTACAGCGAGTCCCTCGCTAAGGAAATGGCTGCGATGCAGTATCCGGGCATGCGGTCGTTCTTGGGTATGGATTAGATTAAAATTTCTACTGCCTATTTTTTATTTTTTTGCTAAAAACTTTAATAAATTATTAAAATTTCTTCATTATAACTATGCTTTTGTTATTAATACAAGAATCAAATGCTTTTCTTGATTTGATAAGCTACCCGCCGGGGTCCATGATATTCATCATTCTAATGGCTACAACAACGGCTCTAATTAGTACAGGATTAACGAAATGGTTAGTGGATACTAGCGAGATAAATAGAAAACAAGTCATTAAGAAAGCGCATGACGAGGAGAAAGCCAAAATTATAGATTTAGCTGAGACTGACCCCGAAAAATACAAAAAATTGAGAAAGCGTTGGGAACGGTTAGATAGTATGATCAAAACTTCGCAACAAAAAATGTCGTTGAAGCGTATGCTACCATCGTGCATTACTTTCGTTCCAATGATAGTAATATTTTCTGTAGTAAGAGGTCTGTTTGGACAATCCAATCCAGTTGCGTTTTCACCAATGAATGGGAACGATCTACCACTCATTGGAACAATGATGGCTGGATGGACGAGCAATAGTCCAGAATGGACTGCTTTTGTATATGGTTATATCAAAACAATTGGAGTGAACGCTGGATGGATTAACTTTACTGCGTGGTATTTCCTCTGTAGCTTTGGGATTAACACCCTTATTCAGAGATTGTTGAAACTGCAAACTCAAGCGCAGGGAGGAATGGAACAAATGATGGGTGGAAGTAAAGCTAAAGGATTGGAGTTTCCGGACGTTTAATTAGCCTTCAATCAAGTAAAATTAAAACGCAGATAGAGGGATTCGAACCCTCGAGTGTTTTCACACACTGGTTTACTGGTTAAGATTACCATTCCAGACCAGCGCCGTACCGCTTGGCTATATCTGCAAAAAAAAAAGATAACGACGCTTTTTAGCGGCGTTCACTTATGCTACTATACTTATTTTGTTTATAAATTGATTTTTATTTTATAGGGATAGAAACTGTTTCCTTTAACTTCTTCTCGAGTTTAGCTTTTTTAATAGCTTCCTCTATCTTGTCATGCGAGGCTCCTTTTTTTATATCGATCGTTTCGGATATGGGTTCGAGATGCTTGTAATTAGTTCGTCGTCTCCGAACATTCAATCCATCAATTATCACATAATTTTTATCGATAATATCAACCACAACACAATATCTTCCAGCTTCCCTTCCTGTCGTTTTAACGCAAACGCGTCCTATATCATATACACTCATTTAATTCGTCACCAAATTAATTTTATTAGCTTTATCTTTTCTGAAAACCAAAGAATTCAGAAAAAATGTACTATTTTTAGTAAATTTAGAAATAATTTTAATAATAAATTTTTTACGATTTTTGTTAGAAATCGTTTTGTTTTATTTTTTCTAACTCTTTTAAAATTATTTGTAGCACTTCTTCAATTGACAACCTTTCAGTGTCAATAATTAAATCGAAGAAATTTTGAATAAAGTCGTTATCACCTAAATCAATGTTATAAAGTTTATTAAAACGTTTTAGTTCAGATTCTTCCCTTAAAGTCGTTTCCTTTAATTTTGCATCGTAGGAGCTTTGATCTCTTTCTGCCATTCTTTTTACTCGAATTTTCAGAGGGCACGTTAAGTGTATCTTGAAATCAGCAATGGATTTTAGCAAATGTCCACTTAATTGACTATCGATAATAATACTACCCTTTTTTGCCATGTCCACTACTTTTTTATCTAAGCTTTTATCGATCTCTGGATTCTTCTCGACATAGTTAGTATACTCTTCCAATGTCATACTATTTTCTTCTGCTAAATCACGAAACACCTTGCCTGTTGAATAATAGAGTATACCAAGGTTTTCTGCTAACAATTTGGCAATTGTAGATTTACCAGTTCCATGTAATCCAGATAGAGCAATTATCATTTTTCTTAATCACAAAACTGATTGAGGTAATTATATGAAATAATAACTAGAAAATATTTAATATTAATGAAATTTCCAGAGTGAATCATTCTGAAGGTTGCCAAACTGCTTCTTTGAGAAGAGTTTGTAAACAATTAGCACAATACCTTCCACTCTCGGGTCGATTTGCCCTTCTTGACACGCGATTTGTTTTTGTCATTTTGGCGGGTCTTAATCTTGGTATGGCTTGAAGTGGTTTTTTACAGATAGCACACACCGCTTTACTGGGGTTTTTTCTCCAATAATGAGTAACATTAACATTTCCTGGAGTTTTTAATTTTTTTCGGTGCTGAGCTTTCGATCTTAGACCTGGTCTTGGCATTGCAAACAATTACCTTTATTGTGTTAATTACTTAAATTCGAAACTTTAATTTCTATACTGTTAAAGCATGAAAAGTTAATTAATTTTTTCATTTTTATTTAAGCTCCAGATTCAACTTTCTTTTGAAATCGTTAAACAATGCGTATAATTCGTCTGCGATTAAATCTCTATAGTTCTTATTTGTGTTAATTCTTCGATGATTATTCTTGTATTCTTGATGTACTTTTTGAAGCTTTACTTTGCTTAATTCTAAACCAGGAAACTTGTCAAATTGATTTTTCAAGTCAGTAAAAAGACCAAAGATTAAGTCTTCGTCGTGAAAATCGCTCAATTTTAATGCGTCCATAAGCGTTATAAACGAAGAAGTTATTTCAGAAGTGAGTTTAGGGATTTCGAGAAATGAGGAACTCACCGATTTCGAGTATTTTTCAGCAGGAAATTCAAGCGGGGATATTTTATTAATGATATCAATTGCTTGATAGTATTCGTCTGCGTAATTCATGTTCTCCAACATTTCTGAAAGGATTAAATTATGTTTGCTTAATGAGATATTAATTGTAAGTAAATTGCTCATAGCATTTTTAATTGATTTCTGAAAGAAACTATCTTTTAAACTCCCACTTTGGTATTTTTGAGCTAAATTTAATATTGTTTTAATTACAGCATATATTTCGGATTCTAATTTAGAATTTGTCTCTAAATCATTTTTTTTGTGATTTTTCATCATCCAGATCCTTTCTATCTTGAACTAAAAAATAAATGTAGGGCGTAAGAAATAAAAGAGTACGGCAACAATTACCCCTATTATTAGTGATGATATTAACACTCTGAATGTAGATGAGTTGGACAATTCCCTAATAGAAAGAGAAATTAGAATGGGAACCCAAATAGCAATTGTTAACGCTTCAATTAGGTGAAGAACAGTCCACACCGGTGAAGCAAACAACGGAGCGTTTAAAGTTTCAAAAGAGAATACACTTGGTATATCGATGGTAGGTAATCCAATCAGAATTATAAGAATTTCAATTGCGTTTATCAATAAATATGGTGCGAACGCGGTTAACATCATATTGAATTTTGAGGCTTGTTGTTGATGCAATGTTCCTCCTTTATAGATGCTAAAAGGGCTCATTTCGGCCTCGCTGTATTTCTCGGTTTCATCGTCCTTATCTCCAAAACGAGCTTCTAATCGTTCTGAAAAATCTACGGCAATATTTGCGCCTTTGGAAAAAATCCAAATAAGAATTGATGCAAATATTAAATAATACAAAAATCCAAATGCAAAAAACGCCATGAAAGCCGCCAAATCAATAAAAAACCTTCCTAATGTTAAGGGTGGGATTGATGTGATATTAATATGCGAAAAAAAAGCTAAACCCATTAATCCGTAAAGCAACGCATTGAACAACAGAATTTTTAGGCCCGGCGCTTCTTTCCTTTTGTGGTTAATATTCCAAAAAGCTCTATTTGGTTTAGTAAACAGCCACAGTATTGTAACGTACCAGCGAGCAGGAGAAGTGAAATCCTCTTCAATACGCTTAAAAATAGAAAAGTTTTCTATTCTTTCGATTCTTAGCCGTCGACCACAGAAAGCGCAAACGTACGAGTCCATTCTGTTATCGTTACCGCATCTAGGACAGCGAGGCATGGTTTTTTAGCACTTCTAAATTTTTATACTAATCATATAATTATCATCATTTAAATATTTCTTCACTAAAGGGTTTTTTTGAATTTAAAGGTATTTTTAAATTAAATTCGAACACTTTTCGATTTGATGATGTAATCAATTCATTTTGTATAAAGTTGTTTTTAAAAATGAATTTTATAGAAGTTGTTAGACTTAACAATTTTATAATCTTTTTTAGTAAATCGTTTAGATAACTCTAAATTCGTTCTCGTATGATTAGTTATTTCTGATACTTTTATGCATGATTTTTCTTCTATGTACGCCATTAACGGAATTAATTGATCGCTTAGGTAATTATCTATAGGAATTTCATTTTGTATGTAAGAGATTATTTTTTGAGCTGTTATATTACCTAGTTTCTCGGAGGAAGTTTTTTTATCTCCTAATATCGTTCCTGATGAAATTATTGCCCCTGTGTCTGATTGAGCCCATAAAAACACTCCCACACCCGGACTAATTGAATCTACCCATGTAAATTTAATGTCAGTTTCAATATTTAAGTCTCTTTTTAGCTTCTGTTGAATAATTTTTCTAATTCTAGTTCCAATATTGTCTCGATTCCTCCTTAATTGATTTGTTATTATTATATCCCCATGGATTCTTTCTACATTACCCAATTCTGTTATATTTATTGGATTCAAGGTTTTTGGGGGGGGATAAATATGACAATCTATTTGCGCTCCTCCTTTTGGATAGAATCCGTGCTTATGGATGTCAATCTTAATTTTTAATCCTGAAGCTTCAAAAATTTTATAGGTAACTGCGGTAAGATAATTTAAACAGGGTGCCCATTTGCCAAACGTGCCACCACCTCTAATTTTTATCTCAATTTTTTCTGGTTTTTTGAACCCTAAACATGCAATTTGAATGGGTTGTAATAACAAACCAATACTCGCTGCAGTATTTACCTTTAAGCTAAGGTTACTCTTTACTTCGTTTTTAAGATTAGGTATTAGCGTTAATTCTCGAGTTCCAATATTACAAGAACTTAATGTACTATTTGATAGATCTGATAATGATTTTAATCCAAGAAGATGTTGTAGCCTTAAGCCAGGATTTGGTCTATTAGCCCGGATATTTTTTATTGCTATAGGTTTTTTAAATAAAATCGAATAAGCAGCGCTAAGGCGTAAAATTGCTCCACCTCCTTCTCCCAGAGAACCGTCGATCTTTAAATAGTTCTTGTTATTCAAACTACATCCACTTTATTAAATAAGATTCTGATACGTTCAATTCCGTTGTAATCTCTTATTAAATTCACTACCTCTTTTGGAACTAAAGTCGTCCAGTTCTTGTTATCCTTGCTAATTAATTTTCTTACATTTGATGCGTTATATTTCTTCTTAAAAATTCCTATTTTTTCACCTACAATATATCCTTCAATCTGAAAAAGTTGACGAACCCAATCGCTATTAGAAAAAATAGTATCAAAGCTTCCAACAATAGAAATAACATGATTTACCCACTTACTTGCATTGAAAATATCGGGAATGGGATATACCCTAAACCTTTGTGAGGGTATACCTCTTTTGTTTAACGCTAAGGTTATAAAATTGACTCTCTCCTCATATGTAAAAGGATTGAGTTTTGATTTAGAAATCTGAGAACTTCCTACACCAATTTTAATGATGTTATATGTTTTTAAAATCTTGTTAAGCATGTAAATATGACCGTGATGGAGTGGTTGAAATCTCCCAAGGAATAAAGCTATCTCTTTTTTTGATGAAATTTTCTTATTTTTACTAAGATTAAGCCTTAGAATTTCTTCTAAGTCCACCAAAAATAATTTATTCCAAATTACTTTAGAATAATTTTCTGATTTTTCATTCTTTAATATTGCTGATAATTCAGATTTAGTATAAAAACGACTACTGCCAACTTCTAATTCATCGGGATTAGGTTTCAATTCTACACTGTGATTAACTAATCCTAAGAAAACGTAAGCAATTTCAGTTGTCCCATTATCCTCCTCTGAAAATAAATCGTAAAATATTAATTTTTCAAGGAGTTTTGGGAGTATGCCAAATTCTTCTGTTAATTCTCTTTTTGCTTCCTCTTGTATATCATATAAATTTAGATTTTTTTTATATAAAACATGCCCCGAAGCAGAGTCTGTATAGTATTCAGGAAGGCTTTTTTTCATTTTATTACGTTTTTGAACTAGATAATAAAATTGGTTATTAGGAGTTATAGTGAATACAAATAAGCGAATTACAAGATGGCTCACTCCTTTTTTATGAGCTTCCCCTCTACGCATAGGAAATACATATTTTTCTATTTGCCCTGAATGTAAAAATTTTATGTTCTCATCAGAAATGCAAGCTATTACTTCTTCATCCATATCTTTACCTCCTATAGCTCAATTGTTATAATATCTCCAACCTTCAACCCTAAGTCGCTTGCAGCATTGCCCTGATTTTTTGATATTTCAAGGAATCCGCTCGATCCGACAATAAATAAGGGTGAATTAACAAAAACTTCTTTGAAAAATGTCACAAATTTTCCCCTTATTTTTTGTTCTCTCGTTCTAATTGCAATTTCTGTACCTTCATTAAAAATAACATAATTTTCTTTTATGTTTGTAATTATATTACCAAATTCATCAATATATTGAACTGTGCATTTAATCTCATTATCTGAAATTTTTTTGAGCTCGATTGGGTAGTCAATTAGTTTGGTAACAGGGAATTTTGAACCAAATTTATCAATGTTAACACCTTTGGATAAATAAGCTCCAACAGGAGCCATAATATCTCTTCCGTGGAATGTTTTTGAGACGGGGATGTTAAAATATTGTTCGTTTTTAATATGAATACATTTCGAAATTTCGCTAGAGTCAAATACATTTGTAAAAATCCCATTATTTGGTCCGATAAAAAAATATCCCGATTTAGTTCTTATTAAAATAATCTCTCGGCTACTACCTACTCCTGGGTCTACTACAATAATAAATATTGTATTTTTGGGGTATAGCGAATAAGTAGATTTGATAACATAAGCAGCTTCTATAATTGAGAAAGGAGTTATGTTATGAGCGATATCAATAATATTCGCTTTAGGATTAATGTTTAGTACAATCCCCTTCATGCTTGCTACATAGTGCTGCCCCCTAGCTCCAAAATCAGTAATCAAACCGATAACTTGGTTATCTATTTTATCCATTTTGTTGATGCTTTATTAAAAAGTGTTTAAAAATCGTTTTAAAATAAATATCTTTGTTTTAATGGGTTAGAATTATTTTTTCTTATATCTTTCATCAACTTTAGAGAATTCTTCAAGCGCTTTCGATTTTAACCTGTATTCTTCTTCTTTACTAAAATCGACGAGTTTTTTAGATAAGTCGCTAGCTTTCTTGTAAGATATGTACGCTGAATGAAAATCTTCTCCTTTTAGGAAATTTCTCGCCTCACGCACTAATTTATCTCTTGCTTTTGCCATACTTGGGACGTCTCCTGAAAAATTAGCCTTCTCTCTTAGCGATTCTGCAATATCGATAATATATAATTCTTTAGCAATTTCAGCAGCCCTCTTAAATAATTTTGATGCTTTCTCGTATTCTAATGTTTTCAAGGCGTTATTCGCATTATTAAAGTTTTCTGTGATTTTGCTGTGTTCTCCTTCTTCTACTTTTTTCAATAAATCTTGGGCTATTTTTCTTTCTTGTTTTCCCCCACTTAACATCAATTTCGTGACTGCAATGATGCTAGCTTTTAAAGCTTCAGGTTTGAGGATATCAACTAATGGCTCTAAATGCGCTAAATAGATATCTTTCAATAACGGTTCAAATTGTTCGGGATTCATGGTTAAAACTTTTAATCCTAAAACTTCAACCGCCTCAGCTCCTTCTTTTAAAGCAGAACGAAACTTTTCTGGTTTGTCAGTTTCATTAAATAATAATCCAATGATGACTCCTGAAGCTTTTCGTGCTAATTTTCCTTTGAAATTGTATATATATGAAAAGAGTCTATATTCTTTTAGTTTTAATAATGTAAATTCATTTTTTGAGTGATCTAAATTAAGTCTAAGAAACAAATCATTTGTGATTTCAAATTCAGATTTCCCCTCCTTATTATAATAACCTAATATCTTGTAATCGGCATCTAAAGGAAGTAATACCACAAAACTACCCATCGGCACAATTAATCAACTCTTTGAATTATTTAATAATAATATAAATCAAACGAAATCATAAAAATTAAAAATTTACTGGTCTCTACTACTGATAATCCTATTAGTCTCTTCTCTTATGGACTGAATTATGTTTAATAATTGAGCATAATAGAGGTTATTAGAAACGGCTTTAGAAGCTTGTTTTATCATTTCAATAGCTTTCTTTTCCTCCTCAGTTATAAGTTCAATAGATTTTTTTTCGTACAGTTCTTTTATTTTCGTATTAAAATCGTCTGAAATTTCTTGTAGGTTCTCACTTGACTTCATACGAAATTGTTTTAGGACTTCTACTATAAGTCTGATGTTTTCGTTAACAGAAATCGTTTCCTCAGAAAATCGCTGCGACATATTTTGAATCGCAGTGCTCATTTGGGTGATTTGAGCAATAGTTCCGTCAAGCGACGTTGTAATTTGATTAATTTTAGTAATCATGTTGTCCAACAATTTTTCGGCCATACCATTCTCAACTCTTAAAAATTTACTCTGTATTATTTTATATTTTTGTTTGGTTTCCTTCTTTCATTTTTTTTACTGAACTAATTGCTTCGGAAAGTAACAAATTAACGGTATCTTGGTTAAGTACTTCTCCGGATAATTTTTCAAACTCTTCCAGATTTGATATTAATGTTGCAAGCGAGTCTAATCCTAATCCTTCCTGAATCTTTATCAACTCTCGTTTTGTCCCTTCTCCAATGTCTTTTAAAACTTCAATATGCTTGCCTTTAGTGGTTTCTATTTCACCAGAGAATTCTTTTAGTTTTTCATTTAAATTGGAGATTTTCTGCTCAATGTTTTGGTTGAGCCCGTCTAAAGATGTTTTCAATCCTTGTATTGCTTGACCAAGTTGAGCTATTCTTGTGTAAATTGAATTTAATAAATCGGTTAGCATTTCTGCCATTATGTGCACCTATTTCGTTTTAACGTATTTTTTGAAAGTTCTCTTTTTATGATTTTAATTATTAATATAACAGATTACACCAATAAAAAAATTTTTATGTTTTTGTGCTTTTTGATTTTATAATTGAAGCAAAAGGATTCTAGTATATAAATATCAGTTTTTTCCGAATTATGTATTTGGAAAAGGATATTTGCTTAATTGAAGTTTTGGGCCATTTGCTTAGCCTGGTTAACGCCGTTTGTAGCAAGCGTGGCCAACAAGCGCAGGTCTTATAAGTGACCCACGATCAGACAAGAAATATAAAATTGATCGTGTCAGTAGACGCCTGAGAGCCGGGGTTCAAATCCCCGATGGCCCATTTTATCTCCTTTTTATTATTAGATGTAATTTATATCCAAGAATACAGCTACTTATCTAAGTTAGTACTAATTAAATTCAAGAGCCACTTCTTGATTTGAACTAAGTTTTTGAGCAACCCGGCAACAGAGTTATCTGGAAAGGGTTTTTCTTGATCGAATGTTTGAACGGTGCTCATCCATTTGTTTAGAGCTAACTGAACCAAACTTGCTCCTTCTGCTTCCATGAACATTGGTACGACAGCAGCACTTTCCCTGGCATCGCCGATAGCGAAATAGACTTTTTGGTTAATGTCTCTTAAAACTACGAAATTAGAACACTCGTCCAGTTTTCGCTCTACTAATATTGTTTTAAGGAGATCGGTTTTCATTGCACTATCTTTAGAAGCGAATTTGGTTTTTCTCGATTTTAGTTTTGGGTGTATTTCGGTAGTTAATTTATCTCCAGTGCTTCCCTCGGGAAAATATTTGGTAATTCTTAAGGTGTTCTCAAGAGCTTCGATATTTGTAAATTTTTTGGTATTAGAATAGAGCACCGCTTGAAAACTGCCTTTATTCTCAGACCGGGATAGTTTTATTAGAATGCTTCTCATTGCTACAGAATTACAAGTATGATACGCCAATTCAAAAAGTTCTCGTTGTGTCAAATTATCGTAGCTCTCCTCAATTTGCGTAGAAGGCCACTTAGCGGTTATAATGGTATTAAACTGATTTAGAAGTAGATTTTCCATGATCAAACCCTTGATATTTTATTATAATATAGGTCTATTAATTTTTATTTATATTTATTTAGGCTAAAATAAAAATTAAGGTTAAAGTAAGAAAATTATCTAGATGTTATTTGGTTGTAAGCTTTTTCGAATCTCTCTACAGCTGAAATAATATCGTTAGAGTTAACTCCTATCGCTGCATTTAAAACTATATAGGGCGTAGTAAAATCTGCGCAACAAGTGCCAAAAATCTTTTCCTCGGGATTATATACTCGCGGTCCCGTAACTCTTAAGTTGTAAAGAGCACCTCCGAGCGCATATAGTTGTTCATTCTTTAAGTTATTTAAAGACATGGCGACAGCTACAGGATTGAAAACATCGAAAATGTTTTCGTTATTTTTTTCAGCAACGATTCTTAATTTCTCTTCTAACAACTTTCGATTTTGTTGCTGCTCATCTAATAACTGTTGATAACCTTCGATGCCTAAAGATAACATTGAAATAAGAAAGTTCACAACTGGGGTCGCAGAGGCGCGACCGGCGTACGCTTGACTTATCTTTGTTATAACATCTTCAGATGGAGATGCTATTACAGCACCACCGATTGGTGTCAAGAAATTCTTATCTGTTGATTGAATAATTGCGTCTATTCGGCCCGCATCGAGACCAATTCGGATTAAATTCATCCACTCCGGGCTCTGTACGCCGTAAGCATTGATGACAATGTGAACCAAATCATGTTCTTTGGCAAATTTGCTAATCTCTTTAATGTTATCGTGTTCTCGAGGAGGGAAAAAACTCGTTAATGAGAGCACCGCAAAACAATCATCGTCCAAACTGGCTCTAATATCCTCAATTGGGATTCTCACGGCATCTCCAAACTTCTTGCCCTTCACAATTTTCATTTTAGCACCAATCAGAGTAAAGGCTTTGATAAGTGCGTTATGATCAACCTGTGGAACAATAACAGTTCTCTTGTTGCGCAGTTTGTCGTCGTTCCAATCCGGACGGAGAGCTCCTAAACATAACGATAAAGACATACCCGTACACAGTGGAACTACTATAGCCTTCTTGACATTTGGTAAACCAAATTTTTTTAGAAAATTAAGAGCTAAATAATTACTAAGCTCGTACATTATCGATCCACCAGGAGCTTTAGGTTGTGGCGCTGTTAAGAACCCACTTCTCCCTACACCATGGCAGAATCCTGCGGAAGTTTTCAAGTGTAAACTCGATGCGATTCGTGCTTCACGCTCTCCTACGCGAGACGCTTTATCGTCTTTATCAGTGTCCATATTAGAAAGAGTTTGGAGCAAAAATTCGATTTGACTTTCGCTCCAAGGCTTTTGAGGGACATTTTTTTGTTCAAACAAGTTTTTCATAGGTTTTAAAAAATTATTCAAGACTAACTGGCCTCTGTTTAACATATTTGGAGGAATCGGTGTACTCTTGAAATAATCAATAATCTTACTAAAATCAACCACTAATATCACGGAATTTTATTTAAAATGTAAATATGGCGGCCCCCAGGGGGATTTTCTTGGAAAAAGGATACCTTTTTCCTTATCGAACCCCTATCCCTTCGCAGGATAACTGGGTTTCTTCATCTATAGCTGTTGTAAAGGTATTGAAGCCCAGCGTCTGGGACCACCCCGACCGCCGGGGGCCAATTTTTCTAATATTTCTTTAAGGTATATTATTAGTTATTTTAATTGAATTTTTCGATATTATTTAATTATCTGATTTTTGTCTATTAAAATGTCTTTAGGTTTAGATTAGTGATGGAATCAAAGAGTGGTTCAGGAGAAAAAAATAGAAAAAAAAAAGGTTTAATAATATACTCTTGAAAGTTGATAATCAATCTTATTTCTTAGGTCTGCTACTGTCAATTTTTTATTATAATTCATTTTCATTTCCTCCATATTTTTTTTTGGGTTTTTTTTTGTGGTGTTTTTTCTTAGATTTGGAATTTTTTTTGTGAGGTTTGTTTTATATTTTTATTATCGTAATTTTATTTTTGTGTTTTGTGTTGTGTATCATAAAAAATTAAAAAATTATTAAAAATTTAGTGGCTAACAAAAGAACTTGTTAAAACCTGGGAATATACTTTACATTTTATGTCGTTTAATTCAATTTTTTTGTTATAAGTCATAATTATTTCCTCCAATTTGTTTTTTTTTGTTTTATTTTTTATTTTAATTTTATTGTTTCTAATTAATATATTATTTTTTTCATATATAAATGTTTGTGTAATCGTGTGTATTGAATATGTATCAATAATTATTTATTCTATTTTAATCTTGCTTACAAGCCTAGAATCTTCTAAATCTGAATAAGTTACACCCAAACATGTGTGTTAACGTTTTGATGACTAAGATTAAATGTCGTGAAGTTTTAATAATAAGATTTCAATTGCTAAGATATAATTCTGTCTTTAATATCCTCACAATTAATTCGACGACAGCCAGGTGTCATAAGACCTAAATTGTAGACGGTATCTATATAATTAACAATTATATGAGACGTTGCTCCAAATATGACATACTTTTTATTATCTGGAGAGAAATAGTTATATTTACCGACGCCAATTAGTTCGTCTTTGAGTTTATACGTTCTTTCTTTAAAATTTTTTTTATCCGCAAAAAAAGTAATGGGGATTTTAACAATTTCTTTTACTTCACTATCTTGCTTTGCCATTTTTGTATCCGGGCTAATAAAAGCTACAAACGCAGTTATAACAAAACCTTTAGGTGTAAGATGATCGTCAATACAACCTAAGATACTAACCTTATTTTGGGGAATTCCAAGTTCTTCGTCTAGTTCTCTTAAGGCTGTATCTAGATAAGAGGAGTCTAATGTTTGATCGAATTTTCCTCCTGGAAACGACATCTCACCTGAATGCTTATCAGTAGTGCTTTTAGTTCTTCGAATTAAAACTAAATCGTATGGTTTATTTTTGTAAGGAATAATAAGAAATATAATAGCAGAATTAATAAAATACTCGTGCGACATAGCAAGGCGATCAGGAGATTTAAAATCTTTTGATTTCTTTTTGATTAGTTTTTCGTTAAATATGAATTCCATTGATAAACGCTCTTCGCATGTATGATTAATTGATTAAAATTTTTTAGTAATTTTGTCCCTGTACTTTATGTATTCTTTCAAATCTTTGATTTTTTCCAACTTGAATCGCTTAAGACCTAAGCTCGAGAGAGTAAATCCGTATACAGTTTCAATAAAAGTCACAATCATGTAAGCAGTTGCCCCCCATACGGTATATTTTTGACCGCTGTCTTTATCAAAGTAATTAAAATAAAAAACGGGAAACTTATTACCATCTACTTCAATAGTTTGTTCTCGAAATTGAGTTTTACTCGTGAAAAAGTCTATAGGAATTTTCAATATTCGTTGGACTTCTCTTTCTTCTCTTATTAGCTGTTGATTTTTATCAATAACCGCCACAAAAGGTGTTATAATATACTTGGTCATGGTTGGAAAGTCGTCAAGACACCCAATAATCTTTATGTTTTCCCTAGAAACTCCAATTTCTTCTCCAGATTCTCGCAATGCGGTATCTTTTATTGTTTTGTCCTTATCTTCTTCAAATTTCCCGCCAGGAAATGACATTTCACCCCTATGTCTTGTTCCTAAATTCGAACGATGAATGAGAATTAAGTCGTAGGGTTTATTTTCGTAAGGAATTATTGAAAAAAGCACTGCCGAACGCGTAAAAAAATCGTCTTTTAGTGAAATGCGTGAAGGTGAATCACAATCAAAAAGTTTACTCTTTATGAGAGCTTCGTTGAATATTAAAGAATCCATTTGTTTTAGGAAAAAATTTAAGACGGTAAATATTTTATGATTATAATAATCGTTCCTAATAAAATTTTTACTAAGTGGTTAAAAGTGAAGCTGCCAAAAGAACTTAGAGAAAAAGGTGACCTTAGCGCAATTGCTAGTAAAGGCAAAAACTGTTCTGTTAAAGATTGTAAAGAAAGTGCGATAAGATCGCTTTCAGAAAATAAGTGGAAGGCGTATGTAGAGAAAGCGCAATTAAAATACCATGAGAACAAGCAACATAAAATTTATCTTTGTAAATTACATTATAAAGATGCTAACAAGTATAGAAAATCCCAAGAAAAAAAGTATCAAAAGAAGGGATTTTTAGAGAACACAACTGCATCAGCTAGGAAAAAAAATTGGGACTAACTTTTAAATTAATTGATTAAGGAATAAAATTCATCTGATCGTAAAGAGAATTAATTAAAAGATACTCGCTATTTATTAAACCTATCGTCAAAAGGGAGATAGCCACAACGAGCACAATTAAACCAATTAGTTTTTTTCTCATAGTGATCAGTTTTAATAATATTTCAACCAAATTAAAAATTTAGGTTTATTTAGATTACTTCGTAAGATCTTCTAATGTCTTGATCTTTACATCGATCTTTTTAATTTTTATCTCAAATTCCTTGTTTTTTACTTCGTAAGCTTCGTCTGATATTTCTTTTGCTGAGAATCTTCCTTTGTTAAGATTTTTATCCGCCCGAATTTCAATCTTTTCCATTTTTAGCTCTTGAATCCAAAGTTTCATACCTACGATTAAATCGTTTCTCTCAGATTCGAGATTCTCTTTTTCTTCTTTATACTTTTTTCGTAATTTTTCAAACGAACCTTTATCCACTTTGAGGAGTTTAAATTCCTTTGAAAGGTTCTTTAATTGATAAATTTTTTTATCGATATCGTTCTGAATTCTCTGAACTATGAAAGGTTTATCCATCTTTGGCTCTAAGTCGCTTTCTTTCTGTTTTAGCTCTGCTATTAAAGTCTTAATGGCAGTAACTTTTATGTTAATTGATTTATTATATTCTTCATCTACGTCATATCGGGGATCTTTTATTTCTTTTTGAATTTCCTTTAACTTATCTACTAAAATTTCTTTATTTAATTTGATATCGTTGTATTCAATGTTCAAAATCATCTGTTCTTTTACTTCAAACGGGAGAGGTTTCTCAACATGATCCTCCTCAGTTTTTTTCTTTTTTTTCTTTTTCGCTTTTTTATCTGGTTTCTCAGATAAACTCTCGTCGTCTCCAAAAATTTCTTCTGCAATTTCTTCTCGGGGTGTTCTCTTATTCTTAATGATTTCTTTAGCTTTTTCTACACCAGTTTTTTCTGGTTTTTTAACACCTGCTAACACGGGTTTCCCACAGATAATACAAAATTTGTCCTCATTTTTTAACGGATTTCCGCAATAGACGCAGTATTTTGCCATAACTACTCACTTTTCGGTATGTATTAAAACAAGATATAATAAAAAGATATTACATTTGTAATAAATGTAATTTGGAGTCCAATAATTAAAATCGATACCAGCTTTAAAATTACGGATTTATCTTTTAGGTTTTTTTATATTAAAAAATATTAACTTTAAATTACTATTAAATCACATAGATGATAGAAATTGAGAAGAAAGTGCCTATTCATTTGGGTTTATATGGGCACATAGATTCAGGAAAAACTGCAATCGCTTCAGTGCTAAGCGAAATAATTTCAACTGCAGGAATTGATGCACATCCACAGAGTAAAGAAAGGGGGATAACTATAGATCTGGGATTTACCAGTTTCATTTTAGACAATTATTTAATAACTTTAGTCGATGGACCAGGACACGCTGATTTAATTAAAATATCCGCAGCGTCAGTAGAAATAATAGATTGTGCTTTAATAGTTATTGATATCAATAAGGGCCCTCAGATTCAAACCGGAGAACATCTTATAATGATTGATTCACTCAACATAAAAGATGTCATCGTTATACTAAATAAAACGGATCTATTCAAGGGAAATATTGATATTGAAGTTGAAAAAATAAAGGATTTTTTTAGATCTACTTCTTTTGGCTCAGAAATACCTATTTATACCGTTTCAGCTAAAGAACAGAGTGGATTTGAGGGTTTAAAACATGGGATATTAGAAAAAATCAAGAAATTAAAAATTAAAAGAGATTATGAAGGGAGCGTAATTATCCCTATAGATCATCATTTTTCGATAAAGGGACGAGGAGCAATAATAACGGGAACAATATTAAAAGGAAAATTGGATATTAATCAGAATTTAGATGTTATACCAGTAAACACATCTGGTAAGGTGAAATCTATTCAAATTTTTCACCAGGAAGTTGGTTCTGCTAAAGCAGGAGATAGGGTTGGGATTAATTTAAAAGGACTGGATATAAAAAAAGTATATCGTGGTTGCTATGCTACAAATAATAAGAATTCGTTCGAGTTGGGCGATATAATTGAAATTCAAGTGAATCAGAATAAACTATTTAAACCTATTACGAAATTTGGAACCCAAGTTCATGTCACAGTAGGGATGTTTACATTAACAGGATTTCTATTTCCATATTATATAGATAACCAAAAAAAGATTCAATTAGAGAGAACTGGAGAATTAATAAAATACAAGGCTTACCTATGGTTAAATGAGAAGATTTTTTTTAACAAAGAAAGATCAACATTGTTGATTAGCAGACTTGATCTTCCACCAACAACTTTAAGAATACTCGGGTCTGCTGATTTGATCAAAATTCTCCATCAACCTCCTATTTTATACAAATACAAATTGAAAAAAGGATTCGTTCAAAATTCAGAGCACCCCCAAGGTGTTATTTGCCGTAGTTTAGCACAAAGTATTGAGGGGGCAAAAAAATTAATCGGTCGAAAGTTGGAACCTCCGTTTTCAAAAATTGTTGATACATTTGGAACTAAAGGTTTATTGATCGTATCAATTGAAGATAAAAACAAAACCATAGAAAAAGGGGATAAAATTACTCTAAAAGAATTAAGGAGTTTTACGCTGAAATCTAAAAAAGATTTAAATTTGCTAAATTAATTTATAATATTAATTAAGGTGAAAAAATGGAAAAAATTCATTCGTCTGAAATTAACATCGATCGTGAACTATTAGCCGAGATAATGCGTAGTCTAGAACAATTAGAGAGCTCCACAGATTTGGAGGGGAGCGCAATTGTCTCAAAAACGGGATTAAGAATAGCTAGCTCTGAAACAGCGGATATCGTAGCAGATATTTATAGTGCAAGTCCTGCTACTTTAATTTCGTTGGGAGAAAAAATCAGTACGGGTTTGGGTCAAGGAGAGCTAAGAGAAATCGTGATTAGGGGAGTAAAAGGTTACACCATTATATTAGTTGGCGATGTAGATAATAAATTCATGCTATTAACGAATTGCTCCAAAGGTTATAAACTTGGCTACTATTTCCACAAAATGCGTAAATCTTTTCGAGAAATGGAGCCTATTCTTAAGAGAATTGAAACGACTGATTTACATACGTCGTGATTTTATTTAGAAATAAGCGTGTTAATTTTCAAACGAGTTGCCACTCAATTAAATCTCCATCTTTCAAGGTAAATACCGAAGCCCCAATACTAGGGCCAAACCCATTAACCTTGTATATCCAACTCCCTCTAACATTATCAATTTCTCTTACGATAATTCCCCAACCAAAGTCGTCATAATCAATTTCACACCACTTATCTAATGCATCTAGAGCGGTAGTTTTTCCACCATCAAGAGTAAAATTTAGCCTTGTTTTGACTGTTCCATTGTTAAAGTCTACTGATAAGGATATATCGTTGACAGATTCCAAAGGCTCGGGTTTTTTGTACAAACTTAAATTAAAAATAAGTAAAGACGCTAGTAACGATACTCCAACAAGAACAATAATTGTATTTTTTACTTTCTTTCTCATAAAATCTTCCTAAAAAAATAAAAATAAAAATTTTAAATAAACTTTGACTTCTTGCGTGTTTTCGCAGTAACTAGTAATAAGGCTCCTACTGTAATTATTCCAATCAACAAGGTTGGGAAAGAAGGTATCAATTCTTCAGGTGTTGGTGGTGGTGAAGGTGTTTCTGGGGGTGAATATCCATTGATACTCATTTCTAAAACGTATGGATTTAATAATGTATCTACCCACAATAAAAGCCCGGTTCGTTTCTCGTAAATTAAATGCGTCATCTGTTCAAATCCACCTACCTGTTCGTAACTAATTTTTATTGTTAATTCGGTTTCATCGATCGTAACTTCCCCAGGATTAGCAGCAGCTAAAGCCAACTGTTTTACGAAAGTTATGTTATCAATTGAAGGCATCAAATAACCAGATTGGAGTCCTCCGAATCCGATTCCCATCTGTAGGGCTGCCTCACGGTTAGATATGTTACTAAGCGAAATTATTGGACCTATTGGACCGAAATATCCGCTATAAAAGACTTCTATGTCGAACCAAGCCCTTTTCATATCAGAAGGAAACGCATCCATACCCCATCCGGGTTCTCCTGGGTCTTTTAAGTAATAATCAGTGAAATTTATTGTAACCAAACCACCTGGATTAGTAGTCCATGTATCTATATAATTGAAATCCCAATCGTACCAAAAGGCAGCACCTTCAAACTTTGACACATTGTAAACGTACAGCTCATCGAAATCCAGAGAGTAATTTGTTAAAAACAATTCTAATGTATAACCTAAAGGATTTGTAATTGGAATCATTTTAGTTCTTGCCCACACTAATAATCCGCTTTGTTTTTCGTAAACTAAGGTAGTGTTTTGTGCACCAGAATCTTGTTTAAAGTCGAAAGAAATGAAACTATACGTTTCTTCAATAGTAATATCTCCTGGCATATATCCAGCATCTTGTGCTAAAGCTTGCTCCTTAAGTTTTGTTAGGTTGTTAATAGGAACTAAAAAACCCGATTGAAATGCGTTATATCCTAAGAGCATGTTAAACGCCGCTTCGCCGTTCGATACATTGTTAAAAGTATGGTTCGAAATCAGCATTCCCGCTTGATTGTCTAGAAATTCAATATCCATATATGACATTGGACTTCCGAATAAGTTGTATATATCGCTTGGATCTTTATCGTGAAAGCCAGTGAAGTTTACAGAGATTTGTCCGCCAATATTAGTAGTAGTATTATATTTTGACGCCCAATCAAATCCAATCCAATTCAAATCGCCGCCAAATTGAGTAACATTGTAGACATAAGTACTGTTTAGAGCAAGAGTTTGATAAAATTCTTCTGGGATTTCTTGGTTAGCTCTTACATTTGGGATTGATACTAAAAATATAGCTTGAAATGTTAAGGTTAAGGTTAAAATACTTAGCAATATACAGTGTTTTTTCATAATTTTGTTTTTAATTAGGTAATTTATACTAGGATATATTATCCTATATATTTAAAAATTGTGAAAAATTATGATATTTACCTTTCAGAGTTTTAAATAATTCAGTTGAAAACTTAAAAATATGAGTATTAAAAAAGAAACAACTAAAGTTCCTCTAACCGCTCAAATTTCAAAAACCGACGATATAAAGATATTAAATTCTGAAAGAGTGAATAGTTCAGTATGGTTAGAAAGAAAATCTTTTCGAATTTCACTTATTGCCACATTTACGGCTTTGGCAATTGTTTTGGGATATGCAATGGCATACATCCCCAATATTGAGGTTTTTACTTTAATGATCTTCTTATCGGGTTTTATTATGGGCAAAAAAGAAGGTGCAATAATTGGATTATTGAGCGCATCCATTTTTACTTTTTTTAACCCATTAGGGCCTTCTCCGCCCCCACTTTTTATTTATCAATTGATTCATTATTCATTAACAGGATTATCTGGTGGCTTGACAAAGAATTTTATGCTGAATAGAAAATTCTTTAAACCGAGAGAAGATTTGTACGTATATCAAGTAATGGTTATATTTGGTGTTATTGGAGGGATTCTAACGTTTTTGTTCGATATTTTGAGCACTTTGTTCGGTGGATTTACTGTATCTACTTCAATGGATTATTTTATTGCGTCCTATTTATTCGGACTAGTTTTTACTACGGTTCACTTAATAGGAAATATATTGGTGTTTGTATTTCTCTTACCAGGATTAATTCAAGTAATAATGAAATTAGTGGATTAGACGTAGAGAAATATAAATAAGAAATAAGCTAAATTTAAAGGTTAAACTATTATTCTGTTGCTGCTAGAAGAGTAACTTTGCCACCAGCGGATTCAATTTTCTCGATCGCTCGTTTAGAAGCTTTGTCAACGGTGATATTGATTTTATTATTGACTTCACCGCGACCCAAGATTTTTTGAACATTAAGGTCTTTCATATTAATCGAATACGTCGTTCCTGTTTTCGTAGCAATGTTTTTCTGAGTTAAATCTTCAATTGTTAAATCAAGGTCTTTAATATTTAAGGTGTTTACATTGTAAATCCGCCTAATATCTTGCGGTCTCTTAAACCCTTTCTTTCCAAAATCCCAATCAGGATCGGGAAATCCTAATTCTTTTTGTTTGAGATAATAGGATTTTTTACTTTTCTTCCATCCAGTTGTTTTTCCTTTTCCAGCCCTTTGACCCGCTTTTCGGTGTTGACCAACTCTTCCATAGCCTACAGTTCGAGTTCCTCTCATTTTTCGTATTCTTTTAGGATATTTTCTCGTCATTTTATTTACCCCTTTTAATTAGATCATTTTGTGAAGTATTACATTTATAAACTGATCAACGTAGCCCAAAGTTCCGCCTTCATGGTAATGTCTTTTAATCGTTCCGCGGTGTCCTTTTCTTGGGGGATGTAACCGAAAAACTGGTTTTATTTTATACACATCTTGTGTTCGATATTTAATTTCTCCAGTTAAAAGCGCTTTTGAAAATTCTTTCAGATCTTTGTATTTAGTTAGATTTTTAATGTGTTCATCTGTGAGTGGTTTATTTCCTTCAACTTTTCCTCTGGTTCTTAACAAGCGTAAGAGCGTTTTTTCGTCAATTTCGCCATAGGCAATATAATCTTTGCACTTATTAAGCATGCCTAAGTAACTCTTTTCGCCCCATATAAGGACTCCATGGTTTACTTTGTGCATTCTTAGCATTTTTAAAGAATCTAAAATTGTGCGTTTCATTCCTGGTGCGCCCCTTATACGAATTGCAAAGTGTAACACAGGGGGTTTCGGAGTTTTAGTTTTTGATTTTTTTCTTACAATTACATTATTTTCAGCCATCATTTACACCACTCATCAGTTATAAATTGAAATTAAATTTATGAGCATTCTTAAGAGCATTAAAGGTAGCTTTTACTAGATTTTCGCTAGTTCGTGTATCTCCGAACGATTTACTCCATATATCTTCTATCCCAGCCAACTTTAACACTTGTTTTACCTTATCAGCACAAACTAATCCAACTCCTTGCGGAGCAGGAATTAAGTGTATTTTGACAGAACCGCACTTTCCATCTACTTTAAAAGGTACGCTGTGAGTATGTCCGCAACCACATTCTTTACTACCACACCCTCTAAGAACAGGAACCACGGCAAGTTTCGCTCTGTCAATTGCTTTTCTAATTGCTGGTCCTACTTCTCTAGATTTAGCGGAACCAACACCAATAAAACCATCAGCTCCAACGATAACTACCGCTTTAAATCTAGATCGTTGACCGCTAGCGGTCATTTGTTGTACCATATTTATTGTAATAACGCTTTCTTGAAGTTGTGGAAGAAGAACATTAATTATTTCTTTTTCTTTAACGACAAGATTGTTCGCAAATATTTTATCTAAAGTGATTAATCCACTTTGTACGAGTTCTCCAAGTTTGGTCTTAGGAATCCAACCTTCATTAATAGGTCTCGGAGTTCTTGGACGTCTCTGATTTCTCTGTCGACTCATTTAATTCACCTTTTAAGCACTTTCCTCAATTTGTTTTAATGTATTGGAAATAACTTTACTGATTTTTAATGGATTTACATTATTTTTTTTTAAATACCCTGAGAAAACTTGTTCGTATTTTTCGGGGTTCTCGGTTTTTAGAAGATTTGCATATCTCTCAATGTGAGAGCCATTGACAGTTTCTTCGATATTTTCAGGAAAGAAAGCCTCTTTATGAGGTATCTCTAAACCAGAATTTACAATTCCTTTAAATGCTGCCAACACTCGATTTTTGTGATAAAATATTCCCAAATCAAGGATTGCTTCTTGCACATTTTGCTTTTTTGCTCTTATTCCTGCTAGAAAGCCTGTTAAATATGCTGCGGGAATGTTTCCCGTATTTGCATTCCATCCAAATTTGGTTGTTAATTCTTTAGAATGTGCAGAGACAATGATTTTATCTCCTCCTAGCTTAGATTGAACAATCTGTACTGTGATATGATTATTTGAAGCCCTAATTACAGCTCTTAACTTTTTGGATTTTAATAATTTTAATCTTTTGTGGTAATTTGTTTTTCCTTCTGCTCTCCTTCTGAACGGTCTTCGATATCTTGGTCCTTTTGCCATAATTTATCTACCTCTTCTAATTAAATCTTTTTCTTTAATGTAACGGTTCATTTGCGCAACGCTAGTAAACATTCCGCCTTTCGCGTTTTTATATAGCTTTCTATAAGTTGCGGTAGTAATCAATTTTCGATCTCTTAACTTTTTAAGCTCCCGTCTCTGAGGACGAATTCGATTCATCCACTTTTTTTTCTTTGGATATCGGGCTCCTTTTTTTCCTTTTCGTTTTCCTATACCTCTAGCTCTACCTTTTTTTTTGCGTTCATGAAGTAGGTTCTTTCTATATTTTGAATTGCCTTTTTTATATTTTTTTATAATAATACCTTCCTTTACCAAATTGCGGATGTCTTCTCGAGTGATTGCCATTTTTATATCATCTATTAAGTATGGATCGAAATAAACCCGGTTCTCACCACATTTCAAAATTTCCGCTGCCATTCTTTTTTGGGCTTTTAAACTCATTTCTTATCACATGAAATTATATAATTATGAGAATTATGTTAATCCTCGTCTTCAAATAAATCATCATCATCCAGATCGTCAATAGAAGATTTAAGGGCTGCTTCTAGACTTTCAATCTCTCCTTGCGATATTCCTATATTAAGGACTTTAAATCCTCTATTTTTAGCATAATCTATTAAGCGTATTCTTTTTTTAACGCCTAACTGAGTAGATATTTTAATTGCGTGTTTTTTATTATTTAAGGTTTTCAAATCATCAATGGTTTCGACTCTTACCTCTTCATATCCTGATGGATGTAATCCACGTATCTTTTTAGGGCCTCTATACCCAGGTGAAGGTGATTTGACTCCTGATTTAGATTTTATTCGAGTTCGTGAATCAATTCCTCTTGCTTTTCGCCAAGAATCTTTCACTCTTACATATCTCCAAGATTCTACTCTTCTAAAGGAGGGGCGCTTCTTATTTATTTTTTTCCTAAGTTCTAATAATCTTTTTTGTTCCATATCTCTTACCTCATTTTATTTTACTTCCCAGGTAATTTCGTCTCCACTTTGAATTTTATAGAGGTATACACCATCTTGAAAGACTCTCGGGTCTTTCTTTCTTATTCGGCAAGCTTTTTTTATGTTCGCGGCAGTTTGACCTAATGTTTCTTTATCGGGTCCAGTTAATATTACATCCTCGCCGTCAATTTTAACATCTACATTTTTCAGATATTTAGTAACTCTTGGAGCTCTCTCTCCAAGGAAGTTAACAACATGAATTTCCATTTTATCAGGTATTACTTCCACCGTGCATGGAAAATGACTATAGCATACTTTACAAATATACTTATAGTTAACTTGAACGCCATTTATTAAATTTTTAATTAGATTGATAATAGTTTTTACTAAAGCAAGGGTTCCACTTTTTGGGAAGTTAGTTGTGAAAGTCATAAGGTTTTCTTCAATTGTAACCTTTATACCTCTTATATGCGAAAAGTCTTTTGTTATCTTTCCGTTGGGTCCACTTACAGTAATATGATGGTTTCCGTCAAGGGTAACAGTAACTCCCTTCGGAATTTCCAGTTCTTCTTTAAAAAATGCTACTTTTACCATTTATCTCTACCTTTTTCCACTTTTAATAGACATAACACAGCGTCATTCCGCCGATATGTTTCTCTTCGGCTTCTTTCATAGTCATAATACCTTGATTTGTAGTTAACACGATTATTCCTAGACCAGGCGCTGGTAGTAACTTCCTTTCAAGTGATTCGAATTGCGAGACATTGTGATTAAGCCTCATTAAACCAGCGCAATGGTTAATTTTACCTAACAACGCTACTTTGAATTTACCTTGCCTGCCATCGTCGTACCTTTCAAACTCTCCGACATATGCGTGTTGTTGAAAGATTCTAAGAACCATTTGGTTTAATTTTGATGCAGGACTAATGGTTACTTCCTTCTTCTTCGCTCTTTCTGAGTTTTTAAGATTATTACACATATCGGCTAATGTATTCGCTATTTTCTACACCTCATACTAAATTATTGTTTTAATCATACCTATAAAATCCAATATCTTTTCCAATTTCGTAAAAACATCGACGACATATATACAAGCCATACCTTCTTATTATACCTCTATGAGTATGACATCGTCTACACTCTCTTTGACCTTTACCTATTTTACCTTGCGGCATAATCATCAATTTTGTCTATTTAAATATAATCTAATTCTAATTTGTCTACAATTTCGACGCCAAAATTCTTTTTCAAGAAGTATTGCGCTTCTATTCTAGATACATAATGGCGTTTGGGAACTTTTGCTCTACTTTTTCTTCTGTATTTAACTCTCATTCCAGGTCTTACGATTCTCCCGACTACATCAAGACCCCAAATACCAATAACATTATCATATTCAACTCCGGGAATGGTGATATGTTCAGTTATACCAAAACCGAAATTTCCGTAATTATCAAAACTCTTTCTAAGAAACTTATCATTGTTAACAACAAGTAATCGTTTTAGTAACTTTTCTGCTTCTTCTTCCCTAATAGTTACCATTGTGCCTATTGGTCGTCCGATTCGCAAATTGAACTCTTTTACATTTTTTTTAGAAAGTGTTTTCACAGGAGTTTTGCCAGAAATAGTTTTTAAAACTGTAGCTGCTCTTTCTAGTTCTTCACCGCCTGCACCCACTCCAATATTTAGTACAACCTTTTCTAAATATGGTTTTTTCATAGGGTTAGCCCACATTTCTTCAAATGTCTTCTCTTGCTCTTTTATAGATTTTTTCTTGATTTCTCTCGCTGCTTTCGATGACATTATTTAGTTCCTCTTATAATTTTATTCTGAATTTGGTAAATTTATCTCCGATTGATCCTCTCCTATTATAAAAGTGTAATCGTAGAGTGTTTCTGTATGTTCTGAATTATGTTGTATAGAAACTGTACTAGCTTTCGGACCAAATCTTTTTAATATTGTGGAAACTTTTCCTAGCTGTCCTATGTTTTTACCGGATATTATAACTGCTAGATTTCCCTCTTTAAATTTTAATACTTTTAGAATTTCTTGCTCTGGAATTGTTATTTTTAAAACATCCATTCGTTGACTCTGTAAAAACATTTTCAAAACCTTCATTTGTAAATTGTACTTTTATACCTAAATTTCCATTTTCTTCTCTATTTGTATTGAGAAAGAATATTCCATGTTTAATTAATTTTTTTAAAATGTAAATAATGATTAAGAGGTCTCAAATTCATAAATACTATTTTTTGCCCTCAATCTATAGTTGGAATAAAATTATGATTTATTTTTAAGGAGTAATCCTTATTTCCCTCCTTTTTAAGATATCAACTAGTGGTAGAAAATTCTGACTTATAATTACTCATAAAATTATCCACATTATATTTCACTATTCAAGCTCGGAAAAAAATTAAAAATATTTATGATTAAAATCATATTTAATATACGATGGTGAATGGTCAATTGACAAAACATAAAATACCTCTCTATCTTAGAAAACCAATCTATTATGCTTACGATCAGAGAAGTGGATATAAAGGTGAACCCATTTCTTTCACTGAGATAGAAATTGATCTTATTATTCCAGAAAGAGTATTTTTAAATCCCAAAAGCTCCGATGAATTTGAAAAATGGAAACAAAATATAACCTAGGTGATGATATTAATGATATATAAGGATATCTACAATCTTCTTGAACCCAAAATTGGAAGCAAAAAAAAATTCCATAATTTACGCCCTACTGAAAAGGAATCAATCTTAAAAATTGCAGGAGTAATTTCCAAAATAATTGGGTATGAAAAAATAGAGATTGAATCGAGGGGATGTGATATCTTTTTTGAGGATCATGATGAATATTATTTAGAAGTCAAAACTCCCCAATTTTTTAAAGGAGATAGGGGAGATGACTTGAGTAAAATTACAAACAAGTTTTGGAATGAATTAAAGTCATATAAACCGAACACGTTGACTGGAGGATTAATAAAGCCAAACAAGGAGATAGAAATCGTCACTAGAACATTAAGTGAAAAATCGGAAGAACCAAAGGGATTATTAGTAATGGATAGTCAATTTGTTCCAGATAAACATATATATCGAAAATTAGGTACATTATTAGATAAAGCCGCAAAACAGCTTGAAGAAATAAAAGATGGGCGGAAAATTGCGCTTATAGATCTTACATATCTCTTTAAAGCGAATCTCGCAGCAGAGCAAATTCTTCATGAGTTAGTAAAAGAAAGCGACATTATGGATCGGGTTGATGCCGTAAGTTTATTTTATCACAATCAAGTTCTAAATCCTATGGAGAAATTACCTTTTATGATTGGTCCAACCGTAGTAAAAAAAAAGTGGCCTTATATATCAAAAGTGTTTGATCATCCTCATTGGGGTTTTATCGGTAACTTAATCATAACCACACCAAACCTCATTACACCAGTTGTATCACAAGATGTTCCTGAAGGGGGTGACTTTGATTTAAAAAATGATGATAAAAAAATCCTATTCGAGATTTTGGGACAAATGGATCAGTTAGATTCTGAGGAAAGAGAACCAATAAATTATAGGTTGTTCACTCATTTTTATGAAAAAAAATATAATTTGAAAAGAAGAGAAAGATAAGATAATTTAGCATTTTTAATTAATTTTTTTTAACACCTAAAAAGAATACTTACTAACCGTTAACTATAATTATTTAGTGAAGAGTGTGATATTTCAAACCTTGCATTTTGTGTCTATCTCATCTGTTAATTACTTTATAGAAGTATAAATAAAAATAAGTGAATAGCTTATACTAGTGTAAATAAAAAAGAAGATTTAGCAAAGAAAAACGATTTAACTAGTTGATCGCTGATTTTATATTGAAAAATCTAAAAATCATTCATTAATAATATCATAGTCATTTCTTTTTTTCTATCTTATCGCTTTCAACCTTTTCAACTTCATAAACTCCACTATCTAATTTTAAGCGCCCCCCCTTCTTGAATATAAATAATCCAATTTGATTACTAAGGGTTGCTGTAATAATAGTTAATTCGTCTTTATGTTCCCAATTTAAACTATTTGCTATAGCTCTAGGTATGCTAATTTTTCCTGAACTCCCTTCGTATTTATGAAATTTAACAGTTTCTCCTTTCATTTTCTTGAATAGTTTATGAGTATGATACTAAAAATTATACTATTTAATATAATATTTAAACATAGGTATTATCTACATTGCTATTTTTTGATATAATATACAACACCGTAATCAGTTTCTAAAAAAAAATGAATTAAATTAAATGGCTAATCCTCGAAATCTAAAGTACAAATTATACTAAATAATATACTGTTTATGATAATATTTAAATACTATAATTATTTTTAAATTAAATGTGAAAGTATAATAAACAGTATCATGTTTATTATCTAATAATTTTTTCAAAAAAAAAAGATTAGTGGAGGAATACAAAAACATGGAAAATAATTCAAGTGGCTTTAGGAATTGGTTAAAAAAAGAGGATATCAATTTTAATTTATGTTCAATTAAAGAACGTGGATTTTTGGAAAGGATCTATCACAGAACTCAGCAAAATATAGAACTAACGAATAAACAAAACCAAGTGCTAAAAAACGTAAAGAAAAAGAAACCTTCAAATCTTAAAACTGTTGATACAAATCAGCACTCTTTAATTATCCCATTAAAAAAATTGAATGAATTAAAATCCAAATATAAGGACGGGAACAAGTATTTATGGATGGAATTAAATGGTGAGAAATTGCATTACTATAAAATTGAAAATCATCTTTGTTTCCTACTAGATGATGTGGGCGGTTTCATCAAAAAATCATGCGATATCATGAAAGCTACCTTCAATCGTATTAGTAAAAAATTCTTTAAAGAGTTAGATGACGATTTTTTCATTGATGGTAAGGATTTTCTTCAATGTCCTAAAATCGATTTCTCTTCGAATAATGATTTTTCAATAAACAAAAGGAATAATCAAAATTTTGTTATTTTCCTGACATATCTGGGTCTCTGGAAAATCTTGGCAACGTTTAGAGACGATTATACAACATGGATCTATCACAAAATGAGCGAACACGAATATAATAGAATGAGATATAAGAAACATGGTAAAGCCGAGCTATCCTTTAATGT
>JAUVNS010000028.1 GCA_030599585.1 Promethearchaeota archaeon | reverse complement strand
TTTCATTTCGGAATACTCTGTCTATACAGAATACTTTTATTGGAGTTTTATCGTTATCATTATAAAATTGAGCTAATCTCCTCATAGTTGTCGAGGTAGTATGAGTTCTTAACACTGTTTGTTTTGCTATGTTTTCGTCCCACTCATACCTCCAGCCTAACGAACCAGAATCTCCTCCATTCTCATGTGTTGCTTTCACTGCTAACACCCTATCTTTATCTGGTAGCCTCGCAACTTTAGGATTGTTTAAATAAAAAGTGTCTTGTAATTCGCGTGCAGGATGGTCTTGCGGTTGGAATAACGCGTCAAAGTTAAAAAACGCACTTTCAACTATCGGACCTCTAATTTCAGTAAATCCCATTGAAATAAAGACCTCTCTAATTTTATTAATTAGGTTTATAAGAGGATGCGTTCTCCCCGCTTTTAACGAAGGACCCGGTTTTGTTACGTCAAAAGGTTTTAGATTGTATTTCTTCCAAGTACCAGAGCTAAGCATTTCTGGGGTTATTTTGCTTATCTGTTCTAATTCCTTAATCGTAGAGGTTTTGATTGATTTCCCCTTATTTGTAAGAAAAATAATGCGACGAGTTTTCTTTTTTTTAACAATTAACTTTCTTTTATTCAATACATCTAAGTATTCGCTTTCTTTTTTCGATAAAGTAGAATAATTGATAGTAGATTGTTCCTTAAAATATAATAAAAATTTCTCAATTTCTGTTTCGGGGAACTCTTCAACAACAAGAAACAGTTTATCTTCACCGGAGGCTTTACTCTGCGCTACCCATCGGTTTTTCTTCATGTTTGCAAGTCCTACATAAAAAATTTGCTTATTTAGTTTTGATTTAACCTGTAAATCTTCTACTTTAATTTCTTTTATGTTGGAGTCTAATAGAATTTTAAGTAATTGACGTTCAGGTAAGCCTTTCTCTAAATAATTTATTCCTTCCTCATTTAACGATATCTGATTTACATCTTCTTCTCTAAACCCACCAAGGTTTTCTTCAATAAGATCGTTAATTGCTGTCATAAGTACAATGTAGTCGATATTGAGTTCGTTTGCTAATTCTGTAGCTAATAGTTCCGCGTTTTTCTTCTTAAGTATTTCAAGAATTTCAATTACTTGTTTTTTTAATGTAATAGTCATATCTCTAAATCAAAATTTATTTACTATATCTAATATATCTTTTCTAAATCTCAAACATTTTTAAATCTTTCGTGAAGGATATCGTTTAAAATTGCTCTTTCACGAATTAGAACGATATTTAACAATTAAATACAGCTTTAAATTAACTAAAGAATGAACACTTCAAATTAAAATCCGCAGCCAAGAGAAAAATAATAATTTCCTTGTATTATTCCCTTGGCAGAATAAAAAATTTGAAATTAAATGAAACTCGATTGAAATTTTTAGTAGTTGATTTTAATACGCTATAAAAACTCAAAATCTACACTTCTCAAGTAATCATTCAATTATATAATGTAGTAGCAGTACTACCTAAAAAATTTATCTACTCTAATTCTTCTCGAATAGCCGTAGAACTTATTCTTTTATTATTTTTTCCTTTTAGAAGGGGAATAACAATTAAAATTAGTGGTCCCAATCCCTTTGCTTCTCTTTGTTCGCTTAATTTCACGGCATTTGAATAGGTTTCTTGACTTACAATTAGCCCTTCGTACTCTGGATCTTGAGAATATTTAGCCATATCATCCCAATTTCTAATTTCAACAATGTTCACCCTATTAATGTTCGTGAAAGTGCTAATGAATGTTTTTAATTTATTCTTTCTTGTATCGTAATCTTCTAACTTCGAAGGAGCCTTTTTATTTTTAAGCAATTCTTGAGATGTTAAGCCAATCTCTATTGAATTGGACAATTTCAAAGCTATTTTTAATAAAAATTTATGACCGTCATGGAGATGATCAAAAGTTCCGCCCATTCCAATTTTATTTAAAATTAGGGAAACACCTAACTTATGAAATTTAAACTTCTATTGTTTCCAGTAACTTCTTTTTGCTTTTTTCCAGCTTATCGTCTTTTTTCCGGGATTTCTTAAGTTTGACGCTATAAATCTGATCTATTTCCATAGAATTATTACATTTATCGCATGATCCCATAGACTTGAAAATGAAATCCCCAATCTCATAATTCCTTACTTTAATCGCACTGCAAGATTTACATTTTAATATGGTTAAAGTCTGTCTTATTGGGTCACTGGGATTTTTTCCCATTTGGAATAATGTGGTCCCTAAACATATGAAAGTGAAACCTATAACCATATTGAAAACTTGATCAACGCCTCCGATATACATAAAAAGAACTCCTATACCAATAAGTAAAACCAACAAAAGGTTTTTAAGAATGCTCTTCAAAGAACGCTTTTTATTTAAAATATCTTCATCGTCTTCTTCGTCTATCATGAGTATCTTTCCATATTTTTACTGATATCTTGTAAACTTTACTCTATAATAGAAAAGAATATAAGATTAATTAAATTTTGTTATTATGAAAACTTAATAGATTTAATATTTCAATTATATATAATATTTAAAACAGAGAAAAGCTAAAAATGATTGTACAAATAATGCAGCTTGGCCAAACGGAAACAGACCCTCTCGGATTAATTTTTAATTTGTTATGGTTTGGTCTAATATTTGTTTCAATGTTTTATGGTACCAAACTCCAGGCGTGGCGCTCGGCAAGAGAGATCGAATCTGGTTTGGAAAAACTCAAAAAATGGGATGACGAGTGCAAACAGATTTTGCTTTCGAATTTTAGAAAATACGCTGACAAAAATGAAACAGATAAAGATTTGATGCTTAAAATTGAAAATTTCTTGACTTTCATAGCCATTAGACCAGTTGACCTTGATCCTTATGGTATAGTCCCAAAACTTGACCACATAATGGATGTAAGGGATGAAAGATTCAAAGATGAAATAGCAGGTTTAGCCCCAAATGTTGAGCCCGGAACTAAAGAAGCTCAGAATTTAGAAAATGTTCTTGAAGCTGCTATGGCCGTTGATTACGTTTATCGTTTAGTCAAACATTTCTTAATACTAGGAAAGAAATCTAAATCCTACATTATCCTAATGCAGATTTCCATGCAGATGACTATGATTTTAGCAATGGGTAAATCGTACTTCCACGCTACAAAATCATTTTCTGAAGGTAGTCCAATTGGAGACGCTCTTGGACCTTTAGTTGCCGGAAGTTTTGTAAGAGACGTCTCAAATAGCGAAGACATTGAAGCTATTGAAATCGCAAAAGATACTATCTACCAAAAGGTTACCTTTGAAGATAGAACAATATATGTCGTGCGAGCTAAGGGCCCTGGAGGAACTGTAGGAAAACCAGGCACCGCAATTAAAAAACTAATTGAAGAACATGGAGATTCCATATCTCGGATAATAATGATCGATGCTGGTCTTAAATTTTCTGGCGATAAAACGGGGTCAATTGCAATCGGAGTAGGTGCTGCTATTGGAGGAATTGGAGTTGAAAAGTTTTATATCGAGGAATCTTCAAGCAAAAAAGCTATTCCAATTGACGCTGTTATCTGTAGACAATCTTTAGAAAATGCAATAACCACAATGTCGCGACCAATTACCAAAAGCGTACATCCTATTGTAGAAAATATTAAAATGGGGATTCGGAAGCGTACTAAGAAAGGAGCAAAGATTATAGTTGCTGGTATAGGAAATACCATTGGCGTAGGAGTGTAACTCCCTTTTTTTTATAATTTGGCTTAATTAACATCCATCCATAACTATTTTTTATCAGACCATTCCATTTTAGATTTAATTACTTTCAAATAAAAAGAAGTAATACTAATCATATTAAATGTTAATTTTATTATAAAATAGAGAGTGTGAGATATGAAAGTATTTTCAAATGAATGGGCAGAAGCCTATACTAAAGCTTTAAACGAAAATGCCAATTATAAAGCGGCAGCTTCTTGGTGGACAGGTGATTTCATATTCGAGATTGAACCGAGTGGCAATCTGGATCATAAAATTACAATGTTTATTGGATTATTTAAAGGAGACTGCACAGGCAGTAAAGTCCTAAAGGAAAGTGAAGAATACGAAATTTTACCCCCTAATTCTGAGCCACGACCTTTAAAAGAAGGAGAAAAAATCGGCGCAGAATTTGTATTTTCAGGAACATACGATAATTGGGTAAAGGTTTTGAAACAAGAACTCGATCCTATCCAAGGATTAATGGCCGGTAAATTTAAACTCGTGGGTAACATGGCAAAGGTCATGCGAGCAACGAAGGCTGCGCAGGAACTAGTCGTTTCAACCACTAAAATAGAAGGGACTGAATTTTTTTAATTCAAGCTACTCTTTTTTTTTAATCTTATATCTTATCAAAGTTCTTATGTATTTCCTTTAGAGAATTTTTAGTTTTACGAGAAGAATTAATAATTGGACTATAGTTACCTTTAATAGCTAGTTTTATCTGTTTTATAAATAACAAATCTAATTTAAAAAAATGATGAATATGGCCTTATCTAAAAAAGAATATTTTATTAAGGATTTGGTTATTGACGATGAATACGGTGTAATCGATTCTAATGCGACTATTCAAGATGCAGCAAAAAAAATGAAAGAGTTAGGAGTGCCAGATTTAGTTGTAGTTGAAAAATCTGAGAAAGTTCTCGGAGTTATAGCAGATTTTGATATAGTTCAAAACGTTGTAGCGAAAGGAAGCGATCCAAAAGTTGAAAAAGTAATTTCAACAATGTATAAGATTAAATCTGTCTCTCTCGATGATCCTGTGACTGAAGCTTTTGCGAGAATGCGAGATTTAAACGTCAATGTCGTACCAGTAGTAGAAAATGGGAAGTTGGTTGGAGTTTGCACTATACAAGATTGCTGGAGTTTTATTCCTGACGAAGATTTCGACGATGTAGGCTTAATTTCTGTGTCTAATACCAGATCCGCGGAATTTTGGTTCGCAACTTGTTGTACAATTATTGCATTTGTTCTAGGTGTAATTTTCCCGCTTGTTGGAATATTTGGTTTCTTTTCAGGAAATCCCGCTGGTTTGCTTAGTTTTTTCGGGATGGCCGGAATTGAAGGTGAAGTTGTCCTTTTTGGATTGTTTGAAGCAAGGGGCATTAATTTCCTATTTCCATTCGTGAATCTAATTAATACAAACGGAATAATTTGGTTAATAATTGTTATTATTAGTGTTCTGGTAGTTATTTTTGGTATCCTTGCACTTTTTTCAATAATATTCTCGAGTTATTCTAAAGTTCGCAACATTGAAACTGGATTTTTGGTACAATTTTTATTACCTATTTTATTTGTTGTGTTTTTAATTATTAACTGGATTCTATTTGGTGTCGCATTTGCGATCGCCGTTCCAACTCCGAATATAACCGTTGACGGTGTGGGATTGACATTTTCAATAATATCGATGATTTTAGTGCTAGCAGCAATTTATAGGGATTATTTCTTTCGTCAAAAAGAACCTACAAATGAGGTGCCAAGATAAAAGTGCCTCGTGGTGGTGGCGGTGGTTTTAGAGGCGGAGGTTTTAGTGGTGGTGGATTTCGAGGAGGAGGATTTCGTGGAGGCTCAGCAGCATTTCGAATGGGAGGTTCAAGATCTTCAGGAACACCTTTTGGAAGAACTGGGGCAAGACGAGTAACCTCAAGATCACCTAGCGGACCGTACCGTCACTCTTACTATAGACCCCGCAGGAGACACTACTGGTATGGGTATCGACCATGGTATATGCGCTGGTGGTATCACCCATATTGGGCTGGACGATGGTATAGACCTTGGTACTATTCACCTGTCTATGTTGGAGGTGGTGTAACGATAGCAATTGTTCTAGGATTAATACTATTGCCTCTTTTTGGAGTAGCGATGTGGTTTCCTTTTAGCAATGCTGATGCAAATGGTACTGTGAATTATCGCTCAACGGAAACCCTATACTTTAACGAATATTGGTACGAATATGAAGATATGAATGCTGGAAATGATATAACATATTCCATACAATCATCACCGAGCTTAATAAGCTTTGCTATATGGGATCGCCCTTTTGAATCTTTACCTACTACTTCGAAAGTTGGAAGTGATTCTGATCAGCTTAGTCTTATAAACAACCAATATGAATATGTACAATATTATTTAAAACCAGGATCAACAATTAACTACGATTTTAACGCATCAAGCCAAATTGACTTTTTTATAGCGGACGGTCAAGAATTTTACGATTGGAATCAAGGTTTTAGTCCCTCTTTTGATGTTGATAAAAATGATGTATTATCAGATACTGGATTATATAATGTGTTATCAGCGAAGGATTATTACATTGTTTGGTTTAACGAAGGAGTGTCTACAGCCGTGGTCAATTTCACACTTGATTACTCTGCTGAAGATGTGATTGACTTATCAGTCACTGATTTCTATATTGAAGGCGTTGATTCAATCCTTGAAAATGACTTTGCTGTTCCGAATGATGGACTGTGGTATTTCTTCGTTTTTTTTGATCCAATGCTATCTCCAGAAGAAACCACGACTATTACTTTTGATGTGACTTACGATACAGGAATTAGTTCTACTGATAGGTGGATGGATCTTAGTCCAATATTAATTACTATTATAGTGGTTATTGGAATCGTAATTGTTGCTGCTCTACTTGCCAGAAGAGGACAGAAGAAATTAAAACCAAAAAAATCGTCAAAAGCAGCCCCCGCAAAATCAGCAATAAAAAAACCTAGTAAATCAGCTATAAAAAAACCTAGTAAATTAGATACTAACTGCATTCGTTGCGGAAATTCACTCAGACCCGACGCTCACTTTTGCCCCAGCTGTGGAGGTAAAGTTGACGGTAGGAGCACTAAGGAATCAACAATAATAACTCCGAAAAAATCGAAAACCTGTTCATTTTGCCGAAGTAAATTAACACAAGACGATAAATTTTGTAAATGGTGCGGAACAGAAATAGAAGGAGCAAAATCATAATAACAATCTAAATCTTAGTGCAGTCAAAAAACCAAATCTTGATCCAAAACCAAAAATCTTAAATTTTTACTTTTTTTTCCTTACTTTAAAATAACAATATGAAAAATAAATAGGAAAAAATGCTTAGATTATTTTTAAGATTATACTTTAAATCAAAACTAAAAAATTTTTTCTCTTATATCTGTATTACACTCATCTTTTGGTTCGTAATGGTGATGTTTGAGGATCGTTTTGTTATTCCTCCAGTTATATATCTAATTTTTTTTATTAGCTTTGTTTTCTCCTTATTTCTCTATTTAGAATTTAAAGAAAAAAAGATTTGTATCATTTCAGATACAATGTTAAAGCAAAAGAAGTATTACGAAGAACTTGGTTTAGAAGCATCTAGAAATAGTAAGTTTACAACCGGTTATCGTAAATGGTTAATACTTACTATAACCGAAAATAATCAGGACATAGTAAAAACACAATTTTTTATTGGTGATCGTAGCTACTACTTTCTCTATTGTTATTTTAGTGTTATTCCAATCATTATAATGTTTGTTTTTATTAACATGTACGCAAACTTAACGCAGACAATTCTAATAATTTTGATTGTAGTTGTTTCTATAATAATCCTTGGCATAATAGGTGCTAGGAGACACACTATTAAGAGGTGTAAACAAATAGATTCCGAGATAAAACGAATTCTATTTGAAGAAGAAACTGGCTATAACCCATTAGTTAAGGGTAAATATACTTTTAAATACAAAGCTTGGCTAAAATTAAGCGAAGAGAAAATAAGCACAGTTCCTTATCGGATTTAGAAAGATCTAATTTATTTAAAACGTTTAACTTACTACTTTAAGTTATTTGTCAAATTTATTTTAAATTTTCTCGAGTATATAATATGAGCTCCATAAGTAAAAATATCGCTGAATTAAGAAGAAAAAAAGTATTCTTCTTTGATTTGGATGGGACTCTTTATTTAGGAAATGAACTTTTTGAAGGAGTAATCGAAACAATTAAAGCTCTTAAAGAACAAGGAAAGCATTATTTTTTTCTTTCAAACAATTCAAGTAAATCAACCTCTGATTACCTTAAAAAATTAAATAAGTTATCCTTGAATGCAACCCGTGAAAATTTAATACTTTCTCAACATCCTACTATTAGTTATCTAAAGAAAAATAACTACACTACTGTTTTTTTACTTGGAAATAAGTCTCTTAAAGAAGAGTTTATTGAGGAAGGGTTCGCTTTAAGCGAAAGTAATCCCGAAATTATAGTTCTCGCTTTTGATCAAGAATTGACCTATAATCGGTTAGCAAAAGCATCATATTTGCTCCAAAAAGGGCTTCCGTATATTGCCACTCATTTAGACGATAAATGTCCTACAGAGGATGGATTTATACCTGATGCTGGAGGTATCGCCGCCCTCTTATATAAAACGACGGAACGAATGCCACTTGTTTTTGGAAAGCCAAACAAAGAAATGCTCTTGTTTAAACTCAGCGAAATCGAAGTAAAACCTCAAGATGCAGTAATGTTTGGTGATAGATTGTATACTGACATAAAAATGGGAATAAACGCTGGAGTTACAACGTGTTGCGTGCTTTCTGGAGAGACAACTTTAGAAATGATTAATAAAAACAAATCAGAAAAACCTGATTTTATAATCAATGGTATCTGGGAAATTTTGGAGATTTTCAATTAGTATATATCCTTCCGTGTAACTCCAAACCTTTTTATATAGATAATTTTATTTCAGAAGAGAAATTATAGTACAATATCATTATTCAACGAAAAAGCGGAATGATGTAAATAATAAATTTAACCTATTATACAAAATTGAGAATTGAAAAATGACATCTACTGACACACCCAAGTATGTTTACGATTTTAGCGAAGGTAGAAAAGAGTTAAAGAACCTACTTGGAGGCAAAGGCGCAAATCTTGGAGAAATGACTCATTTGGGTTTAAATATTCCTCCGGGTTTTACAATAACCACAGCTGCTTGCTTGCTTTATTTTAAAGATCCTGAAAAAATAATGGCGCAAATTAAGCCCATTGTTTTAGAACATTTAAAAAGTCTAGAAAAAGCTACAGGAAAAATATTTGGTGATAAGAAAAATCCATTATTGCTAAGTATACGAAGTGGGGCTCCAATGTCAATGCCGGGCATGATGGACACAGTTTTAAATCTAGGATTAAACGATGAATCCATTAAAGGAATGGCAGAACTGACAGGAAATATGCGATTTGCTTACGATTCCTGGAGAAGGTTCATTCAAATGTTTGGTGACGTTTGTATGGGGATCGGTGATGAGAAATTTGAAAGAATCCTTGATAAATATAAGCGTGCGATCTCTAGAACTGCTCAAGATACAGATCTAAAAGACCAAGATTTACAAAAAGTAATCGCTGATTATAAAGCCTTATACGAAAAAGAGATCGGTTCACCATTCCCTCAAGATCCTTTTAAACAGCTATTTATATCAATAGAAGCGGTATTTAAATCTTGGAACAATAAGCGAGCAATAACATATCGAAAGATTTCTAATATCCCTAATTTAGGAACGGCTGTTAATGTACAAGCAATGGTATTTGGAAATAAAGGAAACAATTCCGCCACAGGAGTTGCATTTACGCGAGATCCTTCGAATGGAGAGAATATAAAGTTTGGGGAATATTTAACTAACGCTCAAGGCGAAGATGTAGTTGCAGGAATACGAACTCCTAAGAAACTTGAAGAACTCGCCAAAGAATTTCCCAAAATTTATGAAGACTTGAAGCAAACTATGGTTAAACTCGAAAACCACTACAAAGATATGCAAGATATTGAGTTCACAATAGAAAATGGAGTCCTTTACATTCTACAAACTAGAAATGGAAAGCGCACGCCTTCAGCAGCAGTTAAAATCGCAGTGGATATGGTTAAAGAAGGTTTAATAACTCGGGAACAAGCAATTATGAGTATCGATCCAAATAAAATATCGAAACTTCTATTTAAAAGCATAGATGAGAATTCTATTGTGCGTGTTTTAGCAAAAGGGATTAATGCTTCACCCGGTGCCGTGTCTGGGATTGCTATATTTGATTCTGATCGAGCTGAAGAGTTGGCCAATTCTCAAGAAAAAGAGATAATTTTAGTACGACCTCAAACTAAACCTGAGGATGTTCATGGTTTGTATGCATCAAGTGGCGTTTTGACTCAATTTGGAGGAAAAACATCTCATGCTGCCGTTGTTGCACGAGGAATGGGTAAACCAGCAATTGTCGGAGCTCAAGATATTGAAATTGACGAGGAAGCTAGAGAATTTAAAGTGGCAGGAACTACTATTAAAGAAGGTAAATACATTACAATTGATGGAACAACCGGACGCGTAATAGAAGGAATAGTTCCATTAATACAACCCGAGATAAAGGGTGAATTTTTAGAATTATTAGAAATGGCTGACAAAGTTCGAACCATGGGTGTTCGAGCAAATGCAGATACTCCTATCGACGCTAAGAAAGCATTAGAATTCGGCGCCGAAGGTATAGGATTAACGAGAACGGAACATATGTTCATGGCACAAGAGAGATTACCTGTTGTTCAGAAGATGATAATGGCTCAAACCATGGAAGATCGTCAAGACGCGTTAGCTAAAATTTTACCAATGCAAAAAGGAGATTTCTTAGAAATCTTTAAAATTATGGAAGGGAAACCTGTGACGATTAGGTTACTTGATCCCCCTCTACATGAGTTCTTACCCGAATTGTCTACAGTTTTATTAGAGTATCAAGAATTGAAAATGACAAATTCTCTATCTAAATCTCTACTAGAAACAAGCCCTCTTGACAAAGAAATAAAAACGAAGAAGAAAGTTATTAAATTAATTCGCTCCTTATCGGAGGAAAATCCCATGATGGGTCTTAGAGGTTGCCGTCTCGGTATAGTATGGCCAGAAATCAACGAAATGCAAGTTAGGGCTATTTTCCAAGCAGCTTGTGAACTCAAACTGCAAGGCGTTGATGTTCTTCCCGAAGTAATGATCCCCCTTATTGGCATGATATCAGAACTTCAGTACGTAAAAACACAATTAATGGAAATAGCAGAAGAGACAATAAAAGAATACGGTGTGGATTTAAAGTACAAGTTTGGAACGATGATTGAAATTCCGAGGGCAGCTCTCACCGCAGATGAGATTGCTATGGAAGCGGAATTTTTCTCCTTTGGAACTAACGATTTAACACAAATGACATTTGGTTTCAGCCGAGACGATGCTGAAGGTAAGTTCATTCCAGTTTATTTGAATAAGGAAATTCTTGAGCGAAATCCGTTTGAAACACTTGATCAAGATGGAGTAGGAAAATTAATGAAAATAGCTGTTAAATTGGGGAGGGAGACGAGACCCGACTTAAAAATCGGAATATGTGGTGAGCATGGTGGAGAGCCAAAAAGCGTGGAGTTCTTTCACAGAATTGGTTTAAATTATGTGTCTTGTTCACCGTTTAGGATACCCGTTGCGAGAATTTCAGCAGCACAAGCCGTAATTAAAGAAAAAAATAAGGAATTATAAGAACTAACAACTCTTTCTACTATTTATCTTCCTATTTAGAATCAATAAACCTTTCTTTGAATATAATATGAGTTTAGAAAAATATAAAGAAGTCATTCATAAAGATTTTCTTAAAGATATTGATTTTATCGATAAAACCATTAAAAAATTAAATTTACATCCTGATTCTAAGATAATCGACATCGGCACTGGGATTGGAGCTATGTCGATATTGCTTGCGCTCAATAATTTGAATGTTTTAACTGGAGAACCCAAGATAGACCACGAGACAGATCACTTGAATAATCATAACCACAGTCATAACCATGGGCATTGCAGCAAAGCATATCATGAAGGACATCATGAAGACACTGTGAAGGAATATTGGGAATATTGGGGAGATTGGAAAGTGTCTGCTAAAAAACTCGGTGTGTTAGATAGGATTAAATATCAACATTTCAATGTTGAAAAACTGCCCTTTGTTAGTGAGTCATTTGATGGAATATTTATGTATGATACACTACAGCATGTTCGTAATAGAGACATCGCTTTAAAAGAATGCTTACGGGTTTTAACTCCAGATGGAGTAATATGCGCAATAGAATGGAGTAAAGAGACTATTGAAAGTGAGAACGAAGCATATGGCTATGAAATTGAGTACGTAGACCCTAACACTTACATAAAATCTAATTCTGTATCAGTCGAAACTATCCCCGGTAAATTCGTAATCATTTATATAATACAAAAAATTAGAATTTAGAGGATGTATATTATTCTCCAGTACAAAACGCAATTTCTTCAGTAATAAAATAATTAAATCTTCTAATTTTATTTATACTCATGGATGTCTCAGAACGATTTGAATTAATTAAACGAGGAACTGAAGAAGTTTTAACTGAGGACAATTTAAAGCAATATTTGGAATCGGGAGTGCCATTAAATCATTATATTGGATTTGAAATCTCTGGAAAGGTTCATTTAGGGACTGGTATTGTGTGTATGTCAAAAATAAAAGATTTCTTAGATGCTGGGGTCAAATGTTCAGTATTCCTAGCTGATTGGCATAGTTGGATAAACGATAAATTAGGCGGAGATTTAGAACAAATTCAAAAAATTGCTACTGGTTATTTTAAAGAAGGGTTAAAAGCTTGCTTGAGAGCTGTTGGGGCTGACGCAGAGAAAGTTAAATTTACTTTAGGGACAGAGCTTTATCACAATAACGACAAGTACTGGGAGACATTTATTGATGTATGTAAAAACACAACTCTCAACAGAATGCACAGAAGTATCACGATAATGGGACGAAAATTAGGTGAGGGCGTTGATTTCGCTAAATTATTGTATCCAGCTATGCAAGTTGCTGATATTTTTATACAAAATGTTAATTTAGCTCATGCAGGATATGATCAGAGAAAAGCACATGTTGTAGCTCGAGATGTTGCTTTAAAAATGAAAAAAAACAACCTTGTAAACAACAACGGAGAAACGATAAAGCCCATATGCGTTCATCATCATTTAATACTTGGATTGACAAAACCTGCAATCTGGCCCATTGAAGATCAAACTCAACTTCAAGAAATGTGGTCAGATATGAAAATGAGTAAATCAATACCAAATTCGGCGGTATTTGTTAACGATACTCCAGAAGAAATAAAAAGTAAAGTTAAGAACGCATTTTGTCCAGAAGGAAATGTTACCGTTAATCCAATTTTAGATTGGGCAAAATCTGTGATTTTTCGAAATAAAGATTCAAAAATTCTAATAGAAAGAAAACCAAAATTTGGTGGAGACATTGAATTCAATTCTTATACAGAACTAGAGAAAGCATTCTTATCAAAAAGCTTGCATCCTCTTGATCTAAAAATTGGAGTGGCAAATAAGATAACTGAAATATTAGAACCAGTTAGAAAGCATTTTGAGAAACCTCACATTCAAAAAATGAAAAAGGAATTAGAAGAACTAATAATTACTCGTTAATTAGATTTTTCCTACGACTTAAATATTTTCGAACTACTTATGATAAAGATATTGGCAATTGGTGATTCACATATACCTCGCAGAGCCAAAAATATTCCAATTCAAATTTGTGAAGTGCTAGAAAAGAGTGTATTAAATGGAAAGTTCGATTATACTTTTTTTACTGGCGATGTTGTTAAAGCGCCAAGATTTATGAATTATCTTAAAAAAATAACAAAGAACGAAGTATTAGCTGTAATTGGAAATATGGATTACTATGGTGGAAACCGAAATGCTCCAATTCATCAACACATCCAGATATCCTTAGAAACCAAAGAAAATTTGATAGTTGGCTCAACACATGGTCATCAAATCAATCCAAGGGGAGATCAAGCTCAGCTTGAAACTCTCGCAATTGACAACATCTATAACGTACTAATATCGGGTCACACACATAAGGAAGAAGTTGTTCTAACAAATATTGGAGTGTTATTATTGAACCCTGGAAGCGTCACCGGAGCATGGTCATTTGTTGCAAGTAGAAATCCATCTATTATTGTTTTGTTTCTAGATGAAAAAACGGGAGAAATTGATGTGTCTCTGCATCAATATGAAATTAGGTCATCTGAGTTGAGAGAAAAAAAGTATAGTTTCATTTTCAAAAATAAAACTATACAAAAATATTAGTTAGGTTATTTATAGGATTTTTTGATATGCTATTTTTTGGGTAGTTTGATCTTGTCTAGCACGAGGACTTTAGGTAGTTTTAACAAAATCCCAAAGTTTCTTTTTCCATCGCTGCTTTTATCATATCTTAACTTTTTAAATCCGTATATATTCTTTTTCAACATCATATGGAGCGTTGAGTTTTCACCGCTAGAAAACCCCATCAAATCTTCTGGAGTTGCCATTATCTCTAAATCGTATTCTTCCAATTTTCCTTTACCAAGGGTGTATTTCCCATTCTCGGCAGTAAGATTAACCCATAAGTAAAATTCATCTTCAGTTTGAAGCCCCATGTTTAACTTTGCTTGAAAATTATCAAGTGTTTTATTGTTCTTTGGATTTCTGCGTTTATCTATGATTATACTTTCGATAACGCCCTTAAAAGTAATAAATAAGTTTTCTTTTTCAGAATCTTCCATGATTTTATACCCTTTTCTTTAAGACCATAGAGGTTTTATTTTTCTTTAACTGTTAATAATTTATTTATTCTAAAAAAATATAAGTATTATTAATCTATAAAAATAGAAATTTAATTTATAAAAATATTAAATAATTAGATGGTGAATCTATAAAATGTGGTTTTTCTTTTCCCCTAATATAATCTACGGACCTGATTCCTTAGATTTTATGGAAAATATCTCAGGTGGTAAATGCTTTATAATTACTGATAAAGTTGTAAAAGGTTTAGGATATTTGAAAATTCTAACTGACACCCTTGATAAATCTGGAAAGCAATATGAAGTTTTTGACGATGTTGTCCCAGATCCAAGAGAAGAAGGCGTTCTAAAAGCTCGAGAACAGTGTTTAAGTTATTCTCCTGATATTATTATTGCGTTAGGTGGTGGTTCAGTTATGGATACTGCTAAAGTGGTTTGGTGTCTTTATGAATTTCCCGACTTTGCACTTGATGACATTCATACATTTAGAAATGATCTATATGATATGGGCAAAAAAGCAAAGATGGTTGCGATTCCTACGACTTCTGGAACAGGAGCAGAAACAACATTTGTAACTGTAATTTCTCGCTATGAAGATGAGATATGGAAGAAGTACTTCTATCTTCATAGAGGTCTAATACCAACCTACGCTATAGTAGACCCAATTTTTCCAACTGGCATGCCTACAGAACTAACAGTTGACACTGCTTTTGATGCTCTAGCTCATGCTATCGAAGGTTTAGGAACTTTATGGAGAAATGAATTTAGTGATGCTTTAGCACTAAAAGCAATCGAACTAATCTTTAAATATTTACCTATAATTTATAAGGACGGAAAAAATCAAGAAGCAAGAGACTTTCTTCATCAGGCTGCTACCATTGCAGGACTAGCTTTTGGAAATGGACAAGTACATATAGGACACACACTTGGGCATTCGTGGGGTTCGATGTATCATGTCCATCATGGCAAAAGTGTAGGAATTGTGTTGAAATATGTTACTCAGTTTATTTTAAATGATCCAGATAAATTTGATGCGATTGAAATTTATGCAAAACTAGCAAAACAATTAGGATGGGTTCCTTGGACTGAAGATTCCAAAAAAGCTGCTAATAAAGTTATAGAAAAATTGGTTGAGCTACAAAAGGAGGTTAATTTTCCTTCAACTCTTAAAGAAACTGGTGTGTCAAAAGAGGACTTTGAAAAAGATTTGGATAGTTTAGTTAATTTATGTTATCAAGACGCGAGTTCTGTTCTTACTCCAAGAGCAACGAATAGTGAGCAAAAACATTTTGCTAAATTATACCAATACGCTTACGAAGGAAAAGATGTTGATTTCTGAGCTTTATTTCTTTCAAATTCAATTTTAACAACTATTTTTTTTTTTCATTGTTTTTCCTAAATCAAAATTGTCGAAATGTTAAACCATATATATACCCTTTTCTATTACTTTTTTAGACTATTTATTAATAATCTAATGAATGAATAACGTATTTGGAGATTTTCATGCCAATTAGTGAGGAAGAACGCAAATTTCTTAATTACTTAGAAAAACTAATAGGCCTGTCTATACCAGAAGTTTCAGAACTTCAAAGTTATACGTTTGGATACACAGTTAGAGATAACCATGTAGAAGGCTTAAGTCTATTTTCTTGTGGATTAACAATAATACCCGAGAAAATCACTACTCTTACTCGATTAAGGAAAATTCTACTAAGAGGTAATAAGCTAAAAGTTATACCCGAAGAGATTTGTTTTATTCCTTCCCTTGATACTTTAGATTTAAGTGAAAATAGGTTAGTAAAATTACCAAAAGCAATTTATTCTCTTTCTTCATTAAAAGAATTGCATTTAGAAACCAATCGTTTAACCATATTGCCTGATACTATAAGCTCATTAACTTGCCTTACTCTATTAGATCTGAGTGAAAACTCTCTTTACAAAATACCTGATACAATTGGGGCATTTAAAAACTTGGTATCTTTAGATCTGAGTTATAACATGTTAAACGAGCTTCCAGACTCTATTAAAGAATTAAAATCTTTAAAACTGTTATATTTAGGAAATAACAACCTGGATCATTTACCTGAAGCTATTGGGTCATTACATTCTTTAAAGAGATTAAATTTGAGAAATAATAAATTAAGTAAATTACCAAATTCAATAGGAAATTTAACTTCTTTATCGTCTCTTTTCTTAAAAGGAAATAATCTTACTTACCTACCAAATTCGATAGGAAACTTGAAAAACCTTAAATATTTAGGACTAATGTCTAATAAGCTTCCTGTTCTCCCGGAGTCGATAGGATATCTAGAATCGCTAGAAAACTTAAATCTTTCATCCAATTACCTTACTGAGCTACCCAAATCCATTAACTCACTTAAATCTCTTATTAAATTAGAAATAATAAATAATCAATTAACATCACTGCCTGAACTCGAGTCGTTATGCGCGGTTAAAACACTAAAATTAGATAGAAATATGCTTAAAAAATTACCAGATTCGATTTGCGAATTAATAACTCTCGAAACATTAAAAATTGATCGTAACGAGCTTGAATTGTTACCCGACTCGATTGGAGATCTTTCATCCTTAAAGGAGTTAGATTTATATGATAACAAATTAAAATCTCTTCCTGATTCTCTTGGGAACTTAAAATCTCTTGAAATATTAGATTTAAGTAAAAATAACTTGACAGTATTACCAAATTCATTAGGATCATTGGAAACATTAAAAGAACTAGATATTTCTACTAATAAATTAAGGGAATTAACACCATCCATAGGAAACTTACCCCTAATAAAAAACTTAGTTTTAGGATTTAATCGCCTTGAAACAGTACCAAATAGTATAGGTTTTTTAACAACTTTAGAAAACTTAGATTTAGGTAAAAATACTATCAACAAAATTCCCGATTCGATTGGATTTTTACAATCTCTTAAAAGACTATATCTTTATTATAACAATTTGAAAGAAATTCCTGATACAATCGGGGATTTAAAAAATTTAAAATATCTTTATTTGGGCAACAACAAACTCACAGAAATACCTGATTCTATTGGAAATCTCAAGTCCTTGAAATATTTATTTTTAAGAACGAATTTCATTAACCACATACCAAAATCAATAGAATCACTTTCTTCTCTTCAGTACTTAAATATTGAACGTAATAACTTGAAAAAATTTCCTGCTTCTCTTGAGAAATTAGAAGCTCGTGAAGTGAAGATATTCAAATAGAAGGTATCGCTTTTTTAGGAAAATATAAATGAACTCTTACTAATTTCAAATATAGTTATATTCGAATAAAATAAGGATAAAATAAAAAATCTTAAAATGGTATTAAAATGAAAGGTTTTGAAGGAAAACTTTTGGTAGTAAATCTAAGCAGCAAAGAGATAAGTGAGGAAAAAATTGATGATTCAATTGCCGAGAACTTCCTTGGAGGTGCTGGATATGCTTGTAAATATTTATTTGACAAGATTGACAAAAATACTGACCCTCTTTCACCAGAGAACACATTAATGTTTATGACGGGTCTTTTATGCGGTTCAAACGCGCCTACAAGTGGTAGATTCGTTGTTTGTGCTAAATCTCCCTTGACAGGAATATGGGGGGAGTCTAATTGTGGAGGTTTTTTCGGTCCAGAATTAAGAAAGACAGGTTACGATGGGATTGTAATTAAAGGTTCGTCGGATAGTCCCGTTTTTTTAGAAATAAACGAGAATAAAGCAGAGATCAAGGATGCTTCGGACTTGTGGGGGAAGGGTATATTTGAGACTTCTAAAATATTGAAGGAGAAATCAGGTTCACCATTAACTCGAGTTGCGTGTATAGGGCAAGCCGGTGAAAACCTTGTAAAATACGCTATTATTGCTTCCGAAGATAAAGCTGCCGGGAGGACAGGTATGGGGGCTGTAATGGGGTCAAAAAAATTGAAGGCGATTACAGTAAGAGGAAAAAAGAGGAGTTATAATACATTTGACCCTGAAGGTTATAAGAAAGCAGTAAAAACAACGGTTGATCACATAAATTCTGCTTTTATGACAGAAATGTTTGGAGATCTAGGAACATCAAGTGGGGTTGACATGTACAATGCCTCAGGCGAACTACCAATTAAGTACTGGAAACAAGGAACTTGGGAAGGCGCTTTTAACATATCGGGCTCTACAGCATTCGAAACAATGTTCACCGGAAGTTATCCCTGCTATGCATGTCCTATAGGTTGTTCAAAGAGGGTGAAAATTGATGAAGGGGAATATAAAACTGATGGTGAAATAGAAGCTGCTGAATATGAAACTGTAGCTGGATTTGGATCCATGATCTTGAACAACGACCTCGGAGGAATTCAAAGAGCAAATTACTTATGTAATGATTATGGAATCGATACTATAAGTGGGAGTAGTACAATATCGTTTATTTATGATCTTTTCGACACAGGAAGAATTAATGCAGAAGATCTGAACGGGTTAGAACCAAGATGGGGTGAAATTAATCCTGCTCTCGAATTAATAAAAAAAATTGCCCTAAGGGAAGGAATTGGTGATATAATGGCTGAAGGTTCTGATTTTGTTGGAAAAAAATTTAATATTCCTCAAGACGATATCGCCACGGTTTATGGAATGGAAATACCCTACCATGATTTACGACGTATGTACGGAATGGCTGCGGGTTATGCCTTAGCTACCCCTCGAGGACCTTGTCATACTTCATGTGATGCCTATATTGTATTACTGGGCTACCCACTTAGTGGATATGGTATCGAATTAAATGTTGATTGGTATCAAGATGATGGACCAATGGCTGAATTTTGTGCACGTATTCAAGATTATCGTGCGTTATACGCTTCGTTAATTATTTGCACGTTTGCTAATCCTCCAGCCGAGATGATTCTAGATATGGTAACAAAAGCAACTGGATTAAATCTATCTATGGAGGAATTTAAAAAGTTGGGAGAACGCTTATACATGATTAAAAGATTGTTCAACTTAAAAATGGGACTCACTCCTGCAGATGATAGGTTACCAAAGATCGTACTTAATCCCGTTAATGAAGGAGGTTCAGCAGGAAAAACACCGAACTTTCAACAGTTAAAAGATGCTTATTACGAATATCGACACTTCGATAAAGAATCAGGGTATCCAAATCAAGAAAAACTTAAATATTTAGGTTTAGATGATTTATAATTTTTTTTAATTTTTCTTTTTTTATAGTTTCTACTAACCTATTGTTTAGAGCTAACTATTTTTTTTACTCGCCCAATTTCACCACTCTTCAACCTAACTTTAATTCCATGATGGTGATTAGGAGAATTTGTAAGAATATCTTTGACTATACCTTCTGTTAACTTGCCAGATCGCTGGTCTTTCTTTAATACGATTAAAACTCGAATGCCATTTTTGATGTCTGCTCGCTTTGTTCCCTTCAATTTAATTGTTCAACTCATCTATAGGTCTTTTTTAATACGAAAATAGTTCACTTCATTTTATCTTTTTCCTTTATCTCATTGCTATTTTTCGGGTCATAATAAGAAAAAGTTTTATAAAATTTGAATTTCATTTGGAACATTTTTTAGTGGTATGAAACATTTACTCTAAAATATATATACATATTTATGTTAGGTTAAAGTATGGACATTACTAAAGCAATGAAAATTAAATTACACGATGAATTACCACTTGATCCAGTGTTCGAACAAGGTATTCGTAGGGCTCCTAGTCGTGGATATAACTTAAATCGTGAAGAAACAATTCTTGCTCTAAAAAATGCGTTAAGATACATTCCTGAAAGCTTACATGACCAAATTGCTCCAGAATTTTTAAATGAGTTAATTAATAAAGGAAGAATTTATGCTTACCGTTATCGACCATCCGAACTGATAAAAGCTAAGCCCATCAATGAGTACAAAGGTATTCTTGAAGCACGAGCGATACAACTTATGATCGATAACAATTTAGATTTTGATGTCGCACTTTATCCCTATGAATTAGTTACATACGGTGAAAGTGGGCAAGTGTGTCAAAATTGGATGCAATATAGGTTAATCAAGAGATACTTAGAACAAATGCAAGAAGATCAAACGTTTGTGGTTATGTCTGGTCATCCCCTCGGTTTGTTCCCTAGCAAAAGAGATGCTCCACGTGCAATTATGACTAACGGCTTAATGGTTGGTTTATTCGATACACCCGAAGAATTCATCAGAGTTTCGGCCTTGGGCGTCGCGAACTACGGCCAAATGACAAGCGGTGGCTGGATGTATATTGGCCCCCAAGGAATCGTTCACGGAACATACATCACATTGCTAAATGCAGGAAGACTTTATCTTAAAATACCTCCAGAAGAAGGGCTCAAAGGTGTTTTATATATTACTTCTGGCTTAGGTGGTATGAGTGGGGCTCAAGCTAAAGCTATAGAAATCGCAGGTGGTATCGGCATAATAGCAGAGGTTGATATTTCTCGTATTGCAACTCGATACGAACAAGGATGGGTAAAAAAAGTTTCAAAAAACCTTGAAGAAATCTTTACTTGGGTCGAAGAATATAGATCAAAAAAAGAACCCGTGTCTATAGCTTATCAAGGTAATGTGGTTGATATATGGAAATATATCGTTGAACATGATATTACAGTTGAACTCGCCTCAGATCAGACGTCTTGTCACGCTCCTTACGATGGAGGTTACACTCCTTTTGGCGTAAATTTCGAAGAAGGTAGAGAATTGTTGAAAACAAATCGAAAAGAATTCAAAAAACTAGTTAATGAATCATTGCGTGAACAATATAGACTTATCAAAATTATGGTAAATAGGGGAACGAAATTTTGGGATTATGGTAATTCCTTTCTCAAAGCTGTTTATGATGCGGGAGTTATGGAAATTGCAATAGATGGAGACCCAAAAAATGGGTTCATCTTTCCCTCTTATGTTGAACACATCATGGGACCATTATGCTTTGATTATGGATATGGTCCTTTTCGATGGGTTTGCTTAAGTTTAGATCATGCAGATTTAATAAAAACAGATCAAGTCGCTCTTTCTTGTATAGATCCAAACCGTAGAGCTCAAGATCGCGATAATTGGAATTGGATTAAGAATGCTGAAAGGAACAACCTAGTAGTGGGTTCACAAGCTCGTATATTATATGCCGATATGGAAACACGCGTAAAAATAGCTTTAAAGTTTAACGAATTAATCAGGTCTGGCGAAATTGGACCTATAATGCTCGGTAGAGACCATCATGATGTATCTGGTACAGACTCTCCGTTCAGAGAAACATCAAATATTAAAGATGGTAGTAATATTATGGCAGATATGGCTCACCATAGTTGGGCTGGAAATATCGCCCGAGGTATGACGATGTGTGTATTATCAAACGGAGGTGGTGTTGGCACTGGAAAGGCTATTAATGGAGGATTTGGATTAGTTTTGGATGGATCCGCACGCGTTAATGAAATTATCAGAAGTGCTATAGAATGGGATGTAACCTGTGGCGTAGCAAGAAGAGCGTGGGCGAGAAATGTAAACGCTTTAGACACAGCTTATAATTGGAACGTAAAGCATGAGGATAGAGGTCAAATTACTTTACCCTTCCAAATAGACGAGAGCATGGTTAGAAAAATTGTAGATTCGAAATTGAAAAAATAAAAAATAAACATGATTAAAATGAATAAAGAGTTTAAATATGGCATTGGTCACTTAACCCCTAAATTAGCCTTACAGATTGCTAATGGGGATGTAAGCGGAATAATTACTGAAGAAGTTAAATCAAGAGTTATAAAGAACTATGAAACAGTTCAGAAAATAGCTAAAGGTAAAAAAATAGTATATAGTGTTAACACGGGGTTTGGTTCGCTATGCACTACCATTATTTCAAAAGAAGAAACTGGTAAATTACAAGAAAATCTTTTAAAAAGTCATAGCGTAGGTGTTGGTGAACCTATTGAACAAGTATTATCAAAATTAATGATGATTTTGAAAATTCATGCTTTATGTAAAGGATTTTCTGGAATTTCTTTAGAAGTGATTGAACGCATTAATTGGCATATAGAAACCAATATAATTCCATTGGTTCCAGAGCAAGGCTCCGTAGGAGCGTCTGGAGACCTCGCTCCTTTAGCTCATTTGTTTCTACCATTAATTGGGCTAGGTTATTTATCAAAAGATGGTAAAAATTATCACAAAGCAGCAGAGATACTAAACGATTACGATTTATCCTCTATGAAATTGCATGCTAAAGAGGGTTTAGCATTGATTAATGGGACACAATTTATTACAGCACATGCTGTAATTATCTCTGAAAAATTTAGTAATTGTCTCGATAACGCCGATATTATTGGTGCACTCAGTCTTGAAGCTTATTTAGGTTCATCTCAACCTTTTGATGAAGAACTGATTAAGTTAAGACCACATCACGGTGCAATGCTTGTAGCTCAAAAATTTAGAAGTCTTCTAAAGGATTCTCAATTTATTGAATCTCATAAAGATTGTGGGAGAGTTCAAGATCCTTATTCTATACGATGCATACCACAAGTCCATGGTGCTTCTAGAGATGCTTATTTTCACTTCAACGAAGTATTAATTTGTGAATTAAATTCAGTAACTGATAATCCTATAATCTTTAACGAAGAAAAAGCAATAAGTGGAGGTAATTTCCACGGACAACCCCTTGCGTTACCTTTAGATTATGTTGGATTGGCCGCTTCAGTAATAGGAAATATATCAGATAGAAGAACCTACCTCTTGTTAGAAGGAAAGTGGGGTTTACCCGCTTATTTAATCAAAGAATCTGGATTAAATTCGGGTTTCATGATAACTCAATATACTACAGCAGCATTAGCAAGTGAGAATAAATCGATGTGCTTTCCAGCAAGTGCAGATAGTATTCCAACATCAATGGGACAAGAAGATCATGTAAGTATGGGATCAATTAGTGCCAGAAAGACGCTTCGAATCATTGATAACCTCGAAAAGATTTTGGCTATCGAACTTTTATGCGCCGCTCAAGCATTTGATTTTAGGAGGCCAATAAAATCCAGCGTAATTCTAGAAGCATGTCATACTTATGTTCGTCAAAAAATCCCCCATCTTAACGAGGACGTAGTTTTATCTGAATATATAAATAAAGCTTTAGATATTGTGAAGAGTAATGAATTAGTTAAATTATCCAACAAAGTTTAGAGAAGAGAATATCATGTCTGTAAGATCAACCCCCACACCTAAAAGAATAAAAAGAAGTGATCAAAACAATAATGAACAAACAGCTCAAGTGGATTTAATCATTATTCACGCAAATGAACTTGTAACAATGGATACTACTTACGGTGTTCCAAGAGTGGGTAAAGACATGAAAAACCTTGCTATTATTCCCGATGGAGCTCTAGCAATATCTCGTGGCTCTATAAAATTCGTAGGAACTACCCAAGAATTAATTGCGAAATTCCCTCCGAATGAAGAGACAATTATTATCGATGCAACAAATAAGTTGGTAACGCCAGGATTTATCGATCCTCATACTCATATTATTTTTGATGGATATAGAGAAAACGAGCTCGAAATGAAACTTGCAGGTATGACTTATCTTGAAATATTGGAATCCGGAGGAGGTATTTTAAAGACAGTTAAAGCAACAAGAAAAGCTCCGTTAACGCAATTAATTAAAAATGGAAAAACAATTCTTAATAGAATGATGGAATATGGCACAACTACAATTGAAACTAAATCTGGATATGGTTTGGATACAGAGAGTGAAATCAAGTCGTTACTAGCGGCAAAAGAATTGAATCTTGAGCACCCCATTGATATAATCTCTACATTTCTAGGGGCTCATGCAGTTCCACCCGAATATAAAGGGAAAACCGATGAATATGTAGAACTCATAGTATCGGAAATGATCCCAAAAATAGCAAAAGAAGAATTAGCAGAATTTTGCGATGTTTTTTGTGAAAAGGGGATTTTCTCGACAGAACAAACTAAAAAAATATTATTAACGGCCATTAAATACGGTATGAAACCGCAGATTCACATTGATGAAATTGTTGACTCTAATGGTGCTTTTTTAGCAGCCGAATTAAATGCAGTGCAAGTAGGACACATGCTAAAATCTAATGATAAAGGGTTAAAAGCATTGAAAGAGAGCAAAACAATTGCTACGCTATTACCAGGAACTCCGTTTTGTTTAATGCTGAAAGATTATGCTCCCGCAAGAAAGATGATTGAAATGGGTATTCCTATAGCTCTAGCTACTGACTTTAATCCAAATTGTTGGACCGAATCCATGCAAATTATAATCGCATTGGCTTGTTATCATATGAAAATGTCACCAGCTGAAGCCTTATCAGCAGCCACCATCAATGCTGCTTGTGCGATTGGAAGGCAAGAAGAAATTGGTAGCTTAGAAGTTGGTAAAAAAGCAGATATAATAGTTTTTGACGTACCAAATCATAATTTTCTTCCCTACCAATTTGGTGTGAATTTAGTATCAAAGGTTATAAAAAATGGTAAGGTTGTAGTAGATTTCGAGAAATTATAAATTGGATTCTAAAAATCAAAATAATCTTCTAATAGATGTTTTGGTTCAAGTTTTTTAGGATTTTCAAGCTGTAAGTAATAATCTAACGAATTAAGAACAGCTTCTAAAGGTAACACTCCTATTAACTCGGTTCCGACGATTGACACACCATAACGCGCAGCTTCAATTCGTACGAGTTCCATCTGCCGATAAAGAGGAGTCTTTTTGAAATTAATATTACTAATACCCACTTGAACACAATCTCTTTCTTTTAAATCCGTACCCATTGCCTTAACATTAACTAATCCCCCCGATTGCAAGTGGATTGCTTTAGCTACTTTTTTTGCTATTTTTACATTTTTAGTCCCAAGGTTGATATTAAAGCTAATAAGAGGATACCTAGCCCCTGTAACAATCGCTCCCGCTGTTGGATGAAATTTAGAAGGTCCAAAATCTGGTTTTCTATTAGGATCTGTTTCAATACTTTCTTTTAATCCTTCATATTCCCCCTTTCTTATCTTATCAATATTTTTTCTTTCAAGAAATTTTGCCGATTCTTCGTATAAATATACTGGAACTCCCTCTCTTGCCATTTCCTCAGCAAATCGATTCGATAATTCAATACACTCTTCAATTGAAACATTCTGAGCGGGAACAAATGGAACTACATCAATTGCACCTATTCGAGGATGTTGACCCTTATGCTTGTTCATATCAATTAATTCTATTGCTTTTTTAGCAGCAGCTATATTTGCCCTCAAAACAGCTTCTGGGGTTCCTACAAACGTAATTACTGCTCGATTATAATCCGCGTCGTATTGAACGTCAACAATTTTAGTTTGAGGCGTGTTTTTAATTTCAGAAACGATCTCTTCGACTTTTTTTCCGTCTGTGCCTTCGCTATAATTAGGAACAGACTCAACAATCTTTTTGACTTTTTTCTCCATAGTAATTATGAATTTCGATTTAATTGTTGTTATTAAAAAGAATATTTTTTCAACTTATATGTTTTATCAGTGAAAATATAGATTATATCTTCTCCGTTACCAATTACTTTACCATCTACATGTAACTCTATATTTATCTCATCTTTCTTGGTTCCTCGTGGAGTTTTGTCAACCAATTTACCATCGTAGAATACTTGTTTAGCCTTTTGATGCAAATATGTGTCAGTATTTTTGCCCATAATAATAACATCGTCGTTTTTCGTCAAATAACCATTGTTTAGAGATATGGACGCATAGTGTTTCTTTGGATCATATTCATTAACTACACCTAATTTTATATATCTAAAATGCGACAAATTCGCTGGTGATTTGTGCTGATGGTCTTCTTCTGTCACCCTTTTAAAGTAAAACCCCGGAGTAAATCCGCGATTATAAACTTTTTTTAATTCGGTTACCCATCTTCCAGCTTTTTTTTTTGTAAATGTTCCAGCATAGTAAGCTTCAATTGCTTCACGATAAGTTTTCGTAACTATCTCAACATAATGGGGGTGTCTCATTCTGCCCTCAATTTTGAAAGCATCTACTTTTGATTCTATTAGTTTTGGGATGTAAGCTATAGTACAAAGATCTCGTGAATTCATAAATCGTACTCCATCATATATATATTCAGCACCAGATTCCTCCCTTACCCACCACCGTCTTCTACAAGGTTGTATACAATTACCTCGATTTGCGGATTTTGCTTCTGTACCGCAAATATCTTGAGAAAAATAGCACCTACCGCTTATGGAGGCACACATTGCTCCGTGAATGAAAATTTCTATTTCTGATTTAGTGAGATTCCTCTTAATTTCTTTAATTTTCTCTAGTGATAATTCCCTTGCGAGTATTAATCTTTCTGCCCCTAAATTTTCGTAAAATCTTGCAGATAAAGAATTAGATATGTTGCACTGCGTAGATATATGAAAATGTACTCCCATTTCTTTTGCTATTTCAATAGCTGCAATATCGTGCACAATAAATGCATCAATCCCTGCTTCTTTTCCTTTTTCTATGATTTCTCGTAAGTATCTTAATTCGCTATCATAAACTAAAATGTTCGTAGCTAAATACGCTTTTAATCCAACTTTGTGGCAGAAATCCACAACTTTATTTATATTTTCTAAAGCAATATTTTTAGCTCGCACACGCATATTGAATTTTTCAATTCCAAAATAAACTGAGTCAGCGTACTGAGAAGCCGCTTTAATGGATTTTATATTTTTAGCAGGAGCCAGTAATTCAACTTTTTTCATGCGAAATAAAAGCGATATTCAATAATGATTCTAATTTAAAGTATACTAATCGGAAAAATAAAATTTACTTTTATTTTCTTTAAATTTATTTAGGAAATTTAATTTTTATTCTAATGGAAGTCAAAACAAAACGTATCTTGATTGCATTTGTTACTTTAGCAATTATAATACTTATGATTGTCTATGTAGATTTTCAAACAATTTTACTTAATTTACAAAGAATTTCTATTTGGGGTATTTTCTTATTTTCAATTATTTACACTCTGGCTTTTATCTTTCGCGCTTTTAAATTGAAACTAGTTTTTAATGGTATCAATTTGGAACCAAGTTATTTTATTATTTATGGTGCAATAGGTACTGGTTGGGCGATAAACGAATTAACTCCCGCTAAATTGGGTGATTTCGTAAAAATGGAATATATCCGTCAAAAAGAACATAATTTCCCTTTAAGTAAATGCTTATGTGCTGTTTTAATTGATCGTTTCATTGATTTAATAATTCTTTTTTCAATTACCTCTTTTACATTATTATATATTTATTTGAGTAGTGTTACATACATCACTGAGTTAAACTTACATTTTTTTATCATTATTGGCGCTATAATTCTCTTTATTGGCGTTGTAGGTTTAATGTTGCTATTTTTCAAAACGGATTGGATTTTATCTATTACTAATAAAATATCCCCCAAACTCAAAAATTTATTAGAAAGATTTATTGTAAGATTTGTGGAGGGCCTAAAAGATCTTCGAAAAGATAAAAAGAGGATATTATTAATCCTTCTTTATAACATTCCAACTTGGCTTTTTGAATCCTTAACCTTGGTATTATTCTTTTATTTAATTGGTTTTCAAATGAATATTTTCATAATTATGCTGGCTCAAATCGTTACTTTTTTTACTAAAACAATACCTATTACACCTGGTGGATGGGGTGTATCTGAAATTATCGGAGCATTATTGTTATCCGTATTTTACCCCGCAATCCCATACAACGAAATACTCTCAGTTTTTATATTAGACCACATTCTTCGAATGGTGTATGTGTTCATATATGGAGGTATTTCGACAATTGCTATAAATTTTAGATTTAAGGATATTGATACTAAAAAATTCAAGAATTCAAATTCACTTTAAAGATAGCTTAAGCGTAGTTTGAAAAGATTCAAAAATATAAAAATTGGATCTAGTAAGGTCATTTTAGACCCTTCTTCATGCCTCCATTCTATAGGAAGTTCAAAAACCTTAAATCCATTCTTTCTTGCGCGGTATAATATCTCAACATCGAATTCCCACCTATAAGCCTTCAAATCAATAAAAATTTTATGCGCAACCTCTCGAGAAAATCCTTTAAATCCACATAATAAATCATTTATATTGATTCTAAACAATAGATTAGAATATAGATTGAATATTTTGCTTGAGATTCTTCTACTATAAGGTTGGGACTCTGTAATATTGGACGATTTTAAGATTCGAGAACCTACTATTATATCAAAATGAAATTTTTGAAAGATTTTATACATCTTCAATATTTCAGGGGGTTTAATTGAACCATCTGCATCGATAAAAAGAATGAATTTTCCTTTAGCATTTAAAATACCTTGTAAAACGGCGTGACCTTTTCCCATGTTATCGTCGTAGCTAATTAACCTTGCTCGATCATAATTTGTAATTAACTTTAATACGGTTTCCTTAGTTTTGTCCAAAGATCCATCATTAATTACTATAATTTCATAGCTTTCCAAATTATTCTCAGTAAATTTTAGTAACTCCTTTAAAAATTTAGGAATTCTTGTTTCTTCATTATAAGCGGGTACCAGAATGCTTAATTTAATGTCTTTCATTGGTAGTGGCATACTCTTCGTTTCAATACTACAATTTTTCTATGTTTAAAAAAATAAGAACTAACTAACTTTTCATTTACGCTTTCTAAATATTATTAGAATATATAATTTTATACACGAGTAAATTTTAATTTAATTCATCTTATAAATTATCATAAATTTATCTCTACGACGGAAAAAAAAACAAGGCGTCTATAATATGATTAAAAAGGATCGTAATGGTTTATGGAAAGTTAAAAATTATTGTGAGTTAGGAATTTTACTTGTATTAATTGGCGTTGGAATAAGAATTTTTATGTTAATTTATTATTACATTACTCATCTTGACCCTGGTCTCTCTTGGGGGGATATCCTGATTAACTATCATACTACTGACTCGATGTTTACAGGAGAATGGATTTGGGATGTAACCCAGTTAGAATACCCTCCTTTAACTTTGTATTTTTTAATCTTTTTTAAAATTATATCGTTTGGTGTTTTTGAGGTATTTGTTTTTTATGCCTTTATTTTAGAACTCCTTATTTCGCTTTCTTTTTACTTTATCCTTAAGAAATTTGATATAAAAAATAGATTATTTGTTTTAGGGACGTTCTTAGTTAATCCATTCCTGTTTTTAAACAATGTATTTAGCCCGATTAATTGTGGATATCACATAACTGATAGCTTTTTTTACATTTTTTTACTTATCTCTTTATATTACTATCCAAAAGAGGATAAAACATTATTTTATCTTTTTTCTGGATTAACGATGAGCGTTAAATGGTTCACATTACCCGCGGCTGCCTACTTCTTCTTCAAATTCTTATTTAATAAAAACTGGAAAGAAATGAAGAAGATCGTTATTTATATTGGAGTCCCGATAATTATTTTTCTTATTACACCAATTTTTTATCTCCCTAACTATTTAGATCTTTACATTGGGTGGTTATCAAGTACAGAAGAAGCTGCCTTATTTAATCCTCCTTTAATTTTTAAACTTCTTCTATTTGGAGCTGTATTTATAAGTTACATGATCTTTCGCATAAAAAAAGCGGATTTATTAGAGATAACTTTCTTTTCAATAATCGTGATGTTTTCAATCTTGTTTTGGAGAAGAACCTATGTTAGGTATCTCACACCTTTAATTTTATATGGACATCTAACGACCAAAGAATCTATTTTCACCATCGATATTGATTTTAAAATAGCTCGGGTTCATTTTCAAACCGGTAACCACCTCCTAACATATTTCCTCTCTATTCTAGGATGTATCGCTTCAATTGCGATAATATTATTTTTATGGATATAAAGAAACTTATATAAGAAAATCTACGGTAGTCATTTAAAGAAAATGAACCAAGAAAACGCATTCAGGATATCTCAAGACGATTACTTTATGAAAATTGCAGAAGTTGTGTCAGAAAGAAGTACTTGTATAAAAAGAAAAGTTGGTGCGGTACTAATTAAGGATTCTCATATTCTATCAACCGGTTATAACGGTTCACCATCTGGATTTAATCATTGTACTCCAATAACCTGTATGCGACAGAACTTAAAAAGTGGCGAAAAACCAGAATTATGTCGGGGAGTCCATGCGGAGATAAATTGCATTATTCAAGCAGCTATTCATGGTACTTCAATATTAGGTAATACTACTCTTTACACAACACATTTTCCTTGTATGAGCTGTTTAAAATTAATTATTAATGCAGGAATCAATAGGCTTGTATATAAGGAAGGATATAACATGGAAAATAAGATTAAAAAAGAATTGTTGAATGAATCCAAATTAAATGTCCATCAATTATTAGAATAATATTAACTGATCTAAGATAAAATAATAATGTGAGATTAGCTTTATAGAAAAAGCTAATATAGTTTCAAATTTTTCAACATCTAAGATCATATTATAAAAACATTTGGTTCATTTGTATGAGTGAAAAGAAACAATCTTTGACAATAATGAAATTTGGCGGATCTTGTTTGCAAAGTATGGATTCGTATAGACAGATCGCATCTATTGTTAAACATCACATGAAATTTACAAAAATACTGGTTGTTGTTTCCGCAATTAAAGGTATGACTAATAAATTAATAAACTTCTATGAAAAATCTTGCAATGAAGAACAAGATTGCGCTCTTACTATTGAAGATATTTACAATGACCACTTCCAGCTTATAAAAAAGCTATTTGACGAAGATAGTAACGAATATAGGAATACACTCGAACTTTTACAAAAACATATTGAGGACTTAAAACATTTGGGAAGTCTTATTAAATTAATACGGCCTAGTGCAGATATTTATGACTTATTTGTATCTTACGGAGAAAGGCTAAGCACATTCATCTTGAGTAATTATTTTTCTTTTCACGGTAGTAAATCAGAGGTAATGCTCTCTGATAAAATTATTAGAACAGATGACAATTTTGGTCGAGCTCTTCCGCTACTCGAAGAAACTGAAGTATTGGTTAAAGAAAAATTACTTCCTATTCTAATGTCAGATAATAATCCAATTGTTTGTGTAAGTGGGTATTTTGGTTCGACGAAAGATAATAAAATTTCTACTTTAGGAAGGGGTGGGAGCGATTTATCGGCAGCAATAATTGCTTATGCGTTACGTAATGCTTACCTTTGCAAAATTATATACTGGAAAGATGTAAAAGGCTTCTTAGATGCTGATCCAAGAGTTGCTGAAAAGACTTCACTCATTAAACAAATTTCATATAAGGAAGCGAAAGAATTAGCGTTTTTTGGAACGAAGGTACTCCACCCTTTGTGTCTTGATATTAACGAAAAAGGAAACATTTCTTCAGAAGTTAGGTTTTTTAACGAGCCAGAGTCAGAAGAGTTTACGACAATAAGTAAAGAGATAATTCAAGGTGATAGCGTCATAAAGGCAATCACATCAATAGAAAAGCTCTCAATGGTCACTATAGAGGGTGATACGATGATCCCATTATCTGGAACTGCTGCGAAACTTTTTTCGCTTTTAGGAGAGAATAATATCAATGTCGTATTTATTTCGCAGAGTTCTTCTGAAAATAATATAACATTTGGCATTGAATACGAAGATTCTATGAAAGTAAGTTTTTTATTGAGAAATTCCGATTATTTTGGAGAAGAATGGTTTAAAGTCAAAATAGACCATGAAATATCATTAGTTGCCGTTATTGGGGCTGGAATACTTCACACACCTGGAATAGCTGGTAAAGTCTTCACGTCCTTAGGAAATAACCACATAAACATTAAAGCAATTGCTCAAGGATCTTCTGAATTAAATTTCACAGCTATTATTGATCGTGAGAATTGTAAAAAAGCCGTTAATGTGTTGTATGATGCCTTTATTAACAGAAAATAAAATTAAAAATTAGTCATATTTGTAAAAATCCTGTTGGAATTTGGATAACGCTAGATTTCTTCTAGTGTCTTTCCTTTTTGTAGGTGAAATTGTTTCATTCAAATATTTGTTGCCAATTTCTTTTCCTATTATTACTTTTGGATTATTTGACCAATTTACATCTAAAAGTAAGCATAAGTTATAGATCGATGATTGGATGAACGAAATTAAAATCCCTATCGAATATTCATCAGATTGGGTAATAGATATTTTCGCTGTAGGTACTACTTGCTCAAGCAAAGCTTGAAAAGTTGCGTCCGCTTGATAGTTTACAACTGTTTGAGCAGTCTTATTGTTCACATAATCTATCGAAGATGATAATAGAAAATCTTCAACTTCATTTTCTACCGTCCATAAGACAGGAATTACAGCGCCTTTAGTTCCACCTAATAAATACTCTAAAACAGAGTGTTGGCAAAGTGGAGCCGATTGAAAAGTCCCGATTAAACCCTTCTCATTTTTTCCAGTGCTCTCTGATATTTCTTGGACAAACAGTCCTACACTACCTTCAAGAGTTATTGAATAGGGCATAGAAAAAACAATTTTATACCCTTTCAAATATAATCCATAAAGGAAAGACGAGAATTCGAGAGCCGGATTTTCATTGAACTGCATAAATTTCTCATACCCCTCATTTAACCCTCTTAAAAACTCGTTTACATTGATTCCGAGCAAAAGCGAAGGAAGTATCCCAACATTTGAAATTGAACCCGCAAAACGACCGGAAAGATCGGGTACTTCTAGAATTGGGCACCCAATTTTGCTAAGGATATTATGCATTGTACCCTTTGAGGAAAGACCTAAAAAAGTATAATCCTTTTTCAAAAATGTGCCAATAGTTGAGTTTACATCTAGAGTTTCTCCACCTCTTGAAATTGGGAGTACAATTGAATCTTCTGGATTTGTAGTATCAAGGCAGTGTTTTAATTCTACAGCTCGAGAACTTGTAATATGATAGAGCTTTTTTTTAGCTAAGTGTTTTAAGGCGAGTAGTGTTTGAACTGAACCTCCAGTCCCCAAAACTATGACATTTTTAATTTTTTCGTTTGCATATTCTTTTGCCACGCCTTCAATTTTAGCTAAGTCCAAATACGAAGTAGTGTCGGTAAAAAACGGGCTTTCCCATTTATCTTTCTTAGAAATAATAATTTGTTTGTGTTTTTCTATTATTTTCGGATTTATCTTTGGGTAATATTCAAAATCAAAATAAGAGTTCATTTTTAACTCGCAGTTTTACAATTATATGCTTATTATAATAATGAAATGATTTCTACAAAAATGTTTTGTGTTTGATTTTTTTTTGAATAAAAAACATTCTCTTTTCTCATACTGAAGTTGAGTTATTAATGTGTAAATACATTAGAATTCTAAAAAATTAGATGTCTATTCGCTTTAAAATAAGATTTGCAATACTTATACTTTAATAAACAAAAACTATAAAAAATACACGAAATATTAAAAAAAATGTGATGTATTATGGCTAAAGCTAGTGAAATTAATACTCAAAATCAATCTGGCATAGGAGAGCCTTATTTCTGTGAAGAATGTAAAAGAAATCACACGAAAGGTAAAATCTACAAGGAACACTTAAATTTTGCTAAGGTTGAACCAAAAGATGATGGAGTTCTAAACGAAGAAGTTATAGATGACGAAATAGAGGTTTCCGATCTAGTATCTGAAGATGATAGTACTTCTGTAGAAGAAGAGGCTTCAGATGAGGGATTAGACGAAAAAATAGAAGTAGATGATGAAATTGAGGAAGACGATTTTGATGAAGAATTGGAAAATTATGATGATGATGCTAACGCTTGTGTCGAAGCTGTTAAAAAACTTCCTGGAGTAGGAGAAGCTACACTCAAAAAATTGATCAAAGCCGGTTTTAATAGCCTTGAATCTATTGCTTATACACCTCCAACCATTATTCAAAAAGAATCAGGTTTAGGAGACAAAACAACAGCAAAGTTGATCAAAGCTTCGATGGATAAACTAGACATTGGTTTCAAATCTGCTGAAGATGTTTGGGAATATAGGAAAAATATTTCTAGAATAACTACAAGTAGTCAAGAACTCGATAATTTATTCCACGGTGGTATCGAAACAGGGTGTGTAGTTGAATTCTTTGGCGAGTTTAGGACCGGAAAAACACAATTAGCTCATCAATTATGTGTTAATGTCCAATTACCTAAAGAAGATGGAGGATTAAACGGATGTGCCTTATACATCGATACTGAGGGAACATTCAGACCAGAAAGAATAATACAGATGGCTGAAGGTCATGATCTAGACCATAAAAAAGTTCTAAAAAATATAGTGTTTGGTCGCGCTTATAACTCTGATCATCAAATAATGTTAATTAAAGAAGCCGCTAGTCTTATTAAAGAAAAAAATATAAAACTCATTATAGTTGATTCGTTAATTGGGCATTTTAGAAGCGAATATGTTGGACGAGGGACACTCGCTAATAGACAACAGACCATTAATGTTCATCTCCACGATTTATTACGACTAACAGATATATTTCCTGATTTATGTGTAATTGTAACTAATCAGGTTCAATCAAAACCAGATGTTTTTTATGGAAATCCAACTGTAGCAGCAGGTGGAAATATTGTAGCGCATGGGTCGACAATCAGAGTTTACTTAAGAAAAGGTAAAGGTGAACAACGAGTAGCAAAAATGATTGATGCCCCTCACTTACCTGAAGGAGAAGCTGTATTTTCTATTACCGAAAATGGTATTACAGACTAATTAAGTAAAACGCGTATAACAAAAAATAAGATTAAAAAAAAAGGTAATAATAAACTAACTAATTTATTTCATTTTCTCATATTCATTTGTTTTATTGGTTAATCTTTTGACTTCTTTTGTCATTTCAGTTACTCCTAATTTAAAGATTTCAGATGCCATTTTGGAAGCATATTTGTACTTCGTAGCCGCTTCTAGGTATTTTTTCGCTTTAACCGCACTTTTTGCCTCATTTTCTAGATTCGATTTTTTAATTTTTAAATCTACAATCCTAGTTTTTCGAATGGTCTCTTGTATTTTAAGAAATTCAGTCGTTAACTCCCAATTCGAGGCCAATATAGCAGCACCTTGATAAATTTCGACAGCTTTCATGTAAGATTTCTTACTCTGGGCAATTTTAGCTCTTTTCAGTAATTCTTTTATTCCTTTCTTAGCTGCTTTCTGATTTTCAACTGATAAATCGCCTATTGTTGTTTTTATTGGGGCGGTGACTATTTTTTGTTGCTTTGCTAAGCTCGATAAGTACGCTTCTCGTTCAATTGGACCTAGCTGAGCCAGATCATTCACAAGTTTCTGTTTCTCTTCGCTCGTTAAATTGGGTAAAGAAGTAACTTTTTGGTTTATGAGGTTAATCTCTTGTTGAGATACTGGTTGTTCTCCTATTGCTGATATTTCGATAGGAATTAATATTTTCTTATCTCTTAATTCCTTTATTCCCATAAATATTTCTGCTGTATCTTTATTAGTTCTATCAGCTACTTCTTTTAATAACGTTGCGACAAAGAAGAATTCTCTCTCAGCTTCTTCACAACAACTTTGAGCAATTTTCAATACTTCCTTTGAATGTGGTTTTTTTAAATCTTTAGCTTTAGAGAAATCGTAAGATATCTGATGTGGTAAAATTATCGAAGTATTTAGAATATCGTCCACAATAGTGCCAGCGTTTCGGAAATGATTCAATTGACCACGCCATTTAGGTAAAACATCGTTAAATGTTTTTTCAAATATACCTATAAACTCTTTAAGGTGGCGGCGAAGTATTAACGACGCATTTTTTCCTAAAACTAACGCAACTCGTATTAAAGCTCCATCAGCTAATAGAAGCATTTTGTCGCCGTAAGATATTTCGTTTAAGGCTTCTTGAGTAGCCATTTCTTTCCCAAAAGAGGAAACTGCTGACAAGAAACCACCTATTAGTTCTGGATCAATTTGTTCTGAACCATATGATTTGAAGAATATACAAGTTCCTGTTCCTTTGTATAACACTAAAATATGCTCTAAGTTAATAGCATCGTCGAATATAGTTTTAACCTCAGTTAGAATACGTTGTTTTTCTCGTTTTTTAGGGACAATAACACCACGATAAACACCAACCGAACCACCAGCTGCAACGAGTGCTGCTCCAATAATTATGATAAATGGAAGTAATTCTTCAATTGTAAAGCCGTTTGGAGATGGTGGAATTATGTTAATTTCAGAAATTACCATAGAATCAGCTAAATGATCGTATTCTACTGGCAATTCAAGAGTAATGTTCATAGCTATTGCATCGCTTCTTATCGTAATGTCGAAAAACAATTGACCGGTGCTATTAGTACTTTTTATCTGTACTTCTGAGGAGGGAACTCCATCAAAAATGGGCGTCATTGTAATAGCAGCATTTTGTAAAGGCACCCAACTTATTCCGTTAAAGAATTCTGCCTGAACTACAATTCTAAACGAGTCTCCAGCATTTACTGAGGTTGGTTTAAAAACTACAGTTAAGTTAGTTTGATACTTCGCGATTACTGTTAAATTGAAGTTAAACGAAACATCCTCGTAATTTGTTTTTGATAATGTTATGTTTATCAAATACCTTCCCGGTATTAATGCTGATAGAGATGTAGTAAGCGTTCCAACGTGATTTGGAGAGGTAAATTGAAATAGGTTTGAGAGCGTTCCATTTAAGCTTGATACAAGGTTTAGATATGTTGCTGCATATGAATTCGCAACTCCGAGAACTATGTTATCGCTAAATTCTGAATCTGTCAAATTTAAAACTATTGTCGTGTCACTTCCCTCGAAAATCGTAAAATTATAACCTAACCCTATGGGAGTCAAAGCAATTACTGGATCAGAGTAAGAGTAAGAAATTAAATTCAATTGCGTATAATTTCCTCTATAATAGAAAGTCACATTAAATAGACTGTAGTCATAATTGGGAAATTTTGATGCGTTGATCTCTAAAGTATACCATCCTGAATTTCGGGTTCCCATAGTAATATCTAAAATATAGGTTCCGTTACTGTATGGATCAAAAAGCCAAAATTCTCCGTCATTAAATGGAGTTCCAGTTGCGTAATTTTTAACCACGATATTTGTTGTAATGACATTGAGGACCGGTAGATTATTTGTAGTATCATTGAAGTAAAATCTAACTGATTGATTTAAACCAGAATTTCTTGCAATTTCTGATATAAAAGACACATCGATAACTTCGGTTTGGATTACTATTACATTCACTGTTAACCTTATAATTTGAGTCTCATTCCCGGTAGCATAAACATTAAATTCAAAATCAGTAGATGAGCCTGTAACTAAAACATTTGTTGTATCTAAATGCATTGTATAGGTACCATTTCCGTAAATTTGTAAGTAGGCAGAAAATCCTTGTGGACTGCTCAGTTGTGTCCAATTGGCATCTCTAATTAGTACACTTGAAAAAAATTCCTCATAATTAAAAGTATAGGAAACATTTAGACCCTTCATAATAGATCCTAAATCAGTACTTTCAGATGAAGTAATTTGAGTCCTAATTTGCCGGTGAAATGTGTAAGTCGTTGATCTGTTTTCATAGAATTGCTTATATACATCAATTACAATATCAACAAAACCGTATTTAGTAAAATCTGTATCGTTCACATTGATAGTTATAATATATTTGCCTTCTCCAATGTAATTAACGTTGTAATTATCAGGCTTATATCCTGAACCATTTAAGCTGTATTGAATCGTTGCTCCATCGATTCCAACATCTCTAATTGAATCGTTATACTCAACGGTAATATCGAAGCTTTGACCGTCAATAAATACAGCTCCACTTGTAGGTGCTAATACATACAATGTTTCATTACCGACTATCAATGTACCAAGTATAATAGATTGATTATGAAAGTTGACCAAGCTTACATTAATCCTAATGGAAAAAGTTTTATAGATACTAAAAATCAAATTACTACAGTCTATTGTAATGTTATAATAACCGTCCCCATTATCAAATATAACTGGATTATAGATAGTTCCATCAACATCAACATCAACATCTGCTCCACTAATTCCCAAACTTTCAACGGTATCTCCAAAATATACTGAAATGTTAAAAGTTTCAGCTGCGGTATAGTATAATTTATCAGGTATGTTTTGAGAGGATATTGAAGTTTCTCCTAGAATTTTAATTGTGATCGATTTGCTCTGATTGTAATAAAACTGCTTACTAATATTTACTATGATGTTCTTTATACCATAACCGTTGAAATCTATATCGTTACAGTCAATGGTAATATTGTAATATCCACTACCAAGAGGGTTAAGATTACTGGACTTGTAAGATGCACCTGAATCAAGGCGATACTCAATCGTTGCGCCATCAATTCCTAGATCTTTCACCGTGTCGTTGTAGAATATCGTAAGATCAAATGTATCGCCAGAATCAAAAATAGCGTTATTAAGAGGATACGTAATAGTTGCTTCAGTTTCTCCATAAATCGTGATTTGAACTGTTTTGCTCTGATTATAATAAAACTGCTTACTAATATTTACCATGATGTTCTTTATACCATAACCGTTGAAATCTATATCGTTACAGTCAATAGTTATATTGTAATATCCACTACCAAGAGGGT
>JAUVNS010000007.1 GCA_030599585.1 Promethearchaeota archaeon | reverse complement strand
GTTCACCTCCGGTCGCGTCTTCGTAGAGGGTCGTTCCCGGGTTTGTCGGGTCGGAAACTTCGATGACCGCCAAGCCCTGTGCATTATCCGCCACATAGGCGTAATCTCCGCTCACGTAAACGTCAACTGCTTCTCCGGTCGTGTCTTCGTAGACGGGCGTTCCCGGGTTTGTCGGGTCGGAAACGTCGATGACCGCCAAGCCCGAACCAGCATCCGCCACATAGGCGTAATCTCCGCTCACGTAAACGCCACGTGCTTCTCCAGTCGTATCTTCGTAGACGGGCGTTCCCGGGTTTGTCGGGTCGGAAACATCGATGACCGCCAAGCCCGAACCATAATCCGCCACATAGGCGTAATCTCCGCTCACGTAAACGCTATCTGCTAATCCGGTCGTGTCTTCGTAGATGGGCGTTCCCGGGTTTGTCGGGTCGGAAACGTCGATGACCGCCAAACCCGTCCAACCATCCGCCACGTAGGCGTTATCTCCACTCACGTAAACGTCACGCGCATCTCCGGCCGTGTTTCCGTAGTAAGGAGAAGATGCTTGGGGTGGCCGAGTATTTAAAATCTCGTTAGGATTCTTCTCCTCAATCAGAATTTCGCTCTCTCTCTGTATACTTATTACCATATATGGAATTACGAAAAACATTGAAATAAGGAGAACCTTTAACAAGATGTGCGTTTTTTTTGATTTTTTCATTGATTTACACCACAATCTTTAATTTTCTTAAAGATATAGTTACAATTTTAAGATAGTATTATTTATAAAGAATTTGGTCACTGATTGAAAACGGAGATATTTCTGCTGATATTTTTGCAAATGAAAGAGATTAATGTGAGAGTTTGGAATGTGTTGAATGTAATTAAAAGATTGACAATGACGATTTAGACAAATTTGACAAATCGAACTTATTAGCCTTTGAAAAAGAATCCTAAAGAAATTAACCCCCTCCATACCGAGCATTCAGAAACATTTAAGGAGTTGAATTTAACTGGAAATGATATTTTGCCAAAAGTGGGTGATACAAATAGAATTTCATAACGATAGGTTTTGAATTTCGTATCAAATATCCATGTTAAACAAAGGCACATCTTATGTCAAGTACAAACATAATATAACAATGTAGAAATACTTTGATTCAACAATATTTTTATTAAATTTCGCACTTGAATAATTATAACTATTCCAAAATTAAAAAGAGGATTTATTATGGCAAAAGTTGATGAATATAAAATGTTCGCCGGCTGCACAATTGGTAATCGGATTCCATTCATTGAAGCTAGCTCCCGAAAAGTATTTGATAAACTGGGAATAAAAACTTCCGATGCTGCCTTTGCTTGTTGTCCTGATCCCGTAGGATTTCATGCTATTGATCATACAAGTTGGCTTACTATGGGCGCACGTAACCTTACGCTTGCCGAGGACGAAGGAAAAGACATAATCTCCCTCTGTAATGGTTGCTTTCAAACGTTAAAGTTGGTAAATTCTGAATTGATTAATAGTGACCACGAGAGGAAAAAGATAAATGAGATTTTAAGTAAAGTAGGACGAGAGTTTAAGGGTAGTATTAAGGTAAAGCATTTTGTTGAAGTTTTGTACGATTATGGTCCTGAAAAAATTAAAGAATTCGTCACTCATGACTTTTCCGGATTGAAAATAGCGTGCCACACAGGATGCCATTACAATAGACCTTCAGAGATAATTCAGACTGACGACCCAATGGAGCCAATAAAGTTACGAGAATTAGTCGCTGCGACTGGAGCAACACCAGTAGCATATGATGAAGAGTTTGTCTGTTGTGGAACTGGAGTTGGAAATGCTGAACCAGAAATAGGAAACCAAATGTTAGCAAATAAGCTATCCAGTGCTATTAAAGCCGGAGCAGATGCTTTTGTTGCTATATGTCCTGCGTGTTTTCAACAATTAGACACAAATCAAAAGAAAGCCGGAGCTCAATCAAACAACACATTTAATATTCCAATACTCTATTTAACCGAACTATACGCTTTAGCATTCGGATTTAACCCGGATGATCTTGGTCTGAAGTTCCATCGGGCACGATTAACCAGTTTTCTTGAGAAGTTTGGGCTTAAAGAACCAAAAGTAGCAAAATAAGCCTTTTTTTTTGATTTTATTTTTTAATTAATAGAATTTAGGTTTGATAATTGTATGGATGTTTTAAGAACTCCAGAAGAAAGATTTAGTAATTTAGCTAATTTTCCTTATACGCCCCATTATCTTTCAAATCTTAAAGACTACGATGATTTAAGGTTGGCCTACATTGATGAGGGATCAAGAACCTCCAATTATACATTTTTATGCTTGCACGGGCAACCCACTTGGAGTTATTTATATCGTAAAATGATTCCTATATTTGTGAATGCGGGATATAGAGTAGTTGCCCCAGACTATTACGGTTTTGGGAGATCAGATAAGCCGGTAGATGACGCTATTTACACGTTTGATTTTCATAGAAATTCGGTAATAAGGTTTATTGAAAATTTAGATTTAAAAAATGTAATATTAGTCTGTCAAGATTGGGGAGGTTTAATTGGCCTAACATTACCCGTGGAGATGTCTTCTAGGTTTTCCAAGTTGATCTTAATGAATACCGCTCTCGGTACGGGTGAAGGTGTACCCTCGCCAGGTTTTAAAGCTTTTCGAGACTGGGTTAATAAGACACCAGATATGGATGTTGGTCGTTTAATGCTCCGAGGAACCCCAATTTTAACGCCAGAAGAAGTCGAAGCCTATGACGCACCATTTCCTGATATTAAATTTAAAGCTGGAATTCGACGATTTCCAGATTTAGTGCCAACTACACATGATGCTCCAGGAGCGGAAACATCCAGAAAAGCTCGAGATTGGTTTCAAAATGAATGGTCTGGTGAATCGTTTATGGCAATTGGAATGCAAGATCCAATATTAGGTCCTTCAGTTATGCGTAAGTTAAGGAAGATGATTCCAAGATGTCCTGAACCTCTAAAAATTAAAGATGCAGGACATTTTGTCCAAGAATGGGGAGAAATCGTAGCTAAAAAAGCGTTAGAAGCTTTTAATTTATAGACAATACGATAAAATAATATTTAAAATTTCATCCATTATGCCTTTTAATTTTAAAAATCCATCAAAATTATTTGCTTGGTTCTACTCATTATTTTGCCCAATTTATGGAAGAAATTTCTATAAGGAGTTATTACCAGCGTTAAAGTTAAATGGAGGAGAATCAGTTTTAGATTTTGGTAGTGGAACTGGCGTATTAGCAAAAAAGATTATTAAAGAATTATCAAATGGAGGAACCCTAACTTGTATAGATTTATCAGAAGCTTTTCTGAATAAGGTTCGTAAAAAACTACGTAAAAATACAAATGTGAACTACCTATTAGGAAATATACAAGAGATGGATATTCCTTCTAATACATTCGATAAAATCGTTATTACATGGGTAATTCATCATATAGCAGATGATGTTAGACCCGGTTTATTGCAAAGCATAGTTAATACTTTAAAACCAAATGGAAAAATCTATGTAATAGAATTCTTAGCACTCCCCCATGGGATTCCTGAAATGAAATTAATTGAGCTTTTTAACGAAATTGGATTATCCGGGAGAGAAGAATACAGGAAGAAGAATACCGGTCTATTTGAATTCAAGAGAAATTAGACTAATTTAGCATATAAATTAAATCCTTTAACTTTGTAGATTTGAGCAGATACAAATTCACCAAATGGACTCTTGGGATCTAGAAAGATATTTTTATATGCGAAATTTCTACCAAACACCTGGTTTGGCTTTGATCCTTCATGCAATACTAAAATTTTTCCTTCCCAGCCTATCCAATCTTCATTTATGTTAATTAATGAGTCTCTAAAGAGCTTAGAAAGTCTAATTGAGCGTTCTTTGATTTCTCTACTGTCTACTTGTTTCATACTCTTAGCTTTAGTACCTGGTCTTGGTGTAAACTTTGATATATTAAGGATTTCTGGCTTTAACCACTTAATTAAATCAATTGTTTGTTGAAAATCGTCTTCAGTTTCTCCCGGAAACCCGCATATGATATCTGTGGATAAAGTTAAAAGAGGATAATTTTGTCTTAATGTTTTTAATTTTCCTTCAATATCAGATATTTTGTAAGTGCGTTGCATATTTGCAAGTACAATGTCGCTCCCAGATTGAATTGGAACGTGCAGAAATTGGTAAACTTTCTTATATTTGAATATTTGAAGCAACTGACTAAACTTATCAATTAAAAATCTTGGATTAAGCATTCCGATTCTTAAAAAGAAATCGTAGTTTAATGCCACTATTTTTTGAACTAAATCCTGAAGGCGCGTATTATTGTAATTGTAAGTGCTACAGTCCTGAGATGTAAGATAAATTTGTTTTATATTTTGTTTTAATTGATGTTCTACGTTTCGCACAATATTTTCGGGATCATAACAATTCAATTTTCCACGAGCATTTTTAACACAGCAATATGTGCATGAACCTAAACACCCTTCAGATATTGGAATTATTCCAGTTATTTTTCCTTTAGGGTGATCAATTAGGAAATTAGATTTATCGATTGATTCTTTTGAATTATAGATGAGATTTGTTTTTCCGGAATTAATTTCATCAAAAATGAAAGGAACATCGCTTAAATTATCAAGATCGATAATTGCTGAGAAATTTGGTATTAAATTTTTAATGACATCTAAATACCGGGGTTCTATGTGAGGTAAACACCCCGCTATAATGAAATGCTTATTTGTATCGTTCTTAAAACGATTATATAGCTCGTTCAAACGAGATTTTATTTTATTTTCAGTTTGTTGTTTCACAGCGCACGTATTAATTATCACAAACTCTGCTTCTTCAATCGTAGACGAGATGTATCCCGATTTGCTTAAGACGCTTGAAATAATGTATGAGTCTGCCTTATTGGAAACGCAACCGTATGTTTCAATATAAAAAGAATTCTTTTCCATACTCATGCAAAATCCAAGTTGGTTAGTAATTACATAAATGAAAAGTAAGTAAAAAATTTATGAGATTAGATGAATAATGCATGTAAATATATTTCTAAAAATATTATTAGAATTAATTAATTTTAATTAATAAGTGGATTATGACAAAATACGCGTATTGTACGATTTGTGAAAAAGAAGTAGAGAACCCTGTTAAAGAACCAATGAATACATCTCAAAAGGTAATCTGGGTTATGGTATCATTAGCGACGGTTGGAGTCGCTGCGATAATTTTTGCTATTGTTTATGCGAATCGGAAGAAGATCCATTGTCCTACCTGTCGATCAAAAGTACAAATTTCAAGTAAACCACACGTAAAATCTAAAGAAGAAGGAGAACCTATGTCGCAAAGGGAAAGAATTCTTAAAAAAGCGGGGAAAGCAAAGGAAGAGAAAGTTAAAGCAGAAGCAGAATCGTCATCAGAAATTATGGAAGATGGAAAACCTGACAAAGATGAGACATTCTGTCCCTACTGCGGTGAGGACATCGATGCAGGGATAAGTAAGTGCCCATACTGCCATTCATCTCTGAAAACGCCTTATTAATTTCAATTTATACTATCTTATCAATCACATAATATTTAAATAGGAAAACTATTCAAATAAACTAAAATAGAAATATATAATTAAATTTCAAAAACTAAAGAATAAGAGGAATTGAAAATGCCAAGAAAAGCTCGAAAAGAACCTAAAAGATCAGCTGATCCACTAGACGATTATAGTACATGGGATTTACGCATTGCTAAATCAATATATTATTCGATAATCATAGCTTCTGCTACAACAATTTTAGGTATATGGCTAACGATAATCGGTTGGCTAATTGAATCAGATAGATGGAAGATTATTGAAGGTTGGGGATTTGGTGCAGGGGTGCTTATTATTGTCGGAATAATTGTTCTCCACCTTTTCTTACTCGTACTTTTTTACGTATTATTCAGAGGAGGAATATTAAGGTTATGCCAACGATTATTCAAAGACAGAGTACTAGCTAAAAAATACGAAGACTACACTACTTTGAGACTTTTAATAGCAGTGACTCTCGCGAGTATTTATTTATTTGTAATCACATTCTTGCTAGTAATTTTACCATCTCTATGGGGTATTGTGGCAGACTTCTGGGTTTTTTTATTTTCATCAGTTATTACAAATCCTGGAGAATGGGTTCTATTTATTGGACTCGTCCTATTCATAATCGTTATTCTAGTATATTTAGCTTTTGTGCTTTGGAATCACGGAGTGTTCACAGTACTTAAACGCGTAAAAAGAATAGAAGAGGAAGAGGAAGTCGATCAACAAATCAAAAGAGACGAATTAAAAGGAGTAGATGAAGAAACTCTTCAGAAAGTATACAGCAAACAAACGGGTAAGAAAGCAATCTATCGCGGAAAAGAAACTAGAGCATATAAATCGTGGAAAAAAAGTATGCTTTCTTAAATACTTAAAAAATTAAGAAATAAAAAAATTTTATATTTTTATTTTTGTTTTTATCTTTAAATTTAGCTTTTTGATCATCTTCTCATCATACGTGGATTTCTGAATAAATCCATTTCAGACTTCGGAGGTATGTAATCAGAAGTACCTGTAGATTTCATCTTTTTGAACAATCTCTTAACGATTTTCTTAGCATCGTCCATGAATTCACATGTTAGACCAAACAAAATCATATAACGCCCGAAAGTTTTATCTTTAGCGTAATCTTCGTCGTAAATTTCAATTTCGTATTCTTTTTTTATTGGTTTTCCATCAACTCGGCCGATCAATTTTTTTCCGATATATAATTTATAGTTCCTGCCCGGACCAACAACTCCTTTAGCTAAGATCATTTGAAGCTTATCGCCTTTTTGTTCTGGAAGGAGAGGGAACGTCCAACGAGTACCCCAGAATCTCCAACCCCTAACGAATCGAATTAAAACTTTCACACCGGGAATTTGAGCGTAGAAAACTGGAGCTGGGTGTTTTATTTCATAACTTTGAATAAGAGAATGAGTTATGCTAAGCTCAATACCACCTTTAAAGTTGCCGCCCTTGGCTTTTGAATCCATTGTTTCTTCCATTGTGGTGAAATATCGGCAAACAAGCCTTTTTTTCTCGATTGGGCCTTCCCATTGATCTTTATTAAAAGCTATGATACATTTCTTTTCACCATCAATTGAGATGTTACCTTCAATGTCAAAATTTTTTGAAAACCATCGAGTTTTGGCAGTATACTTTAACTGTTGATGTACTCCCAATTCTTCGTCGTGTAGCCGAGTCCTCCAAAAATTAACTACAAATTTCTTATGAACAATTTTTTTTGAAGGGGGTTTAGGAACATCGCCTGGTTTTACTGTCGTTGCTTTCTTCGTAGCTTTCTTCTTCTTTGTAGGTGTATCTCTTGCTTTCTCGCGTTCTTTCCTTGTTTTCTTATCTTCTTCAGGATCGTTTAAAATTTTTAATCACTTTTAGAATCTAATTTTATAATTTAATAATTTAAATTTCTTAGTAATAATAATATGATTTCCGATTAAAAATCTTATTCACTTTATACTAATATAATTTAAAAAAAGTTGAAGTTAAGGTTTCAAACTTATCCGCTGATTACCTTATCATCGAAATTTACTTCGCATTTATCGCTGTCACAGAATTTTTCTCCGATTGCTCTATCTTGTGTATCATCTAAGAACACAGGTTTGAGGTTTGAGCTCATTTCTTCATATTTTTCTTTAGTTATTTCTTCGTAAGGCGCTTGCTTGTAACCATGTTCTTTAATTGGCAAAAATGAAACGCTTTTTAATTTGTCTTCAAAGCATTCAAGGACATGTTTGATCTGACTTGCTTCATGTGGCTGAAATGTAATTGTAATAGACACTTGATTGTCAGACCAATATTTCTGATAATCTGCTGCATTTTCGGCTTGTTCCCATATAGAAACATCATTTTTTGAGCGTTCGAAATATTGTTCGTGCACAGGAAATTCAACTACAATTGTATTGGGAGAATAAGAATCATCTTCAACGAAATAACCTGCCTTTTTTATGGGTTCTATCAAGTCTGAATTCTTTGAAATACGTATCCGCCTAATGTAATACTCCGAATGAGGGTAATGAATTCCTGGAGGAACACCTGGAAGAAGACTCACAGTACCACTAGGTTTAACGGTGGTTAACTTAATACTCTTCGGTATACAAAGCCAGCCAGAATATTGTTCGTCTAACTTTTGTAAATAGTTATATCCTTTTTTACACCATTCCAACACAGTTCTCCTGCCGTTCTTGACAAATGCTTCAATTATTCCTGTTTGTGAAACCCCCATTCGCCGATTCTTAAGCATTACTGCATTGGTTTCTTGCCAATGAGTGTTAACGAGAGTTACGGACTTAGAGTAGAGATAAGCGAACTTTAAAGTTTCTTGAAACTCCTCGTAAGTATCGTGGTGCGATGGAAAAGTTTCTACAAGACAACAAAGTTCAAACGATTCTAAAGTCTGTTCTCCACAAGGATTTACGCCAGCAGCTTTTTTATCCTTATAATCTGGTTTATCTCCCATCCGAGAATAGATTTTAGCGTTTTCAAGCCAAAAAATTCCTGGCTCACCATTTACAGCAATTTGATCTGCGATAAATGAGTAATCTAATCCTTTAACAGCAAATACGCTATTATTGCTTGCCCATCTATGCGAATACAGTTTTTCTTCGTCTTGTTTAGATGTTATGAAATCCAAATCTGTAGCTTCTCCAAGAGCAATTTCGGCGCTACGCCTAACGTTTCCTGCTACGACGCACTTTCCGATTAAATTCATGATGTCTAAAATATCAAGGGATGTTATTTCTTTATTTATTCTAACTTCCAGAATTTCTTGAATGCTTTCTAACATATCCTTTAATGGAGCAGGACCGCTGGCAATTCCACCAAAACCTCTAATGGGTTCACCTGCAGATCTTATTAAAGTATAATCAAAAATAGGGCGCTGTTTCCCTAAGAAATACGCTTCTAAAACTATTCGAAGCGCTTCAACCCAACCTTCTCTACTATCAGGGATCTCAAAAGCAATATCACCTTCTTGAGGCTTCTTAATTGATATTTTTCCTGCACCCTTAGTATCGAATCCAACACCCACACCAAGCATTAGAGCATCCATTACAAATTCAAATGCTTTTGAGTATTTTAAATCGATGTCTTCGGTGGAGGCAAATCCGCAGTTGTTCAACGACATCGATCCATGTCGAGCAATAAATTCAGTGCCCATCATCCAAAGTCCTCTTCCAGGAGGTAAGAACTTAAAATCCCAGATTTTCTGGTACATAATTTGAGCCGATCTTTGAGCCTTTGAATCGCTCCAAGGCAAGCTTAACTTCATACAATGTTCTTTTTGTATCGAATAACAACCTTCAACGACCCTCCTAATAGTTTCCCAAAAATCCTCTTTCCTCCCTTCCTTTTCAATAAATCGGGCATACGTTCTTTTGTAAGTAATTTGTCCTAATGGTCCCCACTTTGGTTGTTTCCCTTTGAATTCATTAATGAAAGCTTCATCTAACGTAAAAGAGATGCTTTCTAAATTAATAGCACGGGCAAACAAATTTCGGTATTTATTCAGCCCTCGTTGAGTTAGTTCTACGCAGACTAATTCCCTTATATAATTAGTAGTTATTTCATCAATCCCAAGCCCAATTATTTTACGCACGACTTCCTCCGTAACTTTCTCTGCGATATTTATGTCAAGTCCAGTTTCCTTATTTAAGACTTTAGCTATGCTAGAAACTTCAAACTCTTTTTTTTCACCTTTAGAGTTAATTACATACTTAGGATATAAATCTCCTAACGAAAACGAATTATCGGTCATTATCTTACTCTTTATTTGTGATTATGTTAATTAGTTAATTTTATCGAGGTCTTTAACTAAATTTAAATTTTTAATGCCTTAACCTAATTCTTAATTTAAGTTTTTCACTAATTTAAAATTATTGTTTGGAAGATATTAAGCGATTGATTAAACTACTAAATTCGAGTCGTGGGTTAATTTGCTAAATCCATGAATCTAGTAGTAATTCGCGTACTAGTTTTTATCGATTTATTTGCATAAGATTTTTTGCTGATTGAGTCGTAATTATGTCGATACTGTTATGTTAATAAGTAGTAGATTGCTTTTAAACAAAAATTGCATGCTCGATTTATGATTTGTTTACACATGTGATTCAATTGTTACTAAAAGAAATTAAATTATGAACCCTACTAATCTTATAATTTTCTTATTAATATTGGGATGATTTATTTTAAAGAGAGTAACTATCCAGAAACATTAAAGCGATACGAAGAGGAACTAAAAGTAGCCGAGTAATTAGGAGATTTGAGCGGGAAAGCTACTGTCCTTAACAACATCGGAGAGGTTTATCGAGCAAAAAAAAACTATCCAGAAGCATTGGAGCAGTACGAGCAGGCACTACAAATCGACGAGCAACTAGGAGATTTGAGCGGGAAAGCTATTCGTCTTAATAACATCGGGATAATTCATTACGCGAATGGAAAATATCTCAAGGCGTTAAAAAATTTGGAAGAGGGATTAGAGATTTTAACGGGACTAGGATTAGGTGAATCTCCGAATGCTAAAGATATCAAAAAAGACATTGAAATTCTAAAAAGCAAAAATCCACAAAATTGCTAGTTAGTCCATTGAAAAATGAATACTCCGAATTTTTTTAGCGTTCTCCAACCCTCTTAATGTCTTTGAAACTAATTAAATAGTAAAATAGTGAGTTTTTTTAGATTAATTTTAAAAATAAAAAAAAAGATATAGAGAATGGAGGGTAATTGGTTTAGGTGTGGTCTTTCGAGAAGCCATGTATCTAAACAAGTTCCTCTCCTTTTCTATATGTTTAATTAAGATAATTTTTTTACTTCAATTTGTTATAGTACTTGCTTTTGACTTTTTTAGTGGAAAAAGACGAATTCTACAGGATACATAAATGGTGCATAAAATGGATCATATTGGGGGTGGTCATCTGGTATTACAATACCAACTTGATTCACTTTTACTTTCGCAGTATCCCCAGCAGTGAAACCAAATGCATCAACTAGAAATGTCCCGGTACCACTCCCCGTTATATGCAGATATGGTGTTTCACCTGCTGCACCAAAAAACCATATATCCATAAGATTTGGGACAGGACCACCCAATTCTCCCTCAACAATTATGGTTACTTGGAAATTATAATCCATTTCGCCTTCAAATACATATGGATTAATACCAAAATCACCGACCAACATATAGGCACCTTTTACGTGCAAATTAATTTTATACATAATTCGTCCATCTTTCAATTCTCTCTCGAGTACAGAGCCATGGTATTCGCAGTCCGAAATAGTGTTGAAGCCTGGAGGAGTTACAAAAAATCCATGAGGGAAAATGATTAAGTTGGTTTCAGGATCCATCCATGCTGCTACATAACCGTTAGTATCAGTGAAGTCCGAAATTGGTCTAACGTCTGCTTTTCCTAGTACTGTTGGCATAAAGCTTAACATGCAAATTCCCAAAGCCGCTACGAGAATTATTTTTGTTTTTTTCATTTTTTCTATTCCTCTATTTTTTTTCAAATTCAATTTTTCCGTTTTCGAAAATGATCATTTTTTAACACCAAAGATAGGTTTTAGTTAAGATAGGTGAAGTCGTTTTTCAATTAGGAACGCCCATCCTATATCTTTGATCGGAAATGATCAAATTACAAATGAGATAACATCCTATTTAACATTTTTGTCAGATATTAAATTTGGGGAAAAGCTGTTCTTCTCTATTATTTTAGCACAAGATACACCCTTCTCTATTCTTAAAGGAAAATAGATCAGATTTATGATTTTCAAATTAGCATTTTTAAAAGAAAACCACAGAAATTAAGTAGAGTATTACTTATAATATATATTAACTAATTCAAATTTGATCTGGTAAGCTTAACTATGAAGCCTAATTGAAATCAAGAAAAAAATTAAAAAAAAGAAAGGTGAATAGAAGTGCTAGATGAAATTGAAGGTAATGATGAAGACGATACGGAAGTTCCAAGAGAAAAAATTAAACTCCAGTTTCATTGGTACTTAAGTATATTCTTTGTAATTTATTATTTGTCTTATGTAGTCTCGGGTATCATTTTTATGACTTACATAATTATTGTATTTGTTCCATATGTCTTGTTAGTAGATAACCTCCTTGTTATATTTACAAATATTGATTCGTTAATGGCATTTTTAGCTTTGCCGTTAGTAATTGTTGTTAGTTACTTATCTCGCTTATTTATTGTAGGTTTAATATCTCGAATTTTCTGGAGGTTCACTGAATATAGAAGTCCTACGAAAGATGGCGTAATTCCACGAAATATCGGTTCCAAAACCGCTAATTATTACCATATAAGATCTTTTATGCTAAAATACGGAAAAAACTCATTTATGAAAGGAGTTTTTCCTTGGTTAGCAAATTGGTTCTTTAATTTTGTAGGAACTGGGGTTATTAATAAAGGCTCCACATTAGAAGAATCAGTTGTTACCGATAAAAACATAAATGTTGGAAGGAATTGCTATATCGGTGTTAATTCTGCATTATCTTCTCACTTTGTAGAAGGAATATTTGGCAATATCGTCTTTTTTGAAATCAAATTAGGCGAAAATGTTACACTAGGTGGATTTAACAATATTGCGCCTGGATGTGAGTTAAGCGATAACTCGTATCTCTTACCAATAGCGGCTGCGACAAAGCATAATAAAACTAAAGGGGATAATTATTACTTTGGGATGCCATTCCGACGAATATTTAAGAAGAAAATAATGGATTACTTAAAAGTAAGCGAAGAAGATTTAGAACGAGCTGAGAAATTAAGAGTTAAACAAGAGAATGAAAAATTAAAAAGACAGAAAAAAGTAACAAATGATGAGAATTCATAATAAAATAGAGAGGAATGTATTAGATTTTGCTTGAAGATATAAGTGATTCTGGATCGGATATTCCACGGGAATTAGTTCACTTCCAGTATCATAAATACATGGCATTCTTCTTTGCTATCTATGTTGGTTCTTATTTAGTGCCAGTCATAGTTCTCATGTTTTACCTCTTCCTAATCTTAAAACCCTTGTTCTTAGAAGTAGGAAGTTTTATTGTTATTCTTACGAGTCTTGATTCTTTAATTGTTTTTTTAACCATTCCACTTGTGGTTATTATATTCTATTTATCTCACCTATTTTTCTTAGGAGTGTTTACACGAATTTTTTGGAGGTATACTGAAAAAAAGAGCCCTTCGAAGGATGGTATAATTCCTCGTGACATACCTTCAAAAACAGCAGATTTTTACCACTACAGAAGCTTCATGATTAAATACGGAAAGAACGCTTTCATGAAAGGATTTTTCCCTTGGTTGGTTAATTGGTTTCTCAATTTTGTGGGTGCTGGCGTTATTGATAAAGGCACCACATTTGAAGAATCGGTACTTAACGATAGAAACATAATCGTTGGTAAAAATTGCTATATTGGCGTAAATTCCACGCTATGTACTCATGTAGTAGAAGGGATCTTCGGAAATATTATTTACTTTAAAATTGTATTAGGGGAAAATGTCACCCTTGGCGGATTCAATCAAATTGGACCTGGGGGCGATTTAAAAGAAAATTCTTACTTATTACCTATGGCTGCAGCCACAAAATTTAATACAACTAAGGGAGATAATTACTACTTCGGGATGCCATTACGTCGAATATTTAAGAAGAAAATAATGAATTACTTAAAAATAAGCGAAGAGGATTTATCTCGAGCTGAAGAATTAAGAGTTAGACAAGAAAAAAAAAAATTAGAAGAAGAAAATAAAGAAAAATAAAAAAGAAATTATAAAAAAGTGAGGAATGTAGTAGATTTTGATTGAAGATACTAGTGATTCTAGACCTGAACTTCAACGGGAAATTGTTCAATTCCAATATCAGAAATACATTGCCTTCTTCTTTTTTATTTATGTTGGTTCTTATTTAGTGCCAGTCATAGCTCTAATGTTTTACCTTTTCCTAATTATAAAACCCTTATTTTTAGAAGTAGATAGTTTTATTATTGTCCTTACAAGACTTGATTCTTTAATTATTTTTTTAACAATTCCATTTATACTCATTGTCTTCCATTTGTCACACCTATTTCTCTTAGGAGTGTTTACAAGAATTGCATGGAGATTTACAGAGAAAAGAAGCCCTTCTAAAGATGGAATAATTCCTCGCAATATAGATTCTAAAGCAGCAGATTATTACCACTACAGAAGTTTTATGATTAAATATGGAAAGAATGCTTTCGTGAAAGGAATTTTCCCGTGGCTGGCAAACTGGTTTTTTAATTTTGTAGGTGCTTGCGTTATTAACAGAGGCACAACTTTCGAAGAATCTGTAAGCAACGATCGACACATTGATGTTGGGAAAAATTGTTATATTGGTATTAATTCGGCTTTAGCTTCTCATACTGTTGAGGGTATTTTTGGTAACATCATCTGTTTTAAAGTAACAGCAGAAGATAATGTCACACTCGGAGGTTTTAATGTTGTTGCTCCTGGGTGCGTGTTAAAGGATAACACTTACCTATTACCCATGGCCGCAGCAACAAAATTTAATACAACCAAAGGAGATAATTTCTACTATGGGATGCCTTTTAGACGAATCTTCAAGAAGAAATTAATGGAATACCTAAAAGTTAGTGAAGAAGATTTAAAACGAGCTGAGGAATTAAGAGTTAGACAAGTAAACGCTAAACTCAAAAGTTCAAATAAAGATGAAATAAACAATAAAGAAAAACCAAATTAAAATTATTTGTGAGATAAAATGACAGAAGAAGAAAAAGACAAGCAAGATATTGTTAAGAAAGATGATGAGACAGATGATGACTCAGAATTTGTTATAGACTTTACCACAAGTTCAGCAATAAATAAAGTAACTTTGAAATTTTTAGTTGTGTATATCCCAATATTCTGGTTTAGTGGTTTAGTTGTGGCAACACTATGGTATGGTTACGTTGTTAGTCCAGTACCTTGGATTATCAAATTATTATTTTTACCCCTTTTATTGTTATTCTTTTCGTTTCTTTTCATATTTAGTTGCTTGTTTTTCAGTAAATTATTTCTTATATTTGTTAACCTTATTCACCTCCCTAAAGAAGGAATATTCCGCACTGATTCAGGGAACCCTGACTTTGAATTTTGGCGATTTAGAACCGAGATAAAGAAGATTACTCTATGGCTGATAAGAAATTGGCCTCTACCGTGGATTGATGTAATAGCTTTCCGTTGGTTTGGAATAAGGATGGATTTTTCAAGCCATTTAAACGATGCCTGGTGCGACGCTGAATTCATTTCTTTTGGTAAAAATGTAACCATCGGTCAGGGAGCGGCTATTATGAGCTCGATGGTAGTAGGTAATTACCTCATCATTAAAACGATCAGATTTGATGATTATTCGCTCGTAGGAGGTCAGTGTACTATCGCCCCCGGAACGCATTTTGGTGAAGATACGGTGCTCGGTGCGGTATCCGTAACAACCCTAAATCAAAAATTAGAAGCTGGATGGATCTATACCGGAATCCCCGCAAGGAAATTAAAGCCTAACAAATACGCCGAAATGCGTAGGGATATTATTCATAAAGTAGATGTTGACGAAGAAGAAAAAGTCGAAACCGAGCACGAAGTTAATATTGACGAAGATAAGAAGCATTTAGTTAAAAAAAAGAGTGAGGGTGATTAAAATGAGCGTTCCTAATTCTATGCGCGTAGGTCCTTTTTGTGCGACGGTCTTAGCTAAAAAGAAGTACTTGATAGCCTACATTTTTTTGATTTGGATAAGCCTACTTCCCGCTATTTTTGAAATTTGGTGGTACTGGCAGATGTTATGGTACGAGCCACGGCCACTCCACTTTTACGTATTCTTGCCCCTTTATTTGTTCGTTATCTATATTACAACTGTTTTTGCCGCCATCTTTTTCACAAGAATTATGTTAGGAATCATTAACATTTTCCATAAACCTAGAGAGGGGGTGTTTCTTAGAGATTCTTCAGATAAGGATTACCGCTATTGGAGTCTTAGGAACACTATAAAGAAATGGCCCACTTGGCTCACCCATAAATTTCCATTTCCCTTCTTAGATAATATATGTTTTAAAATGTTTGGCGTAAAAACTAAATTTTCTAATTCCCTTTTTGAAGGTTGGGTAGATACAGAGTTTATTGAGTTCGGTAAAAATGTAGTTATTGGACAAGGTGCTATTGTTCAGTCTTCGGTTATAATAGGGAATTTTTTAATTATTAGAAAAACAGTTATCGAAGAAAATGTCAGAGTTGGAGCGCACGTAATTATTATGCCTGGAACACACATAGGAAAAAACTGTATTTTGAATACTTGGTCTTCTACGATGGTGGGACAGGAATTAGAAGAAGGGTGGATATACAACGGCGGTCCGGCAAAAAAGTTTAAGAGAAATAGGTTTTTTGAAGATATCCCAATTGAAAAACTTTCTAAAACAATTGGAGACATGGGCGAATTATTAAAGAAATACGACGACCAACGCGTCGCTAGAGTAATGAAGAAGCGGAGATCCCTTAGGAGAAAAGATAAAGAGGAAAAAGAAACGGAAGAAAAAGAATAAACATGAAAGTTGGATACATTCAAACTTCTCCAATCTTTGGTGAAATAACTCAAAACTTCGAACAAGTAGAAAATTTGCTTGGTAATACGAAAGCAGATTTGATAGTTTTACCCGAACTCTTCGCAACAGGATACACATTTGTATCTAAGGAAGAAGCAGAATCTATGGCTGAAAACACTGAAGGAGCAACCGCCAAATTTTTAATGGGGTTAGCTGAAAAAACAGGTGCTGTGGTTGTAGGCGGATTCATAGAAAAAGACGGTAATCATATTTTTAATTCTTCCATGATCGTATCTGATAGGGAGGTTCTTGGTACTTATCGGAAACTCCACCTTTATTACAAAGAAAAATTGTGGTTTTCTCCGGGAAACAAACCTTTAGAAATATATGAAGTAAAAAACACAAAGGTAGGAATCATGATTTGTTTCGATTGGTTTTTTCCTGAGACTATTCGGAGTCTTGCTCTTCTTGGAGCAGACATTATAGCTCATCCCGCTAACTTGGTGCTTCCCTATTGCCAAAATGCTATGATAACTCGTTGTTTGATAAATCGAGTTTTCGCTGTAACTTCTAATAGGATAGGAAACGAAGTTAGAGGAAAGGATAATTTTGTATTTACGGGGGGTAGCCAAATTACCTCTTATAATGGGAAAGTACTCTCGTCCGCACCAATAGATAAACCACATATTGATTTTGTTGAAATCGATGTTACACAAGCGAGAGATAAAAACCTTAACAAGTATAATAATGTCTTTGAGGATAGAAGAACTGAATTCTATTCTCTTGAATAAAACGCGATACCATCAAGACAATCATTCTAATTTAGCAAATAAGATTTGGTTTTCTAAAAAGATTTTAATTTCCTTACATGTATTTGCAGCGATCTCTTTATCTGGATATAATAATTTGGGTTTCGGACATTCCTCATCAAATATACAATGTTTTTTGTCCGAATCATAAATCAATGGATAAAAACGACACCCTTGTGGTCTTACATCATAAATTGTACACAATTTAACATCACTGTCAAAGAATACACAATAACCTTTAACATTTATCAATTGGTTAAATCCTTCTTCGGTTTTTCGCGCAAAATTGGCTATTTTTAAATGTTTGGGGTTATCATTTTTAATACGATCGATATCATAACTAGATAAGAGCATCTCTGTTTCAATACAGCATTTTCCACAATCCTTACAGATATCTTTCATAATTGTATAGAGCTCGTTATTGTCTTTATAATTAAATTATTAATGTAATCTTTAGTCTTAATTATATTTTAACGTACAAAAAAGTAATGCTATATTTACTATTTAATTCATGAATTCCACGATTCTCAGTATAATTTTGATTTGAGTTTTAAGATTAATTGCTATCTTTAGGTTTTTACTAAGAGAATAATAGAATTTTATACAAAATTATAAAAAGAAAAAAAAGATATATAGAGTAGGAGGGTAATTGGTTTAGGTGTGGTCTTTCGAGAAGCCATTTTATCTAAACTTTTTCCTCCGCTTTCTATATTTTATATTTAATTAATTTTGTTGTTTAATTTAATGTATCAAATATTTATGCAACAATATTTAAATAATATTCAAAACACCATTCAGCACCCATAGGAAGATATAATCCCCAATGATCTACCATAATTCTCCAATGATTTAAGCCATCTCCCATGTAAGGTCGTCGTACCCAGAATTCCCATCTTAAAAGGTATTCTCCGCCCGCTTCAAAATATCCCGGTCCAAAGACGTGATACCAGAATGAGACTTTTACTTTGTCACCTATAAAACCAAATCTTTGTAAATTGATTTCCTCATCGTTAATAAAGAGTTTAATTTTCCATGGATGTTTAGGAGCAATATCCTCTTCTATTTCTTCAGGACTTGTGTACCAGCCCATTCTAAAATAGAGGTCTTCTGAAGCGCTAAACGGCAAATCATCTGGAATCCAGGGAAACCAAGGCGCTGCAAGATTATTGTACGTCGGGCGCTCCTTCATGTGACCAGGAACGCCTGCGCTAACTGCGGGAATTAAACTGAACGCCAAGATACCTATTGTTGCAAATAAAATACTCATTTTTTTTGTTTTATTCATTTTCTTTTTACCTTTTTTTTGATTTAAAAATGATCATCGATCAAGAGATTTACAAACAAATAGCTTTATAAATTTCAAATAAATATTCATAAAACATTATTTAATATCGGATTACTGATCGAAGACGATCAAAGACTAAGTAAAATAAGTTTGTATTTAACATTTTTGTAAAAAATTGAGTTTTAAAAAGAATAATAAAGATTAGCTGTTTTGCTTGTTAATTACTTGAGTATGAAATACAATCTCCTATTTTTCTTTCCCTTATTTACAGTTTTGGTCATCTGAATTTCGCCAATTTCTTTGAGATTTTTAACATGGGTTCCACCGTCAACTTGTTTATCGATGTCTCCAATTTTAACTATACGGAATTCTTGTAAATTTTTGGGTAAGCCAACTGCTAATCTTGCAAGCTCGGGTTCGCCTAAAACTGCGGCTTTAGCCATCGTCTCAATAGTGATTGGAAGGTCTTGATTAATAATTTCATTAGCTTCTTCAACATAGGTCTGTAACTTTTCTGGTGAATAATCCTCCATAGAGAAATCCATTCTTGCTTTGTCCAATTCAATCTGGTTGCCCGTGATTTTAGCGTTCGTTCTACGATATAGCAGATTTGAAAGAAGATGACAAGCAGTATGGTATCGCATATATGTATATCGCCTCTCCCAATCGATTTCGCACGAAACTATGTCTCCTTCTTTTAGTCCAGGATTCTCTACTTCGTGGCTGATTTCTCCAGAAAATTTGCCTACATATACTACCTTGAATTTCTCACCATTTTTGATAATATACCCCTCGTCCCATGGTTGGCCACCTCCTTTAGGATAGAATGCGGTTTTATTAAGGACAATGAATTTATCGTCTTTCACAGAAATAACTTTTGCATCCCATTTCTTTAAATAGGAGTCGTTCATGTATAAAGCTTCAGTCATAGAGTATAAAAAAGTAGTTATGCTTATAATTTTGATCTTAAAACTTACAATTCACAAGATTAAGATAAATGTATTAGTAGAGCGTAAAAAAAGGAAAAAGTAACCTAAAAATCTCTATTTTTTTTTTTTATTTTATTATTCTTTCGCGTAAAGTTCTCCTGGTTTCGCGCCACAAAAAGCTTCAATCTTCATGAATTTCATTTCTTTGGAGCAATTAGGGCAATAATATTTTCCAGGTTCCTTATCTTCAAAAGAATAACCACATTCTTTGCAAGCGACAGCATTCATATTATTCAAATGAGGAATAGAATTATAAAATGTTCTTGTTATAAAATAGAAATTAGTTAAGCTTTGTTTAAACAAAAGATAAGCCATTTATTGTTTTCTTAATATTTAAAAAAAGATAGTATATTATCATATTATCTAACCAAATTTATATTTTAGTAGAAAAGAATTTTTTACATTAAAGAGGACTAGTTTTAAGAGATTTTAAAAAAACGATTACTTAACTTTCGAGGATAAACCTATGCTTTACTTTTTATTTCTTTACCATATGGAATCAGGAGAATTACTTTACGAGAAAGAGGTCCAAGTAGATATTGATTTTAACATGGACCTATTTGGTTCTTTTTTAGCTGCAATAAGATCATTTATTTCAGGCATGGCAAATAATGGTAGAGAGGAATTAAATACAATTGGATTGGGAACTTTAATAGCTTCAATATTTAGGATATCAGAGGTCAACATTGATTTAGTAATAATTGCTGAAGAAGATGATAAAAAAGAAATTCAAAAGTTAAGCTTAAAACTAAAAAGGATCATTTTAAATTATAAAGAGTTATTCTTAGTTAACGCTGTCAAATCTGAAGATTTCGAAAAATTTGATAAAGAAATTAATAACATCATACTTTCCCATCAAAAAATATTAGATCCTAATGTATTAATTGAAAAGCAGATAGGTTTATTAAAATCTATATGGGATCAGAGAGGCAAGATTTCAAAACAACTAAGAGAAGAAAGAAAAGAGTTAGAAAACGAGAGAACAATTATAGTGAATGCACTTCTTAAAGAAAAAAATATGTTACAAAAATTTGCCTTATGTAAGGTAATCCTACAAATCTCAGACAAGCTTGAAGATGAACAATTCTTTTTAGAGTACCAAAAAAAGAAAAAAATTATAGCTAATGAAATCGATGACCAGAAGATACGATTGAAATTTTATTTAAATCGAGTCAAGGAATCGTTAAAAGTAAGCTCAAATACTTTAGGAGAAAGGAGGCTAATAGGAGGTGATTTTAAAGAAGTTTACTCGAATCTGTATTCTTTTAGTTCGAAATTAAAAAATTTTGCTCCTGTAGAAGTTTACGAGAAATACTACAATTTAGCGAGAAAATTAATCTACAGAAAAGAGATTTCTCCTGAAGAGTTTTCATTGGAAATTGATGAGATAAGGAATATGGACGAAAATATTGAATCCTATTTATATATTGGAGACTACAAAAATCTAATTAAAAAAATTTGAATCGTTACCCTATAAAACCCTAGCGGGGGTTGTCAACAAACATCTATAATTTTTTATATTTGTTTCATTCTTCAAAGGGTAATTCATTTTAGTATAACCCAAGCTCCCTATCACTTAAATCTTAGTGTAAAGAACTTAGTAAATTTTTCACATATGTGACAATAATAGTAGCCTTCTTTTGAGCCACTAGCTTTTGTTCTACAATTAAGACAAAATATCATTGTAATCACTTAATAAAGCACTCAATTCGTTTTAAAGCTTCAATTTATAAGATATAGGTGGATAATAGCCTTGACTAATATTTAAAAAAGCTAGGAATTTAAGGTAAAACTATATATTTTAAAGAATTTATAATAATTCTCAGATATATCATATTATTTTAATACCGAATTATAATATCAAGTGCTATATATGGAAACTGTGGAATACAAGGGCGAAAAATACGAAGTTAAAGACGGATTTTTAGACCTTGGTCTGCTTGAAATTGAAAATATTACTAACATTAAGGGATTAAATAAACGTGATATCAAACATTTAGAGCTGAGTTCCAACGAAATTATCGAAATACAAGGCTTAGAAGAGCTTAAAAATTTAGAAATTCTTAATTGTGGAAGTAATAACTTAGTCAAAATATCTGGGTTGGAAGATTTAACAAATTTAAAAGTTCTGCATCTAGCGTCTAATCAGATTACCGAAATTAATGGCCTTGATCATTTATCTAATTTAGAAGAACTTTATTTAAGAGCTAATCAAATAACTCATTTAAAAGGTTTAGATTCTTTAAGCTCGCTTCAGAAATTAGATTTATCTTGGAATATGATTGAAAAAATCGAAGATTTCGATAGTTTGGAGAATTTAGAAGTTTTGTGGATAGCAGGAAATCAGCTTACAAAAATCCAAGGATTGGATAAGTTAAATAAATTAAAAGTTCTAAATTTAGCGGGAAATCAAATTTCTGAGATACAGGGACTTGATCACTTAAAAAATTTAAGTGAAATGTATCTTAATGATAATAAAATACAAGAAATCAAAGGTTTAGAAGCCCTTACTGAATTAAATACGCTGTGGATAACAGCAAACCAAATTGAAAAAATCAAAAAGCTTGAAAAATGTAAAAACTTGCAAGTTCTTAACTTGAAAGATAATAAAATCTCTGAAATTAGTGGTTTATATCCATTAACTAAATTAAATAAACTATTTTTATCTAGCAATATAATTTCGTCAATTAAAGGTTTAGAAACCCTCCAAAATTTAGAAACCCTAGATCTAGGGAATAATTTTATTAAAGTTATAAGAGGTTTAGAATCTTTAATGGTTTTGAAGGATTTATGGCTTCATGGAAATGAAATTGACAAGGAATTACTAGTACAACTCGGTGGATTGGATTCAGGTGGTTGTGCTTTAGAACCATTAAAATTTGTAGAATATTGCCTTGTCAACTTATAATCGAACTAATTTGAAAAGAATTTACCATTATTCCAATATCCGATGAATATTATCTTTTATCACCTGATAGCTTGTTGATTTGTCTGGTATGTCTATTATTGGTTTGCCTTCCAAATCAAATTCTGTTAAAATTTCATCCTCAGGAATCGAAGCTATAGTAGTTAGATCATACTCTTTAAGTTTATCTGTGATTTTAGCAATATCTCCTTTAACTCTATTGATAATAACACTGATTTTTCGGTAATTTGTAAATTTTTTGGCACTTTGACTTATCGAATATGCCGTTTCTACGCTCCTAAGAGAAATATCGGTTATAATTATTACGTAATCTACTGATTTTATAACCATCCGATTAATTTGCTCAAGACCGGCCTCACAATCAATCAATACGACATCAAAATCCTTTGAAATAGATTCAATAACTTTTCGCAAGAGAGCGTTGGAAGGGCAAAAACAGCCTGGTTCTTCAGGTTGACCAATTGAAAACAAACTAAAATCTTTACTTTCCGTTATGGCATTATATACCTTAAAATCTATTGACTCTGCTATTGATTGAATATCCTTCTTTTTACTAATTGTGGTATCGATTAAATCAGCTCTAATCTTTTCGAGACTTTCCTCCGGAACTAATTTGACCATTTTACTAAGGTGTGGATGGGTTGGATCTGCGTCGATCAACAATAATTTAAATTTATAGGATGTAGAAATAGCTTTAGCAATAAGCGTAGTTATAATTGTTTTTCCGACTCCTCCTTTTCCGGTGATAGCAATTATAAGTGGGGTTTTATTCAGCTCCATTATCTGATTCCATCTATTCTTTTCTTGTAATTTAAATCTCTTCGCGAGAAACTAACACTTGTTTGATTTTGTAGCATTCTTCCCTATAAGGGCATATTTCACAGCCCCAATCGTAATCACAATCAATCCTTTTTCTCCATTCGTCTATTTTATTTTTCCATTTTTCCTTTAGCTTAGAGTAGATATCTGAGGAATGCACAATAAATTGCTCGATAGAGTCTTGATAAGAATTAATGAAAATGATTTCTATTGATTTAATTAAACCTTTAAATTTTTGTTGATACAGAGAAATTATCGCATCGCCTAAGAATTCGAACGAGAAACCTTTCTTTAGAGCTGAAGTATTAATTCTACACCAAAATCTACGAGGAATCGTTCGAATTGAAAACCCTTCAATACCGTTTGATAAGAAATTCAAATGTCTTAACGCATCTATTTCCTTATCCGTACCGTTATTGATTCCAATTAATATCATCATCCCAAAATCTATATTTGTCTCCCCTATCTTATTCATTTCTCTTCCTAATAATGTTATTTTTCCGTGTTCGATTAATTGAGATTCGCTAATTGGAAATATTATTGAAAATGATTTTCTATTCATGCCACCAAGCTCTAAACCCATTTCCTCTTCAAGGATTATTTCATTGTACTTATTTAAACCTATTCCGATTTTGGAATTAGTTAACAGATTGCTCTGGTTTAAGGGTGATTGATAGGAAAATAAAGTTTTCCCACTATTCTGCTCTTGCTCTAAGAAGTCTCTTATCTTTTTAATAGTAGTTTTATTTTCCATTAGACTGTTCACTTCATCTGGGATAATCCAGTATATAATTATAATAAAGAGCTATTAATCTTTATTTAGGTTTTACCCGTTTCTTAAGATTTATTTTTATTATGTATAAAGATTTTAGAAGTCTCTCTTATTCCAAGAGAAATAGTATTTATATACAATAAGAAACAATAGTGTTTTAATATCAATACATATTGATATATAAATTTAATAAAAAAATATGATGTAATCAATTATGAATGAAACTATTACTTATACTGAATCTAATGAAACAAGACATTCAAGACGGACTTTCCTTTCCAATGCTAGCGGTCTCCTTTGCTCTACATTAATAGGTTCTATTCAAGGATTTACACTAGTCTATTATGAAACTGTTATTGGATTAAATGCGTGGTTAGTCTTTATCGCCATGAGTATCTTTCTGGTATACAACGGAGTTAACGACCCTATTTTTGGTTTTTTAATCGATCGGAATTTGAGATTCACGAGAAAATGGGGAAGACGATTTCCATGGATTGTCATAGGCATCATCCCTTGGGCTTTTTCTGTTTACCTTCACTTTTCAGCCCCAAATATCGATGCTGTTGCTAATCCTTTGCCTGCTTTTTTATGGTTATTATTAACATTAGTTTTACTCGACACCTTTGGCACCCTTGTGAATATTAATTACAAGTTAGTTCAAATGGAAAAGTTTCGAACGGAATACGAACGTCGAAGATTCACAAAATATTATGCACCAATCGACATCGTAGCTATACTCCTCGGGATGTTATTACCTTCCCTATTCATCGATCCCGGTAACGCATTAGCCAGTTATTCTTTAATGGGAGGAGTAGTCGCCATAATAGCTCTTCTTTTTGGTATTTTGTCTCTCCCTGGTAACCGTGAGGATAAAATAATGATTGATCGGTTTTATTCACCCGACTCTGTAAAGCGAATGAATTTTTTTAAAGTCTTTAAAGAAGCTTTAAAATCGAGAACTTATGTGGTGTATTTTATCTTTGGCACTTGTCTTGGAATTCAAATAACCCTTGTAGTAGTAAATATGTGGTATCTAACGACTTACGTTTTACAGGCTGGTAGCTTAACCTATTTTATTATTTTAGGTTTAAATCTCCTAGGTACCTTGATATCTATTCCTATTTGGCTTAGGTATATCAAGAAAATAAACAATAATAAGAAAGCTCTCATTGTTGCGGGTCTCGCATCATGTGTCACGTTATTTGCATTGAGTTTCTTTCAAGGGCCTATAGATTTAATGATCATGGCATTCATTTACGGACTCGCCCTGGGAGGTTTGAACTCATATGTATATACTATAATCGGTCCGAGTGTGACCGAGGATGTTATTGTCAAGATGGGGAAAAATCAAAAAGGAGTTCTCTTCGGGATTTCTGCATTGCTTGCTCGATTTGTTGCATCTATTGACGAGTTAATTATTGCGGTTGTTCATGATGTTTCAGGCTTCCTTCCCGGATATCCTACTTATGACGAAATGGCCGTCGTGGTTTCTAATATGACCCCCGTGCTTATAGGTATCCGCCTTATCCAGGGTGTCATTCCAGCGTTAGTGTTACTCGTGGGAGTTCTTATTATTTGGAAGTTTTTCCCTCTAACTCAGGAAAAGATATTAGCTAATAAAGCTAAGATGGAAGAACTCGGATTTTAATAATTTTAAACTTTTTTTCTTTTTTTTTAGGACCTTCGATTGGATCGGCTATTATAAGCACATTCGGTATCCCTATAGCTGATGGATACATTCCAACCCCCGAGATATTCATTTTTGGAGGGGTGATTTCTCTATCATCAGTGATTCCAATATTATTTATTAGTAAAACCGAAGGAAAAATAATCCTCGATTAGTTTATACAAGATAAAAAAAAGATACAAGAATTCAAATTTTAATATTTTTAATAAAGGTAATTGAATTATAAAAGGTAAAATAACAATATCTATGCGAATTAGCAAGGTTAAATTATGAGTAGAAAAGAAACAGAGGAAGATGGCGGAATAGCCATGCGGGAAAAAAATATCAAAGTTAGAGAGCTTTTCGTGAAGATGTTAGAGGATGCCGCGAAGTATGCAGTGCAGTATGAGTTCTACGCAGAGGACATGAAGGACTTCCACGAAATAGTGCAATGGAAGTTCGGTCCTATCAGAGGATATCAAGTATTCGACGAGACAGAGTATTCATTCAAGATCGACGAAGAAGCTGAAGACCCGACCCTTGTATTGGGGTGCACTGATCTTGATCTGGCCTACCAGTTCCTCAACGACGAAATCAGTCATTGGCCGGCCCTCCTGGGGACTAAGTTCTTGGTTGGCATAAAGGGCCCCGACGGGACTTACAAGGAAAAGAGAATTGGAAAGTTAACTGGTTTTACACCCGGTAATGCCCCTAAGTTGAATACCGCAAAAGAGAATGCCCCCCCCAAGCAAAAAAGATTGTCTTCTCGCCTGGTGAGAATTCCCGTGTTTCGACCGATCATGGAGCGAACCACAGATCCCGAGAACTCGAACGACGTTCGCATTCCAATCAATGAGTCCTTGGGCACGTACGAGAACCAGTCGATACCTCTTGCAGTTCTCGAATACTTCATAAACAAGGCAAGTGACGTCTATATCTTCACTATGTGCCCGTGTCGCTCGCTCGCCAATTGCGAGAATTATGACCAGTCCATCGGATGCATGGCCCTGGGCAAGGGGGCCCTGAGGATGAATACCTTTGGAAGGATCGGTACCAAAGAAGAGGCATTGGAACGATCGCGTCGTGCTGTTGCTGCTGGTCTCCTGCCTTCTCTGGGGAGAGTCAAATCCGATACGATCATCTATAGGGCTCTGCCTGAACAGGGCGATCTGATGCACATCTGCTTCTGTTGTCCCTGTTGCTGTGTCGAGGGCTCTGGCAAGGACTCACCCAGATATCTGAGACTGTGGCATCAGAAGATGGAGGGCGTGTCCGTCACAGTCGATGAGGCTCTCTGTAATGGATGCGAGCTATGTCTCGAGGTATGCATATACGGTGGGATGGAGGTCATCGACCAGGTTGCAGTGATCGACAGAGAAGGTAAGGATCACTGCAGAGGCTGCGGAAGGTGCGAGAGGGTGTGCCCCACTGGAGCGATAACCATCACCATCGAGGATGATGGTGTGGATAGGATGATTGCTCGCATAGAGTCCTATGTGGATGTCAGCTAGGGGGATGCCAAGTTGTCGATGGGTTCATGTCTCATCGCGGGACTCCGAGAAGTGAAATTTATTTTTTTTTTAAAATAAATTATGAGAATTAGATAATGAAGGTGTAGCCATGAAAGAATTAGAAATTCTATTTAAAAATATGATGAGCGAATTAGATGGCTTTATTCAAAGTCAGAAGGACAAATAATCCTCGACTAGATTTTGCTTTTTATCAATAATTAAATAAAAATAGGATATTTGCATAAGAATTAAATTTTTAATACTTCGAAACATATTGTTAATATTAATTAGGATTAAGCAAGGGGTTATAATGGTAGAAAGTAAAGTGGAAATTGAAGCATTGTTTAAAAAAATGCTAAAAGAAACAGAGGAAAACGCTCCGAATGACACGCTTTATCAGGAGGACATCAAAACTATCGGAACTCTTAGAGTTCAATGGAAGATTTGTGGGATCCTAGGATATCAGATCTTCGAGCAAGATAAAGTCTCCTATAAATTTGGAGAAAAGTTAGATAAGCCCGATATATCGCTAGTAATTAGAGACGGCGATATAGCAATTACTTTCTTGAAGGGAGAACTCTTTGAATTTGATTATGGCCCGGCTTATGGTGGTAATTTTAAAATCAATCAAACTATCGGATGGAAAGAGATTGAAAAAGAAACGGGTAAAAAAAATGCTAGGATAAATAAACCGTTCGTTGTTGCTCGATTTAACAAAGAAAAAGAGTTCCATCCTTTTGTCCTTTCAAAAATACCTATTTTTAGAAAACTTGTAACGCAACGAGTATCAGAAGATGATTTTGGAGCATTTATACCAATCAATAAGACTCTTGGAACCTACGAAAGCCAAGTCATTCCTCTCAAGGTTTTTAAACATTTTATTGATAAAGCGAGTAATATTGTCAAGATGCATGACTGTGGTTGTAGAGCATATCATAAATGTAAAGATCACAATATTGATCTAGGATGTATGCACATGGGTAATGATACGTTAAATTTCCCTTCACCCCATTTCAAGAGTAATGTCATTTCGAAGGAGGAAGCCTTAGAACATGTAAGACTCGCTATTGAGGACGGTTTAATTCCATTACTTGGAAGAGCAATGGATGAGGCTGAAGGATTTGGGGTTCAAGATACGGGACATTTCTTATCAATGTGTTTTTGCTGTCCTTGTTGCTGTATAGATGGTACTATCGTACAAAATGCCTCAAAAGGTCTAACTACGATGTTTAAAAGGATGGATGGGATAACTGTGAAGGTAGATGAGGATCTTTGTGTTGGTTGCGAAGAATGTCTCGAGGTTTGCGTCTTCAATGGCATGGAAATGATTGATAACAAAGCTGTAGTGAACCAGAACAGCTGTTTGGGCTGTGGTAGATGTGAGACCGTTTGTCCTAACGAAGCCATCTCTATAACTATTACAGATCTTAGTTACGTTGATAAACTGATTAAAGATTTAGAAGCTCATATTGAAGTAAGCTAATTATTTTTAAGTAAAGCTGTTTAATCGATATCTAAGAGCTGTTTTATTTCATTTTTTTTTAATTTGATACTTTTATAATAATTTCCAATTTTATTTCGAATAAATTTAAATAGGATATATGAGATAATAGATCGGAGAACTAATTCGAATAATTATTCAGATCGAAAATTATTCGGAAAATTCGCTTATTGGAATCCCTTTAGTAGCAAAATAGAGTAAGGTCAAAAAATTTATTCGAGAATATCAGATAGATTCAAATTAGGGAATAACATCTTAATTACAAATTTATAGAGAGGATAATATGATCGATTTAGTCTTAGCAGTTTTCATTCTTATCGGGGGCATTGCACTAGTAATCTTTTCAAGTAAATATGCTGTCAAACACTCAGCACTACTCGCCACAGCTTTAGGAATATCCCCATTAATAATTGGAGTAACTTTAGTATCCATAGGTACGGATATTTCTGAAATATTTAATTCGATTATCTCTTGTTCTTTAGGTCACGGAGACATTGATGTAGGAGATTCTGTAGGCTCAGATCTTACCCAACTCACTTTGGTCTTCGGACTCTTGCCAATTGTTTGCGGCGCATTTCATATAAATAGAAGAGACATAATAATTCTGGGTTCTTGTGAAGTATTATCCCTTATTGTCATATTTTCAATTGTGGAGAAAGGATATATCACACGCCTTAATGCAATTTTCATGGTTTTCAGTCTATTTATTTATATTTGGTTGATTTACAGCACGAATAAAGACAGTATACAACATAGAATAGAGCATCTAGAAATAAAGCAACCCACTAGGAAAAAAAGATACCATCTTCTAATTGCTATAATCGGTTTTGGTGGTGTGACTATTAGTGCATATGCTATTGTACAATCGGTAATTTTCATATCAACTTATATAGAAGTTCACGAATATATTATAAGTTTCTTCGTTCTTGCAATCGGCACATCCCTCCCAGAACTCGTAGTTGATATTCACGCTCTCCGAGCTGGTCACCATGGTATTGCCATTGGGGATATCGTTGGTTCCTGTATTGTTGATTCTACATTATCTATTGGTATCGGTCAGGTCTTCTTCCCCCAAGCTGTCACAGCAGAATTAGCAGTTCCAACAGTGTTATATACGCTTATCGTTAGTATTATCGTTATTATTACCGTCGCAGTAAGACAGAAAATAGACAAAAAAGCAGGAGTTTTCTTCATTATGCTCTATTTAAGTTCCTACTTTTTGCTTTTTAATCTTATGGTTTGAGCTATAACATATATTTATCTAAATTCAGTCAATTATTTTTTAAATTAGTACTAACGATACAGAGAAGATTTTTATATTCGTAAATCAATAGATTTATTGGATTCAGGAGTTACTAATCATGAAGACGAGTGGAAATTAATTTACTAGGGGATGTTATAATCCTTATTAGAATAATAATACAATTGGAATAAGCACGAAGACGACCAATAGAAAGAAATTTGTATATTTAGATAAATAGACATACCCTAATTCTTTTGTAAGCTTTTTCCTAAATTTTTGATTAAAAAAAGAATATTTAAATTTTGAAAATAAACAGTCACCTATATATCAAAAAAATAAAATTTAGGTTATATATGTGATTTCAATTCAAAAAGGGGAGGATTTGCTCTCAATTTCCATAAGCACCATCTTAAACTATAGGAAAGACGAGCCCGAATTTCAAAAACTTGTTGTAGATTGGAACAAGAAGATACTGATTGATATCGAAGATTTCTATCCACTTGAAATTATATTTCATCGCAACGAAATTAACTTTAAAGTAAACGATATCGATAAAAAAGTAGATCTAAAAGTTAAAATGAACATCATAACACTTTTAGATTTAGCTTATGGAAGGACAAGCCCTGTAAAAGCCGTTTTTCAACGTAAAATAAGAATTAAGGGATTGCTGAAATTTAGAATTCTATTAAAATTTATGAACATTTTTCTGAAAAGCATGCAAATGGTCGCTTCAGACCCTAACAACAACTATTACGAAATAAATAAAGAAACCAGGTAAGAAGGTGAAAAAAAACATATGACTGAAACAAAGGAAAGAAATTTGTACGAGAAAATAAGTAAGGAGACCGTGTTTAAAAAATTAGAGGATATATTTGGAATTAAGAATGTAACAGATAAACCTGCCGATTTATATCCATACTCATACGATATGACAGAGTGTGAACCTCATATGCCTGATTTCGTAGTTATTCCTGAAAATTCAGGTCAATTAATCGAACTGGTGAAATTTTGTGACCAAAATTCAATACCAATTGTACCTTACATATCTGGGAATAATGTTGGTGGTTTAACAATCCCAGAACAGGGTGGTATTGTCGTCGATTTTGGGAAGAAAATGAACAAAATTCTCCATATCAATGATAATATGATGTACGCTCTTCTGGAACCAGGAGTTACTTTCGGAGAATTAAAAAAACACCTAGACGACAATTATCCACATCTAAGATATAGTTACCCCTTCGCTCCACCCTACGCAGGAGTGGTTGGAAATGTAATTTTGAGTGGTATGAACAATCTCTCGTGCAAACTTGGTTCTATGGGGGATTCTATCAATGGACTGGAAGTCATAACCGCTGATGGTGAACTTATTCGGATTGGTTCTTGCTTTTATGGTAAAGATACCGCAGATGATGATTCTTGGTGGAGTAGGTATCCAATGCCAGATTTAATGGGTTTATTTATCAATTGGCAAGGAATGACCGGCTTAGTAACCAAATGCGCCGTGCAATTATGGCCAAACCCCCCTTTTAAAAAAACCTATCTTGGAATTGTTTTTGGCTTACCTGATATCGGACCGGTCATAAGAGAAGTTGGAAGAACTGAAATTGTAGATGATATTTCAGCAGTAAGCATAGAAGTTGTAAAAATGGCTGTAGAACTTCCAGAACCGGTAAAAATAGCCGGAGAACCCGATTTTGCATGCCTTTTTTCAATTTCGGGTAAAACAGAAAGCCTTCTCAGAGCTAAAGAGGAATATTTGAAGTTAACTATAGAAAATTTGAAGAAAAAAGGTATAAAAATTCTTTTAGTTGATGCTGATGAGTTTACAAAATTATTCAGTTTAAGAGTAAGATGTCATTTAGATCTACCAGCAGTAATTTTATCATTAGTAGAATATTCTGGGTTAACATGGTTTGGATCCTATGCTCCAACTCATAAACTCGAACTTTTAATACCTAAAGTGAATGATCTGTTTATAAAATACAAGGTTCCCCCATTTATTTACATGAAAATTATGAAGCATGCTCATTACGGAATTTTTCGCCCTATCCTTAGATATAATAAATATAAAGATGAGGAAAAAATTCATAACTTACTAAACGAAATTGCGGAACTGTGCATCGCTGAGGGCTGTATTCCTTATAAGACACCTGCTTGGATGACGGAAAAAATGCGTAAAGTAATAAATCCAGGCTGGCTAAAATTATTCGATAAAATTAAAAGTTGCATTGATCCAAATAACATATTTAATCCCGGAAGATGGAACACATGAAGTATTAATTAAGAATTTTTAATAATTCTGTTAATTTATTCAAATAAAGGTGATATATTAAATGATAGAAACAAATATAACAAAAATGTTTGGGATTAAACATCCTATTTTTAGCGCTCCAATGGGTCCCTTTTTTACCCGTGATTTAGCTCTAGCTGTCAGTGAAGCTGGGGGATTAGGAGTGTTATCAAATGTTAATATTGTTGGCACAAATCCTGTTGAAGAACATAAGAAAAGCATTGAATATATGATTGAACACACCGATAAACCGTTCGGTCTAAATATTCTTACATCTCGGAACAATCCTGGAGTGAGACAAATGGTCAGATCATTACCAAGGATAGTAAAAAATAACGTTAGAATGCGAGATCAATGTAAATATTGGTTAACATCTGCAGGTTCTTCAAAAACTCTCGCAGAATCGAAAAGTTTTGTAGAATTAAGGGAGAACTCAGAAGTTAAACACTTTCACGTAGCTCCAGCTGTATGGTTGGCTCAAAAGTGTATAAATGCAGGAGTAGATGGAATAGTGGTGACTGGTACTGAAGGTGGAGGGCACCAATCATATGAGAGAGTCAGCACTCTTGTTCTGCTTCAACAAATTAATAATAAATTCCCTGATTTACCAAAAATTGCTTGTGGGGGTTTTGCTAGTGGAGAAGCTTTAGCTGCTGGTCTTTCACTAGGTGCAGGAGCCGTAGCAATGGGTTCAAGATTTATAGCTTCCAAACAGAGTGAGTTTCACGCGGATTATAAAGCATTAATTCCCCCGGGAAATCCACAAGATACTGGGCTTTTTACAGGATCCTTTGGTCCTATTCGTTTATACAAAAACAAGTATGCATTATCGCATCCAGCGCCTAGCAGTAAAGAAGAAATGATAGCGTACGAAAACTCTATATCTCCAGAACAAAGAGCAAAAGATATGGGTGCCTATGACAGGGTATATAAAGGAGATATTGAAACCGGAGCTGTTCTACTTGGTCAATCAATAGGAATTATTGATAGTGTAGACGATGTTAATGATATTATTGAAAGAATAATGAAACAAGCTGAAACAGTTATCAGAAGGAATAATTCCATGTTAAAATAAGACCAAGTATAAACTAAAAATAACTATATTTTTATTTTCTTTAATAAATTGAAAGAATAATTGATTTGATTTGAATAAACAAATAAGAGAGAATGAACATGCTTAATATAGAATTCCCGGACGATTTAATATCCTTATCGTTATATAATGTTTTCAATTCAAGGAAGGACGATAGGAAATTCATAAAACATGCGAAAGATTGGAATGCAAAAATCGTGCTTCACATCGAGCCATTCTATCCCGTGACAGTAGTCTTCGACGGCAACGATATAAGGTTTGAAAGAAAAGAATATCCGGAACCAGACATGAAGGTTAAAATCCATATCAACACCATGCTAGAGATCGCTAACGATAGATTAAATCCTTTTTTTGCAATAGAAGAAGGGAAAATGGAAATTGAAGGTTTAGGCGAAGACAGCGGAAAAATAATGCGGTTTTATAATATTTTTGTTGTCTCTATGCAGATGATCGCGCAAGACCCAAATGTGAATTATTATGAAGTAAATAAGGATACTAGGTGATATTACTCTAATGACAGCAACAAAACAGAGAAATGTATTTGAAAAGATTTCAAAAGATAGTGTTTATTCTAAATTGATCGAGATTTTTGGTGGCACTTATGTTACTAAAAAAGATGTTGACTTGTATCCGTATTCTCAAGACATGACAGAGAACAAACCCCACATGCCCGATTTTGTGGTTATTCCTGAAAATAAAGAGCAGTTAGTGGAACTTGTTAAGTTTTGTAACGAATATTCGATTCCAATAGTTCCATATACCACGGGAAACAATGTAGGAGGGCTCACAATCCCTGATTATGGAGGTATTGTTGTAGATTTTGGAAAAAGGATGAATAGAATTTTACATGTAGATGATAACATGATGTACGCACTCTTAGAACCCGGTGTTACCTTTGGTCAACTTAAAAAACACTTAGATGAGAATTTCCCAAGTCTAAGATACAGTTTCCCAAACGCACCCCCTTACTCAGGCGTAGTTGGAAACGCTTTATTAAGCGGTATGACAAACTTGGGTGCAAAAATTGGCTCAATGGCAGATTCTATAAATGGTCTTGAGGTTATAACCGTTGATGGAACTGTAACTCGAATTGGATCATGCTTCTACGGGAATGATAAAGCAGATGATGATTCTTGGTGGAGTAGATACCCGATGCCTGACCTTATGGGATTATTTGTAAATTTCCAAGGCATGACCGGCTTGGTAACCAAATGCGCCGTTCAATTGTGGCCAAAAGAACCTATTGAAAAACCACAGCTCGTTGTCTTTTTTGGGTTAACTGATTTAGGACCATTTTTGAGAGAAGTCGGAAGAGCAGATATTGTCAACGATGTTGCTGCATTTTCAGTAGAAGTTGCTAAAATGGAGGTTGGGATACCAGAACCAGTAAGATATCCTGGAGAACCTTATTACACTGCTGTAATCCCGATGTCCGCTAAAACTGAAAACCAAATGAATGCTAAATTAGAAATTCTTAACGATATAGTTGAAAAATTGAATAAAGGAGGAACAAATATTCATTTAATTAATTATAGCGAGTTTGCTAAGCTTTTTGGTCTAAAAGCTCTCAATATTTACAACTTACCATCACAGATTCTTTCCCTCCACGAATACAGTGGCTTGACATGGTTTGGCGCCTATGCGCCCTCTCATAAATTTGAAGAATTAATTGAGAAAACAGATGCGTTATATCATAAGCATGGGGTACCCCCATTTAATTATCTTAAGATTATGAAAGGAGGTCATTATGGTATATTTAGACCTATATTTCGGTTCAAAAAATTTACTGATCAAGACAAAATCGTAAAGTTATTAGAAGAAATTGCTGATGTTTGTATAGACTTAGGGTGTATACCTTATAAAACTCCATCATGGTTGACTGCCAAATTGCGTAAGAAAATCAATCCCGGATGGATTAGTCTTTTTGAAAAGATAAAACATTGTATGGATCCTAATAATATATTTAATCCAGGAAGGTGGAACACATAAATGGTTGAAATTGATGAGAGTTTAATTGGAAAAGAAGTTTTGGAAATGGCATTTGATCGCTGTATCAAGTGTAGTACTTGTAAGTATAGCTACAAGGACTTCGAGAAGATTTGCCCAAGTGGAGAAAAATTCCTATTCGAATCGTATTGGGCATCAGGTCGGATCAGAATAATACGAGGTGTTCTAAACGGCGATTTGGAATGGACGAAGGATTTGATAGATCCAATTTTTGCGTGTACAACTTGTGGCGCGTGTATGGACTCTTGCCAAGCACCTCACGCCGATTATATTGTTGAAATGATAGAAGCACTGAGAGAATTAGCTGTAAAAAACATTGGGCCTGCAGAAAACCAAAAATTCTTAGTTACCCGATGCGAGGACAGTTGTAACCCTTATGGTGATCCAAATTCAGATAATGCAGAATTGAAAAAAGAGTACGACCTACCGGATAAAGCCGAGTGGGTCTATTTTATAGGATGTACTTCAAATTACAGGCAAACCAGCCTAAGAGATTCTACTCTGAGGTTTTTGAAAAAAGCGGGTATTGATTTTACATTAATCGACGAACATTGCTGTACAAGTCCTATGATTAGAACAGGCCAATTGAGCATTGTTGATGAATATATGAAATATAACATCGATCAAATAAAAAAAACTGGTGCGACTAAAGTAATCACCTCATGCGCAGGATGTTATAAGACTCTATCGAAAGATTTCGAGAGGTTTGGAAACGGTTTAGAATTTGAAATCTATCATTCGCTCGAATTAGTGAAGAACCTCTTAGACGAGAAAAAGATAGAATTTAAATCGGAATATAATAAAACCGTTACCTACCACGATCCGTGCCATCTTGGACGGCATATGGGGGTTTATGAGTTACCAAGAGAGATTTACAAGCAGATACCCGGATTAAATTTAGTAGAAATGAAAAGAAATCGAAATTTTGCGTGGTGTTGTGGTGCAGGGGGCGGAGTGAAAATTGGATATCCTGATTGGGCGATAGAGATTTCTAAAGAGCGCTTAGAAGAAGCACAAGAAACTGGAGCAACAATTATAACATCAACTTGTCCTTTTTGTAAGACAAATTTAGCTGACGCTACGGCACACTATAATTTCGATTTCCAAGTATTGGATTTAATGGAAATTTTGGATCAGATTGAAATTAATATTTTAAACTGATTTAAATAGCAGGCAAAACTATAGGGAAGCTCTCTAATAATCTAAAATTAAAGTAATACCATATCTTCTTTTGATATTTCCTGAAGATTTCTCTTTTACCTTTAGGGAATAATCATTCAGAACAAGCCTTACAAGTAGTTTCGATGTAATAATTGCGTATACATTTAAATTGAGTGAAATTCTAATATACCCTAACACTTGAATTGACAACATTTAGAGTGAGAAAAGGATGAAATATAAAAGAAATCAATATTCTGAAGGAGTTAGCATTTGCTCTTTTATTATAGCAGGTATTTTAATTTATTTGGGAGTAAACGACATATTTGTACCCATCTGGGTTGGCTCTGGGATAAATTGGTGGGGGTTTGTTTGGCTTGGTATTGCGGCAGCAATAATAATAGGACAGATCGCAGCGTTGGCGAATAAAAGTAAGTTAAGAAACGCAGTTTTATACGAATATGAAGAACATCCGGAAGCAACCATCGAAAAAATTAGTCAAAACACGGGAATTACCGTAAGAGACGTACAAGCTATAGTATTAGATTTAAAAGGAGACGGTTCATTGCGCGGCAAATTTTCTTCCACGACAGGACAGTTGAAGCACGCAGAAATTATTAAAAAATCCCAAGGAGAAGTTTCAGAAGGGAAAGTAGTTTATTGTCCTAATTGTGGAACTGCCAAGGTTAAAGAATCGGCAGTATTTTGCTCGTATTGCGGAACAAAATTATAAATTTACATCTTCTTTTCTTGTTTTTTTTTTATTATTGTTATTTTCTGAGAAGATTTTATCAGATAATCGTAAAAAATGAGTTCAAATATCCATTACCACGCAAAATGTTTTAGTATTGCATTAGTAGGGCATGCATCTTGGCAAGCTAGGCATTCAATACAATCAATAATATCTTCGGCAACAACTTTGCCGTTTACAAGGCTATATACCTCTGCAGGGCAAACGCTGACACAATTCGATGCTCCTACGCAGCGATCCAGATCAACTTCTACCCAGTTATCGCCATCTTCCCATCTTTTTACATTTACCATATTGTTTCCTCAATTATTGATAAATTAATTTAAATCGTAAAAAAAAAATATTGATTTATGGAATTACCTATCTTCTTCTTCCTTTCTACCGAAACTGGAGAGTTTCCTAATAATATAACCCCCCATCCATTCGATAGAACCTTTAAAATCTTTCTTCTGCCAAAAGTGTAATATTATCCACCATACGGCTAAGTTAAAGATGCCAAATATAAGTACAACAAGAGGCTCAGTGTTCCATCCGGGAATAATCAGGTTCAGAATCACATGAAATATAGTAGCTAAGAACGCTTCAAAAACGAAGATCGTTAGAGATACTCTTCCGAACATTATAACGGGGCTGAATTTTTTTGCGATCTTCTCTTGCTTTTCTTCTGATCTAAGGTCTACCAACCGAAGCAAAACGATAATAATCATGATATAGACTCCTAATTGCATAAATCTCACGAAATTATAGTTATAAAAACTGAAGCGAATGAGAGCCGATAACAGGATGTAATTTCCAATACTTAACAGAGCAAATCCAAATACTAACCATATAATCGTAATATTACGCTTTTTCTCGTCCCTAGCTAAAGAAATTCCTATTATTCCACCGAGTAAAGCATAAGCAACGATTGGGAAAATAGGGAAATAAGGTGAAACAAGTAGTGCGAGTAAGAAGCCTAATAAATAATTACCACTAACAAATAAGTCCACCACAATTGGATCGAGTATAATTGATAAGAATGGTGTTGCAACGAGAATAACTGCGGCGAGAGTTCCAAAAATAAACTTAGTGCGACGAACTTTTTCAATCCCACCTTTTCGAGATAATAAAATCATTAATGCCGGAACTATGAATCCAGAAAGACCAATTATGGCCAATGTGCTGGTATAATATAGTAATTCTAATTGTGGAACAACTAGGGTGCCTTCAAGAAGTGTCCCTGTTACTAGTCCAAATAAAAAATCACCTTCAAAATAACTCTTTGTGCTGAAAAGAAATTTCCGTATGTAGTCTACCACAATTAACCATAAAAAAGAGAAAAGCCCTGCATAGAATATCATTTTTTTATTGCCCTTCCCAGAAGTTATTCTATTATGAGTTGAATACCCTGTAACTACACCACTAATTATTGAAAATATGCCACCCATTCCTGCAAAAAACATTATCGCAGTGAACCATGGAATTTCAAGAAATCCCGCTGGATTCGTAAAGAAAAAATCTGAACCTGGCCAATCGTACATGAATCTATGAAAGATCACTACCATCATAATAGCAAGTCCGCGGAAAATATCAAGTGAATACAATCGTTTTTTCATTTTTTATTCCTCTATAAAAATTTTATAATTTTATGTAAAGTTAATCTTGTTTCTTTATTAATTTTAAAAGAGAGGGAATCGCAAGAAAACATAGTGTAAAAAGCCCCATTTCAATTACGATATCATACATCAACATCCCAAATTGTAGAAGAGGAGTAGCGAGTTCCCAAGGACCACCTTCTGGTCCAAATTCGATCCATCTTTGACCTGCGAACCATTCTCCAATTGTCCATGCAGCCATATAAATGATTGTTACTCCAATCATATATAATCCTCGCTTTCTTGATTTCTTATCCGTTCTGAAGAGCCAAATTAGTCCTATCACTACTAGAGTTGATAAGGCAATTATGGTACCCGTTTCTGTCATATTTCTTCTGGATGGAATAAGAGGGTCCCCAATAGAAATCGTGGCAAAGCTATGACCCAAACCAAATAGAATTACATAGGGTATTACATCTCTACAAACTATCCATAATATGAAAATGATACCCCACTTTTTGCGTGTTTCGCGATTTCTTAATCTATCGGCGAAAAATAGAGTGATAACCGCTACTACTACGACATCTCCCACAGCCATTAAGGGAATTGTTAGCCAGTGCATTGAAGTGATATTTATCCCGAATAAAAATTTTTCTTGCATAACGCGCCCTCCAAATAAAAATAACATTATTTCAGATCCAATGTACAACATTGTCCCAAATAGTAATACCCAGAAATAATCCTTTCTTTTATTCTTCTTCCAATCATAAATACAAAGAATAAGTCCAAAAATAACATAGAGGAGTTTAATCGTAAATTCCCACCCGAAGAAACCACCTCGTATAATATAGATATCTGCCATATTATCACATTTTAAGATGAATCTATTTTCTCGCTTGTAGTTAAACTTTTTTCGTAAAAATTGTAAATTTAACGAATAAGAATTAGTTTGTTCTTATTAATAAGCATTTCCTAATTACTATTTTGAAATGAATTATCATTCACATATCTGGTTGTGAATCATAAGATTACGATCTTTTCTTTTCACGAATGTTGTAGTAGATTAATCCTAAAATTACCACGATTGAAAAGCACAAACTAAAGGCAATAATAAAAATATACAAAATAAAAATAAAAAAGAGATTTAAATTTAAAAAAAATTATCGATTAAGCGCTTTGAGCATTAGCATTGATACTACCAGTTGATGTGTCCAGTGAAAATACATACCTGTAAATCGCATCCCCGTAGTTTAAAGTGGAGTAAAAATTGTTTCCTGGTTCTGTGATCTCCATAGTTGCGTGAGGCGTGTAATTAATTGATCCTGTACTGATTGAACCAACAAATCTAACATTGGTGTTAACTAAATTATCTCTATAAAGCACATCAACGCTTCCTGTGGAAGTTTCCCAACTACCGGACACATTTGCGCCCATAGATATATGCTGATAAAGTTCCGCATCGATACTACCTGTCGACGTTTTTAAATTTAAACTAATATCTTTCGTGTATACCATATTGTAACTCTTAAAGGTCACACTGCCCGTGGAAACTGTGCCTATTAAGTTATCCCCCATTAAACAGTTTGTATAGTTTAACGATAAAGAGCCCGTTGATGTTAATGCTTGAAAACCGCGAGTAAAATTGGTTTTAGCAGCAGAAGATTCTACGCTACCCGTGCTACTCTCAAGTCTAACTTTTCCTTGGAATTCGTTGTTCCCTAATGTGGTTAATTTGATTGAGCCCGTGCTTGAAGTTAATGAGGTTCCATTTAGGATGACATCATCGGAAACTAGCATTTCAATAGACCCTACAGCAGTTAAGGCGGTGAGCTCGTATACTACGTCTGTTCTTAAAGTAACAGCTATTGTAATGTTATACGATTTAAACCAATGCGATGGATTGTACCAGGCATCTGGTAGAGCTTGAAGATTAAAGGTACCGGTCGTATTATCCCACCATTCTGTACTTGGATGAAAGAAATCCGTATAGGTCTTTCCTTCCATATACAAACCTGCAACTTCTATGTCTACATCGATTTTAGCATAAGATGTAATTGGAGTAGTATTATACGCAAAGAGAATTTTTCCAATGTCAACATTGAAAGTAAGTTCTTCTATCGGATCGGGAGAACTTGGCTCGTACGTAAAATTAAACGAGTTTTCGATACTCTCTGAAGCTACGAAACCGTAGATAAAGAATCCTAAACCACCACCAACAATTAGAGCAACTGAAATAATGAGTGCAATTTTATAATTTCTCATTTTTTTCACAATTATTTTTTTTTTTTTTTTAATTGCTTTACAATGAAAATTTTTGGATTATATTTAAATGAAATTTAGACTGATTTTTATAAGTATCTCTGATGTTAAAAACTTTAATGCAAATTTGGCGTCTTAAATAGAATTTTAAGATAATTATTCATAAAAACTTATTAAAAAAAATGAATTTAGAGGTTTTTCATCAAAGAAGTAGCAAAATTCTTAGCGTTTTCGAGATCCAATTCATTAGGGCGACCTTTCATTTTCTCCATATCTTTTATCGCTTTCTCTTTTTGATCTTCCGGTAATTTTTCTAACATCCCTAACTGAGTCTCTAAAGGAATGCCTAAATTCTCACCAACGCAATCGAATTTGCCAATAATTTCACAATTATGTTCTTTAGCAATATTATTGATTCGTTTAAATGGTTCTTGATATAGCTTTAAACTCGCATGAGTACAAAAATACACAAGTTTCGAAGGGAGATCAGGGACTGCTTTTTTTACCAGAGTTAAGACTGATTTATCAATTCTACTGGCATAAACTCCTGAGCCTAAAAACACGATATCGTATGAGTTCAATGTTTTTGGGGCAACATCTTTAACAGCAATCATGTCCACATCGTGGTCTGTTAAGCCGTCTTTCATGCTACTTGCTACTTTTTCGGTATTTCCCGTATTTGAAAAAAAAGTAATTAAAATCTTCAATTTATCCACTTGACTCTAAATTTAGTATAAAAATAAGAAATTATTATTGTTTTTAGAATTTTGCTAAAGAAAGGTAATCTATAGCATGCTCATCTTATAGTAGAGAGCAATTTTCTTCCTAAGCTTTTCGAATAAAGAGAGATTTCCATCCCAAAATGGTAATTTATCCAGAGGATAAGTATCCTCGATATTAATACTGATCACTTTACATGGAGTAATTAGATTTGAATTAGAAGCAATTAGAGATCTAATTTTAAATTGAAGAATTTTATCGCATTCTCAGCAGTTTTACTACTTACTTCTTGTTGAGATATATTGTGAGAATGAGCAATTGCTGCTATAGAGTATTTTACATTTAAAGGTACATTTACAGGTCCTCTTAGATAAGGATGCTGATAATAGCTATCTGTTTCCGTAACTAAAGCAGATAATGGAGATTGTTTTGTGACTCTTCGCCATTTGTTAATCCCATAAGCTGAACTTGGAACAGATAAGGTGTAGCCTTGTTTGGGCAAACTTATTCCATATTCACCTGGACCTGAGAAACAATGCCACATAATTTGTTGAGGGTTTATATTGAATTCTTTGATTATATTGAGAATTTCTTTTGTTGCTCCATCCCTATTATTATATCGATGTTTAGGGTGGTCTCGATCAAACTCGTGTTCAGCAGCGTTTCTAACGTGAAGAACATAGGGTTTATTAAACTTCTTTGTTAACTCGAATATTTTCTTTAGTTCCGTAACTTGTTTTTCTCGCTTTTCGAGATTCTTAGCGTGATGAAAATCCAATCCAATTTCTCCGATTGCCAGAAACTTTTCTTTATAATTATGAACATGTTCAACCCAAATTTTCCAATCTCTATCATATTGGGATTTAGCAGTGTATGTGACAGTTTGTGGGGCCCAGCCGATCGTAAAACCAATTTTTTCCTTTCCTTTAATAAAATTTAGGATTAATTCAAGAGTATTATTGTTGATTGAGCTGGTTACTAAGTACACACCTCCATTGTTCAAGAAATCTCGATATTGCTGCTCATCAGAAGGTAACCTATCGTTTTTTTTAGGTCTAGGGAATGGTAGATGACAATGAACATCGATAATTTTCAGATTTTCTTCTGGTTCTGGGATGTTGATTTTCTTAGGCATAGAGTTTCAAAACTATAATATGGAATTTATTTTATGATGAAGTTGTTCTAATAATTTAATCTTTGTTCAAATATCAAATTAAGGGAGGTAATAAAATTTTTAATCAATCAACTTTATTTAGAGGATATAATGACCGAACAATTAGAATCGAAACTAAAAGAGTTAGAAATTAAAAAACTGGAGTTACAACCTAAAATTGATGAGATTGAAGCAAAAAAAGCTGAGGAAATCCAAAGTTTAAACAGAAAATACGACCATATGATCCTGGACGCTAACAGTGAAGTTGACGATTTTGAACAAAAAATCATGAACGAAATTATTGATTTATTTTCGAAAGCCGTGATGGATGAGTTTGACGAGAAAAGAAGTACCAGTGAATATGAAGTTACAAAAAATTTTAAAGATTTTAGGAATGGCGTGTCGAAAATTGATCTTTTTCCAAGGGATTTAATAGACCGATTAGATAAGGTCATCGAAGGCGGTCTCATAGAAAATGTGGCCTACGATTTAGAGAAAATCGAAGCAAATTATAAGAAAAAATAGAAAAGAACATTAATTTCAACTTTTTCTTTATCCACAATTACAACCAAATCTTAATCTCCTTCTTAGTAATACGTAGATAATAGTATGTTAAATATGTTTTTGTGAGGCAAGGCTCTTCAAGATTAAGAAATAATGAGTAATTCGGTAAAATGGAAATATTTGAAGAGGAAGTCGAGATTTATAATGCTAAAATGAGGCTGTTAACTTGGTTATACGACGAAATTAAAATCCAATCGGGTTTTTCTAAGGATCTCCTCAATGAAAAGGGTCAAAAATTACCTATAAATAATTGAAGACTGGTTAATTCTCGATTTAAAATAAAAGGTTAAACAGAAAACTTATTCTACTGTTTGGTTTTTTAATTCCTCTGCTTCTAATTTGTCCAATTTTTTTCTTAAAGCTTTAATGTCTGTTTCGTACGATTTTATTTTTGTCTTTTTCTCTTTGAGAATATTGTCCAATTTCTTATTTAAAGCTTTAGCCTTTCCCTTAACTAAATTATCATATTTCTTTTTATTTGAAGATACTTCCACAGTTAATTTGTTCATTTTTTTTGTCCATTCTTTAGATTTTTCTGTGGCTTCTTTTAAATCTACTTCTCCTACTTCAAGTTTAGATTTGGTATCTTTAATCTTGTCATCAAAATCAGCTTCAATTTCTTTCTCAGCAGAAGCTTCCTTTTTAGAGGCATCCTCTTCAACTCTCGTAATCTCATCTTCCTTTTCTGAGATTTGTGTCCTAATTTCTTGTTCTGTCATATTATTTCTCATTAATTATTTCTTTTTTCTATATATTTTGATATATTCGCTAGCTTAAAAATTATTAAGATTGAATTCTAAATCGCTCTACTTACAACCGATAAAAAGTAAAAAGTAATTATTTTAAAATACCGCAATTTTACTGTCTTTTAATCTATAATATCACCATTGGCGTGATAATCCTCTAACGCTTTATCAAAATAATGCTTGGCTTTTTCATATTCTCCTATAAACAGGTTTACATTTCCAACATTATTCTATACGGAAGATATATTGGCGGTGGAGAATTTTTGCTCTTTTTTGGTTAATCTTTCTAAATCAGTAATTAGAATGAAAACTATATTTTGTAAACAATTATATATTTAGCAATAAGTTTGTAACTTAATCCAAATAAAGGTGTTAAAAATTCTTCACAATATCTATCTAATCAACAATTCGGGTATCTTATTATTTCAAAGAGAATACGGAAAAATAGAATTCGATGACGAAGCAATATCGTATTTAACTAGTCTTAAAACATTTTTTACTATATTTTTTAAGGAAAGTGAAGAACTTGAGATAATCATACTACAAAATTTGAAAATTCTTTTTGTATCGAAAAATAATATCTTATGTATTGGATTAGTAGATAAGGATGATGATGTTAATAGAACTCGTAAAGTATTGATAGAAATTATTGATGAATTTGTAAAGAAGTTAAAGCCAATTAAAATTGCATTCTCGGGAAACATTGGAATAATTAAAGACTTTGAGCAGCAAGTTGATAAAATCTCACAACATGGAACAATAACTGGAGATATTAGAAGAGATTTATCTGATGTATATTTTTCTGTTTATACCCCAACGTCGTTATCTCCCGGTACTACCTTCATTCTATATGTTTGGGCTTATATATTAGAGCAGAAAACAGATATGAGCAAAATGGCGCGCATGGAGGGAGAGTATAAGGAAAAGGGGCTAAAGGGGCCAATAACAGCTAAAATGGGGGAAGTTTTTAATATTGTATTAACATTGCCTCCTCCACTTGAAGCATTGAAAAAGATTGAGACTATAACTTGGATGGGTAAAATAACGAATGGAACTTTTCCTGTTTCAGTACCGAAAAACACACCCTCTGGATCTCATCTAGGCAGAGTACAAATTTTTATTGATGGATTTATTAAAATTGATATTGAATTCATTTTAGAAATTGGAGCATCAAAGACAGAAATAAGAGATGTTACGCAAAAAACACGTAAAATTAATAAATTTTTTGCTTCTTATTCAAGTGAGGATCGAATTGAAGTGATGAAGAGAGTTCAAGCAGTTGAAGCAAGCCGTCCAGAAGTAAAAGTGTTTGTAGATTGTTTGTCCATGCAACCAGGTGAAGAGTGGGAATCGAGAATATATGATGAGATTTCAAAATCAGATGTACTTTTATTATTTTGGACTCTTCAGGCAAAGCAATCAAAATGGGTCACAAAAGAATGGACATATGCATTAAATAATCACGGTTTACATTTTATTCAACCCTTTCCCTTAGAAGACCCAAAAAACGCGGTACCTCCTAAAGAATTAAGTGCTTTACATTTCCATGACAAATATATAATAATTATAAAAGGCCTTGAAAATAAAATATAAGAGTACGATAATTTGTTCGTTATCGTCTATTTGTTGCTTAATTTATTCTCCGAGGGCCAATCGGCAAAGATCGCTGAGAATATAATTTTTTAATCCTTTTCGCCCAACTTTAGAGCCTAAGCTTTCCATACACATAGAACAATTATAAACGCACGCTTCAGCATCATGTTTTATCATATCGTTTACGTTATCGCTTTGAGTTTTGCGACCTAAAGATTTTTTACCAAGAGTCGCAAAGATTCCACCACAGCATAAGGCGTTTTCTCGATCGTATTCCCTCTCTACCCTCTCAACACCTATTAAATCGCAAATCTTATCAACCCATTCGTCAACTTCAGGGAGAAAACGATTTGAGCAGGATCTTTGATAGGCTATTTTCATACCTAGTTTTTTAACAGCCGATTTATGTTCTTTTAAATAGTTGTAGAGATATTCGTAAATGTGAACAGGTTTAAAGCCAGATGGAAGCTCAATATTATTTCTGGGACAAAAAGAAGCATAGAATCCATAGCATTCGTCGTGAAAACAAATCATCTCTTTAATACCTTGAGCCTTGATATTTGCTAGTATTATCGGAGCCCTTTCTTTGATAATCGAATCTCTTCCGTAGTGATGATACATTAGGTTGCAAAAAAAGTCAAGACCACTAACATATTGTAAATTTTCAAACAGCTGCCCTTCCATATTTTTGGCATTTATTTTTCTCAATCCGCACTTATTTAACACTGGTTTATTAGGGTCGATTTCTTTTAATCTCAGTTGATCGTGAGGAGCAAATCTATTTACCGTATTCTCAATAATACCAGGGTTGATTTTTAACGAATTATATTTCTCTTGCAATTCTGTTATTAGATCGAAGGGATGAGATTCATAAGGACAATATTCCTCGCAAGCAAAACAAGTAACACAGTCAGACAAGACTCGAGATTCCTCCCCGTTGATCATTTTAGTTTTTTCTACTCGTGCTTCTTCAACATCTCTAAATTCCATCCATTGACAACGAGTCAAACAATCTATATTTTCACATTTATCACAATTAGATTCGTCGAAAATTTTCTATCACCCTTTAATGATTTGATTTGATTTGTGTATATGAATCTCTCTACACTAATAATAATTATTATGAGATAAAAAAAAACAGGAATATTTAATATTCCAACTTTTCCCCTAACGCCAGTCGTGCTAAGTCGCTAATGAAGTAACATTTCATTCCTTTAGCAGTTACTTTCCTTTTTAATGTATCCAGGCACATAGGGCAATTGAATATGCAAACCTCAGCACTATGATCTACCATATCCTGAACGTTATTATTTTGAGTTTTACGAACTAGATTTTTATGTCCCCTCATTGCAAAGGGTGCAGCGCAGCATAAACCATTTTCCCTATCGTATTTCCTAGCAACCCGTTCTACCCCGATGAGTTCACATATGTCATCAAGAATTTTATCAGTTTCAGTTACATAACGATTGGAACAGTTACGTTGATAGGCAGCTTTCATGTTAAGTTTCGTTATTTCAGATTCGTGATCCTTAAGATAATTATATACATATTCAAAAATATGGACGGGTTTAAAAGGCACCTCAATGTTGTTCCTTTGACAATATGAAGTATACAGTCCATAGCATTCGTCATGCCAACAGATAACTTCGGTATCCTTCTTAACACCAGCTTTTTTGAAGTTTTCAAGAATTATTGGTACCCTTTCTTTGATAATGGAAGGTGTGACCGTGTGTTGATATACTAATTGACAAAAGTAATGTAAACCACCAACTGATTGTAGATCATCAAACATCGGCCCTTTCATTTCTTTTGCATTCATTTTGGGGAACGCACACTTATTTAAAATGGGCTTTTCATGATCAATCGGGCGCGGTACAAATTCTCCCTTTGCTTTATACGTGTTGATTGCATTTTGTGCAATTGCAGGTAAAATATTCTGAGAATTGTACTTTTCCTGAAGCTCATTGATTAAATCAAAAGGATGCGAATTATATGTACAATACTCATCACAGGAAAAACATAGCATGCATTCCTTTAATATCCTACAATCTTCGTCCTCATTAATCAATTTATCAACTTCTTTCCTTGCTGCGTCAATGCTCTCAAAATTGATCCATTGACACTTCATCATGCAAGCAACTGTTTTACAATCTTTACAATGCGATTTGTCAAACATAATTATACAGCTTTTTGTTATTTTGAATAATTATTATTTATTTATTTTTTTATTAGTTTTAATCACGCTACAACCATTATTAATTTTATTTTCTGGACATCATTCTTCAATCGTGAATTCCCAAGCGCAATAATAGTTATCTGGATGTTGATCAGGAGGGCAACATATACACTTAGTTTTTATTCTTGGATCTATGGTCTTCGCGAAATCTTCGTATTCAACAATCCCTACCGATTTACAAGGGAAATCCGGAAGGTTTCTTCTTTTTCTTGCAGATTGTACCCGACAATCATTCATCCGAAAAACACAACGATTATCAGAAATCTCAACTGTTTCTTGTACATTTATGTTGGCGTAAACTCTATAATTTAGCGACTTAACTAAGGCTGAAATTCCTCCATTTTTTTGAATATTGAACCGTTTCATTATTCGTTTTGCTTCAATTATAGTAAATCTTTTCCATTGTGCTACATCGAGTTCAATAGCTTTCTCCAATCCAAATTCTTTTTCTACAGCTTGAAACCAAGTTCCGTCGATTGCGAGCCAATTCTTACTTAAATCTTCGATGTAGTCCATAAGCTCTTCTTTGGTTAATCCTTTTAAATCTTTTCTCATTATTCCACCACAACTTTTTAATTTTTAGTCTTTTTTCTTCCATACGTTACGCAACATATGTGCTGCCATTTTAGGTCTTCTATCTCGAGTAAACACGCCTTTATAATTTATCGATCCCATTCGAGTAATTCCTTGAGACGTTTTAAAGTCGCACATATTCCATACATGCTCCCCTACCACGTAAGATTTACTCCGACAGACTTCAATATATTTTTTTATGAATTCAGTCTGGTATTCTTCGCTAAACATTTCGGGCGGTTGAGAATGCCACCCAGGAATTGTATCTGCTCCAAATTCACTAAGAATGATTGGTTTACGATGTTTTTCGTATAATTTATCCATTTCTTTTGAAAGGAGTTCGCAAGCTTCATCTAGGTTTCCAGGTTGCAAATACCATCCATAATATCGATTGATACATAATACATCGCAGAATTCAAAAGCTTTTTCTTTTACACCCATCATATTTACTACAGTTACGGGTCGAGTATCATCTAAATCTTTTGCTTTATCATATAAAGTTCTAAAAAATACACCCGATTTCAAACTATTTTTAGGTTCATTTGCCAAGCTCCACATTATAACGCTTGGATGGTTTTTATCTCTCTTTATCAATTCTTCAATGTATTGATCGCATAATTCGAGCTCTCTATCAATTACATCTTTACTAAACGTAAGACCTACCGCAGGAATTTCGTTAATGACTAAAAAACCTAGGCGATCTGCTAAATCCATCATTTGTTCTGAATATGGATAATGCGATGTTCGAAAGGAATTAGCTCCGATCCAATTCATCAAAGAGTAGTCTTTGACTATTACTGCTGGAACGTACCCTCTCCCCGTAATTGGAAAATCCTCGTGACGTCCAAATCCTGTTAGATAAATGGGTTTACCATTTAATAACAGCTTATCTCCTTTCACTTCTATAGTCCGAATTCCTACTTTAAGCGAATAAGAATCGATTATAGCATTTTCTTTAACGATGTCAACTGTTAGATCGTATAAATTAGGGGTTTCCGTATCCCAAAACTTCGCTTGTTTTACTTCTAAAGTTATTTTTTGAATATTTTGCTGATTTTTCGATGTATTAGTTATTTCTGAACCAAATCCTTTTAGAGAAAGATTCATATGGACATCATCTAAACCAATAGTTTCTATTGTAACATCTAATATTCCCGTGGTATCTTTTATAGATGTTTTAACAGTTATGTCTCTTAATCCTTCTTTGGGAATAGCGTAAAGCAACACTGGCCGATGAATTCCGCAAAAGGGATAAAAATCAAAATTTGTATGCGGATTGTTCATTGGACGCCCCCGAGGTGGCACATGATTATCTGATAATCTTCCATCTACTCTAACTACGAGTAAATTATCTTCGGGCACGATCTTATCAGATATCTCAAACTCAAAAGGTAGATGCCCTCCTTCGTGATGTCCTACCACCTCTCCATTTAACCATACATTAGTAAGGTAATTAACCGAACCAAACCTTATCAAGATTTTCTTTTTATCCCATTCCAAAGGTATTGTAAATTTCATTTGATACCAGGCAGGTCCTAAAAAATCTCGGTCGTCAGCAAATTGATCGTTCCAACTGGCAGGTACAGCTATTGGACATCCATTATCAAAACCCTTGGTCCAATTTTCTCCAACCCCTTTATCATCGTGGTCTAATAGAAAATCCCAAAATCCAGATAGGTCTATAAAATGACGATTACTATTTCTTTGTGGATAGAGCATTAAAATTCCTCTTTATTCGTTATAAATTACAAAAAACTTCTTAAAATATTAATATAATTGAAACCTCTCAACTATAGTAAAGTCTGAACAAACATCGATATTTTGTCTTTAATAGCCTTTGCCGACGTTATTCTGGCGTCTCCAACATCAAAATCAATTACCAACATAGGGATTCCTACTTCGTCCATGAGAGCTTCCCTTAGCAGCTGCGGTACGCCTCCAAATTGCTTGCACGCAATACTCTGTGTATAAATGAAGCAATCAGCGCTAAAATCTTTAGCCATTCTAATACAATCGTCTAAGAAGGGGTAATAGAACTCAGTTGATTGTTTTATCATTGGCCATCCCATAGCCTTTCTGGCCATTTCATAAAATAGAGAATCTAAATCAGCTTTGGTATCAACGGGATCTGATAAATTATAGTTAAAGATATCGAGTAAAACACTCATGCCCATTTTTCGGTCTAACCATTCACATAAAGAAATATCAAAGAAAGTAAGCATGTAAGGCCAGATCGATCTTATTTTTTCTTCACCTCCATGATGTTCTTTGTTCTTGTATCTAGATTTTGCGATATCGAGTATCCTACGATAAAACGAAATGTTTTCAGGAGTTCCAGAAATAATTATCGTTGATGCAGCTGAAATAGGATTAAATATGTTCTCAATTGGGCTTGGAACAGCTTTTATTAAGTCAAACAATTCCATTCTTAATTTAGACACTTCATTCTCTACTTCTAAAGCTTTTCTCATTTTATCAAAATCGGGTTCTTGACCAATTACCTCCCCCAGACTATGAAGACTTAGCTTTAATTGCTCACCGTAATATTTGTAACTTTTTTCATCATGAAGAAAAGGCATATCGGCAATTATTAAAGGAATTTTTTTTTCAAATTTGAAAAAAGGATAAGACGCGCATGTGGAATCGCACGGTGCTGTTGGAGTGATCATTGCGTCAAAATGATACAAGTTTTCTAAACTCATCCCCATTGCTCCTTTTTGTGCCGAACATGTATGAAAGGGATGACCCCAATTTCCTATTACATCATAATATTTTTCAACACCATTCATTAAAAGAGTTCCTAAAAAATAGGAAACTCCTTCGATGCATATAGGTACGCAATCAAAACATTTAAGATAATCGGCTTGGAATGCAAAGTGGTATCCAACGATAGGCAAGCCTTCTCGAGCTTTTTCAATATCTCTCCTAACTACAGGTATCATTTCTTCCAATCCTATTCTTAAAGAAGGGATTCCTGTTTCGGGAAGGATATTTTCTACTAATTCGTAGGTAGTCTCCATCGCGTCTAATAACATTTGATAAGGGACAATCCTAGTTTCATTCTTAGCTGTAATATTCACCACTTCACACTTAGTATTTTATTTTATTCTAAAATTATTCTAATCTAAATCATTTCTAAAAAGGCTTCTATTCTTGTTTGAAGTCTAGTGGTATCTGCTTGGTAAAATTCGCGATCTAAATTCAATACGGGAATCTCTAAATCCTTTAATTCGTGAACGTATAGCATATTATCGCAACCGTGTAGGTCGCAATTGTTTATTCTTTGTAAGATGACTCCATCAACCTTTGCTCTTTTAATTTCAGTTTTCACAAATTCTAAACGCCGTTCGTGATCGTCCATCATTCTAGGACAAGACATTCTGAAATACACTCGCTCTACTATGCTTTTTAGTGGATCGCGGTTGAAACCTAAGTGGACATCATCCAGAAAATTGCGAGTTCCAAAGCATAAAAAATCAGAAACAATGAGAGCCCCAGAATCTTCTATTAATCCAGTAAAATCAGTGCTGTCAACTTCACTTCCAACAAGCATGATTCTTTTAGCATTGGATTTAATGCCTTCGCTTTCTTTCAAGGAGTTGACAATTCGTTCTAATTCCCGGTTAGCAGCTTCTTTGGGAATTGAATTGTTCGACATTGATATTTGCAAAGCTTCACTACCGGTAATTTTGGGGGCGTCAATAACTCTCATTTCGTGTATTTCCCGTAAAAGGTCACGATTCTTATTGTAGATGTTAATAGTTTCAATTAAATCTTGTTTAGTTATAGTTTCTAGATTATATTTTTCTTCTAACTCAGTTTTTAATTCTTGTATCTCGGTATAATACCATTCAAAGCCTTCATCCGTAATAACATGAGGTATAGAATAGTAAAATTGGGAAGCTGGTTTAGGAAAGTCTTTTCTTCCAAAAATTTTTAAATCAAAAAGTTCAAACATTCGGCGAGAGTGATCGCAGGAATTACAAATTAAAATTCCGTCTAAAAAATCATAGATACCTCTTAAAGCCATGTCAAATGTTGCGCGAACAAAAGAGCACGTAAATCGTACCATATATACATCCGCCAGATTCGTTTCTGTATTCCCGGTTGCTCGTATTCGATATGGTAGTAAATTCGCCGCGTATAAGAGTTCATCCGGGATATAAGTACAATAGTATCCTAAAACTTTTTTACCTTCTGCTAGCCATTCTGTTATGTAGGGATTAGTTATTGAGTCTGAAATCTGGAGAAAATGATCGTTTTTTAAGCTCACGCAAATGATCCTCCGTTGTAACTATAAACATCATGTTTTCCAATCATAAGACACCTAATTAACTTAATGGCGGCTACATAAGATCCTTTAATTTTTGCTTTACCAGGGATTATGTATTTCAAGAATTTAATTAAACTGAAAAGGTTGTTTTTAGAGCGAATAATGCTACTAATAAGGTTTAAGATTTTATCTTCTTCGACAGTTATAATAAGTCTCGCAATTGGACTGTTAGCTTTTTCTGCAACACAATCAAAATTCTCTCTTTCGGATGCGAGAATGAAGGTAATATATCCATCTAATTCGGTGAAATACATTTCGATTTCCTGACCGCTATGTTTTCCCACTTTTTTAAATGGTTCGTCAAGTCCAAATAAATCTACTAACATTATTGCTAATCGTGCTATGGTTAATACTTTAGTTTCTCTTATTAAGTCATTTGCTCTAACATCAATGCCCGTTTTTTCTTGGTCTTCAATTTGACTAATAATAGCCACCGTATTTTTTATTTTTTTGAAGCTTTTGCCTAGAAATTAATTAGTTAGATTAGTTAATAAAGTTAAAGATTTTGTTTGTGAAAGTACGAGAATCATCCAACACGATATTTTTTTTTAAACTCCTTGTTTAAAGGGAGAAAAGTGGGCAAATCACCTAACTTATCAAAGGAAAAGTTTAATAACATTTTCATTTTAGATAACTTGTATCTATTTTGTTCACAAATAGATTAAATTAAGACTTTCAATAAAATAATAAAATAAAAAATAAAACTAAATTGATATTGGTTAAAAGTTATTATGGGGAAAACTTTAACTGAAAAAGTAATAGAAGAGCACTTGGTTGATGGTAAATCAGAACGTGGAACAGATATTAGTATAAAAATTGACCAAACCTTAACCCAAGATGCTACGGGTACTATGGCTTATTTGCAATTCGAAGCGATAGGTATATCTCACATTCAGACTGAGTTATCGGTCAGTTATGTAGATCACAATACTTTACAGACTGATTTTAAAAATCCCGACGATCATAGATATCTACAAAGTATTGCTGCTAAATACGGGCTTTATTTTTCACGCCCAGGAAATGGTATTTGCCACCAGCTGCATTTGGAACGCTTTGCACGCCCTGGAAAAACTTTATTAGGGAGCGATAGCCACACTCCGACTGGTGGAGGTGTAGGTATGATAGCTATAGGCGCCGGTGGATTAGATGTAGCAGCTGCGATGGCAGGAGAATCTTTTCATTTAAAAATGCCTAAGGTTGTAAACGTACTTCTTACCGGGAAACTACCTGATTTTGTGGCAGCAAAAGACGTGATTCTCGAAGTCTTAAGGAGAATTGGTGTTAAAGGTGCAGTTAATAAAGTATTGGAATACACTGGCCCAGGAATTAAGACTCTAAGTGTACCTGAGCGAGGTACAATAACCAACATGGGAACTGAAACGGGAGCCACAACCTCGATATTTCCATCTGACGATATTACAAAAGAATTCTTAGTATCTCAAGAAAGAGGGGATCAATGGGTTCTTTTAGAACCAGATGAAGATGCAGTCTATGACGAAACAATAGAAATAAATCTGAGCGAACTTGTCCCTCTTGTAGCCACGCCACATAGCCCGGGCAATATAAAAACTGTAAAGGAAATAGAAGGATTAAAAGTTGATCAAGTTTGCATTGGGAGTTGTACGAACTCAACCTTAAGAGATCTTAAAATCTCTGCTAATATCTTAAAAGGAAAAACTGTTAATGAACATACTGTCTTAACCGTCTCACCTGGTTCTCGTCAAGTTGTTGATCACATGATAACATCTGGCGAGATGGCATATTTAATTGAAGCGGGAGCAAGAATTCTAGAAAACGCATGCGGTCCTTGTATTGGTATGGGACTGGCGCCAAAAACTGATGCCGTTACATTAAGAACTTTTAATAGAAATTTTCTTGGAAGATCTGGAACTAAAAGCGCTCAAGCATATCTAGTAAGCCCCGAAACTGCGGCTGTATCTGCAATTCATGGCAAGATTACTGATCCAAGATCTTTTGGCAAATTTCCAGAGATAATAATGCCAGAAAAATTTATGGTTAACGATAATATGATCATTCCACCAAAGGCAGGTCAAGAATCTATTGAAATCGTCCGTGGACCTAATATAAAGCCCTTACCAGAATTCAATCCTTTACCAAACAAATTAGAAGGGGAACTTCTTCTTAAAGTCGAAGATGATATTACTACCGATCATATAATGCCAGCAGGGGCTAAAATTTTGCCTTTAAGATCTAATATTCCTGAAATCAGTAAATTTGTCTTCAATCTGGTAGACTCAACTTTTCCAGAGAGATCTTTAGAAAAGAATGGTGGTTTTATTGTTGGAGGAGAAAACTATGGTCAAGGTTCAAGTAGAGAACACGCAGCTATAGCACCAAAATATCTCGGACTTAAAGCAGTTATAGTGAAATCGTTTGCTCGAATCCATCTAGCTAACCTTGTAAACTTTGGTATCGTACCATTAACATTTGCAAATACAGATGATTATGCTAAGGTTGAACAAGGAGATAACTTAGAAATCGATCTAACTACGATAGAATCAGGGAATGTAGCATTAAAAAATCTCTCTAAAGGTACTGAAATTAATTTAACTCATTCTTTAAGCGTAACAGAGATTAATGTTCTAAAAGCGGGAGGAAAACTTCCGTTTATAAAACAAAAACACAGTTAATTTTATTATTTATTTTTTTCATTTTTTTACTTATTTTAACCTTGCTACATCGATAATGGCATTAGCAATCGCTTCCGGTTCAAATTCTTCAATAAAATGGTTTCTGTTTTCAAAAATCTTTATGTGACCTTCAAGTTGAGGAAGATGATCAACCCATTGCTGTAAGACTTCCTCTTTTGCTAATGGATCCTTTTTGCCAATAACCGCCCGAACACCGATATTTTGGCCATCAGGACCCCAAAGATTACTAATATTGTCCTGTATAAAGCGATAAAAGGGAGTTGTATCGCGTTCTCCTAATGCTGGTTCTTTATATATATTTCCGTGACCCCATAATGGTGTTTGAAGAACTAAGCGTTTTGAGCTTAATGTATTCGGTTTAGATTGGAATTGTTCTCTAAATATCCTTTGACTAACGCTCTCGTTTTCCATTAGCGTACCCTTCTCTTTTGCGTTGGCAAGCATGGTTGGCATGTTTGTTAATAAATCATCAGGGTTTTCAAGAGTATAAAAAATAGCAAACGATGAAAACGCTCCCCAATAATTATTAGGTATTGTTTTTGGTAACTTACTCCATGGTAATCGCTTCAGGGGATAATTCTTAAATGTTAATCCTGTAAGTGGTATTGGAAAAACAGTACTATTTAATATCACTAAATTTGATATGCGTTCGGGTAATTTTAAAAACGCTCCAACACCGATTGGGCCACCCCAATCGTGGATGATAAAAGTAACATTTCGTAAATTCAAATGTCGTATTAATTGACCCAAATTTTGAGCGTGATCCATGCAAACCATCTCAAAAGAAGCCTGATCAGATAAACCAAAACCAATGTGATCCATTGCTACAATCCTAATAGGTTTTTTAGCTGTGCTAACTAAGTGCTTTATAACACCTCTATATGTGTACGAACACTCAGGGTTGCCATGAACAAAAACAATCGTATTTTCTGAATCTCCAGTCCCGTGTTTGCTATCTCTGAAAAACATTTTTTTTCCAGCATCAATGTCTTCCTCGATTTCATACCAATTTCCACAGCCTTGTGGGTAATAATCAACTGGAACATTTTCAATAGGTGTATTACTCGGAATTGACTCTATTTTTTTTTTTTCAACCATGGATAACACCAAAAATAATAATGTAAAATTAGCTATTCATTTACAGACAATACTATGATCTAATGGTATTTAAAGATTTTTAGAAAATAATTAATTCAATTAAGTGTTATCGAGATTCAATGAGCAATAGGAAATATGCTATTGAACCGAAGAAGAGATTTTCTTCCAGAGTAGAAAACTATATCAAATACCGACCAAGCTACCCACTAAAAATTATAGAATTTCTAAAAGGGAAAAAAAATTTAGCAGAAGATGCTGTAATCGCCGATATAGGTTCAGGTACAGGAATTCTCGCTAAACTATTCTTGGATAACGGAAACGAGGTTTATGGTATTGAACCTAATAAAGATATGAGAGAAGCAGCTGAAAAAACCCTCCAAGGATATCCAAATTTTACAAGTCTTGACGGTTCGGCTGAGTCCACGGGATTAGAAGAGAATTCTGTAGAGCTTATCACTGCTGGACAAGCTTTTCATTGGTTCGATGTAGAGGAGTCTAAGAGAGAATTTAAAAGAATATTAAAACCGAATGGAAATGTAGCGTTAATTTGGAACAATCGTGGAAAATCCGGAGCAGAGTTTAATAGTAGCTATGAAAATTTCATTTTAAAATACGGTATAGATTATAAAGAAGTAAGGAAAAATGAGAAAAATGTTGATCTCTTCTTTAATTACCAAAAAGAAACATTTGATAATTTTCAAGATTTAAGTTTTACCAGTTTTAAAGGTAGAGTCCTTTCTTCATCTTATATTCCTTTAGTTGATAATCCTATTTTCCCAAAAATGATACTTGAATTGGAAGATTTGTTTAACAAGCACCAACGGAATGGAATTATTAGAATTGAATACGATACCGAAATATATCTTGGCAAATTAGAATAATTTTAGGGATTGTTATGAAAATTATTGAAGATCAATATCAAAAGATAATTGAATTTTATCCTAATGCAATTCTTGAGGACGCTCGTATTTCTCATGTAAAAATTCCTTTAAGAGATAAATTTTTTTTGAAAATCAACTTCAAAAATTACCCAAAAAAACCAATTGTTAATTTAATTAGTAAAGATGACCGCGTTTATCGAAAAGTTGATAAAATTATTCCTTTATTAAATCGATGGGAAAAAAAAAATCCTCCTTCTATTGTCGATCTCATTGATGAAATATTAACTTTCATTAATAATTTGGATTCTAAAGAAATAAAAATTAAAAAAGAATTACTTAATGGACTTTTTGCGTTATGTAAAAATCAACATCCGAGAGAAATATTAGGACTTCTAAGAATCATTGATGGAATTGCGATAGAATTTATATTACCTCCAGGAGCAATTACCTCTAACACTTCTGGACTTTTTATTCCTAGTAGGTTGGGCTTTGATTCAACTCTCAAGGGATCTATTCATTCCCATCCTTCTGGAAATCCTAATCCTTCTCTTACTGATATTAATCATGTTTTTAAAACAAAACAATTCAATTTTATTATCGCTTCTCCGTATAATTTACACAGTATAAAATGCTTTAATAATAAAGGACGGGAGATTGAGTTCAGAATACTAGATTAAAAGAAATATTTATGTTTGGAAATAATTAAGATTATTGACATTCCAGTTATTGCTAATGAAGACGAATAGAAGTCAATATTAAGAAATTGAAGAAGAAAGTTATTAAATTATACAATAGTTAATAAAAAATACTAATTAGTAGATGTTAAAATATGAAAGTAGTTGTTTTTAATGGAAGTCCAAGGAGTGAGGGTAATACCGCCATATGTTTAAATGTGGTAATGGACGAATTGAAGAGTGCCGGAATTGAGACTGAATATGTTTGGATGGGTATGGATAAAATCCAGGGATGTATCTCATGTTATCGATGCGTTGAAAATCAAGATAAGAGATGTAGTGTCAAAACTGACAAATTAAATGAGTATTTAGAAAAGATGCTCAATGCTGATGGGATAATATTAGGATCACCTACTTATTTTGCAGATACTACCACAAGAATGAAAGCTTTAATCGAAAGAGCAGGTCTTGTAAGTAAAGTAAACGATAGCCTGTTAAAACATAAAGTTGGTGCCGCTGTAGTATCGGTCAGAAGAGCAGGAGCAACTCATGTTTTTTCAAGTATAAATTATTTTTTCCTAATTAACCAGATGTTTGTAGTTGGTAGTAGCTATTGGAATTTAGGTGTAAATCCAAATGTTTTAAACCCTGAAAAAATTATGGAAGACAGAGAAGGTATAGCTACTTTTCAAAATTTAGGTAAAAACATGGCTTACTTGCTCCAAAAACTTAATACTTAATATTCTTTTTTTTCATTACGAGCATCAATTTTCGAGTTTGCTTGAAATCCTTAACTCCTTTGCCCGTTTATTACGATTATTTCTTCAAGAATAGAAATGTATATATTTATGAAAATTAGATAGATTTTAAGAACACGAAATTCGGTGACAATTATGGCGGAACCTCAAGTTATAATGGAGATAACATTCAGTGTTATCTATTTAATATATATCTGTGCAATTGTAATTCTGATGTCAAAAAACCTGAAAAAGGTAAATCAGAAAGAAATCACGACAGCAAAAAGAATACGATTAGCATTTATAATGTTATTTATAGGTGATTTAGGGCATGTAGGTGCTCGACTAATCGTTTTTTTCTCTGGAGAGGGAGAAATGAGCTATGCTATTTCAGGAATCGGATCTCTCTTAGAAGCGGTTGGTTTAATCTTTCTATTTATGTTTTTCACAGATGCTTGGCGGGTACAGTTTAATCATCCGAAGAATTTACTGTTTAAAGTATTAATTGGTATCGGAATAGTTGGATTGATAATATTTGTATTTCCTCAAAATCAATGGACAGCTCAATCAGCTCCTTACGAATGGTTAGTATTCCGAAACATACCATGGCTGATACAAGGAATAGCACTTTCAATATTAATATATCGAGACGCAAAAGCGGTTGATGACAAACAATTAGTTAGAATTGGAATTTACATTTTTGTTTCGTATTTTTTCTACATGCCAGTGATCTTCTTCGGAGAGATTGCCCCAATGCTTGGAATGCTCATGATAATAGGAACAATTGTTTATATGTTGTGGCAATATACATCCTATAGTCGCTTTTTCAAGAAGAGAGAATAATAAACTAAAAATTTATCTCAATTTTTTTTTTTAAAAGACATTCTCCTTCTTTAATATATTATTTTTTACAGTTCTCTTTTTGGTTTAGGTGGAAGATAATGGATCGAAGGATTCGTTAGCTCTTCTGGCTTTAATTGAAAATTGATCCTCTTTAAAAGAAGTTGGGAAACTTCACTAGTTGGATCGTTCAAATCACCAAAATACATAGCTTGTCCCTCGCAACAAATAACGCAAAAAGGTTCGAGACCCTTATCAATTCGATGAACGCATAAATTACATTTTTCAGCATGATTACTTTTTTCATCGAAAACAATAACATCGTATGGACATGCTTTAATACAAGCTTTACAACCTGTGCATAAATTCTGATCTAATACTACTGGCCCATCATCTCGTTTTTGAAGCGCATCAACGGGACAAACTTCAACACACGGCGGATTTGAACAATGATTGCATAATTTGGGGAGATAATTTAAAGTTAGATTTTGATATTTGCCAGCTGGAGTATTTTTTGCTTTTCCTCCTTGAGTTTCAACTTTAATCCAGAATTCCGTTGAATTATTTTCAATCCGACAAGCTAAGCTACACGCCTCGCATCCAATACATCTTTCTTGATCAATTACCATACCGAAATGTTTATTTTTGCTCATATTTCTGCATCCTCTTATTTTTTTATTTGTACCGCCACATCATCCATGTGCATATTAGGTTCATAAATATTTTCTTGTACTGTATATATTATGTTGTGAGTGAGATACTTAACGCTTCTCTTTTTGAATTGGTCAATCCCCCAACCTTCGTTAATATTTAGTATGTTAGATTATCAATATAACTCAATTTTTAATTTTGGTTCTAAGCATTCTTTTTTTTTTAAATCCCGATATTACTTAAAATATTATATTATCCATTTGAATAATTTTATAAAAAATATTTTATTTAATTGGATAAATAATTATAATAATTAAAAATCAGCTTACTTTTTTCATAATATGAATACTCAAGATACACTTCCGTTTTTAAGAGTTAGTGGAACCAATTACGAAATCGGATTTCAAATTGGACAGCACTTTAGGGATCGAATAAAGAATACTTTAGACAATTTACCTGCTTTTAAAGAAAATAAAGAATGGGACGAAAAAAATCCCGAGAGATTAAACAAAGTAAAGAACATTTCAGAGAAATATTTTCCACAATACATGGAAGAGCTCAAGGGTTATGCCGAAGGATCTGGAATAGAATTTCGCGATATTTTCATTCATAATTATAAACACATGCCAAGAGCAGATAATTGTTCAACAGGGATTTTTAAATTTGAAAGAAATACTTTAATTGCTCATAATGAAGATGCGCATCCAATTATGGGTAAAAATGCGTATTTCTTATACGAAGAATTAGAAAATGGGACCTCTTTCTTCGCGTATTCATATCCCGGAATCTTACCTGGAATGTCGTTTGGATTTAATTCTCATGGAATCTTTTTTTGTTGTAATTCATTACCAGATCCTGCAAAAAGCGTAGGTATATCTCGTATTTTTCTTGGAAGAAATATGCTTGAACAGAAAACTATTGAGGATGCACTTTTTGCAGCCCAAAGATATAACCCGCGTTCTGGCGGAGCTAACTACAACATAAGTTCTTTAAAAACAAATGTTGCGGTAAATCTAGAGACTACTGGTAATGCTTCTTATAGGACAGATATTACGGATCGATTTTTTCATACGAATCATTATATTTCAGAAGGTTTTAGTCCAAAGAACTTTCCTATTGGGGAAGGATCTATTTCCAAGGAAAGGCTAGAAGGTGGACTTAAATTACTTTATAATGTAGAAAAGAATGCTGAAGGATTACTTCGAGTTCTTTCTGATGATTCGGTGTTTGTAAAGTTTCGAGAAACTGGAAATAGATTCCAAACAAATGGCACTGCATTAGTAGAAATGAAAGAAGGTGAGGATATAGATTTGAAATTTTTCCCAGCTACTCAAGAGAAAAATGAATATCAACATTTTAGATTAAGCGATCTAATTTAACATTTTCCTTAGAACTGTATGTAATATTCCGCCATTTTGGTAATATTCAATATCTACCTCACTATCAAGTCTTACGACTACATCAAATGTAAAAATGTCTCCATTTTCTTTTTTCACTCTCACTGTCAGATCAGAGAAAGGCTTAATATTCTTTATTCCAGAGATAGTAATTGTTTCATTTCCCTTTAGTTTTAAAGTTGTTGCAGATTCTCCTTTTTTGAATTCTAAGGGCAAAACGCCCATTCCTACAAGATTGCTTCTGTGAATTCTTTCGAACGATTCAGCGATAACTGCTTTTACTCCTTGTAGTTGGGTACCTTTAGCTGCCCAATCTCGAGAACTCCCCATTCCGTAATCATTTCCAGCAATAACTATCAATGGCGTTTCAGAAGCAATGTATTTCATAGCTGCATCATATAATGGCATTATTTCTCCCGTAGGATGATAAAGTGTCCAACCACCTTCTTTATCGACAAGTAAATTCTTGATTCGTATGTTTCCAAATGTTCCCCTCATCATTACCTCGTGATTGCCCCTTCTAGAGCCAAAAGAATTGAAATCTTCAGGTTCGATTCCTTTTGAAATTAGATAACGCCCTGCAGGCATTTCTTCAGGTATTGCTCCTGCTGGAGAAATATGGTCGGTAGTTACACTTTCACCTAAAATTGCAAGAATTTTTGCGCTTTCTATGTCCTTTAAGGGAGGAGTATCTAGGGGAAAATTCATGAAAAAAGGAGGCTCTCTTACATAAGTAGATTGTTCTTCCCATTTATAGACATTCTCTGTTGGAGGTTTTAAATTATTCCATAATTCCCACCCTTTAAAAATTTCTCCATATTCTTTAGTAAATTGATCTGGGTTGACGTTACTCATGTAAATTTGTTGACATTCTTTATGAGATGGCCAAATATCTTTTAAGAATACGGGATTTCCCTCTGAATCTAGACCTAAGGATTCATTTTCAAGATCAATTGCAATAGTACCTGCTATTGCGTAAGCAACTACTAAGGGGGGTGATGCTAAGTAATTTGCTTTTGTGTAAGGACTGATTCTGCCTTCGAAATTGCGATTCCCGCTAAGAACTGAAGCAACTGTGAGATTTTTATCCTCGATTTTTTTAATTATATCACTAGAGAGTGGTCCACTATTTCCAATGCAAGTAGTACAACCATAACCAACAATATTAAATCCTAATTCTTCAAGATAAGGTAATAATCCAGCGCTTTCTAAATAATCTCTAACAACTCGAGATCCGGGAGCAAAACTGGTTTTAACATGTTTTTTGACTTTTAAACCCTTATCGACAGCAGCTTTCGCAATCATTCCTGCTCCAACCATAACTGAAGGATTGGAAGTATTTGTGCATGAGGTGATTGCCGCTATAACAACTGACCCATGTTTAAGGGTGCCGGAATCAATACCAGCTATTAAGTCTACTTCGTCTGATTTGGTATAAGAAGTTTTTAGTTGATTGATAAATTCTTTTCTCATATCTTTAAGAGAAATTCTATCTTGTGGTCTCTTTGGTCCTGCTAAACTAGGCTCTATCTCAGTTAAATTAATTTCTAAGGTTTCACTAAAATTTGGAGTTGATGTAGATGGAGCATAATACAGACCTACTTTTTTTAAATATTCCCTTACAAATTCAATGTGCTCTTTTTCGCGACCACTCAAAATAAGATAGTCTATGGTTTTATCATCTACAGGAAAAAATCCCATTGTAGCACCGTATTCAGGAGCCATATTTGCAATCGTAGCTCGATCTGGTAGCCTTAACTTGTCAAGACTTGGCCCATAGAATTCAACAAACTTACCAACTACACCGTGGGCTCTAAGAATTTGAGTAATAGTGAGGACTACATCAGTAGCAGTAATTCCATCTTGAGGTTCACCAATTAATTTAACACCAACTACTTCGGGAATATTCATATAGTATGGCTGCCCTAAAATGACTGCTTCAGCCTCAATTCCACCAACACCCCATCCCAAAACTCCTAATCCATTAATCATTGTAGTATGTGAATCAGTACCTACTAATGTATCGGGGAATGCATATAACTCTCCTTTATCTTCCCTTAATTGAACAACAGAGGCAAGATATTCTAAATTTACTTGATGACATATACCTCTACTTGTAGGAACTACACGAAAGTTGTTAAAAACTGTTTGAGCCCATTTTAAAAATACATATCGCTCATAGTTGCGCTCAAATTCCTTCTCTTCATTCAATTTTAGTGCGTCGTTAGTCCCATAATAATCAACTTGGATTGAATGGTCAATGACTAAATCTACGGGGATAAGAGGATTAATTGTATCAGGATCTTTTCCTGCTCTTTTTATAGCTGATCTTAAAGCTGCGAGATCAACAACGGCGGGCACGCCAGTAAAGTCTTGAAGTAATACTCTTGAAGGAATATATGGAATTTCTTTTTTTTCCTTTTGATTTGGCACCCATGTGGAGAGTGCAAGGAAATTTGCTTCTGTTACAACTTCTCCATCTAAATTACGAATAACATTCTCAAGCAATATTCTTAAAGAATATGGTAATTTATCTATATCTCCAAAACCAAGCGTTTTTAATTTTTTAAGATTGTAAATTGATGCAATACCGTCTTTATTATTAATTTCTTCCCTGAATTTTTTCTGAATTTCGATTTCGTTCATGTTATCCACTTACCTTTCTTCAATTTTTACGTATTTTTTATCTAACTCACCAATATATCGAAGTCTTGGTCTAATCAATTTATTGTCCTTGAGCTGTTCAAGAGCGTGAGCAACCCATCCTGCGGATCTACTCGCTGCAAATAACGGCGTGAATAATGGCGTTGGTATTCCTAAAACGTGAAGTAATCCCGCAGAATATAAGTCTACATTCGGGTAAATATTTTTTGTTTTGATAATATAATCAGTGAGCATTTCAGTCATCTGAAAAATATTATCAATATCTCCACGATGTGCTTCATGTTCTTGGTCAGGGATTTTATCAATCTTTCCACTCTCTTCTTTTTCCCAAAATTCTTTAGACAAAGCTCGGAGGATAATAGCGCGTGGATCCCACGTCTTATAGACACGATGACCGAAACCCATGACCTTTTCTTTATTCTCCAGCTTATTTTTGACCCAAGGAATAACATTTTCTTTTTTTTTAATCTCTTCGAGCATTAATCTAACTACTCTCTCGTTCGCACCACCATGTAGTGGCCCTCTAAGAGTTCCAATAGCGCTTGTTATTCCACTATATATATCAGATAATGTAGATACAGTTACTCGACATGAGAAAGTAGATGAATTTATCGAATGGTCTGCGTGACAAATGAGAATTTTATCGAAAGCTCTCTCAAAATCCTTGCTTGGTTTCTTTCCAGTCATCATATAATAGTAATTTCCAGCATGAGAAAGGTCTTCTGATGGTTCTACTAATGATAGGTTTTCTTGAATTCTATGAGCAAACGCGAGAATTGTTGGTATTTTAGCTATTATCCTAATTCCCTTTCTAATGTTTGCTTCTTCTGTATAGACATAATCGTCAGCATCATAAAGAGACAACGCAGAAACCGAAGTCCTTAACAATTCAATTCGAGTAGTATTCCGAGGATAACTTTTTAAAATTGTCACGATGCTGTCTGGGATAGTGCGCTCTTTTATCAGCTCGTTCTTAAATATTTCGAGTTCAGAAACGGTTGGTAAATTTCCATAGATTAAGAGGTAAGCGACTTCTTCGAAACTTGAATTGTTTACCAAATCCTTAAGTGGATATCCTCTATAATATAACTTACCCTTTTCCCCATCAATCAAAGTAATTAAACTTTCATCAACATAAATTCCGACCAATCCCTTATATGTTTTTGATCTATCAAGATTGCAGAGTTGAGGTCCTTCTGCTATATAATCTTCTTTTATTTTACGAGTATCTTTTTTCATAATTAGTTACCTTAGTTGCTTATTAAATCCTAAAACTACCTTAAAGTAAAAAAGAAAGATATATATTTCTTAAGCTTTTAAATCATTAATTTTGAAAACAAATAAGAGAAACGATACAATAAACAATGCTAGAATTTGAAACTCATTTAGATTTTATTTTTTTTTATCTCTTTCAACTTGTTCAACTAAATGAAAGTTCAATTTTTTAATTGCGATAATAAAAATCGGTATAAGGCCTAATCCAATAAAAATGGAGACTATAAATGGAGCGCTATATGACAATGAATCCCATAAAATTCCACCAATTAATGGTCCGATTACCCTTCCTAATTGATCAATCCAAATGTTCAAGCCAAACATCTTTCCTCTATGTTTAATTGAAATTCTACTCATTATTGCTTGGATGAAGTATGTGTTAGATTCTAATGCCAAATACAAGAAAATCAGAATTATCGCGAAATCGTATGGTGTGAATGTAAAAACAAGAAGCCATATTAATAAAGATTTAAACAGGTTGATTGTTACGATACTTTTAGTGGGAGATATATGGTCAAGTAATTTCCCTACTTTTGATACGAGTAATTGTGAAAAAACTTGGGCAGGAAAATAGACGATCATGACGACAATGGGAATAATTGTCTCAGTAAAGCCGATTAACAAGTTTTCAATTAAGTAAGCTGAAACGAAAGGTGAATAGATTGTTCCACTAATAGAAGTTACTAATATTGCAATGATTAAAGTGATAAAACCGATATTGAAAAACCTATTCGATTTAGTCTCATGAGCTTCTTTTGTCCCGACATCAGTAGTTTTATTCTCGTTTAAAACCGGAAGTTTAATGTTATGACCGTCTAATGAAGTGATATATTTTTCAAAAGTGAGATTTTCGTCTACTTTCAAATAAAAACGATGTCCCGCAATTAAATTGATAAAGGCAAATATCAGAAGTGGGCTATAGATTAATGGAATATTCTCAGGCATTATAAAGCTAAAAAAAGCAAAAATAGGAATACTAATTAAAGCTCCAATTACAAATCCATATCCAATCATTTTTCCTCTTCCTGTTGCTAATGCTTGAGTTCTACTACCTTTAAATGATTTCTCTGAAATCAAGGAATAAAAAGGCGGCCAGAAAAATCCAACAAGTAATCCTTGAATTAATGTTCCTGCGCCAAATAAATAAAGATCATTAACGACAAGTGAGAACCAGTAAAATATGTAAGCTATTGTTCGACCTACGGAACCAATCAAGACTAATCGTTTCTTTGAAGCTCGATCTGTTAAATAAGCAATTAAGGGCATTGAAAAGAGTCTTGCTAAGGGTTGCAATGCCATAATTATTCCTAAATCAAATCCAGAACCTCCAAAAAAATAAATTACGACATAAGATTTAATAAATGTGAAGAAGATAAAGCCTAACCCGTTCCAAAAAGTAATTCGGATCATCGAATTAAAATCTGGGGTTCTTGTTATAACTTTAGATGATTTCTCATCTTTAGATCGAGTAATGGGCTGATTCAAAATTCTACACTTAATACGCTTGCCTTTGATAGATAGAGATTGGTAACAATTATATTCATTTAATTTACTTATCTCTCTTCAATTTTCGCGTATTTTTTATCTAGTTCACCAATATATCGAAGCCTAGGCCTGATTAGTTTGTTATCTTTAAGTTGTTCTATGGCGTGAGCAACCCATCCTGCCGATCTACTTGCTGCGAATAATGGTGTAAAAGATGCTGTAGGAATTCCTAATATATGCAATAATCCTGCGGAATATAAATCTACATTAGGATATATATTCTTAGTTTTGATTACATAATCATTGAGAATCTCAGTCATTTCTACGATATAATCAACCTCATCGTGGATGTCATGTCCATTATTAGGAATTTTATCAATTAATTCCCCATTTAGAGCTTTCTTATAAAAACCCATTGATAGACCTCTTAAAATTTTAGCTCTTGGGTCCCAAGTTTTGTATACTCTATGTCCAAATCCCATAATTTTTTCTTTTCTTCCAAATTTTTTCTCTGCCCAAGGAATAACAAATTCTTTTCTTTTTATCTCATTAACCATATATTTCATGACCGCCTCATTTGCCCCACCGTGCAGAGGGCCTCTCAGTGTACCTATAGCACTTGTAATACCACTATAAATATCTGAAAGTGTTGAGACGGTTACACGACAAGAGAATGTTGAAGAATTAATAGAATGATCTGCATGACAGATTAATACATCATCAAAGGCTTGTTCAAAATCCGTGGTTGGTATTTTTCCCGTCATCATATAATAATAATTTGCAGAATGAGAAAGATCTTCAGAAGGTTCTACAAGAGGCAAATTAGTTTGAATCCTATGAGCAAATGCTAATAAAGTTGGCATTTTGGCAACAATTCTAAGCCCTTTCCTAATATTGGCTGGTTCAGTATAATCATAATCATCTGGATCATACAATGAAAGAGCAGAGATTGCAGTTCTTAGGAGTTCAATCCTTGTAGTGTTCCTTGGAAAACTTTTTAGAAGACTAATGATATTATCTGGAATATTTCTTTCTTTTATTAATAAATCTTTAAACTCTTTAAACTCAGAATTGCTAGGAAGTTTTCCAAATATAAGCAAATAAGCAACTTCCTCAAAAGTGGAATTCTCACATAATTCTTTAACAGGATAACCACGATAGTATAATTTTCCATTTTCTCCATCAATATATGTAATCAAACTCTCATCCACATAGAGTCCAACCAAACCTTTATGTATTTTTGGGTGATCTAGCTCGCTGAGCTCGGATTCAGCATCACTATAATCTTCACCAATTTTTCTCTTATCTTCTTTCACGATTAAAATACCTTATTTGCTTGTTAAATCCTATTAATACCTTAAAGTAGAGTGGTATAATAAATATTTCTTAAGCTTGTGATAGAATAAGAGATATTAAAAAATTAATATAGAATGAATCTATTAACTTCTGTTAAATCCTTACAATTTGTCATTTTCATCGCCTTTGCTAGAGTTTTCTGTAGATGTTCCATTTGAAGTCTAACACCTTCTATTCCAGCTCCAACAGCAGCTCTAACGATATCTCGCCCGATTAATACAGATTCAGCACCAAGGGCAAGTGCTTTCAAAATATCGTATCCAGTTCGAAATCCCCCGTCTATGATTATTCGAGTTTTTCCCTCAAGTTCAGCAACAATTTCAGGAAGAACTTCTACAGTTCCAGGAGTATGATCTAAAACTCTCCCCCCATGATTAGAGACAACTATTGCAGCTGCCCCTGCATCTTTTGCGGCAACAGCATCATCTAAACTCATAATTCCTTTTATGATTACGGGTAATGTCGTCGATGATACTAATTCTTTAAGATCATCAAAATTTTTATTAAAGACAGGTTTATTGTGAGTAGCCATAGCATAAGACCCACACCCATCAATATCTACTCCAACAGCTACACTTCCCGCTTTTTCAGCTTTTTTAAAGAAGTCTATGATTACTTTTTGTTCTCTTGGTTTCACGATTTTCACACCAAGTCCATTAGCTTCAACAATTGCGTCAATTCCATAAGACTCATCAAGCGAATATGTATAAGTGTCACCCCGCCAACCTATTGTTCCCGCATCTTTACAACCAAGAACCACTGAACGGCAGAATTCCTTCTCTGAAATTACCTTTTCTCCACCAAAACTATTTATTCCTGCTATACTCGCCCCCATTATTGGCATTGATAGTTCTCTACCAAAAAAATCATATGTAGTATCTGCTTCAAAATGATCTCCGATTGTTTTCATTTTTAGCTTCAATTTTTTCAAAGCTAGAACATTGTTATTAAAAGAAGCCCCGCTCCCAATTCCACCAAATCCAAGTGGTCTTCCATAGCTTTGACCTTGACAGATTCGCATTGCATCTCCATCGCATATTTTATATACTCCACAGACTCCCATGAGTTTCTTCTTAGCTTCCTCTCGAACCTTAGTTAATGTCATTTCTTCTAATGTCATACTTTCACCTCTATATTCTCCTACACCATATTCTTAGGATCTAAAAGTTCGTCCAAATTATCGATTTTTAAACCCATCTCTTTAATTACTACTTTACACGATTTACCTTCGTTATAAGCCCGTTGGGCAATTTCAGAACATTTGTCATAACCTATTATCGGTGTAAGGTTAGTAACAAGCATTAACATTTGCTCTAAGTTCGAATCGATTTGTTCCGCGTTTGCTTTTAAGTCTACTAAACAGTGGCCAGTAAAAGAATTAATTCCACCGATTAAAATGTCAATGGATTCAAGAACATTTACGATCATAACTGGTTTACTCATGTTTAAATCCAAAATGCTTCCATACATTTCTCCACTTGTAACGACAGAATCATTTCCAATCACTTGAAGACAAACTTGAATTAAAGCTTCAGATTGGGTGGGGTTAATTTTTCCAGGCATTATAGACGATCCTGGTTCATTTTGTGGTAGAATTAATTCTGAAAGACCCGCTCTTGGACCACTACCCATCCATCGTATATCGTTTGCCATTTTTAAAAGTGATAATGCTAAAAGTCTTAAACTACTGCTAGCGTAAGCTATAGTATTATGTGAAGATATTCCTTCTGCTTTTACTGGATTGAGTTTAATGGATAGCGAAGTTATTTTTGAGAGGTGGGATACGGTGAGTTTGTCAAAATCTTTTTGAGCATTCAAACCTGTCCCTAAAGCTGTACCACCTATTGGGATGAATAATAATTCATCTATTACATGTTTTAATCGCTCAATATTAATTTCAATTTGTTTTTTGTACACTTTAAACTCTAACGATAGTGGTATTGGGATAGCATCTTGTAAATGAGTTCTTCCTACTTTGATAATATCTTCGAATTCTTCAATTTTAGTAGAGAGAACATCTTTTAAACTGTTTAATACTGGAATTAATTTTTGGATCATTTGCACAGTTGATATATGCATCGTACTTGGGATAACATCGTTAGAAGATTGGCTTTTATTTACGTGATCATTAGGATGGACTGGATGTTTTTTGCCCATAGGAGATCCTAAGATTTGAGAGGCTCTATTAGCTAAGACTTCGTTCATGTTCATGTTTGTTTGAGTCCCGCTTCCAGTTTGATAGATATCAATTGGAAATTGATCTAAGTGTTTCTCTTCGTTTAAGATCTCGTCAACGGCTTGTAAGATCGCAGCTCCAAGTTCTTTATCGATTAACCCCAACTCCATATTTGCTAATAGACACGCTTTTTTAAGTTGTGCTAACGACATGATAAATATGTTAGGGAATTTCTTACCACTAATTTGGAAATTCTGAACAGCTCTTTGAGTATTAATTCCCCAATATACGTCAATTGGAACTTCTACTTCGCCTAAAACATCTTTTTCTATTCGGTATTTCAAAGTTTAAAACAACCATAAAATGTTTACTTATAAGGTTATTAGAAATAGGTTCATAAAAAAAGTTTATACTAATATTCAATAAATGAATTTCAAGGTTCTAAAATTAACAAACTAAGAAATTAGGAGATTTAAGAAGTTAAAGCTTCGATAATATCTTCGTAATAGTTTAAAATCGTAGAATAGTGTCCTTCGTCGGGATAAAATTCCCCTGCACAATTAGGGATTAACTTACACATCCCGCGACCCATAGCTACGGGTACAGCATCATCCACCTCTCCATGCCATATATACACTTTAAGGTTTGGAGATATATCTTCAAGGTTAAAACCCCACGATTTTGCGTAAATTTTCCCTTCTTGATATGCTCCTTTACTTCCTTGGCGAAATGCTTCAGCACTTTCTTTAATAAACTTAGAAAGAATTTGAGGATCATCCAATACTCTTCTATCAGCCTCTGGAAATTTTAATAAAGCTTTCTTCAAGTTCTTTTCTGCTTTTTCTAAATCCTTCATACCACGAGATTTAAACCACATAACCAACTTGAATAACCAAGGAAATAATCGAATGATAGAAAATATTTTATTTTTTTTTTCAATTTCTAGATCTTTTGAAGCTACTCCACTTATTATCCCACAAGATGTTAATCGCTCAGGGATTTTATAAGCACAGGCTGCAGCATATGGACCTCCTCCTGATATCCCTTCAACAGCAAAGTTATCTATCCCTAAAGCATCGGCTAATTCAACAACATCATCAGGCCAATCTAAAAGCGTGCGATTCTTTTTAAAATCTGAAAGTCCTATTCCCGGTCTATCTATACTAATAAGCCTAATATTTTTTTTAATAGCTCTATCAGCTAGAAGCATTGCCTCAAGGCGAGATCCAGGAAAACCGTGAAAATGAAATACAACCGATTTTGCATCCTTGTTCCCTATATCGATATAACCAAGCGCCCTTCCGTCTTTTAATTTGATTGTGAGATCAATATTATCACTTATAGCCATCTTTTACATCACGGTATAAAATCCAATATTTAGAAAAATAAAACCACGTTAAATAAAAAACTATTGGATTGTGTTTTATTGCTAGATAATAATTGTTGACTGATTTATTATTTCTCCTTCCTTTTTAGTTCCTTTATCGATCTTAATGTCTTGAAGATTGATTATTGTTTCAGAGAAACTATCTCCACGATTTAATCTTGCAAACGTTTTTTGCTTTTCAATTGAGAACATATTAAAATCAAATTTCATAAGGTCTTTGGCTTTCTGATTTTTAAATTGAAACAACCATGAAAATTCGTCTACATTTAATAAAACTTCATCAATAAGCGTTACTTTTTTTAGATCAGTTGTGAAGTATGTATCCCGAACTTGGATTGGAACAGGTCTCCCCCACTCTTGTAATTCGTCAATTAACATAAGAAAAAAGCCAAGTGGATGATTATCAAAAGTAAATTCTTTTAGTTGACCTTTAAAATTGTGCAAAGCTATCGCCTTTGCCGCTAAAATATATCCTTTAAATTCGTCATTCTTTTTAAGTTCTTCAGGAGTACCAAGTCCATTTAGAAGAGAAAGTGCAGAGATTATTCCGTGATCTAATATAATATTGCTCCGATAATTAAATTCAGAATGGCCTTTTTCACTTCTCAGATAGACATACGACTTTTGAGGTAAAGTGTTATTACTATCATAGCTTACTCCTTTTCTTAAAAGAGCGCGTGCTTCCTTAGAAAGACCTTCTTCTAAAATTTTTAAGTATTCCTCTTGGTTACCTTTCCAAGATAATGAAATTTCAAATGGAATAAATTCCAAATCCAAGGTCGGATAACACTTCAACAATTGATTCACTAAAGAATAGTTAACTGCTGTTGTCATTTTTCCTAACGGGTACCCGATATCGTGAATTAACCCTGTAATCCACCATAACTTATCTTTAAGATAAGCTTTATCAATACCTGTTAATTCAGAAATAATTCCTCCTATCGATCCTTGACCAATATCTTGCTCTAAAAGGAAATCACCTAAGACTGCTACCCGAAGAGCGTGCTCAGTATGGTCCCGATAGTACTTTTTTACGCTTGTACTATACAAAAAGGCCTCAAGATCTGGGAGAGCTTTTATTAGATATAATAATCCTTTTGAATCAACTCCCCTCTCTTTTGACACATCGTAAAGAGCAGATGACAAATCTTTTCGCTTACCAGTAATGAGATCAATATCCAAATCAAGCTCGATATCTACCAATGATTCTTTGAATTCTTTCTCAACTTTTTTAATTACCCAATTAGACACTTTAGCCCCCATTTTATTTATATAATTCCCAAAACGCCCCATATTTTCTATTTGTTGTTGAGCGTGAGTTAATTTTTTATCCAAGTCTTTAAGGGATGAAAAATCCTTATCCTTTTTGAGATCTTCATAAACTTCTGGATTTATTTGTTCAACTACTTTTAAAAGATCTGTCATCCATCCACTAAAACTATTACTTTGAGAGGAGACTCTTTCGAGTATCCATTTATCGTTAATTTGGTAATCTGTCATCTTTATAGCACAACTCTTTGATTATGAGTATATTTAATTACATATCTAATTTTTTTGTTGCATAAAACTCTAATCTATTTAAAATATTAGCATTCCACAGCTTTTAATTATTTAGAAAAATATATTTACTAACATCACCGTCTAATTCTTTGATACAAACGGTAGAATCCCACTAAGAAAGTAAATGTAACGACTACCAATCCGATCAAGAAGAATGGTTTATATAAAGAGTTTCTTGAAACACACATTAAAATACAAATCTCTTGTCTGGGGAAATCGATAAGCCAAGACCACCAGTATTCACAAGCACTTCCACAAGTCCAAAACCCAGGGATAATATAAAGAAAACACATAAAAGAAACTATTAAAAAACCAACGCCTACTAGCAATAGGTAAATAAGTTTAAATAAAGTTCCTTCTGTATGACTTAATTTATCCATAATTTATTATTAACACCTATAGCTAAATAAATTTAATTAATAAAGTAATCTTCTTAATTGAAGTTTAATTCGAATTAAACATATCTAATTTAACTTTTAAAAGGAATAAAATTTAGAATTTAAAGGATGAATTTTAAAATTATAGACCCTAGATTTATTTCTTATTAAATCTGACTTTAATAATATCTAATTTTATATGATTGACTAAGGTGAATTTAATGGCTAAATATAGATGTTCTGTGTGTAATTACATTTACGATGAGAAAAATGAAGATAAAAAGTTCGATGATTTACCTGACTCATGGAATTGTCCCGTTTGTGGTGCTCCTAAATCAGCTTTTGTTGCTGAAGGTGTGAGTAAAGGAGATGATAATATTGATACTAATGTTGCAGAAAAAATTATTGAACAATTAGTAGCGTTCGGAGTTACACATGTATATGGTATACCTGGTGATTCTAATCTACCCCTTCTCAATGCTATAAGGAAAAACGATAAAATAGATTTTATTTTGACTCGACATGAAGAAACAGCAGCCTTTATGGCCTCGGCTCATGGAAAAATAACGGGTAAATTAGGAGTGTGTATGTCTATTGCTGGTCCTGGCGCAACAAATTTAATCACGGGATTGATGGATTCGGCTACTGATAGAAGTCCAGTATTAGCACTTGTCGGTCAAATAGCTGAAGTATATCTTGGAAGTGAGGCATTTCAAGAAATATCTCAAATCTCTTTATTTCGTCCTTTCGCTGAATATGCTGAAACCGTAGCTAGAGCAAATCAAGCGATTAAATTGACTATGATGGCAGCCAAGTATGCTCTAAAAAAACCGGGATTGTCAGTATTGAGTTGTCCTACAGATGTATTAGCTGATAAATTGGACGATGCCATTATTGACCCAGATAAGAGGATTTTTGGTAGCGAATCAGTTTCTGCTGAACAAGATATTCAAAAAGCTGCGGATTTAATTAATAGGTGTAATAGACCTGTAATTTTCGGAGGATGGGGTTCCAGATTTTCTGGAGAATTGCTTATGGAATTATCTAGAAAACTTAAAGCCCCAATTGCCACTACTTCTCGGGCTAAAGGGGTCGTTTATGAAACGTATCAATATTCCTTAGGTGTATTAGGTTCTATAGGAACAAAATATGCTGCCAAGGCTATCAGAGACTGCGATTTAATTATTATTATTGGTTCTGGTTTTAGACAAGCAAATCTGGTATCGCCGGGAGTAAAGTTTGTGCAAATTGACAAGGATCCAACAAGGATCGGAAAGACTTTTGATGTAGATGTAGGACTGGTTGGAGATGGGCATCGAGTTTTGGAAAAATTAGTACCATTAATCGAAGAAAAAGAAGAAAATAAAGACTTCTTGTTCCAAGTCTTTGACATGAAGCTTCGACATATGGAAGAATTAGAAAAAGAATCGAAGGACTTTTCTGTTCCCATCAATCCAGGCTTTGTGATACAAGCATTAAGGAGACATTTAGATCACGATGCGATTATAACCGTAGATGTAGGAGACCACACATATTGGTTCTACAAGAAATTCCTTTGTGAAGGGCATAGACCTTACCTAAATGCTAATATGGCAAGTATGGGTTTCGCCTTACCAGCAGCTTTAGCTGCAAAGTTAGACTTCCCCGATAGACAAGTAGTTTGTGTGGCTGGAGATGGTGGTTTTGGTATGTTAATGGCTGATTTTACCACTGCTGTGAGAGAAAAATTAAATATTATTGCTATAGTGTTTAACGATAGCGTGTTGAAGAACATTAAAAAGGAATTAGTACGTGATGGTTACCCCATATTTGGCGTTGAATTCCCCAACCCAAATTTTGCCCAATTTGCTGAATCATGTGGAGGATTTGGAATAAGAGTTAATACACCAGATAAACTGGACCAAGCACTGCAAAACGCTATTCGCTCGGGCAAACCTTCCATTGTAGAAATAATCGTTGACCCTGATAAAACAGCTGCTTCCACAAAAAAAGTGGAATAATGAGGTTTAAAATAAAAAAGGTTATATTTTGTTTTATTCTATTATTTGCTTTATTTTCTTGGAATAATCTTCATTTTTGTCATGTTTTCTCGCGTTCTTTTCCCCAATTTAGGATTTGTATACAATTCAATGAATTTTTGGTTTGCATCTCCAGGAATAAACACGACTTCCTTATTTTGACACGCGTTTAAAGAGAGTTCAACTACTTCGTCTACAGACATCCACATTTCCTCAGGAATTGAAGAAACATCAAAATCCTTAAGATATTTTCCGTTAAAGATTTCTGTGCGAGTATATCCCGGACAAACAGCTTGAATTTTTACCTTTGTATCATGTAATTCAAGCTGGAGTATTTCTGAAAACCTATTTAAAAAATTCTTAGTTGAACCGTACATAACATCCTGAGGTCTAGCCATGAAAGCTCTCATTGATGATACATTTATAATAACTCCACGATTCTGCTTAATCATACCAGGCAAAACAGCCCTACTGAAAAATACAGGGGCAATATTATGTACAAACATCATTTCTTTAATAGCATTTAAGGGTAGATTTTCAAGATAACCTCTAGTTCCAAATCCCGCGTTATTAACTAATACATCGATATTATTTAACCCCTTAATTTTCTCAGTTACAGAATTAATATCCTCTAATTTAGATAGATCAGCAACTACTACTGCTGCTTTATTAGACGTGTTATGCTCAAGTTCTCGAGCTAGGTCTTCCAACCGTTCTTTTCTTCTTGCAACTAGAATTGTTTCAAAACCTTGGGCTGATAATAATCGAGCATATGAAGCTCCAATCCCACTAGAAGCCCCTGTGATCAATGCTATTCCGGGATTATTCCAATTCATAAAATTCTGACTTTTATTCATTACAAATCTTCCTGTATAAAATTAAATTTCGCTTTAGATATGATTATAAATAATTATAGGCAAAGTCTAATATATAAACATTTGCTCTTTAAATTGTTTATAGATATCTTCTATTACATCCACATTAATGTTTTCAGTTTTAAAAATTAAATAATGGAAATGAAGCTTATTTTTAACTCATCCAATTGTCTCGAATGTCCTTTATTGCAGTACCAGGCATAACTCCTTTAGGACATACGCGATTACATACGAAGAATTTTTCACAAGCGGGAACAGCATCATCTTGTAAAACTCGTGAAAGAATTTTATCCTGTTTCTCGCTGTCAACTCTAGAATCTCGGATAAATCTATCTGATTTCGCTAACTGAGCTGGACCTAGATATTTAGGATTTTTTGCGTTTACAGGGCACATCCAACATATTCCACACAATATACAATAGACTAACCTTTCTATTGTTTTCATATCGTTTGGGGATTGTGAAGATTCCGGGGCAGTCTCGTTCCATTCATTAGTGAAGTAAGGCTCAATCTCGCGATAAAATTTCCAGAATGGTTCCATATCTACTACTAAATCTTTTATAACGTTCATATTTGGTAATGGTTCGATTAAAATCTCGTTTTCTTGATCCCAATCTGATGTATCTCCAAAAACTACTTCTGGTAGATTAATAGGTTTTTTAGAAGTTTTAACGGTTGTCACTTGAGTTCTACAAGCCAACATAGGAACTTTATCAATGGTCATTCCGCAACTACCACAAATTGCCCCTCTACACGCATAGCGAAAAGCGAAGGTAGAGTCGTAGTAATCTTGAATGTAAAAAAGAGCATCTAATATACTCATACCTTTTGAAAGGGGTATTTCATATCTTTCGTATCGAACGGATCCATTTCCTAAATTTCGATACACCAAAAATTTTTGTTTCTCGCTCATTTTTAATCACACTCTTTTTAGTATTTCCTCTCTTTTACTTCAAAAATTCCTACTATAACAGGTTTAGTTTTCAAATCTAAGCCATCTTTTACCCGATATATCATCGAATGGTTAAGAAAATTATCGTCATCACGAGAGTCGTAATCCCAACGATAGTGTCCACCTCTGCTTTCTTTCCTCCATAAAGCAGCATACGCAGTAGCCTCTGCAATATCTAAAAGACATCTGAGTTCTAGATTTCGAAGTAATCCATAATTAAATTTTCGATCTTCGGTGGAAACTTGGACATCCAAAAAATCTTTTTGTAACCCAACAAGTATTTCGTTCGCTTTTTTCAGATCATCGTGAGTTCTAAAAACTCCAACATTCTTGTTCATAGTCTCGCCCATCATATCCTTGATCTCTATTGGTTTTTTACCTTTATTGTTATCCCAGCTTTTCAAAAGATTTTCAACATCATCAATAGCTTTATCTTCAGCACTTTTCACATCGCTTAAGGATACTTTTTTAGGCAAGCCAATTTCTAATAGCTTTCTTCCAAGATAACGACCAAATACAGCCGTTTCTAACAAAGAATTTCCCCCTAAACGATTAGCACCATGAACAGAAAGACAAGAACACTCGCCAATTGTATATAATCCTGGGAGATCTGTTTCTCCATATATACCCTTATATTTTGTCCCGATCCCACCCATTGAGTAATGTTGTCCAGGTTGCACGGGTATTGGTTCTTCAATGGGATCTACTCCAGCAAAGAAAATAGAGATATCTCTTATTCCCGGTAACCTTTCTTTTATTCGGTCAGCGCCTAGATGAGTAAGGTCCAAATGAACGTAAGCGTTTTCAAAACCTCTCCCCTCAAGGACTTCTATATCGTTAGCTCTTGCGACAATATCTCGTGGAGCAAGTTCCATTGCTTTTGGAGCGGTCTTATTCATAAAACGTTCTCCTTTTGTGTTGAATAAATAACCACCTTCTCCACGCGCACCTTCAGTTATTAATATGTTTGTACCATATAGCGTGGTTGGGTGAAATTGTACGAATTCAACATCTTGCATGGGAACTCCCGCTCGAAACGCAGCACCTACACCATCTCCCGTGTTAATTAAGGCATTTGTAGAATGTTTAAAAATCCTTCCAAATCCTCCTGTTGCTAATATAACGTACGAAGCTCGGAAAATTACGAGTTCTCCTTTGGTTATATCTAATGTAATTACTCCTGTGATTTTTTCGTTGACAACAATTAAGTCTATTAAAAAATATTCGTTGAAAAACTCTACGCCACTTCGAACGCTCTGTTCATTTAAAGTGTGGAGTAAGGCGTGTCCTGTACGATCCCCCGCATAACAAGTTCGAGGAAAACCAGCTCCACCAAAGGGACGCTGAGCAATAAGACCAGATTCTAATCTCGAAAATGGTGCCCCCATGCTTTCGAACTCAACTACAATCTTAGGTGCTTCTTTACACATAAACATAACTACATCTTGATCAGCAAGATAATCTGAACCTTTTACTGTGTCAAACGCATGTCCTTTTGGCGTGTCGTTTTTGCTTTCTTCTAAATTACCCAAAGCAGCGTTTATTCCACCCTGAGCTGCTCCTGAATGGCTCCGGACAGGATAGACTTTGCTAATAACTGCAGTGTTCCATTTTTTCGATAGCTCTAAACCCGCTCTCAAGCCACTTAAACCGGCGCCTATTACAACTACATCAAATTCTTCGACTCTCATTAAAATGTAATATTCTTATATTGAATAAAAAGATTTTACTAATAATCTATAAAAAAATACGCTTAGAATTTGGTATCTAAATATGAAATAAATATAAAATTAGAATTTAAAACTTAAATTTATACGCTTATCTAAGGCTTTCAAGTAATTGGCTGAATTTCTCTTTATCTAGGTCCCTTTGATGTAAAGGTCGTTTATCTTCGTTATAAATACGAACATTTTCGCTGTAAGGTCGCCTATTTGGATTCTTGTATAAAATTCCTAATGCTAAACGACTAGTATCTAACGCTACTTTCATGGCTTTCATTTGGTCAAAAGGATCATGAGCATCATCAATGTAGTAACTATGTTCTTTATACCATTGATACGTATTTACCCGATTAAAAGTAACACAAGGGCATAATAAATCGATTAGGGCATATCCTTTATGATTAATTGCTTTTTTTAGTAATTCTTTTGTTTTATCTAAGTCACCAACAAAAGCTCTTGCTACGAAGGATGCGTTAAGAGAAATTGCAACTGCCAGTGCGTTAAAGGGCTCGTTTATAACTCCAAATACTTGAATTTTTGTTTTAAATCCTAATTGACTCGTCGGTGATGCTTGGCCTTTCGTCAAACCATAAACTTGATTATTGTGCAATACATTTACAATATCAGGATTGTATCTGATCGTATGCAAAAAATGATTACCGCCCTCACTTAAGGTGCACCCATCGCCACTTACCGCAATTACAGTGAGCTCGGGATTAGACGCTTTTATTCCCAACGCTGCAGATAGATACCGACCATGTAAACCGTTAAAACTTTGAGCCTTTATAAAATGTGGAAACTTTCCAGCTTGTCCTATGCCAGAAACTAACACAAATTCATGCGGTTTAATCCCTAAATCAGTTAAAGCTTCTTTCATTACTTTTAAAGCGCTATAATTACCGCATCCAGGACACCAGGATATCTCAACCTCATCTAAATCAAATTCTTCACTAGATATTTTCATCACCCTCTATTACTTTTTTTAATCTTTCATGTATTTCCTCGACTGAAAATGTGTATCCACTATGTTTTAAAATCCTGTGATTCATGTTGATGTGTGTTTCATTTTCTAACAGTTTGGCAAATTGACCAGTTGGATTTTGTTCGATAGCTATCTTTACTTCCGCCCTAGTAAGGTAATCAAAAACAATTTTATGAACGGGATATATCTGTTTGAAGAACAAGAATCCTACATCGTCTCTATCAAGTTTTTCTAACGCTTCTTTGATTAAATAGTAATTACTACCCCAACTAACAACTAAGTATTTATAGTCTTCATTACCTATGAATTCAGGGGGTATTGCTTCTTTTCTCAGAAGTCCTAATTTCTTAAACCGTTTCTGGACTGATTTTTTTCGGAGAATTGGATCTTCGGTGATTTCGCCGCTTTCAGTATGAGTATGAGAATCAGCATCAACGAGTCCATCACCATATCCCGGAACACCTCGAGGAGAAATTCCACTATCTGTGAACTTATACCTTTCGTAGCTTGCATCCGTTTTAACTAGGTTCTTATGAATTTCAAGAGCACCTATATTTAGCGAGTTAATATTATAGTAGGAATCTACTAAATATTGATCTGGTAAAATAAATACAGGAACATGATATTTTTGAGTTATATTGAACGCTCTTTGTGTAAGCAGAAAGGCATCTTCAATAGAACCTGGAGCAAAAATCACTTTTGGAAAAAAGCCCGCCCCGGCATACAAAACAAGTTCAACATCTTCTTGGCAAGTTCTTGTTGGCATTCCGGTCGCAGGTCCAGGACGCATTCCTACTACAATAACAATCGGTAACTCCGTCATACCGGCTAAACTGACTCCTTCAGACATTAAAGAGAAACCCCCTCCAGCAGTTGATACAAACGCTCGAGCACCAGCATAAGACGCCCCTAACGCTTTATTAATCACGCTTAGTTCGTCTTCCGACTGATCCACAATCATATCGAACTCAAGCGCGTGTTGCGCAAGAAATGTCGCTATACCAGTAGATGGCGCCATGGGGTAAAAACAAGCGAAATTACAACCGCCAGCAATCGCACCTAAACCAATAGCTTGTTTTCCATCTATAATGTAATCATTCACTACTTCAGGAACCCTTTCGATTTCAAATTCTCCCTTAAGTGTGCGATTATTTATCAACACTTCCGCTGTTTCATATCCTTTGTTTGCAGCTTTAATATTATTCTCAATAACGGGTTCTCCTTTTATCTTAAAGTTTTTAGTAATTAAGGTATGTAAAATGTTAATGTTTGCTTTAAGCATACATATTATAACTCCAAGAGCAATAATATTAGCGTAAATTCTTCCACCAATATTGTTTGATAATTCTTCAAAAGGGATTTCAACCTTTTCGCTATTAAGGTCCGGTATGACATCAATATATCGTTTCTCGCCTATAATTAGTGTGTGAGAGGATATTCTCTCTTTGAGATGAGGGACTGCTTCTTCGTTTAGCGGAATTAAGATATCAATTCGATCAATAAAAGCTCGCACAGGTTTAGATGCAACACGAATAGTTGTGGAATTAACGCCACCTCTGACGCGACTCATATATTCCCTTGTTGCAAACACGTAAAATCCTGATTTTTTCAATGTTTTTGTAAGTAAAGCCTCTACCGTCTGAATCCCTTGACCCGCTGCACCACAGAGGACAATTGAGATGTTATCAATATGATTTTTATTTTCCATTAATTTTCACAGCTGAAATTAATTGGTCTAGATTTCTATTTTAAAGTACACTAAATAATTTTATAATGAGGTTATATTTAGGACGGAATTTCATAATTAAAAAGACTTTTTTTATAGTTTATAAATATATTAGATTAAATCTCCATTCATCATTGAGGGATCAGTTATTTCTAAATAGCGATTTGAATAAGAAAAGTTTGTTAACAACAAGCAGTTATATTCTCTTTAAGCTACATCAATTCCACAATTCGGACAAATTTTGGTTTCTTTATCAATCTTATTTCCACAATTATAACATAATAATTTAGCGTCTTTATTTGTTGAAAGAACCTCTAGAGGTGTAGTTTCTTCTATTGTTCTAAGCAATGTAAACAGATGGGAAAAAAGACCGTCAAACCAAGACTTTTTTAGTTTTTCAACCCTCAAGATATTTCGTGAGAGAGGACTTGCTTCTACTCGTATCAGTGTTTTACCATTATTTAAATCGTATAGATTAATCCGAATACGTTTTTTCCAATTTGGATCGTGACCAGTATTCGTCATCATAGTCCCCTGTTTAGCTTCGATGAAAGTAGGAGGTGTAGATTTTTTAATTTTTGCTTTATGTTGGCTGCTTAACCACTGCATTGAGAGTTTGAAAGCTTGACTAAGAGAAATTTGAAGTGTTTCCTCATATATCACAGTAACATTCATGAGAGCTTCATACCTAAAAAATTAGAACTGTATACTTTAAAAATAGGTTAAGATTTTTTATAATTTTTGATATCATGCCTATTTTCCAATAGAAATAGATTGAATGTTAGATTTAAAATCATATACAAAAAAGTAAGATATATAAAACAAGCTGGCAGTATACATAATTATCGAATATTCATCAATAATCACAATATCAGGAAGAAAATAATGAAAATTACTCATGATAAGGAAGGTACGAATGATTTAGATACATATTATAGAAATAATTCTGATCTAGTTCCTCCTTGCGAGCCCTCAGATAAAATTGATTGGCTTTGTATAAGTCCTTACGATGCAAAAGAAACTTTATATTATATCTTTAGGATGTTGGTATTACCAGGAGGGATCGCTGCCATTATCATTTTTGTTGTTTTATTCGAGTTATATGTAAATTTAATAACTCAACTAATAAGTTTTGGTTTAATGTATGTCGGAAATTTATTAATTATTATTTTTTATTGGGAAAAGAGAAGAGCAAATAGATTTGCCATTCCTGAAAGTAAAGTTTTGAAACCCGGAATATTCACTTTAAATCCAATAATAAAACCTTCTCTTTCAATAGGATTTGTGGGAGATATGATGATGATGAGGAAATATAAACTTACATTTGATAGTCTTATTAAAAAATTTTTCAGAGATGTTGATTTCATTGTTGGTAATCTCGAAGGAATTGTAATTGATAAAAAACCACACTTAACTCAGCAAGCACACCCAGAAGAAATTCTAACTCCATTAGCGAGCTTATTACAAAATAAATCCAAATGGCTTATGTGTGTAAGCAATAACCACAGCATAGATTTTGGCAATAGTAAATTTAATGATTCAATTAAAATAATACAAGAGCCTAATGACCCACAGAATCAGAAAAAATTCAATAATTTCGGTCGTTTTGACGTACCCAAGGTTTTTTTTGATAGCGATTATTGTATATCTACTGGGACAAAATGGAGTAACCAAAAAAATTGGAAATGCATCTCTAGATTTATTGATTCTGAGCCAGAGCGTAATTATAGTAAAAGCAAATTTAATATTCTCTATCCTCATTGGGGATACGAAAACGAGCGATATGTGAGGACAAGCATTCAAGATAAGGGAAGAGAGCTCTTAACTGCTGGGGATAAAAAATGGGGTCTAATATTCGGTCATCATCCTCACGTGCGTCAGCCAGTAATGGTAGTAAAGGATAAATTGATGAAACCAGATGGAAGACCCTTAAAAGGACTCGATGGTAATAACCTCGTAATAAAGAAATTAGTAGCCTTCTCTGGTGGTAATTTTACTTCGGGAGTTAATTTTCTACGGAAGAAAAAACACATCCATGGCATAATCATGAGGTGCGAAATTGGTCGTTTAACTAATTATCCTAAAGAGTTTGCTGTAGGTGTAGTTAATTTGCAGAATACTTTTAATGAAAAAGTCCCAAATAGTCAACAAAAAACTAAAATTGTTAAAATTGGTGATGGCATATCCGGTAGGTCAAGATTTTATTATGTAATTCTTGGAATCCTATTGCTAGTTACGGTAATTTTCCTAGAACTATTCGGGTAATATTTCTTAAAAACAATTTTAAAATCTTAAATATTAATACAAAAAAAAAAGAAGTGGAAACAAAATGCAGTTATTTACTTCCAATGGTGATCTTTTAGGCGATTATTATAGACAACCGGTAGGATTATGCGGTGGTGATAATAAAATTATAAGACCAGATAATTGCGGGCTTAGTCCTTATGAGATAGACGAGACAGTGTATTACTTTTTTAAACATCTGGCATTACCGGGATTTGCGGCAGTGGGTATTCTTATAATAATATTTTTACGTCTTTTTAGTAATTTCATGATTAGATATGTTCGCATCATCTTTTTAATTCTAGCAATACTCCTTTTTCTAAGTGTTGGAAGAGAGCTTATAAGAGCATGGAAATACAAAATTAGGGATGATGTAATATTTTTACCAGGTCCATACATCTTAAATCGTAAATCAGAGATTTATACCCATACTATAAATAATATAACTAGAACAAAATGCAAAATAGGATTCGTTGGAGATATAATGAAAATGAAAAAATTTGACCTAAAATTTCATCCTGACATTTATTGCTTCTTTAACGATGTTAATTTAATAATTGGTAATTTGGAAGGGATAATTTCTGATAAATCCTGCCCAATTACAAAACAAGCTCATCCAGGAAGTATTCTCAAAAAATTAGCAAGCTTGTTAAACCCTAATGCCAAATGGTTGCTGTGTTCAAGCAATAATCACAGCGAAGATTTTGGAAGTGTACCATATAACCATTCCTTACATAGGATACAAAGTCGATCTAAATTTGACGTATTTGGTCGGGGGGATGTATCTTTTATCCATAGTCAAAATAATGATATAAATATATTTAGTGCTACAGAATGGAGTAATCAAAAAACATGGAAATACACCTTAAAATATAATACTCCCAATCTTGCACCTAATCCTCATGATAACAATAAATTTAACATCCTTTTCCCCCATTGGGGCTTCGAAAACGAGAAATATGTGAGGAGGAGAGTCCAATTAGATGCAAGAGCACTTCTAACTGGAAATATACAAGATTATACATGTTTTCAACAATGGGTAAGAAGACGATTTAATAGGCTTATTTTACCTAATACTGAACATAAATGGGATATCATTTTTGCTCACCATTCCCATGTTCTTCAACCAATAATAAAGGTTCCAGATGTTGTTGAGAATAAAAAAGGTAATGAAATTGATTTCAACAAATTAGCAGTGTTTTCAGCTGGCAATTTTACCTCTGGGGCTAATATAATCCGTAAAAAGAAGCACATTTCTGGTATTGTGATGAAGTGCGAAATTGGTCCTTTAGAAGGATGTGAAGATAAGCTAGTTATAGGTAAGATGGAATGGCGGAGAACAAAAAATCATAAAATTCGAATAGATAATGTACGAACAAAACGAGTTTGTTTCGATTGTGAAAAATATAGAACTTATAATCATAATCTTCTAATCTCTAGTATTCTTTCCATTGGTCTATTTTTACTTGCATTTTTATTCAACTAGTTTACTTAAAAATGCCCTCTGAGAAATTATCAATATTAAGAGAAATCACAAACCCAATTCCCGTAATTTACGAGTAACTTCTTGTTTTTTGATATCTTTCAGATCATACCATTTATAAAAGATTAGCGCACCCAGAATACAAACAGAGAACGGAATTAATCCCTGAATAATTCGAAGACCTACTAAGGCATTGTCTTGGTGAGAAACATCTATCGGATTATAAAATGTAAGTGCATGAATAATTGCTATAACAAAACTCTGAACCATTACAGAAAGACGAACAAATAAATTTCTAATCCCAATCAAAGTAGCCTGGTGATGTTTTTTTGTTTTCACAGCGATTTCATCGTAACAATCTGCAAAAACGGGCGATAACATAATCAAGAACAATGATCCTGATACTCCACTTAGGATGCTAATTAAATAGAATTGAAATGCATTCACAATAAAAAGGTTCAATAATAGACTTACTCCGTAGGAAGCTAAACCTATTGCGTAAGTATTCGGATGGCCTATTCTTTTAGCTAAGCGAGCCCAAATAGGCATTGTTACAAATGAAGATAAAAGCATTAAAATAGAACCTATACTTCTTATGTATTGTCCCTCTTGTAGAACGTCGTCAATATAGTTGACTGTATTCATGCTCATAAGTCCAAACGAAATCATAAATGTGAGATAAGAAAATATAGCCAACATAAAATTTTTCTGCTTTATAGCTATCTTCAATATTTTTAAAAAAGAAATTTTATCAAGGTTGTCATATCCTACAATAAATCTATCTTTTATCGCTTTAGATTCCTTGGATCCAGGTATAAATACCAAGAATGAGCATAAAAGTATAATAATACTGAAAAATGCAGCGATTGTGAACGATGTCGGATTTCCAGGAATAATAACTAAAGACCAGACCGTAATTGCTGCGAAATTTGCTAGAAAGGTAAAAATTTGAGTCAAAATCCCTCCTTTTCGCCGTGTTGCGTCTCCCCTAAAGTGTGCAGCGAAAGCTCCAAAAGAATGGGTTTGAAGAAGAGAATACGATGTATCGTATAAGAGTACGATTATAATATAATATATTAGAATGGGCAACGCACTTTCAATCCCTGATACTTGAGGGGGTGTAAATAGGAAGAAAAATAAGATAATAGTAAGAATCCCTCCAATAATGATCCATGGTGTGTGAAACCCTCGCTTCATTGTCCATTTGAAGGGTTTATCTGTAAGATACCCTATAACGGGGTTAATTAACATACTAAATATTATGTATATAGCATTTGCGATTGCCATATATATTGGCCATAAAGCGGTTATGCCGATTAAACCAAGCTCTCCTTCATAGAATGTCCAGACATAACTATTAAAAGCTATCATTAAAAATGTATTTAAAAAATATCCGGATGAAAACAAAATCATCTTTATCAGACTTGGTTCTTCAGATTGTGCCGGATTCACATCATTATTTGAGGTTTTCATCTTTTTTTTCAGAGTTCGTTTTTGATATTATTTTATCCATTCTATTATTTATTAAGATATTCTCCCAAAAACACAAAATAAGGGATCGATTTAAATTATATAATATTAGAATAAGTTTTATTAATTACTAAGCGATTTTTAATTTGAGTCTAATTTGAATCTTTTTCTCTATGAGATTCAACCAAATTTTCTTTCAAGGAGGTCATTATCATAAGATTGCTCGAATACGAAAGCAAGGAAATTTTTAGCATGTTTAATATTCCTATAGTTAAGAACGTGTTAATTGTAAGGGGAGAAAATGTTGAAGAAAAAGTTAAAAGTTTTTCATTCCCTGCAATTGTTAAATCACAAATCGCTATTGGAAGTAGAAAAAAAGCGGGTTTAATAAAAATTGCTCAAACAAAGGAAGAGGCTATTTCTCTCTGTAAAGAATACTTTAACAGAAATATTGCTGGGTTTCAGGTTGAAGCAATCCTTATTGAAGAACTCGTAACAATAGAACACGAGTATTATTGCTCTATAGCCTTAGATACCTCTGGGAGACAATTTTACCTAATTGCTAGCAAAGAAGGGGGGATTGATATTGAAGAAGTTGCGAAAACAATTCCAGATGCAATATTAAAGGAGAGCTTCTCCCTTCAAGAAGGGATTTCTGAAGAATTAGCAGGTAAAGTGGCGCGGCAATTGGGATTTAATGGCAAACAGATTGATACGGCTTCACAAATATTTATGAAATTATGGGAAATAACTTTGAAGTTAGAGGCACAACTGGTAGAAATTAATCCTCTTGTATTAACACCCTCTGGGCTATTTGCAGTAGATGGAAAGATGATTTTGGACGACGACGCTGCGTTTAGGCAGCCAATCGTTCAAAAATTGGAGGAAAAAAAATTATCCGTACTAGAAAAACTTTCGAAACAAGCTGGATTTTCCTTTGTTGAATTATCGGGGAATATTGGTATCTTAGCAAATGGAGCCGGGCTCACAATGGCTTTATTAGATGTACTATCTGAATTAGGATTACACCCTTCGAACTTCTTAGATGTTGGAGGTGGTGCTAGTAAAGAAAGAGTGTATAAGGCTTTGGAATTAATCTTTAAATTAAACCCAAAAGCGGTTTTAGTTAATATTTTCGGAGGTATAACGCGTTGTGATATAGTAGCTCAAGCAATTATTGAAGCTTTAAACAATTTCTCAGACGCTCCACCGATGGTTATACGATTAACAGGAACCAAAGAGAAAGAAGGAATTACTCTACTTAAGGAAGCGGGTATCGAAGCGTTTCAAGACGTTATGGAAGCTGTAGAAAAATTGGAGGAGGTGTTAAGTTAATAAAATGTATATTAGCGAAAATTCAAAAGTTGTTGTGCAAGGTATCACTGGAACGCAAGGGATGTTTCACACAAAATTGATGGTTGAATATGGAACTAGTATTGTCGCAGGTGTGACACCTGGAAAGGGTGGCCAAGAGGTATACGGCATACCCGTTTTTAACGAAATGAAAGAAGTAAGAAAAGAAACAGGTGCAGATACAAGTATTATTTTTGTTCCCGCTAGATTTACATTAGCAGCAGCCATGGAAAGCTTAAATGCTGGAATCACCATGACTGTTATTATAACCGAGAATGTTCCCGTGTTTGATATGATTAAGCTTGTTGAGAAAGCCAAGGAAAAAGATTTAAATTTAATCGGTCCGAATTGTCCAGGGATGCTGATTCCGGATAAGATTAAATTAGGAATAATGCCAGGTAATATGTGTCATTATGGGGATGTGGCAATAATTTCAAAAAGTGGAACTTTATCTTATGAGATAACAAAAGCAGTTGGAGACGAAAATATCGGTGTTTCAGCATATATAGGGATAGGTGGAGACCCTGTGAGAGGAACACCTATGCAAGAAGCTGTAGCATATTACTCAGACGATTCAAAAACTAAAGCGATTGTTCTTATAGGTGAAATTGGAAGTGACGAAGAAGAAAAAACTGCAGAATATATCAAAGAGCACGTCTCTAAACCCATAATAGCATATATTGCTGGAAAAAGCGCTCCAGAAGGAAAAAGAATGGGACATGCGGGAGCAATTATCTCAGGAGATTTTGGTACGGCTCAAGGTAAGATAAAAGCTCTTCAAAAAGCAGGTGCCTTAATTGCTGATACTCCTTGGGATGTTCCAAAAATGATTAAAGAACTCTATTGAATTAAGAATTACAATGATAAAAAAAGTAAAAGTGATCAAATCTCATCACTCAGATGTATTAATTCCTTTTCAAGCTGAAAAGGGTGAAATAGTCAATGGTAAAGAAAAACCTACTCAATGGGAAGGATGGCTTTATTGCAAAAATAAGGATGGAATTTTCGGTTGGGTCCCTAAAGCCTTCGTTACTCCAGTAAAGGATTCATTTGAAGAGTTTCAGTTTATCCGTGCTTATAATTCTTTTGAAATCTCAGTATCAAAGGGAGAATTTGTCAAAATTAAAGAAAGAGAAAGTGGATGGGCAAAGATTGAAAATGAAAGTGGAAAAATAGGTTGGATTCCATTAGAAAATCTCGAAGAATAAATTAGAAAAAACCGATTTGCTCCTGCAGATTTCTATACAACTCAGATAGAGTTGGGTGTGCATGTATTAACTTTCGAAAAGTCTGCATTCCTTTCGGTAAATGAATAAGAGGGACAATTTCATGGATTAAAATATCTGCTCCTTCCCCAATAATATGGCATCCAAGTATTTGGTCCTCGTTATTATAAAGTAATTTCATAATGCCACGCTTAAGTCTCATTAAATGTGCACGAGAATTTTTTGGAAAAACGGTTTGAACAACATTGTAATCAACACCCTCCTTTCTTAATTGTTGCTCCGTTTTTCCTACAGAACCAATAGGAGGATCTGTAAACACGGCGTAGGGTATATTTTTAAAAGTAACCGGAATCTTATCTTCATTGAACATATTATGAATAACAATTTTAGATTCCCGTAAAGCCATATGTGTAAATTGCGTTTTACCTAAAATATCTCCAATCGCGTAGATGCTAGGTTTAGAAGTCTGAAGAAATTCATTAACGATGATATTTCCCCTCGCATCTGTTTCAACACCGGCTGCTTCTAAATTAAGCCCTTCTGTATGGGCTAAAAAACCCGTTGATAGCATGACTTTTTCTACTTCGATTTTATCTCCCTTGTTTGTTTCCACGAGAATTTTATCTGATATTTTTGATACTTTTGAGGTGCGCGAGTTACAATAAAAGATTATACCATCCTCTTCATAATATGTTTTTATTGCTGATGATATAGCTTCATCCGCTGCAAAAATAGGGAGTGGGTTTGTATCAATTATGTAGACTTTACTGCCAAAATTGTTGAATACATTCGCAAATTCCAAAGATATAAATCCGCCTCCTACAAACACTATTGATTTCGGAATCTTCTCGATATTGAATATAGTTTCGTGAGTTAAATAATCAACATCATCAATGCCTTCAATGGGAGGGATAAATGGTTTAGTTCCAGTAGAAATTAAGATATTGGTTGTTGTATGAACTTCATTTCCTACTTCTACAGAGGAGTCGCTTATGCAATGGCCCCTTTCCTTTATGTAGTTAACACTCTTGAATTCCGCTATTTGTTTTTCATTATCTTCTATTGCATCACGTACCAATTTATTGGTGTATTCTAGCACTTTCTTAAGATTCAATGTTACATCTTTTACTTCGACACCAAAATTCTTCGCTTTAAGTGCGAGTTTATACAGATGAGCAGCATATATCATCGCTTTAGCCGGGATACAACCGTTTTCTATACATTTTCCCCCTAAGGCACCATCGCCTAACAAAAGAACTTTCTTTCCATACCCAGCAGCGATTTTAGCTGACGGAAAACCAGATGTACCTGCGCCAATAATTATTAAATCGTAATGCAATGTTGCAATCCCTCTTTTAGTTTTATTGTTCTAAGTATTTAGGATATTATTATCATGTTGTTCATATAAATTATTTGCTTATTATCTATAAAGTGCCCAGTTGAGCTCAAAATCAAATCCGCTATAATTCACATCATATAAATCATTGAAAAATTTGATGCAATTGCCCTACAAAAGGGAAAAGAATCCCATATTAATCAAGTAAGTAAAATTTTTATTATAATGAGTTTAAACATTATTATAAATCTTTGACATAATATTAAAAATAAAATAAGAGAAAGAGAGAAAATTGGCTCAAAAAAATATTTATGAGTATGATGCTAAAAAGCTCATAGCGAGCGAATTACCAAAATATTATCCGGATTTTAAATATCATAACAAATTAGTCGTCATTGACTGCGAGACTGACTTAGAGAAAGCAATCTCAGAAAATCCATGGATAAATACAGAAAAAGTAGTTGTTAAACCCGATCAACTTTTTGGAAAAAGAGGGAAAGCAAACCTACTCTTACTAGATGCAAGTTGCGATGAAATGAAAGATTTCTGTTATAGCAATTTAGACAGAGTCTGCGAAATTGGAAATGTTAGGGGCGCATTGAAGCGTTTACTTGTAGAACCTTTCATTCCTCACGAAAAGGAATATTATGTTTCAATTACAACCGAACGGGATGGCGATGTCATTCATTTCAGTTTTGAAGGAGGAATTTTCGTTGAGGAAAACTGGGATAAGGTTATTCACATAACAATACCGATTGGAACTGATATTAAAACTTTTGATTTAGAGAGTAAACTGCCGGATTTAGGAGATTTTAAAGGAGTTTTAATTCCTTTCATGAAAGGGCTTTATCAAGTTTTTGTCGATCAAGATTTTACTTTTCTTGAAATCAATCCCTTCGCAATTACTCAAGATAACCAAGTTGTTCCATTAGATGTTAAAGCTAGATTAGATGATACTGCTATGTTTCTTCACGCTGATACATGGGGAAATTCTAATAACCCGATTGAATTTCCAGCTGCTTTTGGACAAACTATGTCAGAAAAAGAAGCGTATATTCGGGAATTAGACGAGAAAACAGGTGCGTCTCTTAAATTAAAGATTTTGAATCCAGTTGGTCGAGTTTGGACTATGGTTGCTGGTGGAGGGGCTTCAGTTATCTACACGGATACGATCGTAGACTTAGGATTTGGAAAAGAGTTAGGGAATTATGGAGAATATTCGGGGAATCCATCACGAGAATACACCGAAATATACGCTCAAACCATCATAGATCTCATAACAGAAACTCCTGATCCCGCAGGGAGATCAAAGTACCTCATAATTGGTGGGGGAATTGCTAATTTTACAAATGTGAGAGCCACATTTGAGGGAATTGTCAGCGCAATCAGGAATTCTGTTGAAAAACTGAAAAAGGCAAAAGTCAAAATATATGTTCGAAGAGGTGGACCTAACGAAAAACAAGGTTTAGAACTCATGAAGCAAGTTGGAGAGGAGACTGGTATTCCAATTGAAGTGTATGATCGATACACACACATGACGAGAGTTGTAGATTTAATTAAACAAGCAGAAGAAGCGGGAGGGATTTAAAATGGAAGACTATGAACTTTTTAATAGGAATACACAAGCGATTATCTACGGATTTCAGAGGAACCCTATTCAGAGAATGCTTGATTTTGATTTTGTAAGTAAAAGAGAAAAACAATCAGTAGCCGCAATAATTAGACCTACTCAAACTGCTGCCATTAGTTATCACAAGGTTTTTTACGGGTATAAAGAAATTGTAATACCTATTTATAAAACGCTTAATCTAGCAATGAAAAAACACCCTAACGCTGATGTAATGATAAACTTTGCTTCTTTTAGATCTTCGTACGAAACTAGTAAAGAAGCTCTTGAATCTGATACAATTCGCACAGTAGTTATTATAGCTGAAGGTATCCCTGAAAGACAGAGTCGAGAATTGATAAAAATCGCAGAAGAGAAGAAGAAGAATATTATTGGTCCAGCTACTGTAGGAGGAATAATGGCAGGGGCTTTTAAAATTGGAAATACAGCGGGAACCTTGGAAAATATTACACTTTCTAAATTATATCGGCCAGGTTCAGTTGGTTTCGTTTCAAAATCAGGTGGCTTAAGTAACGAAATGAATTTTATGATAAGTCAAACAACCGATGGTGTGTATGAAGGCATAGCTATCGGCGGTGATAGATATCCTGGTTCGAGATTAATCAATCATCTTATGAGATACGAAGCTAATCCTAAAATAAAAATGTTGGTAGCTTTAGGTGAAATTGGTGGAACTGACGAATATGCGATAGTGGACGCTTTGAAAGACGGGAAAATAACAAAGCCAATTGTTGTATGGGTAACCGGGACAGCGGCCAAAATTTTGCCAAAGGGATTACAATTTGGGCACGCGGGCGCTATGGCTGACAGTTCGATGGAGACTGCTGACGCAAAAAATCGAGCTTTAAAAGAGGCAGGAGCTATCGTGCCAGAATCTTACGAAGACTTTGACAAAGAAATTAGGAAAACATTCGATAAACTAAAACAAGAAGGGATAATTCAACCTATTGAAGACTTTGAACCCCCAGCAATTCCAATGGATTATAACACAGCTGTTCGATTGGGAAAAGTTAGGAGGCCCACTGATGTAGTGGTTACCATTTCAGATGACAGAGGAGATGTTCCTACATTTGCTGGAATCGGATTAGACACAATAATTAAAGATAAAAAATCGATAGGATATGTAATCGGTTTATTGTGGTTTAAGAAAGAATTACCTGAGTTTGCCCAAGAGTTTATTGAAATTGTCATCAAGTTAACGGCCGACCACGGTCCAGCAGTTTCAGGAGCTCATAACGCAATAATCACCGCACGTGCAGGCAAAGATCTTATGTCGTCTCTTGCTTCAGGTATCCTCACAATCGGTCCGAGATTCGGTGGAGCAATTTCGAACGCAGCTAAATATTTCAGGGAAGCTTTACAAAAAGGAATGAATCCATTAGAATTTATGGGTTACATGAAGAATGTAGTGCAAATTAACATCCCTGGAATTGGACACAGAATAAAATCAGTTCAAAATCCTGATGTACGCGTTCAATTGTTAAAGGAGTTTGTGCTTAAAAACTTTGAAAAACATCCTCATCTTGATTACGCTCTTGAAGTTGAGAAACTTACTACGTCTAAAAGAAATAATCTTATACTAAATGTTGATGGATGTGTCGGAATTACGTTTTTAGACTTACTCGAAAATCTAGATTTCACTCAAGAAGAAATTGAAGATGTCATCCATAGTGAAGCATTGAACGGTCTTTTCGTGCTTGGAAGGTCAATTGGAATGATGGGACATGTGTTCGACCAAAAACGCCAAAGAGCAGGTTTATATCGTCAACCGTGGGATGAAATTCTATTCACAGATTAGTTTAGATAATATCTAAAATATTTTTTACTTTTTTCTTTTTAATATAAAAAATTTATAGGTTGAGCAATTCGATCAAGTTTCCTTTTTCACTTCATACCCTGAACCTAAAGGTAAACCAAAGATTCCAGGTTTGAACATAGGAGCGTGAAAGTTACCTTTAGCCCATGGAGCGGGAAATCTTTGGGCAATAGTTGATGAGAGCAATGCTATAATGAAGAGAAAGATAAATATAGCATAATTACCCCAAATAGTGAGAAAACTAAAACTAATTATTGTATTGGGAATGTGGCAGGCAAAAGTTTTAATTAGAATCGATTTAGGCGTGTCATGCTCGGGACTAACATAAATATCCCAGAAATAAGCGTGTATGAAATACTGCCACGCGCTAATGCAACTAAGGCTTAAAATGTAAGAAACCCATGGAGGAATACCTGTCATACTCCAAAGGTGATAAAACGAAAGAAGAATTCCCCCAGTACTAAAACCCCAAATAACACCAAACACAATTTCTGAGCCAAGATAATATTTTCGGTCAAAAGTAAGAGTACTGCGGGGCCAAATGATCGCATATGCAATAAAAACAAATATAAAGCAAAATATTAAATAAAATATCCAAAAGAGGTTTGAGATTTGTTCTGCAGTGAATAAGGGTCTACTAAATATTTGTTCAAGCGTTCCAGAAGCAGCAGTAAAAATATTACAGAAGGAAAAATAGATTAGTGCTCGTGTCCATGCGGCACCCGGTTTCCAATCGTCAATAGGGAGCCTTCTATATTTGATCAAATAAATTCCAATCATTATTCCGCCAAATATGGCAAAACAGGTAATTAATATGAGTATCAACATCTTATATTTTCCTAATGAAAAGCTAGACGATTTTATAGGTTAAGATTTTATAATAATTACTTAATTTTAAACATCGGTATTCATCAATATACATAATTCCAAGCTCTTTTTTGGGGATTAAATAGAAATTGCTTATAGTTCCTAATTCAGTTAGGGGATATTTGTGGGAGTAAATTAATCAGTTCACTTTTTAAGAGATTAGAAATTCACATACATAGAAAATAATTTTTTTAAAATTACAAAAAAAAGGCAATATGTATGAACGATAAAATAACCTTATTAGGATTAAAAACAACTATTAATTTATTCAAAATGTGATGAAACTCATGAGTCAATCGAATGAAAAAATAATCTACACAATTGTGGATGAAGCCCCACGGTTAGCCACCTACTCTTTCCTCCCAATTGTGAAAAAATTCGCTAGTGTAGCAGGAATCCCCGTAGAAACAAGGAATATTTCTCTAGCGGGTCGAATTCTTGCAAATTTCCCGGAATATTTGACAGAAGAACAAAAACAATCCAATGATTTGAATGAGATTGGAGAATTGGTCAAAAAACCCGAAGCTAATATCATTAAACTTCCAAATATTAGTGCTTCAATCCCACAAATTAATGCAGCTGTTAAAGAACTCCAAGAAAAGGGATATAATGTCCCCAATTATCCAATTGATCCGGAAACCGATGAAGAAAAGGCGATCTTGAAGAAATTTAATATTGTGAAGGGAAGTGCTGTAAACCCAGTAACCCGTATGGGAAATTCAGATAGGAGAGTTCCAGGACCGGTCAAAAATTTTGCGAAAAAAAATCCACATTCCATGGGTATTTGGACAAAAGACTCCAAATCTCATGTAACCACCATGCAGGAAGGCGACTTACGATCAACCGAAATCTCAGCTACCATTACGGAACAAACGGCAGGAGATTCAACAATTGAATTTATCGACACTACGGATAAAAAAACAGTTTTGAAGGACAAATTGGCTTTAATTCCAGGTGAAATCATAGATGCTTCCATAATGAGCAAGAAATTGCTTAGATTTTTCTTGGAAGAACAGGTCAAAGATGCTAAAGAACAGGATATCTTATTCTCAGTTCATCTTAAGGCAACCATGATGAAGGTCTCCGATCCAATCATATTCGGCCACGTTGTATCGATCTATTTCAAAGAAATATATGAAAAATATGCAGAAACCTTCAAACAGCTTGCAATTAGCCCCCGAAATGGTCTGGGTGAACTATACGCTAAAATTAAAGAATTATCCTCTGAGAAGCAAAAGGAAATTGCAGATGATATCGAGGCTTGCTATGCGACTCGGCCAAAATTAGCGATGGTAGATTCTGATAAAGGGATAACCAATTTACATGTCCCCTCCGATGTGATTATCGATGCATCAATGCCGGCAGCAATTCGGAACGGCGGTCAAATGTGGGGTCCCGATGGAAAAGCGTATGATACTAAATTTGTCATTCCCGATTCGAGCTATGCCAGTGTTTTCCAAATCACCATTGATTATTGTAAAGAGCATGGAGCCTTTGATGTTACAACAATGGGAACCGTACAAAACATAGGCTTAATGGCTGAAAAAGCTGAAGAATATGGATCTCATAACAAAACTTTTGAATTAAAAAGCAAAGGAAATGTTCGTGTAGTGGCAGAAAATGGTGAAATTTTATTGGAACGCCCTGTTGAAGAAGGAGATTTCTTCCGCATGTGCCAAACTAAAGACTTACCGATCCAAGATTGGGTTGGATTGGCGGTAAAGCGAGCTAAACTCACCAGTTACCCAACTATATTCTGGTTGAATGAAAACCGAGCCCACGATGCTGAATTGATAAAGAAAGTGAATCTTTATCTGAAAGACCATGACACTGCCGGTTTAGATATAAAAATAATGAACCTGGAAGATGCTACCCGAAATGCATGTGAATCAATTAGTGAAGGAAAGAATATTATCGCAGTTACTGGTAATGTATTACGAGATTATCTTACTGATCTGTTTCCAATCCTTGAAGTTGGCACCAGTGCAAAAATGCTCTCAACTGTTCCATTAATGGCAGGAGGAGGATTATTCGAGACTGGAGCCGGTGGAAGTGCGCCAAAACACGTTAAACAATTTATAAGCGAAAATCACTTGCGATGGGATTCATTGGGTGAATTTCTTGCATTAGCAAATTCATTCACACACTTTGGTCGACGATTAAATAATTCTAAAGCTATATTGCTGGCGGAAACATTAGATCAGGCGGTTGAGAAATATTTGAATGAAAATAAATCTCCCTCCCGAAAAGTCAATGAAATAGACAATCGCGGCAGCCAGTTCTATTTAACAATGTATTGGGCTCAAGCTCTCGCTACTCAAGATAAGGATGCTGATATGAAAGCCCGATTTGCACTTCTTGCCCAAGTATTGACAGAAAATGAAGCCAAAATTACCGAAGAGTTACTCGCTGTTCAAGGGACACCGGTAGATTTGAAAGGTTATTATAAACCTGATGATGAAATTACCGAGAAAATGATGCGTCCGAGCGAGACTTTTAATACTGCGCTCGATGCATTATAATATCCTTTTTCTTTTTTCTATTCTATTTCTCTATATTTGAATCGGTAAGGATAAAGAATTGTTTATAATAAATCCTTAAATATGTGTATGTATACATATATACATATGACATCCAAAAATATTAGTATTACTGAAGACGTATATAAGAAATTAATGAAAATTAAAAGGGAGAACGAAAGCTTTTCTGAACTTTTCTTACGATTGCTAAAAATTCAAAAACTGAAGATGGAAAAGACCTTCGGAACATGGAACCTTTCGGCAAAAGAAAAAAGTGAAATTTGGAATGATATTACGAATCGTCCCGGTCGTAGGTGGAAAAACTCCGAAATCGGTGAGATTAAATGATCATATTAGATACATCTGCATGTGTTGATTACCTTAATGGTAATAAAGAAATTAAAAAAAGTATCTCTAAACAAGAAGATTTAATTCATATTACAGCAATTACGGTGTATGAAATCAATATTGGCTTAGAGCGCACCAAAAGAAAATTATCCACAAATAGATACAATCAGCTTTATAAAATATGGACAGACTTTATTAGCAGCATGGAAATCTTCCCTTTAGGATATAAGGAAGCTGAAATGGCAGCTGAAATCTACGATAATTTAGAATCCCAAGGTCAGAGAATTGATGACAACGACATCCTTATTGCGGGTATTATGTTATCAAATGGGATAAAGAAAATAATAACTAAAAATGTAAATCATTTTGAAAGAATTAAAGATCTAGCAATTATACAATACTAAAATCATTATAAATCTCTCTTTAGCTCTCTTTGGTATCGAGATGTAATAGCGAAAAATGGTTTTAATTTTTAAAAATGGGAAGAGTTAAAGAAACTATAGCTATAAATATTAATTAAAAAGAGATAGATATATTATTAATCTCTTGTGGATAGAGTTAATTATGTCAGAAAAGGTTTGGTATAAAGCTGCTAAATTAATTGTAAGGGCAAGCGGGAATCCTCTCTTTCAAGCTAACGAGACATTAGTTGAAATCTTAAAAACTCTTTTGAATGAAGAAGAAGTCAAATTTTTGCTTAATTTTAGAAAACCCATATTGACTTTTCAAGAGTTAAAAGAAAAAACTGAATTAAATGATACCAGATTAAAAGAAATATTAGATTCCTTAATGGATAATGGAATCATTATGGATAAGCCAATTGAAGGTAGTAATATGATGGAATATCGTCTATTGCCGCCGGTTGCAGATATATTTGAATATTCCCTCATCGGAGACCGACCATTTGAACAGAAGCAAAAATTGGCTAAAATTTTTGAAAAAATGTTTAAGGAAACGACTGAAATGGTTCAAGCGAATTATGAGGGATTATTACCAATTTTCAAAGAGAGATTGCCAATTTTTGCACGAATTATTCCGATTGAAAAGGAAATATCTGTTCCACAGGAAACAGTATTACCTTTACATGAAGCTTCGAGGATCATAGATGAACAAGAAATTATATCTCTTTCGGAGTGTCCATGTAAGCTTCAAAAGAGTTTATTAGGTGAAACTTGTAAAACAGCAAGTGATAGATTTAGATGCTTTCATTTTGGAAATATGGGTCGATATTTTATAGATCATGGTTTGGGTAAACCTGTGTCTAAAGATGAAGCTAAGAGAATATTATTAGAAGCCGAAGAAGAAGGGCTTGTTCATAAGACTTTTCATGATGAATTTAGTCTCGATCAAAAAGAAAACGCTATATGTAATTGTTGTAAGTGTTGTTGCATTCTTTTTCAGACTTATTATAGAGGAATTTTATCATTTCATACTTTGACATCCTACATTGCGAAAGTAGATGAAAACAAGTGTGTTGGTTGCGGAATCTGTGTCGATAAATGCCCGATCGAGGCAGTTTCATTGATTGATGGGATTGCATATGATGATAAAAATAAATGTATAGGTTGTGGAGTCTGTGTTCACCATTGTTCCGAAAATGCTAGAATATTAGAACAAACAGAGCTAAGAGAAATATATCTCCCACCTCTGGTAATTAATGATTAGCATTCCTACAATAGGTTTACAAAAATTAATGAATGGGTTGTCATTCCCGTAATACTTTCAATAACTATTATTACATATCCCAAATTAATTAACATAAGAAAGTAAAGAATACTATTAGAATGGTTTGTATCATATGCAGAAAAAGAAAGTTGTTATTATTGGAGCTTTAGGAATGGACTTCCACGTGTTTAACACTGTTTTTCGAGACAACGAAGAATACGAGGTTATCGCATTCACTATCGCTGGAGAACAGAATGTAGGAACAATTGAGGGGGCGGAAAGGAAATACCCTGCGGAATTAGCAGGTAATTTATATCCAAAAGGCATCCCAATGCTTCCCGAAGAACACCTTGAAGAAATAATTAAACATCATCAGATAGATGAAGTGGTGTTTGCCTATTCTGATGTTTCGCACGAAGAATTAATGCATAAGGGTTCTCGGGTGCTATCTGCTGGGGCGAATTATCGATTAATTTCGGGAAAGTTTACACAAATTAAATCTAATAAGCCTGTTGTAGCTATATGTGCAGTTAGAACTGGATGTGGTAAAAGTCAGGTCTCTCGAGCAACTTACAGGTATTTAATGAGTAAGGGGTATAAAGTTGTAGCAGTACGAGAACCTATGCCTTATGGGGATTTAATAAAGCAAAATGTCATGCGTTTTGAGAAGTATGAAGATTTAGATAAATACAACTGTACAATTGAAGAACGAGAGGAATATGAACCATATATCGAGCAGGGACTTGTGATTTACTCCGGAGTAGATTACGAAAAAATTGTTAGAGAGGCAGAAAAAGAAGCGGATGTAATTATTTTTGATGGTGGAAACAACGAGCTATCGTTTTACGTTCCAGATTTACTCTTTATCGTAGTGGATCCATTGAGACCCGGTCACGAAATGAAATACCATCCCGGTGAAGTGAACGCTCGATCTGCTGACGCATTTGTAATTAATAAAATGAATAATGCTAAACCTGAAGATGTTAAAATTGTTGAAGCTAATCTAAAAGAATTAAACCCTCTTGCGGCGAAAATTTATACTAATTCGGTCGTAACTATTGAAGGAAACCACGATTTGAAGGGTAAGAAAGTGATCGTTGTAGAAGATGGTCCAACTTTGACTCACGGAAGCATGTCTTACGGTGCCGGTTTTGTCGCAGCAACCAATAGTGGTGCTATTATCGTTGATCCTAAACCGTACATTGTAGGTACAATGAAAAAAGTCTTTGAAGAGTTTCCACAGATCACACAGATTGTTCCAGCTATGGGATACAACGACCAACAGATTAAAGACATGGAAGAAACACTCAATAAAGCAGAATGTGAATTTATAATTGATGGTAGCCCGATCGATCTTGAAAAATTAATTAATAGCAATAAGCCTATTATTAGAGTTTCGTACGATATAGAAGCCGTTAACAGCCCAACAATTGAAGAAACTTTAGATAAATTTATAACAAAATATCTTAAATAATAATTTTTTATTCTACCTAATTTTTTAATTATAAATTTTTGTTGTAAGATTAAGAAGCTTTGTTTGATTATTTAATCATAGTCCAATTGTCCTAATTTTTAAAGAGGGAAAAAAAATGGAAAAAACCAATATATTAATTGCATATGGTACTCGTTATGGAGCGACAACTAGTACCTCGGAAGAAATTGCTAAAGTTCTTCAAGGTAAAGGATTTGAGGTAAGAGTTGTAAATCTCAAAGAAGAGAAGATCAAAGATATCTCAAAATTTGAACTTGTTATAATTGGGAGTGGAATGAAAATGGAAATGTGGACGAGTAAAGCTAAAGCATTTTTAAACAAGTTTAGCGGTGAGCTCAAGAAAATGAAAGTAGCAATCTTCGTGTCTTCAGGAGCGCGAGCGCTCATGGAATATAAAGGAGAACATGATGAAATTATTAGAATTTCCAAAAAATATCTTGAGGATAAAGCTTCTAAATATAATTTGAATCCAATCTCGATGACTATGTTTGGTGGTATCTGGGATTATAATCAGATAGGTAAAATTTATCAAAAATTCTTAGAGTCAGAAAAAGACAATTTCCTCCCGGCAGGAATTAAAGAAACAGAGCCAGGAGTTTACGATTCAAGAAATTGGGATGAGATTCGTAATTGGGCTAATGAGTTAGCTAGAATGATTTAAAATTATTTCTATTTTTTACAATCCTTTTTTAAACTTAGTTAAATAATATTTAATTCTAAAGTCTCATTAAATCAACCATAGTTTAAAGTCATGTTTTTAATATTATAATCTTAAATAAATTGAGTGAAAATCTATGATTTTGGCAGAAATGAAATATGGTATTCACGAAGTCCAAAGAGGGTATACTAACAGAACTCTCTATATTAATCTCACTAATAACGAGATTCAGATAAAGCCAGTTACCGATGGGATGAAAGAGAATTTTATTGGAGGGAAAGGTTTCGACCTTTGGCTTATGTGGAATGGACTCCCGCAAGATAAAATAGTAAAATGGAACGATCCTGAAAACGAAATATGTATTTCTTCAGGACCGTTAGGAGGAAATATCTTTTATCCAGGATCGGGAAAATCAATAGTTACGACAATATCTCCCTTGACAGATATGATAGTTGACTCTAATGTGGGCGGTTATTTCGGACCGTATTTAAAATTCTCAGGGTTCGATGCGCTTGAAATTCAAGGGAAGTCTCAACAAGAAGTTATTGTGCTTATTGATGGCGTTAAGGGTCTTATTCAAATCAAAAGCATTGAAGAATCTGAAGAATTATCAAATTTCTCTCATGAATTGACCCAGCAGCTCACAGAACATTACGCAGAAGATGATCGTGATAAACAACGAGTTTCCATTGTAAGTACTGGCCCTGCAGCTAAATATACCAATTGGGGCTTGTTAAACTTTTCGTGGTATGTTCCAGGTCGTAAATGGGCGTCAAACAAACAAGCTGGAAGAGGGGGAATCGGTACCGTTTTTGCTGATAAAAATATTAAAGCTTTGGTGTGTCGTTCTCCAAAAGTTTCAGTCGGATCGAATAATCCCGCTAATTTAGAAGAAGCTAGAAAAATAGGGAGAGCACACACTCAAGAAATAATTAAACTTGATCCTGTGCAGAACGAAATGCGCAGAGTTGGAACGGGGCATCTTCCTGATATTATGAATGTTACAGATCTTTTACCAACCGAAAACTTTCGTTTCGGAGCTCATCGAGAAATTCGAGGGAAAGACATTCCCTACAATAGAGAAATTATGAGGGGTATTTACTCTGGAAAAGAAGGAGGAGATGGATGTTGGATTGGATGCACTGTAAGTTGTTCCCACTATTCAGAGGGATACGAAGTTCGCACAGGTCCTTTTAAAGGGCAAAAATTAATTGTTGATGGTCCAGAATACGAGACAATAGCGGGTTGTGGCTCAAATTGGGGCGTATGGGACCCACAATGGGTTTTAGAAGTAAATTTCTATTGCGATACTTACGGTTTAGATACTATATCAGTTGGTACAGGGATAGCGTTCGTAATGGAGTGTTTTGAGGCGGGTATTTTAAACAAAGAAAAAACCGGAGGTTTGGAATTAAACTTTGGAAGTGTTGAAGCTGCAGTTGAGTTAATTCATCAAATGGCTAAAGGGGAAGGCTTTGGAGTTATCGTTGGTAAGGGCATTAAACAGATGAAACAATATTTTGTCGAAAACTATGGGGCAGATCCGCAATTTGTTCAAGATATCGGTATGGAACACAAGGGATTAGAATTTTCTGAGTATGTAACCAAAGAATCGTTGGCACAACAAGGTGGGTATGGATTAGCAAATAAGGGTCCACAACACGACGAAGCATGGCTTATATTTGATGATGTTATTCGAAATTCGATTCCAACATTTCAGGATAAAGCTAAAGCTCTACAGTATTTCCCAATATGGAGAACTTGGTTTGGATTATGCGGTTTATGTAAACTACCTTGGAACGATATCCAACCAACAAGTCAAGCAGATTACCCTATCAAAGACCCTAAAACGGGGGAACTAGTCCGCGCTAAAATTCCTGATCACGTAAAATGGTATACAGAATATTTCTCAGCAGTTACAGGGCGAGAATCGACAATAGACGATCTTCTTTTAATGTCAGAACGAGTGTATAACTTTCAAAGAATATTTAACATCAGACAGGGTAAAGGTCTTCGAGAACACGATTCTAATTTACCATATAGGGCTGTTGGACCTGTCACGCCACTTGAATACGAAAGTCGAGCAGAAAGATACGATACTCAGTTAAAGGAGATGAAGAATGATATTGAAGGTAAATCTACAGAAGAAAAAATCAAAATTCTTCGTAAACACAGAGAAGAACAGTATACCAAGCTCCAAGATGCGGTTTACATTGAACGAGGCTGGAGTAAAAACGGTTGTCCCACTATAGAGACTGTGAAAAAGTTAGGAATCGATTTTCATAAAATAATTGATATTATAACTCCTTATCAGTAATATCAATAATAATTAATTATTCAACTTGATTCTAGATGGAAAACATAACTAAGCACCCCATTCTGGAAATTCCCGATAAGAAGAAAATAAAATTCAGATTTGACGGGAACCTTCTATACGGATTCGAGGGGATGGTTATATCTTCCGCTCTATTTTTAAATAAAATTAAAATTTTTGGTCATCATGTAAAAGATCGCAGTCCGCAGGGACTTTTTTGCGCGAATGGCCAGTGTTCCCAGTGTAATGTAATCGCCGATGGAGTTCCAGTTAAAGCATGTATGACTCCATTATCTGAAGGTATGACGATTGAAAGTTGTAATGATTTACCAGAATTACCTTCGGAAGATGATCATGTTGAAGTTAGAGATATACAAATAATAAATACCGACATTCTCGTAATAGGAGGAGGTCCCGCAGGACTTTCTGCTACAAAAATTTTAGGAGAAAATAATATTGATGTTATTTTAGTGGACGATAAATCAAGATTAGGCGGTAAATTAGTCCTTCAAACTCATAAATTTTTTGGTTCTCAAGAAGATGTTTATGCGGGTACACGCGGTATAGATATAGGAAATATACTCGGAGAAATAGTATCCAATCTTAAATCAGTAAAGATTTGGGTCAACAGTATAGTTATAGCGATTTTTAGTGATGGCTTAGTTGGGCTTATTAAGGACATGGACGAATATGTTTTAATTAATCCTAAGTATTTATTAATCGCAACTGGAGCAAGAGAAAAGATGCTCGTCTTTCCCGGCAACACGCTTCCTGGAGTGTATGGCGCTGGTGCTTTTCAAACTTTAGTCAATCGAGATTTGATAAAAGCAGCGGAAAATGTGTTTATTGTTGGTGGAGGTAATGTCGGGTTAATAGCAGGATACCACGCGATACAAGCTGGGATAAATGTTGTGGGTTTAGTTGAAGCTATGTCCCAATGTGGTGGATACAGAGTTCACGAAGACAAATTAAAACGGTTAGGTGTTCCAATCTATACGAATCATACGGTTATATCTGCAAACGGTCAAGATGAACTCGAATCCATTACTATTGGAAAGCTAACGGATAGCTGGGAAATTGAACCCGGCTCCGAAAAAACATTTGCGTGTGATACTCTTTTAATCGCAGTCGGATTAGATCCTGTCGATGAGTTTTACCATAAAGCGCAGCAGTATGATATGAAAGTATGGATTGCGGGTGACGCTCAAGAAATAGCTGAAGCTTCTGCAGCAATCTTTACCGGGAAAATTGAAGCGTTAAAAATCTTAAAAGAAATGGGAATATCTATTTCGGAGAATCTTGAAGAGTTAGAAGATTTCGCTAATTTAATGAAAGCAAAACCTCCAGATCCTGTTCAGACGGAAGTAATAGATAAGAAAGAAGGTATCTTTCCATTATTTCATTGTAATCAAGAAATACCGTGCAATCCTTGTACGAGCGTGTGTCCTCAAGAACAAATCAAAACGATTGACGATTTAATTACTCAATTGCCGTATTTTACCGACGACCAAGATTGTATTGGCTGTGGAAAATGTGTATCGGTCTGTCCGGGATTAGCTATCACTTTAGTGGATTATAGAAAAGACAAAGATTCTCCAGTAGTTACTTTTCCTTTAGAATTAACTTCAGAAAAAATTGAAGTTGGTCGAACTGTCATGGTTGTTAGTAACGATGGGGAATTAGGGGAGTATGAAGTTACTCGAGCACGATTTCTAAAAGAATTTCCTAAAACCCAACTAGTTTCAGTTAGGTTGCCTTCAGAAATTGCTAAGATTGCTGTTGGTATTAAACTTATAAAATCAGGTTATACTGAGGAAATGGACTTCTATCAGCAACCATACACCGATGATGATATTATCGTGTGTAGATGCGAAAGAGTTTCGGTAGGAGAGATACGAAAATGGATTCGCTATGGAGTGCGTGATTTTAACGAATTAAAAGCATTAACTAAGGCTGGGATGGGGGCATGTGGTGGAAAAACTTGTACCTCGCTAATTAATAGAATTTTCCGAGAAGAAGGAATAAAACAAGAAAAGATTATTCCAGGAACAAAACGACCGTTATTTGTAGAAGTTCCTATGGGCGCTTTCGCGGGAATAAAAACAAAGAAAGGAGGTAAATAGTCTTGACGGAATTCGATGTTATCATCATAGGGGCTGGTAGTGTAGGCGTCCCAACTGCTTTAGCTACGGCAAAAACTGGGCTTAAAACGCTAGTTCTTGATAGTTTGCCTTCTGTGGCTCAGGGAGATAATAAGCACGCTATTGGAGGGATTAGGGCAACTCATTCGCTTAAAAGCAAGATTTGGTTATGTCAAAGATCAATAGAAATTTTTGCTTCTTGGAAAGAATTGTATGAAGACGATATATGGTGGGAACAAGGTGGTTATTGTTTTCTCGCGTTTACTAACGAACACGAACAAATATTAAAAAATACGGTTCGACAACAAAAAGAATATGGGTTAAATATAGATTATGTAAATGCTGATAAAATCAAAGAATTAGTTCCTGGAATAAATAACGACAATTTATTGGGCGGTACGTATAGTCCTGAAGATGGAAATTCCTCTCCTTTGTTAGCACTTCATGCTTTTTATCGTAAATCAAGGGAATTTGGAGCAGAGTATAACTTTAGCGAAGAAGTAATTGACATCACTACAAAAGATAAAAAAATCACTGGCGTAAAAACCAATAAAGCGGAATATAAAGCTCAGACAATAATTAACGCAACAGGAGCTCACGCTAAAGACATTGGTAATATGATAAATATTGATTTACCTGTTTTTCCAGAAAGCCATGAAGCCGGAATTACGGAGCCCGTTAAAAAATTCTTTTCTACGATGGTTATTGACATCAAACCTGCTACAGATGAGAAGTTTGGAAACTCAAAAAATTATTATTTCTATCAAAATAAAGAAGGTAAAATTATTTTTTGTCTTACACCAGAACCTAACATTCCCGGTATAGATCGTCGCGAAACTAGCTCGTTCTTGCCACAAATTACAAAAAGAATGGTTAATTTACTGCCGCGATTAAAAAACATTAAAATTAGAAGAACATGGAGAGGATTGTATCCCATGACTCCAGACGGAAATCCTATAATTGGAAAAATCGACAATATTGAAGGATACATTAACGCAGTGGGTATGTGCGGCCAAGGTTTCATGCTTGGACCTGGACTCGGTGAACTCCTAAGCCGTGTAATTACAGAAAAATTAAGTTTAAAAGATCAAGAGATGTTAAAAGAACTTGCTCACGGTCGCGATAATCATAAAATAGAAGATTTAAAGTAAAAAATATAAAGTATTATCTGATAGATTCATTGATGTTAAAATGGTTCGACATTTATTAAAAATTTCTGACCTTTCGAAGGCGGAAATCGAGAAAATAATTAATAAAGCTTCAGAGATTAAACTAAATCCTCATCTTTTTGACTCCGCACTTAAAGGAGAAACACTTTTAATGATATTTGAGAAACCCTCCTTAAGGACAAGAATATCTTTTGAAGTAGGGATGCAGCAATTAGGAGGTCATGCTATTTTTTATTCAATTAAGGATTCTCCACTCGGTAAAAAAGAAAATATCCACGATACAGCAAAAACGGCCTCAAGGTTCGTAAATATAATAGCAGCAAGATTGTTTAAAAGACACGACATGTTAGATTTAGCTCAACACGCTGAAGTGCCGGTTATCAACATGCTGGATGATTTCGCGCATCCGTGCCAAATGATGGGAGATTTCTTAACTATAAAAGAGAAATTAGGAAGTTTGGAAAATCTTAAAATAAGTTATTTCGGAGATGCGTATAATAACGTAACATACGATTTAATGCGGATTGCTGCAATTTTTGGTTTAGAATTAGATGTTGCCTGTCCCGTAGGATCAGAATATACGCCTGAACAAGAAGTTCTTGATGAAGTCTCTCAAATATCAAAAGAAACTGGGGCATATGTAAATATTATTCATGATGCCTATAATGCTGCGAGAGATTCTGATGTAATCTATACCGACTCCTGGATGTCATATGGTATCCCAGTTGATAAAGAAGAAGAACGACGGAAAATTTTCGCACCATTCCAAGTCAACTCACAGATAATGGAAGCTGCTAAACCAGACGCAATTTTTATGAACTGTTTGCCAGCTAAAAGAGGTTATGAACAAACTGCTGAAGTTATAGATGGTCCTCAATCGTATGTATTCGATCAGGCAGAAAACAGATTGCATAGCCAAAAAGCAATTATGCTCTTCTTACGAGATAAATTTTAAAATTTTTTCTTTTCATTTGATGAATAATATTGTACCATATTGAAGAGAAAAGCTTTAAATAAAAAGTAAAATATTATTATTTTTCATTTGCTTTTATATCGTTTGTCGTAAAGGTTCTCTTGAATGAAAACGCTAATTGTTGCGCTTGGAGGAAATGCTCTCATAAAACCGGGAGAAAGAGGAACGCCCGAGCAGATGATTAATAACTTGCAAGCACCTATAAAGCAAATTGCTAAATTATCAGAAAATTATAATATTATTATTGTACATGGTAATGGCCCTCAAGTAGGTGCGCTACTTCTTCAACAAGAAGCGTCTGATGAAATCACAAGAATGCCTTTGCAGATATTAGTCGCTGAAACTCAAGGACAAATAGGTTTTTTAATTGAATCTACCCTAGATGAAGAACTCACGCGACTTGGTACTGATCTGGAAAAATATTTCTTAACTGTTTTAACTTATGTTGAAGTTGACCCTAATGATAAAGCGTTTACTCACCCTACAAAACCAATTGGGCCGGCATACAAAAGAAAGCGCCCTGGATACGTGAAAACGTCAAAAGGATGGAGACGCGTAGTTCCTTCACCAAAACCAATAAGGATAGTTCAATCTCGAGAAATTAAAAAGTTAATGCAGGAGAATTTTATCGTTATTTCATGTGGTGGCGGTGGCGTTCCCGTTATTGCTGAAGGTCCTCGCTTTCAAGGCGTTGAAGCTGTTATAGACAAAGATTTAGCTAGTGCAAAATTAGGAGAACAGATAGGCGCAGATATCTTAATAATTGCTACAGATGTCGAAAAAGTAGCCTTGAACTACGGTAGAGTCGATTATAAATACCTCGATAAGGTTTCAACTGCAGATGCTAAAGATTATCTAAAGCAAGGACATTTTCCTCCGGGAAGTATGGGTCCTAAGATACAAGCCGTAATAAATTTCCTTGAATCTGGTGGTGAACAAGCTATTATTACATCAATAGAAAAAATAACTAAAGCACTCGAAGGTAAAGCAGGTACTCATTTTTTTATAGAAGATAATAAAAAGATGTAAAGCATAATTAAACGGCAGAACTTTTAAACTATTAGAACATCTTCGATAATTTTAAGAGCCCAATCGATTTGATCCTTAGTAATTATTAGCGGAGGTGCAAAACGAATAGTTGTAGAATGAGTATGTTTTGCTAAAACTCCATTATCTTTAAATAATTCTACTATGTGTCTTGCGTCGGATTCAAACTCAATCGCCATCAACAATCCTTTCCCTCTAACTTCTTTAATAGGTACGATAGTTTTCTTTTCTGCTATTTTACTAAGACCATCCAAGAAATAGGCTCCAAATTCTTTTGACCGCTGCGCTAAATGATCGTCAATATGAATTTCTAAGGATTTCAGAGCGACAGCCGAAGCTAAAGGATTTCCACCAAATGTGCTTCCGTGAGTTCCTGGTTTAATTACGTCAGGACCAATAATGTCTCTTGTAGTAACTACGGCAGAAACAGGGTAAACGCCTCCACCTAACGCTTTACCAAGTAGAATCGCGTCAGGTTTTACACTTTCGTGATCACAAGCAAATAATTCTCCTGTTCTTCCGAAACCCGTTTGAATCTCGTCAGCGATCATTAGAACATTGTATTTTGTGCATATTTCTCTAACTTTTCTAAGGAAACCTTCTGGAGGTACATTAACCCCTGCTTCTCCTTGAATAGGTTCGAATAGAAACGCCGCTACATTTTCAGCACCGATTTCTAAAATAGTATTTTCTAATTCATCAGCATCCCCATAAGGGATCGTAACAAAACCGGGAGTGTAAGGACCAAAATTACCGTAGTATCTTACAGCCTCAATATCCGTACTAAAACCCACAATAGTGATTGATCTCCCGTGAAAATTATCTCTACAGATAATTATTTTTGCTTCGTTTTTAGGAATTTTCTTCTTAATATAACCCCAAGCTCTAGCAACTTTCAGACCAGTTGACACTGCTTCGGTTCCAGTGTTCATTGGCAGAGCCATTATTCCTGAATTTTTTGGATCGTTGATATGCGGTCCTACTATTTCACATAGTTTTTTTAAAAAAGGACCCATCACATCGTTATAAAAAGCACGAGACGTTAAAGTAACTTTATCGGCTTGTTCTTTTAACGCTTTTACAATTTCTGGATGACAATGACCCGCATTTTGAGAGGAATAGGCAGATAAGCAATCTAAATATTTATTTCCTTCTGGATCGTAAACCCACACGCCTTCTGCTTTAGAAATCACAACAGGTATAGGATGATAATTATGAGCACAATATTCACTATCCAAATCTATATAAAATTTTGAGTCGGGCAAACTATTACACTATTTCTTTCAAATATTTTTATGATTATTTATTAGAAAGTTTCGATTCTTTAAAATGTTAGACGTTCTGCTTATTTATTATGGGATTAGAAGGGGTAAATAAGCTTAGAGATAGAAAATTAAATTCAAGAAAAAGATTTATAAATGAATTGAATATAAATAGATAATATACTTAAAAAGATAAAAGTCAAAAATTTACATAGTGAAAAAGTTTGACTTATTGTGAGTTTTGTGGAGTTAAAATAGATAAATTCCCATTTAAATGCAAGTATTGCGGTGGAAAACATTGTTTGGAACACCGCTTACCAGAGAACCACGAGTGTACTTTTATAATAATCCAAACACCAGTAGTTCCAAAAGTTAGACCTTCTATAAAATATCCTTCATCTAGTCGATCCAATTATCAATTGCGTGAAAGAAGAAGCTACCAAAAAAGATATAATAATCAAAAAAAATTCCAAAGAGAAATACCAAGTAAGTCCGAGAAAGCCTTATTAACAAACTCATTAATCATATTAATAACAGTACTTTCTTTTGCATTCATATTTTTTCCGCAGGAATTGTCTTTTAGCATTTCTAATTTGCCTTTTTCATTAATTACAATTTTAACTTCTCCATTTATTTCCTCTTCTTCTATAATCCTTTTTGATTTTTTCTTTATCCGTGATTATATTGGTTTAGCATTTACCATCATCATCCTCTTTGTATATTATGATATTATAAGAAAAGCTGAGAATGTATTTGGAAAGAAATTATTTATAAGTATTTTCCTCTTAAGTGTTCTTCTTTCCGCATTTTTATATATTTTACTAAGAGTTTCAATAATTCAACAATATCCTATTAATGGTATGGTAATTTTTTGTACGGGATTTGCCTCAAGTGGGATAATAGGAATTATTTCTTATACTGTTTTTGTATATCCCTCTAAAAATTGGAGAATTATCTATCCTATTAGAATTAATGGGAAAATATTATTAGGGTTTATTATTTTATTCAAGTTTGGTTTATGGGCAATTTATACTTTCCTTTATATGCCATATATAGTTTTCAACCTTTCTGATCTTGCGGGTCTTGTCATAGGCTACATTATTTATAAAATAAAAATTAAAAAACGAGGATTTTATAATGAAACATAAAAATAACCTTACTTGCTTTGTTTTACTCCTCTTTTTTATTTCAATTATAAATTTTAGTATAGCTTCAAGAGATTATAATGATTATATCAAGATTCAAGAAGGAGATGAATTTACATGGAGAATAGGCGTGGACATGTTAAATTATCAAAAATTAGTAGCTGATACAAATCAGATTTTTATGGATGATATTGACATTGAGGGTGTTAAGATTATCGTTAACGATATTGAAAAAATTCCAGATCTTTATGATTCGAGTTATTCAGAGGTGGAATTTGAAGTTAACTTTTTTCAAACTACAGAATATAGCGGAGGAGAATGGACTAAGAGCGAGTCTATAGAGAGTATTTCGATTTATACTTATAGAGAGGATTATAATCAAGATTTAGAACCAAACCTCTATCTTAACTCTATTTATTATGGTCCATACTTTATTCCTGCTGATTTGGATTGGGATTCTTTTATTTATTATTTAGAGCAGAACTACTTTTTTGAATATCCATATCCATATCCATATTCAGAAATAAATATTAATGCGGTGGTAAATGGGAAAGGGATAACCCTTACGTTGGATTATCCTACCTTAGAAATTTTTACATTAACGATTAAATATACTATGACGGGAGTACTAGAATCTTATTTAATCAAATACGGGGGAGATTTTTGCATCGTTAAGGAATTACAGGGAATTCAACCTATATTTGCCCCACCTATAATTGTAGGGATTGTTGTTTTAAGTGTAGTAGGAATTATAAAAATAATAAATAGAAAAGGATAAAAAAATGATGAAGAAGAAGCGATCCAAAGTTAACTTACTAATTATACTTATTTTAGCCCTTCAATTACTATATCCCGTTTGTTCAATGTATTATAAATATGGTGATCAAAATAACAATACAAAACCTCAAACTAAGCCTGCTTCAGTGAGTGGAGGCGGATATGATATGTTTAATGATAATTATTCTTGGATTGAAATTAAGGAATCTGGTATTCGCATGAGTATAAGTAATACTGACGATTCTTATGATGTAATACACTTAACATCTTGGAATTTTGAATTTTATAAAAAGAATTTCTCAAGCATTTACGTAAGCTCAAACGGCTGGATGAGTTTGACAAATCTAGGAGGAACTAGCTGGTTCCCAGGCTTTATTCCGAGTTATAACATTGAAAATTTCGCTTGCATTGCTTTGTTAGCAGAGGATTTGGACCCCTCATATGAGGGAGATATCTATTATGAATTCTTTGGAACATCCCCGAATCGTTACCTTGTTATTGAATATTATCATGTTTATGATTATTATAATTGGCAGAATATTGGTGATTTTGAAGTTATTTTAAAAGAAAATGGAGATATAACATTTCAATATAAAAATGTATATCATCTTGATTATTTTTCCCCTTTAATCGGGATTGACTATGGAGACTTAGCCAATTATAATAGATTTGATCCTATTTTACCGATTTCAAATCTAGCGATTACTTTTGAGTATAATGAAATGACTTCTGGTTCATGGGATTTCAACTGCGAAGTAAATGATGAATATGTTTGGAAAATAAATAAAATAAATAATAGTGCGATGCAGACAATTTTTGGAAACAATTGGGAATATGATTTTGGATTACTTCCTGGATTTAATAATGATGATAAAATTAAGATTAAAATTAAATCGATTCTGGAAAATACAACGCACACAACAGTTACCTATGATATTTGGGATTGGGTTGAAGATAACGCCGATTTTGATTTAAATCCTAATAAAACCGAGAGTATGGCATTTCTTATGAATCCTTCCGAAAGTAATGGAAGTAACTTACTGCCACATATAATTCCGTATTTTATACCTACACCGATAATACCATATCTTACGAGATCGGATTTATCGAATATTTATTATTATTCCACATATAATTGGGCACCTATTGAAATATTATTTGATTCTGTTAATAACTCATCAATACATGGTTATGTAGAATATAATTCTGAAGGGTTTTTACATTATTTTGATATTATATGGTCGGATGACTATGCTAGCGAAAAAATATTTCAATTTTTCGTCTATATAGAAGAAAATAATTTAAGAATCAAAAAAATTCCAGGTTTCAACTTTTTTCATTTAGCATTTTTCACAATAGTGGCACTAATTGGAGTAGTGACTTATATCAAAGTTAAATCCACCTAGCGGTACCGCAAATCTTTTGGGAAAGCTGTGGTAAATGAACCAAATATCAAGGAGTTTTTTAAGGAAAACTATTCAAATAATCAATGATTTTATATTTCGTAATCGAAAACCTTGATTTAAACAATTTAAAGTAATAATTATTAATATGCAGAATAAAATCATTATTAATCTCATAGTAGCAAATTTGCTATGGAGTTTTATACCTATAGTTGTAATGGGATTGTTTTCTGAAATTTCAATTCTGACTATAATTTTTCTTCGTTTTTTTATTTCTGGGGTGGTATTATTTGTCATAGCAATTCTGCTAGTGTTCGTAAACAATTACCTGAACAAAGAAAACAAAATTAGCCTAAAGGAGTTATTTTTAAATTTAAGGCACAAAAATAAACGGTTTTATAGAATTCGGCAATACAATTATTACTTTCTTATCGGCTTCTTTGGAATTATTCTCCATATTTTATTTTTCTTTCTCGCTCTTAAGAAAACTTCAATCCCTTTCGTTATGATTGGGATGTTAATGACAATTATTTTAATTAGCATCTATGAAAAAGGAGTCAATTACGAGAAATTCGATACTTTTCGAGTTTTATTTATTGTGATGCTTTCTTTTTCAATTCTCATCATTACATTCGTTTCACTCCAAGGTGCAGAGATAAAAGGTGATCCGATTGAATTACTTGGATTCATCTACTTAGTGTTATATTCAATAACTGGCTCTTTTCTTTACATTAGTATAGATAGAGATTCTTTCTCAAAGAAGGAATTGATAGATATTAACATCAACAAATATTACAAAATTCCTCGTGCTCTTATTAAGATGGCTATCGCGTTTATTTCTGGTGTAATTTTGCTTATTTTAGCATCAATATTAATCACATTATTGCCCTTTGAGACAGACATTACTCAAGAGGCTCATGCGTTCTTTAATGAACTTCAATTTATTTTTGTGATATTGGGACGTTGGGAAATAATTTATTTGATTATTTTTGCTACCATTCTTCCCTACTTGTTAATCTTTTTAGCAAAAGTAAATTGGAAAACTACGATCTTAACATATAGTCAATGGAGTAGTATATTGGGTTTAATTGATCCAATGAGTACGTTAATATTTTCAGTAATTCTTGTAAAGGAATTTTTCCCTCATGGATATTTAATTATAGTCATTGTGTTTTTAGTTATAACTATTATCCTCCGCTACGCACATGAAGTAAGAAACATTGTCCAAGCAAAGATTTTGTTAAAAATTAAGATTGGTAGCTTAAAATTAATGCCCATTAAAATTTTAAAATATTATGGGGTAAGGAAAATTGAATCTCTAATAGGTAGGTATGATCTTATGCTCCATGTTAAAGTTAATTCGTTTAAAGATTTTCATTATTTAATTAATAGGAAATTAAAACTTATTGATGACATTGTAGCTATAGAGGTACAATTTGTTGATAAAATTGAAAAATAAGATAATTAATGAAAAAGAGGTGAGAGCATATTAATGAGAGCAATAATATTGTGTAAATTAGGCATTAATGTAATCAAGAAAGTAATAGAGGAGCTGAAAGCCATACCAGAAATTAAGAAAGTCATGTCTTTAACTGGAGATTACGATCTAATGGCTGAAATTGAAGTAGAAACATCGGAACAATTATTCGACATTTTTTCTGAGAAGATCGATTTAATTCAGGGAATAACAGTTTCAAATACCCACGTTATTATGAAGTCGTGGGAGAAATAATTAAGAAGCTGAATTTATAAAGTCAATTTTATTAGATTAAAAAATTTATATAAAAATAAATACAAAAAAGTTAGGTGTAAAATTACATGCCGAAAGTAAGAAGTAAAATTGCGAATGTTTTTAGATTACTTAAACAGATGATTGATGAAAATCCGGAATATAACAAAGAAATTTATAATCAAGAGACAAATTTTGTTTTCAACGCAAGATTACTCTTTACAGCTGAAGAAGATGAGAATCAAAGTGTCTCAATAATTTTCAATAATGGAAATATCGAAATTATTGAAGAAACTATCGAAAACCCAACGCTCACCTTAAAATATAAAAAAGTAAAAGATTTGGGGAAGCTTCCTCGAAGCAAACCAGAAGAAATTGTAAATATGCTTTTGAAAAATAAAATCCATACGATTGGAAACATGAGTCACATGACTAAATTCTTCTTTTTAATGACATATGTTTTGTTAAAACATAAAGACGCCTACGATGAACGAATTCAGAATATCCAAAAAGAAGATATTATCCCATTTGAACAATTTGAAGATTTCTCTTCTGGAACAGAACATATGAAAAATACCATACTAAATTATAAAACTGATAATGTGAAATACTTAGACGATCTTTACTTAGGAAAATACAAGCTAAAAGATTTTGAAAGATTAAACTATTTGAAATATGTACGTTCAGTCTCTAAACTTGAAGTTTGCCCAGAAAGATCTAAATTAATTACCGAAATTTGTAAAAAAGAAGGTTATACGCCAGAAGATGGAAATACTGATCATCCTGGCTTGAAAATGGGGAAAATAGTCAACTATATTCTTTCTAGAAAAAAGCCTTTAATTCAAGATTGGGATTATTTACCAGGTACTTCAACAACTAAACGATTAGGTACAATGATATATCCCGAATTTGGGGCTATGTTTTTCTGGCCTGAACTTTATTCAATTGATAATCGCGAATTAAACCCCCATCTAATAGATCAAGAAGCGATTGATATTTTAGATAATGAAGTTTTTCCTTTTTGGATGGATAGAAATATTAGAGAATACGTTAGAACCAAAAGTGGTAATCCCTTATCTCAACAAATGGATGAACATTTTGTATTTTATTTTATGTGGAAAACTCAAGCAATTTCCCACACCATTCCTGGATTTCCTGATTTTCTAAAAAAGGGGATAATTGAGTTATTGAATGAAGCAATTTCTAAAGAAAAAGAAACAACTGATTCAATAAAAGAAGATTTCTATAAAGGAATCCAATTAGCGTTAATTGGTGTTTTAAATTATACAAAAAATTTAGCAAATGAAGCAGTACATAAAGCAGATACAATCGAGGAACAAAATGCTTCAGAAATGTTGAAATTGAGAAAACAGGAATTACTTCACTTAGGAGAACTATTGTCGAAAGTACCTGCTGAACCACCTAAATCCCTTGAAGAAGCAATCATCTCAATTTGGATAATGTGGATTGCCCTAACTCAAGAGAATGCCCATATGGGGTTGTCACTTGGTCGTTTAGATCATTGGTTACAACCATATTTTGAAAGTGATATGGAAAAAATCACATCAGATAAGCAAAAAGAGGAGTATATTAAGAAAGCAATAGAATTAATGGGTTGTTTCTTTCTCCGTGTTTCAGATCAAGCTCCCTTAGTTCCAGATGTTGGAAATTATCTATTTGGGGGGAGTAGCCAAGATTTTGCTCTCACAGTTGGTGGTGTTGATAAAGAGGGTAATTCTGCAGTTTGTGATATGACATTTATAATTTTAAAAGTAACAGAAATGCTAACCTTGAGAGATCCAAATTTAAATGCTCGTTATTTTCCGGGAGTGAATTCGAAAGAATATTTGGATCGAATCCTTGAGGTTAATATTAATACTTATGCCACGCCTTCAATTCATAACGATATCCAAATGATTAATGCTCTGACAAAAGTTGGTATAAAGCTGGAAGATGCAAGGACTTGGGCTGCAACTGGCTGTGTTGAGCCAACAATTTGCGGAAAACATTTTGGTCATACCAATTGCATGATGTTTAATACAATAGCTGCTATGGAAATGACACTTAATAATGGGTTTCATCCTGTTGTTAGTAATCATAAGAGATTTGGCCCAAATACTGGCGAAGTTGGTGATTTTAAAAACAATAATGATTTTCTGAACGCTTTCAAACAACAACTTCACTTTATGATTGAAAAAAGTGTAGAATATAATAATCTCTTAGGAAGAGCACATCAAGATTTACATCCATCACCCTTATTAAGTTCGTTATTTGAGGGACCAATGGAAAAAGGGATTGATTTAGTCGATGGAGGTGCCATTTATAACACTTCAGGTGTAGCAATGATTGGACTCGCTGATATTATTGATACATTGAATGTTGTTAAAACGTTGGTATACGATAGAAAAGAAATTGATTTTAGTGTTTTCAATGATCATGTAAAAAATAATTTTTCATCTCCAGAAGGGGAATTATTGTTAAAAAGAATCAAATCAATACCAAAGTTTGGAACTGATGGCTCACAAACGATTCAATTAGGCCAAGAGGTTATAGATTACGTGTATGACGATTTTTATTCGTTTGATAATTATCGTGGTGGTAAATATCTAGTAGGATTTTGGAGTATGAGTAATCATGTTGCTTTTGGCAATGTTTCTGGAGCTTTACCCAATGGGAGAAAAGCCTTTAAACCGTTCACGCCAGGATTAACCCCTGTTCCAAGTGATAGAGATGTTTTAATTGAGAATATAAGAGCGGTGGCTGCATTAGACAGCGAAAAAATGCCTAATAATCTTGCTTTTAATGTTAAATTAGTACCCGATCCTAAAGATACTCATGAAGAAACAATCAACTACTTTCGAGGATATACTCAGAGCTACTTTGATTTAGGTGGTATGCAGATGCAATTCAACGTAGTATCATCCGATACTTTAAAGGATGCGATGGTTCAACCTGAAAATTATCGTTGGTTAATGGTCAGAATTTCTGGATACAACGCCTATTTTGTCGATTTAAATAAAGAGCTCCAACTTGAACTAATTAATAGAACGGAATTTCACACGCATTAATTAATATCTAATCTCTTTATAGCATGCTAGATCTAGGAATGAAAGGATTTATAACTAATCTTAAAAGAAATTCATTAGATGATGGTCCAGGCATTCGAACAGTTATATTCTTTAAAGGGTGCCCGTTATCTTGCATTTGGTGCCAAAATCCTGAATGTATACAATTAAAACAAGAGATATCTTATAGTCCTGAGGATTGCCTAGCCTGCTACGATTGTGTTGAGATTTGTCCGGAAGATGCTATTAATTTTTCGTTAAATTTTCCATTAGTAATCGAAAAATGCACTTACTGTGGAAAATGTATCTCGCAATGTAAGACTAAAGCTCTGAAGTTTGTGGGGACTTTATATACAGTTAAGGAACTACTTGAAACAATTTTAATCGACAAGCCATTTTTTGAAAATTCAAATGGAGGAATAACTCTTTCAGGTGGAGAAGCAACCTATCAGATGCCATTTCTCCATTCATTCCTTAAACAAGTTAAATCTAATAACATCCACGTATGTTTAGAAACATGTGGTTTGTTTAATAAAGAGATTTTTTTCGAGCGTATCCTTCCCTTTATCGATCTAATTTATTTTGATTTGAAAATTTTTGATGAAAAGCTTCACATGAAATACTGCGGAATCTCAAACAAAAAGATTTTCGAAAATTTTACTGCTTTATTAGAATCAAAATCAGTTGAGATATTGCCCCGCATTCCATTAATTCCTAAAATTACCGTCAATGACAAAAATCTTAATCAATGGGCGAATTATTTAGAGAATTTAGGAATTAAGAAGATTGAATTGTTGCCTTATAATCCATTATGGCATCCAAAAGTTTATTCCATAGGAAAAACCTTACAATATACTTATTCTAAGTGGCTTGATGTCCACGAAAAAGAAAAAATAAAAAAAATTTTTTCTGCTTTTGAATTTCGAGATATATAACGATAAATACTTGTGTAATCATGAATACATGGGAAAAATAACTAATTTTTATAAATCAAGCTTTTACTTTTTCCTTATTAGAGATTACGCTAAGAACAAGAGTTTTAAAGGCTTTTTCAACATTAGCTCCATGTTTAGCACTCGTCTCGATAAATTCGCTGGCCTTCATTTTATTTGCTAATTTTTCACCATCTTTTGTTGAAACCATCTTTTCATCGAGTAAATCATTTTTATTGCCAATTAAAAGATACGCCACATTCTTATTTCCAAATTCTGTTAATTCTTTAAGCCACTTGGATTCTACATCCTTAAATGTAACTGGTCGAGTTACATCATACACAAATAAGGCTCCAACGCAACCTTGAAAAAACGCTTTTCGCGATAAATCATATTTCTCCTGGCCTGCTATATCCCAGAGTATCATTTTAACATGAGCATTTTTTTCTTCAACATCCATCTCTTTTATAACAATATTAACTCCCAGAGAAGGATGATAATCTTGTTCAAACTTCTGATGAATATATTGATTAATTAATGATGTTTTTCCGACAGCAGAATTACCTAAAACGGCTAATTTAAAAATTCTTTCAGTTCTACCAGACATGTAAAATCAAATTTAATATTTTGGATAATATCAATATAATAAACTCTACTTATTTAAAATAACTCTAATAGCAATAACGTATATATCACGATTACGAACAAGTTAAAAATTAATTTAATTTAATAGCCTACCGCTTGACCATCCTTTCTAGGATCCGAGGCAGCTAGATATCCATCATCGAGCTTATAGATGATCTGAGCACCACCAAATTCGAAATAATGTCCCTTATATACTTGATGACCCATTTTTTTAATATGTTCTTGTGTTTCTTTATTAAAACCAGTTTCAAGATTAACTTTAAGTCCTTGCATTATTCGCCACCTTGGTGCATCGACTGCTGTTTGAGGGTTTTGTTGATACTCAAAAATTCTGATCATCATTTGAGCATGGCCTTGGGGTTGCATTGATCCCCCCATAACACCGAAACTCATTACTGGGACATCCCTTTTAGTTACAAATGCAGGGATAATTGTGTGATATGGACGCTTTTCCGGTCCAACTTGGTTAGGATGCCCTTCACTTAAATTGAATCCATTACCTCTATTTTGAAGACTGATACCAGTACCAGGTATTACTATTCCCGACCCAAATCCCATGTAATTGGATTGAATGAAAGATACCATCATTCCCTCAGCATCAGCAGTAGTAAGATATACGGTATCCCCTGTTTGAGGGACCCCGAAATTGAATTGTTGAGCTCTATTTATGTTAATTAATTTTGCTCTCTCCTCTAGATAATTAGAAGATAACATCAGAGAAGGGTCAAATTCTAAATGACTTTGATCAGAAATATAGCGATATACGTCGGAAAAAGCTAGTTTCATTGCTTCCATTTGTAAGTGTATTGCTTGGGGAGAATCAGGTTTATATTGGCTTAGATCAAAGTTTTTTAATATCCCTAACATTATAAGCGCAGCTAATCCTTGACCGTTAGGAGGTAATTCATGTAAAGTTAAACCTTTATATTCCATTGTTATTGTGTTTTCCCAGGTTGCTTCGTGGTTTTCTAAATCCTCAAGTGTTATCAATCCACCAGTGTTAGTAGCGTGATCTACGAGTTTTTTTGCCAACTCTCCGCTATAAAAAGATTCTCCTTCTGTTTCTGCGATCTTTTTTAAGGTCGCTGCTTGGTTTGGATTTTTAAACAACTCTCCAGGTTTTGGAGCCTTCCCAGTAGGAAGAAAAATCTCGTGAAAATCTGGAAATTTCTGTGATTTATACATTATAGCTAATTGGTTCCACAATTTTGCTGTTATAGGTGATACTAAAAATCCATTCTCAGCGTAATGAATTGCTGGCTCAAATAAATCCTTGAAATTCAATTGCCCATATTTTTTAGAGAGAGCAACCCACGCTGATACCGCCCCGGGAATTGTCACTGAATCCCATCCTAAAAGGGGCATGGTTTTGTATTTAGAAAAATGGTCTACGGTCCACGCAGCAGGAGATTTACCCGAAGCGTTTAAACCATTTAATTTCTTTCCATCAAAAACGATTGCAAATGCATCGCTTCCAATACCATTATTAACTGGTTCGACCACCGTAAGAGTTATAGCAGTTGCCAAGGCAGCATCTATAGCGTTTCCTCCCTTTCTTAGCATACTTAGTCCGGCTTGGCAAGCAAGAGGTTGGGATGTAGAAACAATATTTTTTGCTAACACTGGTATTCTTCTAGAAGGATAATCAAACTTCCATCCAAAATTTCCTAGCATCGTTATTCGATTTATATGCATGCTCATTGATATTATTTGACTTTTTAATAGGAGTAATCTTAACTATCAATAGCTGACATGACAATAATAGTATGGAAGAAAAAGGTATTTAAATTGAAATAATAAAAGAGAGAGACCTTAAAAAAGAAAATAAAAAAAAATAATTTAAAATTTGAGAAAATCTTACAACACTATGTCTATTCAGAGATTATATTTAATAATTCAAGTGCATAATTGATTAGTGGTTCTCCTTCTTCCTGAGAAAGCGCACCCGTGGCGATTAGACTATTTATTTGATTGATAAAAGCTTGAAGTAAGTTACCAGCAGGGGTTAATTTACCTTTTTCAATCAACGCTATTGCAGATTCCAATTTTGCCGTTAACGCTGTGGCTTGTCCAGCATTTATTTCGCCCGCTTCTACCAAATCTTCAATTACACTAATCATGGTTCCTGTTGGATGCTGAAACTCCCATAAAACGGCGTAAGGGAAAAAATTATCAATAGAACTATACCCTACAATTTGTCCAACATCATTTATCGCCCAAGCTACACTATAATCTCCCCCTAGCGTTCCAAGATCTATGAATCCACTTTCTGGAGTCCAAAGAAAAGCGTAACAATGTGTCTTCATATATTCATTGATATAATAATAACCAACAATTTGTCCAAGGTTGTTAATGTCTGTTGCTTCACTAGAATAAGAAGTTAATGGTGCAAGGAGTTCTATACCATTTTCTTGGGTCCATAAAAAAGCGTGATATGGATCTTTTGGAGCGTCAGCAACACCACCTATAATATACCCTTGATCATTGATACCATTCACAAAACAATAACCGTATCCTAGTGTCCCGAGATCTGTCATGCCATTTTCTGGGGTCCAAAGAAAAATATGAATGTCTCCAGTTGATGTTTCAGCCCAACCTACAACCTGACCGAGATTATTTATATCAACAGGGTAAGCATAATCCCCGCCAAGGGCTCCTAGATCTATATATTCGTCTTCTGAAGTCCAAAGAAAAGCATGTTTATCGGTAGTGTCGGAGAATGCATGAGTCCAACCAACTACTTGTCCCAGATCATTAATATCAGTTATTTCTCCTTCATGTCCATCTAATTCTCCCAAATATGTCATTCCATCCGCAGAAGTCCAGATAAGTGGACGCGACTCACCTAATGTTGGAGCAGGAATAATGTATGGATCATACCACCCCACAGCCTGACTTAAATCGTTTATTTCTGAAAGTGTTATGCTATCCGCTTTAATAGGCCACACTATTTTTTGAATTACTCCCTCAATTGACCAATAGCAAGGATATCCATCACTTTCTCCAATAATCTCACCGAGATTATTAATATCACGAGCTTCACTAAATACACCATAAGGTAAAGTACCTAAATCAATTATGTTAATATCTACTATTCCCGCTGATACGGGTGATTCTTCTATAATAGTGTTTGATTCTTGAGTCAAGACCAAATTTAACGGTCCAAACAATAAAAGAACTAATACAGTTGAAACGATTAGTTTTGTGATTCTTTCATTAAATTCCAACTTTTCATCACATATTTTGTAAATGTTTGTATATTGGATTGGATTTCCAAATATTAGTAAAAATTATTACATTTTTACTTATGAAAAGTTATGTTACTTTTCTTTATAAGAATTTACTTTTCTTTACAATGCAGTATAAATTTCTAAAAAAAGGGTATACTAATAGAAGGGTATGGGGAAACCCATCGAAAAATTTTTTCCAAAATTTAGTTTACACTTTTAATTATGAATATTTTTAGTGATTAAATTTCTACACTTGTTTATAACTTTAATATTCGTCTTGATAAACGGCTAATTCTTTTTCGATCGATTTTATCAATTCGAGAGAAAAAGGGATGGAATTCGCCAGAACATTGACTAACTGATAAATTTTGTCAAAACCATGCAAGTTTTCAATCAAATCCTTCTCTTTTTCAATATCGTCTTTGATAGCATCAATCTTATTAGCAAATTTTGAGATGTCATTCGTAAGGTTACTGAAGGAATGAACAAAAGCTATAATTGGATTTTTCATTAAACTTCTTATTTCTGATAAGTAGAATAAAGTATTTTATATTTCTAACTTTACAAAAATAAATATATTAGGAAGGAATTAACATGGCTGAGAAGTTATCCAACTTCCCTGCAATCATCTATTCGGGATTGTGGCTCTTAAAGACTATTGGGTTATTAAAAAAAGATTTTGGGACTTTAGATCTGCAATTTTTGGTACTGATTACTGATGTACCACCCGCATTCATGGTACGAATCACAAAAGGGGATTTTCAAGTAGAAATACTTGATGATGTTAGAAGTGTAGAAGAATTAAATGAGATTGAGTGCGATGGTTATATCAGTTTACCATCTAATGTATTTCTCGGCGGAGTGAAAGGTATTGCTGAGGGATTGGCCAATAAAACAGTTATCGTAAGTAGTAACGAGATATTAAATTTTTTAGGAAAGGTAGGGGCTGCGTTTTAAAATGGTAAACGGAGATAGCATGAACTCATTAGAACGAATTTTAACGATTCTGGACGGAGAAAAACCCGACAGGCTGGCAAGTTTATGTTTAGGAGCAGATTATGATTTTCTTCATAAATTTATGAATTCTCCATTTACATTTACAGAAGAAGATTTATTACAATTCGAAACAGACAATTTGTCCTATAAAGTTCCAAACATCCAGTATCTAATTGCTAAATTTTCTCCAACAAATATTCTCCCAGCGGGATTGGACGCTAAAATCGATATGTGTTGGGAGACAGTTATTCCTGGAACTATGAAAAAAGCACGAAATAACGATGGTTTTATTTTTGCTAATGGAATGGTAAATAAGTTCAGCGTTCGTAAAAATGGATTACCATTCTTATGGTATACAGGTCCATCGCTTGTAGATGAAAATGATTTTAAAGGCTATTGGGAAGCAGAAGATAGGATAAGTCCCCAGAAGATGCAATTTAGGCATCTCGCTAAATCGAGGAAAAATATGCTAAAAAAATATGATGTTGTGGTTTCACAAGGAATTAGTGGTCCATTCGAAAATTGTATACTGGGGATTGGATTTGCAAATTTTGCAAGATTCGCACGGAAAAAACCCACATTCCTACGTAAACACATGGATTTTCAGTGGGATGTCATTGAAGAACCTTCCTTAAAAATGTTAATGAATACGAAACCATCGGTGGTAATGTGTGGGGATGATTATGGATATAATTTTGGATTACAAATACCTTTAAGGCAATGGCGTGAGTTCATAAAACCTTACCTTAAGAGATATGTAGATATCGTTCATGATAAAGGAGTGAAATTTATCATACATAGCTGTGGAGATATTCATGAACTATTTCCCGATTTTGTTGAATTGGGTATTGACGGAGTAGATTCTTTACAACCTCAAATTAACGACCTTGAAATGTACCGCAAGAAATATCCTAGTATAACACTACTCGGCACGATAGATGATACTGAGATGCTTAATAAGGAGTCTCCTACACAAGTTAGAGAAGAAGTTAAAAATTATATTAAAAAATTAGGGCTAAAAGGAGGATACATTCCGGGTCCAACGAACTTCCTACTGGATCAACCTCCTGAAAATATAGTTGCTATGTATAAAGCGATCCAAGAATTTGGTAGAACTTAAATTTAAAAAGTAACTAGTAGCCTAATAGACTATAATACTTTAGTAGTTCTTGGGTCCAGATAAGGTGTTTTTAAAATCTTATCGAAATACTTCTGAGAATAAAAATAAAAAATTTATATAGTTCAATTTGGGATATCCTTTCTACTGAAAACAAATAAACTCCCTGCGATGAGAACTCCGTTGATAATTCCTAAGACAATAATATCTCGTGTAAATAAGTCTAAATCTGCATGTATCAAATAATCAATAGGATTATAGTAATAGAAAATTGATATATATTTGATACCCTGGATAGCTTCATCCATATAAATGTAAAATTCGCCGAGAAAAAACATTATAAATAAAACCATTACTCCCACTGCCAACGATTTTTTCGTACTTAAGAATATTGTTGAACTGAATTTAGCCACCATTGCAAGCGCTCCAAGGAAGAGAACAACAGAAAAATAAGTTGCAAATAACCTGTCAATGTAAATTCCTTCCGTTCTAAAAGTTGGTGAACCTGCCATACTTCCAAGAGTTATTAGAAAGAAAATACCAACGGTCGTCATTATAAATACATATAGGAATGTAATTTTACTTCCTAGGAAATTATACCGAGAAATTGGTTTAGAAAGGGATAGATCAATGGTCTTATTTTCTACTTCTTGGGAGAGGAGAGAACTAGCTATAAAGATAAGATAGATCCCTGCATATAGCCAAATGAAGCTTAAAATTTCCAAAGACCAAAATCCATAAGGGTTAGACATTACCGCTAAGCCTCCAAAAAAATCCAATATTTCCTCAAATCCACCCATCATGCTAAGAATATCGTCTAATGATTGTAAATCCAGATTTTCCAGCATTGTTATTATAAAAAAGCTTAACAAGCCAATTACACTGCCTAATATTAGAATCATGAATTTCTTTTCTAAAATTAGCTCCTTAACTGCGCTAAAAAATCGTTTCATTTAAGACACCACCTCATAATATTTCAAAAATATATCCTCAAGCGCAGGACTTGTAATTTCTATATCGAAGATCTCAAATTTCGAAAGTAAGTCGATTACATTAGATAGTTGTTCTCGAGTAATCATGAATGAAGCATGGGTTTCATTAAATATAACAGATTCTACAGTTTGTGACGGTAGTTGATCAGAGAATTTCTTAAGTGCTTCTTTAGTAGCAAATTCAACTTTAATCTCTTTCATTGCCATGCTCTTTAGTTGGTGAATAGTAGCTACCTCAACTAATGTTCCTTCTCGTATGATACCCACACGATGAGCGACTTTTTCAACTTCTCCAAGCAAGTGGGAGCTAAGAAGTACGGTTGAACCTGTTTCTTTTTGTTGTTGACGAAGAATCTTGTAGAATTTAGCGGTTATTAAAGGATCCAATCCAGAAGTTGGTTCGTCTAAGATTAGAAGATCCACCTCGGGGGCTAAAGCGAGTACTATTCCAACTTTTTGTTTATTCCCTTTACTTAGTTCCTTAACTTTTCTGTCGAGTTCTAATCCAAATATCTCTGCTAACTCTTCAATTCTCCTGATAGGGATATGATTTTTATAAAGTCCTAGAAGATATCGTAGGTTTCGCCTCGCAGTTTTGTCTTGAAATAAACCTAGATCCCCTGGTAGGTAAGCAATGCGTTGACGAATTTCAGTTGAATGATTGTGAACATCAAGATTAAAAATCTGTGCTTCACCTGAAGTTTTTCGAATTAAGTCGAGAAGAGTTCTAACTACAGTAGTTTTCCCCGCTCCATTAGGTCCAAGTAAGCCAAAAATTTCTCCCTGATATATATCAAGTTCGAAGTTTTCAATACCTCTTGATTTACCGTAATATTTAGTTAAATTTTTGGTTTGAATAATTATATTTTTAGACATTTATTCTAACCTCTATTATATTTTTAAATTTTGTTTAGTTATTTATTTATGAATACCTAGATCAAAATAGGTTTTTTCAGAATAAAGAATTTTGGTTCTTTTCTTTCTTAATTCTTCTAATAACGCTTCTTCGGTAAATTCTTTAAGGTTTAAAAGCGTCCAGCCATGAACACCCCCACTTAATAATCCATCTGGCTTATGCATATCTGTACCAGTAAGCATTCCAATTTCTCCCTTATGCGCCATACAAAAATCATAGGATTCTTGATCGAAAACATTTTCTGGTTGACAATCATCGTTAACAATCTCGATGTAATCAATTCCCCATTCTACTAGGGTTTCTCGGGTTGGATGATTTTCATATTTAGCTTCTTTTATACTCCATGGAATATGATTACAGACAACTATTCCCCCTTGATCGTGAACCTTGTTAATTGCGGCAGTAATTTTTTCGTCTTTGGGTTTATAAGAGATTCTTGTATCCCACTTTGATACACCTAAGAAATTTAAATGAATCCTTTTAGTTGTCCATTCAATCCCGCTTGTTATAAGAATGCCCTTTTTAATATATTCTTCTTTAACTTTATCAACTTTTTCTAAATGCCGCATATTGTTATGATCAGTTATTGTTAATGCGTTGAACCCCATAGTTATATGCCATTCAACATTTTGTTTAATTGTAAGTACTCCATCACTGAAGTATGTGTGAGAATGATGGTCGTAAATCAAATTATAAGCGTTTTTATCATATACTGGGGGTACATGAGATTTAATGTTTTTCCAATCATCATCAGAATAAGCGCTTGATCGAGGCATAATCGTGTTTGTCTTTCATTTATATTTTCTATTATAAATTTCTTTCACAAAATAACTTGCTACATTCTCAGAAAAAGTGTTAGGGCCAAAACCAGCATCAAATCCTAATTCTTTCGCAAGTTCGTTCGAAATTCTTGGACCACCACAGACTAAAATGATTTTGTCTCTTAACTCTTCAGCTTCCAGTAGATCGACTAGATTAGTTAAATTTCTCACATGGATATCTTTCTGCGTTACAGTTTGAGAAACAAGAAGTACGTCAGCGTCAAGATCTATTGCTTTTTTTACGAATTCTTCATTTGTTACCTGGCTTCCAAAATTATAGGCTTCAATCATCTCATATCGCTCTAGTCCATAATGACCAGCAAATCCCTTCATGTTCATAATAGCATCGATTCCTACCGTGTGTGCATCAGTCCCGGTTGTAGCGCCAATAACTACTAATTTACGTTTTATTTCGGCTTTAATAAAATCATTTATTTCTTTAATCGTCATCGCTTCAACTTCTACAGATTCTACTTTTATTTTAGTATAATCAATCGAATGTTTAAGACGTCCATATAACACAAAATAAGTGAATCCCTTATCTAAAGATATATGATATGCTACTGAAGGTTCTTCTATCCCCATCTTTCTACCCAATTCTAATGCTGCAAATATAGCTTTTTCTCCATCATCTACAGGAAGAGTAAAACTAACCTGCATTTTTCCATCGTTCATTGTATCTCCATACGGTCTGATATTAGTTAGATCTAAATTCTTGTCATATTCTTTTTTTTTTGTAGAATAGAGTCCACCACCCATTTATTTTTCGCCTCCTAAGTGTAGTTCTTTTGACATGATTTCCAAGAAAGGATTAAAATATTCTTTGCTTTTAGGAATTACACCATCTAATCCTTTCCCACCATCAATTGGCCTTTTTATCTGCGCGAAAATCCCTTTTTCAATTGTCTTGAATAAACCCTCCCTTTCTATTTTTATTAGAAGTACAAGAGCTTTCTTCAATACTTCGTTTGCGCGTTGTTGTATTATCCCGCCTTCTTTAAACGTAATTTCTTCTCCTAAATTTTTCATATTTTTAAAAATATATTTCGCATTTTCAATGGATAAAGCCCGATCTGACATAAATGGCGTGTGAATTGCTTCGGTTAACATTCCGAGTAAGTGAATTCTCTGATTTGTGAGAATTGTAATGATATTGAATAACGCATCTTGAACGTGACCCTTAAAAATGTTTCCCGTCATATATTTTGTTGGAGGCATGTATTTCAAAGGAGCACTTGGAAATATTTCTCTTGCCATTTGCGCTTGTGCAAGTTCGTAAACAAATCCATTTTCCATCTCAGGGTTCATTTCAAACGCATGTCCTAATCCCATTTGCTCTTCACTTAAACCGGCTAATTTCGCAAATTGTTCGTTAATGAATTGTGATGCCAACACTGTATGAGCAGCATCATAAGCGTCATCAGTGGTAAGATAATTGTCCTCCCCTGTATTGATGATTACTCCAGCATATGCATTTATCATCCTTGAAAAATATTGATCGATTATCGTTCTTTGCATGTTTATATCCCTAAATAAAATTCCATATAACGCATCATTTAACATCATATCTAATCTTTCAAATGCTCCCATAGCAGCAATTTCTGGCATACAAAGTCCCGAACAGTAGTTAGTGAGCCTAATATATCTACCTTCTTCTTCGCTAACCTTATCTAAGGCTGACCTCATAAGACGGAAATTTTCTTGCGTTGCATAAGTGCCTCCAAAACCTTCTGTTGTGGCACCATAAGGAACATAATCTAATAAACTTTGCCCCGTAGAGCGTATTACTGCGATAACATCGGCACCTTGTCTTGCTGCTGCTTGTGCTTGAACCATGTCTTCAAAAATATTTCCAGTAGCAACTATCAAATATATTAGTGGTTCCGTTTTTTCTCCATATCTATTAATTAATTCTTCTCTATCTTGCTTGTTTCGCTTAATTATATCCAAGTTTTTCTGGACTATAGATGATAATACATTTTTTATCTCAGATATGTCGTTCAAGGGAAATTCTGTCATGTTTAATTGGTTTTTAGATATTTTTTCTGCAATATTTTGAGGAGATAAGTTAGTATGTAAAATGGTATTCCCAAGGTACATGGCAATGCCATTATTGATATGTTCTTTTTGTTGAATGTGATCTACTACTAAGTTAGGTAATGGAACTCCAAATTCATCAACCCCATCGATCCCTAATAATCTACAAATCGTTCTTTCAATTGAAGTAGTAGTGTGTTTATCAATGAACTTTTGAGTATCATTAGCAATATTCCGAGCTAATTTCCTCGCAGTTTCAACGAATGAAAAATCCAAATTTAATTTATTCATGTAAGTTTCATCTCTAAAGATAATTTTAATAATCTAAAGTTTAAATTATAAGTTGTCACAAGGACCAAGATTGAATATAGGAACGTTAATTCTCTCTTGTAATAACCTCATGAACTGGTTATTTTCAAATTCATACCCTAGTGGAGATGTATGATTAACCGTAATTGCAATTAAATTAATTCGATCTAGCACCTTTAAGCGACCCCCCTTTTTTATAAATTTATAGAAAACTTGCTTACTAATAAATAATTTAGTAGGATCTGTGGCAATTACATTAAAGTCTTTTACTTTTTTATTAGTTACATATTCATCTAAAATGTTATCGGTTATCGCTCCCTTTATTACCAGATATTTAGCGTTTTTCGTTATTTGGTCAAAGATTACTTTAGACGATCCCAAAGCAGTAGATTCTTCTAATTTCTTAGTCGAATAGTCATCATTTATAATTCCTACTTGAGCAGTGAGTAAGATATCTTTGCTGATTTTCCTGATTTTATCGTCTTTAATTACATCTAAGGTAAATAAATCATAAATATGGGAAGTTTGATCAACAACTTTCTCCATGTTTCTGGATACAGACGCTCCCGTGGATAATATTGTTGCATCAGAAATAAGGGGTGTTGCAAATGATCTCCTATCAAATGCACCATCAATAAAAATCACATCACAACCTATCTTTAACATGTCATTACAGAGGTGCTTTAATTGCTTATTCATTGAAGGGCCAGCTAATTCAACATAACCTTTATTTTTTGCTTTGTAAACATTGATGATCCCGAGTGGCGTAGTGAAATTAGTGCTTTCAATAAGTACGGTCTCTATATCGCTATTCTTTAAAGAATCTTCTGCTGTAGCAAAGATTGTTCCTTTTTCAACTATAATCTTAGGTTTTGGGAGTTCTGTAATCGCATCGTAGGGTTCTCCGTCTCGACCTATGGATGTGACTCCAATTGTTTGCTTATCCTTTAGTAAATTAATTATGTGATTTAATGTGGTAGTTTTACTTACATTTTTAGATAAACCAATTATTGATATGACTTTATTCTTCTTTATGGCGTTGATTAGAAGAGTAGGAAAGTCCTCATTACCAGACAACATCTGTGCTTCAAATAATTAAAAGAGGGTATGATTTTAAAATATGCTAAAATAACTGAGCCAAAATTTTAAAATTGCCGATGTTCAAAGATACTATACTAGAAGTTACTATTTACTTAGTTTTTTTTTTCTTAAGTTTCTTTCTAAATCATCGGGTTCAATAGTCATCTTTTGACCACTTAATAATGCTGAAACCCCTATTTGTTTTTCGCAATCTTCGCAATGACAATCTGGTATGTAATTAGTTGGTTCCTCGTACGTCGTAATAACTCCCTCAAAATTTCTTAAAACAACTCTCGAATTTCCTTGAGAGATTGTGTAATCAGGCATTACAGGAATTTTCCCTCCGCCACCCGGAGCATCTACAACAAATGTTGGGACACATAAACCAGATGTATGTCCTCTTAGACCCTCAATAATTTCAATTCCTTGAGCAACACTTGTTCTAAAATGCCCTAATCCTACGGATAAATCGCATTGGTAAATGTAATACGGTCGAACTCTAATTTTTACTAGTTCTTGGACTAATTTTTTCATAACATGGATACAATCATTTACACCTCTTAATAGGACTGATTGGTTTCCGAGAGGGATACCGGCATCGGCTAACATTTCACATGCTCTCTTAGAGTCTTCAGTAATTTCATTCGGATGGTTGAAGTGAGTATTAAACCATATGGGATGATATTGTTCAAGCATCTCGCATAAATCAGGAGTAATACGTTGTGGCATAACAACCGGACTTCTAGAACCTAACCGAACGATTTCTACATGCGAGATTTCTTTTAACTTTATCAAGATGTCCTCTAATAATTTATCTGAGATAAGCATCGCATCGCCTCCTGATAATAAGACATCTCTAATTGCGGGTGTTTCCTGAATATAATCTATACATTTATCTATCTGATCCTTTGGAGGTGCTTTATCGTGATGGCCTGCAAATCTCCTTCGAGTGCAGTGTCTACAGTACATAGAACAGTTTTCCGTAATTAAAAATAATACTCGATCTGGATATCTATGAGTTAACCCAGGAGTGGGAGAGTCAACATCTTCGTGAAGCGGATCTACTAAATCAGCAGAAGATTTATGGAGTTCATGGATTGTAGGGATTGCTTGTTTGCGAATGGGATCGTATGGATCATGAGGATCGATTAATGATAAATAATAGGGGGTGATAGCCATTCTCATCTTTTCCAAGATACTAGGATCATCTTCCTCCTTTGTTAGCGGAATGAATTCTTTGAGATCCTCGAGAGTAGTAATCCTATTTCTAAATTGCCATCGCCAGTTATTCCAATCTTCGTCGCTTACTTTCCCAAATAGTTCCATTCGCCTATTTACTTTCATAATAAATTCCAGAAATCTTAATTTATTATTGTAATTAATTTTTTTTATTTGTTAAAGTTTTAGGAGTTTGAGGGAGAAATATTCTAAAGGTTCATGTTCGTCTTATACCTCACAAAATTTATTTGAAAATAAAATTTAATGTATTTATTATCTCTCACTGAAAAATACTTGTAATGATTGACATGAACGTACATGAAAGAATAATTAAAACCTTAGAGCACGAAGAACCTGACCGTGTCCCCACATTGGCACAATTCTTCGATTACCCATTCACAAAAAAAGTGGTAGAAAAAATGGGAATTGATGAAAGTAAACATCTTTCTAAGCATATCATGTATGAGGCAGCAATTCATATGGGATTTGATTCAATTTGGTATCATTACGATAGAATTAGAACGCACTCTCATAAAAAGCCTGAAGTTCCAGAAGAAATTTTAAAAGAATATAATATAAAGTCCTCCGGTGTCACAGAATGGGCTAGCTATTACGAAGGCGATTGGTATCGGGATGGGGTTTTAAAGACACCAGAATTACTGAAAGAATGGATCGCTTATATCAATACATGGGAACCTGCTGGAGATATTCACTTTAAATCATTTAAAAAAATTTGGGACAGTTATCTTCAAAAAGGTTTGGTTACAATTCCGACTGGAGGTTCCGTTGCGTTCGCGTCTTGGTCAATGATAGGGATAAACAAGTTTGCATATATGATCCGGAAACACTTTAATTTAGTTAAAGAACTCGCTAAAGCTTTAGGGCGAATTACAAAAGAATTACAGAACTGTTTTTTTGAAAAAGAAATTGATTTGGTATTTATTTGCGATGATTGGGCGCTAAAGGGAAGCACCATTTTTAATCCTAAGTATTGGAATGAAATTGTAACTCCAGTTTACAAAGAACTAGCAAAGAATGCACATAAGCACGGTGCTAAATTACTTATTCATTCAGATGGAGACGTTACGGAAACTATGCCATATCTTATTAATTCTGGGGTAGATGGGATTGATCCTTTAGAGTACGAATCGGGGATGAGGTTAAAGCCTCTCAAAGAAGAATACGGAGCAGACATCTGTCTTATCGGTAATATTTCTGCCACTTATGTTTTAACATACGGCTCTATAGAGGCCACAATAGAAGCAACCAAACAAGCTCTTCAGGATGCCGCTAAAGGTGGGGGATTCATCTTAGGCGCGGGTTCAGATATTTTGAGTACCTGTAAATATGAAAATGTTAAAGCAATGATTGATACTGTTAAGAAGTATGGATCTTATCCTATTGGAAGATTGATTGAAAAGTAGCTATTTTAATTATTTTGCATAATTTTTAGATTATATTCCTAGGAAGCCAATAAAAATATATTGATTAATCTCTAACTCCACTATTCTTAGTTTATTTTCTACAATTTTTAAAATTATAGGCTAAATTAGATACCATTGACAAAAATGTAAATATTTAAATAAGAGATCTGAATTAATTTTAATTGCGAGTTTTTTAAAATCCGTATAAAAATTTAATAATCAAAAGAGGAAATATAAATGCCTTATATAGTTACCTTTATTCGTTGGCCTGGTGAGTCTACAGCAGAGATGATAAAAAAAGGTATTGAAGTTAATAAAAAATTTCCACCAGATGATAGTCTTGGGGAAACTCTTGTGCCTAATGCTATAAATGCCGATATGGATGGTATAAAATCACTTAATGTAACGCTGGTAAAGGAAGGGAAATTAGAAGCAATTAGAAGACGCGCTATGGCTATGTTAAACATGTATTTAACAGTCCCTGGATTTAAATATTCAATAGAGACTTGGGCCACTATAGAAGAAGCCTATTCATCAATTGGACAAACTCCACCCGGATAATAAACTAATATTAAAATTTCTTTTTTTTTTAGATATTGATTTAACTTTTATTTTATATATTTTTCCTCAAAAATTCTTCTAAGAGTTCCAGATTCTCGTAATAAATCTAAGGTAATTTGCGCATGATTTTTAGTATATCCATTACCTATTATCATGGTCACATCTTTTCCTATACCCTCAGCTCCCAAAGCTGCTTTAGTGAAACTGGTGGCCATTGAAAAGAAATATACAATACCTTCATCTCTCACGGGAAGGATGGAAGATAATTCTGAATTGGGGATGCTCAAACAATTAATGGTTATATCTACTTCATTCCCACCATTAGCTTGTAGGGTTTCTTCTAAGATATTTATCGGATTTAATACATCTGCGACAATAACTTCATGGCAAAACTCGGTTTCTCTAAGAAATTCGGCTCGAGTCTCGTTTCTAGCCTGTCCTATGATTTTTCCTTTATTACCAGCCATTTTTTTAGCCATATATGAACACATGAGTCCAGATTTGCCCGTAGCACCAAGAATTAGAACATTATCGCCTTCCTTCACCAGATTCTTTACTTGTGCGGGAGCTCCAGCAACATCGAGTGCTGCTAACGCTAGAGTTGCTTCCATATCTCCAGGCAATTTTGCGTAAATTCCGCTTTCAAAAAGGATAGCTTTTCCCTCAATCTTAACTCGATCTATATCTGGATTAATGTCTAAGATTTTTTCAATTTTGAGAGGAGTTAATGAAAGAGATACTAATGATGCTATTTTATCTCCTACCTGTAATTCTATTTTATCAATTAAGTTATCACCTATCATTTCTACCTTCCCTATTAACATCCCTCCCGAACCCGTAACTGGGTTTTGCATTTTTCCTCTTTCTTGAACGATTTCCATAATCTTATTCTTAATCTTATCTAGATTTCCTTCCGCTTCTTCTTTTAATTGAGTGAAACTTGCAGAGTCGATGTTCAAATAATCGACATCGATTAATATCTCGTTGTCATAAATCGTCACATTATTTGAAATTTTAAACGCAGGTTGAGGAAGTGTCCCCTTAGGTTCAATAACTCTATGCGTTCCATACTTATTTCCTTTTACCATAAGACTTTCTCCATCTATATTTTCTAAAAATATTATTATTGAATCTAAACTAACATAATAATTGTTAAAATTATAATTTTTTCAATACACCAAATATAGTTAACTTTTTTAGGCTACGGTGCATAAAATAGTTAATACAAGTATAGTTATCTCTAAAATAAGGACTCAATAGTGAATTAATATGATATTTCTAAAAACTAAGGGTGTTAATCTATTGAGTTTAGTCTTTGTTGATGGATCGAATAGCTTTAATGTTATCAGATCGGAACATCATCATCTACATTATAAATAATTCCGATGAATTAAGATAATTTTTTTATCATGTATTCATTGGAATTTAATTGAACTGAAATCTAATTCAGTTTTGAGGGTATTTTATGTTAATATTAAAGGTGGAAAAAAAGGACTTGGAACCAGTAGGGGGAATTACTCAGTTTATTAAAGAGGTATTTTTAAAAAGGAATTGGGATGTTATCTTTACTTTAGTTTTAAAAATTAATGAGCAAGATTTCGATACACTGATTGGGAACAATAAAAATTTGAAAGAAATTTCTCAAAATATAGATCTAAGGTTTGAGATAAAAGAAGCTCAGAATGAAATGAAAAAGCAGCTATACAAAAAAGGCTATAAACCTATTTCTCTATCATTACCAAACCGATATGAAACCTTTAATTTTAAGTCAAAAATGAATTACTCACTAATAGATAATAGCCTGTTAAATCTTCTCGATTTCGAGAAAGGATCAGGACTTATTCCGACAATAGTACAAGATCAGAACAATACTGTACTAATGCTCGCATATTCTTCTAAAGAATCGTTGAAAAATACAGTACTCACCCGGAAGGCAACCTATTTCAGTAGATCGAGAAATAAACTATGGATAAAAGGAGAGGAATCAGGAAACAGTCAAGCAGTAAAAAAAATCCATTATGACTGTGATAACGACTCTCTCCTGTTTAAAGTCCAACAAACTGGATATGCTTGCCACACCGGGACATATTCCTGTTTTTTTGATAAGGATTTTTCATTAAATGTTCTCTATGATCTAATAAATAACCGAATAGAGGATTCTTCAGTGGAAGAATCATACACTAAAAGATTAGCTGAGGACAATAATTTATTACTTTCAAAAATCAAAGAAGAATGCTTAGAAGTGATAAATTTTACTGACAGAGATAACCTTATCTGGGAAATTGCTGACTTAACATATTTTGTCCTAGTCTTAATGGCAACACAAAAAATTACTCTAAGTGAAATTATAAATGAATTAGGGAGGCGAAACAAGTGAAAGAAGAAGAGTTTTATTATAAATCACGGCAAGTGAGACTAGCCATACCTTCAAAAGGGAGAATGGAAAAAGAAACCCAAGATTTCTTGAAAGAATGTGGGTTTAACGTGCAAAGGAATAACAGACAGTATATTGGCTCTATAAATGGTCCCATTGATCTCCAATTGGTGTATCAACGCCAAGTGGATATTGTCAGAGGTGTCCTTAATGGGTCGATAGAGCTTGGAATAGTTGGATATGACTTAGTTCGTGAGTATTTGCCTGATACGAAAAAAGATGTAGTAGTTGTACATGATGCATTAGGTTTTGGAAAATGCAGTCTTGAAATTGCTGTTCCTGAAGATTGGTTGGAATATTCAATTGAAGAAATAAAACAAAAAGGAAAAAATTCACATATTAGAGTTGCAACTAAGTTTCCAAAACTTACTAAGCAATTTTTAACTTCGTGTGGAATTTCTTATGAGATAGTGAGCGGAAATGGATCCTTAGAGGTTTATCCTGAGCTTGGCTATAGCGAAATAATCGTTGATCTTGTCTCTACGGGAAAGACTCTAAAAGATAATAGATTAAAAAGAATTAGTGGAGGGAAAATAATGACTTCTGAGGCAGTGTTGATTGGGAATCGAACTGCTTTAGGAAATGAAGCTGTTATGAAGGTCACTCGTGGATTGATTGAATATTTTGAAGCAACACTCAGAGCAAAGAGATTCGTGTCTGTCTTTGTAAATATGAGGGGAGAAAATGGTAAAGATATCGCTGAATCGATTTTTTCTAAAAAAAGTTTAGAAGGACTTGATGGACCAACGGTATCATCGGTTTATACTAAAAAAGGAGAGAAAATGTATGCGATTCACATTATCGTCGAAAAAGAAAAATTACAAGATGCCATAAAAGGTTTACGCGAAATAGGTGGTAGTGGTGTAGTGGTAGCTCCAACTCTTTATATCTTTGAAGAGGAACCTAAACGCTACAAAAATTTACTTAAGAATTTGGAGGAAAATTGATGATCCCAATATATTCCTTAGAGGAAGCACAAAAATCTATACTAATACGCAAATCAATTGTTAATACTCCAGCATCACCCCAAATTAACGAGCAGATTATTAAGATTTTCGGTAAACCCTTAACACCACAAGAAGTTGTTAAAAGTATAATTGACGATGTTATAAAAAAAGGCGATCTAGCTCTAATTGAATGGACTAAAAAATTAGAAAAAAATGATATAACTAATTCAATTGAAATAGAAGTAGAGCAAATGGAAGCAGCGTTAAATTCTATCGACACTAAAATTAAAGAGGTTTTAGATAAAACGATACATAGAATATTAGCGTTTCACAAAAAACAACCTACTTCTTCTTGGACTACAAGTGATTTAGGAGGAACTTTAGGGCAGATAATAACTCCGATCCAAAGAGTCGGATTTTACGTGCCTGGAGGATCCGCTCCGCTCCCATCTACGGTTATTCATAGCGTTTGCCCTGCAATTGTAGCGGGAGTTGAAGAAGTAATAATTGTAAGTCCGTCTCCAATTTCTCCTATAATTTTAGCTACTTGTAATTTAATGCGTGATTATAAAGTTAACCTTAGGGTTTTCCAGATAGGAGGAGCTCAAGCAATTGCAGCACTAGCTTTTGGTACTGAAACAGTTCCAAAAGTTAATAAAATTGTTGGCCCCGGTAATATCTTCGTTACCTTAGCTAAGCGGGAAGTATATGGAATTGTAGGAATTGATGGTATCACTGGTCCTACAGAGGCAGTTATATTAGCCGATGAATCTGCGGATCCTCATTTAATTGCTTCTGATTTACTCGCACAAGCTGAACACGATTTTTTATCAATTCCAATTTTACTTACAACAAGTAAAGATATCGCAAATATAGTCAGAGATTCAGTTGAAGAGCAAATACAAAAACTGTCTCGCGCTGAAAAAGCTCGATATGCAATAGAAAATAATGGCGGAATAATTTTAGTAACTAACACTAAAGATGCTATATCAGCAATTAACGATTTTGCCCCAGAGCACTTATCTATCATTATGAAGGATCAAGAAAAAATCTTACCCCGAATTAAAAATGCGGGAGGAATTTTCCTCGGAGAATCATCTTGTGAAGTGATGGGAGATTATGTTGCTGGTCCCAGTCATGTAATGCCAACGGGTGGTGCCGCTAAATTTTCGTCTCCATTGTCAGTAATAGATTTTCTCAAAATTACTAGTCTTATAGCTTTAGATACTAAAACAGTTAAATCTATAGCTCCTTTAGCTGAGAAATTAGCTATTAGCGAAGAACTTACTGCTCACTCAGAAGCGGCTAGGAGGAGATACTAATCCCTAAAATCAAAACTGCAGATCATCTTGCTTCAATAAAAACTTATAGTGGAGTTAAACCTTTAGAAACCATAGCAGAAGAACTCAATATCCCACTTGAAAAAATAATAAAACTTGATGGCAATGAAAATCCTTTCGATCCACTTCCAGAAGTTCTGGGAGCATTAAGGTCCCTCACAAATATTGGTAATTATCCAGACATGCTGTGTTCAAATTTAATACAAGTCTTAGGGAAAAAAGAAAAAATAGACTCCAAAAATTTTATAATTAGTTCAGGTTCGGATGAGCTCATAGAACTTATAATGAAAGCATACGCTAACCCTTCTGACAAAATTCTCTCTGTATCCCCTACATTTGGGATGATTTCGTTCTTAGCTCAAGTAAATGGAATTAAAAATTTAGCCGTCTCTCAAAAATTAGTCAAAAAAGAGTCGTTTGCTAAATATGTACTTAACGAAGACCAATTTTTAGAAGAAGCGCTAAGGTCTAAAATCATTTTTATAGCCCGACCAAATAATCCAGACGGAAGCGTTGTATCAGAAAGCTTCATTGAACGTCTAGTCTCTCTACCAGTCTTAGTGGTCATTGATGAAGCTTACATAGAGTTCTCAGATTCTCAATCTCTTGCTAAGTGGGTTCCTAATTACGAGAATCTCGTTGTTCTTCGAACTTTTAGTAAGGCTTATGGTTTAGGAGGGCTCCGAGTGGGATATGGAATTATGCCAGACGAGATTCGAAAAGTTATAGTATCAATTAAACAACCTTATAATGTTAACATTGCTGGTCAAAAAGCTGCTTTTGCGGCATTATCTAGCCCACTAGTTGATCAGAGAATTACAGAAATGAAAAAAATAAGAGAATGGTTCATTAATCAACTTATAATAGTTCAAAATCAGTACAAAAACTTTTGGATCCATCAAAGTGAAGCGTGTTATGTGTTACTCACTTTCGAATCTCCAGAGATTCCAAAAACCCTTTACGAATATCTCTATTCAAAAGGCATTCTTGTAAGGTATTATTCGTCATCAGACATGATTAACAACCTAAGAATCAGTATCGGACTCCAAGAAAATATGGTAAAAGTTATTGATGAAATCAAATTATTTTTAAAAGGAGGAAATTAAAATGAATCGGCAATCAGAACAAGAAAGAAAAACGAAAGAATCCACTATTAATATTTCGCTTAACTTAGATGGCTCTGGAAAAGCAAACATAAATACAGGTATAGGATTTTTCGATCATATGTTAAATCACATCGCAGTTCATGGAATTTTTGACATTGAGGTGAAAGCTACTGGGGATCTGCATGTCGATACTCATCATACCATGGAGGATGTAGGTATAGTGTTAGGAAAAGCGTTTAAACAAGCAATTGGAAACAAATCAGGAATTTGCCGCATTGGACACTCTTACGTTCCTATGGATGAAGCCCTAGCATTAGTTGTTGTTGATTTTTCTAATCGCCCCTATTCGAGTATTAATATCCCTTGGACGGGTAAATATTTTGGAAAGAATCAAGACGAATTGATACCTCTCACGTTAATAGAACATTTTTTACAGACATTTGCGATTCACGCTAGTATAACGCTACATGTGAAAGTGCTTTATGGAAAAGATGATCACCACATGGCAGAGTCGGTTTTTAAAGCTCTCGGATCTTCACTGGATAAAGCTTCTCGGTTAGATCCTAAACGAAGAGGCAATATCCCATCTACCAAGGGAATATTATGAAACAATAAGGTATGCTTTTTAAATATTCGAGGAGTTATTTATGATTACAATAATTGACTATGGGATTGGAAATTTACGCTCTGTTCAACGATCGTTACAACGATATTATTCAGATGTAATAATAACTAATGAAAGAGAAGAGATAGAAAAAGCAAATGGTATTGTTCTACCCGGTGTGGGAGCTTTTGGAGATGCTGTGGGAGAGCTCAAGCGAAAAGGGCTCTTTACTCTATTAAAACAAATTATACCAATAAAACCAACATTAGGAATATGTTTAGGATTACAATTATTATTCAATAATTCGGAAGAAAGTCCAGGTATTGAGGGATTAGGCATTTTTTCTGGAAAAGTGAAGAAGTTAAAGCCCAGCAATTCTATTCGTATTCCACATACGGGATGGAACAGAGTAATTGCATTTAAAGAGCCGTATTTCTCTGGTTTTGCATATTTTAACCACACATATTATTGTGATGCGGTAGATGAGAATATAATAACTGCTTTTACTTTACATGGAGTAAAATTTGGAGTTATTTTTAAGCATGGGACAATTTTGGCAATACAATTTCATCCAGAAAAAAGTAAAACAATTGGAGAAAATATATTGAAATATTGGGTTAATTCTTTAGAAAAACGGGTGAACCAAACATAAAAACTATAATTCCTGCCATGGATATAAGAGAGGGAAAAGTAGTCAGACTTACTCAGGGTGACTTTTCTAAACAAATCACATATTCTAATGACCCCGTAGCTATTCTAAGACAATTCATCAAAGCTGGTGCCTGGTGGATGCATATTATTAATTTAGATGGTGCATTAAAAGGAGATTTTCGGAATAATCTTAGTTATCGCGTTATTTTGAATCTGATTAAACTTTCAAAACAAGCTGGGATTAAAGTTCAGATTGGGGGGGGAATACGGAGTATTGAAACGATAGAAGAATTAATAGATCAGGGAACTGACCGTATAATCTTAGGTACCATAGCGTTTGATGATGACAAACTTTTAGAGATTTTATCTAAACAGTATAGAAGCAAGATTGCAATTGCATTAGATTCTTCCAATAAAACGATCCGTACGAAGGGATGGCAATTTGATACAAATTTAGATATATTTAAAGTTTTTTCTAAATTGGAGAATTTGGGAATTCAAGATTTTATTGTCACTGACATAATGAAAGATGGGACTTCAACCGGTTTAAATACAAATCTCTATGTGGAATTGAAAAAAGAGAAAAAGCCTAACACCAGAATTATTGCCTCAGGCGGAATTTCAAGCATAGGTGATGTAGTTAAAGCACTAGAGTATGCTGATGGAGTTATAGTAGGAAAAGCATTATATAATCGAAATATTCCTCTCAAACTTTTAAGCTCCTTCCTTGACGATCTTCACAAATCTCGACTAGTAAAACGCATTATCCCTTGTCTAGATGTAAAGAATGGAAGAGTAGTAAAGGGAGTCAAATTCAAAAATCTACGAGATAGTGGAGATCCAGTTGATTTAGCACGATATTATAACGAAAATGGTGCTGACGAATTAGTTTTCTTAGACATTTCGGCAACCCTAGAAGGACGGAAAAGCATGCTTAATACAATTCGATCTGTAGCAGAAGAAATCTTCATCCCATTAACTGTAGGTGGCGGAATTAAAACCATTGAGGACATGACGGTAATTATCAAGGCAGGAGCAGAAAAAGTAAGTATAAATTCAGCAGCTATAAATGATCCAAACCTAATTACTAAAGGTGCTATTAAATTCGGATCTCAATCAATCGTTGTCGCTATCGATGCAAAAAAAAAAGGTGAATCATGGGAAGTGTATTCACATAGCGGAACAAAACCTACTGGACTCGATGTATTAGAATGGGTAAAAAAAGTTGTTGATAAGGGGGCAGGAGAACTATTAGTTACAAGCATGGATAGAGATGGTACTAATTCGGGATATGATCTTGATTTGATCCGATGTATTACAGATATTGTGTCCGTACCTGTGATCGCATCAGGGGGAGCTGGAAATAAAGAGCACTTTAAAGAAGCAATCAATAACGGAGCTGAAGCCGTATTAGCTGCTTCCTTATTTCATTTTAATCTTTTGAGAATCCAGGATTTGAAGGAATTTTTGAATGCTCATGATGTTTTGGTAAGAACATAATACACTCATCATGAGATCGAGAAAAACTTTAAAGCCTTGAAATACACTAAAGAAATGATATACAATGTCTGGCTTAGATTTAAATGTAGTTGGAAAAAAAAATCCTGAAAAAAGCTATAAATATACCAGTAAAGATGTAATTCTATATGCTTTAGGGATTGGAGCTCAAACTTCTGAACTTCAATTTATCTACGAGGGAGTTTCAGGAGGGTTAAAAGTATTTCCCAGTTTTGTAGCAGCTCCAAGATATATAGCATTCCCTAAATTAGGGAAAATCGATTTTCCTAAATTTATCCACGGTGAAGAATTAATAAGATTGCATCAGCCTATTCCGTCACAAGGAGAAATAATCTGCTTTAGTGAGGTAACTAGTATATACGATAAAGGTAAAGCAGCAGTCATAAATGTTAAAACTACAGGCCTCTCTAAAGATAGGAATCCGTTATTCGAAATCGAATCTGCATTTTTTTATTTAGGTGCAGGAGGATTTGGTGGAGATCGGGGCCCGAAAACAGAAAAAATTACACCACCAGAGGGAATTGAGCCAGATTTTAGCGTTACTTATAATACAACTGAGAACCAGGCAGCTTTATTTCGACTTAGTGGAGATTTAAATCCTCTTCACATTGATCCTGACCTCGCTCGTTTTGGAGGTCAAGAAAAACCTATTTTACATGGGTTATGCACATATGGTTTTACGACAAGAGCAATCCTATATAGTCTATGTGATGGAGACATTTCGCGCTTTAAAGAATTTAAAGTACGATTTACTAATGTAGTGTATCCCGGGGAATCGTTAACAACAGAAGGGTGGAAGGATAATGGGCGCTATGTAATTCAAGTTAAAACCGATAGAGCCGTTGTTTTAAGTAACGCTTATGTTATTATAGACTAAGCAGATTACGCATTTTTTGTGTTATGAAAGCAATTAGAATTTATTTAAAATATCTTGGTTAAATTTTTTTGCATCTTCAATATCATTTTCATTTGGATGTTTTTTCACTTCTTCTATGAAATCTGCCCATTCTTCATCATCCTTAATGATTGTTTTATGAATAAATTGTTCGATAGGAGGTGATGGGATTCCTTGGCATCTGAAATAACCCTTAAAGTTAGCATTCTTTTCTTTTTTTACCTCTTCAAATGTCGCAATACATTTACCTGACCATTTCTCAGATAACTTTTTAATCCTTTCGTCTCCTTCTGGTAAAAAAGTGGAGTGAGTATAAAAACCGGCAATAGCAAATTTAGGAGCATCTGGGATTTTTTTAAGAAATCGTAAAGCAGGTTTAGCTAAATCAGAATCATGGCAAGGAGAACCTATAAAGACCAAATCATAATCGTTTAATTCTTCAATTTTAACTTTTTTTAACTTTTTCAATGTAGATTCATGATTTTTCGATGAAATTTCTTGAATAGCTAAAGCAATCTTTTCAGTATTGCCCGTCTGGCTAAAATATGTGATTAGAACTTTCAAGAATCTGATAAATCCCCTTTTTTATTTAAGTCTTTATGTAATAATTTCAAAATTTATTGAAATATTTATCGAAGCATAAAAATTACACTTTTACTCCAATAAACAATCCTCTATTTTCCATTAAGCCATCTTTCAGAAATTCTGCTTTAAGACCGGCTTTTTCCATGAAATCGAGAGTTTTATCAGTCTCAAATAAACCTAATTCATGTACGTCTACAAAATGTATAACATCTTCATCTTTTTCAGCGATTAAATAATGCATCTCCATTATTGATAAGTCTCCTTCTTTTTTTGTAGAATTAAGTCTTGCGATTTTAACATCTTTTCCATCGTAAGTAGTCATACCGGGCGTTCCAACCCAGTAAGCTGATTTAGTAAACCAAGGCTCGATTATTAGAACTCCGCCTTTCTTTAAGTGGTTTTTAAAATTCAGCATCGTTTTTTCTAAGTTAGAATATGTTTTTACATATCCAATTGAGCTAAATAAGCAGATAATTACATCAAATTCGGTTTTAAGATTAAAATCTCTCATATCACCTTGTTCGAAAATCACGGCCGTAAATTTAGTTTTAGCAACTTCCACCATTTCGTTGTTAATATCAATACCCGTGCAGGAAAAATCATCTATAAAACATTCTAAATGCTTTCCTGTACCACATCCTACATCAAGCAACTGATTACCTTCTGATTTTTTATATTTTTTTATTAAATCTTTAATGGTATGAGATTCTTTCTCATAATCTTTCCAATGATAAATCAAATCGTAGTATTTGGCTAATTTTTTATACATAATTTAATATTCCTTTTTATTATTATAATCCAAGCTTAAAATAAATATTAGAATAATAGTTTAAAAAAAAAGATTGGGTTAAGGTTTATATCTTGCATTCCCATCCATGATCTTTCTATTGAGAATCATATCATTTACTTGCATTCCAGCAAGCAAACATCCAAACACGCCATGAACGAATTTAGGTTGAAACAAGCCCTTAATAGGAGTTCTCATTTTGAGCCTTTTTCTACCAAAATTGTCTGGATAGGGCACCATATCGTAAACTGCTCCTGAAATCGAGCCAGAATAGCGAGCATATGTGGCAGGAGTAGAGATGTCTAAAACCTTTATGTGCTTTCTCAAATCAGGTATCAGTTCCTCTTTCGAGCGCCACACACTCGTGCTGTTGAGAGCGGCAGGCTAAATAAGTCGCCCGAAAGCTCTCTACGTATTATAATCTAAATGACTGTAGATTAGAACTGTTTTTAAAAAAAAAAAGATTTTAGAATATATTTCTTATCTGTTACGATTGACTTAGGCTTATGGGACCCATTTTTCCATGTATTTTGTCAAATAGGATACCGGACCGACCGGCAATATACCAAATCCAAACCCCACATCCATTGGGATGCCAACATCCCACATAACCGCAGCAAGGACCCATCCTCCTTCTGGCAAAATATAAACTGGATTTTCTGTTCCTGGGGGATATGTTCCGGGATCTTCTAAACAATATTCAGCTGTAGGACTTAGAAACATTAAAATCTGTGCTGATACGTATTTACCTCCAGTATTTGGCAGGGTTATTGGAAACGAATTTCGAAAAAATACCGGGAAATCGATATCAGTAGTTTTAACCAATCCCTCACCCATGACCCACCAAACGTTAATAAACCAGACATTAAAGATTGGGCAATAAAAATTAAACTCGGTCATTAGAAGAAATCCATCTTTGAGCTTTCCTTTCATCGCATATACTTTTTTACCTGATTCATCATAGATTTTTGAATGGAATTCTACTTGTACCAAAGGGTTACCACTGACTTTATCGTATACAATCTTCCCAATGATAGAATTAGTAGCTCCAGAAATATCTAAGTCATCCCCTTTTGCCATGAAATCAATCATTAAGATGCGATTAGGATCAGCAGCTTTCACCGGTGTAACAATTGTTATGGCACTTATTAAAAATAATGCAGCGATCAGTGCTGTAGTCACTTTTAATTTCATTTTCGCCACCATTTTCACCTCAAATATTTTTTTTATTCAACTCTTTTTTTTAAATTTAGGTTTTATTTTATTTTTCAAGAAATCGGATTACAAAAAAAAATAAGACATTTTTGTATATAATTTTATCTAACTTTTGATAAAGAAGAAGAAGAAGCAAGAAAACTATTAAAAAAATTCAAATCATTACAACTCCTTTAATTTATTTTATTTTTTTTTTAAGTTTTAAAAAAACAGAACATTTTTGATAAAAATATAAATGAAAAATTATTCACTCTTTAGATTCAATATTTTTCTAGCATCGAATGGAGAGGCAATTTCCCTACCTAACTCTTTTGAAATCCTTACCACTTTTTCTACTAATTCTTTGTTGGAATTAGCTAAGACTCCCTTTGAAAGATAGATGTTATCTTCAAATCCTACTCTCGCATGCCCTCCTAAAACTATTGACAACGTAACCATAGGAAACTCATGTCTTCCTATTGCGCAAACGGTAAATGTAGAACTTTTTGGTATGCTATTTACCATATAAATTAAATCCCGTGGAGTTGCGGTAATCCCACCGTTAACGCCTAATACAAAATTAAAATGCATTGGTTCTTTAATATATCCTTTCTTATTAAGTTTTAAGGCCATATCAATCATTCCCTTGTCAAAGCACTCTAACTCTGGTTTAATTCCTCGCGAATTCATTTCTTTAGCAAAGTGGATAATCGTATTTTCTGTGTTAACGAAAATGTCATCTCCGCCAAAATTCATTGTTCCACAATCAAGTGTAGCCATTTCGGGGTGTGGGTCCATAAAAAGGGGTTGTAATCTCTCTTCATTACTCATTCCAATAGCCCCCCCAGTTGACGGCTGAATGATAACATCTGGACATCTGCTTTTAATTTCACTGACACTTTCTTGGAAACGTTTTATATCTTGAGTAGGGGTTCCGTCGTCTTCTCTTACGTGTAGATGGATAATACTCGCACCAGCTAAGAACGCCTTTTCTGCCTCGATACCAATTTCTCTCACAGTATAAGGTACGTTTGGATTATTATCTTTTGATACTTCAGCACCACAAATTGCAGCTGTTATAATTAACTTTTCCATTAGCAGATATTGTTACTTTATGTTCTTTAATTTCAATTCAAAATTTACTATTCACATTAACTTTTTACATTCTTTTAAAGATTCAGCAATCTGATTGGCCGCATTATTTAAATCTTCATCTGTGTGCCTATAGCAGATATAACCGTGATGATATGGTTGAAGGAAGATTTTTCTTCGAATCAATTGTCTATAAAACTCTTCCCTTAGTTTCCGATATAAGTGGTTAGGATCGGGATCAAAAGTTATATATGGCATCCATGGTCCTCCTGAAAATGCACATGGAACCCCACTTTCTTCAATGATTTCTGTAATATTTTTAGTAAATTTCTCACCTTTTTTGCGTATATTGCCTAAAACATCGTCCCTCTGCATAATTTCGATGGTTTTAAGAGCAGCTACTTGTGGTAAACTATTTGGAAAGAAGGTCGAACTTAGAAAAACATCTTCGATTAATGCATCCATTATCTCCTCTTTACCTCCAAGGAAGCTAACAGGATACCCGTTAGCCATAGCTTTACCGAAAGCTCCGAGATCTGGTATTACGCCTAACTCTTTCTGAGCACCCCCAAGATTGACTCTAAAACCTGTGCGGATTTCGTCATATATTAAAACAGAACCGTATTTATCTGCTAATTCACGGAGTCCTTCTAAAAAACCAGGTTTTGGCATTTCTAATTCATGAGCTCCTGGATGATTAATAGGAGTGATAATTATGGCAGCTACCTTGTTGCCATATTCTTGCATCATTTGAGTTACTTTTTCAAGGTTATTATATTCAAATTCATGGACATCTTCGTAGAGTTTTTTGGGAATTCCACCTTTACTTTCGACGCACCAAGAATGCCAGCCATGGTAACCGCACCGTAATATTTTCGTTCGTTTTGTGTACCCACGAGCAACGCGAACACCAATTGTAGTAGCATCAGAACCGGTTTTTACAAACACCATTTTTTCACAACATGGTATTAACTCTCTTAATTTCTTTGCCAATTTGTTTTGTATTTGTTGGGTTAACGACATACAAAAGCCTTTATTTCTTATTTGATCGATTACGGCATTATCGATTTCTTCTTCCCTGTGCCCTATAATAATTGGCCCATATGCACAAAGCATATCGAGATACTCGTTTCCATCAACATCAGTAACTTTTCCTCCCTTAGCGGTCTCAAAAAAAATCGGATATTCGCCCTCAACAAAGTTGTAAGGCCGTCTTATTCCTAAAATGGCGCCAGGGATTAAGCCTAACGCCTCTTTATATAATCTATTAGAGTGTTCTAGATTTAATTTATTTGCCAAGATACATTTCCATCCATTTCAATAATGAGAATTAGTAAGAAACATAATTATTGAATCTTTTTAAATGAAATTCAAGAATGTTAATCATTCTAATAAAACACAATCCTTCGAGAAAAATTACCTTTATTTTAAAAAAGAGTCATTCGAGTTAATTATATAAAATAAACCAAGCTTTTTTCTATTCATAATAGTATCTGAAAGATAGGTTATTTATGAATAGGAGTTGATAGTAATGCCAAAATTAAAATGTGACATTTGTGGAAATGAAACTGATGTGCCAGTATGTTGCGAACAATCTATGATGGTCAAAGACAATTATATGTTATGTTGTTGCCAATCGAAAGAGTGTGGTTATCAACCAATTCCAGAATGCTGCGGTCAAAAGATGAACTACATGGAAGTTTAATTGATCTGTAAAATGATGAAAATATAATAAAAAAAAAGAGAGTAAATCAAATTACCATACTAGATTATATATAATATCTTTATCTCTTTCAGCTTCTTTCTTACTTAAAACTTTCCTTATTCGTAAGTCATTAATTGCATCCTCGAGTTTAGAATCTATATTTTTAATCTCCATTAAATTCCCCGTTTCTCCTCCGTTGTCAACTAAATTTATCATAGCATTGTCTTTATTCATGAGATTCCGTAAATTACTTCTAAATGAATCGGTCACTTTTGTTCGGTGGATTTTTCCATTTTCGATTAGTATAGGTAACACGGGAGCCCTTTCAGTAGTTCGACGCGTATTCGGATCGATAAAATAGAAAACGAACATAGGCACTCCTACCACAACATCTTTAGTTCTTACTTCGATTGAATAAGTATTAAAAAAGTTCTGAACGCTAGTCATCTCTATATCCTTGATTCTATCGATATTATCTAAGCAAGATTGTTTTTCCTGTTTGATTCTTGCTACAGTATCTTCGGCAGAAGTAAGATCTCCACTTAGCTCACTGTGTTTTGTTTGAATTTTACGTTCTATCTCAGATTTTTTTCTTTCAAGCTCTCTTATTCTCTGTTGCTTCGATCTTTCTAAATCGTTTAATTCTCGTTGAATATTTTTCTTTATTTGAGTAATTTCAGTTTGATATCGGCTAATAGTGTTTCCTAAATCCTTGTATTTTATGTTCAGATCTTTCAATGCTTCTTCCACTGCAAATAGGTCGTTTTTGTTGTTAGCATTCTTAAGACGATCGACGGTATTTTTAATAGCACTAATATTATTGTAAAAGTCGCCAGTCTTATCACCAATCTTATATTTTCCACTTTTGACTAATTCCTCTGGCGTAGATTCTATTTTTCGTGCTTTTTCAGTCTCAAGTTCTCTCGTAATTTGAGCTAGTTGTTTTTCTTCTTCGCTGGTGTCAACTTTCTTTGTTCTTAATTTGTCTGTATCTTGAGCACCTCTCTGAATCCATCTATCACACAATTTTATGATATTTTGACCATAATTATCTAATAGTTTAACATCCGCTTGCGAGATGAACTCAAATACCTCTGGGACAATTTTTGCTTGGTTAATGCTTTTTGGTATTGGCCCACCTTCTAAAAGAAAATATGGCTCGCTAAATGAACTAACATTGTATTGATTTAAGAAAAAGTTCTTAAAATAATCAACTTCACTAGAACTAAATAGAGCTTCTTGAATAACCGTACCTCTCTTATAATTTTTTGTTTTTTTTAAGTAAGTAGCATTATACGACGCTAATGAATTTAAAAAAGATGTAGGATCTGCCCCTTGAATAAGATTATCAGGAGTGGGAGGTGTTTGGGAGAATTTTCCTACGCTTAATTTTTCTTGTTTATTTAGTAAATAACTACAAACACAAGCACGAGTATCGCTTAAAGGAATTAAACGAACGGGCCAAAAGCATAGTGATATTCTATTAATTTTTCCTAACTTCTTAATTGTTTTTCCATAAATGTTTATACATTCATTTAATGCCATCGCCATCTCATCTAATAATGTAGCTTTTGAGCGAGTGGGAATAACTTCCCCTACATTAATAAGAAATGGAATAACTTTATCTACCATTTTTTTAATCACTTGAATTGTCTATAATAAATCTTAAAATGAGCTATATAAATAAATATTTGCCTCTAGTTTTTCTTCTTATTGGGCAAGTTTTATAATTCATCAGAATTTTTTTTAAATTCAAAGCATTTTTCTTTACGGTATAATGACTGTCTCAAATTCTGAAAAAGGTTTAAAGACAGGAAGCAAGGCACCAATGATTGATAGTGTTGATATTCATGGAGAAAAAATTAATTTAACAGACATTCTTCAAGAATATCGTGGATTATTAATCGATTTTTTCCGAGGTGCTTGGTGACACTATTGAAAGAAACAACTAAAAAAACTAAATAGTAATATTTCTGACATTGAAATGAGAAATGTAAAATTTGTATCGATCGGAACGGATAGAGTAAGACCTTTAAAAAAGCTTGCCGATAAGGAAAACTATAAGTTCTCAATTATAGCAGACGAACAAGCAAAGATTTCAAAAGATTATAATGTCTTTGGAATTCCAATAGATTACGATATAATTAAAAGCGAGCTCGCAATCCCTTCAACTTACTTAATAGATCCAAATGGTAAAATCGTGTGGCGGTATATCGGTACTAAAACAGATAGACCAAAAATTGAAGATATTCTAAATGCGATTGATACTCATTTACCAAATTAATTTCAAAAATAAAAATTGAATGATTCAAGCGTATAAAATCTAGACGTTTGAGGACTACCCTGCTCGGGTTTCTATGTATACATCTATTTTATAGAAATTAATAATTTTGATTGTCCTATTTATCTTCTTTTTGTAACTATTCCTAGAATTAAAAATATAAAGGAAAGAAAGACAAAATAAAACATATAAAATAAAATAAAAAAATGAAATAATATGGTTGAAAAGTTTCTAGAAGGAAAGGGGGCTCTAATCACCGGAGGGGCTAGCGGATTTGGGAGAGGAGTGGCTTATGCTTTCGCAGAACAAGGTGCAAACTTGGTATTAGTCGACATAAATCAACAGCTACTTGAAGATACTGCTGAAAAAATAAGAAAAAAAACTGGAAGAACCGTCATACCTCTTATTTGTGATGTTTCAAAATCCGATCAAGTTGAAGCGATGGCAAAACAAGCGTTTAAAGAATTAGAAAATGTGTTTGTCCTATTCAATAACGCTGGAATTGGAGTGAGTTACGGGAGAAATATCTGTAGAGTAAAAGAAGATGATTGGGACAGGATTATGGACGTGAATCTCAAAGGTCAGTGGCTGGTCGCCAAATCACTATGGAGAAAAATGAAAGCTCAAAAATTTGAAGGAGAAGAATTAGCGGGTAGGATGATAAATACAGCTTCTACAGCTGGAATGGTTGTCGATCCCATGATTCCAGCATACAGCATTACAAAAGCGGGGATTATAGCATTAACTCAACTATTAGCAAAAAGTTTAGCTCCAAATATTACCGTAAATTCAATAGCTCCGGGATTTCACGTCACGGGTGTATATTTAGACGACGAGGAAGCGATGAGAGTCACGATGAGAGATGGTAAAGTTAAAATTCCTCAAGTCAGAATTGGAACGGTTGAAGATGTAGTAAATGTAGTTGTATTTTTAGCATCACCTGCTTCAAATTATATTACAGGTCATTGTTTTCCTATTGACGGCGGAACTGCTGATGTTGGTGTCCCACCTCATAAGCTAAAAGAGGTTGAATACTAAAAGATTGATTATTCTTTTTTTTTATTTTAACTTCATAAGAATCAAGAACCATCTTTAAAGCTTAAATATTAAGTTTTAAATTGAAATGAATATAAATATAATTGATTTAAAATGGTGAATGAAGAATTAATAGCTCAACAACCCTTTAAAGGAAAGTTCGCGATAATTCCCGGTGGTTCCAAAGGGATGGGGAAAGCTACAGCAAAGTTATTTATTCAATTAGGAGGGAGTATCTGTATTATAGCGAGAGGAATTGATGCATTAAATAAAACTCAAGAGGAATGTTATAAGTTAAAATCAGACGCATCACAATTTGTAGAGATTATTTCCTGCGATACTACAGATATGGATAAATTAAAACCACTTATAACAGATGTTATTAATAAACATAAAGTTCCAGATTATCTATTTAATTTCGTAGGTTATGCTTATGCGCAATATCTTGAACAATTGGCTCTTGAAGACTTTAAAAGAAACATGGATATAAATTATTATGGTCAGTTAGTTCCTACTCTTATTGTATTACCCTATTTTTTAGAGTGTAAACAAGGATATATTACATTTACTTCTTCAGTTATGGGATTTATGGCAATTATGGGCTTTACAACTTATTGTCCAAGTAAATATGCTATTTTTGGCTTAGCAGAAGTATTACGACACGAATTATTACCCTATAATATCAAAGTCTCAATCCTTTTTCCTGTAGATACTGAAACTCCCGGTTTTGCTGAAGAAAATAGGATTAAGCCACAAGAATGCAAAATAATTTCAGATTCAGGTACACTTATGACGGCAGAGGAAGTAGCTAATGAATTTATTCAAAGTATTTTAGAAGGAAGTTTTGAAATTTTACCAGGTGAAGCCGCTATTCAAATAAAAGATATGAGAGCGAACCCAGATGATATGCGTGGTGTATTAGATAGACTTTATAAAAGAGCAAGGCGAAAAACAGGAAGAAAAATTTAGTTTCCATTTCTTTTTTTTAAATTTAAAAAGGATAACTAAGAAAAAAACATCAAAATTATTGATTAAGGTTTGACAGACACTTTATTTTTTTCTTCGTCGCTTCACTGTTGTTGATATTTCTAATAAAACACCAAAAGTTTGTTTGGTGTCTAAATAAACAAATTTTTGTTTACCAATTTGACCAGTTTGTAATACTTCAATCCCTCTTTTCTTGAATTCATCAATATATGCATCTAGATCCTCTACATATACACCTATACTATGAAGTCCTTCTTTTCCTTGATCTATGAATTCTTTAAAAAGAGAATCTCCACTTTTCCACTGCTGAAGTTCAATTTGTATGTTAAGTAGACGACTAAACGCATAATCTATTATGATTGTTACTTCTTTCCCGCGATAGGTAGCTTCTTGATGAGTAATATTTTCCATCTGGGCGAAAGTAGGAATACTATATATCTGCTCCATTTTTTTTGCCTGTTTTTTAATGTCCTTGTAAACAAAACTCATTTGATCTATTTTTAAATTCCCTAAATTAAATTTAAAATTTTGAGCCATTTTTAATCTTTAACCTAATTTGATTTATTGTATTTAGTATAATTTTTTTTTATTTTTTAAATTAACATAAGTTATTTTATTTTATTTTTTTTTTTAAATGACGACACTCAATTTAGACAAAACAGTGATTATTCTTCTTTCAATTTTCGCCGATAAATTTCAATTAGGGCTTTCAATGGCAAAATTGCGGTGATATAAGTATATTCTCTTTCTTTAACCTCAGGATCATTATTTTGAACTGATAATAATTGTAAACGCTTTTGTGTATGTTCAGTATATGCATCCATGAATTGCTCATAATATTTATCGCTAAAGTGGCAAAAACCAAACCAAGGTGTTAATCTAGTAAAATTGAAATATTTTTCATAAATATCTTTAGCGGCATCAACATCATCAAGGTGATCTTCTAAATCGTCTAACAACGGAACAAGTGAATCAAGTAAAAGTCTATACCTATAAATAGATGCTCGATAGGTTTGAATTTCTTTTTTATAGAATTCAATTAATTCTAAAGGATCGTCGGGGGGTGGTTTATTTACGGGGCTATTCTCGACTACTTGAACTAACTTACTGTTTACTCTAAATAGTTTTGGAGGTATTTTTCCTTGTTGAGTTTTATCAGATTTCCTTGATAAAATAAGACCATCGCTTTCCATCAGATTGAGATGTCTGGCCACGGTCGATTTACTTTGTTCTACCATGCTGCTAATTTGAGTTACATTAGCTTCCTCAAATATTTGTAAAATATTCCAAATGTCGAATCTTAAATTATGTTTACCAAATAAAGAAAACCAATTTTCTACGGTATCAATCTCTTTGTCGTTTAACTCAACATATATTTGTTCTCCATTAGGTAGATTTATAACAAACTGTTTGTTTTCATCCACTTCTATCTTTTCTGCAATAGTTTCGCGATATTTTTTTTCAGACAACCCATTTACAGCTCATAAAATTCTATAAAATAATTATGGAAATATCGAATATCTCTTTTTCCATTTATAAATAAGCATGTCATATATTTAAGTTTAATTTAAATAAAACGGTCTATCTACATTCGAATAAATGGGTTACATGTTATCAAATATAGATTTACATCATAATTTTAGATATTTAAATTAATAGTAATATTTAAATATGAACCGTCCCACATAATTTGATAACTCAATTTGAATTAAAATTAACAAATTTACTAAAAATCTGTGATTTTAGTAATTGAGAGAGAATTAAATAGAGGGTTGGAATCTTTTTAAAAAGAAATCAACCAAAAATAAGAGTTGAGCAAAATTAATAGAGCAAAATTATTTCCGAAAGTGATTTTGGTACTAGTAATGTCATTGTTTCTTACAACTATCATATCATTTGCTACATCTGTAAAAGCTACTGATTCTAGTAACATCTTTATTCTATCTAAGGGCGATGACATAGATGTTCCTGGAGCTAAAACTTCTATCGTAGGAGCAATTGAGTTCGATAAAGTCAGCGGTGAATCTTCCGGACATTTTAATTTCCAAACACAAATCTATGATGAATCAGGTGATAAAGTTTATACAATAAAGGGAATGCTCAAAGATGGGGCTGTTCAGGTAATTCCATATCACTACTGCCCTGTGCGGAACATCATATGGACTAACATTTGGCTTGTCATGGGCGAAGGAATGGTTAAAACTACAGATACAATTATCGAAAATTTTGAATATCGAGGTCAATCTATAACCTTGCCCAATACAGGAGGTAAATTTATCCCGGTAACCATTGCTATGCTGGTAAGTCCTACTGGTGAGTATCTAACACCTGATGGTGAGTATGGAGGAGTTTGGGAGGACGGAGGGTGGGCTTATGCTGGAATCCCATATGTATTCGGTGGAGTATCCTACTTGAAAATATACATGGAAAAATAAAACCATAAATAAATTCTAACACTTTTTTTTTTTAACTAATTTATCGAAACGAAAAATTCATAGGTATCTTCATAAAATTCTTACAATTAATTTAGCTGCTTTCTACTAAACCTTATCTGATATGTTAAAAAAACCTAAAACTCTTAATTAAAAAATCTAGTTTCTTCGTTTTCATTAATATAATTTATTTAAAATATTCATGAAATAGCTCTACACCTTCTTACTGCTATTTGAATACGCACTCATAATACTTAAATATCTCATATGATTCTATTCAAATAATAAAAGATATTGAATGATTATTCAAAAACTCATTCGATATTATAAAAACTAAAGTTGAGCTAAATATTGCTAAGTTATAAGGAATTCATAAAAGGAGATAAATTTGATGTAAAAGAATATCATGTCGTTGATACCCATATTACTAAGCTGTGCTGGGGTTGTGAGACTGCGCATAAGAAAGGTTATATGGTAAAGGATATTTCAAAAGGGCGAAAAATATTTTTCTGCCAAAACTGCTATGATAAACTGAAAAGTTAACTCACAAATTAAAGATTAAATATAGAAAAATCATTTTATTAAATTCCCCCCAAATTCTTTGATGAAGTTTTTACAAAGAATAAATCTTCTCATTATTTTTTTCAAAATTATAAAAATAATTAATGCTAAGTTATATTGTTTGAAATTGGAAATAAAATTCTAAATTCAAATCATAATAGAAAAAACCACACCAAATTTAAAGAGAAAATATCAATATGAAAAGAATTGGACTTATAGCAAATCCAATCGCAGGAATGGGCGGTAGTGTAGGGCTAAAAGGAACAGATGGAGAGGTATTTAAAGAGGCTCTTAGATTAGGAGCATTACCAGTCGTTGCTAATAGAATAGAGGCATTTTTAAGTCATATCGAATCGAGAGATGAAATTTTTTTATTGGTTGCACCCGGAAAAATGGGAGAAGAGTTAGTAAGTGGTAAAGGTTTTAGATATGAAGTCATTGGTCATATCCAACAACAGACGACGGCAGAGGATACAAAAAGAATTGCAAAACTCATGTTGGAAGAACAAGTTGAATTGCTTATCTTTTGTGGGGGTGATGGAACGGCTAGAGATATATTTGATGCAATTGAATTAAAAATACCTGTGGTTGCAATTCCATCCGGAGTGAAAATGTTCAGCTCCGTATTTGCGCTAAATCCAAAAGCAGCTGCTCAAATTGTAGATAAATTTATAGAAGAAACGGTAGATACGCAAGAAAAAGAAGTTCTGGATATCGACGAAGATGCGTTTAGAGATAATCGATTAGTTTCTAAATTATATGGTTATTTAAAAGTTCCAAAATTTCAGAACCTTACCCAGAACGCTAAAGATAGCTCCAAGGTTGGAAGGACTATTGATGAAAACAAGTACGAGATAGCTCAGCAGATAAATGAAACTATGGAAGAAGGAACACTATATTTATTAGGACCCGGCACGACTGTTAAATCGATTACGGACCAGTTAAATCTAGATAAAACCTTACTTGGTGTTGACGCTATTTATAATAAAGCACTAGTTGGTGAAGATTTAAATGAAAGCGGGATAGTTGAATTGCTAAGTAAATATCAGAAAGTTAAAATCATTGTAACACCTATAGGAGGACAGGGATTCGTATTTGGAAGAGGCAACAAACAGTTTACACCGAAAATTTTAAGAAGAGTAGAAAAAAATAATATTCTAATCATAGGAACTGAAGATAAAATAAAGAGTCTAAAATGCTTGAGAGTTGATACGGGCGATGATGAAATTGATAATTTGTTAAAAGGACTTACTAAAGTAATTATCGGATACAAAGAAGAATTAATTTGTTCTATTGAATGAAAATTAAATTATATGCTAAATAAAAAAAAATAAAAGCTAATTAAATATTTAGTTCTTCAAGTTTCTCTTTTGTTGGTCGACCAGTCTCCCAATCCCAACCACGAATTTTATAATATTTCCTTAAGCTCCCATCTAAGTCTAACTTTACCCCTTCTGTTTTACCAGACTTTAATACTTTATTAAGATGCCCCGGTAATTTATCGTCTTCTCTTGTTATCCCTAGATTGCATATAATAAGTCTTTTAAGAGTATTTATTCGTTCCCCAACAAGCAATAAAGATTTTTTACTGTAATCAAAGCCCGTTGCTGCGTTGATGTGTTTAATTATGTGTTCAAGTGAGGGGTTTAGGAAGTTACAATTTACAGCGGAATCATCTATCGCCCTAATGTTTTGTAGGGCAATAACTCCCTTTTCTCTACCTTTTATGGAAGTTCTATCACCAGATTTTATTCGTATTTTCGGGTATGCAACATTTCCCATTTCAGCGCTAAACCAATCGCATTTTTCGTGACTCGCTCCCACGTAACAAGTAATATAACTTAAAGCTTGTCCAGCAAAAGCTCTTGGATCGTGCATTGGCATTTCTAAACCTTTTACATGCGCTGCTAATTCAGGATCGACTTCAAATTCTTTTGCCATGGTGCGTACACCCTCAGAAAGTACGTTTCCTATGCCTTCTTTTTTCGCAATTTTATCAATTAGTTTTAAAAGTAAATTTCCATTTCCCCACTTTATTTCTCCGATTTCAATATCTTTTAGATACGACTTAATTTTTTCAATCCCTAAATTGTTTTCAACTAAGTAAATCAAAAATGCGATAGATACGCCTCCAGAAATAGTGTCAAAACCATATATGTTACACATATGATGCGAGAGAATTACTTCTTTGGAATCATTAACGCCACATAAAGGTCCAAATGCCGCAACAGACTCGTATTCTGGCCCATCTACTTCGATTTCTTTGCCCTCGTGTTCTATAATTGTTGTTTTACCACATCTCATAGTACAGCCCGCGCAACCGTAGTCCAAAATAGGATATTCTTCTCGTAATGTTTTCCCCGTTAATTTTTCAGCGAAAAATTCGTTCCTAGTAAAATAATGTGCTGGTGTGTCACCGAGAGCCATACCTATATCTAAATAGCAGTTTGTACCATATAAAGTGAATAAAAAAGGCGTTATTGATTTAAGGAGGTCTCCTCTCTTTGCATCTTCTGCTTCTTTTAACAATTCTTTGCCTATTTTATTATCTGCGATTTGGATTTTTTTAGTTCCGTGAACTGCAATTGCTTTTAAGTTTTTTGAACCCATTACAGCACCTAAACCACATCTCCCTATAGCTCGACCTTCGTCATTAATTATTCCAGCGTATTTCACTAAATTTTCACCGGCAATACCGATAGTGGCAACCCGAATCTTTTCGTTGTTTAGCTCTTTTTTCAATATTAATTGGGTTTCGTACGTGTCTTTACCCCAAACAACATCTCCACCTTTGAATTCAATGGTTTCATCGTGGACATATAGATAGATAGGACTTTTTGCTTTCCCAACAATAACTATAGCATCGAAGCCACTATTATGTAAAGGAATACAAAAAAATCCCCCAGAAGAGCCTTCACCCCATATCCCTGTAAGGGGTGATATCGCTGTTACGGTGTACCTTCCGGAGGACGGCCTTATTGTTCCTGTAACAGGACCCGTCGCAAATATTAATGGATTAATATCTGAAAAAGCGTCTTTTTTCAAGGTGTCGTAATCATTTTTTGATAGAAGGTCGTAAGTTATTTTAGCGCTTAGTCCCGTACCACCAAGATATTGCTTTGCAACTTGAGCATCCAGATCTTTAACATCGACAGTTTGGTCTGTTAAATTCACATAAGCAATTTTTCCATTATAACCAAATAAATTTTCACTCATCTTTTTCCCTCCATATTAAAAATCAATATCTTTTCCATCCCACGCGTATTCAAAGATGGTTTTATATAGCTTTCTATTAATTGTACGAAAAGAAGTTAGAGATACTGCGTCGTCGTCAGCATATTCTGCTAATAAATCTAGTTTTGAGAAATAATCTTCTTTGCTAATAACAGGATCTTTCAAATCTTTTACGCATACAGGACCATCAAGTGAGACTATAAAATTCTTGACGGCTTGAAGAAATTCTTTGTATAATTCATCTCTACCCTTGTTTTCATCTTTAACATTGAAAATTGGGCATAAGGCTCTCCATCTATCGGTAACTTTTGCTTGAAAAGCAATAGAATAAGGGGCGAACAATCCGACACATATTCCGTGATGTACCCCAAATATTTTCCCGAAACTATGTCCTAACGCATGGTCTATTCCCGCTGTTGTATTTCCAAATCCAATTCCTGCCATTAGTGCAGCCATTTGCATATGTTCTCTAGCTTCTATATCTTTAACTCCGTATTTGTAAGCACGTGGAAGGTATTTTACGACTTCTTTTATCGCAGTCGAATTCATGGCGTCACTATATGGGCTACCCCAATTTGAAATGTAACTCCCCAAAGCGTGAGAAAGAGCGTCTAAACCTGTGGCCATTGTTAGAAATGGAGGCATGTCTTTAACAAAATCTGTAAATAAAATCGTAATATCAGCATATATCTCGTCGCTCAACACTACAAGTTTTTTAGGCGGTTCTCTATCGGTATCTGTAATTACGGCTGCTTGAGTTACCTCGGAACCCGTCCCAGATGTCGTAGGAATTGCTATAAAATATTTCATTTTCTTTCGTAATCCCAGAGAACCGAAATACGGCAAAATCATCATCAAATTTATTTCAGGTTTTTCGTATTTGACCATTACCATTTTTGCTGTATCCATGACGCTACCGCCTCCTAATGCGATTAATACTTGTGGCTTAAACTCTTCGCATATTTTAGCCCCTTCATAGATTGTTGAGATTGGCACTTCTGGTATTGCTCCAGACCATATTTTATATTCCATTTCAATTAAATCCAGGTAGCTAGTTATCTTTTTAGTAAATTTTTGAGTAAACGAGTCTGTTATTATTAACGCTCTTCTTTCTTGTTTATCAAGAGAAGCTTCTAAATATCGAGCAACTCTTAGTAGTGCTGATTTACCCTGATATGTTTTGGACGAGCAAAAGGTTGACATTACGGCTCTTAGAGCTCTACCCCCAACTAAAGCCATCATATCCTTAATTACAGGTGTTTCATACCAAGCGGTTTTTTTTTCTACCATTTTAATCAAATCTCCTTATAGAATTCATATTTTTTTTTTTGATTTGTAAATTAAAATTTATTGAAAGAATTTTTGTTGATTATTATTCATTGGAGTTAAACTTGAATATATACTTATATACTTATTGAGCAATTAAAATAATGTGACATATTTGTAAATCTGTTTACTCGAAGTATTAGATGCATCTAAAAGAAGTCAATTTTTCAAGAAATTCAAGTTGGCGTAGAAATATTCCTACCTTTTCTTTCTATTATTTCTTATGAATAAAATTCCCACAATCAAAAAGAAAATAAATAAATCCCATAAACCTTTGCGAGGTTCGTCCTCGTTTGTCTAAAATTTTCACGCACGATTCATTCTTAAGGGATTCTAAAATCTAAATTTTTTCGTCTATGATGTCTGTCATCATTTTTATAGAAGGCCTGTCGGTTTTATCTTTACCAATGTATGTCCATAAGATTTTTCTTTCCTTATTTATCAGAAATTTGCTTGGCACCGCTTGTTTTACGTTCAAAGTTCCTCCTCCACCGGGAGCAAACCAGTAAACATCGTATTCTTTTGCAATTTTAGCTCCACGATCAGAGATCATATCAACAGCAAAATTATTTTCTTCTTTAAATTTCTTTAAAAGTCTTTCGCTATCGCTTGCTATTGACATAAGTTTAATGTTCCTATTCTTAAATTCGGATATCTTTTCGGTTAGTAGCGTTAAATGTTTTTTGCAATGACTTCACCAATTTCCTCTAAAGAAATCAATTAGCACTCCGTCGTATTCTTCAAGCAAGTTTTCTAAATTCATTTCTTTTCCGTAGATGTCTTTAGTATCAAAGATAGGTGCTATAGAACCCGCTGGTAATCCACTAGGCCTTGGCGGTTCTTCGTTCATAATATTCAATAAAATGTTTTCAAATTTAAAGTGATTGGCTAAAAAATATTAATACTCCAAGAAAGGTTATGTTTTAATACGGTAATACGATTTTAAAAAAAAAGAAATAGAAAATTTAAGAAATTAGATTAATGCGGTCCATGGGATATTAACGGTTATATTCAAATTAATGAGTATTGCAGCATAAAGTGTAGCAAATGAGATTTTCAGCGCTAAAGTTGCATCTGTAGTAGCCAATCCTACCATATAGGTTGGGTCCATTACAAGCGTTATGTTATTATTGACATTATTTGTGAAGGAATGAAACGTGCTAAAGAAGTTATTTAATGATCCTCCTACTTTTACTCCTACGGGGAGTGCTGATTCATTCGCGCTAGTCACTGTACGAAATTCTGCGTCGATATAAATATCATAAATCGCGTAAAATCCTTGGTTGTCGAGATCAAAAGTAATAGTGATATTAATAGTATCATCAATCGGATCTAAAGGTAGAACGCCTACATCGTGATCTACATCAAAAGTTGGATGAAAATTAAAGCCAAGGTTCATCCCACTGTATGCGATGCTACCAAGATAGCCAAATATAATTAGACCGAGTATCGTTCCTAAAACTTTAAAAAAATTGCTGAGCTTAAATTTCTTTTTTACACGATATTCTTTATTCTTTCGTAACTCAACTGCTTCGATTAAATACTTTAACGCTCTTAATCCTGAAGAACCTAACAATAACCAAGCAATTACCTGCAAACCTAGGAGTACTTGAAGAGGAGGCACATTTATTGAATAATTCCCTAATTGTACTCCCGGCGTAAAGCCACCGAAAAGATAAAACAGATAGATACCAGAATAAACAGTTGATCCGAATGCTATAAGGCGATTTGCTGATGTGTCCTTAGGATATGCGTGGCTTAGCATTGAAAAAACAACTCCTATAATCCCTATTATTATTATAGTCGTTTTAAACTCTTGAGCAAAAGTCATAAGGCCCATCATAGAGATTACTTCAAAGAGAACCAAAGGTAAAGCAATGTAGAGGACAGCGTTAAGAATGCCGTGCATAATCATTTTAGTTAGTTGTATAGCCATAGGTTTCGACCAATTTGGTAATATGTTTTTTTAGAATAAAAATACTTTTGAAGATTTCATAGAAATCTAACTACTTAAATTTCTCTCATTTAATCTAAAATTGGTAATCAAATGATCAAAAGAAGTAGTTTATATTTAATAATTAGAGTTCCAAAATTGTAGTTATATCCTCCCATCCATATGCGAATCTGAAGTTCATAATAAATTAGACCTAATTTTTGTATATAATTTTATCAAATTTAAGTTGGTTAATTTTTTATCAGGTTGGTGTAGTTTAAATTCTCCACTTAAAAATGCTAAACAGTTTCAATCTGAAACAAAATTTCATGTAATCGAAGTACCTAAAATTCTGATCGAGCTGTTCAAAAAATAGGATTATAAGTTACAGGAATAATTAATAATTTATCAAAATAAAATTTTGGAGAAATTAGAATGAAATCACATCCAAAAATAATATTTAACTACGATGGAGAACATAAATTGAGATTGAAAAGAGTAAAAAAATCCAGCTGGAAAATTAAAAATGTGAAAACATACTTTGTTATATTTATTTTACTCTGGTGTTTTAGTATCAAATTACAAGGGATTCCAGTCCTATCGAATGAACGAGATGAAAAAGAAGATAAGATTATTAGAATCCATTCATCTGGGAGCAATTCAGCTACTATACAATGGACTCGCTTATGGGGGTTGAGAGGTGGTATTGGAGGTTTAGGAGTCGCAGTGGATTCGTTTGGTAATGTGTATAATATAGGACACAGGGGTGGTTACTATGTAGTTGATAGTATAAACGAAAATTTTCTGGCGAAATATGACAGCTCTGGTGTGCAGCAATGGAATCGTACATGGGGCGGGGGTTATTTAGATGAGAAAGGTGGAGTAGCAGTTGATTCATCTGACAATGTGTATGTTGCAGGAAATACTTATGGTATGTCTGGATTTGAAGGGCATGATATGATTCTGATGAAATATGACAGTTCTGGCGAGCCGCAATGGAATCGTACATGGGGTGGGGATGGTTGGGATGATGGTAGAGCAGTTGTAGTGGATTCATCTGATAATGTGTATCTTGCAGGAATCGGAGACTGGGATATGGCCTTGGTGAAGTATGACAGTTCTGGTGTGCAGCAATGGAATCGCACATGGGGTGGAGTGGGGGAGAATAAACTGGGTAGGGGTAATGGAGTGGCAGTGGATTCGTCTGATAATGTGTATCTTGCAGGAATCGGAGACTGGAATGGGGATGGTGGTATGATTCTGGTGAAATATGATAGTTCAGGTGTGCTGCAATGGAATCGTACATGGGGTGGGAGTGATAGGGATAAATGTAATGGAGTGGTAGTGGATTCATCTGACAATGTGTATCTTACGGGAAGTACAAATAGCTTCGGTTTAGGGGGTTTTGATATGGTTCTGGTGAAATATGATAGTTCTGGTGTGCAGCAATGGAATCGCACATGGGGTGGGAGTGATAGGGATGAGAGTAGTGGAGTAGCAGTGGATTTGTCTGACAATGTGTATCTTACGGGAAGTACAGATAGCTTTGGGGTGGATAGTGGTAATATGATTCTGGTGAAGTATAACAGTTCTGGTGACCAGCAATGGTATCGTATATTTGAGTGGATTGATAGTGGAAGTGGAGTAGCAGTTGATTCGTCTGATGTAGTCTATATTTCGGGAACCGCATTATCGAGAAACACTATTTTGGTGAAATATATTATTAGTAATATTACAATTAATTTCCCAAACCAATTTAGTTTTTACGGTAATGTATCCCCAAACTTCGATATATCAACTTTTGATTCAAATTTAGATTCTACTTGGTATTCTTTAGATGGTGGATTAGTTAATATCACTTTTTCTGGATCGATAGGAGCAATCGATCAAACGGAATGGGATAAACAAGAAGAAGGTATAGTGGATATAAATTTTTATGCGAATAATACGATGGGCAAGGAAGAATATGTTGAAGTTTCAGTAATCAAAGATACTTATAAACCAATCATTACCATTGTCAGTCCCCTACAAAATGAAAAATTTGGAGTTGAGGCTCCTAGTTATTTGATTTCAATCGAAGAACCTAATTCTGCATCTTTGATAATTGAAGCCAATGATCAATGGGCTTCTTGGACTATTGTACGCGATAATTATTCTCATATGTCAGGAGAGCTTTTACAATTTAAGTGGAGAGACTTACCCCAAGGAGAGATTAATATAACCTTTTATGTAACGGATATAACAGGGAAAATAGGTAGTGCAAGCGTTATCGTCATAAAAATTTTAGAACCAGATTTAGAGTATTTCCCATTTATTGTCATTATTTCTGCTGCGATTGTTGGAGTTTCTGTTTTTATAATATATAAAAATCGTAAAATGTTCAGAAAACCCAAAGAGGACTTAGATTTCTTATGACACCTGGAAGAATAAAATATAAAAAGGAAGGACTTGAATTAACATCTATAATCTCGAAATCAAAAAATGAAACCTTGCGTGTAATGTCAGATCCAGATATAGAAGCAGAAAATCTTAAGCCAAATCGGGAAAAAGTATTGCAAGGTAAGACACTCCAAGTGTATTGGTATATTTTGACTCACAATCGCGCGGGAGTAAGGGAAATTCAGAAAGCATTAAAAATGGTGTCTTCCGGAACGGTTTCTTATCAATTAAATAAATTATTGAAGGCAGGGATTATTTCTAAAAACGATAAAGATGGTAAATATTACGTGAAGAAAGGTGAAAAAAAGGGTGTGTTAGGATTTTATTTTCGGTTAGGACCTTTTATGATTCCCCGATTTTCTTTATACTTAGTTATTAACATTCTGGGTGTTGTAGGATATGTTTTTCTTGCGAGGATATATGGTGATTCGTTTATTAGCAATCCAGCGAGTCTACTTTTTCTGTTTTTTATAATTTTTTGCACGGTTGTATTTATTTTTGAATCTATAAAAATTTGGGAACGAAAACCTACTTAATTGGAAACATAACGAATTAATTTTGAAAATTTTTCTCGGATTGAGGGAGTTTAAATTCACTACTTGGAAACACTAAAAAGTTTCAATCTGAAACATATTTTTATGGAATTGTTGTGCACACAATTTTGATCTGGGTGTTCAGAACATACTATTATATAAGATCTAAGATAAATGGTATTTAACAAATTTGTTATAATAAATAAAAATGTAGTAAAATTCTAAAAAAAATGTGAAAATTTATGAAAATTGGAAAATTAATAGTTCTTGTTAGTGCTATTGTAACCCTCGTTTCAACGTTCTTGTTTTCTTTTAGTTATGGAGACCCTATTGACGGTCGCACACATATTTCGGGTATTGGATTTCTTTTTAATCTTCCAGAAATTTGGGGAAATCCAGGTTATTGGATAGCTACATTCCCCGCATATACCAGCGAAGATACGATGCTCATCTATGCATTCTCGATTTTATATCTTGTTTTCATACTTTCTGGAGTTGTACAATTAGTGGGTTTGAAAAGCAAGTATGTCGCAATAATTGGCTCGATCATTGCAATAATCTTTGGAATAATGATGATAATATATTCAGGTAACATAGCCATTGGGGATTTAGAGCTCATGAATCGATTTTCCGGGTTATTCTTTAGCGCACCTATCGCACCCGGTGTGTGGCCACTTGACGTGCCTATAGTAGATATGGGAGGTTGGTTGAATTCCACTCTTTCGTTAGGTACAATTACATTATTTATAGGTGGCGGTTTAGGGATGGTTGGCGGAATTTTAGGCATAAAAGACATCTAACTTTTTTTTTTTATTTTTAAAATCTTCGTGAAAGCTGAGTTTCACGATTAAATGTATATATATCAGTATTACCATGGTATTATGGTGATATTATAAAGAATTGAAAAAGAAAAATGGAATAATTACAAATTAATGATTTATTCCTTTGACTCTACTGATTGCTGTTTTTCACTCTGAAACGGCTTTACAAATGCCCATCGCCATAAGAGAAATATAAGTGCGAATATAACAGCTGATAACAATGGAAGCATTTGTGGAGGTAGAAATAGTAAGATTAACCCACCAAGAATTGGGGTTATAATCTGACCAATACTGATTAACGCGTTATTTACACCTAGTAAAATTCCAGTTTCCTCTCTTTTAACAGTTTTTGTTAATTTACTTGTAAGAATTGGGCGAACCACGCCTGTTCCAAAAGCTAAAAAGGAAATCGGAATATACACGATCCAGTAGTTAGTGGAAAAAATCAGAAATGCCATTGTGAAAATCATAGCAAAAATACCTATCCTCAGAGTTGTGTTTTCACTTAACTTTTTCAATAATGGACTGATGAGAAAAAATTGAAAAATAACCCTAAGAATTCCAATCCAAGCCATATAAAAACTAAGCTCTTGGACAGTTGCATGAATTTGTTTTTCAGCAAAAAGAGCAAAAGTTGTAATAAACAGAAAAAATCCGAAATTATAGATAAAGAAAATTACTAATGTACCCCGAATTTTAACCGCTTTAAAGAATCGCTTAGTTTCCTTGATAGGGATTATATCTCCAAAATTAAAGCGGATTTTATTCTCTCTCTCTATTTTATTTAGTGATTCGGGTAAAAAAATTAATACTAGTATTATGGAGAGAAGACTAACTCCCGCAGCAAAAAACATGGGAACTGAAAAGTTGATTGTTGATAATAGTCCACCGATTACGGGGCCAAATATTAACCCAATACCAAAAACCGCGCTTGAATAACCAAATATTTTAGTTCGATCTTTTGGATTAGACACATCACTAATATACGCTTGAGCAACAGTCATATTACTTCCAAGAAGACCGTCTACAAGGCGAGCTGCAACTAATATCCAGACATTATTAGCCATTCCTAGAAGAAGAAATCCTATAAGAGTGCTCGATTGACTAAATAGTAGCAATGGTTTTCTTCCGTATCTATCACTAAGTTTGCCAGTAATAGGACTCGCGAAAAGTTGACATATGCTAAAAATACTAAGAATTAAGCCAACTTGAAACGCATCTAAACCTAAAGATAACCCTAAAAAGGGGATTATAGGCATCACACTGCTAAACCCTAAAACCTCAGTAAATTGAATCAGGAAAATGATTAAGAGGCGTTTATCGAACTTCTTATCTTGATCTGGCGCTGTTGTATGAATAGGTCTTCACTTTATTATTAATTTGTTATTTATTGAATTTAGAGTAATTATCTATTATCCTTTAGATACATTTCCATTGAATGAAGAAAATTGATTGAATATCTTAGCGTCTCCTTCAATTTTGGCAAAGATATTCACTGGAGATGCCGCCTTTGGTTTGCCGTCCTTACTCGCGGGAGTAGGGCCAAAGAAAATACAAAACCCTTTTCCATCGGGCCAGTATCCAATATCACCTACTTCGCAATCAACCTGTGAATTTTCCTCATCGATTGAGACGGGGATTTCTCCATATAATTCTTCACCCCATCTAGACAAATTCAATTCAAAAGGGAGGTTTTCCCAAATTGCCTTACAGGTTTCAGGATTTTTATCAACCAGTAATTTAGCTTTAATTTGGCCAATTTTCTCATTTTCAATAACAATGTAATCCATAAAGTAATCACTAAAAAAAGGAATATTACATTAGATAATTACCTATCATATTTAAACAGAGTTTTAATAAACAATAAGATTATTAACCATAATAAAAGGAAGATATTAAGGGAATATAAGGTTGAAATTTTGTGATCTTAGAAAACACCGTTAAACTTGTTCTAGATATCTACAAATATCATAAAATCATACCACCAAGAGTCAGTAAAGTAGTTATTGGGTTGGGATATACGGGCGTTGAATTAGAAGCATTAGCTTACGATCCCTTTTTAGGATTAGCCTCTACACTACCCAACATTATACGATCAACCAATTGTACCAAAATTGATTTTGCAGGAAGTTTAACTGATAAGCCTTTTAAGGAGTTAATGAGTTGGTCATATAAACCTCCCAGTTTAGAAAAAATTATCGGTATCGCAACTTTAAATGCGGCATCTCAACATATTTTAGCAGTAAAAACCCCATATAAAAAGGTTGAGGGAGATTTATTAGAATTTTTAAAAATAAAGCAAGATTCAAAAATAATCTTCATTGGTTTCATGAAACCTGTGATAAAAAAGATTTTGAACAGAACAAAAATGATTAGCATAATTGACAACAATCCTTTGATTAAGAAATTTTATCAAAATATCCCAATATTAAATGATATCGAAGATTTAAAAGAAAGCGATTTATCAGTAGATATTCTATTTTGCACGGGAACATCACTAATCAATAATACGCTTGAGAGGATATTGTCTGTGTTTAAAAAAGAAGCGAAATTAATTGTTTTAATCGGACCAAGCATCAGCTTTCTACCGGATGTTTTATTTGATAAAGGAGTGGATATCGTTGGAGGTATGAATATTATCGATTCTGAATCAACAATTAGAGTTCTGCAGGAGGGTGGCGGAACGAAATTCTTTAAAAATTATGGAAGAAAATACAATTTTATTAAACAATAGAAGCTTTAAGTATAATTACTAAGGTTGATAAGAGAATGGTTCAGAAAAATTCAGAAAAGTTACCAAATAATCCGATGGAAGCTCAAGGTCTATTGATGATAGAATTTTATAAAAAATTCGGAAAGGAAGCGCTACATGTTATAGAAAATGTTTGTGGAAAACAAGGTCGTGCTTTAGGTTTAAAAATAATGAAAAAAGTATCAGATAATAAATTAAAAACAGTAGCACAGGCTTTTTCAAAAAGCTTTGATCCTAATTTTGTTAAGATTATTTCAATTTCAGATGAATGTTTTCACATTCAAGGTACCATGTGCCCTTTTGGGCTTGAAAATACATCTAGGGCGTTATGTGAAGCCGTGATGGCAATTGATCTCGAGTATTTTCGCAAAGCGGTTAGCGATAAGATCGAACTCAAGATTCTTAAAACTGTTGCAGCAGGAGATATACATTGTGACACAATTTACACTCTTAAAGAATAATTTATACATTTAGGATTAAAAAATATAAGTAATAATAATAAAAAATTAAATGAAGTTTATTGAGTTTCTCCGTATTTCTCTTTCCAGATAGGATCGTTAATTTGTAAGACTCTTCTCTGAACTTTTCCAACCATAGATTTTGGAATTTCGTCGATAATTTCAATTTGTTTAGGGCACTTATAATGCGTAATATTTTCTTTACTCCAAGCAAGTAACTCTTCAGAAGTAACTTTACCCACTGCTTCGTCTTCTAGCTGGACCCATGCTTTTACTAGTTCTCCCGATTCAACATCAGGTAACCCAGAAACTGCTACTTCCAATACAGCAGGGTGTGATCCTAACAAATCTTCTACCTCCTTTGGAAAAACGGAATAACCTTTGTATTTTATCATCTGTTTCTTTCTATCTCGAATAACCATTTGTCCGTGTTCGTCCATGTATCCAATGTCTCCGGTTAAGCACCAAATTCGCCCTTCATACTCCTTTAAGGTTTCTGCTGTGGCTTCAGGTCTATTTAAATAACCTTTCATTACTTGTGGACCGCATACACAGATTTCTCCAGTAAAGTCTATTCCATAACCTTTTAATTGTCCCTTACTGAAATCCTCTGAATCGAATATAGCCCATTCAACACCCGGTAATGGTAAACCAATGGTGCCTGGGGTATCTGTTCCGTTGAATGGACCAATACTTACCGCAGTTGTGCATTCCGTAAGTCCATAAGCCTCAACAAGGTGTCCATTACTAACTGCTTCGAATGCATCCTTCACGGGTTTATGAAGCGGTCCCGCACCACTAACACACAAACGAAACATTTTTTCCAATTTAGGCTCGGGATTTGCTTTTAAGTATCGAGTTAGACCAATAAAAAGATTTTCAACTCCTGGAAGAATAACGCCCCCTTCAGGACCAACCTCTATAATCATATCTACAACTTCTTTTAAGTCAAGTTCTCTTTTTGCGTAAAGTATGTTAAAGTCTCCTCCTTCTATTACAACATTTTGAACAATCGTCATTCCAAAAGCATGGAACATTGGTATGATACCGACACATGCTATTGGGTGAGTAGCATCAGGCATCCACATAACATTTTGCTTCGCATTAGTTACAGCGTTGTAGTGAGTGATAATTGCAGGTTTGGGAACTCCTGTAGTTCCTCCAGTCATTAAGTAAACAGCCGGATCATTTAATGGATCAATATCTACTTCCGGAATGTCAACTTCACCCCGTTTTTGACATACATCTAAAAAGTTTAGAGCTCCAGGAACTTCTCCTTTAGGAATTGTTCCGTCTGCAATTAATTGTTCTTTAATGGCAGGAGGTATCGCAGCTAAATCAACTATACAAGTCGAAATCACGAAGTCAAACTTATATTTTTCTTGTATAGGTTTAATCAAGCCATACATTACATCCATACAAATCAATCCTTTGGGTTTCACTTGCTGTAGTACATGAAGAATTTCCAGCGGTTTATATGTAGGATTAATTGGGATTACTATTCCTCCTAATTTAACAGTCGCAAAATACCCTATTGTAAATTGGAAACAATTTGGAAGTAGGATCGCTACAACATCCCCTTTTTTTATTCCTTGACGTGATAAAGAGGTAGCGAGAGAATCCGTATATTTTCGCAATACTCTATAATTCATAAATGTTTTTGAGAAATATATTGCTTTATTCTTAGCAAATTCTTCAGTTTTTTGATCAAACCAGTCCCCTAAACTAATAACCGGAAATTCAGGATGCTTTGGGACACCATCTTGGTATTTCTTAAACCAAGGTTTACTATCATCAATATTCCAATTAGGTACTGCCATTTTTAATAGCCTTTTTTAATAATTGAATTAGTTTTAATGTGAATATATTTAATTTTGAAATATATAAATCTATTTTCCAAACTGAAAAAAGAAGTAAAAAAACTCTTTAAAGTTGTTCTTATGAACCTATCTTTTTACATGATTTGCTGATTATGATAGAACTCTTTGGAAAGTGTTATTCTTCTTACAAAAACAAATGCGATCAGATAAAAAACACCCAGAGAGAAGAAGATAATAATAAGTACATAAGGATTTTCTTCGTTCGGACCAGAAAGAATGCTTCCTACAAACAAAGAAGCAAAAGCAGGACCCATTGATCGGACGAATGATTCTAAACCATAATAAGATCCCGAAATTTTAGCCATTCCCTCATCGATGTTAGAAGATTTATCATTTCCAGCCGCTTCATGAACAAGTGAAGCCATTATCGGAATCGAAAACAGAGGATAGGCGTACATGGACCCAAGAACTGTACTCCATGTTACAATATACAATATCAATTTTATACCAAATTGAAGCTCATTAAGTAAGAAAAATATGTCCAAAAAGGAAGCTATGACAGCTAACAAAATACAAATCGAGTAGGAATTAACGATGTGGTTTCTTTTAAGAATTCTTTTCCATACAAAAAACCATATGAATTTCCCAAAAATGGATATAAGAATATAAATGAAAAACTCTGATGATTGAAATTCCATCAAATAAGTCTGAAAAGGAAATACTAACACTGCTACAGTTTTTCCGCAAACACCTATAAAAAACCCTGCTACCATCAATTTAAGGAAATTTTTATCTTTTGCAGGAATTCCCATACGTTTAAATGCATCCGTAATCTTAGTTTTCTCGTAGTTTAAATTAGAGTTTCTACTATGGAAGCTTTCATCTACTGAAATAAAAATTATAATTACAGTAATTAATCCAAAAACGGTAAAGATTATTCCTATTAAAGGAATATACAACAACATGATTTTTCCAGATGGATCCCACCATTTGACATTTGTAGGATCACTTAATAAACTATGAATGCTTAAAGGAAGGAGCATAGCAAAGATTGAGGCGATAATAGAAAAAGCAGATCGCATTGAGGCAACCTTTTCTCGATTCTTTAGCGTTTGTGATTGTTCAGGGAGCATAGAAGCATGGACATTGAATATAAGTGCTCGAAAGATTGTCCGAATCATAGTTACTCCCCAGAAAAAAATAGCCGTAGGGGCGAATAAGGAATTATCCTGGGGGCAAAGTGGCGGAAACCATATCATAATCGTTGTAATAGTCCACACAGGTAAGCCGATTAACAAAAATGGGCGTCTTTTTCCTAATTTTCCAGGCTTTTTGTTATCTACAATAACTCCAAAAATAATGGAAGCGATAGCACCGAGGATTAGTTGAACTGTGACTCCAATTGATACCAAAAGTGCATTTAGATTAATAGTATAGACATAGTATTGAAAAATAAATACTTCTGTAAACATATTAGGAAGAGTAAATCCTAAATCTCCAAGAGAATATCCAAATAATCGTTTTCCATGCAGTTCTCGGGGAGTTGTGATTGTACTCACTATAATGATTAATTTGATATTTGGTATCTGAAAGATATATAACAGAAATAGTTTGCGTTAAGACCTTAATTTATGTTATTAGAACGAAAATATAAAATTCACTATTTAATTTTAATGACTTCTGAGTAATTACCACAACAATTTTTAAATTTTCTACTACTGCCACAAGGACATAATTCATTTCTCCCAAATTTGGGGAATTTAAATGGGTAGGCACCTTTGATATTATTTTCTTTCTTAAACTTATCAGCAATAATTTTAAAACGAGGAAGCGTTCTTGTGTAAAAAATTTTCCACCCTTGACATAGATTACTTAATTGCTTAGAATGCTTTGGTGCTCCATAGCGAAATTTTTGGCAATCTCCATGACATAAATTAAGATACGGGCATAAATTACACTCATCATTCCACTTTGATTTTTGATTTCCAAAATTGTGATAGGTTCGAGAATTATAAAGTTCTTCCCATGAGTTATTATTAATATTTCCTAATAATAGATTGTTCTTGACAAAGAAATCACATGGATAAACCCCACCATCATATTCTACCACAAAATATTGAACACAGTTATCTTGCATATAACAAACATTGTATCTCCCATAAATTAGATATTCCATAATAGAGTCAAACAAACGGATAGAAACCTTATTTACATCCTCCTTTATCCACTCATCGAATAGATCGGATAGAAACACCCCCCACTCTTCTCCGGTGATAGAAAATGGTCTAAGACTACCATTTTCATCAAATTCGACACAGGGGATATATTGATGGAAATAATAACCATTATCGCAAAAGTAACGATAAATTTCTTTAGCTTTTTTTACTGTCTGATTGTTAATTAAAGTTAAAATATTAAATTCAACACCATTTTGCTTGAGACGCTCTATACCACGCATCACTAGCGCATGACTAGGCTTCTGGCCAATGGTTTTCCTGTAGTAGTCATGAAGATATTCTGGTCCATCCAAGCTTACACCAAGGAGAAATTTGTATTCTCCAAAAAACTTGGCTAACTCTTCTGTAATCATTGTTGCGTTAGTTTGAATTCCATTACTAATTGAAGAACCTGGTGGAGCGTATTTCAGTTGGAATTCGACAACTTTCTTAAAGAAATCTGGACCCATCAAAGTAGGTTCTCCACCTTGCCAACCAAAAGCGTATTGTTTGTTCTGATCCGTACTCATATAGCTTTTTATCATGATTTCTAATGTCTCAACAGTCATTCGAGGATTATTGTCTCCATTTTCAAGATGATCTATATAAAAACAATATTTACATCTTAGATTACAATCAGCTGAGGCGGGTTTGATTAATAAGGAAAAAGATTTCATGATATCCTTTTAATTTCAAATTAATTATGGCATTGATTTGTATCAGTAATATTCATTTCTTTAATAAGATATAACCGTTCCTTATCGCTTTTTGATTTTCATGATTATAAACCTCAAAGAAGATTTCTTTCTTGCTTCCACTTTCTTTCTTCTTTTTCACCTGAATCGATATGTTTGAATCAGGATAGACCATGCCTGAGAAATTACACGCAATCTCTCGCACTCTATTTGGGTCTCCTTCTGATTCGATATTAATAATTTCTTTAACAGCAAAAGCTAATGTTGCGGTACCTTGCAAGATAATATCTGGCAGCCCAACAAAGTGAGCAAATTTTTTAGAGGTGTGAATAGGGAAAACTATGTCAGTACAGCCATCATACAAGAAAGATCTTAATTTATCAATATATACACTTTTCTTCCAAACAGGTTCATCGTCGCTTTTAAGGATTGTGCGTGTAGGAAGTGATTCTTCTCCTTTACCACCTCCCAAGCATTTTACGCCTCTTAACATTCCACCGTTGTATTCAGTGAATATGAGATTATTGTTTTTATCTGTAGCATCTAGTCGAAGTGCAACATGAGTTCCAGCTCTATGAGGTAAAATAGCTATAATTTTACCGTTAATTTTAATCTCGTCATTAGGTTTAATTAAACGATAAATTTTTAAGTGTTCGTAATAGTGGACAACCGTTGCAAATACTCTTATAGGAAAGTTTTCTGAATTAATATAATTCGATAAATTTTCCATAATTGGCCAAGTAACCGCCACAGGGAACATAGGATGGGCGATTATGCCATTTTCGCTCTCATCATTAAAATAATTTGGATTATCATCATTTATAGAGGCGGCGTAATTCATAATGCTCCGCCAATCAACCTGGACATTATAATCCTTTAAAGGAGTGTTGATATATTGACTACTTATTTTCATAATTTTTAGAGCGGGAAATTATCAATAGTAAGTAATATTGAAATTCATTTAAATACATTTCTTGCTCGTCTCATAATCGAGTTAAGCCAGAAAAGTTAGTTTCAGTTACTCCGAAAATCGAATAATTGCAAACGCATCTAAATTGGTATAAAATTTAGCTAAATTCCTCTTGTTCATGTCAGTTTTTAAGTCGTTATAATCAAAAGCTAAGTCGTCTAACTTTTTATCAACTTTTGCTATATCCTTTTCAAGAAAACGAATTTCTTCTCTTAATTTATCTATATTATCTAGGCGTTCTTGCCTTCTTTGGTGGTCATCTATGCTTTTAATATTTAATAGTTGCCGTTCGGTCGGTTTTTTACTTTCTTTTTTCTCTAATTTCAATTTTAAGGATTCAAGTTTAATGGTTAGCAGTTTCTTATTATGAGCAAATATTTTTTCTTTCTTCCTTTGTTCTATTTCGAAGATTTTATCGTTTAAAGCTTTAATTTCGGTTTTCCATTGGGAAGTTTTCCATTTGACAATTGATTTTGCTTTTTTTCTTAGATTATCAATAAAAGTTATGTCTATTTTGTTCTCAAGAAGACTCTCATCTCTCAAATCATACAATTTTTCAAAATCATTAATATCAAGTATTAAATCGGCTAAATTCTCCTGCTCTCTGCCGTTTTTATCAATAACGACAGCAGAATACTGGTTTTCTAAGATGTAACCTTGAAATTTAATGACAAAGATAAATAAATAAATTTGGTTTTGAGATACTAAGGTTTTTTTAACATGCTCAGGTAACATCTCTCTTTTCAGGTATAATCGAGTAAAAGTGCCAATGAATTTATCTGATCTACAGAAGTTTAATATCGCATTAATTAATGGATGTCCCAGAGCAAAAAAATCTATTTCTTCTTTTTCTTTAGCTAAGTCTAAATCAAACGTACCGCTATAGTTTTTTAGTAATTTAAAATCGCTGTAGTTGAAAAATAAATCGTTGTTAGGTTTAATTTCTGTTTGGAACCCCGTATTTTTATGAATTCCTTCCTCAATAATATTCAGTGTTCCATATTTTTTGTCATTCAATTCAAAAAAATCTTTAACTAAGAGGTATAATTCGTTATGAGTTAATTTAACATCTCTACACGCATCTAATGAGGTAACAAGGTCGTCCATTTTAAATGATTTTTTGTCTATCAGCAAATCATCAAGCTGCATTTCCATCTCATTTGCTTTTTTAACTTCAATATCTAATTTTCGATTAAACTCATTCATTTTTTTTCTTCGTTTCCCCTCTTCCTCAGCAAAAATGATGTTTTTAATGTCTTTTTCAATATTTCCAATAATTGGTTCTAATTTGCCAATTGACTCTTCAAATAAGTGAATTCTTTTATCTAACGCAAACATGATGTCCGTTTCAATGGTTCCCTCAAGATAAAAATTATAAATAAATACTTTTTTGGACTTTTGTCCGATTCTATCTATTCTTCCTATCCTTTGTTCTAGTTTCATTGGATTCCAGGGAAGATCGTAATTAATCATAACACGGGCAAATTGAAAATTCCTACCTTCGCCCCCAATTTCTGTTAAGATGAGGATTGAAAAGTTCTCATTCGAGCGAAATCTCTCAACAGCTTCATCTTTTTCAACTTTATCCAAGCCACCATAGAATGTTTCCACAAAATATCCTTGTTCTTGTTTACCCAACAGTTCTTTTAGATATAATAGAGTATCAACAAATTGAGTGAAAACCAAGATCTTTTCATTAGGATTCTGTGAATAAATCTTTCCTACCAATTCTACAAGTTTTTGGCATTTAGAATCATAAGGTAAGGAGTTCAATTTATTATAGAATTCTCTCAAAATCTTTTCTTGGTCTAAAAATTTTATTGAAACCTCTTTAGCTCTATTAATAGACTCAGCTTCACCATTGAAGGTAACCTCGGAGTCAATGTATTCTTCCTCCAATTCTAATTCGTAATATTCGGGATCTTCATCTCTTAAGGTATTCATTTCAAGAGAGAAACTTTTCTGACGCTCAATTTGATCTATTCTCCTTTCAATACTCTTTAAAAACGCAAATTTAGAACTTGTTAGTAATTTTTGCAGCGTCGTTATGACAAATCCAAAACCAAAATTCTCTTTATTTGTTGAAGTGTTGTAAATTTTGGCTAAATAAAGCCGAATTTCATTATAAAGTTCTAATTCCTTCTCAGTAGGGTTAACCAGAATTGTTTTAACCACTCGCTCGTTTAGAAACTCTTCTGAAAATACATTCTTCTTGCGATTCCTTATAAGAAATTGAGAGAGAGTGTGATCTTTTTCAATTTTTTTTAATAAATTTGATTTATAAGTGTTATCTTTTAACTGATTTAATATCTCGTCATAGTTTTTACTTTTATTTACATGATTCAAGTTTTTAAGAAGTTTAAATGTATTTTTTACTTCGAAATTGTTAAGTTCATCAATTTGATTAATGTTAGCTATTAACATATTTATAAAAGGCATGTTTTTCCGAAAATGTTCAAAATCTGAGAAGTTATCAAAAGCTTCTCTTTGAATTAACTCAATAAGGGAATATAACTCAAAGGAATGTAATTGTAGTGGTGTAGCCGATAAAAGTAAAAGAGATTCAGTATTCAAGCTTATATTTCTCGCTAACTCATAATTTAAAGTTTTTCGGTAATTACCAGTTGTTGCATTAACTAAATATCGCCTTAAATGATGCGATTCGTCGAAAATTACGATATCCCAGGATATTTGGGAAAGAAAATTTATATATTTTCTATTTCTGGCAAATTGTAAAGAACAAATTATAAGATTGTTGTAATAGAAAGGATTTTGTAACTTTTTCTCACTAAGATTACTTCCTTTACGAGATAACTCCTTTATTTTTTTCCCATCGTAAATAGTAAAATCAATATTGAACTTATTTTGCATTTCAAATTGCCATTGTTTTACGAGTGTAGCAGGAACAACTATTAGAATTCTTTCAGCAAGATTTCTTGCCATCATTTCTTTGACATAAATACCTGCTTCAATAGTTTTTCCTAGCCCTACTTCATCAGCCAAAATTATGCGAGGAAAATATTCCTCGGACAATCGATGTGCTACATTTATTTGATGTGGCATTAAAGAAAGTCTTGAATTTGTAATACATTTAATTTGGTAAGAAGTATAATACGAATAAAAAAGATTAGCCCAATATTTTACGAGAAAATTCTTCGGAGGATCAATTCTTTGGGCAGTAATTATCCTTCTTATTGGAATTTCGTATTTTGAAATTATTTCTGATTCGTATATTTGATTGATTTTACCATTAGCGAACAAAGTTTCATAGGAAATTTTACCATCTTTTATTAGAAAATTGTTGGAGTTGATAGTTCCGATTCTGTTTTTCGTAACTATTCTATCATTAACCTCAAAAATGTAATGAATAAGATCAAGAGGATGAATTACTTTTACGTTATTGTTTTCAAACTTAACTTTGTATTTTGTTATGATATAAGTATCGTCGTCATCTAAGGACCTCGATGCGGGAATTTCTATTTTTTTTACAATTCTCCCAACGCCCAACTCAGGGTTTAACCTAAAAGTAACTAAATTATCTGTGCTAAAATTATGGCCTTGGCAATAAACATTAAAGCACTTAGTAAATCTTGTTTCTAACGAGTTATTACAAAATGGGCACTCAAATTTAGGAGCCCTAATATTATTAATCATGCAATTAATTTTCTCTCTATTAATTCAAAGTACGATAGATTAAGGTAAAAATTTTAGTATTATAAATTATTGAAGTATTATTATGGAAACTGAAAAAATTGAGCCGACTTACGTTGGAAAGAACGAGGACTTGGTCTTTGTTGTTCCAAAAGAGCTTTTTACGATGAAATTATCAACTGAACAGAAGTTGGACAGAGAAACCGCAAAAGAATATAGTAAGTATTTAACAGGGACATTTAAAGGCTTTCAAAAGGCTAACAAAACGAAATATCAAAATGGTGATAATAATAAGACCGAGACAACACCTGAATTATGGAAAGAGTTTGAGAATTTAGCTAAAGAAAAAGGTATTGAACTTATAGGATATACACCTGTGTTAGAAAACTATATTTTCAAAAATCTTCCAATTATAGGAAAGAACACGATAATTCTTGGGATGGAAATGGCGTGGGATAAGATTAAAACAGCTCCAAGCATTCACGTTAGCATTGAGGCGTTTAGAGTGTATTACGACTTAGGAGAAAAAACGATCGAACTAACGCAATTTCTACAAGAGAAAGGTTACAAGACGGAAGCTCATCATCCATTTGGAGGAAAACTCTTGTTTACAGCTCACGCTGTAGCTGCGGGGTTAGGAATATTGGGGAGGAATGGGTTAATTATGAGTCCTGAGTTTGGCATGAGACAAAGGTGGAGCGCTATAACTACGGATGCTAATATCCCCGAAACAAGGAAAGTAGATTTTAGTGATATGGAAGATTTTTGCGAGAATTGCGGAGTTTGTATAGAAAAGTGCTTAGGTGAAGCTATTTACGAAGAACCAATTGAGAAGGTAAAAGGGTCTGGCATTTTTACTCACATTGATCGTTCAAAGTGTATGGAAAGTCTGTTGAACAACAACTATTGCTCTAACTGTTTAAAAGTGTGTCCCCAAGGGAGTAAATGAAATAAAATCATACCAACTGAAGTTCAATTGGGATATCGTAATCCCATTTCTTTATTGTAAAATCCCATTTCCTCTTTATAGAGTTAATTATCTCGTGAGTCAAGTTATAAGTATTCTTTTTATAATCACTCAACGAACTCAAATAGAAGTCAATTTTATTTTTCGCTCTTTCAAATCCACTTATATCCAATTCAGAGTATATCCTATTTAACTCGTTCATAGTGTTCACTTCAAAATCTTCAAATTTTAACTCTATCAAATTTCCATGAGGAATCAACTGCTTTTCTTTGAAGTAACTTGTCATCAGCTGCTTGTATAAACTAAAGATGTTATTCTCTATTTGCTTTTCTGTAACGCTTTGCAGCATAAATCCCTCAATTGTTTTCCTGTAAAAATTTCGCATCGAAGCGTAAACAATATAAGGATTTCTGTAAATATGGATAAATTTCGCATTAGGAAATAAGTCTAAAAGTAATTTAATACGAGCAGTATTTGCGGGATTTTTAAGAATTAATTGACGACCGCTCATGTTTAATGTCGCTTTCTTAATAAGGTAGTAATACACCTTCTTCCATTGTTCCAAAACTTTAAGGGATGTATTTTTAAATCTGATGTATTTAAAAAAATATTCCATAGTTCTTTGAGGAAAATAAAACCCATTGTAAAAAGAGTAGGGAAATAAATTACCTAAAGCCATTTCTTCTTCTTGAGGCTTGTTGATGTCCATTTCCATATTATCCATTGGTCGAGTGTTTGGCAAAAAAATTCTCATTAGATGCCGAAATAAATTGTTGCTCATAAAAGATTTTGGAAACATTGCTTGAAGCATAGTAATGAAACCAAATTGAGTATCTTGGCACATTACATTATGAAGATGAGTTGTTCCAGACCTCCAATGGCCCAATATAAAAATGGGAGGAGTAGAAATTTCTGTGGTGTCTACTTTGCTATTGAACTTAAAACGCTCATATAATCGGAATGGGATGCCGAGAGAACTTACAGCGTTAACAAAAAATACTCTTGGGTAATATCTAAGCGCTACTGAACCATTTGTTAGAACTAATTTCATCCAGTGTCTTACAGATGTTCCTAACGAAGGACCTATACGTGTTTGGAAGCTAAATTTATGTTTTTCCATTTTAACGCCTTTAAGAAGATATTTAAATTAAACAAATAGAAGTATTAGTTCATAATACCAAATACTATTAATCAATTCATTGTTATAAAATTAAGGGTACTATACCGAATCGTAAAAATCGGGATATCTAATTCTTATCTAAATAATTTTCTTGTAAATACTTATCTATTGCATGTGCAGCCATTTTTCCTGCTCCCATCGCTGTAATGACAGTAGCAGCTCCAGTTACAATATCTCCACCAGCAAAAACACCTTTAATATTTGTCTGGCCATTCTCATCTATTTCGATGTAGCCCCATTTATTCAGTTTTAAGTCGGGGATTGACTTGGTTAAAATAGGATTAGCTCCTGTTCCGATTCCGATGATAATTGTGTCTGTGTCTATCACATATTCAGAACCCTCAATTCTAACGGGTCTTCTCCTCCCCGATTCGTCAGGTTCTCCTAATTTCATTTTAATAACTTTCATTTGAGTTACATTCTCGTTGTCGTCGCCAATAAATTGAACGGGATTAGTTAAGAATTGAAATTTTATACCTTCTTCCAATGCGTGATGATATTCTTCTTTTCTTGCGGGCATTTCCGCTTCAGATCTTCGATAAACGATAATTACTTTTTCAGCACCTAACCTTAATGCAGTTCTCGCAGAATCTAGTGCGGTATTTCCTCCACCTATAACAGTCACGATTTTTCCAACTTTAACGGGGGTATCGTAATCTGGAAATCTAAAAGCTTTCATTAAATTTGATCTCGTAAGAAATTCGTTCGCCGAAAGGACGCCGGTTAAAGATAAACCAGATACTTTCAAGAAAATGGGAAGTCCTGCTCCAACTCCAATAAAAAATGCTTTAAAACCCATGTCTCTTAAATCTTCGATAGTTAATGTTTTTCCAATGATGGAGTTGTATTCCATTTTAACATTGAGCATTTCTAGAGTCTCTATTTCGCTCTTGATTATCTCTTTAGGGAGTCTGAACTCAGGTATTCCGTAGATTAAAACACCCCCTCCGGCATGAAAAGCTTCAAAAATAGTAACTTCATAACCATTCATTGCCAGCTCTCCAGCACAAGCTAGTCCCGCTGGTCCAGCACCAATAACAGCTACTTTAATCCCTTTAGGTGCTGCACACTCAGGACACTCCTTAAGTTTATTTTTCCTTTCCCAGTCTGCTATAAAACGCTCTAAATGACCTATTGCTATTGGTTCTCCAAGACCATTCATAATGCACACTAATTCGCATTGAGTTTCTTGGGGACAAACTCTCCCACAGATAGCGGGTAATAAATTATCTCCCTTAATCTTATATAGAGCTTCAATGTATTTTTTTTGTTTTAGTAACTTGATAAATTGAGGAATTTTGATATTAACAGGGCACCCGGAAATACAGAGAGGATTTCCACATTGAAGGCATCGTTGAGTTTCAATTTCAACCATTTCTTCGGTTAAACCAAGTGGAACTTCTTCAAAGTTTGTTATCCTTACATTTGGTTCTTGTTGTTTCATTTCAACACGGTGAAGTTCTTCATAGCTTTTTAATTTGAATTTAGCTATCCTACTAAGTGAATTGAAACTTTTGCTATCTTCTTCGATCTCTTTCTTCACAATCATATTAAGATCTAAAGCTTTTTGAAAGAACTCAGCTCCTTTTTCTGTTCGTATGAACACTGTTGACCAACCAACATCGGAACCGATCGAGCCTACGGAAATATCGGTGTGTATTGCTGTTAAATCCTCACAGAAAAAGCAACCTAAACGACCATATTTCTTAATTTTTTTTATAGGGATATCTAAAACGGTACCATCGTGGTTGTAGATGAAAAAACGACCCTTATTAATATCCATTTTTTTAACATCAGCGGGAGTGGATTGAAATTCATTCTTCAGTAGTTTAGTAATTTCTGAGTAATCAAACGACTCCGAACACAACAGACCGATTTTAATTGCAATATTTTCGTAAAACGGGTTGTGCAAGGGGTAAAAAGATAACTTTTTAAGAGCTTTCATAATACAAGGAGTTCCAACTACAGCGATTTTTTTACTATCTCTGTACTTGTAAAGTTCTTTTAAAATAGGTGAATTGGTGTATTTTGTTCCCGCTGTTTTTAGAAGGTCCTCTTCTCGCTCTATAAATATGGGTAAAGGGTTCAAAGGCTCTAATCCTTCAGTTACGACCAAAGCTCCGTCAATTAGATTTTGATCGAAAGCCATTTTCAGGAGAGTGGTAACTATACCACCATCTTGAGCTACTTGAGTAATATCAGTATTTGTGGTCTGAGCTGTAATTATTTCATGATAATAATTAAATTGACTTGAATAATTAATGTTTTCATTATCGTTATCCTCAGAAGCATCTAAAGTTTTTGGGAAAAAAGATCTCGGACAGCATGTATAACACAAACCGCAACGGATACATACTTCTTCGTCAATCTCGAATGTTCCCTTTGAATATGTTATTGCGCTAACAGGACATAACGACACACACGATCCACACCCACAACATAAATTACTGTCTCTTATAATTTTTACATTTGGAAGAATGCCATACTGTTTCAAATTTTGAATTTCCGCATTAAAAAATCGCGGTATCTCCCCATAAGCTTCTAAATACCCAAATTCTTTAAGATATTCAATTGTGCTGGCAATTTTTTTTTCTGAAGTTCCTAGCTCTGATAACAACCGAGGATTATCAATGGTTCCGTATTCTTCGATTCCTTCAATAATTTTTTTTTGGTAAAGTTCGGCAATAGTTAAATCATCAATTAATTTTTTAAATTCAGCTTCCTTGAATTTCCCTGCTTTTAAAATTTTGTCCTTGTTCTCAATTAGTATTCTAACTGTAGATCTTTTTATCTCCATTCTTCACAACCTCCTTTTTTTGTTGTTCTAATGCTCTGCATTCTTCGTCGTAGCATTCCAAAGACTCTCTCTCTTGTTCAAGAAATCTATCAGCGCGCTTTAATAAGTTATCAAAATCAACGATATGTCCATCGACATCTGGGCCGTCTACACATGCAAACTGAATATCACCTTCGAGCGTAGAAAACCGACAACACCCGCACATACCAGTCCCGTCAACCATGATTGTGTTTAAAGAAACAAAGGTTTTTACTTTAGGCAAACCTCCAGACCCGTTAGTAGTAAGAACAACATACTTCATCATAATTAAAGGTCCGATAGCGATTACAAGACTTATTTTCCTCTTTTGCATAATTTGTTTAAGCGGATCTGTAACAACTCCCTTTATTCCCTCGCTTCCGTCGTCAGTAGTGACAATTAATTCATCGCTCACAGTTTTCATTTTTTCTTTCCAAATAAGAAGACTTTTATTTCTGGCTCCTAAAATGGATATAATTTCATTTCCTGCGTCTCTGAGCTCTTTTGCTTGAGGAAAACAAGGAGCTATACCGATTCCACCCCCAATAATTACTATAGGATTATCATACTTTTTCACATGTATTTCGTTTCCTAAAGGCCCTACGACATCAAGTATTTGATCTCCAACATTTTGATTGCAGAGTAACTTAGTACTCTTACCCACCACCTGAATTACTAATGTTATAGTCCCTTTCTCTCTATCGTAATCGGCAATAGTCAATGGAATCCTTTCTCCAGTTTCATTAATTCTTATTAGAACAAAATTTCCGGCGTGAGCTTTCTTAGCAATTAATGGAGTGCGTAATACCATTTCATAAATAGTTTTGCTACTTCCTAGTTCTTTTTTCTCTAAAATCTCATACGGCAATGTTTATCAAGACACCTATTTAATTAAGATATTGTTACCTTATTTCAATTTGATTTAAAGTTCAAGAATTAATTAAGGTTGTTATAATTGAGGGGAAAAGAATGGGTTTAGAAAAGAAATAGAGAATAATGACTGGTAAATACTTACTGCATAAAAAGCATTTTACCAATAAAGCTTAGTAAATCCGTTACCTTTATTTTGTTTTTAAGTTCCTTATTTTCATTCAAATAGCAGTTAAAATGCGTTAAACACTTCGGACAGGTGGTAATTAAATAATCCGCACCAGTTTCAATTGCTTGTTTTATTCTTGACGCTTGTAGTAGTTTGGAATTTTGATTGCATGAAATATAGGCTGACACACCGCAACAATCAGCATCTACTCTATTATTTTCCATCTCGAGTAGTTGTATGCCCGGTATTTTGTTCAAAACTTCACGAGGGGCGTCGTAAACATTACTCATTCTACCGAGTCTACACGGATCATGATAAGTAACTTTAACCTCTCCCAGGTTTGGAAAAGATATATCTTCTAGAAGATTTTCTTTCAAGATGTATTCTGAAATGTGATAAATCTCAAAATCGAAATCTTCGCTTTTTTTAAACAGTTTTTTATACTCATCTTTCCAAGTGTAATACCCTTCAGGGCAGCTGAATACAATTGTTTTTACACCAGCGTCTTTAAACAACTTGACATTATACTTCGCTAATTTCTCAAAGGATTCCATATCGCCTTGCCAAACAATGTCGTGACCACAACATTTTTCTTCGGGCAAAACAACTGGTACAATATTGTTTTGATTTAGGATTCCGATTACGCTCTTAGGGATAGTTAAATAATCTGGAGAGTTATAAGAAGGCATGTTAGCTTGGTTTCCATAGTTTGCAATCATTATTCCTGAGGAATCTAAAGCTGCGTCATAATCTTCAGGGATTTGATCGCTATTACTACAACAATTACAATTTAAGCAACGATTTGCCTCTTTAATTGCTTGTTCTTCGGTATATCCTAACTCCATTTCATCAAAACATACCAATCTTTCTTCTCCAGGCATAAAATTCATTTCTTGACAAGAATTTACCTGAATGTATTTTTTAGGGATAGTAGAACGTTTTAATTCTTTCATTCTAATCCTACTCTCTTTTAAATCAATTCCACGGAAGATGCGATCGATTGAGTACGCAGCTTCTCTACCATTTCCTATAGCATCAACGGCACACATAAGTGAATCATTAATGATATCTCCACCTGCAAAAACGCCGGGAATGCTAGTTTCAAAAGTTACTTGATCAACTATAATTCTGCCTCGATCAATTTTTAACTTGCTTTCAGTTGCAGCATTAATGGGGACAACATCAAGTCCTTGCCCGATAGCAGTAACGACATGATCTACAACGATCTTAAAATCAGACTCTTCCACTTTATTCAGGGGGCGTCTTCCCGTTTCAGGATCGGGTTCTCCCCATTCAATTTTATAACAATTTAAGGCTAACTTTCCATTAGGTTCTTGAGTTATGTTTTTTGTCGAAGTAGTAAAATGATATTCCATTACTTCTCTCTCGGCCTCGTGCAAATCTTTAAGCACATTTTTAAGCGCTTCCTCAGTTAATATATCTACGAAATCAGCTTTCGTAGCACCTAATCTCACAGCGGTTTCTCCTACATCAACGGCGACTGCTCCTCCCCCGATTATGCCAAAAGTTTTACCTTTAAATTCTTCAGGGTCTTCTGCGCAACCATATTTCCGATCCAAGAGAAAATCTATAGCAACATGAACATTAGGTAAATCCTCACCTTCCAGTCGCAAAGTTTTTGGTACATACAGACCTACCGCAATAAACACTGCTTTAAATCCTTCCTTCTTAAGATCTTCAAGGGTGAAATTAGCTCCAAACTCCTTGTTCAGTACAATTTCAACTCCCATACTTTTTATGAAATCTACATCGTGGTCTAACGCCTCATCAGATAGCCTATATTGAGGAACACCATATCTTACGACTCCACCCGTTTTATCACCTTTTTCATAGATTGTAGGTTTGTATCCCATTCGCGCAAGGTAGTAAGCTGCAGATAATCCTCCTGGTCCAGCCCCGATAATTGCTACTTTTTCTTTAGTTTGTTTAACGGGCTGTATTTTACTATTGTTTGGATGCGCAGCTTCATAATCAGATACAAATCGTTTTAACTCTCGAATTGCCACGGGATCATCGTGATGTTGACGATTACAGTTCAAAGCACACTGAGCAGTGCAAATTCTTCCACACAAATAAGGTAAAGGGTTCATTTCTCTTATTAAATCTATGGATTCTTGAAATTTTCCTTCAGAGATTAAGGAAACGTATCCTTGAACATCTACTCCAGCTGGACATCCTACAACGCAAGGTGCCGTCCCAGTTAAAAACGGTACACAACCCATAAAGTAAGCGAGTTCCCCTTCGCTTTTTGTTTTCAATCCGGTTCCTTCTAAGAATCCAAGCTTATTGGTGAATTTTATCTTATCATCTGCCATTAATTTTGGTATACTGGAATAAACCCTATCGTGATTACAACTTCGCAGAGTCTCTTGTAAAGGCTCGTATTCCGAAGTCAATGTTCGAAGTTCCTTTATAATCTCAGTGAAGTTAACACCAGTCTTACCTTTAGTCATTGGGCAATATTCGGTGCACAATCCACATGTGAGGCAATCCCAAATATTATTATTCTTTAGTGCTTCTTCAGGCGATAAGAAAGTTAAATCTGTAATCAAATTTCTTGGATAAAATAGGTCTAAATAAGATACTGGACATACATTTACGCAACGATTGCAATTATAACAATAGTTTGCATTTGCAATAACATTTTTTATGATATCGCTTGAGAGTATCTTCTCGGCTTTCTCATTTTGTGTTGTATCCGTAGTTTCAGTCATAATAACAACATTAAAGTCTTTATTCTGTTGTTAAATATAATTTAAACCACTTTAAATATGCTATTATTATTGTTAAAAAGCATTTGATTGGAAAATTATATAAGTTGACATGATATCAATAAATCAGAAAGATTAAAGAAGGCATACCGGAAATTTATTTAGAGTGGATTTCATGAAGAGAAGAATTAAAATTTTAATTTTAAGTTTAGTAGGAATTATAATTTCCTCCGGAACAATTGGAACTCTATTTTTTTTTGCTGTTATTCAAAATGCTTCTCCTTCAGCGAGGTACGGTTCTGCGATGGTTTACGATCCCGTTCTACAAAAAATGATACTTTTTGGGGGAGGATATCAAGATACAAGTGGTTCTGAAGTATTTAATGACATGTGGCTTTACGATCCAACATTTAACATATGGACTGAAATTAATCCAACTGTGAAACCTTCGGCGAGATCGGGTCACTCGATGGTATATGACTTAATTAACCATAAAACAATTTTATTTGGGGGTTGGGTAGAAAATGTAGGCTTGGCGAGCGATACCTGGATCTACGACTCCCAAACAAACCAGTGGACAGAATTTTTTCCCTTGAATCATCCCACTAATAGACAAGACCATTCGATGTATTACGATTCTAACGCACAGAAAGTTATATTATTTGGAGGTTTCAGAAGTTTTAGTAGTTATTTTAGAGATACATGGGAATATATTTATTCCAATAATTCCTGGGTTAGCCTCAACCCTTCAAATAGCCCACCTGTTAGGTATGGATCAAAAATTGTATACGAAATTAAAAACAATAGAGGTTTTCTCTTTGGAGGTCGCTCAACAACAACAATGGATGACACTTGGGTTTACTATTATGGTAATAACTCCTGGTCGGAGATATTTATTACAAGTAAACCTGATACCCGTTACTGGCATGGCATGGTGTACGATCCTAATAACAACAAAATAGTTGTCTTCGGGGGAAGCCATGCGGGAGCATTGGAAGATACGTGGATATTTGATCCATCCAACAACCAATGGACTGAGGTCTTACCTGAAACTTCCCCTTCCAATAGATTATTTTTTACAATGGTTTACGACTCTAATATTCAAATAACTTTCCTTTTTGGAGGAATAAGGGGCACTGATAATAATCTTGGAGATACTTGGGTATTTAATCATGGCAGTAATAGCTGGAATATCGTGAAAGGCAACGATCCTTAGTAGAAGTCGAATCTCCTTTTATTTCTTAATAAATAGAGAATTCACTGTTTGTTAAAAAGAATTTTAATGGTTTCCATTAAAGGTATTTCGAATAGAAATATATATAAGTTTACGTAAAATCAATTTATTAGAATAGTTAGGGAAGCTAATTTAATACAATGACCAGAGTATTTTCTCATGAAAAAGAAAACTAAGTACATTTCCATGGTGTTGGGAGTAATCGTTATTTCTTCGGGATTGGTAGGAATTTATCTATTAGTTACTTTCATCGAAAGCCAAACTCCCGTAGGTAGGTATGGTCCTGGAGCAGTATATGATCCTCAACTGCAGAAAACGATAATTTTTGGAGGAGGAACTCAAGATGGAACTGATTGGGAAGTTCGTGATGACATGTGGGTTTACCATTCTATAGATAACATGTGGAATGAGATTATTTTAACTAATAAACCTTCGGCCAGATCGGGTCATTCGATGGTATATGATTCAATTAACCATAAAACCATTTTATTTGGGGGTTGGAGCGGAAATGTAGGATTAACGAACGATATTTGGATTTACGACTCTCAAACTAATCAATGGACCGAAGTTTTTCCAAATACTGCGCCAGAGATTAGACAGAGCTGTGCTATGTATTACGATCCAATTTTTCAGAGAGTTATTTTATTTGGAGGTTATAAAGATTCATTACCCCATTATAACGACACTTGGGAATACAATTATTCCAACAATACATGGACGGAATTAAATCCATTAAGTAGTCCTTCTGGTAGATACGGATCTAATATGGTTTACGATCCCATAAATCAAAGAGCAATTCTCTTTGGAGGTCGTTCAACATCTATACTGGATGATACTTGGATTTATTATTATGGAAATAATACGTGGACCGAATTGAATACTACTGGTAGCCCAGGCACCCGCTATTGGCATGGAATGACGTATGATTCTCAGAATCATAAAGTAATAGTTTTTGGAGGAAGGCGCACGGGAGCTCCAGGAGAAGCAATAGAAGACACTTGGATATTAGATCCCTCGAACAATCAATGGACAGAGGTTCTACCTTTAAGTCATCCTTCCAACAGAATGGATTTCTCTATGGTTTATGACTCTGATAATCAAAAAACCATCTTATTTGGAGGGTTTCGATTCCCAGGGAACACCCTTGGAGATACGTGGACATACGCATATAACGGTAATAGCTGGAGTATTGTCAGTGGTGGCGATCTTTAACTAGTAGTCAATGCTTTTTTTTTCTAATTTCACCAATAAAATAATCAATTTTTAGTAAATTTCATCTTAACACTATCTTGGAAGAATTAATAATTAGAATTTCAGTCAGAGTAGAGGTTGTTTAATTTAACAAATAACCTAATAAATGGTAATTTTTTATATTAAGTATTAATTCTCTATACTAAAAATATCAAAAATTAAAATTAGTGAAAAACATGAGTAAATCTAAAGAAATAACTTTGCCCGACGATGTCAAAGGATACTCTCAAGTGAGACTCGATGTCGACTTAACCAGTGGAAAAATTGGTAAATCTACTTTATCTGGAGAATTCTGCCGAGATTGGATTGGTGGTTATGGATTTGGAGCAAAAATCCTCTGGGACGAATTAAAACCAGGTATAGACCCATTAGGTCCAGAAAACATATTTGTCTGGTCTATAGGCCCTTTTCCAACTACAATACTACCTACTAGTTCAAAATACGGCGTATTTGCTAAATCACCGTTAACAGGTATGTTTGGTATGGCTATTTCCTCAGGTTCTGTTGGTGCACAAGCACGACGCGCTGGAGTCAATGCGATCGTGATCAAAGGAAAAGCTTCTGAACCCGTATACCTGGTTGTAGATGATGACGATTACTACCTAGAGCCATGTGAAAAAACGGTTTGGGGAAAAGGAAATTTTGAAACGGAAGAAATTCTCAGAGAAGAATTCCAAGATCAGAGATTAGCAGTTATGTCAATCGGACAGGCAGGAGAAAGATTAAGCAAATTAGCATGTATTACGAACGATAGGAATAGACAAGCTGGTCGAACTGGTATGGGAGCTGTGATGGGCAGTAAAAATCTGAAAGCAATAGCTTTTCGGGGCACGAAAGGCCTTAAAGTTGCTTATCCTCAGGAATTTTACAAGATAGCAAAGAAATTAATTAAAATTGCGAATGGCCCTGCAACCGCCAAATATCGTGATTTAGGCACTCCTGCAGGAATAACTAGTTACAATAAACTCGGAATGATGCCTACCATGAATTATCGCGAAGGCACATGGGAAGAAATTGATAAAGGAGCCTTTACTGGTGATAAATTAAACGAAGACTGGATTGTTAAAAAAGTTGCTTGCTCTCAATGCTCAATCGCTTGCGATCACCTCGCTAGAGTACCTAAAACTCACCCTGAATATCCAAACTTAGTCGCTTCAATTGATGTAGAAATGTGTTATTCATTTGGTACTAACACTGGATGCGCTGACTGGCCAACAATTTTCAAATGCGTTGCTTTATGCGATGATCTAGGAATTGACGCCATTAGTGGCGGTGTAACAGCCAGTATGGCTTGCGAATTATACGATCTAGGACTTATAACGAAAAAAGACCTTGGTTTCGAACTCCCATTTGGTTCTACTACTAATCTAGCACGATTTACAGAAGAAATGATTCTTGGTAAAGGTTTTGCTAATGAAATCTTTGGAGATGGCTGTAAACAAGCGGGTATTAGGTTAGAAGAAAAGGGAATAAAGAACGCTGGCTATTATGGAATGCATATTAAAGGATTAGAAATGCCTGCTTTTGATCTTCACGGAATGACAAGTTTTGCTGTAGGCGAAAGCGTATCTATTAGAGGCGCTTGCCATTTGAGGAATGGTGCTTATGGACTTGACGCTAAAGGTAAATTCGATAGATTCGGATACGACAAACCACTTGAACGCGGTAAAGCAATCATAGGACTTGAAGACATCTATTGTATTATCGATTCGTATATAATTTGTAAGTTCACTCGTGGAATTTATGAAAACGATGCAGAGTTGGCAAAAGTCTATGAGTTAGTAACTGGTATTCCACACACTGAAGAATCGATTAATAAAAGAGGAGCTTCTATCTTAAACCTTTCAAAATGTTTCAATATTCGAGAAGGGTGGACCAGAGCAGACGATCATCCCCCAGAAAGGTTCTTTAAAGAAGCACACACAAAGGGTCCTGCTAAAGGGGTCGTTTTAAAAGAAGAAGGATATCAAAAACTTCTAAGCGGATACTACGAAGCTCGAGGTTGGGACACGAAAACGGGAATTCCTACGGATGCAACTCTAAAGAGTTTGGGGTTGGATTTTGTAATTGGTAAGTTAAAACCAGCCGGGGGTAAATAGGAAAATGTCAAGATCATCCTTGAAGAAACGCGGGGGAAAGATGCATCAATTTATAATTATTGATCCAGATTTATGTACCGGATGCGAAACATGCGAATCAGTATGCTCATTTGTCCACGATGGCGAATTTAATCCTATTAACACCCGAATTCATAGAGTCCGAATTGAACCAGTTTTTAACATCGCTCTAGCGTGCCAAAAATGTGAGGACGCACCATGTATTCGAAGTTGTCCCGAAAAGGCATTGTCGAAAAATGAAGAGACAGGATCTATAATCGTAGATGATGATAAGTGTAATGGATGTGCTTATTGTATCCGCGCTTGCGATTTTGGAGTTATAAATTTACACATCGACACCCAGAATGCTCTTATTTGTGACCTTTGCGATGGTATGAAGGAAGATTTCATTGATCCTGAAGTTGGAAAAACAGAGCCTCAATGTATTGCGGTTTGCCCAAAAGAAGCCATAGCGTTGAAAAATGTCGAACAAATTGGTGAAGAAACCAGAATAGATGCTGTGAGGCGTTTGTTTGGTGACGTCACTGAATTTGGCGGAAAATAATTAACTATTTTTTTATCTATTTTTATTTTTTTATTCAATATTAGAAATTTATGTTACTTCACTTTAAGAGTAAATGTTATAATAATCGATTTAAAACTGATAATAATTGAATTTTAATAATAAGAACTATTTTACATACATAATTAAAATGTATTAAGAACTATAAAGAAGCTATTAGAAAAGTATAGACTCTTGAATAATTAGGAGGATATATAAACCAAGGTGTAAAAAATGTCTGGAAATCAGACCAAGGATAATAATAACACTAAGAAATCAGTTGTTGGTGTATTTGTGTGTCGGTGAGGTATTAATATCGCTGGAATACTAGACGTACCTGGAATTGTCGAAGAACTCAATAAATTAGAAGGTGTCAAAGCTTTCGAGTATATGTCTATGTGAACTGAGGGTGGATCAGAGTATATCAAGGAACAGATCGAGGAATTTAGACTCGAAAGAATCGTTGTTGCTGCGTGTACTCCAAAAACTCATCAACCTGTCTTTCACGCAATTTTAACTGAAGCAGGCCTCCCTCCAAGATATTTAGAATTTGTAAATATCAGAGAACACTGTAGTTTCGTTCACCAAGCTCTTGAAGTAAGAGAAAAAGCCGTTAAAAAAGCTATCGAACTTATAAGGGCAGGAATAGCACGATCAAGACTATTAGAAAACGTACCTACTAAAACCGTTCCTGTAACACCTGCTGCTCTAGTAGTAGGGGGTGGTATTGCGGGGTTGTCAACTGCTATAGATTTAGGAGACAAAGGATTTAAAGTGTACTTAGTTGAAAAGAATACTACTATTGGCGGAAGAATGAGCCAGTTAGATAGAACTTTCCCAACTGACGATTGTTCGATATGAATTCTCGGTCCTAAAATGTTGGAGGCAAATCGTCATCCAAATATCGAGATCCTATCATACTCCGAAGTCGTGGAAGTCGATGGATACATTGGAAACTTCAGAATAAAAGTTAAAAGGAACTCCCGATTTGTAAGTGAGAAAACATGTACCGGATGTGGAGCTTGTACTGAAGTTTGCCCAATTTTCATCCCTAACAGTTTTGACGAAGGATTATCTGCTAGAAAATGTATTGACATCGCTTTTGCTCAGGCAGTTCCTGCGATTTATGATATAAATCGAGAAACTTGTGTTGAATGTTTTGCTTGTGTTGATGCTTGCGAAGAAGATTCAATCGATTTTAGCATTCAAGATGAATTTCTAGATCTTGAAGTGGGAACAATAGTAGTAGCAACGGGTTGGGACATCTACGAAGGTGATGATTATGGTTATGGAACATATGAAAATGTAATCAACCAAATTCAACTAGAAAGAATATTAGCCCCCAACGGGCCCACATTCGGACACTTAAAACGACCTTCTGACGGAAAACGCCCTACAAAAATCTTGTTTATTAATTGTGTAGGGAGTAGAGATGTATCGAAAAACGCTTATTGCTCGGTAATATGCTGCAATCTATCGCTAAAAAACTCTAAATTAATTAAATCGGAGTACCCTGATTCAGATATCGTATGTACATATATAGATATGAGATGCGCCGGTAAAGATTACGAAGAATACTATAGACGTTCAAGAGAAGCCGGAATAATATTTCTTAAAGGATTAGTTGGAGAAATCCAAGAAGATCCATTAACGAAGAATTTAACGGTTAAGTTTGAACCAGTTGGAACAGATACAGTAGTTACCATGGATGCTCATATGGTAGTTCTATCGTCTGCATCGCTCCCTTCTAAGGGTACCCTAGAAATCGCTAAAGTAATGAAGATGGAGAAAAGTCCTGATGGATTTTTAAAAGAATTTCATCCTCGATTAGATCCAATTAGCACAAAAACTATGGGTATTTATATCGCAGGCTCGGCTCAAGGACAAAAAGAAATTGATAAAGCCGTAAGTCAAGCAAGAGGTGCTGCATCTGCTGCTAGTATTCCTATGGGCAGAGGCGAACATACGATGGAATTAATTCGTGCTACTCCAATAGATGAAAGATGTGCGAAATGTTATAAATGCATTGAGATCTGTCCATATTACGCAATTTCTGTAAATGAAATTGGTGCGTTAGTTGTTGACATCATTAAATGTCGTGGTTGCGGATCTTGCACAGCAATTTGTCCATCGAAAGCAATTGAACTGACTTACTTTAGAGACGATCAGTATATGGCATTAATTGACGAATTACTACCAATGGAGGAATAGAGAGGTAATAGAAATGGCAGAAGAACAAGACATTAAAATTATAGCATTTCTTTGCTACAAATGAGGCTATGGTTCCGCTGATATGGCTGGAACTATTCGCGCTCAGTATCCCTTATCTATCAGAGTGGTTTTAGTTCCGTGTTCCGGTAGAATTGGTTCCGATATGGTCATGCGATCGTTTGGTAGAGGCGCTGATGGCGTAATGATTGTTGGATGATATCCTAAAGAATGCGATTATGAAACGGGGAACTATGTTGCTTACCGGCAAGTTGAGTATTTAAAAGAAGTGCTCAAATCTATGGGACTCAGTGAAGAACGGATAATGTTTGGGTATTGTACCGCAGCCGAGGGGCAAAAGTTTCAACAAGAAGTGATAAAATTCGATAAACTTATACAAAAATTAGGACCTAGTCCACTAAAAACCAAAGACAGCACACCAACAAAAAAAGCGAAAGCTTAAAATAAATGTGTTAACTGATGAAGCTGAGTTAAAAAAACGAGAATTCAGCTGAAGAAATGGAAGCACCATACAACACATAAAAGAAATTTTAAAAAGTAATAGTTATTAAAAATATAAAAAAATAATTTAATAAAAAAATTGAAAAAAAGTTTTTAACATGGATGCATTAGATGAATATTTAATTAAAATTGAAGATTTTCCTAAGCTATTAGCTACGCTCTTGCAAGAAAAATTTGTAGATAAGATTATTGGAGCAAAATTAAAAGTAGATAAGAAATCTGGGGCTATAGATAGATTTACAGTGTCTCCAGTTATTGTTGAAAAGTCAGAAGATCTTACAACTTTTCCTTTAACAAATTTAATTGCATATGGATACGCTAGAACGGATACAGCTGCGAAATTCTTACATAAATCAGTTGATGGGGCTAAGAACGAAAAAGTTGGAGTTATTGCTCGTCCCTGTGATACTCGCGGAATAATTGAGCTAGCAAAGATTAGACAAATTAATATGGATAATCTTTTTATTGTTGGCTTTGAGGACAGAGGGATGGTAATAAATGCTTCGCGTCAATTGAAGAAAGTAGAAGGACTCGACTTGACTAAAGTAACCAAAGAAAAAGTAGGCGACAATGGATTAATTCTTAAATTTGAAGATGGGAGCTCAAAAGAAGTCGGATTAGAAATCTCAGAAAACTGCGCCCGTTGTAATCGAAAAGTCCCTGTTGTTGCCGATATCAGTGTTAGCGATCTTGTATTACCTATTGATTCAGACGAAATTGTCCTAATAGTATATTCAGATAAAGGTGCTGATCTCGTAGAAAAATCAAAGATCAACAAAAAACCATTACCTGAGGATATGAGAACAAAACACTCCGAAGCACTTAAAAAAATCAAAGATACTGCTTTAGCAAAAAGAACAAAGGATTTAGAAGAATGGGACAAGCTTTCTCAGGAAGATAAATTGGAAAGGTTCCAAAAATGTACAATGTGTAATATGTGCATTCGTGGATGTCCAGTATGCTACTGCGTTGATTGCATTCTAATGAAGAAACGGAAAGAAAAGATAATCAACAAGGAATCTTATCAATTAACAAGGATTGCTCATGTTGCCGACCGGTGCATAGAATGCGGTAATTGTGATAATAATTGCCCACAACATCTTCCATTATCGCTTTACTTCCAATCGTTAAACGATTCCTTTAAGGAAAAATTTGGTTACAGCGCTGGTGAGAGTCTAGAGGATATACCGTTTAGGTCTGGTAAAGCGATTAGTCAAATGGAATTAGAAAAAACGTAATTCTAATTTGGTCAAAAAGTTTGGATATAAATTCTTAAAAATACAAAAAAATATTTTTAATTAAAGAAAGAAAAATAAAAGTGAAGGATTATGTCGTTACCAGCTAAGAAAACAATCGAGATTGACGAGAATATTACTCATTACATGTATAAAATGCTCTCGCATGAAAGTGTCCTTAAATACGACGAAAGTAAATGCGTTGAGTGCGGATTTTGTCATAGAGTTTGTCCTGTTACTATATCTATATACGACGAACCATTAAAACGAACCGCTATCGGAACACCAGAGGAAATGAGAATCGAATCCGACAAGAAAATTGTCGTAGACACGGAAAAGTGTATCTGGTGCGGTAGTTGTACGTGGATATGTCCGGGATATACTTTAGAATTGCTAATCAATGGGGAAAATAAGATCCTATTAGTGGAAAATGGATCTCTTGCCGAATTTGACGAAGAAGTTCGCACTTTAGAAAATGGTCACAAGGTTCGCAAAGTAGTTCACGGTTCAATTAAATTTAATTGCTCTGAGAAAAATGCCAAAGTAATTGACGCTTTTACTAAGGAATGTGCTGTAGACGCAATGTCGCGTGAAGGAAAGGACATAGCAGTAGACATAGATAAATGTATTTTGTGTTTTAAATGCACAGACGCTTCCAAAAACTACGACAATATTAGTGTTGAGATACACAGAGATCAATTCATGAAAGTTAAAGGCAATCCTTCCTCCGTATGGAATGGTATTATGCTACGTGTTCTTGGAAAAGAGGGGAAGATTAAAGGAATCATGAGTCGCAGCCAAAATAAGCTTGCTGATTCCGTTATGCGGTTACTAGGCAAGGAATTTAGAGAGGAAGAAGAAGAAACCTAATTTTTAGTAATTTTTATTATTTTCAACATATTTTTTATTCTTTAGTTTCTCTATATAGATCAGCAAATTACAATTGCATTATGAGGAGATAATAAAAATGAAAGATATTGGCAAGAAAATCTTACTATTTTTAATATTGCAGATTACGTATCCAAATATATTCTATATTCTCCTGGTTCCAGAAATTTATTCAGCACCCATTTATGTTTTATATTTGCTAACTAATTATGTAATTGCTCTTGCAGATTCATTGATACGCCCTCTAACGAAAGAGAGAAATCCTTCAAAAATATATGATTTCTTAATATTATTGATGTTTTTCTTATCTCCATTCTTATTAATTGCTGCTTTTTATGAAAATAAGCTACTAATCTCAACGATACTACCATTCTGGGATAATCTTGTGGTTAGTTATATTGGATTTGTCATTTATCTTTCAGCAGGTATCTTAGTTATTGTAGGACGACTACAGCTTGGCAAGTTCGGTTCAGGTGAATTAATAACGGAAGAAGACCATAAGCTTTATACCGAAGGAGTTTACAAACATATTCGCAATCCAATGTATTCGGGGGCATTAATAGCTGTTATTGGGTTCGGTTTAGTTTTTAGAAGTATTATCACGCTTTTATTCGTTTCGATTTTCTATTTTATCGTGTTTAAAATGAGAATAGATGAGGAAGAAAGACTTCTTTATGAGGCTTTTGGAGAAGAATTCACTAATTACAAAAAGAAAAGCAAAAAACTAATACCATTTATCTATTAAAATATTAAAATTTAAATTACTTTTAAATAGTTAATCTACTTTAAAGCGAATATAATGCAAAATATTATTCAGATTGAAATTGAATTAGATTGTGGTGTTCATGAAGCATTCAATTTCTTCACAATTAACGAGAAATTAGAATCGTGGTTGCCTGAGAAAGCTGAGGTTGATCCAAAAGTTGGTGGTAAATACGAACTATTTTGGACCCCTCCGAATCGGGAAATTAATAGCACAATAGGTTGTAAGATTACAAGCATCGAAATTGATAAGTTTATTTCATTCGAATGGAAAGGTCCAGAAATGTTTCAATCTTTTATGAATTTCTGTGATCCACTGACACATGTAGTAGTCGTTTTTTCTTCTAATTCTGCTGATCCGAAAAAAACTACGCTCTTTCTCTTCCACTCTGGTTGGAGAGACGATCCCGAATGGCAAAAAGCTCGTGATTATTTTGAAAAAGCGTGGTCAGGTGCGTTAACTAATTTAAAAGAAAAACTAAGCAGTAAAACATCTTGATTAAGTGCAATCTTAAACTTTTATTTTAATCTAACTTTTATCCACGACATTTAAATGAGTAGTTTACTTATAATTGCATTGGATTGATAACTCATGTCTGAAGAAATGTTAATTGAGCTTGATTTAGATCACTTTAGAAAAGTCTTTAACAAGTATACGATAAAAGCTTTTCGAAAACTTCCAAAATTAGAAAAACCCCGGATATTAGACATTGGTTGTGGTTCGGGAGTTCCCACCATAGAATTAGCAAAATTAAGCGATGGTGAAGTAATAGGCATTGATATAGATCAAGAAAGTTTGGACAGATTAAGTAGAAAAATTGAACAAAAAGGCTTGACTAATAGAGTTAAGGCAATTAAATGCTCCCTGATAGACATTAAATTTCCAGACAATAGTTTCGATATCATTTGGGCTGAAGGTTCAATAACAAGTCTGGGTGTCGAAAAAAGTCTAAGAGGATGGAATAGGATCCTTAAACCTAAGGGTTTCATGGTAATTCACGACGAAATTAAACACTTTTTCAAAAAACGCGATAAAGTTGCTAGCTGTGGATATAAAATGATTGAACACTTTTCTTTGCCAGAGGAAGCTTGGTGGGAAGAATATTATAGTCCACTTGAGATTAGAGTCAAGGAATTATATAAAAAGTATAGTAACGATCCGGCCGCTCTTGAGGTGTTGAATATACATCAAACCGAGATAGATATAGTTAAAGCTAGTCCTAAAAGTTTTCAATCAGTTTTTTGTATAATGCAAAAATTATAATTAGCCCTGATTTTATAAGATCGGCCACCTTCCTTACCCATTTCAATGTAATTGGCGAAATATCTCGTTGTGCATTTCATCAATTTTTTGGAGCACAATTTTTTCTTTATTTTCCATAAAAATATCTCTAAATCCATTCTAATATATAGTTTGATGTTAAGAAATCTAAAACTAAAAAATTAAAAAACTAGCGAACACATAATTAATTATATTTTTAATTAAAAAGAACGCGAATTAATAACAAAAGTGAAAATAAATGGCAAAACGAGTTGCAATTAACGGATTTGGTAGAATCGGCCGATTATTCTTTAGAGCTGCTTGGGGCAACCCTGGGATTGAGATTGTTTCAATTAACGATCTTTTTGAACCAAAATATTTAGCTTATGTATTGAAATACGATACAGTCCAAGGAAAATGGCCAGGAACTGTAGAATATGAAGATAAAGCTTTAATCGTAGACGGAAAAAGAATTCCAGTAACAGCAGAGAGAGATCCAGCGAATTTACCACATGCAAGTAATAATATAGATGTAGTTGTTGAATCCACAGGATTTTTTATAAAACGAGAAGGAGCTCAAAAACATTTAGATGCGGGAGCAAAAAAAGTTCTGATTAGTGCTCCTGCAACTAATCCGGATTTTACAGTAGTTCTAGGATGCAATGATGATAAGCTTACTGAAGAACATATAATTGTTTCAAACGCTTCTTGTACAACGAACTGTCTCGCGCCAATCGTAAAAGTTTTACACGAGAACTACAAAATTAACAAAGGAATCATGACTACGATACATGGCTATACAGGTCCACAAAAAACTGTTGATACTGCTGTAGCGGGAGCCCCAATTAAGATGATTAGAGGTCGAGCGGCAGCACAAAACATTATTCCAACATCTACAGGAGCAGCAAAAGCTATAGGTCTTGTTTTTCCTGAATTGAATGGGAAAATAGACGGAATTGCTATGAGAGTTCCTGTTCCAGACGGAAGTTGCGTAGATTTAAAAGCGGTAGTAGAAAATCCACCTACAGTTGAAGATATAAACGCTAAAATGAAAGCTGCTTCTGAAACTTACCTAAAAGGAATTTTAGAGTATACAGATGACCCTATAGTAAGTAGTGATATTATAGGAAATCCTGCAAGTTCAATTTATTGTTCCTTATGGACAAAAGTAATCGGTAATTTAATTTCTGTCGTATCTTGGTACGATAATGAAATGGGATATTCTAACCGATTGGCAGATGTAATTGTTAAAAAATTATAGATTCTAAAAAATTATTATTTTTTTCTTTTCTTTTTAAATTTCTTTTTTAGTTAAGTGGATTTAAGAGGAAAAGAGAGAGAGAACTCATACAAAATTTTACTGGTAAAATGATTTTTTTACCGATTAAAAGCTCAAATACATATATATATACTTTGAAATAAAATAGATTCAACAGTCATATTTTTATACAATTTTAGGAAAAAAAAATGAGATCGCATATCAGAAAAAATACAATAATTCTTGTGGTTTTAGGACTTTGGTTCGTATTGGCCCCCACTATTGCTTATTTCGTTACTTTAGAAATTGGATATAGCGTGAAAAGTTCGGAATATAAAGATAATATGTTTTTAGTCGAAGAAAGTCTGAGAATTTCAAAATCGTCAGAAAAAATTCATATCGATAATAATTGGACTGCTGCCAAGAGTGTGGGAATCTGTACGGGGAATGGTACATACTCTGAGCCTTATGTAATAGAAGATTTAGTAATAGATTCAGGAGGCCAGGGAAGCTGCATTTGGATTGAAAATTCAGATGTTTACTTTAGAATTGAAAATTGTACCCTTTCCAATTCAGAATTAAGTTATCCACATGCAGGAATCCGTTTGTATAATGTTGATAATGGAACATTGATCGATAACAATTGTTCCTCTAATTACTATGGAATATATTTAGATGCGAGCAATAATAATACCATCCTAAGAAACAATATTAGCTATAATGCAAATGTGGGATTATATCTTTATTCTGGCGATAAGAATACTATCTCAGGAAATAGCTTACGCAATAATAATTACGGATTCTATTTATCTTATAGTGATTATAATACTATCTCAGGAAACAACGCAAGTACTAATAGATATTATGGATTTTATTTTTATTACAGCAATTATAATAATATTTCGGTAAACACCGCAAATTATAACAATAATATGGGGATATATACCTATTATTGTGATAATAGCATCATTCTAGGAAACACTATAAAAAATAACGGGGGAGAGGGAATATATCTTTCTAATTGTGATGATAATACCATTAAGGATAACGAGATTAATTATAATTATCGTGGCATATATAACTATTATTGCGACAATCTCACAGTTATCGGAAATCACATAAATAATAATGATGAGCAGGGAATTTATTTCTACGGGACCAGTAACAGCAATATTACGAGAAATGTTATAAACAACAATAAGGACGGTGGCATATATTTTTACGAATATTCTTATTATTATTATTATAGTAGTAATAATGTTGTTATTGGAAACAACCTAAGCAATAATTATTACGGAATATACCTATCTGGTACCAATCATACCCTCTTGAGAAATAGGATGGTTGGATGTGGGCTAGTAATCGAAGGTTCACTTGATGATATGGGCACCCATATTATAAATACGTCTAACTTAGTGAACGATAAACCTTTGTATTATTACGTTGATAAAGATAATTTAGGGGCAGATAATTTTACGAATGCAGGACAAATTTTCTTGGTGAGTTGTGATAACTCATTAATATTTAATTTAACAATTTCTAATTGTTCGACAGGAATAACGTTATATTATAGTAATAACAACAACATCTCTGAAAACATCGTAAATAACAATCGTAATAATGGTATATATCTATATTTAAGCAATTCTAATAATATTACAAAGAATACGGTAAATAACAATACAAATGGATTTTATTCGCAATATGGTCATGGTAATGCTCTTTCAGGTAATAAAGCAAATAATAACACAAACTTTGGCATTTTTATAGCCAATATTTATAATCCGATGTATAATATGAGCCGGATTATAGAAAATGAGGCAAGCCACAATTTTTATGGAATTTATGTGTCCTACGTTCGAGATAGCATCATTTCGGGAAATAATGTAAGTGATAATTATTACGGGATATCCTTTTCTTCAAGTAGTCGAGGGAATAAGGTATCACAAAATAATGTAAGTTTCAATACCTATGGGATACAATTGGGTTGGGATTGTACCAATAACATCATATCAAACAACACTGTTTATCAAAATGTTTACGGAATAAGTTTAATGTCTAGCGATAGCAACACTATCACACAAAATGTGATCAGTTACAATGATATTGGCATCTACATATCCTACTCTAGATGTAACATAATTTCAGATAATGATTTTAGTAACAATGGTGTAGACATTCAAGGCACTCAATTAGAGTGCAATCCTTTTCCTATATCAACTGTATTAGCTATAGTGGTTCCTATCATCATCTTAGCAATAATTGTGACCGGAGTAATAGTGAAAAAAAGAATCGAGGCTAATAAGGCAAAATTACCTAAAGACGAAGTTGCGCGATATAAAATACTAAAAGAAAGAGAAATGTATAAGACTCCTGTTCGGGTTGAAAAAGCTGTTGATATGAAACCCCTTGCCGCTAATATAAGTAGATGCCCTTACTGTGGTACTCCTATGAATAATGATTGGGTATTCTGTAAAAAATGTGGATCAAAATCAGAAAAGAAGATGTGGTAAATATAATATCTTCATAAGAATAATGAATAGTATTCATCCTATCTAAGCAAGATTACTGATCCCAAACAACCTATTTATTTGTATTTCGTTTTCATTAGGTAACTATCATATACATTCCCAGTAAAAATTAATGGATTCTGGAGAAGTGATGATTCTTTCGTCAGCGGATAACCAGATAAAAGAATCACTAACATCGAAAAGAAAACCACATCTCCCGACTGTTTCGTCAGTGTTTATTTTGCTAACAAAATAACTGTGGACATACCTAGCACGCCTGAAACTTACGTAATATGTAAGTTCGTATGTAATATACCCTAAGTCTCCCAAAGTCATAATGGCATCCATAGCTGTAATTACATCGATCTTGAACGTTTCATTTCTCAAATTATGCGGAGTAACTGTAATATTATAGAATTCGACGCTAAACGTATTTCCAGTTATGGTAATTTTAGGAATAATTATCGAGTTGTTGTTAGAGATAAAGCGATCAACTTCTTCTTTAAAAAGCGAATAAGCGTCGCTAATATACGATTCGCTTTCATGGTATAGTCTGATTATCGCTCCTAGTTTCCATGGGTAATGGTCCATCCTAACCACATTTTTTTCTATATCACCACCAGTATAATAGATGTGATACCACCAATAATCAGTATTTCCATTTAAGGAGTCAATTACATAAGTATCCATACTAATATTGAAGTGGGAATTTAAACTTATTTCACCTGTTGAATTAAGATGAACGAGAATATCAAAAACGGAAAAGGAACCATTTTGAAAAAGGTCTGGCCGAACGCTTTCAATCTCATTTGGATCAAAATCATATTTAGTTCCTCCAATATAAACTCCAGGATCTGCAAAACCGGCTGGTAAATCTATTGCGAATGATGCAAATAATAAAAAGGAAACAAGAGAAATAATAGATAAATTAACACCCCAATGGTTGATTTTTCTTCTGGTAAAATAGAAACTAGCCCCAATTCCAACATGAACAATCATGAGTAAGGAAAGAATTATATCAAAATCTACATGAAAGGCAAAATCGAAAAAATTACCAAAAATAGCAAAAAACCAAGGGTAATAAGTTAACCCAGATAGACTTATTAGAATAGCAAGGATAATTATGCCCCATTTAGTAATTCGCTGTAGCAACCTCAAAGAGCTCGTGCCTGAAGTTCTTTCGTTCTTTAATCCTTTGAATATCCTTCGAAGATTAAGTTTTAAATACATAATTGAAAAAATAAAGTGGACTAGGAGTAATCCCGGGAAAATCCATCCTGTTACTCCATGGAGGAAAAGTACAAAGTCATAATCAGGAAACCATCGCCGTGTAGCAGCGTAACCTAAAAGGATGGTGATAAGTGCTAATAAGGTTACTAACCACGAAGTTGCCCGATGTATTTTTAACCCTTTAACCCACATCCTAAAATTCCTCTTACAAAAGAAAAAGGCATTTGGTATTTAAAATTTTACATCCAAAATTATAAATTTGCTATCTTAGGTGTAAATAGTAAAAAATTTAACAAATTCTAATTATTCATATTCATGGATTTAGATTCTGCGAATGAAATTAATCTGACTGATCGAGCACTATTCAATTCATATTTTCAGAAATATCCTCCAGTAACATCTGAATTTACTTTTACGAACCTATATATGTGGAGGAATTTTTACGGTTTTAACTTTATGGAGTGGAAAGAACACTTACTACTCTTTTCGCGAGACATTTTCAAGACAAAAAAAGAACCCGCATCGGGAAACAAAAACTCTTTGTATTTTTTTCCACCAGTAGGCCCTAACCCTACAGAAATCGTCATTTCTCTATTTAAAGAACTTAAAGATTTGGAATTCCATAGAGTTCCTGAAGTAATAACAAATGCTATTCAAACCAAGGCAGATTATCAATCGTTAAATCTACAAATATTGGAAGATAGAGATAATTGGGATTATGTGTATGAAACAGAAAACCTAAGAACTTTACCAGGAAATCGGTATCGTCAAAATAGACGATGGTTAAACAAGTTTTTAGAAACCTACGATTATGAATTCAAGACTTTAACTGAAAGTGAAGTAAATCGGGTCAAAGAGCTCCAATTAGAGTGGTGTATTCTTAGAGAATGTGAAGATGATGAGGGTTTGAAAGAAGAAGAACTAGCTATTTATGATGCTTTAGATAACTTTTCTACGTTAGGTTTTCAAGGTGCGTTATTATGTGTAAACGAAAAATGCGCTGCGTACACATTTGGGGAAATGCTAAACAAAGATACAATGGTGATTCATGTTGAAAAAGCTCATATGGATTATGAAGGAGCCTACCAAGCAATAAGCAATCTGTTTTTAAAAAATAACTTCAAAGATGTGCTATATATCAACCGTGAGCAAGATTTAGGTGTTCCGGGTCTAAGGAGAGCTAAAGAATCGTATAAACCTTTACGAATGGAAAAAAAATCCATTATTTATCGTAAAACATAAAGAAAAACAATTGGTTTCATGAAAGTTTAAATACCTTTTTTAAATTGGTGAAGTTAAGTAGAAATAATTAATATATATGAATTTACATATAATACTAAAAAGAATCGAAATTAATGTGAGTTATTATGTCAGATGAAGAAAATTATGATAAGCAAGTAAAGAAGGATAAAGTAGGAAATCTAATTGGAAAAACTACTACTCACACAGTTCAAGTTCAATTTTCTGATCCAACAATAGAAAGGAACTCTTATTTTGTTATCTATGGGGAAAAAGACGAAGAAGGTCAAAGAGCTACTTATATGTTAAATATTAAATCGCTGTGGAGTGAAACAAAAGGAATGCTTGCAGATTTACGGGTGTGTGGAGACAGGCCAAAAAGACCGTTCGATATAGGAGCGGAAGTTTATCGGGCAAGCAAAGAACAAATTACCACGCTATTAGGGATAAACAACCCCCCTGAAGAATCTGTTTCTATTGGGAAATTAATTGGTTATGAATTTGATGTGAGTTTATTAGTTAAGAACTTTGGGAGAATTTTTATTACCGGAAAGTCAGGATCTGGAAAGAGCTACACAATGGGTGTTTTATGTGAAGAGTTTATGAAAAAAGGTATTCCTCTCGTAATCCTTGACAGACACGGTGAGTATGGTAGTTTAAAAGTAAAAGCAGGAGAAACTGAAGAAGCTGAAGGAGTTAAAGAAGAAAGTGAATTTGTTAACACAATTATAGAATATTCTGATTTAAGCGTAAATAAGGGGGGTGACATCGATGTAGAATACTTGTTTTCGCTAGATGCTACCGATATTGTTGCCCCAAATTTATGTTCAATTGTAAATATGAGAGGCATGGATTTAAACGTACAAGAAATGATTGCCGGGAAGCTTTTGAAGAAATTATATCAAGCTAGTACGGGACGAAGAATTGCTCCGTTTTACTTACTGCTTGACGAAGCTCATTTATTTGCTGGAAAAAAGCAAACTGAGACGTGTGAAATCGTTAAATTATTCTCTCAAGAGGGGCGTAAGTTCGGCGCTAATTTAATCATCGGCACCCAAAGACCCCAGTTATTGGACACAACTATACGAGCACAAGCTGGTAGTTGGGTTGTCCATAACCTAACCGATATTCGAGATATCGATGTTACGATTTCAAGCGCAGAGGATCTAACTCGGAGCAACAAAACAGATATTCAAGGGTTAGATAAAGGTGAAGCAATTCTATGCGGTGAAGCTATTAAAGGCATACCTCTGTTTGTAAAAATACGCAAAAGGACAACTGCTCACGGAGGTGTAGGTTTTAATCCACTAGATTACCTTTCCGAGCATACGGTAGAACAATTACAGAAGCGTAAACAAGAAATCTTAGGAGCGAAATCTGCTAACGAATTAGAAACGGGAAAAACTATTTTTGAAGAAATTACGGCACCTAAGACTTCCGCAGAATACTTAGACCAGATTGCTTTCTTAAAAGTTCGAGTAAAGGAGTTGGAAGAAGAAATAGGAATGCTAAAAGGGAGGATAATAGATATTGAGAAAGCAGATGTTCCATTATCAGTAGAGAACATTACTGGTGACGATGCCATTGAAGACCTACAAACCGAATTAAAAGTGTGGAGAGAGAAATATAATTATCTTAAAGAAACTATGGACAACCCAGAATCTGCATTCCCATCTGGAGATGATAATAGTGAAATGATTCTCGAACTTCAAAATAGGGCAATAGAATTAGATGCACAAGTTAAAAAATATCGATCTCAATATACTGACGCTCTTCTTTTAGCAGAAAAGGCGATAAGTGAACTGAAGAAACGTAAATAATAGTAGTTTTATTTTTATTCTTATTTTATTAATCAACCCCTACATTTCTTTTCAATTTCAATAATAAAAGCATTAATTTTATTTTAAATACCTCAAAATATTACTTATCATTATCTATCCCAGATAATTTATCAAATGACAAAAAGTCTTATTATGGATATTAAAACTATTAAAGCTCTTCAAGAAGAATTATCTACTCTAATTGGAGTTTCTGGTCATGAAGACGATGTTAGCAATTTTATATTGAATTTAATTGAAAATGAGAATTTAGCTGATAAAGCGTGGATTGACCCTTTAGGAAACGTACTTGCAATAAAAAATGGAACAAATGGGAAGGAAAGAATTTTATTAGACGCCCATACTGACGAGATAGGCTTTATGGTCTCTCACATTGAAAAGAACGGATTCTTAAGGTTTGTTACAATTGGAGGTTGGGACACAAGAATATTATTGGGGCAATCTGTAATCGTACGATCTAAGGTGGGAGAACTATATCATGGAATAATTGGTTCGAAACCGCCACATATCACATCTTTAGAGGAACGAAGGAAACTTGTAAAAATCTCAGGTATGTATATTGACATAGGGATGAATTCAATAGAGGAAGTTACTAATAATAATGTTTTTATAGGGATAACTGGCACGCTCTTTTCTCCGTTTGTAGATTTTCCAAACAATATGATCCGTGGAAAAGCGTTCGACGATCGTACTGGATGTAACGTGCTCATTCACATATTAAGATTACTAAAGGAAGATTCATCGTTTAAAGATACTATATTATTTAATTTTGCCGTTCAGGAGGAAATTGGAGGAAGGGGTGCTATTACTGGAGCATTTAATCTTAAGCCAACAATAGCGCTTGCGATAGAAAATACCACAGCTGCTGATGTTCCGGGTGTAAGAGACGCAGAAATCCCATCATATATAGGGAAAGGTCCAGCGATTACCGTTGCTGATAAATCTATGATCTCTAGCCCTAAAGTCAACGATAGACTTGTTAAAAACGCGGAAATTGATAATATCCCATATCAGTATAAAAAACCTATGTCTGGAGGAACCGATGCAGGTAAGATTCATATATCACGTGAAGGCGTGCCAAGTTCCGTAGTTTCAGTACCTTGTAGATATATCCACTCTCCAACATCTCTGCTAAAATTAGAGGATATCCTTAGCACAATTCATCTTATTGACGCCTTCATTCGTAATAAAGCTAATGTCTAAGGAAAAAAGAAAATAAGAAAAAATAATTATAATTTTTATCTTTGTTTTGGTGGCTTAATTACATAAGCCAAAATTGCTGAACCGACAGACATTATTCCCATTACGATGAATAGTATCAGATAGCTTCCAAAAATGCTAAAGAATAAGTTTACACCTACAGCACCAATAAATCCTGCGACACCATAAGCTGTAAAAACAATTCCATAGTTAGGTCCTAAATTTTTCGATCCAAATAAATCAGCAGTGGCGGTTGGAAATAAGCTGAAATTACCTCCAAAACAGAAAAAGATTGCACAAGTTATTATCAAGAAATATACTTCGTTAACATTCGTTGTGAAGTAGATAAACATGAGAATCGCTTGAGTTATGAACATTACCAACATAGCTTTTTTGTAGGTTATCATATCTGCCAGTTTTCCCCAAACTATTCTACCTAACCCGTTGAATAAAGCTGCTAAACTTCCAATTAATACGATATCACTGGTTCCAATAATGTACGAAAATACGCTAGGGGCTGCATATGTTTTAGCAAATGCAGAAAACGACCCAATAACCATTAAACCAGACATTGCACTTAATGCAAATGCCGTCCAAAGCATCCAAAATTGAGGTAGTTTTACTGTTTGACCTCGTTCGAACTCCAAACCCGATATTCCACTTTCTTCAGAAGGAGTAGGGGGTGTCCATCCATCAGGTTTCCAACCTTCAGGGGGATTGCTAAGCGTCATTGCTCCTCCTATAACAAGAACGAGATAAACAATCCCTAAAATGATGAACATAATTGGAATGTTCGGAGAAATTACATCAACAAAATTAAGAGCGTCGTCAGATAACCCTGTAGGATTAGCCAGCTCTTTTATTACGAAGTTAAAAACGAAAGCTCCGGCACCAAACCCTGCTACAGCAATTCCATTAATAAATCCTTTTTTGTCTGGAAACCATTTACTCGCTGAAGCGATAGGACACACATAAGCAAAACCAATACCTACACCAAAGATAACACCATAAGTAATTAAAAGACCTATAAATGTAGTCATAAATGCGGATGAGATTACGCCAATTCCAATTAATATCCCTCCCAAAATCGCAATCTTTTTAGGACCGTATTTTTGTTGTAATTTACCTGCAAAGATCATCGTAATCGCAAAGGATAATAATCCCACTCCAAAAATATATACCGTAACTTCTCTAATGATGCTCGGATCCAAACTCATAGTTAAATTCAAATATGGGCTTACAAAAACCGTAAGGGTTCCCCAAGAATAAATCGTCCCTAATGCCAATTGTATTAATATAGCTCCTATTACTACGATCCATCGATTTCTAACTTTTTGTTCAGTTGCCATTTTCTTTAAAAATATGTATTTAATTAGGTGAAAAAGTTGTTTGGATGATAAAAACCTTTCATTAATAAAATATTGAAGATTCTACACGAAATTTACCAGATTAAAACATAGATAACTTAGTAACTTTTATATTATTAATATCTTAAAAAAGAGTTTTTATATAATTTGGAGTCAGAATAATAAATTATGACTATATTAAATCTATCAAAAAAAAGAGTTGTATTAATTGGCATATTTCTCGCTATTTTTACAATAGGTACTGTTTTCATTTTTATAACACCCCTTAGCGTTAAAAGTACATATGGTAAATTTACTCAAACGAGTGATGGCGTAACAATTTCTTTTAATGTTTTTGAACCGTCGAGTGGTGGATTAAACAAGCCAGCTATTATAATTGGGCATGGTTCTATGGTCAATAAAGAGATGTTAAAAGGATACGCGTTAGAGTTAGCGGCAGTAGGATTTGTTGCCGTACCATTTGATTTCAGAGGACATGGACAAAGCAGTATGATAGAACCAGATAATAAAACGAAAGATATAATCGCAATTAAAGAATATCTCAATACAAGGGGCGATATTGATATGAATTCCTTAGGTTATATAGGGTATAGTATGGGAGGTTTAGGACAAGTTTTAATAGAAGAAGATCTCGCATTTAAATGTTTTATAGGAATTGGAACTTGGTTATATCCTACTCTCAGGGCTGGTGATTCGACCAATCCATTAAATGTACTCATGATTCAGGCACTGTTTGATGAAGCTGTTGAACTTTCAGAATTAAAGATCAGTCTAGCCACACGCGTAAGCATCCCTGTTTCAACCGTTGATTCGAACAAACTATATGGTTCTTTTCAAGAAGGAAACGCTTCTATGATTTATTTAGATGATAATAGTAATCACCTTACAGTCGCATGGGACGCTGATTTCATTCGTGAAGCAAGAGATTGGGCTATAAATTCGTTCGATCTTGATGTAGTAGATGAAACATTTTATGTTAATATAAGAGGGTTAATATTATTATTACAGGTGATAGGAGGTATGGGATTCTTCTTTTTAACAGTTGAGCCATTATCTAAATTAGTCTTAACTTCAAAAAGCGATAGAGAAAAGGAAATTCAATATTACAAAATTGAAGCACCAGATATGTCGGTTATGTCTATTACAATTAAAACTATTTTATTTTCAATCGTGCTCGGCATTCTTGGCGTACTAATATTTCTGCCGTTATTATTAATATTACCTTTAGCAGTCGCAGGTTTCGTAGTAGCCTTGTTATTTGGTCAAGCTTTTGGATTAATCGTTTTACTCTGGAGAATAGGAAAGAAAACAGATTCACCTTTGAGAACAATACTAGCAAGACCATTTAAAGGAAGGAATATACTTCTCAGACAAATTATTTTGGGAGCAATTTTAGGGGCTATGCTATTTCTTATAGTATACCTTTCAATTGGATTAAACTATTTAGGGTTAGTTCCTTCGATAACTAAATTTTGGACAATGCCTATATACTTCGCTATTAGTTTTTTCGTAATTCTAATTCTGAACATGGTAACTCAAGTGATACTTCAAAACAAATTTAGTGATTCCATTAAAGACACAATGAAAGTTCTATTTTTAGGCGCTATCTTTCCACTTCTGTATTATATAGTTTATTTATTACTCGTTAGCGTTCTCATGAGAAGTTTATTTTACTTTGGAACATTTATACCTATTTCAATACTTATGTTCACTTTAACTTCAGGAGTATCGATATTAAGCTATAGAAAAACGGGAAACATTATTACTGGAGCAATAATAAACGCAGTTTTATTGACTTTTCTGATTGTCACCATGTCCACACCACAAAGCGGGCTTTCGTTTATAGCGAGATTATTATTTTAAGATAATTTTAAATCTTTTCTTTTTTTTATATTTCTAAAAAATTTATTTATTATCGTAGATATATTTCTATTAACTAATTTTTACCTTAATGAGCTAGATGTCGTCTACTAAAGGATTTTTATGGTCATTTGTTTTTTTACTAACTGCTGCGATTTATGGTTCAATCCCAACACATCTAATATTTAATTACTGGGAATGGTTGAACACACTGAGGTTTGATGGACAACCTATTTATACTCTCTTGTTATTTATATTATTCTTATGGATTGTAGCTTTAATAATTACAATAATATATATTGTAGCTATGATTCGGGCAATTGTTCAGAGAAAAAATGAATCTTCTGGTATCCCTAAAGGAGTTTATCGCTTTGGAACGGTATCTACTATTATTATTATCGGTTATATGGTTGTATGGTTTATCCTTTTTAACAAGATAGCATTTTTCTCAATGTTACCTCCATAAAAAGAAGTACTAGAATTAAAAGTATAATTTTGAATTGAGTCCTACTTCAGATTAATTGGATATTCTCCAAATTCTTTTGTGGCTTCTACCATCCAGCGTAAATTATCAACTTTAACAGTCGGGTGCATATTTGCTGGGCTCACTATATAACCTCCGCCGGGACCAGCGGTTTTAATAGCATGTTTGACAGCACCAAATACTTCTTCTTTTGTTCCATAAGTAAGATCGTGAGCAACATCAATATTCCCCCAAAGACAGAGTTTGTCTCCAACCTTTTTCTTTACCAAGGCTATATCGACTCCCGCTGTAGGCTCAAGGCTATGTAACCCGTCAAAACCACAATTTACAACAAAATCTAATAAAGGTGTGACTTGACCATCAGTATGTAACACTATTTTTTTCCCTCGCTCGTGTACAGCATCAGTAATTATTTTATAAGCTGGCTGTAATACCTCAGTGAACTTTTTCGGACTCATCATCGGCCCCGTTTTATAAGCCAAATCCCCAGATTCAATGAATAATTCAGCGCCTGAATCCATATAAGCGTTATAACAAGCAGCTGTAAATTCCGCTATCACTTCATGAACTTCTTTAATAAAACTCGGTTTTTTGTGAAGCATTCGAGAGTAATAAGTCAAACCCATACCTTGTGAAGCGCTTTCAAATACACCTGCTAAATCGTTTGTAACAGCAACAAATATGTTATCTTTGTGTTTCTTATTTATCCGACGGAAGAATTTTTTAGCCATTTTGGTGTATTTTTCGGTCATAGGACCTTCAATATTCTCTTTAGTTTCTTCCCATTTCTCAGGCGAATTCATCGTCCCATATAAATAGTAAGGATTAATATTCCCTTCATTATTTCTAGCTTCCCATACGCGTCCAAAAATATCTTTCATAAGAAGACGAGGATCACTTGGATCTTCAAAAATATAAAAAGGCAATATACCTATCTGCATACAATCAAGCCCAATTGCTGTAGCAGCTTCCACACACCGGGAAAATACGCTTGTTTCTATACCTTCTATAAGATTAGTTAATTCTTCTGCCCATCCGTCAGGGTTATCTCGTTGTAATTGCTCTATAGTGTCAAAATCGGTAATTTGCGGCTTTCCGAGTATGGTATCAACGTTATTAGCGTCAATTAGAATGGCGTGAACCGGAACTCTATCTGGTTCTTCTAAATTTAAGGTCGTAAGAACTCTTTCTCTACAATCCATTTTTTTTTCACCTATTTCTGTAAAACAAAAGAAACTTAGATATTAGTTTTAGATAAATAATTTTAGAATTTTAAAGATTATTACTGGATTTTTTATAAAAAACTTGAACATGAAACTTAGAACAGTTCGATTACGCAGTAGTTTAAATACTAATGATTTTGGAAAATCCATATCTCCATAGAATGTAATCAAGTGCTCAATCTTATTCTCTTTTATTATTTTAAAGAAAATTTCAAAATCGCGTGTAGTAAAGTTCTCTAAAATAAGCCTTATAATAAAATGGAGCTTCAATTCTCTACCGATTGTTTGCGAACAAGGCCTTTCATAATATTTTTTAATTATCCTCTTAGAAAAATTTTCTTCTTTAAAACATCGATGAATACAATTCGATGCGTATTTTGCAGCAGTTAAAAGCATGACAATACCCCCTCCAGTAGTAGCTTTTACTTGTCCTGCGGCATCGCCTAATAATAATATGTTATCAAAAGCTAGCTTGTTCATTACACCATAAGGAATAATACCGCCTTGCTGATCTATTTTATCCTTCATGTCAACGCTTAACTCATTCAAGAAGCGTTTAAAACTTGTATTCAGATTTTTAGCAGAAGCAATACCAATACGGTAGATTTGATTACCCTCGGGCACAATCCATCCAAATAATTGCTTCCACTGAGGATTAAAATACATAGCTGCTTCATGGTTAAAGAAATTAGCTTTAACCCTAATTTGAGAGGCGAAAATTACGTTATTTTTAACATTTAATTGCTTTCCTACTAATGAGAGAGGTCCGTCACACCCTATTAGCATCTTAGCAATAATATTTCTTTTAGATGTTTCAATCAATAAATAGATCTTATCGTCCTCGATGAGATATTCAAACGATTTATATTTTTCGGCAAGATAATAAGTGATATTTGGATTGTCTTTAACCTCGTTGTAGAATAGTCGATCGAGTTTAATTCTATCAGTAACATATGGACGTTCGTTTCCTGCGAGTTTAATAAAGTTACCAGAGGGACTAACAAGTTTTGCGGTGTTAACTCTATTTAATACGATTTCCTCAGGTAAATCAATTAACTTGCTTAATTTTTGAGAGATAATTCCAGCGCATTGAAATGGTAAACCGATCTCTTTATGGTCTTCAAGCACTACAATCTTCAAATTTGATTTAGATAATAAATAAGTTAAATAATTTCCTGCAATACTGGCGCCAACAATACAAACATCATAACGATCGAAACTTCTCTCTTGCATTATAAGAAGGAATGTTTATAATAAATTAGAATGTTTTGAAAAAGAAAATAATTATTCTTTGCGATAACCTAAATCCATCATCATACCATAGACTATACCTAATGCAATACCGTTAAAAACAGGATTATCATCAATTGCTAAATCGGTTCTTTGGATTAACATTGGCATGATTTGCTCGAGTACATATCTTGTTTCTGGTTTTTTACTGTAAAATTTGATTATTGCTTCTCTAAATTCTTTCATAAAAGATTCATGCTCTATTAGTATCTTCCGAACGTTTTCTTTTCCATTAATAACTCCAAAATGACCAAAACCAGCTTTGGAAGGAAATAAGTTCTTAAGGTTTCTTAAAGTTGCCATATATTCTTTATGATTGTAATATGTAGGCATAGATGTTGGCATAGTTATTAATGCTGAGGAGTGGTAAATTGTCCCTACGCTTTCTCCCAGTTGTATAAAGTCAATTAAATTATCTTTTGCAAATATAGGACACTGGTGGTCTGGAGTGTGTCCCGGAGTTTTTAATATACCAAATTTAACTTCTGACCCATTAACCATAAAAGAATCAATAAAATCAAGCTCATTTACCTCTGGATTGAAGTTCATGCTAGGATCTACTAATTGAAAGGCGTTTTCCTCAATAGGATTCATCGAACCTATTAAATTGCCATAAGTTCGCTTTCCACGAGCCAAATGTTCTTCGTAATCGTTAAGTAATTCTTTAGTTTTTTGGTTTGTAAGGATTTTAACTTCTGGGTTGTAATCCTTTAAGATCTCGTAAAACTGCCATAGTCCACCGTTATGATCAAAATGGTGATGAGTTGTGGTGATGTATTTAAACGAAGATAAGTCGATATTCAGTTTTTTTAAAAACCGAATTAATTTCTTTGTGTCTAATGACGACCCACAATCAATCAACACGCTCGAGTCGTCAAATTGGGCAACAAAAACAGAGAGCATTCTTGGCGCACCATAAGCCCGAACATCTATATGGTAAATATAATCGTTAATTTTTCCAGTTTCGATGGTGATGAAGTTTTCTACCATACAAAAAAAAAGAAGAAATAGCATAATAATTATATTGTTTACGATGATAAGTTTAATTTCTAGGTTGTTAACGAAGTAGGGCTACTTTATGATTAAAAAATAAGGAATAGATAAAAAATATGTAATTTAAGAAGTTATTAGGAAATTAAAGATCTAGTTTAGTTCTCCAAAAATTCATTTTTTGTTTTAAGTCATCTTTCTCTGGTTGACTCAGCACATAAGTTTTGCTCTTCAAAGTCGTGCTGGTGTTATGTATGTTCTTTAAAACGCTGTTGTAACCTTTGTCTTTGATGTATTCGCTTTGAAATTTCTCAAGAGCTGAAGATATCTCTAAACCCATTAAAGAGTCTAAATTTTCGAAGATCAAATTAAATTGTTTTGTTAATAATGATTCTTTTCCAGCTGGTTTTTCTGTAGTTAGCGATTCCTGTGGGACCATGACTTTTGGGATTTGAACTTGGGGTTTTAACCTTGCTCTTTCTTTCTGTTCTTCTTTTTTGAGTTCTACACTTGTTTGAGGTTTTGGTGTTGAAATCTCTCTTTCTATGTTTGATTTAATAGAATGCATTACTTCTTTTCTCGAACTCATCCAAGATTCTTCTAAGATGGGAACGAATATTTTGATGTGTTCTTCTATTATACTCCCGATCCCTGCAATTTCTGTGATTGATTCTCCCCGCACTTCTGCCTTGGATAAGACACACACTATTACTTCTTCGTAATCTCTATTAATTCCCCATAAGTTTTGTAGTGCTCTATGTCGATAATCTACATTATCCATCTTATCTAATTGTTCTACTATAGCGACATGTTCAGAGTTTGAAAAATCTATGTTAGCTGTAATTCTGAAGTTGATTCTCGAAGGGCGTTCCATGATCGCTTTAATATTAATGTCGCTAATTTGAGGCGCTACAAGTAAAATTCTCATTTTGGCTTTTGAAATTTCATCGTCTATGTGTGCTTTTGCGGCCTCAGGCGATCTTATGAACCAGATATCTTTCATTGTAATTGATTTTCCGGTTTTTGCTTGTTGCCAGAATTCATTAGTTACCTTTTCGGACCTTTCGAGTTTACCTAAAATGTCATCCAAAGTGTTATCTAGTGTGGCAACAATTTGATCGGAAAACACATTCTTTAACGTCCCTAAAGACTCAAAAGTAGTTCCAGAGATTCCTTCAATTTTCTCTTCCGCCATTCTTACAGCTTTATTAAAATTCTCCGTTATATCATCGTATATTTTTTCCTCATCTTTAGCTTTTGAACTCAGACCATCGATATTTTTAAGAGTATCTTTTAAAGACGCTTTTAATTTTGTAATTAGTTCTGAGTCCACACCTTGAGCAACTTTTTTCAATTCATCTGTAAAAGCCACTTGGCTTACGCTCAATTGAACATTTATGTTATCAGAAATATCTTTTATTTTTGCGTTCATTACTTTATCGATTACTTGGTCTACAGTTTGTTGGATTACTCCTAAGCGTAATTTTTGTAAATTTTTAGAAACAGTTGTCTTAATATTCTCAAATTCGCTTTTCAAGTCGTTTATTTGTCCTTTAATGATTTGAGACGTTTTGATATTAATATCTTCAAATTGCTTCTTAAGGTTTCCCATTTGACCACCCATAACGGTTTCAGTATAACCTTCAATGTTTGTTATGTCGTCAGTGATGCCTCTAATTTGATCCATAACTGCTAGCGTATCGTCAAATTCTTTCTTTTGTGTACGAATTTGAGTTAACATGTTATTTTTTAATTCTGACATTAGTTCTGTGGGAACTGCTTTTGGCTTTACTTCGACCTTTCCAGTTTCAGATTCTAACTCTTTAAAAGATTTTTCTAACTGCGTAGGTATGCTCTTTTTAATATCAGAGATATATTGATGGAATTTTCGTAATTGGCTTACTAACGCCGCATATGGGGGTAAAGCACTATAATGCGGTTGTGCCCCAACAATCTCCTTAAACAATCCCTTTTGAACGAATTTATCAGCAATTTCCTTACACACTGCTTTGGTCTTACCAGTAAGTATTGCGATTTCACCAATACTCACTGCTTCACGACCTGTAATTCTGAAATAGAGTTCAATCTCGTCATCCGTAAGATCGATCTCACTTAAAACTTGCTTTGTGAGTTCTTCTGAATAAGTTACTTCTTCCTTCTGAAGGATTTCTTCAATTTCAAAATTTTCAACTTCTAAATATTGATTAAAATTAACTATTAATTTGTGCGCAGGGTCTCCGTGCGTCAATTGCTTGGTTATAGGAAATCTGGTAACTTCTTGATATTCCTTTTTAGTTATTTTGAAAGGAATTTCTTTTAAACACAATTTACAGGTATATGAAACTTCAACTTCGTCCTTTTCTTTAAATAAATACATTTATTATTCATCTCTTTCAATATTATTTCAAATTTAAAAAGTAACTTTTTCTGGAAATGATACTTCTAATAAATTTAAAGCTTTTTTTGCGATTTCATACGTTATTTTACCTTCTTCATCTTCTTTTCTATAAGCTTCTCTTATCTTGGGCAGTATATATTCTGGAAAAATGGTTAAAGGTTTAATATCCGTAAGTAAGCAAATCCAACTCCTTTTGTTTTGGTCTTTAATCTCGGTAATGACATTCAATTTCTTCAGGTTGTCAAGCAGTATCTCCGTAACGGCGAATTCTGAAAAGATTTTCGGTATTTTATCTAGTGGATAATGGTTTGAGCGCATTAAGATGAAGAAATCATATACATCTGGGTTTAATAATATTGCCGCTAATTTTTGTGTATTCTCAAAAGGTTCATCATAAGGATCGTAATTGTTGAAGAAATCTAAAGACTTTTGTTTAAAAAGCGGCAAGAGATCGTTGTTAGTCTCCTTAAAATGTTTAAGAAGATTTTGATTTGGAACGCGTGCGAACAGGATATCTTTAACTAAAAATATGTATTCGCCTTGATTAGTTATTACTCCTGTTTTTCTATCCTTCTCTCCTTTTATCCAATCGCGCCTAATTAAATTGAGCTCTAAGAAGGGACGCAATAAAATGTCAATATTTGCAGTAGGCTTCAGATTCTCGATGGTAGTCTTCATTTCGCTTTTAGCCAAAGGTCTTTCCCTTAGAACATCCAGAATTTTTAGCCTTTCGTTACTATTGTAGATTAATGCTACTTTTTGAAGCTTATCTAATTGGCTTAAGCGTTCAATTTGAAAAATCGTATACTTTAATTCATTTTTAAGACGGATGTTAACGTTAGATATTAAATCTAGTTGTCTTGTATTTGAAGCTTTAGTTAATTTATCGTAAATGGTATCTAATCTTTTAGCCATATCTTTTATTAAGTCTTCAAATAGCTCAATTTCATCATCTAATTCAAACATTGATATTGTTAAATATTGAGTGCCATCAGCTAATTGCTTGAAGTATGAATACACTTGGTAGGGTGTTTCTTTCAGGTGACCGGTATAATAATTACTAAATCCATATTTCGGATTTAAAATGCCTACGGTATGCTGATAAAAATTAGCAAAGATATCATTTTCTATGATTAGTCCTGAAAAATCATTTTCCTCGAATTTTTTGTTCGAAAAGACTAATTGAATAGGACTAAATTCAGGATTTATCTCTCCAGTAGTCTCATTCTGATTTAGATTAAACTTAAAAGTCAAAATTCCTTGAATCATTTTTTTTTGCCTCTATTTTTATAATACTTGAGTAATTAATTAAAATATCTATAATTAAATCTATAATTAAGTTTTAAGTAATTTGTTTAAATAAATTTAATCAATACTAGATTATAAAAAGAATATATTGAATTTTATTTTTCATATTCTCAACAATTATAAGTATAACTAGCCTTATTTATACCTAATATATATTAAATTTGAAAACCCAATAAATCATGCGAATATTACTCAAATTAAATAAGCGATGGTTTTTGTACGTTATACTTGCCATCATTATTGTCAGCATTGCGTTTCCAAGTTTGAATTCTTTTAGTCAATTAAATCGTGAAACTAGCATAAATCCTAAGACTTCTGGGACGATAGAATATCTGAATGAGCTTTGGCTCGAAAATCCGACATTTGAAGATCCAATTGAACCTACGTGGTTTTCCAATATCATAGGAGACACCTCAGATGTTGATACTAGCACCGGTACAAATCAAGCAAATATGGCAATATTAGGGGAAGATTTCATATTTGAAGTAGTAGCAGATCCTCCTGATGGAAATTGGACAGCTGTTAATAATCCGCGTTTCCCGAGATTCCCAGATAGCAATTTTACTGATTCAGCGGGATTAAATGTGTTTCATTTTTGGGATGAAGCTGAATCTGCTGGACAGACACATAATACCCCTAGCGTTCATTGGCAAAGGGGTTTTACTATGCCAGTAAATATGTCTGATTACATAATTACATCTGCTTCAGTTCAAGCAACATTTAATGCAACTGTAACAGTATCACCATATAGTACGGGGGGCATAGATTGTCCCGGAGATCCAGGAGATACTCCTTTACAATTTTCTACTGGTGATTATGCAAGATTTTATGTTCTTATATCAGATCCCGATAATACTTATGAGTATGAAATTGCTTATAATCAAACAATTAATTTAGGGCAAGATTCTCCAGCTGTTCCTAGCTATCCTGATACATTAATGGTACCCGTTCCTCAAGAAGTTTTGATTGCTTACCTTACGGCGATTTTTAAAGAAAATAATTTTAATTTTACCATCACTTTAGGAATTGATATCTATTGTGAAGATAACGAATCAGGAGTGGATAGGGACAGGTGGGATTCTCTAATCATTAGATCGTTGAACTTTACATTCGCGTATAGAAAAAAAATTGATCAGTTTACATCAGTATCATGGAACCAAGTAGGGGAATCTATTAGTGGTCCAAACAAGTTGATCATGGGGGGAAACCTACAATTTGAATATAAAATAGATCAAAATTGGACAAGCTCGTCTCCTAACTCTGAATTAAGAGTTTTAATCAACAATAACCTTCATACTGAAACAATAAAACTTAGTACAGTTACAGATTCTTTCCAAAAAGCCAAAATCGGAGGATATGATGTGACACCTTTGATATTAAAAGATGTTAATATCAGCCTTTCGATTCAAGTTTATTTAGCAGATGAGTTTGGTTTAGAGAATTTAATTACAGTTTCAATCACAAATGCTACGCTTTTGATTTCTTATATTGAAACTTTCACAGATGTTATACCAGAACCTTGGATATTTACAGGATTATTCATTATTTCAGTAATCGGTGCTGGAGTTTTAGCTGCTTACCTAATTGCTTACCAAACATATTTAAAATATCCTGTTCCTGTTAGAAAAGTGAGAAAGTATAGAAAATCATTATCTAATGATAAAACTCCTGGTGTTGGTATTGTAAGTCAAAAAACATCATTCAGTAGGGATTATCATCAAGAGTTAAAAAAGACTGAAAAGCTTTTAAAAGGCGCTCCGAAAAATGGAAAAATATTGAGAGATAAATTGCTCGACAAAAAAGAGGATCTATTGCCAAAATAATAAATTTCCTTTTTATTTTCTTCAATTTCATATCTTTTATTTATGAAAGATATAAATTATTTATAAAAGTCCTTTCCTATCTGATACAAAAAGAGGCAACTCTGAAAATTCTGATTTAATTTTTCTTTGCTTTAAATTCAATGACATTAATTTTATCTAGACTAAGTATTAAATGTTAAAATATATTATAAATAAGTATTTCCTTACAGAATTTATTAAGTCCAAATTATAAAAATTATCTACATCTAGTAGAAGGGTGAGAATTATGTTTATTAATAAAAAGACCAAGACAAAATATGTTATTGCACTTTTGGTTCTCATTTTTATTGGGAATCTATCAGTTATTTTCATGTCAAACTTAGTAGAGTATCAATCTATCGATACATTAAATAGTTATAATAATGATTTAAGAGATATTCACCCCAAATCTCAAGGAATTGTTCAAGATGTTTATACTATTGAATGGCTAGATAATACTGAATTTACCACTCCAATAACTCCATGGTATAACACAACTGATGGAGATATTTCTGATGTTAACGCTACTTCTGATAATGATCAAGCCAATTTCGAAGTGTTAGGTGAAACAAATACATTTGAATTAGTCGCAGATCCACCAAATTTAGATTGGGCTAATTTTACTAATCCACGTTTTCCAAGATACCCTGATAACTTTTTCAATGATTCTGCCGGTTTGAATGTTTATCATTTCTGGGATGAGAATGAAGCTGCGGGTCAAACTCATAATACACCTAGTATTCATTGGAAAAGAAATATAACAATGCCAGTAAATATGTCAGATTATATTATTACATCTGCTTCTGTTGAAGCTTATTTTAATGCTACTGTTACAACATCCCCTTGGTGGAATGGAGGAATTGATTGTCCAGGTGATCCTGGTGATACTCCATTGCAATTTTCAACTGGAGATTATGCTAGATTTTATGTTTTAATTTCTGATCCAGATAACACTTTTGAATTTGAAGTAGCTTATAATCAAACAGTTGATTTAGGGCAAGATTCACCTGCAATCCCCAGTTATGGTGATACCTTATTAGATATTGTCCCCCAAGATATTTTAATTGCTATTTTAACAAGTTTATTTAAAACTAATAATTACCAATTTACAATTACTTTGGGTATTGACATTTATTGCGAAGATAATGAATCTGGTGTCGATCGTGATAGGTGGGATTCATTAATCTTTAAGTATTTAAATTTCACTTTTACATATAAAAAGAAAATCGACGAACTTACTAAAATATCGTGGAATCAAATAGGAAATACTATTAGTGGGAGTAATATTATAATAAATAACGCTACTCTTAATTTTAAATATAAGCTTGATCAAAATTGGACCGAATCCTCTCCAAATTCCGAAATAAGGGTTTTAATTAACGACAGACAACATTCTGAGACAATAAAATTGAGTTCAGGAAACACCACTTTTCAAGATGCTAAAATTGGAGGATTTGACGTCTCTAATCTAATTTTAAAGGATGAAAATATAACTCTAACTATACAAGTCTTTCTTGCGGATACATTTCCTTTAGAACAAAAAAGAATTGTCTCAATAGATAATGCAAGTTTAGTAATTTCTTATACAGAAAATATAGTAGAAACAGAAACTAAAACAGATATATTCCTTAACAGTGTAAATAAAACATTAGAAAAATCAATTGAAGTCACTATGGGTAATCCGATTAATATTACAATTATATATAAAAATCAAACTAACAACAATTTCATACAAAATGCGGCAGTACAGCTGGTGGGATTAGGATCACCTAAGAATTTAACAGAAAATAATCCGTTGGAACATTATAATATTACTATTCAATCTTCGAACTTACAGATTGGTAATAATTTCTTAACCATATCTGCGAGTAAAAAGTATTACGAATCAATATCAGAGTTAATCAATATAAAAGTAATTGAAAGAAACACGGAATTACAACTCTACTTAGATAGCACAAACCAAACTTTGGATAAATCTATAGAGATGATATATGGAAATGATGGAAATATAACAATAACATACAAAGACATTGAACAACTTCCTATACATATAGATGGAGCAACTGTAGAATTGATTGGAATAGGTAATCCGCAAAATTTAACTGAAGATCTTTCAAATGATCAATATTCCATTATAATCAACACTACGGATCTTGGTTTAGGGAACAGTTTCCTCACTGTTAATGCATTTAAAGAAAATTATACTACTCAATCCATTCGTTTTAAAATAGAAGTACTTGAGAGAAATTCTTATATGGACAATATAAATTTAGACGGAATTGAAACCACATCAATAGAAATTCCTTGGAATGAAATTTTAAGCATTTCAATATCCTATAATGACAGTTTAGATAATTCTTTTATTAGTGGAGCATCGGTGCAACTTTCGGGAACGGGAATTTCTGAAAACTTCACAGAAAATTCACCGATAGATTATAGTTTAAATATCAACACAGCATTAATGGCGCTTGGCATTAATTTTCTAACGATTTCAGCTATTAAGGAGAATTATACTCTTTCTTCGAGAATAATTTCTATATCTGTCACCGAAAGAGACACTAAAGTTGATGTTTATCTAAATGGTACACTATCATCTAATTTTGAATTTTACAATATTTCTATCGGAGAACAATTGAACATTACTGTTTTCTATAAGGATTTGAACACAGACTCTTTCATAGATTCTGCGAATGTCCGATTAATTGAATCAGGGACTCCAACAGATTTAACTGAGAGTTTAATCTTTAACCAATATTATATCACTATAACTGCTGATGATTTAGGAGTAGGGGTTAAATTTTTAACTATAAGCGCAAAAACAGATAATTATACTTTGACTTCAGAAGTAATAACGCTTATAATAGACGAAAAGAAAACTGAATTACTACTTTTTCTGAATGGATCTCAGTACTATAATGGAGAAACTATCCAATTGGAAGTAACCGATATGTTAAATATAACTGTAAATTATCTTGATAACCTCACGAAAGAATATCTCGGTGGTGCAGATGTTGATATAATAGATAAGGGATATATGACAGAAAATGCGTTACTAGAGCATTACAACATAACAATAAACATAATTGATTTAAATAGCACTTTAAATAGGATAGTCATCCGTGCTCAAGTAACAAATTATCAAACAGCCCTTATTGAGTTCTTCATACAAATTATTGAAAGAGGGTCCACTGGCGCGCTTTTTATCAATGAATTAAATAAAACACTAGATCCTTATATTGAGCTTACTATAGGTTCTCTTCTTAATTTAACAATCAAATATAGTGATATCCGAGCAGAAAATCATATTTCAGGTGCTATTGTTCAGTTAAATGGGGATTTGGCGGGTCTGTTATCTGAATCTATAGCTTTAGAACAATATTCAATAATAATAAATACGACTGATCTGGGAGTTGGATTAGGTATCCTTACTTTAATTGCGGAGAAAGCAAATTTCGAGCTGTTTTTAATCCAAAAAATATACGTAAGTGTAGTGAGAATACGAACAAATATTACAGGGGAGTCAAATAGAGTTATAAGACCCGGCGAAAGTGTTACTTTAAATATTGTAATAAACAACTTAGACTTTGGAGGTACAGTGAAGGGCGCTATAGTTACATATAGATGGGCTCATGGTAATGGTGTCTTAACTGATGATAATAATGATGGCATATACACAGTTACATTGACAAATATTCAAGAGGGTTCGTTCACTTTGACGATAAATGCTTATAAGGGTGAAGATTACGATTTTACATCGTATGAAATAGTAATAAGTGCTAATATACCAAAAGAAGATTTATTATTATTCCAATTATTATCTATAATCGGCGGAATAACAGCGGCTGCATTGCTTACGTATTTATATCTTTATCAAAAGATATTTAAATTTCCAAAACCTGTCAGGAAGGTTAGAAAATATAGTAAAACGCTGAGAAAAACAAAAAGTCCAGGAGTTGACATAACTGCTAGAGAAAAAGCATTTAAAGTAAAATACCAGGGTGAAATAGCTAAAAATGCGAAGCTCCTAAAAGGAAAACCAGCAAAAGTAACTCCTAAACCAGATAAAATTTTAAAGGAGCCTATTGAAAGTTCTGATTAGTAGAGATTCTAACTACTAAAAAAAATTGTTTAATATTATTTTTGACTCTTCTCTTTTTTCTTAATATAAATTGAAATACTATTGATCCTTAAGTGATTCTAGAGATGAGTTCTGATTTCAAAGTTTATAAGTTACGATATTCTGGTAATTTCGAAGAAATCCCCCAAGAAGAATTAACTAATAACTTAACCCTCTTCAATGTTTTGATCTTTTATATTCCAGACCTAAAACGGATGTATGTATGGATGGGAAAAAAAGCAGCTCAAAGTTTAAAAAGACATATTCCTCAAATTCGGGGTGCGATTTCAAGAAAATATCCAGAATTAAAAATTTTAAGAAATATTACTATAGAATCGGGATTAGAACCTCCAGAATTCTTGAATATTATAGGAATTGAAAAAGAAATTCTTAAATCAAATATTAAAACGTTAGAAGTTAAATTATTACCTGTGCTTTCTGAAATAAATAGGTTGAAAGAGAAATCTGACAAATTTTTCATTGCTAATAACTATGGAGAAGCTATTAAGCTTGCTCAAAAAATAGTTAATTTAGCAAGGGATATAAATGATGATTCGCTCGAACAAGATCAAATCAATTTTATCAATGAAGCTCACATAAGAGCTCGCGCAAGTGAAATCCTTAATGAAATTGAGTTAGTCTGTAAGGAAAAAACTAAAAGATTTAAGCAATTAGTAGAAGCAGAGGATTACGAAGAAGCTCGTACTGTCGTTGAAGAATTCAAACAAAAATACGCAGATAAATATGAACTCTCTTCCATACCGTTAGCTCAACAATTATTAATGAAAGAAGAAAATATGGTATATAAGTTAAAAATCGAGCAAGATAAAATTTTAAAGGATATCGACAATTTTTCTGAAAAAATGGGAAAGAGCAGGAGCATAATATTTTTAAAACAAACTAAAAAATTTCTTGCTACTATCCAGAAGTCAAGTTTAAAATACTTTGATAAAAGAATCAAAGACAAAGTCGACATTCTGAAAAGCAAATATCGTAGCGTCAATAATGAGTTCTACAACAACATAAGAAAGTTGTGTGAATCTGCCCTAGAATACTTAAAAATTGGAGAATTTTCTAATGCTCTAAGAATTTATGAAGAAATTGTGCAAAATTTGGAATTAAATAACTCGCAAAAAGTTGGTGAATAATCATTAATTATAATCTCGATGAAGGAGAGGATAATAAAAAAAAACTAGAGGTCTTATCTAAAATTGACGAGTTAAAAGTGATTGCGAATAATCACTATCTAATGGGAAAATTCGACGAAGCTATAAAAATTGCTGAAGAAATAATGGATATTGCAGAACAAGCTAGGTTATATTCTGTTGTTAGAGAAGAAGGTGAATACATAGCTAATCTTTATAAACAAGCTAAAGAAGAGCATAAATATATCGTTATCAGGGATGATTTCGAAAGTTTAGAAAAAGAATTTTATAAGCTTGTAGGAAAAGGGAACATTGAAGAAGCGCATGATTTAGTCCAGACATTTAAGCAATATCATGAAAGAAATATTGATTTGAATTCTTTTAGTAATGTAAAGGAGTTTTTATTAAGAGATTCAAAAATATGGAACGAATTCATAACAAGGGAACAAAACTTGATTAGGCAGTTGGAACCATTAGAAATACAATTTAATAGTTATGTTAGTACTAATAATCTCTCTTTAGCGGGAGAGACATTAGAACAAGCGAAAGCGCTTTTAAAAAAACTCACTAATAGTAATATCCTTAAAATGTGGGAAACTTCCGAAATACTGTATTTAGAATTAAGGAAAAGATATGTTCTTAATGAAATTATTGAGAAAGATTTAAAAGAAGTATCTAAATTAACAGAAAATTACGAATTTGAGAAAGCTAAAAGAATCCTCGACTCAAAAATCGAATTTTTAGAAAAGGAGGATCTATCAGAATATAACAAAGATATAGAAGCAAAAATGATATATATTCTTGATGCTGAAAGTAAATACCTCAAATTAGAAGACGAATTAAAAGCTTTAGAAGTTCTCATCAAGGATAATATCACTCAAAACCGTTTTAAACAAGCTATAGACAACATTAGCCAAATTATCAAAATATCCCGGTTTATAGGTAAAACCAAAAATATTGAGAGGTTTGATGAATATATAAATTTACTGGAAAAGAAAATAAAGTTGGGAGCAGAAGCCGAAAAGATTGCAAATAAGGTTAAAAAATTAAATTTTCAAGCAATTGGGGCTCTAAAAACGGAAGAATACGATAATTCTCTGCTAATTTTTAAGGAAATTATAGAATTAATCAAAACCAAAAAGTCACAATAAAAAAACGCATAAAAATATCCTCTTCCTTATTTTGGTAGAACAATCTACTTTTATTTTCGTGTTAATAACCATTTTAATTAATACAAACTCATCCTTATTTTTTTACCGAACATATAAATACTACAAAAAAGAATATATGTTTTGGATAGAAATTGATCCAAAAGATCACATTATTGAATGGTGAGGGTATACCCATATTTTTCCATAATTTTGGTGATAGTTCAAATGAGGATGAAAATTATCACCTGATTGCGAGTTATTTCGACCAGATATGCAGATTCACAAAATATGGATTTAAAGAAAGTTTGAACACGTTACGGATGAACAAGAGCGTATTTTACTTTTATACTCATCCTAAATCTAATTTTCATCTAATTTTTAAGTGCGATAGTAGAGTAGATAGTAAAAAACAGAAAAAAAAATATCTTGATAGTGTTGCTGTTAAACTCTTTGATCAGTTCTTAACCAAATTCAAAAAAGAATTGATCAATTTTAATGGAAATTTTTCACAATTTAAGTCGTTTTCTTCAGATATACACAAGATTGTAAAATCGAAAGGATTTTTACGAGGTTACCAACTAAACCCCAGTATATCCTAGGTTTTAAAACAAGCTACCAAGAGAGCATCTTGGAACTCTCCGGTGATATTAAGGTATGCTCTCAAGGTGCCTTCTTCAATAAAACCAGATTTTTTAAACATTTTAATCGATCTCTCATTTTTCATAGCTATATGGGCTTCAATTCTGTTTAGGTTCAAATGGTTGAATCCGATAATCTTTATCAAAGTTATAGTTTTCGTACCTATTCCACGTTCCCAATATGTTGGGAGAATCCATATACCTATTCTGGAACGTTGATGAAACCAATTGATATTCCATAGACTAACAGAACCAATTCTAGTTTTTTTTTGATTTTCCCTTAATTCTATCACATAATTAAACTGGAGGTACTTTTCCCAAGATTTTAAATAGTTTTTTATTAAGCGTTTTGAATGTTCGTACGACAATAAAGGTCCAAGCGATAGATAATTTGTCATATCTTTATTTTTCAAACTCTGAAAGAAAAATGCAATATCTTCTTTAGAAATTTTGCGAAGATAAAGATTGCCATCGTTTATTTCTTCTATAACTTCGATACCTCCCATTACTATTTTTATAATTAGAATAGCTTATAAAATTATAGGAATTGTAGTGGTTAGAAGTGAATTATAAATAAAAATAAAAGGAAAAAAAATAGATTACATCCCTTTGAAATGTGGGGAATCTTTTATCTTTCGTCTGCCTTTACAGACATCACATTGTGTTCCGTCCTCAAATTTACCTTTACCGCCACATTTTGGGCATTTAATTTTTCTGTTAAAAGCCATTATGCCTTCCTTTGCATCATGGGATACTTGATTGAGTCCAAAGCCCATTTGTTCCATGATAAGCCCTAATTGCACATCCCTCGTACCAAATTTCACGCATTTCTTAATGACAAACAATGCGGTAGTAGGCGCGTTTCCAAACCACTTAGCTTTCTCATGAACGAGCTTTTCAAACTCTTCCCCCGCAGGTGCAATCCAAGAAGCTAATCCCCAATCAACTGCAGTCTGACCATCGATAGGCTCTCCGAACATCGCCATTCTTAACGCTCTATTAGTCCCAATTCTTTCTGCCATACGTGTGACTCCTCCATTCGCTGGAAAAATACCTACCTTGATTTCTGGCAATCCAATTTTTGTCCTATCAGACACAATCACGATATCACAGCAGAGTACTAATTCACAACCCCCACCAAAGGCAAAACCATCAACCGCAGCGATTAAAGGCTTTGAGAATTGTTCAATTTCATCGTAATCTCGATGTCTAATCCTCATTGCCAATGCCATGTGCCATGTTACATTAGGTTTAAGCCCCGGACTAAAAGCAGCTGCTAAATCAGCCCCAGCAGAAAACGCAGGTTTCTTGGTGAAGTCTTTAGTGCCTCTTAATACTACAGCTCGAACGCTCCCATCAACTTCCATCATCCGTAATGCTCTAGAAATCTCAGATACTGTTTGTTCCGTTAAAGCGTTTAATCTATCAGGTCTATTAATAGCAATTACCGCATAATTTCCATCTACGGTTCCTTCTCTTATAACCTCACCTTGGTCGTTTAACTTTGTTGGCCAATCGATTTTAATATGTTCAAATTCTTTTTCTGACATTTTTACTAACCTCTTTTAAGATCCTTATTATTTACTTTAATTCTCTAAAATATTTGAATTATGAATATTTAGTAATAGTTTTCTTTTAATTAAAAATTTTCAAAATTAAGAATAAAAAAAATAAAGAAAAATTGGTAATTGTGCCTTTTTAGGTCTATTTTCGCATCTTCTTAAAGCCGCCAGACTTAAGTAATTCGCAGGGAGTTAAGTATTTAATTCCCGTTTTTTCAACGAAAGCATTTAACATTTCGACAGCTTTTTCGGCATTTCGTTTACCCCAGCCAAATGGTCCAGGAGTGTTCATACCCGCCATATTCGCATCGTCAATTGTTTTAGTACCACTTGCAACTCCTTCTTCTAAAATTCTACAGCCTTCATTTAAGGAAATTGAAAATAGTAAATCAATATCTATTAAACCCGCTTTAACAGAAAGATCTGGTTGAGGTCTGCCTTTAGACCAATCATAAAATCCTTGTCCAGTTTTTCTTCCAAGAGTACCTTTTTCCATCATATCATTTAACACTTTTCCCGGTTTAAAATCAGGAGAGAGTGCTACTTCGTTATATTTCATTACATGGTATAATGTATCAAGCCCAACATAGTCCGATAAAACGCACGGAGGCATTGCAGCAAGTTTGCCAATATCTCCATCTAATTGTTCGGGATGATCGGGAAGAATACCTTTTTCGAGTGCTTGGTCAAAAACCCAACTTAAGTAGATATTAGTTGGAGCATTTAATCTATTCACAATAAAGCCAGGTTTATCTTTTAACACAGGTGCAATATATCTCCTACCTCTTAGAACAGGTAAGCTTTTAGCCACTTTCATAGCTGTGTCAAATGTAGCGTCAGAAGTGTCATCACCTTTAATCACTTCAATACAAGCCATTAAGGCAACTGGATTAAAGAAATGAATACCACAAACTTGAGCAGGTTTTCCACAATCTTTCCCTATCTCAGTAATACTCATAGTAGAAGTATTTGAAGCGAAGATAATATGATCAGGACCATTATCCATTGTAGTTTTAGAGACTGCTTTTTTGACGTCCATTTTTTCTACAATTGCTTCAATAACCATGTCAATATCCTTTACAGCGCTTGCTAAATCAGTAGATTTCTTACAGTTAGCCATAATCTCATCAGCAGTATAGAAGACTGCGGGAGTATCCTCAGTCTTAGGGGTCTTTATAGGTAACTTACCTTTCTCTTCTGATTTTTTAAGACCTTTTAGAATATCGTCGTAAGCTTTATTTAAAGCTTCTTCAGCGATATCTACTAATGTCACATTATAACCAGCCATTAATGCTACTTGTCCTATGCCATTACCCATTAGGCCAGTTCCAAGTACTAGAATATTTTTAATTTCAGCCATTTTTATTTATCCTCTTTAAAATTTTATTTTATTGTTTATTAAAATCAGATTGCTATATGTAAACTAATTCAAATTTTTTTTTAATCTTTGACATTTCGTATCTCAAAAAGTACAAGTTAATGATCCATTTGAATATAATTGAATATAATGAAAAAACGGATCTCCACTTTTGAAAATAATATGGAGATTGTTTTTAGTGTCCTTCAATAATGAGAAGAATTTTATACCTCGTTTATTATTATCATCTTGAAGAAATAATTAGTGTATTAAAAATTTCAGTTTGAATAGTGTCATACATCGCATGAAAGAAAGGAAAGAAAAAATTACAGATGAACACATGGTGCAGCGGGTGATTGATCTTGATACAGGTAAAGATATAACGGGAGAATATATTAATCAAAGATTAAAAGAGCTAGATAAGATCGCAGATATAATAATTGACAAGGCAATCCAAGATTTTCGAAAAGATAATAATAAAAAAATAGAAATTTATGAAGAATACTACTGGCAAATCCATGAAAAATTGGGGATGGGATCAATTGGACCCGCTACAGCTGCAGCTGGCCCGTTAATGGGTAGTAAAAAACAAAAATTAGCTCAATTATTGGATATCGACGCTAATGATATAATTTAAATCTTCTTAATACTGACTAATGATTTGAAAAAATAAAAAGATCTAAGGTCTTTCTTAACTTCTTAAAGTTGGCTAGGATAAAATACTATCTCTTCTACACAAACATCGTTTTCGAGATCGTTGTGAAGAAAATTAATTTCTACTTTTTTTAATTTATCTCCTAACAATTTTTTAAAAGCCGTTTCGAAATACCCTTTATTTATTCTACAAAAGGCTTTACCCGGTTTAAGTTTTTCCCTATGACTATAAGGATCTCGTAAAAAGCAATAGTTTTCTACGATTACCTTGAAATGGTCTGAATATTCTTGAACTTCTCTAATTTGCATTGAGTAAAAATCTCTTAACTCAATCATTAAGATTTTTAAAGCCTCAAAAATCTCAAAGTCATTTTTCTCATATTTCTGTTTTATTATTTCAGCTATTTTTTCTCCTGGTCCTGCCCCAGTTTGATACAACATTGAAAGTAAACTATTTCTTCCAAATATATCAAGAATTTTGTACACAATGGATTCAGAAATTACTTCAAATCCCTTTAGTGAATTAATATTTGATATATCATTTTGAATACTCCCATTTAAATCGTTTAAAAAATTCTCATCTATACCATTTGTTTCCAAAAAGGAATCCCCTTATCCTAATTTAGTGTTTTAGATTCGTCAGATTCAATTCGACATTTAAGTCAAATGTGAATTTGATTTATACGTAAACTAAAAATCTTACATGTAACATAGATTATAGTTTTTTAAAGTTTCATTTTTTGAATAATTATCACATTAAAAAAATAAATCCAGAAGGAGGTTATTTACATGGTAATTCTAAAGGGAAGGATTTTAAATTTACTTAGTGAATTTAACGAAACAGAAAAAAATTTGATGGATGCTGCCTCTTTAGTTTACTTAATTGATGTGAAGAAGAATCCACGCTTAATTTAAATTCTAGATACCATGAGGATTGTTGAAAGTTGCATGCATTGTTTATGTTCTTCCTCCATTCCAAGCTTATCAAATGCAGCACCCTTATTATTCCAGCAAGCCCAATCCATGGGATCAATTTTTAAACCTTCATTGTAACATTTTATAGCTTCTTCATGCTTTCCCTGTGCTGACATCTCGCAGCCTTTACCAAACCATTTTTTCAACTCAGGATCTCGTTCTTTTTTACTTTGAAACATAAATTTTACCTTTTAATTATATTATCATTTTTATCCTCGATATCGAAAAGCGGGAGCACCTCCCATTTGCCTCATTGAGATTTTCATTGTCATTCTTTTCGCAAATGGATCATCTGGATTAAGTCTTAATCTTCTTTGATAATGTGCCATAGCAGCTTGTAGATCTCCGTTAAACTTTGCCAATTCCTCTTCAATAATGTAATCCTCTTCAAAAGCTTTAATCCTCAGTTCTATTTCAATGTTATCAGGATCCAATCTTTGCGCTTTCTTCCATAATGAAACTGCTCCAAAGGTGTCATCAGCTCCCAATACAATGTGCCCTTGTCTAATTAATTCTTTAACATAGTTAGGACCTAAGGCTTTAGTCTTTTGGAAATAATATTCAGCTTGTTCAGTATCTCCTTGCTGAGTATAATAACTTAACAATATTTCCAATGCAGAATAATTTTGGGGATCAAATTTTAAAGCCTCCTCACAATATTGCTTTCCCAGATCTGATTTCCCTATGCCGAAATACATGTTACCTAGTTGAGAGTGTAAGGTTGAATGTTTAGGTTCAAGCTCAGTTGCTTTTTTCATCAGATCAATGGCGTCGGAGTGTTTTCCTTTATTTAAGAAAAGAATAGCATTAAAATAAGATTTAGCAGTTTCCACATGCTGGAATCCTTCCTTTTCCATTAATTCATTCATTTGTGAGATAAGTCCATCTTTAGAAATTCCTTGCTCGTGAATATCCATTCCATACTTATCAATCGGGGCTCCACAATTTGGGCATTTTCCAACATTTTTTGAAATTATAGAGCCGCAACTAAGACAGGAAACTCTCTCCCCCGTTACAGTTTTCTTCTCTAATGCCTCACCGCAATTAGTACAGAAAGCCAAAAAATCTTCAACTTTTGAACCACAATTTTCACAGTTTATTGTTAAACCTCCAAATCTTCGGGATTCTTCTATTATCACATTACGTAACTCGAGAGCTTTAGGATCGTTAGGGTGGTATTTTAGATAATTCTCGATGTTTTTCTTAGCGTGCTCTAGATTGTGTAATGTAAAGTGAGAAGTTGCAATTTTAATCAATAAAACCTTATTTTTGGGATTTAATTCAAACGCTTTTGAAAAACATTCAAGTGATTCTTCGATAAGAGTGGTATCTAAAGGTCCTGAATTACTAGCAGCCCTCATGGCATATACCATGCCAAGCATATCCCATTCTTCTGATCTTTTTGAGTTAATCCTTAAAGATCTTTTAATACACTCTTCAGCTCCTGAAAGTTGCTTTGCTTGCAAATAGACTATTGCTAGATTATGCAAAATATTAATATTATTAGGTGATTGCCTTCTAATTGACTCCCATTCATTTATTGCTCGATTTAATTGTCCTCTTTGAAAGTATTCAAGTCCCGTCCGAAATTGAAACATATTATGCTGATTCAAACCTGTTGGTTTTAGCTTTTTCAATTTTTTAGAAGCTTTTTTCTTCTCTTTTTTACTATCTTTCATGAGTGCACTTCGATATTTGTCTTAATAATTCATTTAGTTAAGTTACTTTTTAAATCTATGTAAAATCCCATTTTTAAAAATTATTAGACGCCATCTAATATCCTTCTAATAAAATATCGTCTCCATAACATATAAAACATAAGAATTCAACAAAAGCCGGCAATGGGTATGGAAAAGATATATAAAAGATGGTCGACAAATTGTGTAATATTACAAAAATCTTTTCAAAGTATATGAAAAAATAAATGGAAATAGGAGGAGAGGCAAATTAAAGAGAAAAGGAAGGAAAAAGAAGAAGATTCTAAAACCGAATTTAAAGATATGGACCTCTATGGTCTTGGAATTAGTGGTAAAGTTTTTGAGACGGAGAAAGGTAGAGCAGCTATTGATAAAATGAAAAAATTAATGGATGGCGTCTTCGGTGATACAGATTATGAAGAGCGAAAAGCAAGATTGCTCGGTATACCCATAATCCAGAAACCTCCCTTAACAGTATCATTACATGAAAATACTTATAATAGATTGCTCATCTACTTTAAAAACAGTCAAGGGAAAGCCCTCACGGTTAAAGCTCTATTAAGAAGAATGGATGAAATTTGTAAATTTCCTGATGAAAATGAGTTTTGTAGAGAGAATCTCCAAGACCTTCTAAATAGATTGAGAGTGGATGGATGGATCAGTTCGGAACAACACGGGGACGATATCTTTTATTTTCGCCGAGAATAACTTTAGACCATTATTATTAGTAATATTTTCTTTTTATTAGCTTAAGGGGGAATAGTAAGAGTCATGGGTCTTCATAATAATCATCTATAATGCCATACCAGATTTGTTTGGCTTATTCTTCAGTTAAGGAGGGACTTTTTCCAGATGGCTACTAAAATATTGAGCCCTAATCTCATCACATAACATAGACGAAAGTTTTTTAAATTCTCATTTTTTGAAGAGTAATCATTGAAAGAACGCACAAGAATAATAAAACGTCACAAAGGCTAAGAAAGAATAGGAGCAGTCAAATTGCTAAGAACGCTTTCAAATTCTTTATAATCGGGTAAATTTTCAAGACAGACTGAAACATTTTTTAAATTTCTATTCTTCTCTAAGATGTATTTCTGAATCGTCGGAATCATAATTCCAGCACAAATCTTAGCGTTAAACCCCAAAACATCTATTGATAGAGGAGGGAACGCCACAGATGATAATTCTTCTTTATTAGCGAGAGTTAAGGAATTCCAAGTTGCTAACATCAATTTTTTCTGATCATGGCCTGCTCTGAGGTGGTATATAAAATTGGCATTCAAATTACCACCAGATGTGATGACAACACCTCCAATTGGAACACTAGCTATTTTACTTATGATCTGATTACATTCTACTTGTATAGCATGCCCTGCTTCTTTTAGCACCTTACATCGTAAACTACCACTTGGCAAAAGGCGACTGTTTGTGGGAATTACAATTGCATCATATTGAACACTGTATAAATCGCCAATGAATATCTCAATAACTGCGTTATTAATCGTTATTTGGTTCATAAATAGAAATTAGAATAGTTATATATTTTTTCAAATAGTGTCAGAAATTTTAAATATTGCGACCGTTTAAATAAGAGATTTTACAAAAGTGTAAACAATGCTTAAGTTTAGATTAGAATATCATTTTCATTTTCACTTTATTTGATTAATATTTTTAACTTTCTGAACGAGAAGTTCGACTTGTTTCTCTACTATTTCGAGAATCTCGAAGTACCGTTTCTTTCCTGTTTTGTAAGGATCTGGAATATTAAGGTCTTCTTTACTCGCACCATTGAACTCCTTCAAAGTATACAACTTTTCCTTCAAGATTTCTTTCATATCCTTAAATTTGTTTCGGATCTTTGTTAATTGGTATCTTTCCATGCCAATAATAATATCCTGTTTCTCTACCAACGATCGAGTAATAGCTTTAGGTCTAAAATCTTTCATTTCAATTCCTTTAGATGTAATGTATTCGATAGTTTCTAATTGAGCATTATCAAATACAATATGCCAACCAGCGGAATCGAAAGAAACTCCTTTTAGATCGTACTTTTTAGCGTAATGTTCGGCTAATTTCTCAGCTGCGGGAGTTCGGCATGTATTTGCATAACATATAAATAGAATTCTTCTAATCATGATATGTTTATTTTTCTGAGGAATTTGATAAAGGATTGATTGAAAATATTATTTATTATTCTACTTTATTTTTTACCCATTCTCTTCGATCCTTCATTTCTAATTCTTTTATTAAAGGTATAGAATCTAAATCAATCTTATCTTGATAGTGCCTCTTAAAAGTTTCTAAAATTTCATGAGCTTGAGAAATCTGTTTAGCTTCAAGAAGTATATTATAGATTTTTTCAATTTCTTTGATCGCTTCATTAATTTCTGAAACAAAATACTTTTCTTGTACTTTCTCAGCAATTTTTATCAAGAATTGTTGTTGTTCTTCTATATGTTGTTCAAAATTTGATTTTATAGCTAATCTAATCACTTTTTCGGAGTAATTGATTGCATTATCATAATCCATTTTCATATAGGAATCATTTGCATCATTTATTAACTCCGAAATCTCTGAAAGCGCTTCTAAACGAGGATTTTTAATTGTTTTTTGTTGTCGTTGTTCTATTCCCTTTTTTCGCTCTTTTTCTTTTCTTTTCATTTCAAGTCAATTATAACATATACTACATGTATATAAACAATTTGATGTTAACCAAATATAGAAAGGTAAATTCTAGGCTATAATAAAAAGTATTAAGATTTTGATTGATTAATCTGTATTATTTTATTTACCATTTTTTCGATATTATCCTCAATAAGTTTAAGAACTTTCTTGTAAGTATTAGTACTCTCGTAATATGGATCGATAATATCTAATTTGTCTGTTTCTCCGTTAAATTCTCTTAGAGTGAATGTCTTTTTATCGATGGCAACAATCCCGGGGTAGCTATCTCTTATTTCATCTACATGCGACTTCTCCATAGTAATAATTAAATCCTGTTTTTCAAGCAATGTACGATTGATAATTTGAGGGTGAAAGTCAGAATGTTTTATACTTTTAGCATCCAAATATTCTTGAGATTCCGGTTGCATATATGAAAAAGCATTTATGAAGCCAGCACTTTCAAAGATTAAATCAGCTCCCTTTTTTTTAGCATAGTCTCGTGCTAAATATTCTGCTGCGGGACTTCTTGCTGTATTCCCAAAACAGGTGATTAATACTTTAGAGATTTTATTCATTGATTAACCTTTATTCTGATTTATTAAATTTAATTATTTTTTCTATAGATTTGTTAACACCAGCTTCAATAACTTGGAGAATTTTATTATATTCTACAAGTGGCATATGAATAGGGTCTTCGATCTCCCAATTGTTCTCTTGACCAGCAAATTCAAGTAATAAAAAAACTTTTTTATCTAAGTTCTCAATGTGTTTAAATTTTCTCTTTAATTTGTTTGTGTGGTATCGAGCTTCGAATCCTAGAATTAGATCTTGTGTATTTATCAATTCTTCTGTTATATCCTTAGCAACAAACCCATCTACGCTTATTCCTTTAGAAGCTAAATATTTAACTGTGCCCTCGCGTGGAGTTTCAAAATAATGGCGAATTCCTGCGGAGTCAAAATTGACATATCGTAATTCCTCTTTATAAGATGTACTTTTCAGCCATTTTGCATAATATTCGGCATATACGGAACGACAAGAATTCCCTGAGCATAAAAAAAGTACCTTCTCTATTTTTGTCATTTCTCTAAGAATGCAAATCAAAATTATAGATAGCCATCTAAATTTTAAGCAATTTTAAATTGATGGTAAATTAAGTGTAGAAATGAAAAATCTTAAAAAAAATTTACGATTAAGTAGTTACAAATAGAGTAAATAATAAATACTTAAATAAATAATGAATTAAGCTGATAAGTCTCTTGAATACTAAAACAGATTTTCTTATTGTAGGTAGTGGTATTGCTGGGATATCATTAGCAATAAAATTAGCGCATCTTTCCCCTGATGATAATATACTACTAATTGCTAAAGAAAACTTGGAAGAGGGAAGTACGTATTATGCTCAAGGTGGTATCGCAAGTGTTTGGAGTGATAGCGATAATTTTGAGAAACACATTCAAGATACATTAAGCGCGGGAGATGGACTTTGTAATGAGCCCGTAGTAAGAAAAATTGTAACTCAAGCACCAGAAAGAATAAATGAATTAATTACAATGGGAGTTCAGTTCACGAGAAACGATACTGGAAATTACGACCTTGGTAAAGAAGGTGGACACTCGGAAAGAAGAATTCTTCATGTAAATGACCAAACAGGTGAAAATATAGAAAAGAACCTTATAGATAACGTAAAAAAAATAAAGAATATTGAAATTAGAGAACATTGGTGTGCGATCAATCTATATGCTAGTAATTACAAATGTTATGGAGCTTATGTTTTAGATCAAGAAAGCGGAATTATTCACAACATTGCTGCGAAAGCAACAATTTTAGCAACAGGTGGTGCAGGTAAGATTTATCTTTATACTACTAACCCCGATATAGCGTCGGGGGATGGAATCGCAATGGCATATCGTGCTGGAGCGACTATTTCGAATATGGAATTCTATCAATTCCATCCTACTTGCCTTTACCATCCATATGCCAAATCCTTTTTGATTACTGAAGCGATGCGAGGCGAAGGAGCAATTTTGAAAAATGTTCGTGGTAAAGAGTTCATGCAGGACTATCACCCTTCCAAAGAATTAGCCCCAAGAGACATCGTTTCAAGAGCTATAGACGCAGAACTCAAGAAAACTGGAGATGATCACGTTCTTTTAGATATCTCATCGTATAAGACACCAAGTTTTATCAAAAACCATTTCCCTGGAGTATACGAAACATGCCTAAAGTTTAACATTGACATAATCAAGGATCCTATACCAGTCGTCCCTGCAGCTCACTACTGTTGCGGAGGCGTAATGGCAGGAATTGATGGATCTACGGAAGTAAAGAATCTATATGTTATAGGAGAATCTGCCTGTACGGGATTTCACGGTGCGAACCGTTTGGCAAGTAATTCTCTACTTGAAGGAATAGTGAGCGCTCATGAGTGCGCCGAAACTTTAACATCGTTATCTTCTGATTTAAAAATTAAAGAATTTGAGCAATGGGAACCAGGTCATGCCGTTCCATCTACTGAAGCGGTTATTATTACGCAAAATTGGGACGAAATTAGAAGATTTATGTGGAACTACGTAGGAATAGTCCGCACTAATAAGCGACTTCAGCGTGCTAAAAAAAGGATTAACATGTTACAAGATGAAATCAATCAATATTATTGGGATTTTAAAATAGAAAAGAATCTCGTCGAACTTAGAAATTTAGCTACAGTGGCTAAAATTATAATTGTAAGCGCTATCTCACGCAAAGAAAGTCGTGGAATTCATTATAATTTAGATCATCCAGAAAAATCTGAAATGAGCAGGTCTACTACTCTCAGAAGACCTTGGTAGTATAGAACTTATTAACAACACTTCTTAATTTTTAAATATATCGTCAAACATTAAATGTGACCCAAGGATGATTCCAAACACAGTGTCTGTGCCAGATGTACCACCTAAATCCAAGACATTTCTAACATAATTCTCTAACTCTCTTTGTCTTGAAGTCAACAAATTCTCCATAAGAGAGGTGACAGCTTCATTTACTTTTCCAACTGAAGCTTCTCTTAAGAACTCTTCGCTTATAATTGTAGTTCTCCCTGAAATGATTGATATTATATCTTTATTGATTTTCTTGACATCAATAATCGTTTGATTAAAGTTTTCTGAAATATACAACATACTAATCATTAACCCGAGGAGCATATCATCAGCAGCAGGAGTTAGTCCTGGACCCAATCCTACAAGATGTTTGGTAACTCGTTTTAGGTCCTGGGAATGGCCTGATTTTATTGCTTTGAGCATTGATGAAATATGAGGTAACGCCAAATTAGAAACTGAACCTATTTTTTCAGTTTTGGAATCTTTAAGACCGTTAATTTGGGTAAAAGGAATTAATTCACCTAAACCACTGAGGTGATCAGAAACAAGAGCAACTTCTCTCATAACCTCTATGTTTGCCATAATTGTCTTAAGGGGTTGCAGATTAGCTTGAAATTTTCTCGTTGGCTCCCATAGTTCAGTCCTTTGGGTTAATATCACAATAACATTCTCACCTATAAGTATCGAATCACCGACTCGTGTCACGATATCACCCCTCTTTATCCCGATTGTTACCAGATTAATATGATTAGGAATGTTTACAAGTATATTCAACGATCCTTGTCCTACATCTTGTCCGACCAAACTGATCAATCGGTCCCCCAACACGGTGATGTTGATTACACGCTGGAATATACTATGTATCAAACCAATTTTGCCTTGTATTTGAATCCTGTCATAAGCAGTCAGACCTATTGATTGAGCATTCAAGTACAAGGATTTAGATTGATGGCCTGAACGATAATAGGGCGACTTCGAATCGGTCATAGTGATTGTCCTCATCTAATCTCAGTCCTCAAAAATATTAACATTGTTCTCCCAAACCTTGTTCAGGATTTTCATCAGTGGACACATTTTCAACACCAGTCATCATCCGACCAATTTCACTGATTTTTGCATCAGCAACAGGAACTATCCCTACAATTTTACCTTCATAGATGACTGCGATGCGATCACTCAGGGTCATAATTTTTTCTAAGTCCTTCGAGATAAGTAAAATGGCCACTTGTCTTTTTTTCTGCTCCAATAGCTTTTTAGATATGAATTCTGAGGCTCCAACATCTAATCCAGCTGTGGGTTGAGCGACAATAAGCAATTTTGGATTTCTAGAGAGAACTTTTGCCAAGAGAACCTTCTGGAGGTTACCACCTGACAGGTTTCTTACTGGAATATTAGGACTTGGTGTATCAATATCATATTCTTGGATAATTTTTTCTGCATACTTTCGGATTTCGTTCTTATCCAAGAAATATTGTTTGTTGAAAGGCAAGAACCAACTATTTGAGAATGGAGTCTTGGTATGGGACTCTAAAATCAAGTTTTCTGCGATGGAAAAGTTCATAACAAGACCAATTCCTGCCCGATCCTCAGGGATGTCCCCTATTCCTAATTCGATTAATTTCTTTGGTTTAAAATTGGTTATATCTTGCTTCAGAAAGTGAACCGTGCCATCTGTAGAGGGTCTCATACCAGAGAGTACATCTGCGAGCTCTTTCTGACCATTTCCTGAGATTCCTGCAAATCCCAGTATCTCACCCTCGTGAATTGAGAAAGAAATACCCTTGAGGGCTTCTTGACCTTTATCATTCATGGTTTTAAGACCCTGAACATCAAGAACAACCTTACCACGTTTGATATTGATCCCCTTCTGTCCTGAAAGAATCTCTCTTCCAATCATTTTCATCGAAAGGTCATTTGGGTTAGTTAATTTGGTCTCAATTGTCTCAACAAAACATCCATCCCTAAGGACTGTTACTCGATCACTTATGGCAAAGACTTCGGGTAATTTATGAGTTATAATAACAACAGTTAATCCCTCTTTTACCATGGATTTCAGAGCGTCAAAAAAATCGTCGATTTCCAAAGGAGTGAGAACTGAGGTCGGTTCATCTAGAATAAGTATCCGTGCACCACGATACAGAGCTTTTATTATCTCAACTCGTTGGCGAATACCCATTGGGAGCTGTTCTACCTTTGCTTTGGGGTCAACCTCTAGATTGTAGGTTTTTGAGAGCTCAATGATTTGTTTCTCGGCTTCAGCGAGATTCAAAAGAGGTCCTTTGGAGGTCTTCATCCCCAGAATAATATTCTCAGCAACAGTCATTGCCGGAATTAGTGTGAAATGTTGGTGAACCATCCCAATTCCAATTGCAATTGCGTCTTTTGGCGATTTTAGGTGAACCGGGACTCCTTGAATTTTAATTTCCCCTGAATCAGATCGATAGAGTCCGTATAAGATATTCATCAAGGTTGTTTTGCCTGCACCGTTTTCTCCAAGCAAAGCATGGACTTCACACGCTTTTAGCTCAAAGTTAATAGCATTATTAGCTAACACACCCGGGAATCGCTTTGTGATCCCCTGCATCTCTACTAATGATTCGCCTGGTTTAACATGCTTAATTTTAATATCTTTGTTGTAACGCTTTTTCTTAACTTTATGCTGTTCCGGTCTTATCCTTAACTTTAAGCTGTTCCTAAATCTCGAAATTCCAGTTTTTATTCGAGTCATTTTTTGTGTCATGTTTTTTCCTCTATTTTAATTTGTTAGATCAATTAATCTAATTTATAAGAAATATTTATTTTAATTAAGTGAGTTTTTTAAAATGTGTACCTGTCTTTCCAAGGAGGGCATCTCGGATATGATCAATCGAGGTAATGATTGCTTGAGCGCCGCCTTGTTCAATAAAATTAACACACGCTTGGACTTTCGGGCCCATGCTTCCTTTAGGAAATTGTCCTTCGTCTAAAAGTTTTATTGCTTCGGAAATGGTCAATGAATCGAGAAATTTTTCATCCGGTTGCATGAAATTGATGGCAACTTTTTCTACATCTGTGGCTATCAAGAGGATATCGGCTCCGATTTGTTCCCCGAGTTTGGCAGTAGCTAAATCTTTATCAATGACCGCTTCGACTCCGTGAAGACAATTATTATTTTTGTACACAGGGATTCCTCCTCCGCCACAAGCGATGACAATAAACCCTTCTTCCAATAAATACTTAATTTCTCGCCATTGGAAGATTTTAATTGGTTTCGGTGATGGTACCACTCGGCGCCACCCCCGTGACATTTTGACAAATCCTGGACGGGGATCTGGATAAGCAGGTCCAATGGGTTTTGTGGGATTCGCAAATGCAGGATCCTCTTTTTTTACAGAGGTATAAGTCAACACCGTGAGAAAAAGTCTTTCATCGGATATACCTAGCCGCATTAGCTCTTCGTCCAGTGTAGATTCAATCATATACCCAATTTGACCTTGTGTTTGCGCCCCGATGATGGATAACGGCATTTTTGGGACCTCATCACATGCTTCTTGTTGTAATAGTAAAGCCCCCGATTGAGGTCCATTCCCATGAGTAATTACAATATTATATAATTTCGAGAGTTCGGCAATGGAAGCAACAGGTTTTCGAATATTGGCAAATTGCTCTTCTGCTGTTCCTATTTGACCTTTTTGGATGAAGGCGTTCCCACCCAATGCGATAATTAATTTTTGCATTGTTTTATTCAGCTTTATTCCAATTTTTCTAGAAGTTTGAGTATATCGAGGTCGCCTCCAGCAGGAGGTCGCCAATTTACGTGGATTACAGCTACATTCTGTTTCTCCAAATCTTCAGCAAACATTTCGATTCCAATATTGATGACTTTAAGATCTGTGTTAAACAATTTTTCTTTTTCAGTCATTAGACTCCCCCCTCAAAAAGTTTATCTTGTATAGCACCTCTAGTCGCAATTAAAGCTGCCAATTTGGCTGCTTGTGCGTTACTGGGCATAATTATCACACCTACATCCTCCAGAAGCTTAGATTGTTTATGAAATTCTTGGTGATCGAGGGATGTACCCACGATGGAAGCCACGACAGACAAGTACCTCACATCACGTTCAGCATTGGTTTTTATTTCTTGTATGGATGATATAAGTTCGGCTGCTGGGTTATCGTGAGACCCATACCCTAGAACCACATCTAAAAGAATAACAGCTGTCTCAGGGTCATTTCCTTCTTTGATTATTCTTTGATTACGGAGTGTGTAATCAATCATTGGGTGTGGTCTTCCAATTACGAATTCTTCCGCACCCATATCCACACAGGTATGGTTCTTGCTTAAAGTTGAATCTTCTAGCTTCAGATGAGGTTTTAAAGGTGAGTTAGAGAAAATTTCTTCGAGCAGAGGTGTCATAAGAATCAACGCTTCATAGGAGAGAGTTCCACCTGAATATAGACCCCGTACGAAGTTCTGATTAGTTGCCAATCTATTCCATTCTGATTGGGCAATAGAAAGAATTTCTTCTCTTGTTGCAGTAAATGTATTTTTTATTGCTTGTTTTCCTTGAACAAGAGCACAAGCTGTGGAAGCTGCATCTTCTAATGTTTTGGCAGCATTAAAACCTTGACTTTCAATATTTTCAATATCACCCCCAAGAAAATTCACTACTATTGGCTTACTGGCTTGACTTGCGATTTTTAGTACTTTTTGACTAATCTCTTGATTGGGTGGTTTAGAAATGAGAATAATAACTTTAGTTTCATCATTTTGTTCTAGACGCTTTATGCCTTCAATCATCATGATGCCTCCAACAGTTTTGGAAAGGTCATTTCCACCAGTTCCAATTGCTTGGGATATACCAAAACCCTTATTATGTATCAGAGTAGAAACTTCTTGCAATCCTGTTCCAGCTGCTGCTACCAATCCAATATTTCCTTGATTAACAACATTCCCAAAGCCCAAAACTATATTATTGATTATTGCAGTTCCACAGTCAGGACCCATGACCAAGAGACCCTTTTTCAGAGCTAATTGTTTGAGCTCTAATTCATCTTCAAGAGATACATTGCTGCTAAAAATAAAGACATTAATTCCCTTTTTAAGAGCTTTCGATGCTTCTCTCTTAGCGTATACTCCTGGTACTGAAATAATAACTAGATTTGCGTCACTCATATATCTAAGTGCGGAATCCAGTGTCTCGGGGATTATTTTGTTCTCATCTTTTGAAACTCGAGTTGTAAGGAGCCTGTCAACTTCTGAGAGTGCTTGAGCCATGCTCTTTTCATCTTGAGTCTCTAGAGCTATGATCAGATCGTTTGGACCTGCCTGTCTGGCCTCTTCGGTTAGAAGGTTCAAGACTTTCAGAAATTCCTTGTTGGTAGGTGTGCCCATGATAACTCCGGCTTGTAACACACCATCGAGTTCAGTAACTTTGTTAGATAGTCTCATAAGAATCACAGAGTCTCGATATGTATCTTCACGAATAATTACCGTTACAGCCATAATATTATACCTTTATTTTCTCCAATACGGTACAGTTAATGCGGCGGGACCTTTTTTCGTCCCAACCAATAAGATTACCACTAAGGCCACGATATAGGGCAAAGATAAGAGGAAGTAGTACGATACCAGAGGACCAAAAAAGCCTATTAGATTAGCCGCTAGAGAATATCCCATACCAAAAATCAGACTACCCACAATGGCTCTGAAAGGACTCCAACGTGAAAAAATTACGACTATGATTGCGATCCAGCCACGTCCTCCTGCAATACCGCTATCATAGAGCCCTATGTATCCCAATGTTATAGATGCCCCAGCCAAACCGGCCATTACCCCACTAAAAATGTCACAAAGATGTCTAATCCGATTAACATTAATACCAGCGGCATCACACGCTTCAGGATTCTCTCCAACCCCTCTGATTTTGAGACCCCACGTGGTTTTGTATAGGATCAACCCGAAAACAATCGCTAGGAAGTAAGCGAGATAGACAAATTCATTATGTTGAAAGAAAATCTCCCCTAACCACGGAATATCGCTCAGAAAAGGGATGAAAATAGAGGGGAGGGGAGTGACAGTTGGTACTGCCGTTGGATATGCTAATGGATCTGCAATCAACGCTATCCGAATTCCTTCGATGACAATACTATTAAGAAAGTTAGCTAAACCATCAGCAAAGGTCAGGAGTAGCAATCCAGCTATCAGTTGATTGACTCTCATTTTGATAGTAGTAAAGCTATGAAGCATTCCAACACCTGCACCAATAACGAGAGCTGCAAATGTGCCTAAGAAGAAATCCCCCGTTTCGAAAGTTACCCACAATGCTACGAAGGCAGTGAGCGACATTGTTGCCTCGAGCCCTAAGTTGATTGTTCCTGCTCGCTCATTAAAAATCTCGCCAAGGGAAACAAAAAGAATCGGAACTGCGAGTATAATACCTCCTGCAATGATCGATGTAATAAGATTTGCCATTATGAATTCCTCATATTAATATAATTTTTAACTATCAGGATTGTGAGAACTAGCACTGCCTGCATAATGAAAATGAAATCAACAGGGACTCCTGCACCCCGCTGCATAGATTCTCCTCCGATTTGTAGAACTGCAAAGAAGAAAGCAGCAATGATTACGCCAATAGGATGAAAGCCTCCCAAAGCTGCTACTGCTATTCCTTGATAGCCAAAACCGGGGGAAAAACCTTGAATCAAGAAATGATGTATACCAAAAATTTCCATCATCCCTGTTATTCCAGCTATTCCCCCACTTAACATTCCTGCAATAAGTACAACCCTAGTTACCTTAATCCCTCCATGTGCGGTAGCCCTTGGATTTTGTCCAACAGCTCTAATTTTATATCCAATCGTTGTTTTAAACAGAACAATATAAAGAACAATAGCAATAATAATCGCTAGAAAGACAAATACATGAAGCCTGTAATCGGGATGTATCAATGGCAACCAAGTTGACTCTGGAAGGAAAGGTGTTCTTGGATTGAACGAATCTGGATCCTTGAGTGGTCCAGTCGTGAGCCAAGCGATTACAAACATCGCAATGAAGTTCATAACGACAGTTGGAAATATTTCGTTAATTCCCCGCTTGGTCTTCATGATAAGAGGGATTCCCAACCATAATACTCCTCCAATGAAACCTGCAATAAAAATTAATGGTATTGAGATTAAGCCAGGTAATGATCCCATCCCAGCACCAATCAAATACGCTATTAACGCACCACTGTAGAGCTGCCCCTCGATACCTAAATTCAAGAATCGTACTTTGAAAGCAATCAGGAAAGCCATTGCGGTCATTAGTAGTGGAATAAAGCGGATTATCGTTTCACTAGTGCTAGTTGGACTACCAAAAGCACCGGTAGGTATCGACATTAAAGCTTCTATAGGATCGTAGCCCAACAATAGTAGGGTGATAGAAAAGACAACTAGAGCTACAAACACTCCAATTGGATAAGTTAGGTATTTATTCACCATACAAAATCAGCCATTTTATGTTTACAATCTTTATTTTATTATGAATACTTCTTAGCAAAGGCGACTAAAGCTCCTTTAAAACATTCCATAGGAGCATCAGCCCTACCCCCTCCGATCATAGGGTGACCACCGTCCTTGTGAGCCATACCAGTATTTATAATAGGTAAAATTCCTGTTTCAACGACTTTTCTTATGTCAATCCCCACAGGAACACCACGGAAGTCAAGGTAAGGAATCTGAAAAAGAGTATCCTCTGTTTGGGTAATTTCATACATTTGTTTAGTGCGCTCGACAGCATCTTTGAAATCTCTTCCTATGAATCTTGCGTGACCAGGCGCTGCTGGTGCTGCCATCCCTCCAAAACCTCTCGATTCTGAAATGGCACTATCTCCAAGGTCTAATGTAGAGTCTTCCGATCGATATCCTGGAAAGGTGTACCCAATTATCGTCCCCGCAGGCCCAGTGAACCATTCGTCCCCAAGTCCGCTGACTTGAATACCAAAATCCACTCCATTTCTGGCCATTGCAGTTACTATTGTGCTGTACTCGATGTTCTTAGCTGGATCCATCATCGCCTTGCAGGATGCCATCATCAAGTTTCCTCCATACCAGCGTCCTATATGGGTGTTGAAGTATTCCCCAACTTGAGTAAGGGTATCTTTATCGAAATCTGTCCTCACAATATAAGGTAGAAGACCACTCACAAAGACACTCCTAGTGCCATCTAACTTGCCATGAAGCTCATCTCCCATCTGTATGCCGGTTGCAAGTATTTCTTTAAGGCCAATCCCACCCGCTTCCTTGATAGTTGCTTTCAATACTGGTGCAAGCGTATTTCGAACAAAATCAAGCTCATCTCTTGTCTCATACTTATTACCGAAAGCAGTCAAACTTGTTTGTTGGAGGCAATAAGAAGTATTGCCATGTACCGGATTCTTAACCACAAGAACTGGAAGGGATGCCGATGTAGCTCCGCACATTCCGCTAACTGCATCGTAGTTATGGTTGGGTTCGATTGTAACTTCTCCGGTTTCAGCTAGTCTTGCAGCTTTTTCAGGTGTGTCAGCTAATCCCTCATACATTATCAGATTTTTAATAGCATATTTCTGTGTATTACACATCCTTTCCCACTCAATTGGTGGTCCTGCATGAGTAAATAAATTACTCTTAAAACCTGGGATAATATTACCAGCAGAATCAATATCAACTAGGTTACATTCAGCCGATAGTATCCTCTTGACTGCCTCTTCATTCGCTTCTTCAATTTTGGAACTTACCGAATTTGTCATATTAAATCATTAATTTATTATTGTGATTTTATCATATATTTTATAATAAACATAAAAATGATCAATGTTTTATAAATGATAAAGAATTAAATAAATAATCTACTAAAAATGAAAGTAAAAACGAATGGATAGATTAAAAATGAAAGTAAAAATGAATAAGAAATTTAGTTACCTCGTAATCGTCATAACTGCAATACTTGTGATTTCAATGTCGGTACCAAATGGAAACCTAATCGCAAATGACGAATCACAAACTGAGTTGAGGACCAGTAATGGAGCATACAAGGCTGCTCTCGTGTTGGGTGGTGATGAAACCGACCTGGGATTCTCTTATGTGGCAATACAAAGTATGAACAGACTGGAGTCCGTTCATGGTTGGAATATAAGCATATCACGACAAGTAGATTATAACGATCAGTATCGAGTAATAGATGACTACGGTGCGGCCGGATATGATGTGATTTTCTGTGTCGGAGGTCAATTCATAGAAACTACCTACTTCGCAGGTCTTGCTGAAAAACACAATGATACCTTATTTGTTCAGATACCTGGTCTTAACCCATACGTACCTGCACCAAATAATACGGTGGGTCTTCATCCTGCTTTCCAGACAGAAGGTATGTATCTAGCTGGAGTACTTTCAGGGTTGATGACAAAAACCAATAGAACAGGTGTAGTTTTTGGAGAATGGTATGAATACCTGGCAATGGAGTTCTATGCTTTTAGAGCAGGCGTTGAGAGCGTTAATGATGATGCTTGCGTGTTTGCTAGGGTTGCTGGTACTTGGGGTGATGCTGCGATTGGTAAACAGATCACGCTATCGCTAATAGCTACAAAAAACGTTGATATCGTTGTTCAGGTAGCTGATACGACCGGAAGAGGAGTTATCGCTGCTTGCGTAGAAGCTAATATTACAGTAATTGGAACGGTTGCTGATCAAGCCGTATTAGCACCTGATCACACAATGACTAGCATTGGGATGAATACATCACTTTTGATGGATTTAGTCGTGGAGCAAATAGAAAATGGAACAGCCATGCAAAATCTGGGTGGACTATCTTGGGAATTACCCATTGGTAATTATCTATATCCTTACCATCATTATGACTCTATAATCCCTCAATCAGTGAAAGATAAAGTTGATCTAGTCAAACTCCAGATTGCTAACGGTACAATCGTAGTCCCTCAAATAAGCACAGATGACCCTCCAGCGGATGATCCTGGTTGCCCTAGTGTCCCAGTGTCCCTAGATGAGATACCGGGATTCGACTTTATGTATCTAGCGTTAGCAACAATGCTTGGCGTTGTTGTACTATTGGTAAACAAAAAACGGATTATCGTTAAAAAACATAATTCTTAAATCCGCTCCTAAGGAGCTGAAAAACTAATATGACTGAATAAATCTGTCTTTTTTTTTTTTATATTTTTTACTAAATTTTTTCATTCAAATGACAAAGTATGATTAATGCATGGTAATAGTTATCATAAAAAAAACATTTGAGTAAATATTTACCATTTGTAATAAAATCAAAAAGAATAAATGTATCAATTATTTTATTAAATAAGAAATATCCCACGAATTAAAAATAGGTTTCATAAGGGTGATGGCATGCGCTTAATAGAACAGAAAAGAAAAGATAGTATCTATCTTTATTTTTTAGCTAAAGGGGAAAGAAAATATTTAGGAAAACCTGATAAGATAAATCACGAAAAAGCAAAAGAAGCATTATATCTTCTTGATACCCAAATTACGGAGTATAAATCTTGTCGAAATAAAATTGAAAAATTACTCCATGGAAAACATGAAATTGAATTCAAGGATTCTAAATATAAAATGGTCTTTTTTGACATGGATGGAGTTTTGTTTGAGAAACCATGGCATGAAAGTATAAGTAGAAAGGTTGCTATTAGTACATGGGATCTCCTCTTCAAAAGATTAGGGCAATACGATATACACGAAGCGCTTAAGAGAAATTTTGAAAATGGTCTTTATGGTGACGATGTTGACAACTATGTAAAATGGAAAGAAGCTACTTGCAATACCTTGAAAATCATACCATTGGATGAGAAAACTTTCCAGGAAGTGACTGACAGTCGAATTTTATCTCGAGGTGCTAAAGAAGTATTTCAAATATTGAAAAAAAGTAATATTAAAACAGCTATAATTACAGGTAGTTTCTATAGGCTTGCACAAAAAGCAAAAAAAGAATTAGATGAAGTCAATCATATCAGGGCTCATTGTCAATTGTTTTTTGATGACGACGGTTTATTAAAAAGCTGGGAGCTAAGTAAAACTGATTATAAAGACAAGATAAAAATTATGGAAGAACTTGCTTTGAAAGAGGGAATTGTTGATAAAAATGGGTATCCTGACCTTAATCAATGTGTATATATTGGAGACGATGTTAACGATCTAGAAGCTTTTGGAGCAGTTGGGCTAGCAATTGCGTTTAACGCTCATAAAAATATCGTTAAGAAAGCCGCTGATATAATAATAATAGGTGGAGATTTAACTGAGATTCTTCCTCCTCTTTTCGATTTTAAAAAGGATAAGGAAAAAATATCATTTTATGTATCAAAAGATGTGAAAGATTCCTGGCTAAATTTCGCTAAAACTAAAGATTACTCTACATTACCTGATTTTATTATTAAAAGTATAGAATTCTACATTGAAGAAGAAAGTTCTTCTTTAAAGACATAGAATAAAACCCTACTCTTTGAGGAGGCTTAGCTTTATACATAGAAAAAGCAGAAATCATCAATAACTTCCTCCCCTAGTCTCTTATCTCTGAGGAAATTAGCCAGCATTTAGTTTATCCTCAACATGAACATGAACCTATCAGTTTAAAAAATAAAAAAAAGCTGGGGAATTCATTACAAATTAGATCATCCAGACAAGTCTAAGATGAGTAGGAGTACGACAATAAAAAGACCTTGGTGAATTAATTCTAAACCATCAGAGGTATAATTTTATATTTCTACTGTCATTTACTATCAATAACTTAAGTATCATTCAAATTGAATTATTATTATGTCAAACCTAGGAAAGAGTATTAGACTTGAGCGATTATTCGATAGGAAAAGCAAAAGAACTATCATGATCCCTATGGATCATGGTTTAACCTTAGGAACTATTAAAGGTTTGGAGAACCTAGCGGATATGGTTGATAAAGTTGCTTTAGGAGGCGCTAACGCAGTAATTGAGCACTCTGGAATGGTTGGAGCAGGTCACAGACAATATGGAATAGATGTTGGTTTAATTATACATCTATCTGGAGCAACTAGCTTAGCGCCTGATCCGAATAAAAAAGTAATTGTATGTTCCGTAGAACGAGCTTTAAAAATGGGTGCTGATGGAGTATCGATTCATATTAATATTGGAGCAGACGAAGAGCCAGAAATGCTTCAGGATGCTCAACGAATAATTGAATCCTCAAGAGAATGGGGCGTACCATTATTGGCTATGTTATACCCTAGAGGAAAAAAAATTGCTGATGAGTATGCTCCAGACGTTGTAAATATTGCAGTAAGAGCTGGTGCAGAACTAGGGGCGGATATTGTTAAAACAAACTACACGGGAGATATAGATTCCTTCAAATATATTGTAAAGAGCGTTGATGTCCCCGTTATTATTGCTGGTGGCCCTAAAACAGACACAATTCCTGATTTACTTCAATTAGTTCATGATTCGATACAAGCGGGAGGCGCAGGTGTTGCCTTTGGAAGGAACGTATTCCAAGCAAAAGACCCTACCAAAATTGTTAGTGCTCTTTCCAAAATCGTACATCTTAATTACACCGTTGAGGAAGTCTTAAAGGATTATTGAGTGGAGCTTAAAAAATTTTATTATGACTGAAGAAAAAACTATTTCCTATCCGTATTTGTTAAAACGAGCACTAAAACTATCAATTGAAGTTGCGATTGTAATAATTATATTATTTTTTGTCCCAGAAATTATTCACTTTTTCCAAGTATTATATGGTTTGTAAGAGGGGTTTTAAGGATTTTTCTATTATTTCACATAGCTATTCCACTCATCGTCTTTGAACTGCCATTAATTAAAAAGAGGTTCAAATTTAATAGACTTGCTTTAATAATTGGCTCCTTATTCCCGGATATTATTGATAAATCAATGCTATTCTTAAACCTTGGTTCTGGTAGAGGAATCTCACATACCATCTTATTTATCTTGCTAAGTTTTATCATTTTACATATAGCAACAAAGAGAAAAAGTTTCATTTCTCTCCCATTTTTAATTGGAATGGTCACTCACTTGGTATTAGACTTACCTGAGGTCCCCTTATTCTTTCCGTTTATCGAATATGATTTCTTAATTATTGGTGATCCCTTAACTTATTGGTTTTACAAGCTTTTTAATGATCCGTTAGTTTATTTAACTGAAATTAGCGGGATTCTTATTTTACTGTTGATTTTAATCGGAAATAAACTTTTTAGCGTAAAAGAGCTTTGGGATTACCTCAGTCGAAATGGGGATTTTGTTAATTTTAAGGATAAATAGAAAACCTTTAACCTTTAAATATATACGAATTATTTTTTATTTTTATAGATTAATTACTATTAATTTACAAAGAAGATTTAATCATATACAAAACACCTTAATTATTACCAGCTGAGATAATAATGAGCAAACAAAGCACATTACAGATTATTGTTGATAATAGGGAAAGAAAATTAATGGCATTATTAGAAGAGAAACATCCAAATATTAAATTCGAAGCAAAACAGCTTGATGTTGCTGATATTGTCATTACTGAAGATGTAGCGATCGAAAGAAAAGAAGGTTTTGATTTTGTCTCTTCCATTATGGACAACCGCCTATTTGAACAATGCCTTCGCTTAAAAGAAACATATTCTACGGCAATCCTGATTTTAGAGGGTCTAAATGATAAAGTATTTGAGAACACGGGGATGAAAATTGCTTCTATATATGGTGCGCTCGCTAAAATCGCTTATAAATCGGGAATAGCTGTTATTCCTACCAGAAATTTGAGCGATACAGCAATTGTAATAGAGAGAATTGCTTATCGAGAGCAAGTAAAAGATAGTGCAACGATTCTTTCTCGGAAAGCTCCTAAAAGCATGAGCGTAGAGGAAAGGAGAACTTTTATTGTGGAGGGATTTGTAGATATTGGCCCTAAAAAAGCAAAATCTCTTATTGAGAACTACGAAACGCCCTATCAAGTGTTTAAGGCTATTAAACACACGGAAGTCATTTATACACGAACGGGAAATCCTAAGGGAATTCAAGGCCCTTTAAGCGACCTTACTGGTTTTGGGTGGAAATTTGTTGAAAAAAATAAGGAAATGCTTTTTGGAAAGCTAAAGGAAAAAGGACCAGTTCAGAAAAAGATTGATGAATTACTTGATGAGTAGAACCATTTTAAGAAAGGAGATGATATCTCTTAGAGTAAAATTAATGAATAGTAATAATTAATGTAATAATAAATAGTTTTAATTTCTGACAACAACCAATTTTAATATGATTATCTATCTCTCATTAATTGCCATCTTTTTTTCGAGCATGGTTTATGGGGTAATTGGATTTGGAGACGCTCTAATCTTGATCCCAATAATTACTCCCATCATTGGAATTAAAAACGCAGTAATTCTAGTAAATCTATGGGGTATTCTAACTGCCTTATTAAATTTCATAAAATATCGTGAGTTATTGGACAAGGGCTACTTTATTAGATTCTTAGCGTTAGGTATACCAGCTACTATCTTTGGAACATTCTTATTTATTGAAATTAAGTTGGAATGGATAGAACTGATTCTCGGGGCATTTATTCTTGGTTATTCGGCAATAAAATTAAACGAATATTTAAAAAAAAAAGACGACATTGAGTTTGAGAAGCGATTAAATTCTACATCCCCATTAATTATAGCTGGTGGATTCAGTTATGGATTATTAACGGCATTGATAAGCGCTGCAGGACCGATTAATGTAGCGATGCTTGAAAAAACGGGGCATTATAGAGAAAATTTTATTGGAAATTTCGCTGCGATTGGATTTTCGCTTTCTATTGCGAGGACACCATTTTATTTCATAACAAATATTTTCCCTTACGAATTGCTTATTTTGTTTCTTTTAGGGTTTCCAATTATATTTCTAGGAACTAAATTTGGTCAGAAGGTAACTCCTAAAATACCTGTCAAAAAATTTCAGGTTATAGTTTTTTGTTTTTTAATAGTTATTGGTTTAAAATCAATTATAACATCTGGTATTGGTTTGATATTCTAAATTTAAAATTAAAAGAAAAAAAAAGAAAACTTACATTTATAATAATCCCATAAATCTTTGGATCTGAGATTGAATTATAAGGAGTTGGATATTTCGGGCCCCACCAATAACTTCTTCAATCTTACTTACATCAGCTAGCTCATCTATAGGAGTATTATCGGTAACACTGATACCACCCATAAGCTGTTGAACTTCATAACAAATTTCGTGTGTTAACTTAGCAGTGTAATACTTACCTTGAGCTGATATACCCGCAGCCCACTTTATAGCCTCTTTTGAAGGTTTATCTGTAAATAGTATCTTGTCATCGTAAATTGTCGCTGCTTGAAGCGCTAAGCTTGTAGCTGCAATTGATTTGGTAAGTAAGTCTGCTAATCCATAACCGACGCCTTGATATCTAATTACTGCCTTGCCAAATTGTTTTCTAAGGTTTGTGTAGAGAATTCCGTAAATTAAACCTGACCAACAAATTCCAATACCAGAACCCATTATTCCTAAACGCTCAGGAACCAGTCCTTCAAACAATCTAACATAACCTAATCCATCATCAGCTAAGATGTAATCGTTTGGAATCTTCGCATTTTCAAAGAAAGTGTGTGCAATGTGTACTCGTGGAACAGAATTGATTTTTAATCTTTCTGTTCTCACACCAAAATCACGTTTTATCATTGCTTGCACCATTGTATCACGCGGATTTGCGGTATCATATACCCCATAAGCACAAAAATAATCTGCCTTTGGAGCGTTCGTAGTATAAACTTTCTCACCGTTGTAAATCACAGAATCACCTTCTTTAGTTGCAACAGTTGTCATATTCACAGCATCAGAACCTCGTTCAGGTTCGGTTATTCCTATACATCCTATTTTCTGTCCAGACATTAATTCGTCTTGAATTTTTTGAATGATTTCACTTGTTCCTCCGTGTTCGAAATAGTGAAATGTCGGATTACCGCATAAAATTCCACTAGCTAATCTCGCTAATTCTAATTGAGGGTCTAATAACGATAAATGCGTTCCCAGCAAGATTTCTTTTTTCATCCCATATGGGGCGAAATCTTTCCATTTGTTTATTCGTTGCATATAGCCACGCTTTCCAAGTTCTGGAAACAAAACGTAAACATCTTTAGATTTATCAATTTTAGGGTGAAGTTCTAAGCAAAACTCCTGAAGTTCATTACAATATTCTTGTTCTTCGTCATTGAGCATCGGAAATACATTGCTGTTAAAAATTTTAAAAACATTCTCTAAAGTCATCTTTTCAAGAATATCGTCACTAATTATTTTTTCTTGCATTTTAATCTCATTAAGATTTTCGTTAATGTAATAATTAGAATATTCGATTGTAATTAAATTTTAAAAATCGATTCAAAAATTGAAAAGCTGGATGTTTTATTGTATTACAATACCAAATATCATGGTAATATATAAAAAAAACTAGAAGATGAAAATTTTTCTATTTTAGTTTATCCTTCATTTCTATATAAAAATCGAGGGAGTTAGGGTTACGTAAAGCCCCACGATTAGCTACTGACATACCATGGATGATTTTAGTCACCGCTATTTCCACCTTTTTGTTACTGAAGGTGTAAGGAATGCCGTCTGGAGGTGTTTGAAAAATTAATTTTGGAACATGTCTAGGAGAGGTTTTTTCTCGCAATGTTTGTTTAATTTTGGTTTTCAAATCATCGTTGAGCTCGAAACCTTCGTTTAATAAGACGAACATAATAATACGAATATCTCCTTCCCATTTTTGTCCTATAACAAGTGAATCAGCAATCTCGGGAAGTTGTTCAATCACGTTATAAATCTCTGCAGTACCAATTCTAACACCAGAAGGTTTTAAAACTGCGTCTGATCGACCCCAGAATGTTATGCCGCCCGTATCGCTATGAATTACAATATAATCGCCATGTCTCCAGACCATTTTTCCTACATCTTTATAATAATTAAAATAGGCTGCTTTGTATTTTGTCATGTTATCGTCGTCACCCCAAAAGTAAATCGGCATTGATGGTGCTGGCGCTTCACACACAAGTTCTGCTTGTTCATCTTCAATTGGTTCAGATTTCCCAGAATAAGACTCAACTTTCATTGCTAATGCTCTACCTTGTAATTCACCGGAATAAACGGGTAAAATTGGAATGGCTCCAGCAAAACAACCATTTATGTCAGTTCCTCCACTAATCGAATTAAAAAAGAGATCCTTTTTAATATCTCTATAGACATACTCAAATCCTTCTGGGGAAAGCGTTGACGCTGTTTGCGAAATTTCTCTTAACGCGCTTAAATCATATTTCTCGGCAGGTTTAACCCCAAGCCCCATTAAATAATGGATATACGCAGCGCTGGTACCAAAAATAGATATTTTATGCTTTTCTATTAATTCAAAAAATCTCAATGGTTCAGGATAAAGAGGATTACCATCGTATAGGAATATCGTGCACCCTACTGCCAGTCCACTAATTAGCCAATTCCACATCATCCAAGAAGGAGCGGTGATATAATTTAGAACATCGCTTCTTTTACAATCAGTTGAGAGGATTAACTCCTTTAAATGATTAATTAGAACACCACCGGCACTTTGAACGAGACACTTTGGTGCTCCCGTTGTTCCAGAGGAGAACATAACATATAGAGGATGGTCAAATGGTAATTGTTCAAATTCTAAAGAAGGGTCCTCATCTTTGGATATAAAATCATCCCAATGGACGGCGTTAGAAATGATACTGATATCTGGTTTATCTCGAGAAATATAAGAAACAACGATAACTTTTTCGATAGAGGGAATCGCCTCAACTACAGCCTTGGCATTTTCAAGTATGTTAAACTCTTTATCCCTATAGAAGTAGCCATCTACTGTAAACAAGACTTTTGGCTCAATTTGTCCAAACCTATCGATAACGGCGTTAGGTTGTAATTCAGCACCACACGATGCCCATGTAGCTCCAATCGCTGTTGCTGCTAACATGGCAACAGGTGTTTCAATTAAGTTTGGTATATAAGAAACAACTCGATCTCCAATATTGACCCCCAATTCTTTAAGAGATTTTGCCAACCGAGCAACGATTCTATTTAACTCTGCGTACGTCACTTGTTTGCTTACTTTAGTTTCGCCCTGAAATATAAAAGCTAAGTGATCGTCTTTATACTTTAATAGATTTTCTGCGAAGTTTAATCGAGCGCCAGGAAACCATTTGGTGCCGGGAAAAACGCTTAAATCCTCCACCACTTTATCATATGGTTTAGATGCGATTATATCAGAAAACTTCCACATAGCATCCCAAAAATCTTCTATATTATCTACAGAAAATTTATATAATTCTTTTCCCCCTTTTATATTCTGCCCGTATTCTCTATTAACGAACTCTGTAAATCGTGTGATATTGGCATTTTTTATCCATTCAGCAGAGGGTTCCCATAACTTTTTTCGATCGTCTTTCATAATTTTTACGCTTTAAATTTTAAATTGACTCGTCGAGTCTTATGAATATTGTATTTTTATATAATCTTGCACTGTTTTTAATTCTTCTAAGTAAGTGTCTCGATTTCCAAAAATATAAAACCTTACTTCTGGTCCTGTGCCGCTTGGTCTAAAATATAACGTAGAATCGGCGCTTTTAAGTCGGTAAATATCTACTTTATTCGCATTATCAGATAAAGCACTTACTTTATACTCTTTTTTATTAATTGTGAGAGCTTTTTTGTCGTTTTTAATAAAATTATTCATAATCTTAATCTTTTGTTTGTCTATAGCAGGTATAGTTCGATTTATCCCCTTAATCGACCAATCAATTGATGTTGATATTTCATGCCCTCTTGCAATTAGTTCTGTTATTAAAACTAAAGCAGGTACAGGGTATTTATCCGCAATTATTGGAAACTTCGAATTAAAAACGATATGCCCCATATTATCTTTTCTCACAGGATTCAATACATTAATAGTATGTCCTCCCGATTCTTCCCACATTACTATTAAAAAACTTTCCTCATGTTTCTTATCTTTTTCAATAAGTTCAGTTAGTTTTTGTCTTAATGGGTCAGCGTTATTAATTTGAACTAATGTTTTGTTCTCGTCTTCATAATAGAGAATCGCTTTATCAACTTTTGACTGATCTACTTCCTTACCTAATAGAAAGTACATTATTACTCCTAAATGTTTATAACCTACACCAGTCAAAATATTTATAAAACTCGTTCCATCTCCTCTTAAATCACTGGGAATCGTCCTCACATTGATGATTTTTTTATGGTAATGATTAGCTAAAATATTATGCAAGGCAGAATATATCTCATTTGGAATGTAATAACAATATTTACCATTCTGTTTTACATACAATGCAATTCTATCTCGATCTGCGTCTAAGAGTAGTGCTATATTTGATCCTTCTTTTTCCATGACTTGCCTTAATTTTTCCTCACGAACGATTTTTATAGGGTTAGGAGGATTAATTTCTTCGTTAATTAGCACCACTTCTGCTCCTAAGCGTTTAAACAGATTAACAATCCCTCTGGCTTTTCCTAGATATGGCCAAATAACGATCTTTAAACCCAATAAGCTTTTAAGCTCCAAAATATCATTTAACAAGCTTATCACATAATCGTTATTTATCTGCTCAGCATCAATTTTAATAGGCTTGTAAAAAGGATCGAGATTTATTTCCTTGATTTCTATTGCCTTGTAAGAAATTTCTTTGAATAAATCTCCCGACATAGGCATTGGATAATCGATGTAAAATTTTACTCCATTCCAAGACAGTTCATTATGAGAAGCAGTTAGCACGATTACTAAATCAATATCCTTGAGTAAACCAACAGAGGCTGCGCCATACGGAGCAGATGCCTTCGATTCTCCGGGATTGTCTTCTTGATGAAAAATTTCGTATCCATCGTAAGCAAAAATTTGAGAACAATATTCTAATAGAATGCTTTTAGTTGGACGGTTATCTGTTACAATCAAAACTTTGAGATTGTTACCGTCCTTCATTTCTTTGTATTTTTGACTAATAGCTTTAAAAACGCGAAGAAAAAGGAACAACTTACTCTTAGTTAGTACATACTTTTCTGAACCTGCCCTTTCTATCTTGTCAAGTATCTTGATCCGCAAACCCGAAGTGGGGGCAACAATTGGATCCACTAGATACCTCTCTTCTTCAGTTAAATCCCTTAGTCTTAATGTTTTATACTTACCACGATCAATAAGGGAAAATTCCTCTAACTCAAATTCAATCAATTCAATCACAACATAAGAAAGTCAGATAATAACCAATAATTCTAAAATCATTTAATTTTTTATGCTTTAGCTATAAAATTAATATTTTGTTCAAAATTACTAGATAATTTTATTGATTGCTTCTCGTAAAATTGCAAGAATTTTCTCGCGGTACACGGAATTAGTCGCGACCATTCCATGGACTTTGATTGGCGGTTCTCTTTCCGCTTCGGATAGAATTCTTTCGCAAAATTTGGGCGTTAATCTATTGGGCATATCTTGTTTGTTAGCTATGCCAATTACTAATACATCCTTATATTGTTTATCTAAAATGTCCCGAATTATATCTCTACTGTAATTAACATTTTTAAAGCTTGAATCAAGGACGATTAACGCTATGTCTGTACTATCTAGTAAACTTCTCCATAAGGATCTATAGTTTTTTTGCCCTGCAAAATCCCAAAGAACAATTGAACGAGGAACATCAAGTTCTTTTCCGTCAAAAGGAGTTATATCAACATTTATAGTTGGAACATATTCTAAATCGATATCTTTACCACATATTAAGTGTAAGAGTGTAGTTTTACCAACTCCTCCTACCCCTATAATCGAAACTTTAATAGCGCCTAAAATAATGTCATCGATTTCCTTTTCAAAACTCCCAAAAATCGCACGATTCCCGGTCCATTTACCGCTTGCTAGAAGTTCTCCATATTTCTCTATGAATTTAACACGAGTAGTTGTTATTTTAGAGTTAACTGTTGCGTCATCATCCTCTAAATCCGTGCATACCACGATTATAATGTCATCGATAATCGTATAATAATACTTAAATTCATCAGTTGCAGTCGACTTAATGTCGCTTTGGCTAATTTCCTTCATAAATCCTGAAAAAGCGCTTAAAAAACCCGCTAATAAATCTCGATCTACGTCTGAATTCCCGTAATTTCGGAATAGCAATGATTTACCGCCTTTAGTTAAGATGTTTAAATATTGAATCACACTTATCACGGAAGTTGAGTAAGGTAAATTAAAATGCCCAAAAAACTTGGATTTAAATTTTAATACTATATTTATTTATTTATAAAAAGAATAAAAAATTGATCTTATATAATGTTCTCTTTAATTTTGCTGGAGAATTTTACATTACACAAAGGTGGAATCAATGGATCAAAAAAAAGAAGATTTGTCTAAGTCATTTGAAGAGTTCCAATCTAAGATGGATGCATTTTCTTCAATATTAGAAAAATTTGGTATGGACATAATAACAAAAATGGGACAAACTAACCTCAAGATAACCCAATTAACTGATAAAATTAACAATTTGGACAAAGCAACAATCGATATAAAAAGTTTGATACCACAGCTTAGCAACGTTATAGAAAATCAAAAAGTCTTAGAAGATGAATTAGATTTAATTAAATCTTTGCTTAAAAACATGGGTCAAATTTCTTCGAAGAAAAAAGAAGTTGAGAATTCTGTTGATAGGGACGAAACAGCAACAAGCAAAAAAGATATTATATTAAAACAATTTAATGACTTGAGAGAGAATTTAGAAGCTCTTGATGATCCTATTGCTGTCAAACCAATTTTAGAGCAAGTTAAAGAAGATATTTATGAATTTACTGGTGGTCATAGAATCTTATACGAAATTTCACAAGTTGTTAATCGATTAAATTCAGCTAGTTCATTGAATGATTTAATGGACGAACAAGATACAACTTCGAAGTCAATTAAAGATCATCTAGTGGATAAAATCACTTTTTGGAACAACAAATTAATGGTTAAAGATTAAATCTGTTTAATTTTAACTTATTAAGAATTTTAAGAATTTGGTTTAAAAAAAATTTCATTAGAACTTAACTTTTTCAAATCTAAAGCTTAAATCGAGGTATTAAATTGTTAAGAAATATAAACAAGAAGTTCATAATAAATATAATAACTAAAAAAATAAAAACCATAAGCGATCAGAAAACACATGAGCGATCAAGAACGAAAAGAAGGAGGAATCGTTTTTAAAGGGAGAACTGAAGCAATTTATAAAGTAATTGTTATAGGAGATCCTGCTGTTGGAAAAACAAGTCTCCTTTCTAAATTTGCTACAAACAAGTTTGAAGAAAAATATTTACCAACCGTCGGAACAAACATATTAAAAGAACCAATCGAATTGGAAGAGGAAAACGCCACAGTAAATTTAATGTTTTGGGATATCGCCGGACAACCCCAGTTTTATATGTTGCATCGCCCATATTTCAACGGAGCGGATGGCGTAATACTTGTATTTGACATAACTCGGTCTAGTACATTTAGTAACGTCAATAATTGGTGGAATTCCTGCGTAAAATATGGCCTCAGTGGAGTCCCACGAATCATAGTCGGAAATAAGGTAGATTTAAAAGAAGAAAGGAAAATTATTTTGCCTATGGCCGAACATCTGAGCGAGAAATTAAGTGCCCCCTATTTAGAGACATCAGCTCTCACTGGTGAAACAGTTAAACATTTGTTCCATAAAATCGCGGAACTTGTTTACAAGCACAAAGAGGATTATTAGTAGTAGATTTTTTTGTAACTCATCCTTATTTTAAGAGATACTTTACCAAAATTATAAGGTTTAAATTTGATGATTTTTATTAACCCTATGAACTATGAATATTAAACAAAGGCATTTTATTCAAAAATCACAAATAAGAGAATTGCAAGATGATCTTTTAAATCAATACGATGAAAAATTCGTTGCACAGATATTTCCCAAAAAAGCTCGTATAGAATTAATTCAAACAGATGCGGGAGATACGCTATACGCCGTGAATAATGTTTTAAAGCTTTGGAGGTCTAAAGATGGGTATATACCAGTTTTAACGCTTCTTCTAAATAAACAAGTAGATTTGAAAAAAATTGTAGTTGATAAAGGAGCTATCCGTTTTGTAACTAATGCTGCTGATGTGATGAGGCCAGGTATTACACATATTGAACCCTCGATAAAAAAAGGCGATATAGTGGTAATTGTGGATGAAAATCATGATCGAGCTTTAGCTATAGGAAAGGCAATGTTTGATGCTAAAGAAATGGAAAACAAAAATTCAGGTAAAGTAGTAAAAAACCTGCATACGATACAAGATAATGTATGGAAATTTGAAAAGCAGTTTAAGTAAATTCTGCTTGTAAAATAAGTATTAATTCTTCTTTCTCATTAAAGGGTGTGTCGATTAAATCGATACTACAAAGATCACACTGACTTATTTTAAAATGCTTAAAAAGAAGCATAATCATTCTTAAACCATTTTCCATAAATCCATTAGCGTCTTTTTCGGTCGTAACCTTCATCAAATCGATAATTTTGCGCGTTTTCCATAAAAATCTCTCGTTTTCATCGTTTCTGGTTTCAATATAATCATCGTAAAGATTAGTGTAAAAATCGCATTCACTCATCATTTTTAATGAATACCCCACTTACTTCCTAATATTCGTATAAATTACTAATATACTATTTATTTCGCTACTATTTAAAATGATTTCTTATTGAGAAAAACCGTGACCATAAAACAAACTTGCAATGGAAATCGACCTAAACTAATTTTAATTTAGTATTTACTGTATTTTCGTTTACTTTGTTATTTATATACTAATTTTGCGTGTTTCTTTTTATAAAGTATCTGAGTATTTAATTTAGGAGAACAAAATTAAAATTAGCGTAATATGCGGATATAACATAGATAACACATTGTTCTATTACCTAACCTAAGTTTATATTACTTGGATACTACTCAAAGGGTCATCATTACGAATACCATGATGATTCCTATAAAATATATAAAAAATAAGGATGTGTGTGTGATAAAATGAGCATGTATAGAAGCTATCTTCTTAAAAATCAGTTTTGGGCTAAAAAAGGTAACGAAAAGGAACGCAACTTAGAATCTGAAAAAGTCTTTATTAAGCATGATTCAGAGGTAGGGGGCATCTACGCCATCATTAGCACAGAAAGAAAAGGCGTAAAGATAATTGTTAATGGAGAAGAGCATTGGTTTAACAATTTTGACAAATTAGATTCATTTTTAGGCAGATTGAAGCAAAGTGAAGACGATTTTATGAAGATATTAAGAAGGAAAAATCTTTCCAAAAAATTGAGAACTTTAGATATTTAAATAGTGTTTCGAATGTTCCATCGTTTTAATTATAATATCTAAGACCTCTGAGTCCTAATAAGATTCAACTTCTTCCGTATTCTTACTAACAGAACGGAAAAGTTGTTAATTAAGTAATTTTAATATGTAATTTTACTCTTACTAGTTTAGTTTTAGGTTTTTTACAATTAATAAATCTTTAATTTTGGGGATATGAATGAATTTAGGTGATAGTAAATACATATATGTTCGAAGTCTTCTTTTTTTGGTGATTTTTACTGGAATGCATTATGCGTATAAAATTTTTCCGAATGTTGTAGTACTGATTTTTAGTCCCCTAAATGAAGCCGTATTCCAACACATGAAAACAGGTTTTTATACTTACCTCATCTTAACCGTAATTGAGTTCTTCGTTTTCAAGAAAAAAATTGCAAATAAATCTAAGTTTCTGTTTTCTCGTGTCTTTTCTATGGTTTTATACCCATTTTTAATATTTTTGTTCTTCTTATTCACTCGTGTAGTCTATCCTTGGCAAATGCATTTCGTCGTGGAAATCATATCTGCGCAAACTGTCGTATACATATCAGTATTATTTCTCGGATTTTTTGAAGTAGAAATTGCGAAATTAGAGTTTGGTAAGAGGTTGAGAGTTCTTCTGCTAATTTTACTAGTTCTCTCAATAATTGAGTTTACAGCGTTTTCATTTTATTTGCCATGGCATGACATTCTAGCTAATCCTTATGGTTAGTTTTAAGAAGAAGGGTTATAAAAACTCATAATGAAATTTAAATTCCCTAGTTCTCATTTGGATATACCGGCCTTAGTCCTGATTGGAAATGACGTAATCGTAAATTAATTCCTCGGGATACTTTCACTTTTGGAATTTTGTCTCGATTGCGATGAAGTTCTGTAATAGCCGCAACTGCGTAATCAATATGGGAAGTATCGTACACATTCCTAGGGACAGCAAACCGTACAAAATTCAATATTCCTTTACGTTGTTCTGGTGTTTTCTTATCCCATTCGAACGCAAAAGGCCCCAGTTCGCAAGCTCTAATTCCATAATGCCTGAGAAGCTCGATCGTAAAGCCAACACCACCAAAATCGTCAATTTCCATGGCGGTACCTTTAAAAAACGCCTCCACATTAATATAAACTGCATGTCCTCCAGCGGGAAGTACGACGGGAACTCCGTTATTTGCCAATTTTCTTGCGAATTCTCGAACTTGTCGAATCCTCTCAGCCAAATATGGTTCTTTAACAACTTCGTATAACCCTACTGCTAAAGCCATAATGTCCCGACCTGACAATCCCCCATACGAGTCGTTCCCAAATGTAAGGATTTGTTTTTCTTTTAATTTAGCTCCAATATTCCCGTTAGTCGAGAAATTTTTGTAAAATATTCCTTCATCTCTAAAAAATAAACCTCCACCTATATTAGCGAGACCATCTTTTTTAAAGCTAATTGTAAAACCATCAACCTGCGAGAACATTTCTTGAACGATTTTTTGGACACTATAATTGTTGTATCCTTCTTCAAATTTTTTAATAAAGTAAGCATTTTCAGCAAATCTACAAGCATCGAAGAAAAGTGGAATATTACAACTACGAGCGATCTCACTAATTTCTTTTATATTTTTTAAAGAAACAGGCTGACCAGCAGCGGTATTATTTGTAATAGTTAAATATATTAAAGGTATGCTTTTAACTCCTTTATTTTGAATAAAGGCTTTAAGTTCTTCACTGTCCATATTACCCTTAAAAGGATTCGTAAAATCCATTTGATCTGAAGGGAAATCCTCAAATAAATTCGCAGAAAATAAATTTATGGGGATAATTCCATTTACCGCAATATTAGCTTCGGTTGTATCGAAATGTCCGTTATTTGGAATATAATATTCTTTATTAGGATTGTTCTCTTTTAATATAGACGCAATAGTAGAGAATAACAAATGCTCTGCACAACGACCTTGGGGAACTATGAAAGCATTAGGCCGAGCTAACTGGTGAACACCTCCATTAACAAATCCACCCTCGAATGTTTTGAGGTAAAGTTCGTCCATAAGTGTGGTAACATTAGTTTCTCCAGAAAGAATTAAGTTAACAGATTTTTTTGGCTCATCTCCCCTCTCAAAAGTGTCTCTTATGGCCTCCAGCAAAACATAATACCCTTTATTACGCCCATACGATTCATCGCCGTGAAAAAGGGAAGCCCATTGCAAGTCAGTCATGGATGAACTGCCACTATCAGAAAGAAAATCCAAAACAAGCATATCTGCAGGAAACGAAAACATACTATATTCCGTTTCCTTTAAGGCTATCTCTCTCTGTTCTTTAGAAACTTCTTTATTATTCCTAACGATCAATGAACGCTTCGATGGAACTGGAACATCAAGTTCAGACATAGATTTCATAATATTCACTAAAATAACTTAATTTCTAATAATAGAATAATGCTAAAATTAGACATTATGCACTATTAGTTTATATTAATTATTAAAAGGTATAATAATTTTTTATAAAAATTTAGGTAAGCACTTACTATTTGATATTACTAATCATCATTTTAGTAATAGCTCTGAATATTGATTCCACATTTTCTCCAGTTTTTGAAGAACACTCGATATACCCGACTAAATTATTCTTTTTTACAAATTTCTTACCTTCTTCTGCTGGAACGGTTCTTAATCCTATGAGATCGGTCTTACTACCAACCAATAAGACGGGTACCTTTTGATCGTGAGTTTCGTTAGCTTTGTTAAACACATTTAGCCAATTATTTATGTTTTCAAAAGTTACATACCGGGTTATATCAAACATAAAAATCGTTCCATGAGCCCCATTTATGATTCCGGGCAAGAGAAATCTAAATTTTTCTTCACCTGCAAAATCCCAAATTTGTAAAGACACTTTTTTACCATTCACCTCAAACCGCTTGAGGAAGAAATCAACTCCAATAGTGTGATGGTAACTCTCTTTAAATAATCCGTGTAGATAACGATGAGTTAAGGTGGTCTTCCCAACTCCAGCATCTCCAAAAATCGGAAGCTTAAATTGTAAGGCAGAGGTTAAATTTTTTCCCATTCCAATCAACAAATTGATTAAAGTTGAAAAGTATTATTTGCTTTTCTAACAAATAGTATATCAACAAGATTATTTGAATGTTTATTATTCCATCTAATTGAAATAAGTTACTTAAAAAGAAATAAAGATCGACAATTTTTACCTTGACTTATTTATATTAAGGTTATGGATCTTGTGTCGATTTTCTCGTTTCTAATACTTGTGCTCTCTCTTCTAATATTTCCTTAATTGTATTTTTATCAAAAGAATACCACTTTAATGACAATATCCAGAGGATTGTTCCAGGTATTACAAAAACCGTTATTATCATGGCGCTGACTTGGTAATCTTGACCAAAAGCCGAAATAAAGACCCCCGCAATTAAAGGCCCCATTCCATAGCCAACATTTTCTAAAAATTGGTTCCAAGAAACTATTTGACCTTGAGCTTCGGGAAGGTTTATTTCTTGAAGCACTGGAGGTTGATTGACCATATACAAAGAGGAAACTGCGTCAGAAGTCAAAATTAATGCACCCATCATATAAGTTACTGGAAGTGAAAAGAAAAGTACTATATCTGCTCCTTGTTCTGGCGTTAGAAAAGGAATAGGAACGAAAAACATCAGAACAAAAGTTATTGAACCCCCTATCAAAGATATTATTATGAAATAAATCCTTCTGATTCCTTTTTTTTCTGCTGCTTTATCAGAAAGCCTTGCGAGAAAAATCTGTCCAATGACACGTCCACCAACGCCAAAAACAACAACAAATAACCCAGTTACAAGTGGAGATAAATTGTGAGGTGGTGTTTGCAAATAAGGTAAAATTATCATGTCCAAGCTACCCATGAATACATTAGAAAATATTCCCTCTATTAAAGCAGCTTTGTTGGTGCGAGATAACATAGTTTTACGTATTGATTTCTTGTCCATTTTAAAATCATATTCTATAGAATCATCTTTAAGTACATTTTGCAGTTCCTTGTTTTGCACTCCCCTTTTCGGTTCTTTAACAATTAGGTAAAATAGGATTCCAGACCCTATAATAGCGACTCCTATCCCAATAAAATAATATCTCCATAAACCAAATTGAATTAGTGAACCAGATATCAGAAATCCAAACATCATAAAAAGCGAGCCTGAAACGCTAAAATTTCCAAAAAATTTCGAGCGATGCTTTAACGGAACTATGTCATGTGATAATGAAACTATAGCTGGATAACTTCCACCTGAAAACATGCCAAAAATCAATACAACAAAAAGAAAATACCACCATGTAATAATACCTTGACCGGGGATGGCGAATCCAAGCAATATCATACATATGCTTCTAACAATTGAGATAATTAGTAAAACTTTTACTCGAGAATATTTATCGATCAACCTACCAAAAAATAACCCCGAAATTGAAGAGCTCCAAAGCAGAGTTGTCATAATTACTCCCATTTCCAAAGCGTGATATTCTTCTCCAGGCCAGATCAGAGTGGACAAGGGGACCATAAGGATTATTATTCCGGCAAACGCAATACTATTAAAACCGTTAAGGAGATAAACAGGCCAAATGGCTTTATTATAAGACGGTTCGTCCCTATCTGATTCCATAAAATTTATCTAACCTAAAATCTAAATTGTTTTAAATTTATGAAAAAGAAAATGAGATTTCACATTTTAAATTATTGAACGAATTGAATAGAAAGAAAGAACGCATTAAAAAAAAAAATAGAATTAAATGATATTAATTTAAGAGTGCTCCCATTTCGGAAAGTTTTGCCACAATTTTCACATTTTTCATTTTAATTTTACGAGACACCACTTTCTTCACGATATCGCTTTGAGACAGGTTTCCTTTTCCAATTTCGTCAAATAAAGCTAAAGTAGTTTGCATGAAGCCATCCCAGCCGAGTTCTTGCTGATCGAGGTTTTTTTTATCTTGGTTTTCTATTCCTTTAACTGAAACAGTTCCATTATTTACTGTAATTAGAGCAGCAAATTTTCCGTTTTTTGGATTTAAAAGAATTTTAAAGCTTTTATCAGCATATTTCTCTTTAAACTTCTCGTTGTTATTGAGTGGACCGTAAGTCTCTAGGATCGCCTCAGCGAATGTTCCTTCCTTCACATCATTTGATATTTTTTCAGACATATTTGTCAAATCCGTCCTATAGTTAATGGTCAATCTTGTAGTTACATCTACTGCATTTAATTTAAGTATTTCAACAAAAAACAAGGTGTTAGGAAATTCTAACTGTAAAATAAGCAAGTTTGGACAAATTAGTGAGTGAATAAGGTAATCTAAATTTTAATATTTACTGAGATACTTCGTATTCAATCCTGATTGGGTAATGATTTCTTTTCAGAAAAAGCTTTAAAAGTTTTTCCTCTTTTATGGGAATCATTTCCAAAAACTCAGAGTGTCTATATTTATCCTTTTGAAATACTTTTTGAAGTTCCATACTAAAAACCTCTAATTATATAATTATTTCACACATGTTATTTAAAAATTATATATTAAATGGATAATATTGCAGCTAGGGCAGTTCTGTTGGATAAATTTTAGTATTTAGAAATATCTTCGAGATGATCAAGAAAGTACTAATCCAATTTTTAATGGGGCTTGTTCCTATCACTCATGAAAACTCCTTTCTGAGCTTTTGTTAAACGAAAACAAATCATACTCTATAGTGTATTATTACAAACAAAAAATTTTTATACAAACACATGCTTAAGTAAAGATATCAACAAATGAAAATTAATGTTATTAAAATATTAGCCAATTTTTAATAAATAATGAACTCTGACAACGAATTAGCAAAGCGGCTTCAGAACGGGACAATTCGAGGAATTATATTTGATTTTGACGGGACTCTCCTCGATATAAGAGAATCACTAAGAAATTCAATAGAAGAAGTTTTCAATGAAAAACAGATTAACTATGACATCGACACCACAATGCAAGAGATAGGTGCATTAATGGAGATTATTCAAGGATCTCCACTCCCCAAAATAATACTACAAGCGTTCGAATTGTTTAAATACATAACCTCACTCCAATCGCTAACATTCTTAAAAAAACTACGAATTGCTACGAAAATATTCACGACATATTTAACATACGCTAAAGAGGCTCCATTTTATCCGGAAGCAGATGATTTTATTAAAAAGTTTAAAAAATCCTACGATTTTTTTATTGTTTCTCATAACCAAACTAAAAATATTATTCCCCATCTTGAAAGTAACAATGTGAAAAGCATGTTCAAAGGAGTGTTTGGCGCAGATCTTTTACCGGATCTTAAACCTGATCCTAACTCATTAAATCCTGTTTTTGAGAGTTATAAATCCTGCAACTTGAAAGAATTTATCATGATTGGAGATATGCCATCAGATATTCAAGCAGGAAAAGAAGCAGGAGTATGGACTATAGGGGTAGCAACGGGAGTAAGTAAGAAAGAGATGTTGGCGGAATCTAAACCACATTTGTTAATTGATTCGTTAGATGAATTAAAAAGGCTAATTGAAAATAAAAATATAT
>JAUVNS010000049.1 GCA_030599585.1 Promethearchaeota archaeon | reverse complement strand
TGCCCTGCCGGTTATACCCATTTTTTTCATGGCATCTGTTCCCGTCACGAGGAGGAAATTACTTCCAATATTCCCAGTCAATTCACCCAGCTGGTCAAAACGCCCATAACCATTATAAAATTTTATCGGCACATAAAATTTATAATCATCTTCAAATATCATACCTGTCCCCATTCATGGATTTATAAATAATTTAAAAAAATTGTTTATAAAATGGAAGCGTATATAGAAGATAAAGTCCGTATAATTAAAAACATTGTATAGCATTTTACACAGGAGTCTGGACTTGACTCACTTCCTTTATTATTTTTCATTTTTTTAAACTATTTAATACTAATGTCTTTTATAATAGCTTTTCATATATTATATAATCAATCTTTATAAGTCCTTTTATAAATTTCTTTTCTACCATTTTCGATAAATTCCTGTTTAATATT
>JAUVNS010000002.1 GCA_030599585.1 Promethearchaeota archaeon | reverse complement strand
AGTAGAATCAAAAATTGGACAAATTCTCAACTACGGAACGCTTGGAATGAATTTCGGGCTCCGATCCGACCAAAAAGAGATTAAATATTTAATAAACGCCATCAACGAGGTCGTTTTGATGGCGAAAGAAGGCGACACGGTCAAGACGAGGCAATTCGAGCTAAAAGGAAAGTTCCCCCCTTACAAATACGCTATTATAGACTTAGAAGGAGACCCTCCTAAGTTCTTTGGGCTCGTTGTATCGAACCAGGTCTACCAAATTTTCGTAACGAAAACAAAATACTTGCTGGACCTATACGAGACCGTCTGGAAAATATTGAACCTGTTAATCAATTTTTACTTGTTCACGTTTTCCAACCACGAAGCCCGGTTTTTTAAGAAGATTTTACCGTTTAAGCTAAAGGAAGCAAATGATAAAACATTCTTCCAAGTCTTAAAGATCGTAAACGTGCAAAAAAGAAACTTCGAAGGGTTAGTTCCGGCACTATACAGCTTAAACGAGCGCTCCTACCACGATCCGTTGCTGAGAAATTCGAAAAACATCGAACTCCACTTCAAAAACGGAGATTATTACCTAATTATGGAGCACAACAAGTCCTGTTTGCTCTCTACTTTAAAAATAGTTCAAAAAAGGTATTTAAAATTACATTTCCTTTGAGGTAAAAAAAAAGAACAAAAACAACAAGAGTAAAAACACCATGATAGAAAAAGTGCCTTTAGAAAAGTTGAAAATACGCGATAATCGAGTCCGGGAAGTGATCGGGGACTTAGCCGAGCTTATGAAATCTATGAGCGAAGTCGGGTTATTAAACCCGCTCACCGTAGACGAAGATTATAACGTTATAGAAGGCACGCGAAGGTACTACTCCGCCAAAAACCTCGGGTGGAGTAAAATTAGGTGCGATAGACGAATCGGTCTTTCTGAATATCAAAAAATTACTATAGAGATCGACGAGAACTTACGGAGAAAAAACTTGAACCCTGCCGAAGAGGCAAAAGCTCTAGCGTTGAAAAAAAGAGCTTTTCTCAAAATACATCCGGAATACAGGCGCGGTGGCGATCGCAAATCGGAAAAATTCAGACAAAATCAAACTGCAAACGTTGCACTTGGATTTGCACAAGTGCAAGCCGAAGAAATCGACGCTTCGGTTAGGTCGATACAAACTAAAACGAAGATCGGCGAATATATCTTGGACGCGAAACTACAAGATAAAACGGTGGATCAATTTAGCAAGCGAAAGCTTTCTCAACGAAAAGTTCTCGAACAGATCAAAGCTTTAGAACAAGATAAGGAAGGCAAGAAGCCACCTTCAAAAAGTATCGTTTTAGAACCTAAGAAATTTAAAAAAGAAGAGACGATCAAACTTAAAAAAGCTAAAACTCCCAAGGAACTCATAAGAAAACCACAAATTATCGTAGAACTCGACGACGACACAAAATACTGTAAAGAGTGTAAGGACGGGCTTCAACTGACATGTCCGAGTTGTAAAGACGCTATTATTTCTTGTCAGTACTACAAAAACCCGTATTTGAGGCGGATCGACTCGAAAGCTTGCGAAAACTACACATAGAGGTTATAAGACAAAAACATAAAGCGTGTTTTATTTATATTTTATTTTTTTTTATATTTTTTTTATTAAACCCATTATATTTTCATTAATCGTATCAAGGAACTAAATTTTATATTTACAATTGTATAATTAGTACTTGTTTAAGGAAAGATCGCATGGAGAGTAGAAAAGGAGCAAAAAAAGTCGTTCTGTTCGCAAAAAAACTATGGAGGGAAACTAGGCCAAAAACCGTGGAAGTGCGGAGAGTTAAAGACAAAAAATCTATTGCGTTTGGATTCCCTCCGGTGGTAATAAAAGCTCGGGCGCCAATTAAGTTCGTCGTATGCGTAGAATTTTCTGAAGTTTTAAGGATATATCACTTTTCTAGCACAGGTCAACTTTTAAGCGCGAAAAACTTCGAACCACCCTTCGAAATAAGGAACGAAATAGAAAAAAAAAGCAGTTTAATCCTTAGTTTACCTAAAAAAAGACCTTCGCACCCTTAGTCGCCGTCAAGCTTCCATTAACGTAGTTGTAAGCGAATGTTTACAAACTCACGCTTTTGCCTACGATCGTAAAACAAAGAAAACAAATTCAACCAAAAGTAGACAATTGTTCACTTTTGTTAACAATTGTAGACAAAGATTGACACAAGAAACAAGTCGGTTACTTCAGAAGTTAAGGCCTTCGACAATACTTATTAGTTTTTCCTCGTCTATCACGGCGTATTTTTTCGGTGAGCTATGGTTAATTACTGTTATAATACCTTCTCGTTCTAGGAAAGTCAACGAATATCTATAGAACATCACCGCGCTTCTATCGGTCCCGTCAATTCCTTTAAGCCGTCTAATGTTTCTAACGCTGATGTGAGCGCGAATCGTTTCTTTCTTCAGTTCGAGGATAGCTTCTACCGTTTTTTTTAAGTATTTTGGTTCTTTCTTCAAATTATTCATAACTCAACCTTCTATAAATATCGTTTGTTGCAATATAAATAGTTTTCAATATATTACACCTATTCAATCGTATCCGCGAAGAATTTCACCACTAATTCGTTCAATTCCAAACTAGGATGGGGCAGAATCCGCTCAATTCCTTTTTCGCTTTTATGGGTAAGGATGACGTTGTAATCTTCGAGATATACGAGCACGCTGTAAAAAAGACTTTTTTCGTAAATGGTAAACGCCTTTAAATCCGATTCCAGCTTATCTAAATTTGGATAATATTCAATAGACCATTCTTCTCTTAGGTGTTTGAACGTTCTATCTTTCATTTGCAACCACTCCATCGTATCGTTTTTAAAACTCATATTACACCTCTATTCTTCTTCTTTTTTATTGCAAGGATCAGGACATTCTTTTCTTAAGATTAATTTGCCTGCTTTAAGATCTAGCCTACAAGCTATCAATTGCTCGTAGCAATTGGGACACGGTGCTGCTCGAAATTCGTCGCAATCGGTACGAAGATTTAATTTTTTAGGTGGTGCTATCTTTCGATATACCCCTTCAACGCTTTTGTTATCAGAAAGAATGTCTATCAAATCGTTTTGTATTTCTTTATTTGATTCTGCTACCTTTTCTATTTTTTCGAGTTTTCTCAAAGTTTTTGGATCCATTTCCGCATCCTCAGCCACCAAGACGATCGCTTTTCCCTTTTTAGAGTTTTTTTCGGTGGTATCCAATGTGGTCCCCACCGAAGATTTTTTTATTGGTTGATTGTTGCCATCCTTTCCTGCAAATTGAGTTCTCTTTTGCCTTTCTTTTGCTTTTATTCTTTCTTCTTTTAATGACGCCAAAGCAAAATTGTATTTCTGACCGTTAGTTAAGTGCCTTCTGTGGAAATTTTGACTAAATACATGGGACAAAGGTTTTGTATCTTCGGGAAGGATTATAAACTTGTGTTTCACTTTGAACATAATGCAGGCTAAATACCTGTGTCGTCCGTCTATAATCTCGCCTTTCAACAACTCAATTGGGGATTTTAGACCGTTTTTTGAGATATCCTTCCCAAGCGCATAAAAATCCTCCCATTTTAGAAAAGGGAATAAATACGAATTAGGGTGAAATTCGTATTCAAGAACGATAGAATCGATAAATTTTCGGAGTCTTGTCCCCGGCTTATAACGCATTTTTTTCCACCTCATCTTGTTTTGTGAGTTCAATTTCTAACAATTGGGATTTAATATTTCTACTTTCTTTCCCCTCTGGATCAAACTCTTCTCTCAAGCTTTTTTTGATGTCAATTTGGTCCCATTTAGAAAATTTGCTCCACCATACCTCGTGTTTTAATCTTTTATCTGCAATAGATACCGAATCTAAGTAAGTGATAAAATTAAGGGCTTTATAGACGAGCTGAGAATTTTCCGGATTGCCTAACCTTTTCGTCAAGTGTTTGTATTTCTCGTTAGCCCATAAATAATAGTCCTTTCTGGAAGTAACCTTTTTGTTGTAGTCGTCTAGAATTTTATCTATACATTCAGATTCCGAACACATTATTAAACTCATATTATTATAACTCGCGTGATACTTTTCTAATTCTTCAATAATACTTACAGAAATAATCGTTTATAAAGTTTATAGTTTTTTATAATTCGAAGATTACTTTTTCATATCAAGAAAAATATTTTTTTATACTTCGATAGATTTAAATGCTAAAAATAAGATTACTTAAAACATACAGTCTTCATATTTTTAATCATTAAATCAATAAATTCACACTCTCATGAAATCGAGCACGATGGAACGATGGGTAAAACTTCTAGCATACCTTTACTATCATCCTAACTGCGAAGCACCAAAAATTATTAACGAATTACATCTTAAGAAGGACGGAACTTACAAGACGTTAGAAACATGGATCGAAGAAAAAAAAGTTGTAAAGGTCAGGAAAGAAGAAATCGTCATGGGAAAAGCTAAAGATTTATATAATTTAACTCCTGAGGGCGAAGCGTTGTTTTTTCGGTTAAAACAAGCTCTTAACAAAAAACAAGAAATCGTTACTTAACATTTTGAAACAACATTTTTCTTGTTACTCTAAATTCTTTCCTATTCCAAGGTAGATCATCAATCCCGATAAGAGGATTAAAATAAAGGTTAAAACGCCCCACATTGCTCTGAAAAAGGCGTTTTCGGGGAACGCGTTGTATATCCCTATAAGATACATGCTTACTAATTGAATACTAATCCCAATTAAGAGCATACCCATTTTTTTTTTAACTATTTTATGTCGTGTTTTTTTATACAATTTGAAGAATAAAAACAGTTCGGGACCTGCCACGAAAAGAGAAATTAATATAGCGCTCCAGAAGAAAAATTCAAAGTTCCAGACGGGTATCCAGTCCGTACTTGCGGAATATTGCATTCCGTTAGGCATCATATTAAGAATTAGCGAAAAAAAAGCGTATACGCTTAAATAGAGTATTCCATATTTCCGTTTTTCTCCATACACGAGATAAAAAGTAAATAAAACGAAGCATCCTAAACTTAGGTAGATCAAAAAAACTCCCGCAACGTATAAAAATACGGACCACGAAAATCGATGAGCCGTAGCAATTACTTCAAGGACGATTCCAAGCGATAATAAACCAAAGTAAGAACTTAACAAGTAAGACAGACGCGTGCGATTTCTTCTTAAAATAACGACGATAAAAAACAAAAACATGCCTAAAAGAATCGACTGGATAGAAGACACCAAAAAAATCCTTAAGGCAAACTCTTGAAACATCACTTTTTGACCTCGTTTTATTCTAACTGAACAGAAACTAAAAAGAACCTAATCTCGAAGTCTTGAAATATCATAATACCAAATTTATATCCCCCTTCGTTATACCATATAATTGACAGTTTTATATATAAAGGTTACTCTCGGTATTGACGGAAATAGTAAATCATTATTCAGAAAACGATGGGATCTACCTATAAGTTTTAAATAAAGTAGAGAAAGGACAATTAGATAAACAGTTTAAGATCGAATTAACAAATCGGTTTGAATTTTTTCGTCTCCAAACACGTTCCAGATAGTTTTAATTACCTTTTTTAAAACTTTCGCTTCTATTGTTTGCTTAAAATCTTCTTTTATCGCCTTTTCGATCCTTTTAGTGTATACCTCCGCTTTCGCAAGTCCCATCTTATTGAACTTAGTAGAGGTGTTAAATAGCATCGTTTCAAGACATTCTCCCTCTTCAATTGGCAATAACGGTAAAAAATAGAACCAAAGCCAATTAAAAAGTTCGTCGTTTTTGTATACCCTATCGTTATCTTCTTGAGTAAAGAAATTAGCCCCCAATACCTTACTAATATGTTCTCGAGCGGTTCCATCGGCTATACCTAATTTCTCCATTACTTTTTTCACGATATCTTTTAGTAATTCCCCGCTCATAGGAAACATAACCCTCAAAGCTTCCAATTTTTTACTGAACAACAATTTAATTACGCTTTTTTCGTTTTCTATTTTAAACTCGCTCTTGTTGTTTTTCTTCCCTTTTATCTTTAGATTCAACCTACATCCCCGTTCCAATTATTCGAGAAAACCCCTAACTTACACAAACCTGTAAAAACTTTTCTCTATTATAAAAAAACAGTTCCAAAATATAAATGTTTATTCTACAATTTTATTTGTCGACGTACGCACGAAAAAATCTTTTTATTTTGCTCATAAAAAAAGAAGTACACGGGCAGAGTAAGGATTAAATTATAACAGTTTCTTTTTATTCCATAGTATCAACCAACACCTCGTTAGAACGGTGTTTTTTTCGTAGATTTTTTCTTCGATCTTGGGAACACCCAAGACATCTTCTGGGATTTCCCAAGACACTTTCTGGGTAGAGCCGCGTATTTTTCGTAGTTATCTTTAAATTATATGAGCTAAAAAATAATTACTAGACAATTGTAAAAATACTCAGGATAAAAATTTTTTATGCTCGAAAAAGTTAAGGATGCAAAAGATCAATCGATCGAGGAATTAACAGAGGCCAAGTTAAACAATCCGTTTAAACAACGATTTGAAGCGTTAGTGTATTTAAAACAAAGAGCCGACGCAGACAAGCCAACTACGTCAGTAGACATCTATGAAAAGTCTATTCTCAATGTAAACACCGCGCAGTCTTTCTTACGAAAATTAGAACAAATTGGCATGGTCGAAGAAAAATCTAGGAATACATTTTATATAACTAAAAAAGGAGAACATTTTTTATACGAAACGATACTGCCTATCTTTCCTAAAAAACAAAAAATTGCTAGAAAGATTTTTTTTGGCGAGAAATTATTACACAGCGATAAGGTTTGCCAAGAAAAAAAAGATTGTTTGGACGGAGCGTTTTCAAATTTGAAAGAAAATTCCATCCCGTGGTTTAAAAAATGGCTTGAAAAGGAGTTTGGAAAGTACATGGCTTTCAAAGAGTGGTTCCTCGTCTTTGAAAAAGAACACACCGTATTTCTTAAACAACAGCTCGAAAAAGAAAAAAATATCGTTAATATTAGGGGAAAGTGATAAAATCGTGGTCGAAGTTCGATTAAACCAAAAAAACTACAGCTCACCGGAAGTTCTTTCGAATCGTTACGGCTTTAAAACCCACCTAAAAATACTCTGCTTTATTAAAAACAGAGAAATCCAAGATCTTAAAACAAACGGTGCCATCATTATAAAGGCTCTACATATGAACGACAAAGCGTACACTTACATCGCTACTTTAGAAGGAGATGGGATGATAGTGCGCGACAAAAAAAAATTTATCGAACTAACAAAACAAGGCGAAGACACCATAAAAAAAAGCTTTTTCAAAATAATTCCAGGCTACGAAACAAACAGCCTGCTAAAAAACTACGTGCGATACCTATCTTCAGAAACTAAAGAATTTTTAAGATTAAGAAGGAGGGAAAATAATTTCTTTCCTGAGCGCTTCCTTATTTTGCTTAACGATAAATTGCTCGAATTATACGAAGATAAATTCAAAGAATTTTGTCGGAACGGCGAAACCTTAGAGAGCGAGGTGAACTAAAACGAGATTTGGATTACACCAACCAAATACTTTAATAACGAAGAAAATTTCCATTTTTTCCTTTAAATATGCACGCGTATTTTTACAAAATAATAAAAAAAAGAGTTGTGATAAATGACGTTACTAATAAAAGAATATATCGAAAAACCTCTCATCGTTCTGTATTACATTAAGAGAAGGATGGACGAAGGATTGAAAACTAGAACTGCCGACATCGTTAAGGGTACGGGACTAACAAAAAAGGCGGTATATCACCACATAAACGACTTAGAGAAGCAAAAAGTCTTGCATATTATACGGGAAAATTTAAAAAACATCGAAGATATTCGATTAACTCCATCGTCCTTCAATGAACTACGCGAACAAACATTGGAAATGTTACGGCAGGCAGATTTCGTTAAAAAGGATAACAAGAAAGATAACAAAAACGATAATTTACACAACAATAAAACAAAATCATAAATAAATTTTTACTATAAGACTCAAAAACCTTTTTTAAGCTCGAAATGAGCCCAACTTCTTATGATTATTTTTGTGGTAAAAAACATTCCCGATCCTTCGGGAATTCCCGGACTTTCGGGAATGTTTCGTATAATTCCCCTTCTTTCGGGAGTCTTCTTTAGAAAAGCTTAAATATCATAAAGCCCAAATTAAAAAGTATTGTTAAAAATTAAATTTTTTAAGAATCTCGGTTCCGTAATGCTACATTTTAAGATAGGACAAAGGGTTTGCCAAACAGTGTCTCGTTACGGTAAGTTGGTTTTGACCAATTTTGCCTTAAAACGGTCCGAGGTTTGAAAAAAAGATTAAAAAAAAAATTAAATGGTGATTACGATAAAAAAAAAAATCAAATCGATGATTTTGTTAAGCGTGTTCGTGTTGTCGTGTTTTGGTCCTGTTTTTGTTTTAAGCGATCCAGTACCGACAATAAATTTCAGTTGGGAAGAGACCACTTATCATTTTACGTTAGATCGGGTCTGGGACGGTGATTCGACTATCATCAACTTTACAGGCACCTATTCGGACATCAAAGATACGGTCCATTACTATTATAATGTAACCGAAAATACGATGGTTACAGAAACTAGGACTACGCATTATGAGGCAAATTACAGCGTATATAACAACAAAACGATAAAAGGATTCATCAACATCGATATGAATTTGGATGTATATCGCGTAGATATCGATTACGGTAAGTCAGTCCAATTAATTTGGATGGCATTAAAAGAAGGGTCGCTTACTATGGAACATTACGAAGAACAATTTGAAGAAGATTACTCGTTCGTTGAAGAAAATTACCAAGAAATCGAAAGCGAGTTTACGAAAATTAATCTTACATCAAAGGAAGTTATTGACATCTGGAGCGACAATTACAACAAGACAGAAGCGCTTAACATGACCGTAGATCGCGAACCATTTACTACTCGTGCTTTAACTCAATACGACGGAGAATTTTCGATGCCGATAGTGCTTACTATGCAATTATTTACTACCCAAAGACAAGATAAAATCGGTTGGGCAGAAATGTTTTACGATTTTATCATTTATAAAGATACGGACGGCGACGGTATTTATTCGGCTGGAGAAACTGGCAATCCTTCTGGCTCTGGATTTAGTCTAATGACAAGTGATGAAAGAGTTGGAAGAGTATCCCCTCAGGCCGTAAATTGGCGTACCTATAGCGAGCATACTCCTGTACTCACTAATTTGACTACCAATAGTTCGCATCACTATATATATCCCTACGACAAAACGGTAAGCGAAATAGCATCTACAATAAAATTTTCTCCTCCCGTCTTAACTGACAGTAATACGGTCTCTTGGGACATTGATTATCCACAATTTCCAGTCTTGGGAAGCGTGAGCGATAGCGACAAAGCTCCAAGCGAAAAATATTTTTCTTTTTATAACACAACGTACGACCTTAGTTCACCAGGAGATTTTAATTATAAATTTGATTACAATCTAAACGACACTCAAGCTGAATTAGACTTTACTTTGAACATGTCGAAAATTAGTAATAACGATTTTTACAACGCAACTCAAGGCTACGGGTTAAGTTTACCCCATTATAACTATTTTCTCGCTTCTTTTGATATCAACGAGGCTGATCCTAAAGAATTGACGGTTCTATCTGATATTTTTACTTTCGAATCTAACGGCACGACCGTTGCAGAAATTAATTTGTTAAATCCCGCCAAAAAAAATTACACTTTATTCGATTATCCACAAACTGGGGTGGACACAGAAATGGAATCGTACGGCGGAAGTGTTCACAAACTATTAGTTAGCAACAGCGAACAAAAATCTAATCCGGGATCTCCCTACTTAAATTTACTATATACTATCGAAGAAGTAGTTGCAGCTGACTCAACATTTACCGTGGTAGACGATCTATACAAAATAGAAACGCAAAATTATCCCGTGTGGAACGGAGAAAAACTGTCGCATGACCCTACCTTCACAATTTACTACGAAAATCAAGCAACCGAAGAAAATCCCCCTAACGATCCCAATCCAAGCACTCCAGAAATCATAGGATTTGACTTATTTATCGTGTTGGGGCTCATCAGCGCCGTCCTTGTGATACAAGGGTTAAATCTCAAAAAACGGATTAGTAAAAAAAATAACCAAACAAAAATTTAACTCCCATTTTTTTATTTTTATTTAAAAAACAGAAAATTAGAATTAGAAAAAAAGAAGAAAAAAAATCAAAAATGTCGATCTCCCTTCAAACCAAGAATCATTGGAAAGACCACCGCAGGCTTACATTTGATTCACTAAGCCCAAACGCACAGCGACAGATCGAATCTTTGCATAGAAGAATGGAAGCTTCGGGAAAGCGTTCGTTTTACCTAAAGGAAATTAAGAGGATTCTTTTAGACGAGCAAGATCGAATTTTCAAGAGACAAAGAGGTGAGACTATTGATTAGAGAACACAATTCCCTAAACAATAAGCGTTTATTTGAGAAAGCGTTAAACGAAAAATACGTCAAAAAGCTCTCAAACGATTACAGCGATTCGATAATCGTAAAATACCGAAGAGACAAGAATCGAAAAACTTATCGAAACACCTATAATAACCCTCAAGAATGCCAAAAACTTATTCACCGTTATTTTCTAAGGTTAGGAATAGATTTAATACTTATTAAGTTAACTTCGGAGGAAGTCGAACATATCTTAACGATATTTCTTGCGAAAGTCAACAACATGAGATTAACTAAAAATCAAGTCTCAATTATTAATAACTTACAAAAAACAACTACCCGAGCAAAAAACAGAAAATATCGGGAAGATAAAGTAAAAAGGATGAAATCCTTTAGAGCGTTCCTTAAAAACTTACAGATTACAATGGTTTTCTCTTCAAAAGAAGACAACGAGTTTTTACAGATCAGGCTTATTTACAACGATGTTTTAGAAAAAGAGCCTTTGAACGCTCATCAAAAGAAATTTCTCAAAATGTTGAAAAAAAGAACTCAAGATTCTAAAAATAAAGAATATAAAGATAACGAGGTTCGTAATTTAAAACCTCAAAACAGTAAAATAGGCGTTAGTCAGCCTAATTATTTAAATTTCGCATCTAAACAAAAATCCGATCTATATCACCAAAAACTACTAAGTGGTAAGAAAAATATGATTAAAAAAAAAAGGAAATCAAAAGAACAATATCAAGTAGAACTTGAAAATCGGTATCTCAAAGCAAATCACACAAAAGAAATTATTGCAGAAGGGCGCGCAGAATTTTTACGCCAAGTAAAAAGCTGTAATGAACAGAGTTGCGGCCAATGCAGTTCCCAACGAGATCATTTCGTTCCAATTGAATATTCAACAGAGTCTTTTACGTATCAATCGATTGAAGACGCCGTAGCTGAAGTTGTGTGCCCTGACCCCGACTTAATTTCAACAAAGACCGCGTTTAAAACAGAAGAACCTATTGAAGTAATTAAAAACACGCAGAATTCTAAAAAGATATCAGAAGAAGTTTTAAACCCGAAACTCCCAACTCCCAAAAAGAGCGTTCCTGAGAATATTGACAAGCTAAGTCCCAAAAAAGAAGCTAAATCACCCTCAATCTCTAAAAAACAAGTTATTCTCAACGCTATTAAGAAAAAGACTCGTTTTTTAAATCGCATAGTGAATCCTTCAGAAAAAAAAGTAAAAAAACGCAACGATAAACAAACTAAAAGAGCCACTCAAATAAAGAATCGAATGGCGCAATTCGAAGGTCTAAGTTCCAAACAAAAGTTGTTAAACGCGACTAAGACGGAGCAAAAGAGTTTCAATCGAACCTTAAGAAATGCCGTATTAGTGTTTTCAAAAATTCCCTACGAATCCCAGCCCGTCAAAACCGATTCTCAAGCGAAACAAGAGATTTCCAAGTTGAACAAAGAATTTACTTTAGATCCGTTTAAAATCCAACCTCCCTATCACGATCTTAAGTCGAAAAACGAATTCGAGGCCAGAGTCATAGAAAAATACCAAGAAAAAGAAAGAAGCGAACAACGAGAAGAAATTCCTCTTAGTACGCATATAAGTAAAGATAATTCAAAACTCGTTAAACAAATATTTGAATCTTACTTTGCTGGAAGCAGAACCGTTATTTCGCGCGAACAACACGTAGTTAGGAAGTATATTCAGAACGAGATCGGTTATACCAGCGGTGATGATGTTTTAGATTTGATTTTTGGACAGAGAACGCTTAAGAAAAACGTAAGAAAAAGTTTACGCGAATTTAAATCAGTTAATAATTTAAAACACAGCAAAAACCCTAAAAAAGAAAGGAAATCTATCGTTTCTTTATCGCAAAAGTATCGGAAAAAGAAAGAAAATCCGATTAAGAAGAAGAGAGCTAAAAAGAAAGTTAAATCCGTTTTATTACCCAACCTTGTTAAGCTTTTGGGGGTTTTTGGAATTGCTATACTGTCTTTAATGGTAACCTTTTCTAACCAGACTTTTGCTTTCCCCATAGAAGTAATTTCCGGGTTCCTCTACTTACAAGTAATTATTTACGTTATAGCTATGTTTCATTCTATCGAAAATTACATTCTCCCCTTAAAAAAGCTGGTTATGTTGTTTTTGTCCCCCGTATTGCTTATATTGTCCGTTTCGCTCTTTTTAGTTGGGGACTTACTTATTATCGCAACTTTATGCACGCCAGCGTTTGCAATCGGCACGTATTTCTTGGTAAGAAAGCGCCTTAAAGCTAACCTGAACCAAATTTCTCTCCAATCGAGAGGAAAACTCAGATACGGTACAATAAGCGTGTTATATCACAAAGTAAAGTTTCCAATGTTAATAATACTTGGTCTAGCACTAGGAGCTGCTTTTTTCTGGGCGTATTTTTTCGAACCATACGCGCTCCCAATTGCTCCCACCTTGTTAATAGTAGCAATTTTGGCGTTTACGTTTAAAAGTAAATCTGTTACCCGTAGGTTAATTAGAGAGTTAAAGCGAAGGAAACTAAGAGCTAAAGGAGTAAAGACGCCAAACAAATTCCACATGGTAGTTTTTGATAAAAAGATGAGATCGGCAACCATCATATTAGCGTTTCTCATCATTTTTCCAATAACGTTCGGAATACAATCCATGTGGTCCGTGGACAATCCATTTTACGAGTTTGCGTCCGTATCTCAAGAACAGAGAATATCGACGAGTTCGATCGATTTTGATAGCTTGGAATACCATCCAAGTTTAGAATCGTTAGACGAACTTACAATCAACGACAAATTCGTGATAAAAACAAGAATTTCTCCCAAGTTCGGACAAGCTTCTCGAATTCGAGTTGATTTAGTACCCATAGACGTTCCGACTATTGATGGATTTTACGCTAAAAAATCGTATTCGGTTCTGTCCCCTTATCTAAACGGACCTTTAGACGATTCTGAATTGATAGCAGAAATTAACCTTAACGATTTAAATTTACAACCAGGTTCTTACGAAGCTAAGGTGAGTTATTCGGTTTTGTCTGGTTTTTCGTTCAAAAATTCTATTCCTGAAGCGTATCAGATTGAGATAAATAAAGACGATCTGACGGTAATATCAAACAAAATTTTTGAAGAAGAATTAGATTCCAAGTATTACGGTGCTGTATACACCTTTGAACATCCAGACGATGGCTCGTGGACAATCGTATTCGATGGAAAAGTTGCTAATAGTATCCACGAACCTTACCCCGTTGACGATTTAGAGTTATTCATCGAATCAAACGATCGGTTTGAAAAAATTACTACAGTTAAAACTCGTTCTGACGGTAGTTTCTATTATACTCACAAAGTATACGGCTCTATCGAACAAAATATGCTCGTTAAGTTATCGTATTTAGGCGATGGTTTTTACAATCAGATGGATTACGTAGAATACGCAGGACTCGAATTTGATTCTAGCCACGGAAGATATTTTCTCGATAACAACGAAGATTTATACCCCGATTGGCCTTTTTCAATATACGATTTATTACAACTTCACACTAGCAGTTATACTCCCCCAGGCTCTTTAGATTTCTGGGCGTTGTTCAACGAAAATTTAGGAATAAGCACATTTGACGAGATTCATAACTTGGAAGGAACCTTAGAAGGCGATGTAAGTTGGACAAGCACTCAAGGCGAATCATATGGGTTAGAATTTGACGGAGTAGGAACTCTTGAATACGAACAAATCGAGACAATTGGTTCTACCATTTACGCTACCTTCGCTAACGTGTCCTACGAATACGAAGGTGTTGGTGGTAGTGATGGTTCTGAAGGGTATTATGACCCTGGAACCGCGGCAAACATGCAAGTAGGTGGTACCGATTGGATTCCTGCCGATAACGCAAAGACGCCGAATGACGCGTATGCACTCGCTAATCTTATTGCAAAGCGGAAAAAAAGCGATATATTACGAGTTTCCAACTTCGGGTTCGATATTCCTACCACTGCAGATATTGCCGGTATTCACGTAAGAATCGATAGACACGCGTCAGCAACGAATACAATTATGGATAGAACGGTAGATTTAATACTTGGAGAGGTTATACAAGGGATCGGTAAACCAGATTTGGTGTCGTATTGGCCTACAAGTGACCAGTATGTGGGCTATGGTGGCATGGAAGACGACTGGAGCGCGAGTTTAACCCCTTCAATTGTAAATAGTGATACGTTCGGAGTTCAATTTCAAGTCGATAACAAAGACACATCAACCGCCCGGAGCGCCTATATCGACCACATTGAGATGATAGTCTATTACACATATTCAGGATCGAGTACAATAATAAACAACAGTATCGTTCTTCCAAACGAGGACGTTATTGCTCAATGGAACGCTTCAACCTCGGACGATCATTTTAATTTACTCAACGAATCAGTAGAGGAAGTACCTCCTCCAGACACGAGTAGCGGGTATATATTTACCTCTAGCACGTTTCAAGGACCTTACATCGTTGACGAGTTAAACATGAGTTCTTTTAGCGTTCAGAATGGAAACGTAACTGAGATTTCAATAAAGGTGTTTGGAAACGAAACTACCATAGATTCGACGGTAGATGTCTACTGCGGAGGTTGGTTAGGAGAAAAACCATTAAGTATGGCTTCAACCCCAGAATGGAACACTTACACGTGGTCAAGTTTAACTTTGAACCAAACTGATCTAGATGGAATGAAGATTAAATTTAATTCGACCACTCCAGAATCGCAACAAGGTTCTGGAGATCCCGAATATAAAGATTTTGATTATGTGCAATTTGGTGACGTCCTAGACAATACTTTAGGCGATTCTAACGATGTTTTTGTAGTTGCGGGTTGGTTGTATCCCACGGTTTTTACTTCAAACCTAAGCGATAACGGAGTTAAAAATGTATTTTTTGCAAAGGAAGGAAACATAGAAATTGGAGTCAACGAGAGTGGTTTTTTACAACTTTATTTAAACACAACTAACTTCGAATCGATGGGAACGTACGGTTTTAGTGGAGCAATCCCACTCAATCAATGGACTTACATAGCTCTTCGTTACAATAAGAGCGATATTGACGTGTTAATTGGAGAAACTTGGTGTAGAGACGCGCTTGGTGGAATTAATGAACCGTGGAACGGCGGTGGTTACCTACAAGCCGGAGGTAATTTGACCGTTGGAGGCGAAATTGCAAATTATTCTTGTTTTACAGGAATTATCGACGAGATATCGGTGTTTAACGCTAGCCTTACTGACGCCCAGATCGAAGCTCACACGGGGAAGCGCATCGTGTCGATTTCTCCCGGAGTTGCAAAAGAAAACGGACAAGGCGGTTGGACGATAATTACTTCCGCAGGAGAAAAAATTGACGGATACCTCAATTTTGAGGTAAACGCTACCAGTAACGAAGTAGAATCGATGGAATTTTATCTCTCGAGAACGCTTCCCGACTTCCAAACTCAATCAGAAATCGATTGGGATTTCCTCGCTAGTTTTAGCTACGATTCGTCTTATTACTCTTATTTATTGGATTCGAGAGACCTCCCAGATTCCGACAATTGGTATTTTATTAGTAAAGCGACCGATATCGACAACAATACGGTTTACGAATATTATAACACCTATTTTGGGATCGAACACTTCCACGATCTAATAAATTTCACCTATTTGGATAAAAACGGAAAGATAAATCACAATTCTCAACTTGGAGTCGTTCCGATCGATGGATTTGAATGGCACTTTTCTTCTTTAAACCTCTTCGTAAATTATTCTAATGATATCGACTTTTTGAAAGAAGTAAGTTATTCTGATTTGTATTCTAATTATTGGTTAATCGAACTGTCTGAGCTTTCAGACTGGATTTCGAATAAAGGCCTATCTCCAGACAAATACGACGTAAATTTCGTTTTTCAAGCTAACTTGTCTTATAGCTTCGGAGAACTCTCTTACTTGTATAATTATTCTGCAAATCCAACTATTTTAGACATAAAAGGTCCTGATTTAGAACTCATTACAGGGTCGGAATATTCCTTAGTTTTAGGATCGGCTTACGATATAGTAGAAGATAACGTAATTACCTTGGCTATTAACTCGACCGATACCGATTTTGATAAAGTAACCCTTGAATATCAGTACGATACTCCGACCACGGCAGAATGGATAAAATATGGAGATTTCGAAGCAGTAGACTCTTTAGCAGAAATAAATTTTGACATTATTAACTTAAGAGACGATAATATCACAATAAGGTTCATTGGGTACGACGATTTGTCTAACTCCATTACATTATACCAAGGAAATTATTGGATTGTAAAAGATTATAACAACCACGAAAATTTCGTAATTGAAGGGTTAGAGAGCGGTTCAATTTACGGGTTAGATCAAAACGGTATGATCGATCTGCACCTAAAAGTTCTTCCCGTAGATAACGATATTACGTGGGTTTGGATAAGCACTGGATACGAAACCTTCCAACTTTCTAACGTAGTATCGGAAGGAGATCACATCTATTTTACTGACGGGGGTTTAGATATTGACATTAAACTTGACTCATCTAAATACTCAATTTCTGGCACCGATTTTTCCTTTATAGACGTAATAGTTGTATTATACCAAGGAAACAATCGAATTGCTGACGAAGAAATCGTTATTACGGTAATAACTCGCGTTTTTGACAATATAATTGAAATCTCGGATTTAATCGTAAACATTACCAAATCTGTCAACAACCTAAATATGAGCTTCGTTAACGATAACAACGCGTACAATAATTCACACTCCATTCCCTTCGTGGTTAACAACAATCCTCCTGTAGTAAAAATATATAATTCTCGCGGTGATTTAATCAACACGCTAGATTTAACCGCAAATTACGATTATTTATTAACGCTAAATTTAACTGAAGCCCAGCTAAGTTCGATTTTTAATTCGCCTCAAATCGCCTTAAACATCGATAGGTTGGCTGGAGGTGGTGCAACATTTTCAAGTTGGATGACCGCTGGTGCTACAGCAAACATAGATAGAAACCTTGGTTCTGTTGATGACGGAACAATATCTTCTACGCAAGCAATAAACTCGATAGAAGTAGGAGGATTTAATTGGTTCGACACTGCCTACGCTCAATCTCAAACGAATTCTTACGCGTACTCTAACCTTACAGTTAACGACGTTAAAATCGAAGAATATGTTAATAACAACGTGTCTGATATGGACAGTTCGTCTTCTGGTTGGCATAGTAATTTTGAGAGTATGAAAGCAACAGATGATACTTACGATTTGCTCTCTGAGGAATTGGTAGCAGGTGCAACATCCGGAGCTCCTTTTATTGCAGAATACACTAATAATACTAACACTGGTACGACGCTTACTTTAGATATCCCTAGTGCCACCGTAAATGGTGATTTATTGCTAATTCTTGCAGGAAGCGATTCAGACGATAATGGTCAAGGATTTTCTGACGAGTCTGGGTGGACAACTATTTTCAATGTTGGCGGAAAAACTCCTGACGCTTATGTTGCAGCTTTTTACAAGATTGCTAATAACGAAAATCCAACCGTGACCATTGATTCTATCGATTCTGATGATTTATGGGGGTATTGCTTGTTAATAAAAGGCGCTGATGAATCCGATCCAATTAGTGGAACCCCCACAACTGGTTCTGTTAGATCGGCAGGGAGCGTTGATATTCCTGCTGTAATCACGGATACAAACGACGCACTGTGTCTTTACGTGCTTAGTTCGGACGGCGCAGATCTCGATCCCTTTGATGTTACTGGTACGGGTTGGTCTGAACAAGAATATATAGAAACAGGATCTGGTGATGTTGGGGTAGGTGGTTCGTGGGGCAATAAGACGTTAGCAACTGCTGGAAGTACTGGGATAGTAAGTGTAGCCTTCGCGCTCGCTGATGGTGCCTCGTACGGACAAATCGCGATTAATCCAGCACCTAGTACTTCGGATTATCAGATGGATTTAGAAGTACAGTTCACAGGAGTAACGGATTTTGCGGACGTAGAAAAATTATGCATCAAGACGGGCACTTTTTCGGGTTCCGAGAATATTAGTTTGGCCTATTGGACGGGCTCTGACTGGTTTACCATTGCTTCTGATTTAAACGCTTCCTCGTGGAATAATATTTCAGTATCACTTTCAAGTGACACATTCACTTTAAGATTTGCAGGTTCTGATATTTCTTCTGATTCAATACTGGATACGTGGAATATAGATGCGGTATTGCTTCAATCTACGGGAGTAGGTGCTAACGCAGAATCTGATGTGTTGCGATTTACAAATTTCAATTTCAGCGCTATTCCTGATAGAGCAGAAATTATAGGTATCACGGTTAAAATAGACAAATATTCCAATGTAACTAATTCTATTACCGATTATTTAGTACGGCTTCGAAATTCAACGGTGCTAAAAGGAGACAATAAAGCTTATGCTACTCCTTGGAGCACAACAGATACTAATTATTACACTACCTATGGTGCTTCTAACAATCTCTGGGGTACTTCGTGGACAGTTGCTGAAATAAAAAGCCCCGGCTTTGGAGTAGATATTGTAGTAGATAGCAACATCTCTGCTGCTGCCTTTATTGATCATCTCTACATAATCGTTAATTATACCGAATCGTTTTCGGGACGACTTTGGCAAGATCCAAGCAATACTACTACCCAAGACAACAATAACGCTATATCTTCTTTTACTTCAAGCTCAGAGATTACATCAGATTGGCTCCGCTTAACCGATTTCGATTTTACTCTATCGAGCGATGCAACGATAACCGGTATAGAAATTCGTATAGACAGGGATTCTTCGTTAGCCAACGCTATAAAAGAAGTTGAGTTCTTCCTTAGAAATTCATCGGGTCGGGTTGGAGTTAACTTAGCAAACGATCAATGGTGGGATACTACAAACGATAATTTCGACACTTATGGGGGAAGTTCCGAACTATGGGGCGCCTTCTGGAATTACGCTCAGATTAACAGTCCCGATTTTGGGATTGATTTATTTGTGAACTCTACGGGATTAAGTACAGTCGATGCGAGAATAGATTTTCTGGAGATTAGAATACATTACACCGAACCTCCACAAAGCCAAGAAGAGTGGATCAATCCGACCAAAGTTATCGGTCAAGACAACGACGAGACTTTCGTTTCTTTTGATACATCCTCCGAGACTAGTTCGGATTGGCTTAGATTAACAGATTTTGGATTTTCAATACCTACCGAAGCGACTATCCTTGGAATTAAAGTAGATATAGACCGGTTTAGTACGATAACCGATTCTATTTGGGATGGAGAAATTTTCCTTAGAAAAGCTTCTGGACAAGTGGGGCTTACGAGGGCTCAAGGTGGATATTGGGATACTAACGATAACGATTTCTACGATTCTTATGGAGGATCAACTGACCTTTGGAACGCTTCGTGGTCTGTTGCAGATATCAATAGCAGTACTTTTGGAGTAGACATCTTCGTAAATTCTTCAGGCTCAGTTACAACGGAGGCTAATATCGATGATGTTAGAATTACTGTGTTTTATTCTACTCCAAGCTCAGATATCGTAATAACGGACAATAAGTTCACAGTAGATATCCCTAGTTTGTCGATTGGAGAAGATTTATGTTCGATCGAAGATGTAAGGATAAACGGCACTTCATACGACCACTCTTATTTCGTTGACCACGTAAGCGGCACGATTTTAATCACTTTGCTCACACCGTATGATCTTGACGGCTCTTACGATAGTTTTAACCCAGTATTCTTAGATATTGGCGTCTCAACTATGTTCCACAGTTCCGATCAATTTATCGGAAGTTATGATTTTTCGCAACTACCTCAAGATAATTACACAATTATTGGAGAATTTTATGGCATAACAGGAGCAATTTCTCAATTTGTCATCGATAATTCAATCACAATAGACTATCAAGGTCCACAAGTTTACAGCCAATTCGCGAATAATTGCTCAATAGATCCCGAATCGAGCGTTCTCTCGTTTGTAGTACACGATCTATCTGGAGTATCAGATTTTTCTCTTAATTCCTCAATCGATGGCTACTGGTCTGTAGCAGAGAGTCTTTATACTTTTACTTTCAACGATACTAACCTATCTGAAGGCACAAAATATGTTGATTTTACTTTAAACGATACTCAAGGGTTGCAAACTATCTATACCTTTTTAATTACCGTTGACAAAACAGATCCTGTTATTTCCAATGTCAACACTTTAACTTCTTATTGGACAGATTTATTTGAAATTAACGCAACTATCACCGAAATTTCTGGATTCTCGTTGATCGTTGAAGCTTTACACGTAACTTCGGGCGTTATAGCCTATAATTTAGCCTATACAATATTTTATAAAAATAATATCTGGACTATTCTAATAGCTTCAGAGGGTTTAGATAACGGATACTATAATTTAAGCCTTATTGCTACCGATAACGCAGGAAATGTTGGAACCTACACAATAATTAATGTTTATTTAGACTCTCAATTTACCCAAATAGAATCGATCGAAGAGCAAATTTTTGCCGAAAACGAAAATATATACAACAATACTTTAACCGAAAACATTTATTTTAGCGACCAAAAATATATCGAAATAACTGCTTTTGACGAATTATTTGACGGTTTTGATTGGAGCCCAATTGATCCTACCATTGCCAATCAATTAGGAGTAAAAAATATTTCCTTCTACTACACCAACCCACTTAGTTGGTACAACATATCTATTTTAGGCAGTTTAAATTACGAAACTTTTCATTATAAAATTACTGGATATGGAACTCCAATAAATACGGTTGTGTCTAACATTAAAAGCATCCAAAACTTAAAAATTGGAGATTATTTAGTTGATAAGTTTACTGTGCTTTTAGACGGAACCTCAATAACCCTAAAAATCGACGAACAATACAGGTATTTGTTATCCCCTTCTTTAACAAACAACATAACCGCCCAATTTTACGAATTAGTTGACAATAAAATCACTCTAACCTTTAACAACACTTCCAAAAAATGGGAACTCCTCTCCCCTGGAAAATCTTATTTTGACATAACTGACCACCTCTCTCTATCGCAAGAACAACAATTTTTAGCGTGGTTTGAAGCAGAAGATGGGCTAGGAAACATGTTACAAACTCACAAATATAAATGTATTTACGATAACTCTATCGAGAATTCTCCACCCTCCCAATCGCTCTTTAATTGGCAACTAGGAGTTAATTCGGCTGATGAGGGAGTAATTATATTTGGCTCCGATAATTATTCCGATAGTACCATCCAAGTAAATGTGTCTTCTATACTACCCTTAATATCGGGACTCTCCGACATCCAAAGAATCATGATCTATGGTCCAAACAATACATTCGTTGGAAGGGCTTACTTTAGCGGAGAAGAAAACTTGTGGAATTTTTATTGGGACGGAGACGCTTTAGATCCAATGCTTCCAGAAAACTACTCGCTTAAAATATATGCGTTTGATCGCGCTGGAAATTACATTACCCAATCAGAAGACGTTAACCTTTACGACTACACGGAAGTTTTATTGCTCACAGATGTGTTATTTGGACACGTGTTTGAATACAATTCTTCGCTTACTTCAAACCTTCAAACGATAGAAGGAACCATCGAAAACTACTTCCAAGGCTCATCTGAAACCTTATGGGACGTAATTGCCGAATGGTACAATCCTAACAAGCGAGAATGGATACCAATTGCCTATAACTCCTCGACCATAATTTCTGCTGGGGATACCGCCGATTATACCATTACTTGGGACATTAGCAAAGATAAAACTTTCGTGGATTCGATTTACGACAACAATTACGAGTATTTACCTCTAAAAATTAACAAAGGAACAGTTTCTGACCTATGGGGTTCGTGGGGAGTCTTTTCTGACAGTTCAGTAGATTGGCAACCGATCGTTATAGGTGAATTGGGAGGTAACTTAGACGTATCGGTCTTTAACTTTAACAATATAACCGGCTGGGAGTTAGATACCGCAGTAAGTAGCGAAAATACTATCCCATCAATTACCGATCAAGTTTTTACTTTATTCGACGTAAACGACGACAACAAGTTCGAAATCATTAGGATTTCTCCAAACCAAATTGACGTAATATATTTAGATTCGGGTACTTGGAACCTAAAAGAAAACGTTACGAGTTTATCAGGATACAACTATTTGTCTTTCGATCTCGAATACGATTCTACTTCTTCTGATACAAACATGGTATTAATTCAACAAGACCAACAATCAGAATTTTCGTTCTGGAAATACGCGTTTGATTCAAATTTGAACCTTATTTTAGTCAAAAACATCGATAGCCCGCTTAATTTTGAACCTACTTCAATTAAGATAGTAAACCGCTTCTCTGCTAGCGATAGAAAGGCAGTGTTGGTTGGCGGACTTATGGACGGTGCCTACTATTCGCAATTACTCGAGTTTGACGCTATTTTTGAGTTCGAATCCATAGTTGCCGAATCTATTTTGGGAAAAATCGACGTCATCGAATACGAAACCATAAACGGTCAAGATACTGTAATTTTAGGGGTTGAGCGATTATCTATCGGTAAGATGGACGCTGTTATAGCTTTAAGGAGAAATTTAGGCACAGAAATTTGGACGCCTTTTGAGTTGTCGGGATTTGACGAAACTAAGTTCGAAATACTAGATCTCTTGACCATTCAAGAAAACAACGCTAAAAAATTAGTAATTGCTTCTAAAACGGGGTTATATCAAACAAAAATTACCTATTTAGAAAGCGCGACTTCGATAACAAGCCCCGTAGTCTACGTTCACGAAGTGATTTCTAAAGCGAATTTAGAACCCGACTATTACCCTACAATACTTTTTAATAATTATCCCGTAAAGTCGATTTCGAAAATTTCGTATAAGTTGGCAGGAGATAACAACTGGTACGAACTAAGTTCCAGTAAATATCGCTATTCAAAAACTCAGGTACAAGTAGACCTAGCTTCTGTTTGGTCTAACTTAGCATTCCTTAAGATTGCTTACGCGTTCGAATCTTTCAAAGCTGAAGAGACAACTGCTGTCGATCCGTCCTTTAAATCGTATAAAGGCACTTCGAGCGCTCAAGAAACATCTGCGTTCGGAACTTTCTTTACTGATTCAGCTCTTCCGCTTTTATGGTTGAATCCTACAACGCGGTATTCCGATCCTTACGCAAATTGGAATTTATTACCAAACGGTATGACATATCAAAATACTCCGGTTATTTCTGGGTTAGGAAATACGGTAATTTATCCTACTATTAAAAATGGATGGACGGGAAATAACTGGGGTTCTGAATATACCTCGATGCCTGAACTAGAAAATTCTTTAATATATTACGGCGACTCCTACGATTCTGGAATTTTATCTGAAAACTTAAACGGTAAAGACAGCGAATCTGAATTTGGAGGTAATTTCGAAAATAATTACGTTGACGGCGTATGGGCTTCAAATCCGTACATCTCGGACAATTACAACTTTTCGCAGATGTATTACCCCGATATTCAAGACAGGTTAAATTCAGACGGACTTTATAATTTTGATGGCGAACAAAAGGTGTTCGTAAGAAACGAATTAACCGATTTAGAGACTTATAACTCCTCAATTTCCCTCATTTATGATTCTGGAATACTCCCCCAAGAGATCGATCCTACTTATCTACAAAGCGTAACTTATCCTTCCGGATCTGGTTCAGGATTACTTTCAAACACTGAAAAAGACGATTTAACTTATTATCAGATGAATTCTGGCTGGGTACAAGCAGAAAGTTGCGACTTTATTAGTGCAATATTCAACATAGAGGGTGAATACAACGGCGATTTTTACTTAAGCTGTCACATTGAAACTTTTGGCACTGGTGGAGAAGAAGGAGTTTTAAAAATTAATAGTCAAACCTTTAGGCAAGGAGAAGTAATTGATATTGATCGTGAATTTATAGAAAATGTTAACTCAATAAGGTTTATATCGGGGTTAGAAGGGTCGCCCGCGTTTCACGCCAAGTTATACTACTTCAAACTAGAGAAAGTAACCGAGAGCAATCCTGCTACTCAAGGAGCTTCATTAGAAGAACTCGAGTCGGTATTGTTAAATTGGACTCAATATACAACCACTTTTATGGAAGGTGTTAGTGGAGAGTTTGGTTTTGAATATTCGTATAAACTTCCAGTTGTCAGCAAAGACGACTTGGACTCCATTCAAATATCGTTCGACGCGTCTATTTCTTCAACTGGATTTGTTAAAGAATATCCGTTGTCAATACAATTGTGGAACTACGATCAAGCCAGGTGGGAATCAATTCCAATGGCTTTATTAGACGTTAATGATAAATATTCTGCAAGTAGTTTAGATCTTGATTTTTGGGGCTGGGATCCTGAGACGCCCTATAGTGACGCTGATAGGTTCAGGCCTAAATGGGGTACGTTAAGCCTATCTCAGATTAACACGATTGGATATGGTGATGTATTCCCAAATACAATAGACGGTTCCGGAAACATAGTCTTTGATAGTTCTGTTACCAACGGCGGAAGTTTTTTAGATAACGCCGATACCGGACACAAAGTTAACAGCCTTTTTACCAACGAAGATTACAAAATGCTCTTTTACGATTCCAATTACAACGCAAATAAGTTCCAGTTGAACAATTTAATTATCGATCCTGAAGCTTTTTTTACTACCACCTCAGATTTTCCAGCGTATACGACCGTTCCGACCTTTACTCAAGCTGATTTTTACGACGACTTTTTAAACGATTTGCACGAATTTAAAGTTAGGATTTTAACGGAAAAAGAATCTTCACAAGACTCAGGTACAAAACCATTTTTATGCGTTTCAAACTTCAACACTTTTGCATTAACGAGTACTGATTATTTAAATTACGACGATTTCGAATCAAACGCCATAGGAGGGGAGCACATTAGCGATAAAATCGATTTTACTCAAGACGGAGTTGAACTTTACGGTTATAGCGGGTTTAACCTTATAGAATCACCTAAAACCATCAAGTTTAGAGATAACTTCCAAACCACTCCTTGGGACTTGTTCGGAACTGCTCAAGATACTATTTATATCTCTAAAAACCCAATCCAAGAAACAGTAGTTCGCTCGCTTTATCCGAACACAAATTTTAACGGGGACGACCTTTCGGTTTATAATTGGTTAGATTCTTACGGAACGTGTGCCATGTCTTGTGTTATAAATAAGGGTTATGCAAATGGAGGCGATGTCTGGGATACGAAGACAGACAACGGTCAATATCACATCACCCATTCTATACCTAATGGACCGCTAGACGAAGTTGAAGTTAGTTATCAGAGGTTAGGGAGCACCCCAATCTTCCCTTACGGCAATCTTGTTGATATTTATTTCGATATATCTACCGACGAAGACATAGAATATTTAGCTATAGAATATAACGGCGTTATAATAGCTTCTGGTAGCGAAAATTCTCTATCGGGATCAGTACGCGTAGAAAGATCGGACACTATCGAAATTAAAGTGTTAACTGCTAGTTTTGTTAGCCACAACCTTAAAGTAGATTGGATAGAAGGTTTTAACGTGCCTGAACAATACGAGACTTATATTGAAATTGAACCTTTCGAATACCTAGGTTTAGGACCAGACGACAAGAGCTATTACGAAGTAACCTCAGAAAACGCCTACCTTAGTCCAAACGTGCAAGTCTATACAACCGGAAGTTTTGACGAAGAGACGATCACTTGGAACAGCAATAGACCTTCACCTATCGAATTCGTTTCTCTAAAACCAATTGGCACTATTTCTGGTCCCACCCAAATACTTTTTGAGTTGGGAAATCTAGACTCTCTAGGTCAATATTTTGACTTAGTGTCTCCAAGCGGATATGTTAATTTTTACGATTCATTTGTTAAATATCAAGCAACTAAGAAATACCAAGAGGGTGGAATGTTATACATGCAAACGGATAACATCGATCCCGAAAGCCTTAGCTTGAAAAGTAATTCTTACGCCAACAATATAACGGTTACCCCTAACGATCAAATAATAATCGAATTTAAAGCAAAAACGGGAAACGAGATTAACTTAACGCTATACAGCGACGGACAAGCTCAACACTCGTTTAACGTGGTTCCTCAAGGAAATACCGATTTTAGCACTCAAATTTTAACTTTAGAACCGTCAGAGACTTTACAATTCGATCAGTTAGAGTTTTCAGGAAACTTAACTGACGGCCAATATTTTATGGCAAATTTTATTACTGTAATGGAAGGGGCGAGCATTATCGACACAAAAGTGTCCGAACACGAATTTACTGAGGGAATAAATAAACCCTATATAATAGACGGTAGTAAGGTTATTCCTCCATCATCCGCTAGTTACGCTCACGCTAAAGACGGTCAATTTTACAACGTTAGTTCTGATATTAATAACGCTTACACTATTAATTTCGAATTCGAACTTGACGAAACCGATATGGAAGAAGTAACTGATGTAGAAATTCGCTTAACGGGTTTCGCTACCGGCGCTTCGTTGGAAGGAGCAGTGTTTAGATTAAAAAATTGGAACACGAAACAATACGAAACTATTACTCACGCCATTAAAGACGGCGATATTGTTTTTACTATTCCAGAAAGTCAATTGTACGAATTCAACTATACAAGTGGAATTAATCCTTTCTTGTTTAGAATTAACATTGAAACTGCCAGTGCTTTTACCGTTCACATAGATAAATTGTGCTTAATCACTTTAAAGAAATGGAACGTCGAACACGACCTGTATCGAGCTGCTTTCACTTTCGAGAAAGTGGGTCCGGGGTCGGGAGAAGTTACTGTGGCGGTAAACGACGACGTGTCTCTTACTATAGCAAGCGGCGACCTTGCGCCAACTGGTTTCGACAACGTAGTTTCGATTTATTACGATAGTGCTCTACAAAAATGGAGTGGGTTTATCAACGACAATCCAACCGATCTACTTAACATTATCGATACCGAACCAACAACGAAACCAAGAATTGAATCGCGTTTTGCTTCAGAGACGGATGGAATAATCGTTAAATATCTCGAATCGCAATATTACAAAAGGATTGTTGACCAACAAGATTTCGAAAAATACAAATCTTTGCTTCTAAGCTACAAGGAGAAAGAAACTCACGTTGCAACTCTCGATTTAGACCTTCAAGATAGCGTAATTACTCCTGAAAATTCGTTCGCCCATATTTCCGCCGACATTGATGTTATTTACAGTTTTAACGACGATATGCAGCAAAATAACATAATTACTTACAATTTTAACCCTACTTATTCTATCGATAGTTCCGACAACTTAGGCGATTATTTATTTAACGAAACTGGTTTTATTGCAAACGGCGTTTCCAAGATACCAGAATTTACCGCGGTAACTGGAATAGATGGTACCAATATCTACGCCCCTAATCCTTTCACAAGGTTATACGAAAACAATAATAGTTTTTACGACGCCGCTACTACGGGAATAGACGAATACATTAACCCATCGAGGATTACCTCGATAGCAACTACAACAACCGGGGGTTGGGAATGGGGTCCTGGGTACGTAGGATCCGCAGATTGGGACATTTCTGGATACGATGACCTCGAATATAGATGGATGGAAGCCGTAGGGTTTGAGACTGTAACTATTTACGACGAATACGAATTTACCGATTTACCATCGTGGGCGTCTGAGGCCGATACTAAAAAATTACACATAAATCCTTGGTGGTGGGGGGATGATGCAGCTTATTGTAAATTATTCTTTTGGAATCCGAGCATTGGATCTAGCGGAGATTACGAGAGTCAAGAAACTTTCGACTTCGAATACGAAGGTACTTATTATCCTATGGTTTTCGATATCGCAAACCAACACATTAGCAACGGTGAAGTAAAATTTATGATTGTAGTTTATGGTGAATATTACGGAATGATCCCTACACCTGTATCCTCGCTCGGAATAGATTATTGTTTCTTAGAACTACAAGAACAAGACCTTTTACAATCTGAGGTAAGCTTCAATTTCGGCTCGCTGTTAGATGGTACAAACGATTTTTACTTAGATTTTAGCGGTAAGACTGGCGTATCGACTTGGACTTCACATTTACTCGTAGACGACCCCGTTGAAAATATATTAGATTTTGCATTTGACAATTCAGAAGACACCTTAACAGGTAAATTTATTTCGAACGTTCAAGATATAACAGTGTATATTACGAATCAAGACGAAGAGTTCGCTCCCGGCAGGAGAGTTGATCTCGACTGGTTACGGCTTAAGCGCGTAGACCAAGGCATAGACATATCGGTTGACAACAAAGACTCTGCAAGCATAACCTCTTCTCATTCTCGAACTCACACCACCTCTAGCCCAGTGGATTCCGGGATGTACGATGATCCGTATTTTGGGAAAAATTCGCTCAAGTTTACGATTAAAAACTCGCTTACAACGCCTAAATTCGGAAGAAGCGACGGTAGCGCTTACCTCGATTCGTCCTTAAGCGACATGAATTTAGAATTTACCGTATATCCTGACAATTCTTATGGTAACTTCCCTCTCGCCTATGGCAACGTGGAAGGAAACGACGAATCCTTATATCACGCCAATTTACTTAGCAATTACGCCAATTATTCGACTAACAGGTTTAAGAACTCTGCAATGGACGACATTCAAATCCCTCTTATGACTCCAATTGAACTTGACTTTGGTTCTGTCGATTTAGAAGATCTACAAGACATGGATTTAGAAATCGCGTTAGGATTAACTTACAACCGAAACAACGCAGCTTCCGATTTTGTCTGGAGTTTGAGGTTTAGATTAATGTATTACAACTATTCTTCAGGAGTATGGGAAGATTTTAAAGGCTTGTTACGGGCAAAAAATAATATCGGCCTTGAAAGGTCAGTATGGGATCCTTCGTATAATTTTGTCGATTACTTACAAAATCCTAATTCAATGAATTTCATCCCCGTTATGGACGAAAACAACCTAATCATCAAAAATCCAATATTGATAGATAGCGTTACTAATAACACAATTTCAGAGGGCGTGATGAAACTTGCCCTCGTTTCGTACGTAATTCCTAGCAACTTCTCTATCGAAGAAGAACTAGCGCAAACTTTCTTCAATTACGAACGAGCAGATCCCCAAATACCGATCGAAATTAGCCAACAAGTCGAAGTTTTAGAGTGCTTATTTATTGGCGAGACCGTCGAGATTATGTATCCCGATTCTGCCGTTAAAACAACCTTAGGTTTAGACCAAAATTTTAGAGCTGACCTTTCGTTAATAAATAACTTAGGAGATATCACTGCGCTAAAAGGCAAATATATAGATAGAGACAACGTAATCTACGAATATTCCGTATTCTCCTATTGGATCACTTCGGACGACAAACTCGCCTTCAATTCGCCCATGAAATACTTGTTTACGAGCGTGGAAATAGAATATATTCCCGAAATACAGTTAGTGCTCAATAACGGGAAGTATTACTTACCCAATAGTTCGTTAGCTGGAGGGTACAATTTCTCCAAACCTTTCCTCGTAACTAACCTAAAAGACAATAATAAAACTTGGGGTACTTACATTCATCCTGACGTAGACGTTGGATTTTATTTAGATATTGATCAATACGGCATGTTTGTCGTAAACTCCTCGAATTTTGACGGAATCCCAAGAGGATCGGTCAGGTTCGCAAAGAGAAACGACACGTATTTCTATCAATTTTCCTTAGCAGACGAATTAATTTACAAATATAACATATTAGACGACGCTTCAGATTTAGTTGGAGGAACGCTTCAAATCGAGTTAAACGCCGGCTTTTCGGACGTCGTGTACTCAGAACTATCCCAAGTTACTTGTTCCGATTACAATTTAGTAGTAGAGCTACACCAACTCGATACCGCCACAGATATTTCTAAAAAAATTGGTACAGCAATAATTTCGCTCGATCAAGACTTGTTGTATTACCATTATTACCAAACAGATATCGACTTGGAAAATTTCGATTACGAAACTAACGGAAGAAATACCCTTGCTGAAACCATTGCTCGTGGTAGCAACTACGACCTATACGTCACTATTAACTCTACTATTAGCAATTGTTTTGTTGACGGAAATTTATTTAAAGGGTTGTATGCTCACGAATTACTTTCTGCTGACCTTAAAATTGACGCTCGGGACGCCGAGCTTAAGTTCAATAACGAGGAAGTTGACACGCCATTCGTTGAAATACCTCAAAATAGCGTAATATTACGCAAAATAGACGATATTAACTACGCTTTTGACCAAAATTCCTTGAAGTATGGGTTTGAATTTACTATAAACGAATTGCGAACAGAAACCGCGATAATTTACGAAAATAGCTACGATTTCTCTTTCGAATCTTTAGCTTTAGTCTTAGAAGGCTCTTATTCGGATTATTCAGGTCTACTGTTTGCCGATATAACTTACAAAGCGTTCGAATGGGACAAAGATTACATATCCACTTTAGAACCAATAACTCTTACCTTTACTAACGATTACACCGAAAACATCACCAAATTTTTAGAGTTAATAGTTCAATTCGACTCCATTCCAGGATACGACATGGAAAAGATAAGCGAAACTTCCGGAAGGCTGGTGCTCAGCGAAGAAGAAAAAGATGCTTCTCTATTAAACGTCTACATGTTTAATTTTATCGAAGACAAGTGGGATCAAGTAGATTTTGTCACCTACGACGATTATAGCGGAACTAATACTTTTTCCTACGTGGTAGATAGAAACTTTATTACCTTTGAAAATTACTTTAACGACACAATTTCGGGTCAATTTGAAGCAAAAATTATATTTACAATAGAAGAAGAAGTTGGAGATTGTTTCGTTTCAAAATTAGGCTTTGATATTACCGAAATTAACGCTAGTATTTATTATTCTACCCCAAACACCGAACACAAAATAAATCCTGAAGTAACTTTTGACGTCGATCTTTCCGAATATTTTGCCGATCCGTCGGTCTATCTCGAAGAAATTACTCTTGACCTGAATTTTGAAGGCGAAATAGAATTTGACGACGCTTTTATCTTTTCGCAATACGCCCTTTTGGAAGAAAACTACAACTTTTACGCAAGGAACGAATATTTAGAGTGGGAGTTAATTGAATTGGAAGACAACTCCGTTACCTTGTCGAGAGCAGAAATCGATAGGTTGCTTTATTTCGACCTAGAAAACGATAAATACTTCGTAAGAGCTAAAGTAGAATTCGATTGGAATTGTATTATCGAGATGAACTTAGGAAGCAATTCAAAGCTTGAAATACTTGCGGTTTTAAACTTAATTAACTACGATCTTTCCGCGTCCTACACATCGTACGAAGTGAAAAGAATTTCCGCTTCCGAACCCGAAGTTCCTTTCGAGTTAACTGCAATTTACGCGCCAAATTACGTCAATTCCTCGAGCGGTTTAACGGTGTTAGACGACGACGAGATCCTAGATATCGGTATTTTTAGAGGGTTCTTACGAAACGCTGACACTCGACAAAGGTTAATGCTCAGACAAAACCTTTACTACAACTTTACCGATTCTCAAGCAGGTAATTTTGACATATTGCTCGATCAAGAATACACGGACGCGATTTTAAGGTTTGTTTCGCCGCTTGGATGGATGACCTATCCTTACGATTTCTCTGACGGATCGTACTACGGTCAAAATACTACCGCTCCCGATCAACCTCAAGATTTCGCGTTTGACCAAGAAGATTTGAAAGAGTTTGATGGCAATTACTCTACCGTTCAATCTTCGATATCAAACTATAATTATTATAACGAAGATACTGCTCCCCAATCTGGCGATTTTAATCCGTCAGTAAACTATGGAGATTTATTAAACTTGGGAAGCGGCTACACATCTATTTCGTCTTCAATTACTTCTACTACTTATCCGGCCTACTTTAACACTCCAGATATAAACTCTTTCTCTTTCACTAAAGGTGGGTGGGGCACTTACAACGAATACGGTCTACGTTACGATCATACCGTCGATAGCGAGCATACCACGATTTCTGCCGGCTACCAAGCAACATACGACGGAAATAATTACGACGCTCCTTCCTCTGGAGAATTTGATGTCATTCAAGGACAGCTTTCGTACGGCGATTTATTAAGTCCAGATGATACCAATTCAACCATAAGCGCAAAAAACAACACCGTTGCTCAAGGAGGGTATAAAGAGGCTCCAGCGCAATGGGGCGACTTCGCTTTCAGTCCTTACGGTACAGGGATAACTCCTGGCGATTTGTTAGTTGACGGCGGTACAACGGTTGTCGTGAGCGCCGATTCCTATACTTCTTACGGCACAGAAACATATCTCGGTTACATAAAACCTGACGGTGAATTATACGGTAATTGGAACGAAGGAGATGATTCAGCAGATCATAATCTTTATCTTGACGAATATCCCGATAACAATGGAGATGGTGGCAATATTCGAGAAAGTGCTACTAATGCTCGCGACAGATGGAGTTTTGGAGATATAACTCTCCCAGCCAATTCAATAGCATCGAGATTAATTGTGTATATATATTGTATGCGCGAAACATCTAACGAGCCAAGAACAGTTATCAAAATGACTTCTAACGTTGGAGTTTCTGGTTATTATGGAGGTGGTAATGGAGTATATACCTGGGAATCTGATAGTACAACCGGTTTAACTTTATCGCAAACGTCGTTAAATAACTTGTATATTGATGTCATCCCTTATTACCTTATGCCAACAGGCGACGAGGTCTGGCTTGATATTGAGACCGTATATGTGGCCGTATATTACAAGACTCAAACGGTTAATTATCTACACGATTGGAAGGTGACTTGGGACATCTCTGATGTAGATTTAGACTCGATAGACTCGTTAATATTCGACTATCAGACGAGTTCTGCGATATTAAATACCTTGAGAATCAATTCGGATTCCGGATGGACAACTGTTGCGACTAACACGACCACTGCGTGGGTTAGTGGTAGTTGGACCTTGTCAGACACATATATCAACGCTAATGGCGAAGTTGAGTTGTGGTTTCAAACGAGTACTTTTACTTCAGATTTCAACATTAACATAGATAAATTATATTTAAGTTACTCAAACTTAGTACCAAATTACGACGTGGAAGTGGAGGTCACGTGGCAAGTTGAAGATCTAGATCTATACACTATCGACAAATTATACTTTGTCCATAGTTCGCCCCCCGGCGATTCGTTTTACATCTGGAAATGGCTAGACCCGGTGTGGGACTGGGAAGAAATCACCACCGCAAGCCCTTTTACGATTACACCTGATTACATAGATGGAGATGAAGTTAAAGTGCGCTACGTAGCTTCTTCTTCTACCGATTTTACTCTGGACATCGATCAGTTATGCCTTAGATACACGAAGACCATACATAATTATTGGGTGGACTCTATTGTAGAATGGGAAACCGCAGACGCTTTCTCGATGGAAACCCTCTATTTCGACCATTCTGCTCCGGTAGCCGTAACGTTTGAAGTCTGGGATTGGTACGAGTCAGTACCTCGATTTGAATCAAAGACTGGATCATCTCTTGATTTAATTTCTTCGCCGGAATACGTGAGCGTGACCGATGGAGTAAAAGTTCGCTACATTACGGGAATTCAAGACACTCCTTTCGATTTACAGATCGATCAATTAAGAGTGGATTACGAAGAACAACACGATTGGTATTCGGTAAGCTTAGAAGCTATCTGGGACATCACGAGTGCGTTAGAGATTACCGATTACGATTATTTAACTTATGCCCATAAAACTACGGAAGATATTCTATGTACTTTGGAAATTTGGGACTTCAACTTGAACGATTGGGATCCGACTCCTGTAAACGTATCTACCAATTCTGTTGGATTTTTCCTACAACAATTTGATCTTTCTAATCCAGATTATCGCGAGACCGGCACTAATAACGTAAAAGTTCGCTATACTACCGCAGAATTGGAACAGACTCCTTTCGATTTGGAGATAGATGTATTAAAAGCTGAATATTCCACTAGAGAACCGCTTTATTCCGTGGACACCGAAATCGTCTGGGATATAACTGACGAAACTTTCTACACAATTCAGAATTTGCTCTATTCCCACATGACCACCTTGGCAGTAGACGTAGATCTCGACATTTACAATTTTACGCAACCAGGGTGGCACGAGATTGAAAGCGTTACAAATAACGTAGGTTTTAACGCCGAATCTTATCCTTTATCAGACGATTTCATTAACGAAACGAATCACGTAAGAATTAGATTCCAGACGCCAGAAATCACTTCGGAATTCCAATTGTTAATCGATCAACTAACTCTGGATTACCAATGCGAAATATTCGAATTTTACGTTGGTATGAATCAAGATTTTGTGTTTGTCGGCGATAACGAAGTTACTAACGTTTCTATGTATTATTACCTCGAAGGCGGATCGAATCAATATATCGCTGAAATGGTTCAGGATATGTTCGATCCAACTATGTTTGAATACACCTGGGAAAACATCAAAGCAACTACGGGGGCGTGTAACGGAGAAGTAATTTACATCGTGTTTAAACCGACCGATATCTTAGATAATACCGGAGAAGTTACGTATGAATTGTTAGCAGATTTCGTCTATCCTCAATTGAACCTTAGCGTTGGAGACGGTATTCAAAACTATGAGATTGTTACTGCAGATCCATACACTTTGATTACGCTTACCTCAGACGAGATGTTCCCTGTTGTAAACGAGTATCGCGTTATCGACCTCACCAGAGGTATCGAAGGTCCGTGGACGCAATTTAACTCAACCCTTATTACAGAACTAGCCGATTTTGGCGAACTTCCAAGTAATTTTAGCGTAGAATTTAAAGTAGTCGATCCGGCAGGAAACGAAAATATAACTTCCTACTACAACGGTGGTTATAGGTTTATTTTGTATTCAAAAGAAAGATCCGTTGCTTTGAGCGACGACAATATAGACTTAAATAGCGCTACTCTTTCAGAAAGAACCTTATCGTTTAACGCCAATTTTGGCGGGGCTAGCTTGGTCGATGTTTATATCAACGGTTTTCTATACGGAACTCAAGCGGTTCACTTAGGAAGCAATAATTACGAGTTCGATTTTGGAACTACAAACTCTAAAGATACTTTACTCGCGTATTCCGATTCCTTAATGACCGATTATATTTATTCCAACTTGAACCCTCTTAATCACATTAGCTGGGAAGTTCGAGAAGACGACATGTTTGGGGTTGTCAAGCACGTATTAGTCGATAGCGATATCGTCATAATAAATCCTTTAACGCTTAATAGAACTAGACAATTAGACATAACTCTTCTTTACGAGCGAGGGTTCGGCTTAGTAGATTTTGCCAGGATGAAAAGCGCACATTTCGTAAATTCTACTAGCGAGGAAATTATTTCTTTATCGTACGGATACGACTTTATAGTTGATAGAGAGGGAATAATGTTTTTCCCTGAAAGTTCTATATTACACGATTTATACGCCGATCCAAGCGAAGTAAAAAACAATTTAATTCATTTCGAATACGACGCTTCTTTGGTAGGAGACTCACTTTCCTTGATAGACGCTGACGGTTTCTTCATTAACTTTACCATGCCGGCAGTGTATTACGATCACACCACTATAGAAAAACTTACTATTAATTTTAACGATTTCATGGGAAATTCCTTTTCGAAAGTGTTTTTCGACCTCGATTTAAGAAAATACTTTTTAGATAGCGTTAAAGCTCAATACGAGACAGATGTGTTCGGTTTAGGGAAGATGATGAATATTCCGTTATATATAGATATTAACGAGCTAGCTTTCTCAAATCTTAACGAAAAGTTTGGTTTGAGTTTGTTAGAATCCATAACATTTGAAATTAAAGATTCTCCTAGATGGCCAGGCTCGTTCGTACAAGAGTTCGAAGAATTTTCGGTGTTAAACCTTCCATATCAAAGAGTAGGAATTACTGACCTTAAGTTATACAACGCTATTTCCGATTCTATCCTTTCCGACGACGAAGGATTTGTTAACTCCACGGTTCGATTTGTTGCCCCTGACTATTACGATTGTTTCGCTGATACCGAATTTATGATTAAAAGGTTAAACATTGAATTTACCGACGTTAAAATGTTTGCTAATAATGTTTACTTCGAAAACGAATCTAATATCGAAGTAGAATTTTCTGACGATATCGCTTTGCATTACCGTTGGAACAATTCTCTCTCTCAAATCCCTCTTAACGACATATATAAACTACCAGTAAGTCTCACCAATCACAGTTCAGGAAACCTACTCAATTTTGCTAACGCCTATTGGATAACAAAATACGATAGAGACGCTGAATCTGGATATTTAACCAAATTTTATTCCTCAAAATTTAGCTTACCTAACATTTTAGGAGAGTTTGACTTCTCTTTTGGTTCTCTTGGAACTCCACTGTTCAACATAACCTTTGTAGAAGCGCCTATGCTAACAATTAACATTACCCAAGAAACTTTGTCGAATACGAACCCAATTTACCTCGAAAACGAACAATTTGAATTGGAATACGGAGATCAGCTAGTTTTAAGAGGGGCAATCTTAGACAACGACGAATATCTCGTAGAAGACGAAGTTTACTCTTACAAATATCAAGAAGCTCTGGACGGTGAGACGGTTCATAGACTTAAAGTAATCTCTCCATTTGGTGACAGCGATTTTATCGATAAAGATAATTTCTCGATTTACTACCTAAACGACCAACTCGAAGTCAGATGTCTATACACTAATTTGAACGGAAACTATTTCTTTAACGATTCGATCTTAGTGTATGGTAAGGATCCAGTTATTTCTTACGTTGATAACGCTTTCATACTTAACATCTATTGGGAAGAAGACTCCACCAGTTTTATTAGATACGACACAACTTTGCTCGTGAGTTATAAAGTTATAACAGGCAAACCATTTTCGCCCACAAGTTTTAGCTCCGTAGACGCATACGACAACGATAAGCAACAAAACTTAGTCGAGGTGCCATTTGCCCGCTACGACATGGTAACTGAATCGTGGATTACCGAAGATAGTTTTACCCAAAATTTCCCAATTAACAAGTTATTACTTATAGAAGACGTGACAAGTACTGGAGCTACTCTTTACGGTCCTACTTATTACGAAGATCAAGAAATTCAGACCGACGTTATCGCGCTTAACAGTATATATGTCAACAAAAGCTATTCAGATAGGTTTGTTGAAGTTGATCCTTCAGAATACGATCCGTGGATTATTAATTCAGAAGGCAATTTAGTGGTTTCAGGATTAAATTATACTACTTCTGGTGATGTTTTCAAAGTAGCTTACATTGCCACTTATCCGGTAGAAATAACTCATCCTCTTAATAGACCTACTTCGAGTGTTGAAAGTATAAGAGTAATAAACGCTACTGGAGACGAATACGTTTTTGTTGAGGGTGTCGATTATCGGTTGTCGTTAGACGGATTTAAAATTTATTTCTACGACCTTTACAACACTATTCTAAAAGACGGATACTTTACAATTTACGACTTATTTGAGATTAAATACACCGCCCCGCTTACCAAAAGAGTAAACTTAGCTCATAATTTACTTTTATTATTACAAGATTCTGAAGGAAACAACGTTCCGATTGATTCTATACCGATCGATAATTTAGGATTTTTCGAATACGAAGAACGATTAGACTTAAATTCGCCTCTTTCCATACCTCTTGGTGGCGGAAGAAGGTTAGTCCACATGGAAATTGCCTACTTACCGCTAAATATCTACAATAAATCGTCCGATCTGCTTGAAGATGTGATTTACGACGATGTTGACGTTAGCAAAATCTACAACTGTAAAGAAAGCAATAGATGGGCAAAACCAATTACTGTGATTACAATTCCTGATCAAGTTAAACTGTCGATGAACGAAGATCCATCACAAAATATGTTTACCAGCCAGAAATTCTACGAAGAACGCGAATACTTCTACAATTTAAATCCGGTAGAAGCGCTAGAAAAAGGAGAAGAATACACCAGAGTCTCTATCGATACCTTTGTAAACGAAAATTACACTTATAGCTTCAAATTGACCAACGAAGAGAACAAACCCGTAAAAGATCGCGTAGTTTGGCTCCAAATTGGGTTAATGTCTAAGAGTAAATCGCAATTCCTTAACGATAGGGTGAGATTAGACGACACCGATTTACCAGTCTACTTCGAATCTTTAGGCACCGAAGAAATTACTTCCATCGGTCCTGGAACGGGAGCTAATAAAATGTTTGGTAAACCGGTAGCGTACGAGTTAGATAGTTATAACACAGAGCTCAACGCTTACGGTCCTTATGTGTGGGCGTACGATGTTACAGACGAATTTGGAGACGTGTCTTTTGAAGTTTCCTTTGATTACGATTACTTAAAAGACTTCACGGACATTTTTGGGAGCATTGAAGGAATAAACTCGGTAGAAGATATTGTGCTTTACGTCAGAGCTTTCTCCTCTAACTTTAATTGGACGGAATTTGCAATAGACACTCCCGAGCTTTACGTGTGCTCTAAAGACGGGTTAATTTTTGATGGATCAAACATAGAAGAAGATTACGATTTTACTAACCTCGCAATTCAAGACAGTACTTACCTCGAAGGATTAATTTACTTACATAAACGACCTATAGCTCTTGGAGTGAACGATTATTATTCCTACAACCTACCAGATACTGATTTGACTTCTTCCTACGATCCTATTACCATGTACTTATACGCTACCGAAGCAAACCCAATTCCTAACGCCTTAGCCCCATCTAGAGATTTGATGACGAAAGATTATACAAGTTCGGAATTAGAGCCAACAGATATCAGCATTTTTAACGATACTTACGCGTATTACGCTTACATAAACTTTTACACCCCTAACGGAACTCTCGCCGATTCGCTCTTCATGGAAGTTGAAGAAGGATTTAACGGAGCAGGTTATATTACGATTGATAACGAAACTGTAGTACAATTACTTTCAAAACTTGGACCAGGTATTTCAACTATCGCGATCTATATAATCGAATCAGAATATTACGCTGCCTCTCCAATAGTTTCAATACCCTTAGAAATACGTCCCACAAATTGGATTTCTTTTGGACAGAAGAATACTATTATCTCGTTAGTCGATCCGTTTGTTTCAGCGTGGGGTTCTGCCTACAATAACGAAGTAGAAATGCCGTTCGAAAGCAACTATCCGCATCTTATTGGAAGCGTGTGGATCGAACCGTTCTACAACGCGACGGGAGCCGAACTTTCCGTTCAAGATTACATCGATATCTCTTTAGACTGTACGATCTATAACGAAGACGGGACTACAAGCACATTCCCACTCGTTGATAGTATAATGCTTAGACCGGGGAACAACGACGGTGTAATGACGTTTAAAGAATCGTTAGGTCCTGAAGGACACTTTTTGATGGGATTACAATGCGACCTCAACTTAAGTTTTAACATAGATTTTAACAAAGATGTTATCCACGAAGAGCAGAGAGACGTAATTATTAACTTATTAGACCTACGCTTAGAAGCTAATCCATCTACGAATGCTCCAAATACTACATGGTCGATATTTGATAACCAATTTAGTTCCAGTAAAATTACGGTAAAAACAATCGAAAACACTATCAACACAGATACAGGCATAGTGTATTTAGGTGGCATCATGGGCGGAGAGTCATTCGGACAGGAAATAGCGTTCTTATTCTATAACGAAACTTTGGAATATGGAATTGACGAAGATAGCGAACTTCTTGATTTGGTAGCTCTTACCGATGTCGCAGCTAAGAAAATTTTTGGTATAAAAGACGGTTCAGAGTTCGAATTTGAATACGGGGTTGATTGGACCACGCCTTACTATCCAACTTCGGTGTTATATAACGCTTCAGTAATAGAATTCGTTGGAACCAATAGGCCAGACGAAGGAACCGAATTTTCTGTAATCTACACATTAAAATTAGATTACGGGTCAAATAATTACGGACAAATTTCGTTAGGATATACTAATAATTACAACGAAAGCTCGATCGAACTTCAGTTACCTTCAGAATTTCTACCAGAGAGCGATAATTCGCGATCTCCATTGTTTACCAAATTTTCTGATTCCTATGTAGGAACTGGGTCTCAGCAAACTTTTACTTTAAATTATGGGTTAGACGGTGTTATAGCATGGGACGGCAATTTTGTTATATACAATAGTCAAGAATTATTAGCCGAATTCGGCACCTATTCTGAAGGAGTTTCGGCCAATCACCCAACAATTACTTTTACCACGGCACCATTAGATCAAGAAATAATAAACGTATCGTACGGTGTAAAATCGCAATACGCGCTTTCCTACGGATTCCAAAAAGTAGAAGAGACATATAGCGACTCAGTAAGATTAATGCACAACCAAGAGAGTTCTCCCGTAATACTTGACAACCTCGATAATCAATTAGACGCGTACTTACTTGACGAATCTTCACTATATATATCGTTAGACGATTCCGAGGAAGAAACCACTATTAAATTGCACAACGTTCCCTTATTATTTGCTCCTGAGATAAACTTAACCATGAAATTTGACGAAATTCTTTTGGACGTAATAGACGAGTTTAACACCGATTTCAACAACTTAACGATAGAATTTACTTACATTACTAACGACGGATATTACGAATTTTATTCCGATCCAATCGTAATTCCTTTGGATTATTCCGAAATTCTCTTAGATGTCGTCGACGGAGTTTATACAATATCATACTCGAAAGATTTACAAGCTATTTACGACGCAGTTGGATCAGATAGCGTAGACATCGAAATTTCCTTTAAACAAGCAGGAAGTAGCGATAATTACATACCATATTTGATTTTGGAACAGTTTGACTACTTATCCGATGAACATATTGTAGAGATGTACGATCGCGCTCCTTTGGATAAATACGGCGAGACTGACATGAGCGCCCTAATAAATACTCCTCACTATTACCAAGCCTTTACGACTCACTTGCTTGAAGAACCGTTTAGTCTCATAGAAGGCTCGCAGATTACTGTCGCGCTAAAAGACCTTCCAAACGCAACTTTAGTGTCTTTAGGCAAAGGGACGGGAAACGATTATTCCTTTACCTATTTGGGAGATTCGATAACTTTAGACGTATCGGCAGAGAATTATTATAGAATTCCAAACCTAGGCATGTTTGTAGACGCCTATGATATCGAAGAACCTTTGTATCAAGACGGATATCTCGACTTGTATTACGGTTCGGGAACACAAATCGACGGTGAAGAGTATTATAACGTAGATATTGCCATGGATTACGCTGGTAGTGCGGTTAATAACTACTATTCAGAAATTTCTGGCACAACTCCTAAAGTCCCTACTTCGTGGAAAAACACTTTCGATTTTACCAGCCAATTTTTAACCACCCAAGAAATTTACGTATCAGGAGAAGTATTTTACCACCAAGTATTCGATTTAGATACCGATGTGAACAATTCAGTTACGATGAATACCATGTTTTCGGATTATGACGAATATATATATTTCGGATTGCAACTCCCAGAAGACATAGATATAAGCGAAATAAAAACCGTTGGTATGCCTTACTCATACGCGTTATCAGCTCAAGGGTTCCCAATTGGCTCTTACAAAAACGATTATTGCGATATTAAAACCGATTCCAGCGGTGCGTACGCCCCATCGCCAACTCAGTTAAGACTTAAGGTAGGGGAAGATTTTGCTCTGGAATACAACGAAAATTACACTGCCTATATTTTGTTCTTCAAACCTGCCGGAGATTTTGAAACTTTTACCGACGCAGAAAACAAAATCATGGTAGATTATTGGGTAGATACCGAATTTACGCTTGGTTACGATTACGTTATTCACGAAAACCCCGACAATCCTTATAACTCTCAGATCGAGTGGGATTTCGGATTTACCGACTTAGATACGTATCGACTTCACCCCGACTTCTCAATCGATACTACCTTTACTATGGAATATTACGGTTTAGAATGGGAAATTTTTAACCAAGACTATATAGAAGACGGGCAAGACTCGTTTACGTTCAGACCGTACGAATATTACAACATTTCAGTTCTTTACACGGGAGACGATACCACCGACACCATCAGAACGCAATATATCGTTCCTAACGACCAATACGCAGAAGATTACATTGTATTTAAAGAGATCAACGCCCTTATGCAGATGGGTACGGACGAAGAGACGATGACCGTTGTAACAATTTACAACACCCTTCCAGGCAGTTATCTTTCCCAAGAAGCTCCTAACTCGTTTAATTACACGATAGACTTTACAGAAATAGATACTTATATCCAGACATACTACTCAGGTTATTCGCTCGTGGAAAATTCATTCATTTATGTGCTTGCCAAATACAACTCCTCCTCGTTACGATATCAGATGAGCCATACACCGTTCAATTACGAGTATTTAGGAGTAGATAACGACGCTTACGAGCTAGCTCTGTTTGTTGACGATCAATTTGTAGCCTATTCGAACGAATCTTTATTTAACGATTACGTGTTAAAAATCGAAAATAACTACGCGTACTTCCAAAATAAAAGCGAGCAAGAATCGGGTTATATCGAACCTAACACAAATGTTGAGTTAAAATACAAATATAAACTTCAACCAGGGTTAATCGATCGCAAACACTTCATAATGGTTACTTATCCGTGGACAAACCTATTTGAGACGACTTTAGACTCGTTAAACACTTATCGGGAAAAATACCGAAAATTAAGCGGAGGTTCCATAATTACACCTTTCGAATACAGCCTTTCGATCGACAACATATACAACTTATACTTAAGTTATCGGCTAAATAGCAGAGATTACTACGAAGAGAGATTCGAGATAAGCTCTGAATTTTTTGATAGTTCCGTTTCAGGATATGTATACGATATGATGAGCCCAGAATTAGATAATTACGTCGATATTATCGAAGCTGAAGGAGAGGAGGCGATAAGCGTGTTTTATTTCAACGCAAGAGGCAAGATGATATTCTTAGATTCTATTCACTATTCAGTAGATGTTGACTCTAGAAAAATAACCATCAAAAACGATGAAAACAGTTTGGTATCTTCAATTCGGGCGAACAAAGAATTCTTCGTATCGTTTATATCAAATAATATCGATAAAGAACTAAATAGTTACCAATTCTCGTACGATCCCACGGAAGGAATTACATCAACATTAAACGTAACAAGTTGGAACATTATAAACGCACAAAATTTTAGCGTGATACCTAACTTAGACGCTCCATACTTCATGAACGAGAACAAATCTACCTTGCAGAACATAGTTTGTCAAGCGTCTCAAGTTGCTGCCTATCTTAAAGAAGGAGATCAATTAGAATTCAACGTTTCTCAAGAATTGCAGAATTACGATCAAGATATGCTTACAGGACTACACAACGGAGATTACCTTGTTTTGTATTTAGACACCAATATAAAAAACATAGAAAGTTTAGAATACGTCACGATCGAACTTTTCGATAATTCAGGCTTAATGACGCAATTAACAAAAGTTATCACCGCTGAAGAATTAATTATGGTAGATTACACCCTAAAAGTTGATTTGCCTACTAGCACAAACACCTTAGAAACGATAAGATTTACTCCAGAATTTAGGAGCGACGAAAAATACTCTCAAGACAACCTTAAAGGTATTATCAGAATACAAACTGTTGAATGGGATAGCGAACTCGTATCCTTTATGGAAGATGAAATCGAATACATGCACATCGCGTTAGAAAGTGACCTTATGGTTAACGGGACTCATCTAGCTTACGTATTTAACGACATGTTGGAACTTCTTTCTTTCTCAAATAACATAACTTATACATTTGAAAACGATATTTACACTTTACACGTTCCGACGATTTATTTCAACAACAATACCAGCGAAAGGGGTAGCTTTAAGGACGATCAAGTGATAGTCCTAAAATATAGCTCTCCAGTAAAGAGAGGAATAGCCGTAGGTATCGGTAAAGCTTACTTCGAAAGCAAGGGATATAACTACGATTCGCACCCAGACCTTCCTAAAGCGGAGCTGTTGTTAATTAACGCCAATTCTACCGGTTCTTATTCCGAATTTACCGCCGATTATTATTACCAAGTTCCATTAGAAATTACTCCATTTGATACCGAATTTAACGGAAGAGTGAAGGCGGTTAAGATAGAGCTTAACTTAACTTCCTTATTTAGTTCAGAAGGAGTTGACGAGTTAGACTTCAGTAATATAGTTATTTCTGTGCCTAACCCTACATACGAGTTGACTATAAGCGAAATTGTGCTTTTAGAACAATCGTACGAGGCATCAGACGCGTTTGGTAGCGTAGATAGTCGGGTGTGGCAATATTCAGAGCACGAAATGTTTACATCCGATTCCGATCCTGAAGACGATTCCTATCAACTCGTTCTCGATAAATTGCCAATGTTTTACCTTGATAGTACTTGGTTAGATTATTTGACCATATACGACAAGGAAGGCAATTATTATTCGGCAGGAATTACCGGAAACGATCACCAATTACACTTTGAACCTTCAAACAATACATTTACCTGGAACCCATCGTTTAACCAATACCCAGAATATTTTGGTATGGAATTTGAAGAACCTTTAATAATCGAGGCTAATTCAACCCTATTCTTTGAATACGCTACAAACACGTCTTGGACCGAATCTATTCGAATTGACGAGCAAAACATCGATCTCGACTCGATTAGGGCGGTATACGATTGCAACTACTTATTAAAACCTGAGCATTACGATTGGCTTTCAGAGTTTAGCACATCGCACTCCTACGAAAATATCGCTTACTCTTTTAAAGAAGAATCGGAATATCGAGTAGTCCAATATTATTACGAGACTTTTTCAGTATACACCGAAATTTCTGAATACACCCATACTTTTGACCTTGGCAACCTTACTTTCGAAAACGACTTTGTTAACCTTAGTTTGTATCAAGTGATCGGATTAACGCCTACCTTTGACACGGAAATGTTGACAAATAACGTCAATTTTAGCCTAAATTTTGACGAAACAACTAACAACTTAACAATTATTGATCTGAACTCGGATGACGGTCTTCTGGACGTTTTTGATCAAATTACAGCAATAGTAAATTATTCGTACGCCCCAATTTCTACCTATACCGAAATATTTTTACTCGATAATTTTAACCAAACCTACTTATCAGATCAGACCGAGACTTTTTACAGTTCGGTAGATATTGATTACAATTTCAGATCTGAATCGGGCGTTCCGTTGTTTGCTGAAGGATCTGATACTATTACCAGCGAAAGCACTTCTTTTGAATCAATTAGTTTCTCTCGAAACCCCGACATTAGTTCTGAAAGTCAATTTATTGGTTACACATCTGAAAAATTCGATAATTTCGAAGTATATTACGACGATACCTCCATAATATATGTAGCAGACATTGACATGGACGGAGAATCCGATTACAAGCAAACGATCGACATTGATGGAGATGGCGTTCCAGATATAATTAAATACGGTATAGACGATCCAGAAGGTTCAGGCGAGATTTATTGGTATACGGTCATTCAAGATTTCGAGAATCGAGAGATAAAAGCCTCTAAAAACTTAGAAGAAAAACTAAGAACAGATTGGTTCGATGTAGACGATCAAACTTTCGCCAATTACGATCCTAACATGGCCAAACTATTATTATCAGTCTTGATAATACCGTTAATGCTTTACACGCTTTCTAAGATGATGCTTCCAGATGTTGACTATTGGGCTCAGAAATCGACGCAGAGGCAAATAAACAAGGAAGAACACGTTAAAAGTAATTTCTACAGCGTGCAAGTAGACGAAGACCGAGACGGAACGGTAGACGAATCTACCAACTTTGAGACTACCGAAGTTAGCATATATTACGAGGTAACGGAATTTAAAGAAACAATACTCGCTGCAAAACTTCAGAACGTATTAATCTTTTTAGGCGAATATATAATGAAAAGCGCCGCTTCCTTGTTTGGATCAAAAGACGATTTTGTATTTAACGAATTTCTTACGAAAGAACACCTCGATTCTAACGATTTTAGCACGGCAAACCTTGGGGCCATCATGAACGCTCCTACTTTGAGCACAACTTATAGAAAATTTACTGAAAATGTCACTACTTCGTACGTAGACACCGTTGAATATTCGACTTTAACCTTTATTGATTATAACGAAGGAGAGGTTGAAGAACAAAGGGTTTACAAGGACGACTTTAAAAACAACGAAGTTGAAAGCGTCGAAGGGTTCTTTGAAGATGTTTCCAATCAACACTCGGTCACTAACATCGACACTAACGCCCAATCACAAATAATTTTCGATCCTGAACTTCCTTACGCGAGTCCCGCAAACATCACTTGGACGGGTCCAACTTGGAGTTCAGACAACGTTCCAATAAAATACGACTCTCTTCAAGTATTTGACGAAGATGGAGAAATTTCTTATTCCACAAATTATTTCGAAAAGACTATTATTCTTCGCATCCCAAATAGGTATTCGTTATACAACGATTTCGGTAAAATATCTAAATCTAGCGTAGAGAACGACGGTTGGGTTGAATTTGAGGTGACTGGAGCTATGGTCACTCCGGCAGACGGTCAAGTTTATTACACTTCTGATAAAGACGCGTTTTTGGACGGATCTGCTAAAACTTCAGGTAGCTACTTTTTCATAGATTCAGATCTTAACGGTTATTACGAGACAGTGTACATAGTTGGCAACTTATACACGGTAAGCAGATTAGTAATTCCTAAATACGACGTAATATCGATAGGAATGAACTACGACGGCATACACGATTTTGCTCCCTACGAAAAGTTAGATCAAGTAGAAAACACAATTACCGATTTTAGCAACCTCGGAAGAAAGACTGAAATGTTTGGTTCTGATTGGATTTATAACTTCGACAATTTAAAAAATAACGATTTGTTATTCGATATTTTAAACGAAGACGATAAATTCTGGAAAGAATACAAACCAAAAGATCAAATCTTCGAAATTTACAAAACTTCTGAAACGAGCCAAAAAAACCCTAAATTTACCGAGTTATTTTACGAAATTAGACACAAATCTTACGCAAGAGCGTGGGAGACTTACAGAGAACAATTAGTAGGTGATATTATAGAACAAGTCTTTATGACAACAACTGCGGCTATTGCGAGCGCGGTAGTAGCAGCTATAGTTGCGTCGATGGTCACTGCTGCTGGTATAGCGGCGACATTAGGCGTAGGAACTCTTGCAGCTATTGCAGCGGGAGAGGCTGCGGGTCGAGCTGCGGGAACGCTAACTTACCTTGTTATATATACTTTAATGACAAAATTTAACATCGATCGAAAACTTCACATGGCACAATCCATAGAACGGGCCGACACATTTTACCCAAGTTCAAGCGGACCACAAGAACCGGTTTCGCTCAACGAAAAAAATCTTTTTGATAGAGTTCTTCAAGACACGATGGCAGCAGCGCTATTAGCTCATCCAGGAGGATATTACGCTACCGTGAGTGGCAAGGATTCTGGGACTACTTATACCGGGCAGTTGTTAGTAAGTCCTCCAAATCCACTTCGAATATGGAACTCTTTTGGAGGATTTTTAGATTTATTATGGGAAAACATTTGGGACATGGGAGGTTCCAATCCTGATTCTTACACCGCCCTCGATTACGATGACATCAATTTAGATTATTTACTTATGACAAGCGAGCTCCCTTATTACAACACCAAACCATTTTACACTTACCACAACACCGAATTCTTGTTTAACGATTACAACTTACACTCGTTCAACACCTTAGGCGCGCTTGAGACCATCGTCATGGAAAAATCAGGAGGATCGTTCGATGCTATAAAGCCTAATTGCATAGACGGAGCACCGAGCTACGAATTTATCAATAGCACCATCCAAGAAACTATCTTACCGCTATCGATTTTGTATCGACCCGTGGTTCTAAGCCAAGCTCGATTCGACCAAATCCAACCTGCGCTAGGAAAACTTACTGTGACCGTTCGATGTAAGGATTACGATAAGACTTCTGGGATTAACGCTTATGCCATGGACGACGTAGAATCGGCTCTGTATGGAGCGAAAGTTCCTCTTAACGATAACGGTTTCGAATACAACATTACGTCCGTGTTTATCGACGTTGTTCAAGAAGAAGTTCACCTAAACGATTATTTTGCTCAAGACATACTAGTTAACGATTCTGACTACACGGTCGATGGAGGTAATCTATACTTTACTAAGTCTATAGAAGCGCTCGTTTCGGAAAAATATTCAGGATTCGAAGACTTCTTGGCTCAATCGTGGGCTAGCAAATTGGTCGATGAGACTATATTCTACAAAATTCGAATCGAATTCGAAAGATTTATTCCCGACACCACCGACGAAACCAGTCGACTTGCTTTAGCTCAAGCTACTTCTTACACCATTATGGACTATTTCAGTCAGTATACATTCGCAGAAATTAGTGCTAATATGATTTCAGAGATTTCCTATACGGAGACTCTAACGTTCTGGTCTACGTTAATAAGCGCTCCCTTAGCGTATTTTGGTTCTTGGGCGGCTCAAGCAGCCGTAGGCAAATTAGCGTCGGAGGCAGGAGCTAAAGGCGTTGCGATGCTTATTGCAAAGCAATCAAAATCGCTTCTTGGAGGTCTTACAGGTGCGGTTAAAGGTGCAATACAAGAAGTATTCGAAGAAATAATTCAAGACGGATTTAGAGAAGCACTAATCGAAAACGTCGTAAGTATATTAGGCGGCTCTGACGACTTAGGATTCTGGTTGTCTTCGTTATCAACCTCCGCCAGAGAAGTAAAAGGAGCCATGGGCCAGTTAGTTCTAGGCGCTCCAATAAGTTCAAAAAGCGTAATTACTCTTATACAAGGTCTCGTTTCGGGTCAGTCAATGACAGAGATTCAACAGCAAATAAACTCCGATTTCGAACAAAAACAGAAAGCAATGCAAGAAGCAGCAGAAAATAAGGGCTCGTTGGGCAAGCTGTTAGAAAGCAACTTCCTTAAAGGGTTGTTTATGACGCTTCCAGCCGTCTTTTTCGGCACCTTCAGTTTCGCTGCGCTCTCCGGTCTGAAGAAAATGGTCGGCAGCTCAATAAAAGCGTCGCCTCTTTCCATGGCTAATCTCAAGTCGTGGCGACACAACAGAAGAAAAAAGAACCTAATAAGTATTGTCGGAGATATTGACACCATAAACTTTGGACAAGAAACAAAGCAACCCTCGGAAGTTGATCCTCAAGCCCTTCACGAGCTATTTAAGGCACCGCAAGAAGGCTCCAATAAAGAAAACATTCCATCGGTTACTGCTCTTCGTCAGATTAATCCCGATAGTAGAACTCAAAAAGAAAATCTCGCTAACAAGTTTAACACACTTGCCTTTGATCCATATTTTAACGAATGGATCGAGAAGTATCTATTAAAAGAAGAGAGATTTAGAGGATATAAAGAACTATTTAGACAAATCCAGAAAAATTACAATAAGATTGGAGTCCAAAAAGCAGAAAAAGAGACAATTCAAATCATTAAAGACGCACTTGCTAAAGAAGGGGTTACAAATTTGCGATTCTTAGATATGTTCGGATTAGAATTCTACGATCCCAATTTTGTGTTAATTCATAAAAAGAGCCAAGCCTCTCGTTCTTTAGTTCAGAACGCTTTTAGAGCAGATATGAGCACTTTAGACAAATTAAACGAGATTTTGACTTATTTCGGTGTGAGCGGCAATTATAAGATGTATATAATTTCCGATGATTTTCAACTCATTTCCATTCCTGTAGACCGCGTTACTAATCTTGCAGATTGGCTAGAAGAAAACCATCATAACATCGACAGTAAAATTTACGTAGCGGAAGTGGCTGTTACTATTGATTACTTCCATAGTTACGAAAATTGGGAAGATCATCCTACGAACATCTTACTCAATGATATTAAAAACATTTTAAGCATTACTGAGGAGCGACCGCTTGCTATAGCATTGAATCAACGTCGAGATGCATTTAGAACTACCCGCTTGTCTTTAGAGAACGGAGTAAACATCTTATGGACTGATAACCAGCTTTACAAATGGATATTTAGTGTAGATCAAGATCCACAATTTACAGAGGAAACAAAGAAAGCATTTAAAGAATTATTAATGAATTATAGAAGACAAATTGGCTTACAGAATCAAAATCCTGACGTAGATAAACTATTAGGGGATCTTAGGCTTGCAATCCAGCATGATCCTGCCAATAGGGACGGTCACGGGCCTTCGATTAACAGGTTAAACGAATTTTTCGGACTTTTTTCAAGATCCCAAGTACTAGGGCGCGTAGTCAAAACCGAACATTTACTCAGAATGATTTACGGTTTATACAGGAAATCGTCTGCTGAATTTATGTTAGAGAATTTGGGCGAATCTAGGATTTCAGATAGTATAGAATCTAAGTTAGTAGCTAGATCAGTTCAAGAAGCCTTATTAGCCATTAATAGATACTGCGCTTCTAACAGTTTTCTTGTTAATGAAGAAGTCAAACCTCTTCAAAAAGTAATGTTGCTTGCTAGTTGGCATCTATCTGATATATATCATGGATCGATATACTTAGATGTATCAGAGATCAATAATAGAATTGGATTAGGAACGGTAGCGTCTACAACTAGTTCATATCTTTCTGGACAAGTTAAGAATATAAATAATATGGGTGTAGTTAACAACCTCGAAGATTTCGTATCAGACTTGAGCAAATCTATTAGGAAAGGTCAAGCTATACTTATGCAAAAAACTTTTAGAGATTTTTATGCCGACAATCAAAGAAATTATCCTGGGGTTCATGATATTTACCTTAGATATGAACCAAAATTGCTTGATTCTACAAAAGTTGATTATCATGACGATTTTTATAAAGTAGCAACTATAGCTAAGCATTGGGTTGAATTACTCCTTTATCAAGGAGGTTTATTACCAGCTGGGCGGCGTGGAGAGGGAATCCAAAACTATGATGTCGAAAATAATAAATTTAGACATCACATTGACTTCGATAAAACGGTAAACGACGTAATGGATCTTATTATGATGGGGGATTTGCATTACAAATTCACAAGCTTGGAACCGAGGAAAAATCTAGATTATTATTCTCGAATGCGTATGATGCGCAATGATTTCCAAGCTGCAAGGCCGCCATCGTACTGGGAACAATCCGCTCAAGATCTCTATATAGAACGCCTTATAGAATTTGTCAACGAATGGGAAAATAACGACAGAATAGCATATTCCTATAAAGGCCCTAATAGATATGTGTTTGAGAACGGGAAGTGGGTAGTCGATACTTCAAAGGTAGATTTTCTTAAGATGAACCATGGAGGGGAGACTTACACTATTCAACAGATGATCGATAAGAAATGGATTACAGAAGACTGGGTCACTTCCATCATAAAAGACATAAGACAAAAATTAGAAAGTCGAGGTTTGATGTGAAAACACCAAAATCGCAAATTATTAAATTTTGGCACAGCTATAATTAAATTATCATAAATTACTTTTTTTTATTTACCTATGAAAAACATAAGAGATTTAGATTTTGAGGGTAAAGAGCGGTTAAGTTCGCAAGAATACTATGACCTTTTGGAATTAGACAATTTGATAAGCAATAATTTCGAAAAAAAGCGAGACGGTAATTCGAGTCGCATCTTCCTCGAGATTGAAGGCGGGAATATCAAGGAGCTTAGTTTGGTATCATGTCGGTTATCCTCAATTCCTCTTGTTGTTTGGAAGTTTTCAAAGTTAAGAGAATTAGATTTAGATAGAAATGCAATCGGAATTATCCCCATTGCAATCGAAAAACTGAAATTCTTAGAAGTTCTCAGTATAGCCGGTAACAGGTTAAGAGTTTTTCCTGAACCTCTAACAAAAGTCACCTCACTGCATAGCCTAAATTTGGCCGAAAACAACATCGTTTCAATACCGAGTTCAGTTGGATGTTTAATAAATCTTCACCATTTAGCTTTGTCCAGTAATCGTCTTAAAGCGCTACCTGAGGCAATAGGGGAACTAAAATCTCTAAAAACCTTTTACTTGAAGAACAATAAGTTGGAAAAACTGCCTGAAGGTTTCGGCAGGCTCGAGGGTTTAACTGAAACAACACTAAGAAACAATCGGTTGAAATCAATACCTGAGTCGGTTGGAAATCTCAAAAACTTGAGCTACTTTTGCTTATCAAATAATTGTTTGGAACAATTACCCACCACAATTGGAAAGATGAAATCGTTGGGTACTCTGAAATTGGGGGGGAATAAGTTAAAAGAATTACCAAGCTCTATCGTCGAGTTAAAATTATTAAATCAATTACAATTAAAAGGAAACCCTTTAATATCAATTCCAGACGCTTTAATAAAAGATTCTATTACTATTATATGAGGTTAAATTTTTCTTGCGCTTTTTAATTTTTTTTTAACTACACATTTTTTTGTTCTTGACTCAAAAGATTTTTTTAGTGGGTAATATTATAAACTGTAACTAAGGCTCGGTTTGTATAGAGGGGTTTAGAAAGCTAGCTCCGTAAAATGGATAGTATTGGGGACTGTGAATCCCTAGAGACGGGTTCGATTCCCGTACCGAGCCCTATCCTTTCTCTTATTACTAATTTATTTCCTTAAACAGTTTCGGGAACATTCGTATGCTGTTCCTCAATATCGACTGAACAATGATTCTCACATTTGGTTGTGACACTGATTTTTTTGTTCGTAACCCCCCAGATTCAAGATTAAAGATCATAGGAATTTACATTAACAAAAAAATCGATTCTAAGTGCGATGTTTGTCCGTTCTCTGGCTTTTGCGCCAATTTATAATTTTACTTTAATAAAGAAAAAGACACGCTTATTTTTCCTTTTTTTGCTATTATTTCCCTAAATTATTTTCCTTTTGCGTAAACAACATAGATAAGATTGCTTAAAAATTCATTAATTGCATCTTCTAAATCTCCAGAATTGTCAACTATAAAATCAGCATCAGGAATATCTTGATTTCGTCTAGCTCTTAGAATTCTCTCTTCTAATCTTATTCCGCTTTCTCTTGCGCGTTCTTTTACTCTTTTGAGCGTAATTTCAAAAGGAACATCTATAAACGCAACTACTATGTTTTGGTAAATTTTACGAGCTTTTTTTATAATTGACCTGCTTACATTGACGAGGACAGGGTGACCTTTTTTCAACCATTCATCAATTTCTATGGGAACACCATAGTCTAGACCATATATATGCCATTCTAACACAAATTCTCCTTGCAATGACATGATTTTGAAGTCTTCTGGTGTAACAGCAATATTATCTTCAGTGTCTGAATATGGTCTTGTTATATATCTTTGAGTAAGATAAAGGCTTATTAAATCAGAAGGATATCTTTCTTTTACTCCCTTCATTATCGAATCTTTGCCCGAGCCTGAATTACCTACAACCAATACTAATTTACCAGGAAAATTTTTTATCATTAGCTCCCATCTTCAAAATTTTACTTCTTATTAAAGATTTAATTATTATAATTTTTATCAAAAATTGGTTAAAACATCGCGTGATAAGTAATTGATAAATATTTCATGTACTTAATACAGAAAAATAAATAAATTTTTAAGAATGATAATTGTTATGAAACTTGGCACGGTAAAAATAATAATGATTATTTCCATTTAGAAAACGATGAGTGCTAAAGATAAAATTACATCTGAAATATCCGAGATACCAGAAAGTTATCAAAGATATTTAGACATCATTTATAATATTTCAAAGAAAAAAAAAGGCGGTTGGGTAACTAATAAAGAAATAGCAGAGAATCTACAGGTCGAACCAGCTTCAGTCTCTGGAATGCTAGATAAGTTAAAAAACAAGAAATTGATAAATTGGGAACCTAGAAAATCAATTAGACTTACAGATAAGGGTAAAAAATATGCTATTCAGTTAGAAGAAACTCACGGGCTACTTCGGACTTTCTTTAAAGAAATCCTAAAAATAACCGATGACGAACTCGTAGAAAAGATATCATGCGATATTGAGCATCATATAACTCAAGAAGTTAAAGAATCTTTCCGTAGTTTTATTTTGAAATATCATGGTTAGATTTAATTACAATTAATTCTTTACAGAAATATTATAATTATTAGATGATGCGACTATGTCCAAAGCGTTAGATACTAAAATTAAAATTGTTAACGAATTTTTTAGTGGTTTTACTAATTTTATTGAACTTGAAAATTTCAGATCTTTTCTTTTATTAACATTAACGAGCCAAGGCCCAATGAATATCATGGCTCAACTTGGCCTGAGTGGCGATAAAAGTATTATAAATCTGCCATATAACCCCGATTTCAATATATATTACCAAAAATTAAATTTACTATCCTCAAGTTCTATAGTGTTATATACCAAGTCTGATCCAATAACGAGTGAATTTGTTTTAGAGAAAAAGGACGAAGTCTTTAAGAAATTTTTAAGTTCCAACGAAATAGATAGTGCCTTTCGAGGAAAGGAGAAATTTATATTTCCTAAAATTAGCGATTGTAGCATCTTAGAAGCATCTAAACTAAACATCAAAATTGACGATCTATTTCACAACTTAGAATCGTTTATTTCTTACGCGCAACCAAACATCTTATTTGTTTTTGATGCTGCCGAATCCTCGAAACCAGATCTACTGTTCACTTTTAATATGACCCCTCAGTTTCCTAAAAAATTAGATGAAAATATATTACAGGTTGATGCATATCTGGATTACGATCATTCAACAAAAGATGTGAACTATTTAAAACGGGAAGCAGATTTCAGTCTAACTTATTTAAAAGAGATCAAAGAGATGAGCAATGCTGAGCTATATAAAGCCTCGTTTTCATTGATATTGCACATAAAATCCGTTAATAAACCATTCTAATCTAATTTTTTTTTAAATATTAATGTAATAATATTATTTATTCGTCAGCAATTAAGCCGTTAATATCATCAAAGCATTAATACTCTTTATTTATAAGTGATCCGACGAAATAAGAATAATAACTAAACGTTAAAAGCTATGATTTTTAAACAAAGGGTTGAGAAAGATGAAAATTATAACAATTAACCTACCTGAAAAATATCTAGAAGCAATTCAAACTCTAAATGATTTAGGAGTATACCCGAGTCGAAGCGAGGCTATAAGATGCGCATTAAGCCAATTTTTGAGTGATGAACTTAAAATGTTCCAAAATTTAGAGGATGAAACTTTTAAAATGCTTGTTAGAAGCAATCAAAAAAACAGGTCTTAATTTTTTTTTTATTTTAAAATCTATATTAATCTACATTAACAGGCATTTTGCATTTGTTGCACCTTTTTGCACCACGAAATAGTTGATTTCCGCATTCTGGGCAGTGATATCTATTCATTTCTGCTTCAACATATTTCTCGGTTCCATGTTCGCGCCAAAATGGAATTGCTCGAAGAATGACTTTTTTCCCAACAGGGATAGGAAAGTTATCAATAAATTTACATGGGAATTCTTCGCATTGATAACAACCGTCAATATTCTTTTCTTTGCAACACTTCTTGACCGGACACGCTCTACAAACGGGAAAAACGGTACCCTCTGATAGACAACCTGTGCAGGCTATATCGTCTACATTTTTCGCAAAAGCCTTATATATTGGCAATAACTTCTCCTTAAACTTTATGTTGTTATTTTTATGCGCAATATAAATTGAACACACCCCACACCATAAGCCGCAAGGAGATAGCAATTCCTTTTTTACTTCAACCATAATCTACCGTAATTAAATATTATATAAAAACTATTTTTTTGACTTTAATAACGATATTAGCTCTGTTCGATCGAAGTAGACTTCATTTCGGATAATTTTATCGCCTTCAAGTTCTAGAATATCCATTCCGTATTCCATTATCTCTTCAGATTTAACTGGTATAGTGGCTCTCCACTTTAATACAAAACCTTTCTCAGTAGGATAAGCCTCAGTCATTCGCCATATCCATTTTGGATTAGCAGCTAACAATTTTTTAAAATAGGGAAATATTTCATCATGTCCTTTTAATCCTTTAGGATTTGCAGGATCTTGATAATATGCAGTTTTTGAATAGAAAGAAATGAGTTTTTCTGGATTATTTCCCGTCCATGATGTTAACCAGTTTTGGCAAAAAGCTTTGATATCTTTCATTTCCATGTAATTTACACTCAATTCACATAATAATCAATCGATAACTAATTTAAAATATCGTTATTAAAATATATATTATATTAATTTTTGATAAAGAATTATATTAAGACATATCATATTAACATTAAAATAAAACTTAGGTAAAATTAAAATCAATCATGAAGATTGCACGATATTATAGCAACACCGATGTAAGAATTGATGAAATACCTAAACCAACGATTGGTCCGGGAGAGTTGTTGGTTAAGGTTAAAAAATCTGGAATATGTGGATCAGATGTTTTAGAGTATTATAGATTTGCTAAAATGAAGAAACTTGGTGTAGACAGTTTAATTCTTGGACATGAAATCGCCGGTGATATTGTTGAAGTGGGAGACGGTCTTAAAGGTTATAAAATTGGGGATAGAGTCTTCGTTTCACATCACGTACCGTGTTTTGATTGCTATTACTGCAACCACGGACATCATACAGCATGTGATCTTCTCCATAACACTAATTTTGATCCTGGAGGTTTTGCCGAATATATTAGAATACCTAAAATAAATATTGAAAAAAAGGGCGTTTTTGTGTTAGATAAGTCAGTTACCTATGAAGATGGAGTATTTATTGAACCGTTTGGCTGTGTTTGTAGAGCACAAAGATTAGCAAATGTAAAAAAAGGATTAACAGTCTTAATATTAGGAAGTGGAGTATCCGGAATCTTACATGCTCAATTAGCAAAACTTAGAGGGGCAAAAAAAGTCTTTGCAACCGATATAAACGATTATAGGTTGAGGAAAATTCAAGATTTTGGAGCGGATGAAATAATTCATGCAAGCGAGGATATTCCTTCGAAACTTCTGAGAACCAATGATAATAAATTAGCTGACATTATTATTGTATGCACAGGCGCTTTATCGGCGGCGAAGCAAGCTTTAAATTGTGTAGCACCGGGAGGTACCGTGATATTCTTCGCAGTTCCCGGACCTGGTGTCAATTTGGAGGTTCCAATAAACGATTATTGGAGGAACGAAATAACAATTACAACTTCATACGGCGCTGCACCTGAAGATCTCCAAGAGTCATATGTGTGGATATTGTCAAAAAAAATTAATGTAACAGACTTAATAACTCATCGATTTCCTCTAAATCAAATAGGTGATGCATTTAAAATTGTTAACGAAGCATCAGAATCATTAAAAGTTATTTTAGAACCGAATACTGTTGAATAATTTAAAATTCTATTAATGAATCTACAGAATTCTAAAAGTATTTAGGGTTTTTCATTAAAAAAAAAAGAAGAATTTTATTGTAAACTCTATTACTTTAATATGGGTTTTAACTTATCTTCTTGTTGTAAAAAGGATAGTACATAAAGAGCTAAGATAATAACTGTCTGAACAATCATCATTATTGCCATCATTGGATCGTAAGCGCTGAAGCATATAATACTGGTAACTGGTAAAAGAAATAAATAGATAATTCCTGTAATTACTACAATTCGAACCTCTTTCCATGTTTTAGCGAAAATTCCGAGAAGACAACCAATAGTTAATCCTGTAAATAACGCTCCTACGCTTAAACTCAAAGTGCGAGTATCTAATGTGAGCACTATTCCTAAAAGCGGAAGTGTAATGTCAGGTAACCAAAATAGAGCTGAAAATATAATTCCAATTATAAAATGGATTATAAAAGTTAACTTCGTAAATTTTTGAATTTCTTCAACCATCTTTTCTTCACTATTTTTTACAAAATTGTAAAATCTTGATTATTTATGTTTCCTTTTATATAAAGGTTGAACTTTTAATGATACTCGGTTTAATATGAAATGAAAGGATAAATAGAAAAAGAAATTAAATTTATAACTTCTAAAAATCTCCAAGAGTCATATGTGTGGATATTTTCTAAAATAATTAACATAACCGACTTAAATTCTCATCGATTTCCTCTAAATCAAGTAGGAAATGCATTTAAAATTGTTAGTTAGGCTACTGAGTCTCTAAAGGTTGTTATTGAACCTGACATGGTTGAATAATCCAGAAATTTATTTATTACATATACATTTATCTCAAATTTTTAAGGATTATACGATAAAAATAAAAAAAAAATAAATTTAAATGGACACTTATCTACTTGAATAGTGGTTTCATTTTATCTTCCTGCTGTAAAAATGTTAGGCAAAATAGCACAAGTAAAATTATGCTTAGTGCCATCGAGACGTATACCATTGCGCTATATGCAGAGAGATTAATAGTAGTAGAAATAAAACTAGCAACTAGCCAAAATGATTCGATTAGTACTACAATTTTTATTTCTTTCCATTCTTTAGCTAAAATTCCTAGGAGTGAACCAACAGTAAGCCCTACGAAAGTTGCACCGAGCGTCATGGTAACAGCTCCCAATCCTGGTGTGTAAGTAAAACCAAAAAGAGGAGCCGTAATCTCTGGAAGCCAAAACAAAATGGTAAAAATAAGCCCTGTTATAAAATGGATTATAAAAGTTAACTTCGTAAATTTTAATATTTCTTCAGCCATTTTTTAAATCACTTTTTTATGGATTATTTTTTATTAAATAATCTTGAATAATAATTTTAACTAGCTTATAAATATTGGAATCTCATTTATGATAATCCTAATAAGTGTTTTAAGTTTAAACTTCGTTTAAATATACCAGTTCTAAATTTCAACTAAGAAAATTTTGGTTCTTTTCTCTTAAAAAAATTATAATAAAACATTAAAAAAATAGGAAAATGAACCCCTATTGGACCATCCTACTGAGTTTTCTAAGGTTATTATCGAACCAGATAAATAACTCCTAAATCAAATATTAACTAAGAAATTCACTCCGTTCGACATGCTTACGAATAATTCCAGATTCCCAAAAATTGTAAATTTCCAATAAATAGCCCCCCATTTTCCTTTTTGGAAAGAAAATGTCTAGACTAAGTAAATAGTTTATCGTATCAATAGATTTACTTGTCAAGTTATGAGATTTGATTGCATTATCAACAAGATCTTGATTTTTCGCGATTTTTTCTCTCATGTAAATAAATGGAGTTCTATCGGGGCTTTTTACAATATAAGAATGGCTAGAAGTTAAGAAATTAGCCCGTTCTAGGAAAATTAACTCCGCCTGCGTAATATCTATTAGATATTGTTCAATAGAACATTCTTTAAATCCGTACCATGGACCAAATCCATCTTTTTCAGGTCTAGCTTTATCAAAACCTAAGCAGCTTATGTGAAATAATCTTTCTTCAGGGATCAAAAAGCCTACATGAGCTTTAGAATGACCTATTAATGGAATAGTTTCAATTATTAAGTCTTCAAATTTAAAAATATGACCGGGTTTGAAGGACATAACATCTTGACATTCTTTATAACCATTTTTTTTTGCAAACTTATTTATCACTGAAAAATCTATTTCTTCAAAAAAGCCAAACCCTTCATAAAAATTGCGAAGATTTAATAAATTTGCGTGTTCTGGAAAAGGGGCGTGAATTTTAGCTCCAAGCGACTCCCATTGATGGACATGGGCTATATGATCCATATGTCCATGTGAGCATATGTAATTTGTAAAAGGACCGTAAACATCGTCCAATTCATCTACAAGTTGAGGTTCTACATTTAAATCTAATACAATTGAACTATCATTTCTCCTTTTTTTTGGCAAAATAATAATACCGTCACTACAAGAAAAATAAAAGGGAGGTTTTTTCTGGTGAACAAGTAATATATCTTCTGTTAACTTCCTAATCTCTAGATTATCTATTTTTGATGTAGTCATTGAATAAAAAAAAAGTATATAGTTTAATTTAAACTAAAAATCTAAAAAATTATAGCCCTATTGGACCATCTTGATAAATGCCATAAGCTTCATCCACAGAGGCGTTCTCGTGGACTATAGCTCTCACTGCTTTAATCATTCCGATAGGTTTTTCTGATTGGAAAATATTCCTTCCCATGTCTACCCCTACGGCTCCTGCATTGATGGCGTTTTTAGCCATTTGCAAGGCATCCTTTTCGGGTAATTTTTTACCACCGGCAATAACAACTGGTACGGGACAAATACTCGTAACATTTTCAAAATCATCACAGTAATATGTCTTTACAAAAGTAGCTCCTAACTCGGCAGCCATTCTACTTGCCATACCTAAGTATCTGTGATCTCTTACCATTTCCCTACCAACAGCAGTGACTGCTAATGTTGGGATGCCATATTCCTGCCCCCAGTTTACTAATTTAGACAAATTCATTAAACTATGTTTTTCGTACTCGCCTCCTACGAAAATTGAGCAAGTCATGGCTGAAACATTTAACCTTATAGCTTCTTCAATCGTAATATTGATTTCTTCGTTTGAAAGCTCCTTTAACATACTAGCTCCTGCTGATGCCCTTAAAACAATTGGAATGTCGAAATCAGCAGAAACACAGCTTCTCAGCATCCCTCTGGTTAACATTAACGCGTCAGCGTGTTGAAATAAAGGGTTCAAATCTCCAAAACACTTAAGTGCCCCCGGAATATTACCAAAATATCCATGATCGACAGCAAGCATCACACATCGTCCAGATTTAGGTTTGATTATTCTTGCTAATCGGTTTTTCATTCCCCAGTCCATATGTTCATCACTTCTTCTTCTTCTTCTAATTATGTAGTAAAGTTAAATTATTGAAATAATTAATTCATTATCTTTTTTGTATTTTACCTAATTAGGATAAAATCTTAAAAATAGGTTTTGAGGGCTTTTGATGCTAAATTTCCTATTAGCGATGAATTTTATTACTTTTTAATCTTACTACCTAATTCCTTTGAGATCCTTCTGGTTATGAATTCTTTTATTGATAGGATTCGATTTTTATTAATCGTAGATACAATCAAATTCTCTTTGAGCTTCTTAATTAATTCCTTTTCACTAATGGACTTAACATTTTCTAGAAGGGTTTGTGTAAATTCTACATCACTAATAAATTGGTAGATATATTGAGCTAAATATTGTAACTGCTCACTTTTATCTTTTTTACCTATGGCATTGGTTAAAATTGACTTCTCAAAATCACTATGTGTCCGCCATGGTACTTGAATAACTAATTTTCGATTATTGATTAAAAAAGCGTCTGCATGTTCTCTTTTAATAGATGTGTAATAATAATTAGGATTAGGAAACACATAAGAATCAAATTCCTCGTCCATTATGGCATTTGAATTTCGATAATTCGGAGGCATTAACTTATCAAACAATTCATTTAATTGTTTAATATCAAGGGCAAATTCTTCGTTTCTAACAACAAAAGAAGGGTAATCGAATAATTTAGCATGTAAAAAACCAGCGACACAATTAAATCCGAATGCATCAATAACTTCGTCCAAAGTTAGATCAGATAAATTCTCAGGAAGCTTTTCTTTATGGTCTAGTGACACAGAAGCGTCTATTATATCATATCCAATTATTTGACCTTTAGTGGAGATAAAAACTATAAAATTGTGATCTTTACATACTGCTCCTTGAGGGACTTTAATCTTGACCGTTCCAAACTTTTTTTGGACAAACAGTGAATCCGGAACAGATATGATTTTCCCGCTTCCACATTTCGGGCAAGTAACATCAAATTGTTTCAGTCTAGCGCTTTCCATTATCTCTATAAAACCATTTTGTAATATTATATTGATTACTTATTAGCCTAAATTCTAATTTAATTACATGTGATATATTCATATTTTTTTTTGTTAAAAATAGTAAAAAAATTCTTATTAAAAAACTTAAACATTTAGAAAAAATTTACATGTAGTAGGAATAAAATTGAACTTAGTTTTACTTAATTTTAAGTGTAAAGTAGTGAATAAATAGGCAATAAACGAATTATAGTGAATTTCTTTGAAGGTAATTATCGTAGATAATATTTTATGTATTAAATGTAGAGATTGTGTAGAAGAATGTCCTGAAAACCTATTTTTTTCTCCTCCTACTCCTATAGGCGAAAAGCGCAAATTGGATTTCATTGATCCAGAAGATAAATGTACGCGTTGTGGAATATGCATCGATGTTTGTCCTACCAATGCACTTGAGTTCAAACCCAAGCACCATGTAAATCTTGAATAAACGGTCTTAAATGTTATTATACTTAGTTAGTTGAAGAGTTCAGAAGATCGTTAAGCAGGCTACTCCATTCTGAAAAAGCTACATCATAATCGAAACCACAAACTTTCTGGTAATTTCCATTTTCAAGTAATTTTTTAATTAATTTTCCTCCTTCAATCGTTTTTCTGAGAGGACCATAGGGATTAAATTTCATTCTCCCTTCCGATAGAGAAACATAATCGCATATAAAAACTATGTTCTCGTAAGTATAAAATGTAAATCCAGGCGTATGGCCGTTGATATGAAAAGCCTTAATTCCCGATAACTGAAAATCAGTATCAAACCTCTTATCAAATGTGTGTTTTTGAGACATATCGTGCTTTGAATCCTCAATGTGAATCCAAACAAATGCGGTGTTGTAACTTCGATATAGATTTGATGCTCCAAGAAAGTGGTGATGCGTGAATATGATTTTGTCCATTTTTTCTAACGAACTATCAAAAGTAGAAGGACAATCTATCCAGATGGTTTGATTTTCTGTTTTTATACCATAGGCTGCGTGTTCTAAGCCTAACGGGGGTGTAGTATTCAGCCGTATAACTTTATCCGTTATTTTCGTTTCTAAAACCTTATAATTTTCGGAACAATTCTCGGCTGTTATGAAATTTACGTTTAAAGCACCGCAGAAAGGACACCGTTCAGGAAAATATCCTATAATATTAAAACCACAAACTTTGCATACGTATTGTTCTTTTTCAAATAAATTCATTAACTACACCTCTAAAACATAAAAAGACGAATAGTTCAAAAAATAAAAAAAATTATGATTTTTCACTCACTAAATCAATTATTTTATAAGATATATCAATCAATATTGATATATAATTTATAACTTAATACTCATATATATCTAAATTCACAATTCAGAACGCGAGATGATAATTAACTTGGAACTCAATATCAGTAAAGAAGATTCAGAGTATATGTACGAAATCATTAAAAGAATAATTGATGAATGTGGACCTAGAATGCCATGTAGTTCGCAAGAAGCTCAAAGTGCGGAAATCATCAAAATGGAATTAGAAAAAACTTGTGATGCTGCAACAATAGAATCTTTCTCATGCAACCCTCGAGCGTTTTTAGGATATATAAAAATTGATATAATATTAGTTCTTACATCTTTTTTAGCGTTTTTTCTAATACCACTTAATCTAACGAATTATTGGGGGTACCTAATGACATTTATTTCCTTCTCTCTAAATCTAATTTCGTTTTTAATTTTATGGAACGAATTTTTCAATTATCGTGAGTTTATTGATCCTTTATTTAAATCTAAAAGCTCTCAAAATGTGGTAGGAAGAATATATCCAAAAGAAGAGGTTAAAAAGATAATAATTTTTTCAGGGCACCACGATAGTGCACTTGAATTTAATTTATTAACCCGTTTAAAGTTAGGTTATCCCATACTGATTTTACTTGGCATTGGTATAATGCTTATATGGCTTGCTACGTCACTAATAATAGTTCTGTTAATACTAATTAACTTATTTTTTTACGAATTATTTATCGTATTTATCCTCATTCTTTTCATTATCGGTATCCCTGCGTTTTTAGGCTTGTTTTACTTCGTATCCTTCGGAGATAAAGCAAACACAGTACCGGGCGCTGTTGACAATTTAAGTGCTGTGGCAATCGTATTAGCAATAGGAAAATATTTGAGTTCGCATAAAGATATTGTTCCTAAAAACACTGAAATCAGATTAATTTCTTTCGGATGTGAAGAAGCTGGTCTAAGAGGAGCTTTTAGATATGTTTCCGCTCATTTTGACGAATTAATAAAGTACGACGCGGAGTGTGTAAATATGGACGCTATCCAGAGCAAAGAGAAAGTTTCTATCATCGATTTTGAGCCTTCAACGAGAACTAAGCATTCCGATGTTATGGTTAGAAAATTAACAAAAGCTGCAAAAAGTGTGAAAATCAAAGTGAATGAGTCTGCGCTCGGAGGATCGGGGAAAATTGAGAAGATTATTGGTCAAATTACTGGAGGTACTGACGCTACAGCCTTTTCAAAGGCAGGAATAAAAGCACTTAATATTTCAGCAATGAATCTAAAAGAAATGCTCCAGTTTTATCACCAACCTACTGATACAATAGATAAAATTGAACACGGGAGTCTTGAAGAAGTCTTAAAACTATGTATTGCTTACATCACTTTAATAGATAACAAACAAAAGTAAATCTAATTTTACATTATCTCCCTTGGTTCTTTTTTAACTACTAATTTAACTAATATCATCCCGAAAACTGTTGGAAGTAACCCAAGACCAAATATTGCAAATAAACTTAATTGAATCGCGTTATCAAATGAAGCGGGTATAAATAATTGTCCGAGAGTATTTACGAAATAATGTAATATAATTGATGGTATCAGACTCCTTGTTTTTATAAACATATATCCAGATAGAAAACCTAACAGTGCTGCGTGTATCACCTGTAAATTAGTAGCAAATAAACTAGCGCCTGATAGTAAATTAAAATAGTGGAACAATCCGAATAGAAGTGACACGACTATAAACGCAGTTGTACGAGAGTACTTTCTCATATTCAGTGTTATCATTACACCTCTGAAAGAGACTTCCTCCCATATACCCGGTATTAACATAAATATAAACAAAAACCATCCATAAAACGAAATGCTCGAACCCGGAGTCCCAAAAATTACATCTGGATCGAAAACATAGTTTCCAAATATATTTGCAGTAATAAATCTGCATAAGAAAGCTATTGCAGAGCAACTTATTCCGAGTAATATGTTACGAACAAGCTTACCATCATTTTTTATCCCAATTGTCTTTATATATTCTTTTAGATGCATCTTTCCGTTTGGGAGACCTAAGGATCTTGGAACTATGAACAGCCATAGCAATATCATTAATCCAAAATTAACAAAGAAATCGATAAACAATATAACTATTACAGGGAGTAAATCAACAAAGAATAGTAAGGGTAATTGAATAAGCCCTGGTAGTAATAAGAACCCTGCATATAAAACCAAGAGATTAAATGTTCCAAAAAAGGTGTGTTTTCTAAAAATTTCTCTTATGCTTATTGTTTCTTTTTTTTCCAAACCTTTTGGAAACATATTATTGAAAGAAAGTAATAAAACACCTAAAGCGATGATTCCACCAATAAAAGTTGCTAAAAACATCATAATCGGACCAAAAAATAATAACAAAATACTACCCATGAAGTTGAAAGCAAAATAAATTAGATATTGGCTTACTCCCATTATTAACCATTTTGTTACCTTTTTCTCTGGATTAAATTCTTCTACAACAAATTTATATCTCATTCTGCCAAAAAATCTTATCTTCATCTGAAACATTGAAAGTAGTAGGATTAGTACAACGGGAAAAAAAGAAATAAATGAAAACAAATAACTAAGGAAATCTGGATTTCCAATGAACAAAATAATAGGCAAGAAAAAAGAAATTGTCTGGATTGAACCCATTAATAATAATTTCCCTTTCGCTTGGTCGCGAATACGGATTGGTAAGGACGAGAGAATTGATGCGCCAGTATCCTCCATATTTAAAAATCCCGAAGTAAGCATCATTGAAATCATAGGTTGATACATAGTTGCCAAGGCCCAAACCGTAACATAACCTTCATTAAATGAATCCATAAGCCCTGTTGGAGTCATTAGTAGTGGAATTAACACCATAAATGGAAGAACAAAGGGCATTATAATGAACATAAAAGTTTGAATATCTCTTGTAGCAGTAGATAAATCCTTACGGATAAAGGCTTTAACTGGCGTTCGGGGCTCGATAAGAACAATAATAGGTTTTTCAGAGATAATTTTTGAAGAAGATGATTGTTTAGCTTCAAGAGACGCTGATGAAGTTACCGATCTCATAGCTTTCAAAGCTTTCTTATAAGTAAAAAATGTTAACAATATAGAAATACCAACTCCAAATAAAGCTGAAACCCACAAAATTGGAGTAAAACTTGAAGGCTCCATGGACATAGTCATTAAATATCCAGAAGAAAACGGAAACGGAATCAAACTCATGATTATGTTGACTATCAGTGGAATATTTGAAGATACCATCAAATCAAAAAAATCTCCTGCTGAAGTGGCTATCCATTGCACGAAAATTGAAGCAGAAAAAATGACTACCATATAACTTAACATTGTGAAAATTCGAATGAGCGTGGCTTTCCTAGAACCTGCTTCGCTAATTTTCAGTACCTTACTAATCTTTCCTGCTATTAATACAAGTACGCTAAAAGAAAACATAACGTTAATAACAGAAATCATTAGAGCGACTAATGCTAACAGAATGTTAAGAGAGAATGCGAATATTATTATCGGAAAAGCAAGCATCATCGTAATTAGTCCTACATCTAAATTTCGGAAAACGGTCATAAAACCTAACTTTCGTAACCTTTTTTTGGATAACGGAAGGGTCTCATACCACCTAAATGCATCTCCAGACATCATGGCACCGATAGCGAACATACCGAGCATGATAAGGTAAAGCATTTGCATTAAATTAAAAGTTCCAAATAGAATGCTTCCGGGAAGCAATACAGAATCTGGAATTACCAGTGGATTGCTAAGCATATCTCTTACTTGAAAGTAGGTACTAATTGGTAACATAGCCACGAATAAAAGCATCACTGCAAATACTACTTTCATTGCAAACGCTTGCTGTTTAATTGAGCCCTTATTTTTCTTGTATTTCTCCATAAGACGAGCTTGGTTTGCACCACTAGATTGAACTTGCGCCTCCATTACAATCTCTAAATTCGTAAACTTGGCAAGCTTATAAAGTCCCATTTCCTTTTCTGTCATGATTGAACTACCCTTAACTTCTGTCGCTAAAAGATTTTCTCAACTTCTTTACTATCTCGTTTACACTTACATCTTGTTCTGTTAATCTTAAGAATACATCTTCTAAATTAGCTCCTAAATGATCTGCTTGCTGTCTTAATTCATCCATCGATCCAATACCAACAATTTTTCCTCGATTTAATATCGCAATGCGATCACACAAATCCTCTGCAATTTCCATAATATGTGTTGAAAATAATACAGCACCACCATTTTCGATATGGATATCTATAATTTCTTTAACAACTTTTACAGATTTTGCGTCAAGCCCCGAAAGTGGTTCGTCCAAAATGAGTAAATCAGGGTCGTGGAGGATAGAAGATATTAATTGAATTTTTTGTTTATTGCCATGGGAAAGAGTAGCAACTAACTGATCGTAGTATTCTAAAGCACCTAAACTCTCCATATATTCTTGGGCTCTTACTGAAGTTTCTTCAGCGTTTAATTTGCGTATTGACGCAATAAAGTTAAATAAGTCCTTAGGTGTCAAAGATTTGAAAATCAGAGGTTCTTCAGATACATAACCCACACGACTTTTTATTTGAACTTCATCTATTTCGGGATTTAAACCCATAATTTCAATGGTGCCTTCGTTTGGCTCGAGTAACCCTAATAATAATTTAATAGTGGTTGTTTTTCCGGCTCCATTTGGTCCTAAAAGACCAAAAACTTCTCCCTTTTTTACATCAAACGAAATCCCATTGACTGCCTTTACATCCCCAAAAAATTTCTTTAACCTACTTACGGATATCATGATACTATCGTTCATTCTACATCATCTTATTATTATTTTTTAAAAGTTTTATCGTTTATTAATTATAAAATCTTCATTTTGATCCTTCCAAAAAATCAATTTTGTTAAACCTATATTCAGAATTGCAGGAATAACGCCTAGAAATACAATCAAAAATACTCCCACGAGAAATATATTTTCGATATAAACATTTAGAAATATCAGTCCCACTGTATCAATTAAATAATGATATATTATGCTTGGAAGTAAACTTTTAGTTTTTAGATACATATATCCCATTGAGAAACCGATAAGTGTCGCGTATATCACCTGAAATAGCGTAAAAAGATGATTTCCACCCGATAATAAAACCCCTATGATATTAAATGCGTGTGCTAATCCAAATATGACTCCGCTTATTAGAATCGTGCATAATTTTTTATACTTTCTTGAAAGTAAAGGTATAACAATGCCTCGAAATGCAACTTCCTCCCATAATCCCGGTCTAATCATAAAAATCCAAATAAACCAGCCAAAACTGGCAATTCCCCCATAAATAGGATTTGGATCCCAAAACAAAAAATCAGGAGCAAAAATAAATACTCCTAAAAGGTTAGCACCAATAATCAAGGAACAACAAAGAATAAAAGCAGAGCCAAATCCAACAATAAGGTTTCGACCTAAAGGTTTGATCCTTGTCAATCCGATTGTTTTAGTATAACCTAAAATGGTTTCATCTTTACGAGGTAATTTCATCCCTTTTGGAACGATAAGGAGTAATAATAGTATAAAAAAACCTTCTGTATAAAAAAATTCGAAGAATAAGATTCCTATAAATTCTAAATTCAATATGAGAGGAAGAAAAATAACCTCAATAAAAGTTGCAATCCATGGAAAAAATGCGAATAAAAGCATTATTACTATTCCACCAAGAATTGGATTGTTTCTGAGTAATCCTCTTGTTTCAAATTGTGGCGTCCTACCAAGTTTAGGGAACATTTTTATGAAAGTGTAAATAAGCACAGATGTTCCAACTAATCCTAAGAAAAACAATATGATTGTGGTAGGTATAAATCCTAGAGTAATGAAGAATGTAAATCCAAGGATTAGAACAAAAATACAGACACCTACGTCAGCAGCAACTATAGATACCCATTTCAATAATTTATTATTAACATTAACTTCTTCAAGAACATATTTGTATTTCATTGTCCCAAATAATCGCACCTTCATTTGAAATACAAATAAAAGTAAAGCCCATGTAATCGGTAAACTACCTAGTATCAAAATCAACATATTTACAGATTGGGTTATCAATGTTAAAACAATGGCCATGAGACTCATAGAAATTCCATGGATGATTAACATAAGTACTAATTTTGCTTTCGCTTGATCCCGGGGTAAAAGAGGCAGCGATGCAAGCGTGGAGGAACCAGATTCTTCCATATTCAGTAAACCTCCTACTAACATCAGGGGTATAAATTGGCTTACTATTATAATAATTGCCCATAAAATCATATTGCCAAAAGTAGAAGATACTTCTCCAGTTATAACACCTTGCATCGAGAAAATCAAGATTATAGGGTAAACAAGAGGCATGAGAACAAAGATTAATGATTGATAATCTCGCGTCGAAGAGATTAAATCCTTACGAATATATGATTTAAGAGGGGATGTTGATTTTACTTCTATTAAGATTGGTTTAATCTTTTTTTTTGCATCTTTTTTAGTTTTTGAGTAATCCACTTCAAAAGTAGCAACGCTCGATAAAGATTTGATTGCTATTTTATAAGTGAGAAAAGTTAGTCCCGCTAAAAGCCCCATCCCCACTAAAGTTGAACCCCATAGGCTTAACGGAATTTGGTCAGGGGCCAAACTTAAGCTCACTAAATATCCCGGTGCAAATGGTAATGGGATCATACTTAGCATCATGTTTAAACCTATTGTAGGAGGATTTAAACTAAAATTAGCTATAAGATCGTATATAGCATTTAGACCAAATTGCATAATAAAACTCGAACCAAACGCTATGATGAAAAAACCCATCAGTGAGACCATTCTTAAAAGATTAGCTTTACTTGATTGTCTATTCGATTCTGAGAACACACGGCTGAACTTTTCTGCAACAATAATTAAAATACTCACTCCAATAATAGTTATAAGAAATGAGGAAATAAGACACATAAAAAATGCAAAAATATTTTGTGTTAAAATAAGTAATATTATTGGAAAAGCAAGTGTCATGACTATTATTTGTACATTTAGGTTTCTGAACAGAGTCATAAATCCTAACTTTTTTAAATCTTTTCGAGATAATGGTAGCGTGTGCAACCATTTAAACGCAGAACCAGACATTAATGAACTTGTTGTAAACAACCCAAAAAGGAATAAATATAATATCGAAATTACCAAAGATATCAAGATAAAAAAACTAAATACAAATATCCTCCCCTGTATAGGATAGAACGGGTGCATATTTTCCAAAATTTCAAAATACATTATAATCGAAAGGAAGGGCATAAGAACCATCAATAGAGCTGAAATAAATTTTAACGATATTGCTTGGTTTCTTATGTATTTGTTATTTTTCGCGTACTTCTCAAGTATTTTTGCTTGATGGGCTCCGGAAGAAGCAAGCTGAGAGTCCATTATCATTTCAAAATTAGTAAATTTTGACAAAGAAAAAAGCTTTAGTCCTTTTTTCTCTTCCAATTTAAGCAGACTCCTCTATTCTTTTCTTATAAGATTTCCTTAACTTTTTTACAATCTCTTCTACTGAAGAGTCTTGCTCAGTTAATCTAAGAAAAACTTCTTCGAGGCTTGCACCAACTTTATCTGCTTGACTCCTAAGCTCTTCAATCGTTCCAAGACCTACTAACTTACCTTTATTTATTATCGCTATGCGATCACATAGATCTTCTGCTACTTCCATAATATGGGTAGAGAAAAGCACTGCTCCACCTTTTTCAACATGCATATCCAATAATTCTTTTACTACTCTTACAGATTTTGCGTCAAGCCCTGCTAATGGTTCATCTAATATCAAGAGCTCTGGTTCATGTAGTAAGGATGCAATGATTTGCATTTTTTGTTTGTTCCCATGCGATAAAGTTGCGATCATTTGTTCGTAATGTTCCGTCGCCCCTAAACTTTCAAGGTATTCAGATACCCGCTTGGTTGCTTCTTTTGAATCTAATCTACGAATTGAAGCAATAAAGTTAAACAGGTCCTTAGGCGTAAGTGATTTAAATATTAACGCTTCTTCAGAAACATAACCTACTTTCTTTTTCATTAGAACCTCTTCACGTTCGGGATTTAACCCGAAAATACTGATTTCCCCTTCTAGAGGTTCAAGCAATCCTAATAAAAGTTTAATCGTAGTTGTTTTTCCAGCCCCGTTTGGTCCCAGAAGTCCAAAAATCTCTCCTTTATGGACATCAAAAGAAACGCCGTTAACCGCTTTAACTTCGCCAAAATACTTTTTTAAATCTCTCACAGAGATTATACTATCATCTATCATTTTATTACTTCCTTTATAGTCTAAACTACAGTTTAAGCAAGAATTTCGATTCTTGAAATATATTTTTTTATATTTATAACTATATTCCTTCGATATATAAATGTTCTGAATTATCTAATTCCTTTATAAATTGACATGTGAACAATTCTTAGTGGGGAAGTGAAAAACATATAAGAATATATTTTTGAATATCATTTACCTAAAATATATCTATAAACCATAAAACTATGAAAATTGGAATGAAGGGATAAATTTTCAATCTTTTTTTTGTTTCATAATTATAATAATAGAGAAGATAACCAATATCAAACCAATTAAATGAAAGAGTGTAAAAATCGCTCCTAATATAAATGTAGCAAAGATTGCGGTAATAATTGGAGTGGGAGATAAGACAATGGTAGCATTCGAGACATCTAAATATGAAAGTGTCTTGTACCAACAGAATAAACCGCCGCCATATACAGTTCCCATTAATATAAAGAAGAATTGATTATATGGATTAAAAAATACACTTAAATCAACAGGAGAAAAAGTAAAGTAAGTAATTATTAATATGACTCCACTTAACATATTTCGGATGAAAACCATTTGAGTTGGGGTAAAGTCGTTTCGACTAAACAATGGTTTCGTCATTGAGTGGCCAAACATCCATAGAGCTGTAATTAATAATACAATCAATACACCAATCAAAATTTCGGTGTTAAAGCTCAGAAAATTCAACGAACCTTGAGTTATTGCTATTACTAAACCGAAAAATAACACGATGGAAAATACGATTTGAATTTTTGAAATTTTTTCTTTTAATAACAAAAAACCAAACAATAATCCAAAGAATACGGAAGTTTTTTGAGTTAAAGATCCATTTATAGCCCCTGCTAATCGATATCCCACAAAAAATAGAAGTTGATTAATACTAAAGATTATCCCGATAAAAGCTATTACCCAAAAATTTTTCTTCAAACTTGTCAAAATTGAGTTATTTGACATTACATCAGGATTTCTCCTTTCTTTCCTTTTGTTGATTCGCATCTCTAAAATCATGAGAGGGAGAAATATTGTTGCTTCAATCAAACATGTCATAGCTGCAAATACATGAGAATCGATTGATTTAGCCGAATTTGCTATAATCGGTTGAAATCCAACAAGGATAGTTCCGATAACTCCAAAAATTAAGCCTTTTTTCAGATTATTACTCAAGATATCTAAGAAAAACTAGAAAAAATTAAAAACTTTTATAATGAAGAAGAAAAGAAGAACTCACTATAAAGAAAAATATTATTAATTTATTCAACCCTTAAAACATTGATTATGAAAAGTTTCGAACGGATATGGACGGCGTTAAATCTCGAGGAGCCGGATAGAATTCCAATCCACACCATTAATATTGATGGAAATGTCGCTGATCAAATCTTAGGTCGTCCGAAGCGAAATGCTTTTGATATATTTGATGATCTGGAAAAACAGTATCCAGATGATTGGGTAGATAAAATTAACGATATCCTTCTTGACATTGAAATTTCGACATTTTCAAAAGCAGTAAGAGCAGGGCTAGATCTGGGATTTGATGGAGTGGGAGTACAGTACATCCCCTTTATCCTTGAAAGCCAAACAGAAATGACAGATATATTTGGAAAGAGGCATAGAGTCCGTAATATTGATGGAAACCCTTATCCAGATTACTATGGAGGATATATTAAAAATCGAGAAGATTGGGAAGCGTATCCTAAGCCTGATATGAAGGAGGAATACAACAAGGCTAAAAAATTTTATAAGGGCGTTTTGAGAAAATGCCGTGATATAAAGGATGACATTTGCCTTTTTGCTCAAAATGCATTAACTTCAGTGTTTCCCCCAGTTTGGCAGGGGATGGGGATGGCTTATTTCGCTCGGGCTCTTAAAAATGATCCGAAACTTGTTAAAGAACGGTTTCGCTTCACTACTGACTATACATTAACTACTTTTAAAGCCTATCATGATTGCGGAGCTAAAATTTTTCTTGAAGGGGGAGATATTGCACATTCGGGAGGTCAATTTATGAGCCACAAAAACTTTAATGAATATTTACTTCCCCGTTATCAAGAAGTTTCAGAACAGATTCACGAGTGGGGTGGGAAATATATATTGCATACTGATGGTGATGTTACTGATCTCTTAGACTTCATCGTCGAGTCAGGATTTGATGGTCTGCAATGTCTTGAACCACCTTTGGTAGATCCGTATTTAGTCAAAAAGAAAATAGGTGACAAACTCTGTTTATCTGGAAATATCGATACAAGACATATTCTCGTAGATGCTACAAAAGAGGAAGTGGAACAAGCCGTTAAAAATGCAATAAACGCACTGGGTCCTGGAGGAGGTGGTATGATATCTCCGGCTAATTTTCATCCCAAGATGTCAGTTGAGCATTTGAGATGGATGATAGAAGCCGCTAACAAATTTGGTGTATACCCTTTATAATACATTAATTATTTAATTTTTGCTAACTGCTTTTAATTTCCTTTTCATTTTTTCTTTCTCGAATGATCATGTAAATCGAAACAATTACTATCGTTATTCCTATGAGGTGGAAATATGTGATCTCATCCCCGAGAATGATCCAGGAAAAAAAAGCTGATGTGATTGGTGTTAAGGACATAATAACACCCGCTTTTCCAATAGAGATGTAAGACAATGTTCTATACCAGAATAATAAAGAAAATCCCCAATCTAATGCCATAATAAAAGGATATATAAGATATTCCGGTTTAAGCACGGTTATTAATCCTTCTAAGGGGAAAAAAATGAAATAAGTTAACAACAATATTGTTCCACTTAATACGTTCCGAATAAAAACTACTTGAATAGGGCTAATTTCGTTTCTATCGAATCCTGATTTAGTAAATGCATGCGTAATAGTAAAGATAATAACCGCCACTACAATTATAAGAACCCCGAGGTTAATTTCAAACAATTCTGAAAATCCTTGCGTAATTGCGATAAATAATCCTAAAATTAAAATTATACTGAAAAAAATCTGGGTTTTAGATATTCGTTTTTCATTTAAAAAGATATAACCTGATAGTAGAGCAATGATAACTTCACTTTTTAATGCGAGTGAGCTATTAACTGCTCCAGCGAGATCGTAACCCACTATTAATAATACAGGAACAATAGAAAAAACAATTCCAATTCCAACAAGTAATCTAATATTCCTTGGTTGCTTCCAACCACTCAAAAGAGAATGTATCCTGTCATTCGATTCTGTTTTAACTAAGTTTTTCATTTTAAATCTTTCGATTAAGAATAAAGGAAAAAATATTATAGCCATAAATAGTGCCGTGATGGTAGAAAAGGTAAAAGCGTCAATTATCGGCGGCCTCGAAAGTGAAATGACTGGTTGTAATCCTATTAACAGTACGGTAATAATTCCGTTAATTAAACCCTTTCTAAGATCGTAATTTTCCATAATCTATAGAACAAAACCTTATTAACTAATAATTTCCGAATTTAAGGAATGATGAATAAAGTTAAAGGGTAATTAAATATATAAGTAAATAGATAAATTTGATTTAAGGAAGGTTTTACTTTCTTATGGGGATAAATAAAGATTGGTTCGTTGAAAAGATAAATAGTTTCCTAGAAAGTGACGAAAGTAATAAGATGAAAATGGTGGACAGTTCTCTCATTTTTGAACCTGATGTAATTGTTGGGTTTGTTTCTGGAGACGATCCCATTTTTAGCGAATATAAGAATATTATAGGAGAATTTTATCTCACACCAATAGAAGCTTACTCGTGGTATTGCGAAAAAAATGGCATACCTCTCTCAACCGAAAATCTAAGCGTAGTGACCTACATCCTCCCGATAAACAAGAGAACCAAGGAAGAGAATTTTGAATATTCTAAAGTTTATCCTTCAGAAAGATGGGCGAATACGCGATTATTCGGAGAACAAGCAAATGTGAAAGCTCAAACACATTTAATTGACGAGTTAAAAAAGTTAGGAATAAAAGCAATGGCACCTACTCAGGAAAAGCCCTTATTTAAAATCAACCGTAAGATCTGGGTTTCTAACTGGTCTCACAGACATTGCTGCTTTGCGTCTGGTTTAGGGTCGTTTGGTTTATCCGATGGTTTTATTAACTCAAGGGGTAAAGCAATGAGGTGTGGAAGTATAATTGTTGATTATAGTTTACCCTCTGACGCTGCCAAGAGACCTTCAGATCCCTACAAATATTGTAATAATTGTGGAGATTGTATCGACCGATGCCCAGTTAACGCAATAACTTCCGAAAACCGCCACGATAAAATTATATGCTCCAACCACGTTACGGGAACCATTCCATATATAAAAAAAAATTATGGAATTAACATTTATGGATGTGGATTATGTCAAGTGGGAGTTTCCTGCTCGAATGGGATTCCCGAGAAAACTAATTATTTAGAATAAGTTCCAAATTTCGGATAATTTTTTAATTGATCTGAATTAAACACGGGTCCATCTTTACAAATGGTTATATTATTCTCTACTCCTACGCAGCAAGAGCCACATAAACCTACACCACATTTCATTTTTCGTTCCAAGCTGGCTTGAAGTTCAATATTCTTTGATTCTGCTAGTTCAAGAACTTTTTTCATCATAATTTCAGGACCACATGTAACAATCAAATCGAAGTGTTTTTTATTAATTAGATCTTCTACGGGATCAGTTACGACGCATTTCTTACCAAAAGATCCGTCATCAGTAGTACACATCGTATTTGGAATCAATTTCAACAGTCTCTCAGCGAATATTAACGAATCTTCATCTTTAGCTCCAATTGCTACTTGTACGTTTGCTTTGTTTTGTTTAAGAGTTTCTATTAATGTTGTTAAGGCTGCGATTCCCATCCCTCCTCCTACGACAAGAATATTTTTCGATTCCTCGTAACTAAACGAATTCCCAAAAGGACCTCTAATTCCAATTGCGTCTCCTTTAGTTAGATCAAATAATTTGGAGGTTCCCTCTCCTATTTTTTTAACGGTTATTTCGATAAGGTCTTCGTTTATGCTCGAGATGGACATTGGTAAGAAGTCAACATCGGGAAGCCATAAAATAACAAACATCCCCGGTTTGTAAGCGCCTGCAATCCTCGCGTTTCTAACCATAAAACTTTTGATTTCGGGGGAAAGTTCAGTTATTGATTCTATCTTGACTATATCAGTTTTATTTCTGGTTAAATCCAAAATAAGTTCTTTCTTATCGTGTTCTAATGGTATTGTTTTGATGAACCCTTGTTCAATGGCTAAATCATAAACTTGTTTTCCTCTTTCTGTTCTTACAATTAGCGTATTCCAACCGTCTTTACTGCCAAATTTTCCAATTGATAAATCCGCAAAGGAAGCTGTGTAATCTGAACAGGAAAAACAAGCTTTTCTTATTGCTTTTTCGTATAAATAATTTAGTGGTATTTCTTTAACAGTAGAATTACTAATAATTTTCACCTTAAAGTTGTCTTTATCGGTGTCTATTTTATTTATTTCACTTGATTTAACCCCAAATTCCTCAAAAACCATTTCTAATAATTGGTTGTAATAAGTTCCGAAGCAAAAAGTCCCAATAGCAAGCGATACTAAATCGTATGCTTCGTAATCAAATGCGGGGTGGTTCTGTAGCTTTCTTAGAGCTTGAATTTGGCAAGGAGTCCCTACTACAGCAATATCTACGCTTTCTTTATTAATAGCATCTCCTAAAAGTGAGAGTAAAGGACCTTGACTTGGTTTATACCCTACTCCTTTGAATATATCTTGTGAATTCTGGGCGATCATAGGGAGAGGTCTAAAGTTATCGTCTTTATCAGTAATAATAGAGGAGTCGACTAAACCGTTTTCCATAGCCAACCATAATAGTCCTGTTAAAGGTCCCGCTTTAGCTGGTATGCTTTTTCTTGCTTTATCTGTTAGCTTAATTGAAACAATTTTGAGATAATGTCCAAGAATCTTATCGCGTTTCTTTCCAAAAACCCAATTGTCCAATAATGACAAAGGAATCGTCTCAGTTTCCGTTTTTGGACAGAGATTATAGCAAAGTCCGTAACCATCTCTACATGTGTTTATATCTTTACAGGACCCATCTTCTATTGGGATCTCCTTTTCTTTATCAAATAGAATGTTGGCACAGAATGCCCCACAAGCTCCACAGTATACACATTTCCCCGTTTGAATTACTTCTTCATATAACTCTTTCCAACCTTTTTGAACTTTCCCGATAAACATTCTAATTGTTCACACCCTTTATTTGTTCTAAAAAATTCATTGCTTCTTGTTTCCCTAATTCAAAGGCTTCTAAATTTTTATCTAAAGTAGAATTCGGAACAAACTTCTTAAGAGTTTCTGAAGCAGATTCTTCGGAAAAGATTCCCGAAAGTATCGTAAAGATACCAAATAAAATTGAGTTTCCAAAAACAATATTCCCGAACTTTTCAACCGCTAATTTTTGAATTGGTATACCCAAAACCTTAGTAATTTTTTTTGCTACCCTAAATTTTCTAATTGTAGAGGTGTCCCATATTAAAAATCCTGTGTTTTCCTCATCTTTTACAAAATCAACCTTAACACCATTAGCAGATTCTTCTGATAAGACGATTAAAAAATCGTAGGGCGTTAAAGCTTTAGGGTAGTCTATAAACTCTATTTTTTTATCTAAGTCAACAACTACTTCTGCCCAGCATTTTCCCCCTCTTGCAGCGGCGGAATAGGCTTCAGTTTGCGTAGCAGCAAGGCCTTCATAGATTGAGCTTGCCATTATTATCATTTTACTAAGAGTTATAACTCCCTGCCCACCAAACCCACTTACGCGAAACTCATACCGAGACACGATTTCAGCTACCTCCTCTTGCTATTTTTTGTATTTTAGCGTATTCTTCGGAATACTCCGGTTGATCTGGGGCGTATCTAAATTCTCCAATAACATATTTGTTAAATAGTTCTTCTTCGTTCATGAACTTGGCTTGGTTTACTCTCACACTATTTCTTTTAATCCAATCTATCATTTTACCCGCTGTATCCATCTTTTCTCCTTTCATTCCTAAGTGTTCTGCTCCAAGGTTATTTAAATTTTTTCTCCCGAAGTAAGTAACACAAGGAGTAATTAATTCTATTACAGAGGTTCCCTTATGCTTTAGTGCCTTTCTAAAATATTTCATAAAAGTGCGTGGGTGAGCAACTGTTGTTCGTGCTACATAAGTAGCTCCCGCAGCCAAAGCAAGTTTAATTCCATCACTCCGATTTTCAAACATTTTATATGGTGTCGTTGTACTGTTGGCACCATATAATGTTGTAGGTGCACCTTGTCCACCCGTCATTGCGTAAATGCTATTGTTGAAAATTAATATAATACAATCTAAATTTCGACGACATGTGTGTATAAAATGATTACCTCCGATCCCTAAACAATCACCATCACCAGTGAAAATTATTGGTTTCATCAGAGGATTTGCCATTTTCATACCTGTCGCTAAAGCTGGTGCACGGCCGTGCAGAGATAAAACTTTTTGGGTTGCGTAGTGTACTGTTAATAACATTTGAGAATAACATCCTATACCAAGAACTAATGGATATAGTTTCGGATCAAGTTTTTCGTCTTCAAATAGTCTTGTAAAAATATGCCCGATGATTCCATATCCACATCCTGCGCACAATCTAGACGAATAGTTTCCTAATAAATGTCCCGCGTATGATACTAAAACATATGGATTCTCTGGTTTCTCATTTGGATACAAAGGTCCTATTCCCGACATTATTTAGCCACCTCCTTTATAACTTTTAAAATATCGTGTGGATGATGAATTTCACATACATTTGGAATTCGAATTACAGGTGTACTGAGTTTAGTAACCCTTTCAACTTGTTCTGCTATAACTCCGGTGTAATTTAATTCTGGAACGATAACCGCTTTTGCATCTTTAACAGTTTCTTTAACCTTTTCGTCTGGAAAAGGCCATATTGTTATCAACCTAAAAATTCCAACTCTTATCCCTTCTTTTCGAGCTAAATCAACCGCGCGATAACTCGCTCTGACTGGTAAGCCATAAGCTATTATAATTAACTCTGCGTCTTCTAGTTTATACGATTCGGTTAGAGAAATTTTATCTATGTTGCTAGTGATTTTTTTAATCATCATTTCAGTGAATAATTGAGGTTTAGGTGTTGGTAATCCTTCAGAGCTATGAGGTTGAGAAAGAAACATGCCTGGACAGTAATCCGTACCTATAATTGGTGGTTTAGGGATAACATATTTTCCTGTAATATCATCTTTATAGGAGAATTTTTTAGTAATTTCATCGGGTATTTCCCGGTCAATTACTTTCTTTAATATTTCTTCCTTTGAAGGTATGGTTACCACTTCGTGAATGTGTCCTAGATAAGCATCTGACATAATAAATACCGGGCAACGGTAAGTCTCTGCAAAATTAAAAGCAGTAATAGTTAAATCATATAATTCTTGACAACTCATTGGGGCTAAAGTTATCACTTGAAACTCGCCGTTTCCAGCAAATCGCATTAACCCTATATCGTTATGATGTGGCTCAGTTACAAACCCTGTTCCAGGACCATTACGCTGTACATCACAGAATACAAATGGTACTTCTAGGTTTGCAGCCATTGAGATAGTTTCAGTCATTAAAGAAATACCCGGTCCAGAGGTTGCTGTCATAGCTTTGCTTCCGACCAAAGAAGCTCCAATCACAGCATTGATTGATGCTAATTCGTCTTCCATCTGCATACATACTCCACCAATTTGTGGTAATCTCACAGCAAGATGCTCAATAACTTCCGTGCTTGGAGTGATAGGGTACCCTCCAAAGAATTTCAATCCCGCAGCGAGAGCACCTTCTGACATTGCTATGTTTCCCATCATTAAATGTTTTCCTTCTGGTAAGAATCTTTTGTTATATCCTATATCCATTTTTCTAACCTCGTTAAACCTTAGCTTTTTTTGCTGTAGTTTCATTATCTGATTCATCCAAAATATAAATACACCAATCTGGGCATCCATATTCACATCGTTTACATGCAGTGCAATACTTTGCTTTTCCTTCTTTAACTTGGGGTGTATAAGCGATTCTCATATTTAATTCATCTCCCATCTCTAGAATTCCCGTTGGACACACATATACGCAAGCTTGACAGCCCCCACACCTATTTTTATTTAGGAATAGCGAAAAATTCTTCTCCTTGTTTTCTAATATTTTTGGAATATTGAACCAACTCAGTTATTATCTAATATTTAGTTTTAATATTCTAATAATTATAAATTTCAATCTATTCGTTATTAAGCATTTTTGAATAAAATGTTATAGTATATAATTTCTTTGAACCGTAGTATATATTCTAAATTATAGGAATCAGTAAATATTTTTAATAGCAAAATTCTATCATAAATTATTAAGAAATTAGTGAGATACGATTAAAAATTGACTAAATTGATTTATTTAGGATGTTTATCGAACACTCGTTATCAAGAGACGTGTAAAAATGCTATTAAAATTATCAATTTTTTAGATCCAAGTTACACCGTTCTAGACGATGTTCCATGCTGTGGAGCTTTATCTTATCACATCGGCAGTGATATCGAGCTAAAAGATCATGTAAAAAATGTTAATAGCTGGTTCGAGTTAAATGATATTTCTGAACTCGTGACTACTTGCGCTGGATGCTATAACTATTTGACGAAATATTACGCTCAATTTTTAGGACAAGACTTCAAAGTTAAAGTTACTCACTTCCTTCAATTTCTCACTGAACCAGACAATTTATCAAAACTAGACTTAAAGCATACTGGTAAGAAATTAAAAGTAAGTTATCACGATGCTTGCCATTTAAGAAATGCTGTGATTCCTATTATTGATGAACCAAGACGGATTCTGAATTCAATTGAAAATGTTGAACTCAAGGAGATGGAAAGTAGTAAAACTAATAGTATCTGTTGTGGCGCTGGGGGAGGTGTTTATTCAATATTTAAAGAAAATAGCGATTACAATTCAAAATTAATTTTTGATCAACTTAATCGTGGTAAATTACTACTAACGGCATGTCCATTTTGTTTTACAGCATTAGCACGAATTAGAGATGAGAATCAAATAAAAAAACCTGTGATTAAGTTTGAAGATTTTATAGTAAACATTATGGAAGGAGTTGATCCACTAAGTGAGTGAAAGCGGAAAGGGGCTATATGAGAAAGTTAAGAAGAAAATTGAAGATTCTCAGGAAGAAGGGACTTTAGAAAAGCAATTTGGAGATTTCTGGAAATTTGCTTGCGTGATAAAAACCAGACAGCATGATTTAAGGTACTTATACGACGATACGAGTCGAGAATTTGTGGATAAAAATCGTGATAACCTTATTGAAATGCGAGAAGAGTTTGTCAATAACATGGATGCTTACGTAGAAAAATGCATTAATATCATGCGCAAGAAGAATTTCACTGTTCATTACGCAAAAACAAACGAACAAGCTCAAAAGATTTTCATGGAAGAATTAGGAGATGCTAGAATCATCTATAAGTCAAAATCGAATGAAGCTAAAGACATTGGGATTATTGATGTTTTGAAGAAGAATGAGATAATAATTAAAGAAACTGACTTGGGCGATGTACTCGTTCAATTATTTGATTATAAATTACCTAGTTTTCAAGTAGGTCCAGGGGCTCACTTTACGGAAGAAGAAATAGCTAAGAAAATAAAAGAAGTATATGGTGTGGAACTCGAACCTAAAGCTCAAGCAATTGTTAACTATTTTAGAAGTACTTATAGAAAAGAATTACTCAACGATGTGAAAATATCTTTAACTTCTGCAAATGCAATATCTGCTGAAGATGGTACTATTGTTTTAGGAGAAAATGAAGGTAACATTAGTCTTATAACAAGAGCAACTGATAAACACATAGTAGTTTGTGGTATAACTAAAATTGTTCCTACTATATTCGATGCAATACTTGTTACTAAATCACAGTCTCGGATTAACAATGTTTCGTATAATTACATAAGCCTCATTTCAGGACCGTCAAATACATCTGATATACAAGGCACAAGTGTTCAAGGCATGTATGGAGCAAAGGAAGTAGTCGTTATCCTTGTCGATGATTGGAGAACTAAAGCTGTTAACGAAAGTCTCATCTACGCTGATTTCTTGAAATGCATTGGCTGTAAATCCTGTATTTATCCATGTACTGCTTCACGAGCTTTTGGAAATATCTATGCCTCTAAGTATGGGTTGGGTGCTACAGCAATTATTCGAGACTACATTCACAATGGAATCGAAGCTGCTGTAAATGATGGTCTTTTTCTCTGTACGGGATGTGAAAATTGCTATCATTGGTGCCCCGTTTCAATAAATTGTGGGGAAATTCTAAAAGATATGAAAAAAGAAGCAACGGAAAAAGGTTTAGCGCCCCCACATCTGGAACAATACAAAGAGAAGATATTTAGAGATAAAAATCCATTTTTATAGGTTATCCTATTTTTATTTACAATGCATGTATTGAAACGGTGCTGCTGTATTTCTCCAAATCGCAATATCGTTAAAACCTAATTTTTCTGCTTGAGTTTTTTCACCGTTCAATACATTCTTCATTCTTAACCACAGAACTTCAGCAAGTTCCTCCACGGAGTTTTCTCCTTTAATTATTGAACTAACATCAACATCGATGTTTTCTGCCATCCATTCACAAGTTTTTGGATTACCGCATAATTTTATCACAGGAGCCACAGGGTTTCCACAAGGGCTACCTCTTCCTGTCGTCATGGCAATAACATTTGCTCCTACTGCGGCCAATCCTGTCATAGATTCAACATCCAAACTTGGTTCGATCATTAACCACAGCCCCTTCCCTTTAGGTTTTTCTGTATATTGAATTAACCCTTGGATAGGAGATTTTCCCGCTTTTGCTATGGAACCTAAACTTTTTTCTTCTATGGTTGTTAAACCGCCTTGAATATTCCCAGGCGTGGGTTGTACTCCAAGAAAATTAATGCCTAGATCATTTAGATTTTCTAAAAAACCGGAGAGTAACTCATGTATTTGTTCCGCGACATTTTTATTTATTGCTCGTTCAATTAATAAATGTTCAGTCCCAATCCATTCCGTAAATTCTGCTAAAATGGAAGTTCCTCCAAAATTAACAATTCTATCAGATACAATTCCTAAAGCTGGATTCGCAGATATTCCAGAAATTGAATCTGATCCTCCACATTCTAACCCTAAAACGATATGGGAGAAATCAAATGGTTCTCTTTTCAATTCTCTTGCTTCTTCAGAAATTCTGTTCCCAAGGATAATACCTTTTTCTATTGCAGCTGGTGATCCTCCTTTAACTTCTTGTAAGTCAAAAAATTCAACTGGCTTTTTTGATTTCATGATATTTTTAGCTATTAATCTACTACTAATATTTTCACATCCTAAACCAACAACTACAGCTCCAAAAACGTTAGGATTCTTTCCTAAACCAATTAAAGTATTCAAAGTGTTTTTATAATCGGGTCCAAATTGACCACATCCTAAAGGATGAGTAATAGGCACCGCACCCTTAATTTTATTAGCGATTTGCTGGACTACGTGATTTACGCATACAACAGAAGAAATTATTGCGATCTTATTTCTAATTCCAACTTCTCCATTCGGTCGTTGATATCCCATAAATTCTTCAATCATATTTTCGCTACCTCCTTGAGATACTGACTTGTAAGATTATGAGTATGTATCCAATCTCCCTTCTTTATATCAGCTGTAGCAATTCCTATAGAGTGACCATATTTTTTAACCAAATCGCCTTTTTTAATGTCTTCTAAAGCGATTTTATGCCCTAAAGATATATTTTGGTTAATGACAATGGAACTTTCTCTTATTTGAATTTGTGAGCCTTCTGATATATCTTCGAGAGCAGTAACACAATTATCATCTGGATTCATAATAATAAAATTATTTTGATGTTTAGGCATGATTTGTTAGCTATTTTATAATTTTCTCGTTTATAATCTTTTTAAACATTCTAAACATTTAATTATTTAATAAATACACTTGAAACATATTTATAAAAATTAAATCATAGGAGTTAAAAATAGTTGCCAAATGGTTATATGGGAAAAATTTTATGGGTGGATCTTACTGATGGGACTTTTAAAGAGGTGGATGTACCAGAAGAGTTATATCAACAATATTTAGGCGGTTTTGGATTAGCAGCGAAGTATATTTATGAAAATACGCCTAAAAATGTAGACCCTTTAGGTCCAGATGCTATATTAGGCTTTTTTCCAGGTTTCTTAACTGGAACATTGGCACCTCTCACGGGGAGATATATGGTGGCAGGTAAGTCGCCTCTTACGGGAACATGGGGTGATTCTCACTGTGGAGGTTTTTTCGGACCTGAAATAAAGAAATCTGGATATGATGGAATATTAATTAAAGGTATAGCAAGTAGTCCAAAAATTATAACGATAATCAATAATGAGAAGCAAATTATTGATGCAGCAGATATATGGGGTTTAGATACCATAGAAACGGAAGAGAGATTATTAGATAGGTATTCAGGTTCCAGAATTGCTAGTATCGGGGTTGCTGGTGAAAAACTTTCTTTAATCTCAGGAATCGTAAATGACAAGGGAAGGATAGCAGCTAGATCTGGTTTAGGTGCTGTAATGGGTTCTAAAAAACTTAAAGCAATAGTACTAAAAGGAAATCAAAAAATTGAGTTGGAAGATAAAGATGCTCTTACTCAATTAGTGAAAGAATATAATAATGGAATAAGCACTGCTTCAGTAGGTTCAATAAAGTTATGGAGTGATTTGGGTACACCATGGATGAATGACATTGTAGCAAAAACAGGTGATGCTCCGATAAAGAATTGGGGTGGAACTTCTGCCGAAGATTTTACGGTGGAAAATCTAAATAAAATTACCGGTTTAGAATTAGATAAATTTAAAGAAAAAAAATACGGTTGTTTTGGTTGCCCTGTTCAATGCGGAGCTATACTGAAAGTACCCCAAATTAATATTAAAGAAACACACAGACCTGAATATGAAACTTGTGCATCTTTTGGACATCTTTTGTTAAACGACGATTTGCTTTCGATAATTGAAATTAATGAATTATGCAATCGAGGAGGGATTGATACAATTTCAGTTGGTGGAACTGTAGCATACACTATTGAATGCTATGAAAATGGTTTACTAAATAACGATGATGTAGATGGCCTTGAATTGAACTGGGGAAATTCAAAAGCAATCGTCGAGTTAGTGAAAAAGATTATAAACCGCAATGGAATAGGAGATATTTTAGCTGATGGTTCGAAAATTGCTTCAGAAAAACTTGGAAAGGGCGCTGAATACGCAATACATTCGATGGGTCAAGAACTTGCTATGCATTCACCTAAATATTATAAATCGCTAGGAATGTCATATGCTTTCGATCCAACTCCGGGTAGACACACCTCAGGATGTTTAGACATAATGGTTGGAGGACCGTTGATGAAACCTGATGGTTTATTTTCAGGATTTAGTTTACCTAAAAAGTTTAAAAGACCAAGCGAGGATCGTAATGAAGCACTTAAATCGGTTTCAGCTCTATGGCAAGCTACAAGTTGTACTGGTTTGTGTGAATTTGCTTACTTCTTCCAGAAATATCCTCTCATAGAATTTATAAAAAGCATTGCTGGTTGGGATATTACTATGGATGATATCGTAAAAATAGGAAAGCGTATTCAAACACTAAGACAATCGTTCAATATTAGAGAAGGCATCAACATGACTAAAAACAAGTTACCAGAAAGGGCTGTAGGGGTAGATTATGTAGCAGACTACAGAGTTTACTGTGAAAGCTTCGGATGGGACCCTGAAAATGGAAAACCTCTTAAAGAAACTCTTTCAGAATTAAATTTGGATTTTGTAATTAAAGACCTTTACTAATTATTTTTTCTTTTTTTCTTTTTTAAAAAGATATTTCAAGAAAATCTTTTGCCGTGTCCACGGTAAGTTTTATAACTATCTATTAGTTCACCCTTGCTATAAATCAATACGTCATTAAAGTGTTCTAATGGTTCCCCTGCTTTACCAAACCTACAAAATATTGGATCTCCAAGGTTTAATTCAATTTGGTTTGGATCAAAAATAAAGGGTGTTTGAACTTCTCCAAAACCTTCGTCTTTAGTTAATTTCAAATTCTTCGGAATAACCGATATAGGCAATGCTCTCACACTTCCAGAACTCACATACCCTCCTGAAAAAGCAGTGGCAATATTTATTCGTGGTTTTCTGACAATTTGTAGAACAAAGAACATAGATGGTAGGAACTCGTTTAAAGAATTAATTGTGTCAAAAATATGCGATTTAAAAAGTAATGATCCTATACCTATTTCAGTTATAGAGGACTCGGTAGCTGTTTCTTGGAAGCATCCTGAACCTCCCCCATTTACAACTTCTGGTTGAAATCCCGCAGTATTAAGGGCATCTACAGTATTTTGACGCCACATATTAACTTTTTTCCTTGATCTCTTCTTCACATATCTAAACAACATTTTATCATCTCCTATACTCGCATTCTGAGCTTCATAACCCATAATCCCTCGAAAATGCAACTGAGATTTTTTATTGATAAGGCGTGCAAGGCTTACTACAACTTCAGGATCCCTTATGGAACTTCTTAAAACGCCAATATTTCTTCCAAGTAATTTGTCAGCAACATCAATTTCAATCAAAATATCAAACTCAACGCTATTCTTAGTTGCAGCCTCATCTAAAAGATTGATCTGTTTAGTATCATCTACCATTACTGAAATCCTTACTCCATCTACTTTTGCCGCTTGACATAATTCTTCGACATCGACTTTAGACATCGTTGGATAACCCATCAAAATATCTTTAATCCGATAATTTTCTGAGTAGAATAATGCTTCTGCTGAGTTATAGGTAAAGATGCCGTTAACAAAATCTTCTTTTTCAACTTTATTTACCAGTTCAGGAACTCTGACAGATTTAGTACATAATCTTAAATTTTTCTTTGTTGTTCTAAGAAATTTACCAACTCTCTCTAAATTCTGATTGAAAGCATCAAGATCACATATCGCCAAAGGAAACTTCTTGTTTTTTACTAAATTCTTTAATTCTTCATAACTAGATGTTAAAATCAAATATCATTCAACCTACGTAATTAGTAATTAAGTGATAATAGATGAAAATTGCTTTTTAGTTTTTGTTAAAAAAAATACATTATACTGAATTATAACACAGCGATTGCACTTATTTCTATTAACATGTTAGGTAAAGGTAAATTCGATACTTCTAATGCTGCTCTTGAAGGGTAAGCTTCTGAAACGCCGTTATCATTAAAAAATTTCTTGTAAACAGTGTTCATTTTGCTAAAGTCGTTGATATCTTTTAAATAAACGGTTGCTTTAACGATGTTAGAAATTTTACCGCCTCCAGCCTCTACAATTGTTTTTATTTTATTGAGTGTAGTTAATGTCTGTTCTTTAATATCTTCTTTAGATTGAGCCGAACCTTGACCAGAAATAAATAGAAAATTACCTGTTTTTATACCTGGATTATAAGGGCCTGCTACGGGGATTCCCGGGTTAATTGTTTCAATATTTGACATATTTATTTTAACGCTTAATTATTTTAATAGATTTTTATCTTGAATGGTATTAGAGAAGGAAAGACTAAAGTAACTTTCCTTAATCCAATAAAAACGAAAAAGATAATTGTAAATGATCGCTTTTTTAAATATTACAAGCGCTAATTTAAGTGAGCAATATTATGTCTAAGAAACTATCACCCAAACCACTAAGAGGAATAGGTATGACTTTAAATTCCTGCTTTTTATTTTTAAATCAGAAAATCTATAAGGTGTAATTTTTTAATACAGTAAAAATAATTATATATTTATCAACTTCTACTCGTAAAATAAATTTTGGGATCAATTAAGAAGCCTAAATCTTAAATGGATTTAATATAAAATGAGACTTAAATTGAGATTATAGTAATGAGTAAGTACAATAATGAAGAAGTTCTTAAATGGAAAAGATTATATGAAAGATTTGGTAACTTGAATGAAGCTAGTAAAAAGTACTATAAAGAATTTAAGATAAATGTCCCCCCTAATACTATAAAGCGCAAATTAAAAGAATTTATTGGTTCCAATTTCAATACTTGGTATAATAAATATAAAATAATGGGGAAATATTCTTGGGATGATGCAAAGTCGTGGAAGGAATTATACGAAAAATTACATAGCTATAAAGCTGTAGAAGATCACTTAAAAGAAGATGGGAATATTCATGGACCTCACTGGGGAACGATTTCTAATTATGTGAACAATTATATCACAAAAGTTCTTGAGGTTAATTATGATGTTTGGTTAAAACAACATGAGAGAAGTAGAAGAGAGAGACATAAAATTTATTCAGAAGCTGATTATCATTATTGGAAAAAATTATATCAAGAACTTGGAAGTTTAAAAGATGTAAGAGATCAATTAAGAATTTCGGCTAAAGAAAACCCTCCAGATGCATTTACGATAAGAAAAGGATTACAAAAGATTTTAAAAGAAGAATATGAGAATTGGTTGCTTGAAAATGCTAAATATTCATTTCCAGTAGAAACCGTAATATATTGGAAAACCCTTTTTGAAGAATATGGTACACTAAAAAGGCTTTCTGAAAGAACAAGTCATGATGCAAAAGCTATAAAAAAATCTTTAAAAAAATTGCTAGGAAAAAATTATGACCTATGGTATGAAAGAAATTCAAAACATCATGAAAGAAAGTGGGTTATTGAAGATGCAATATTATGGAAACAAATATTCGAAGAAGTTGGAAACTTTAATGAAGTAAAGAATGAAATTAAACATATTTATAAAGAAAAATCTCCCTCTGCGTCCCAGATAAGAAAGGTTGTCAAGAGATTCATTTTTGAATCAGGTGAAAATTATGATACTTGGATAAGAGAATTCACATTAAGTGATATAGTTGTAACAATTGGTAAAATGATTCATAAAATCTTAGAATTTCTTTTTATGGAAAATTACAAAGATAAGGGAATTCTTTCATTTTATGAGATTAGTCCTAATAAATCTTATCGCGTAGATAATTCTATAATCCTTACTCAAGAATTTCTGAATTTAACTAAAATTAGAATCCCTTCAAATATTCGAGCTATAAATTTTGATTATACAATTACATCTCGGTTATCTACTATTTATCGCAAATTTCGAAAAGGATATCATGATAATAGCATGATGTTGATTATAATAACTTTATTCACTACTATTAAAACTTTTATGATACCTCTTGATATTGATTATAAATATAATATTAAAATAATTAACATTTCAGAGTTTCTTAAAAATTTCAATTATAAACCTAAAATTAGAGAAGTTGTAAAAACAATTATTGCACTTGCAAATAAAGCTATTTATTCTCCTTCTTCATTTGAAGAATTAAGAACTTTATCTAATAATTTCTATAGAAAATTAATTATTAAATATGGGGTTAGAGCAGAACAACAAAAAGATTTTGAGAATTTTTTTTAAATCGCATTTCAGTTTCTTTCTTTTCTATTAGATATATTTTTCACTAATAATCAAGTAGTAAACTTAATTTGATTCTATTCATATCAATTCGTAATAACACCAATCAAAAAAATTTCTTAAAAGACTCTGTGATAAGGATAGATATTTGCTTTAAAAGTATCCATCGTGGATGTATAACAAAAATGGTGAAGGATTGTAGAGAATAATAATAATATATTTGAAGAAGAAAGATTAAATAAAATCTTGAAACTAAATTTTGAAATTGAATCGTTAGAAGAAAAAATTGAAGAGATTAAAAACTCGAAACTGTTCAATCAAATTGGTGAAGCGGAGTTCGTTAATTATTATATGGTCTTATTACAGAAAGTAAAGAAAATTATTCTAGAATATAAATTTTTGAGTGATTTTTCTATAGAGTCATATTTAAGCCAAATAAGAAATTATGAATTAAAACAGATCAATATTTTTAATAATTATCTTGTTTTAAACAGAAAATTTTATGGAATTGAATATATTGATTTTTCTTATTATTTACGGTTAAATAATTACATTTTCAATTTTATTTCAAAGGAGAGGAATTTAGTAGCTCACGAAATGATCTCAAAAAGTCCAGAAGAATTTTTTAAAGAAACTTATCCTTTGAAAATTGATCAAATGATTTCAAATTTAGATAACGCTATTTTATTAACAGCTTCTAAGATTGAGAAATTCAACAAAGAAAGCAATATTAGACAATTATTATACTTCTATGAAATTCTTGGAGATTTACGAATCCAAAAAATAGCTTTATTAAAATATTATTCAAAGAAAAAAAAGACCGAATATATACAAGAAGCCAGTTTTGCTTTAAAAGCATATAATAAAGCTCTACAATATCGAAATCAGCTTCAAAAAAAAACCAATCAAGCGATCTTATCGCCAAGAATACCCAATTATATGGTAATTTTCGAAGATTTCTTTTATTTTGACATTAAAAATAAAGGAAATATACTTACATTAGATTTTAAGTATAAATATATTCAAGAGAAATTTAGAATTTGGGAGAAGTCATTACCAGATTTAAAATTTTCACCCGAACCTGTAAAGGGAATGAATGATTATTATCCTTCAGATTTTCGTGAATTAAACTGGATTCTTGATAATATAAAAGATGTCGTGGAATTATTTGGTTATGAGGCATTTGAAACGCCATTGCTAGAACCAATTGAGATATACGCAGCAAAATCATCTGATGAGTTAGTGAATGAACAATCTTTTTATGTTGAAAAAATCGAGGATATTCAGTTGATTCTTAAACCTGAACTTACTCCATCTTTAGCTAGAATGGTCGCTAAGAAAAGTCAAGAACTGAAGAAGCCAATACGATGGTATTCCATCCCAAAATGTTATCGGTATGAACAGCCACAAAAAGGACGTCGTAGGGAATTTTATCAATTTAACGCAGATATTTTAGGAGAAGATAGTCTTTATGCTGATTTAGAAATATTTACCATTATCGTTAACATTTTTACTGAATTTGGTGCTACACCTGAGCAATTTCAAATTTATTACAATAATCGTCGCTTCATAGATTCGGTTTGCGAATTAATATTGAATGTGCCTAAAGAAAAAATACCTTTAGTGTATAAAATTTTAGATAAAGCTGATAAAATGGAAGACTCGGAATACGAGAAGTACGTATTAGATATTTTTCAAGACGAGATTATTATTCAAGGTATATCTAAGTTAAAAGACGCGACAAGTTTAAAAGACCTTTTAAACCAATTTGAAGAGATTTCTGAAGAATTTTACGATACAATAGGATATAAAGAGCTAACTTCATTTATACAACTTCTAGAAGATGCTGAGCTCTCAGAGTATTGTACCTTTTCACCTGGAGTTTTACGCGGTCTGGATTATTATACCGGAATCGTATATGAAGTTTTTGATACAGGAAAAGAAAACATTAGGAGTATTTTTGGTGGTGGACGCTATGATGACTTACTTTCTCTATTTTCTGACGAAAAAATAACAGGAACTGGATTTGGAATGGGCGTTTTAATGTTCTCTTTATTTCTAAAAACATATAACTTAATCCCAGAAGAAATTCGGGAACCTGATTATACCGACACTATTTATATTGCTTCTATTAAAGCAAATGTATCAGATTATGCTTTGAAACTAGCTCGAATGGTAAGAGGTGAAGATTTTCCATGTATCGTAGATTATCGATTTTCTAATCTTAAAAATCAATTGAGTAAAGCCAATGAACTTGGAGTTTTGATCGTATTGATCATTGGTCCAAAAGAGATGGAACAAAACGAAGTTACGATAAAAAATATGAAAACTGAAGAGCAAGAAACAATAAAGATTAGTGCCCTTATTGATAAGATTTACGATATAATCGACGAATCGGCATCCTAAACCTAAAATTAATATAAACACTAAATCTATATTTATTTATGAATCTAAATCTCAAAAAATTTGATATACTTTATATAATTGGTTTAGTTGCAACTACTATTTTCATGATTCTTGAATTTATCTTTGGATTTATTGCATTGACTACTACTTTCTTAATATTCTTTTGGACAATGAAGCTTCTTTCAGGTTTTGGGTTGATACTAACTGTTTCTAATGGTATTTTGTGGATTCTTAGTCGTTTCACTGAAAAATTTACTAAAAAACACGTTCAGGCTCTTATAATTATTCAAGTGATAGTTCCAGGAATTTTCGTAGGATACGCTATTTATAGCATAATTTCAAGCTTACCTCCCGCAATACCTCCAACCGGTATACAATATTGGCTTGATCTTCTAGTATTTCTTTACGGTATTATCTCTTTAATGCTAACATTATACATAATTCCCTTAATTAGAGAAGAATTTCAAGAAGCTGTAGATATGGGGATATTTAAGCGTGTGAAGAGAGAAACAAAAGAAATAGGACGAAAAATGAAGAGAGGATACTTTAACTGGAGAGGAAAGTACGCGAAAGCTCAAATTCAAGATCAGATGACATTAGGAGAAGTCCTAGATATCTGGAGAAATCAATTTGCAGTGTATTTGCTTATCCCGATTGCCATAGGTTCGCTTGTCTTTACACCTATAGCATTTATTTGCGTAATCTTTTGGCTAAAAATAATTGTTTTTGATAAAGGCGAGCCTAAGTTTTATGAAAGAATAGCTTTACTTATCTCTATGATTTGCATCACAACAATCGCATGTTTGTCTTACACCTTCAAACTTGTATTCTTTACATCTATCGAGCCATTTTTCTGGACTATTCAGGTATTTTACTTAATTGGAATCCTTATCTCCACCGCTATATTAATTCATCAATTCATTAAACTTAAAGGAATAACAATAAAAAAAATTAAGAAAGAAATCCGTGAGATAAGAACATCAGAGGATATTGGAGAAACAGAATAAAAATCTTTAACTCAATCGAATGTTTTTTTAATAAATAAATTATTTTTATAGAAAAAATTATGTTTAATTAACAATTATTTCTTTTAGGTAATGAATTATGTCAGAAGAAAAAAGTGAAGAATCTGATTTAAAATTAGATTATAAAATCGAAAATGTAGTTGCCACAGTTGTAATGGAGATTACTGAAAAGATTGACCTTGTCAAAATCGCCCGCAAGTTTGAAGATGTAGAGTATAATCCCGAAAGGTTTCCGGGTCTTGTTATGAGAATTACTGACCCAAAAGCAACATTTCTCATATTTTCTACAGGAAAAATGGTTATTACAGGACTTAGAAGAGCAGATCAGGCAAGCGCTGGAGTAAAAAAAATTGTAAAAGCTATTAAAAAAGCAGGAATTAATGTGTCTAATCCAATAATAACGGTTCAGAATATTGTTGCAAGTGGAGATTTACACACATTTATTGATTTAAATATGGCAGCAATTATAATGGAAAATGCTATGTACGAGCCAGAAGTCTTTCCCGGTTTAATTTATCGCATGAAAGACCCTAAAACTGTTTTCCTAATATTTTCCACTGGAAAAGTTGTTTGTACAGGAGCAAAAAATAAGAAATTCGTGAAAGAAGCGTTTATAAATTTAAATGCGAAAGTACGGGAACTAGGCATCGCTAAAATAAATGAAGAAAATGTAGAGTATCAAGATATAACATTTGTTTAAAACACGATTATAAAATTATATATGCCATATTCTTATATTTTCTTTAGTGAATTATGTTTTGAGGTGTTAAAAATTAGGGTTCGAGCATGTATAAAGTGTCAAGAATATGTACATATTTATCCAAATGATCCAGAAAATCAGAATCTTTTAAGGGTTTTTGAAGCAAATCATAGAGGACACACTCTTATAACCCTAGATATTGATGAGGTAAAAGATCAGTATAAAAACTTTAAAGGACAAGAGTTATGAATTTTATTGAAGACCTAATCCAATCTATCATTGATAAACATAGTGTTGTATGCATGGGTTTAGATCCCCGGATGGATAAGGAAGGGGAAATTCCAAAATTCCTTATTAAAGAATTTGAAGACCCAAACAAGGTCATTCTTGAATTTAATAAAATATTAATTGATAATACATCAGATTTAATCCCAGTTGTTAAGCCCCAAATTGCATTTTATGAGAAATATGATGCATTATCTGCCTTAAAAGAAACCATAAAGTATGCTCACAAGAAAGATTTGCTCGTCATTTTAGACTCAAAAAGAAACGATATTGGGGCGACTTCAGAAGCTTACGCCCATTCCACATTTAAAGTATATAATGCAGATGCGTGTACTATAAACGCGTACCTTGGAATTGACGGAGTTAAACCTTTTTTAGAATATAAAGAAAAAGGAATATTCGTTCTTGTTAAGACTTCGAATCCTAGTAGCAAAGATTTCCAGAACCTTTTTAGTGCCAGAATTCCAAATGCTTTAGAATCTGATATAGAAGTCAACGTAGAAAATGTAACCCTAGAAAGGAATTATATAAAAATGGCTCGACTCGTAGTAGATTGGGGAGAAAATTTAACCCAATTTTCACAATTTCATAATTTAGGCGTAGTAGTAGGCGCAACTTTCCCACAAGAGTTAAAATCGATAAGAAGTATTGTGAAAAATTCGTATGTTTTAATTCCTGGCTTTGGCGCGCAAGGCGGTATTGCGAAAGAAATTAAGGTTGGATTTAATAGTAATGGTTTAGGTGGTATTGTAAATTCTTCAAGGAGAATAATGTTTTCTTACCATTATAAAAGGCTATTACCACATAAATTTGGTGAGGCCGCAAGAGAAGAAGTAATAGCCATGAACCAGCAAATCAACAAAGAAATTAATTTATGAGTCACATATTGATTCTATGGCATTCGTGCAAATGTGTTTCCTAATATAATCATTACGATAATTATAGGAACGAAAGTAATCAAAAGAATGCCAAATGAACGCTTTAGACCTACTTGATGTAAGACGTTTATCACGTTGAGATCTATAAATAATGAAAGGATAACGATAGGAATTATTACATCAAGTTCTCCTTTAAATGAACCCATAAAAGCTTGCAAAAACAAGGGAGAACTAATAATAAAAATTATTCCAAATTGAATAGCAAAACTTCCCGCAACCCATTTCATCCGTGTTCTTTTCTGGGCTTTAGTTACCACTAATGCTAACTTTAATAACAATATATCTCCTGCAGCGAACGCGCCCATAATGATAAATGGGAGTAGTTCATCTATTGAAGGAGTTCCCATCTGTAAAAAAGTAAATAGCATCTTAAAGTAATAACCGTGGAAAATCTATTTAAATTTGATTTAATCGAATATTTTTAATTCCATCAATAATAAAAGATATATAAAAGAATACTGATTTAAAGTTAATTTTTTTAATCGTTATTTTAAATTAGAATAAAATATTTCATGTATAATAATTAGCGTAAAATTATTGGAGGAACTAACAAAATAACACAAGGAGAATTATGCAATGGTAGAAACTAAAGACAAAGTAATGACTGAAAATGATGAAGTCAGAATCTTAATTACTATCTGCCGATGAGGTCTTAATATCGCTGAAATAATCGATACAAAAGCGTTAGCAGAATATTCGAAAGCTTTACCGAATGTCGTCGAAGCAGTAGATTATATATCGCTATGAACACAGTCCGGTGCTGAGTTCATTAAGGAAAAGATGATTGAATTTAATGCTAATCGATTACTTATGGCAGCGTGTACACCAAAAACTCACGAGCCCGTTTTTAAAAGCGTGTTGGAAGATATGAATTTGGATCCATCTTACTTAGAATTCGTTAATATTCGAGAACACTCAAGTTTTGTTCATAGAAACGATAGACCGGGGGCAAAGAGTACTGCTGAAGACGCTATTCGCGCTGGAGTTGCTCGAGCTTCCACTTTAGAAAAAATCTTAATTAAAGAAGTGGATATTACAAAAAAGGCTCTTATTATTGGTGGTGGGGTCGCTGGATTATCAGCAGGAATCGATTTAGCTGAAGAAGGATTTGAAGTGCACTTAGTTGAAAAGAAACCAACGATTGGCGGTAAAATGGCAATGCTTGACCGAACTTTCCCTACGGACGATTGTAGTATCTGAATTCTCGGGCCAGTAATGCTTCAAACAGCTAGAACTCCGGGATTAAACTTACATACATACAGTGAAGTAGAAGAAGTAACTGGATTTGTAGGTAATTTTGAGGTTAAGATCCGGAAAAGAGCAAGATACGTAAATAACGAATGTAACGGTTGTGGTGCTTGTTGGGAGGTCTGTCCTGCTTACGGATATAACGAATTTAACGAAGGTTTGGATCCCCGGAGAGCAATTTATGCCTCATTCGCACAGGCAGTTCCAATGTTGGCACAAATCGATATGACGCAATGTATTAAGTGTGGTTTGTGTATAAAAGCGTGTGAAGTGGATGCAATTGATTTCGATCAAGAAGACGAACTTCTGGAAGTTAAGGTTGGGTCGATAGTCGTAGCAACGGGATGGGACGAATACGAACCTGAAACGGGTTATTTAGGATACAATGTCTATCCTAATGTAATCACTCAATTAAAACTTGAACGGATATTAGCACCTAACGGGCCTACGATTGGACATTTAAAGCGTCCCTCTGATGGAAAAGAACCGAAAAGTGTCTTGTTCATTCAATGCGTTGGTTCAAGAGATTTAACTCGGAAGACGTACTGCAGTGCAGGTGTGTGTTGTATGATTTCTGTTAAGAATACAAAACTCATTAAGCAACACTCTCCCCATATAGATGTCACTGTAGCCTACATGGATATAAGAGCAGCGGGGAAAGATTACGAGGAATACTTCACAGCGTCTCGAAAAGAGGGAATAAAATACATTAGAACAAATGTTTCCCGACTTCAAGAAGATCCCGAAACACACAATCTTAAGGTTGCGTTACAAAACACGGTTGGAACTACTAAATTAAAAGAATTTGAGTACGATTTAGTTGTTTTATCTAGTGCCATGGTGCCAGCTAAAGGAATCGAAAAAATCGCAAGCATCTTAAAACTTGAAAAAAGTCATGATGGTTTTTTCAAGGAATTTCATTCGAGATTAAACCCTATCGATACGAAAATTCCAGGAATTGTGCTAGCTGGGGTGTCTCAAGGGCCTAAAGCGATTTCGGACTCAATAGCGTCAGGAAGAGCAGCTGCTTCTTCTTTAGCACGGTTAATGATGAAGGATAAATACCGAATTCTCTTAATCCGTGCAACTGTTGATAATGAAAAGTGTGCGAAATGTGGATTATGTCAACTTAACTGCCCTTACGACGCTATTAAAGTAGAACCTGATGGTGCTGAAGTTGATGAAATTCTATGTAGAGGATGTGGCGCTTGTTTAGCTAATTGTCCCTCAGAAGCAATAACTTTAAGATACTATCGTGAACCCCAATACGAAAAACAAATTGATGCTATATTGGAAAATATATAGAGAGGTGTAAAATATGACAGCGAATGTAAAAGACCAAGTAAAAATTTTAGCCTTTATGTGTTGGAAATGAGGTTATGGCGCTGGAGACATGGCCGGTACGATTCGAGCTCAATATCCCGCAACAATTAGACCAATAAGGATAAATTGCACGGGGAGAGTTACACCTAGTTTAATGATGAGAGCTATTGGAAAGGGAGCAGATGGCGTAATAGTTGCTGGATGATATAAAGGAGAATGTGATTACGAAACTGGGAATTTAGTAGCGGCGAAGAATGTAGAATACACAAAGGAAATTTTAAAAACAGCAGGAGTAGCACCCGAGAGAATCCAAATGTTTAGCTGTAGTGCAGCTGAAGGTCAAAAATTTCAAGAAGAAGTTATCCGAGTAACTGAAATAATAGAGAATCTAGGAACTAACCCCATTAAAGCATCACTGATCAAAGAAGCTGAGAAAAAAGATTCTGAAGAAAAAAAGAAATAACATTAAACCGAAAGGATGAATCTTGCGAGAAAATATTAGTCGCAAGAAGACGAACCATATTGTCATGGTTTCGGTAATAAAAGTTTTACCCCCTATTTTTTAATTTTTTGAAGTTTAACTCAATTAAACTTCTTTTTCATATTTTTGTAAATATATAATATTAAGATTTCTTGTTCTAGTATTTAACACACTCTTGTGAAGAATTATTGGTTTTAGATGCCAATAAGTCAAAACAATCCCTCAATTATTAATTTCACGTTTAATTTATAACAATAGTGATTTTAAATGGGAAAAGACCAAAGATTAGCTGTTGAAAAACTGATACTAAAAGCTGAGCAACTATATAGAGCGAAACAATTTAAAAAAGCAGGTAAAAGTTACCATTCCGCTGGGAAGTTATTGCTTAATTTGAATGAATACGAAAAAGCAAAAGTATGTTTCATGAACAGTGCTAAAATTTTTACTGAAATCGGACGCTTTGACACCAGTGTAGAATTATTGAGACAATCTGGAGAAGCTTGTTTATGGGCAAATAACTTTAGAGATGCAAACCCCGTTTATAAGGAAGCATTAAATCTCATTCCTAAACTCAAGAGTGAAGGGGATAGAAACTCGAATTATGTTCTATTCTCCGTGCTTTCTTACATGTGTTCCTATGTTAAAGGAACTCCAAACGAAGGATTGGAGTTTTTAAAGAAAACTAGCAAGAAGGTTGATAAAGAATTTTTTAAGGAGCATCAACTGATTAAGCTTGTTTCAGAAATTACTCTAGCTTTGAGAAAAAATGAATCTAAATATGTAAAAAAAATCAAAGATAAAGTTGGAAATTACAAATTTAGAGAAGCAGAATTAAAACTCTTAAAATTGGTATTAATTATAACACATATCAAGCTTAGCATTACGACCTCATTTAAATTAGACAAAGACATTTATACCACAAATGAAATTCTTAATTTAGATTTAAAACTTGATACGAAACCTCTAGTGGAAATCATAAACAACCCTTTCTATAAGTTTGAATTGAACCAGTTTAACATCACAAAATTTTTAATAAATTTGTCTGATAATTTAGCAACACACAATAAACCAAGCGTTCCGTTACCATTAGATATAGGTAAAGAAACTCATTTACAATTCAAAATTAAACCTCATTTTCAAGTCGACAAGTCAAGTATTGGTCCTATGGTACTCACCTGTGAGTTAAATAACGATTTGATTTTTCTATATGAAACTCAATCATTAATACCTAACTTAATTTCTCCTCCTGCTACATTAACAGCATCAATAAGAAATTTAAGACCTCCTCTCCTCGAAAAAACATTTCCACTCGAGTTTACTATTGAAAACCAGAGCGAAGGAGAAGCTTTAGATTTGAAGTTGGATGTTGAATTTCCGGAACAATTAAAAGTTATGAGGGGAACCACGAATAAGCAGATTTACTCCCTTAAATCTAACGAAGATATAAAATGGGAGATTAACCTTAAACCCCTTGAAGCGGGAGATTATGTAATTAGAATTTTAATTAAATTTATGGATCCAGACCAGAATAAAATAGAAGAAATAAAGGATTTTCCTTTTTCTATCAAGTTGTAAAAAGTTTTTATTTCAAATCAAATTAGAACAGGAATTTCTGATACTTTGGTAACTTGTTCGCATTTGCCCTTACCAATTATTACATCATCTTCCAATCTAATTCCCCATTTATCTTTCCAATATAAACCCGGTTCGTTGGTAAACACCATGTTTTCTTCAAATTTATAAGTTTCAGGCACTTTCCAGCTTACGCTCCCCCCAATATCGTGAGCTACAAATCCAAGGGAATGTCCTAACCCATGGATAAAGAGTTTTTCATGATCGTACCCTTTTGTAGTTAGATGTTCTCTGCATTTTAACCCAGGTACATTTTTTGGAGTTCCATCAGTAAAGTAATCATTAGCAACATCCTTCGCTTCGTATAGAGCCGTATATGCTTTTTTGAAATCTTCAGGAGGATTTGCACCGACCCAGAATGTCCTAGTAATATCAGAACTCATTTCATCTATTTGTAAACCCGAATCGATTAACAAGACTCCTGGTTCGATTTTCTTCAAAGATGTATTGTGGTGTGGATCCGCCGAATGAGTTCCAGTAGCAACTATTGATCCAAATGAGGGCCGTCCTAATTTCATGTATTCATATTCTAATTTCGCTTTTATATCATTTTCTGTCATACCAACTTTTACCCAATCGGGTATTGCCTCTAGAATTTCTATAGTAGCTTTACATACATTTCGTAAATCAGTTAATTCATCTTGAGTTTTTACACGTCTTAAGGCTTCTATAATTGGAGCTGCTGATATAAATTCTGTTTGGGGTGCTATTTTTTTCATGGACAAATAATCTCCAGCATTAATAAAATCTGCAAATCCCGTTCCCTCTGGGCTCAAAACATTTTCTCCGAAATTTAAAGCTACACGTGTTTTTTTAACAATAGGACTCAGAAACCTATCTAATTCTTTCATAGATTTGTAAGAAAATACCTCAGCTTTTACTCCTTTCTTTTTTAAAGAGCGTTCTATCATAGGAGCCTCCATTTCAACTGCAATTATCTTATGATTTCCATCTGCCGCAACATATATATAATGACGAGAGGGAGAATCGACTCCTAGCATGAAACGGGAATTAATATCATTAGCCTCTACGCATATTATTAACCAACCGTCTCCACCTAGTTCATGGAGTACTTCTTGAGCTTTTTCAAACTTATTCATAATCAATCTCAGTATGTAGTATTTAATTAACTTTATTAAAAGATATAAATAAATTAAATGGAAAAATAATAACTTGAGTAAATAAAGCAAAATACATGCATATTAAGAAATTTTACTTAAAGTTATATAACCAATTTATCTAATTTATAATTAAATAAGCGAATTTTGTTCATTATGAAGCTAAAAGTAAAAACAATTAACTTTGAGACCGGAAATACTAAAGATGTAGTTTTAAATATTGAAGATGCGGTAAAATTGGGTCAAAAAGCAGGTGACCGTATCATCATCAAAAATTTAGAAACTAAAAATATAGAAGAGAAATATTGGATTGCTATATTGCAAATTGATTATTCCAACTCTCTCGTGAATCCAGGAGAAATAGGAATTTTTATGGATATTATTAAAGAAAAAAAGAATCTCCGAGATGACACTATAATATCCGTGAAACCAGCAGACCCTCCCGATTCTTTTAAGTTTATTCAGAAGAAAATAAGGGGAAATAAGCTTACCGCAGAAGAAATTAACGAAATTGTTACGGATACGGTCTCTGGTTCATTATCAAAAATAGATTTAGCAGCATTTATAACAGCTGTTTCAATAAATGGGATGGATAATGAAGAGATGACTTCATTGACTTATGCAGAAGCAAGAAGTGGAGAAGTTTTTGATTTCGGTCCAGAAGTTTATGACAAACATTCAACTGGAGGCGTTCCTGGCAATAAAGTTACGCTTATAATAGTTCCAATCGTTGCGGCTGCTGGTTTAACAATACCAAAATCATCAACAAGAGCTATTACTTCCCCCTCTGGTACCGCTGATTCAATGGAAGTTTTAGCTCCTGTAACATTCGAAGCTGATGTATTAAAAAGCATTATATCTAAGGAAAATGCTTGCATAATTTGGGGTGGTGCTCTAAATACATCTCCAGCAGATAATATTTTAATTGAAATCGAGCGTCCATTACATATGGATCCTATAGGACTTATGATTCCTTCCATAATCACTAAAAAATTAAGCCTGGGCGTCAAAAAACTCGTTTTAGATATACCAGTTGGAGAAGGAACTAAATTTCCTACCACCGATAAGGGTAAACAATTTGCTTATATATTTAAAGAGATTGCCAAAAATGTTGGGATTCAAGCGGAGTGTGCTTTAACATTAGCTCATCAGCCTATCGGACACGCCATAGGTCCCGGTTTAGAAGCAAGAGAGGCTTTGACCTTACTTAATGATTATACTGCTGGTCCTAATTCTCTTATTGAAAAATCCACTGATTTAGCAGGTATATTGCTTGAAATGGGGGGAAAAGTTCAAAAAGGAAAAGGTCAAAGTTTAGCAAAAGAAATACTACATTCAGGGAAAGCTTACGACAAAATGAAGCGAATTATTGAGATTCAGGGTGGAAACCCAGAAATAAAACCTGAAGATATTAAATTAGGGCCCTATTCTAAAGAATTTTTCACCACAAAAGCTGGCCACATAACTGGTGTAAATAATGCGATAATTAATCAGATAGCGAAAGCTACAGGTTGTCCTCATTCAAAACAATCAGGTGTTGAAATTTTTAAAAAACAGGGAGCAAGAATCAAGGAAGGGGATTTAATCTTTAAAATATATTCTGACAGCCAGAATAAAATGAAAAAAGCTGAAAAAATCTATAATTCAACCGGTGGGCCAATCATCTTAGGTGGAATGATGATTGAAAGGATTTGAGTTAAATAACCTTATTTTTCTGATCGGACATTCGACAATTGGATAAAACTCCACTCGAGTGGTCATATTTTTAAATTTTTTTTCACTTATACTTCAGTTATATATAGCATTAAATCTAATTATGAAATATTAATGTGAAAAACATTCAAGGCGATCGTATATGGTAATACCAAATAATGAAAGTAAACAACATCTGTTAAAAGCTATAGCGTTAGATACTGGTGGTACAATGACAGATTCGTTTCTTATTGATGAGAAAGGTAGTTTTGTCATAGGGAAAGCTTTAACTACTGGAGAAGAAGAATTTGTAGGCATAATAAATTCAATATCAGATGCCTTAAATGAATGGGATAAAAAATTAGAAGAAACTAGTGCCGGTGTGGAAGCTTTAGTGTATTCGGGTACAGCTATGCTAAATCGACTTTTAGAAAGAGAAGGAAATGATAATATCGGCGTTATTGTTAATGCTGGGTTTGAGGATCTCCATCGATTGGGGAGGGCTTTACAATGCTGGATGTGGCTTGATTATGCGGGGCGACTACACGCCAGAGAACACGAGCATCCGCAACCTTTGGTTCGTAGAAATAATATTAAAGGTGTACGCGGAAGAATTAATTTTTGGGGAGATGAACTAATACCCTTATATGAAAAGGATGTAGTAGAAGTCGTAAAAGAATTATTAGATATGGATGTCGAAAGCATATGTGTATGTTTACTCTGTTCTTATATGAATTCAAGGCACGAAATGGAAGTTGAAAAAATAGCCAAAGAAGTTATGAAGGAATACGGCAGGGAGGTTCCAATAATTCTTTCTTCTGAACACAACCCAGTAAGAGGCGAAACCCCAAGATTAAACGCCCTTCTAATCGAACAATATGCTGCAGAACCTTCAAGGGAACAATTAATAGCGATTGCTAAAAAACTTAAAGAAAAGGGAGTGCCAGCTCCTCTAAGAATTTTAACATCTTATGGAGGAACGATGTCTCCTTATGCTAAATCACTTATTCCAACAATGGTTTCAGGTCCTATTGGTGGTATGATAGGAAGCAAATTCATCGCTGAGAAATATGGGATTAAAAACCTAGTATCCTCCGATGTGGGGGGAACATCTTTTGATGTGGGATTAACAATGGAAAAATATGTCCCCACAAAGTGGGAAAGTTCACTCGGCGGATTTATCTTGAACATCCCAATGATTGCATTGGACTCTATTGGTGCTGGGACTGGGATGTATGTACGATATAACGATGTATCAAGCAGATTAGAATTTGGACCTGAAAGTGCAGGATATAAAATTGGAGTGTGCAATGAGCAATCTGGAGTAGAAACCGTAACAATGACTGATTGTAGTGTAATATTAGGGTATCTTAATCCAGATTACTTTCTCGGTGGTAAAGTCCCACTGAACAAAAAAAGGGCTTATGATTATATTGACGATCAGATTGCTAAACCTTTCAATGCGGATCCATACGAAGCGGCAAGGGGGGCTTTAGATTTGATTGAAATCAACATGAAAAACCACCTTAATGGAATGATCCAAGGACTTGGATATCGGCCTGAGAATTATACTCTCATATCGTTTGGTGGTGGTGGGCCACTTCATGTAGCAGGATATTCTAAAGGGTTGTCCTTTCAAAATATAATGATACCTGAGTGGGCTGCTGCGTTTTCAGCTTACGGATGTGCTTGTGCAGATCACTCTTACAGGCACGAAATATCCGTTGATATGGTTATTGATCCTGATAGAAAGATGACCTCATTTGTAGCATCAATGATAACTTCCACATGGAGAGATTTAAAGATTAAAATTATGAAAGAATTTGAAAAAGAAGGTAGAGATCCAAATGAGATGGAGTTTAGACCATCTCTTAAGCTGCAATATTTTGGCATGTTAGACGACTTAGAAGTACAATCTCCTTATGAGGAATTAACAATTGAGCATTCAGAAGAATTGGATCGTTTTGATTCCGTTGAATTAAACGATCTTCTTCGTAGATACGACGATCTTTTCGAGAAGATATTTCGAAGAGGAACGAAAAGTCCTGAACTGGGATATCACATTACTAAGGCTATAGGAACCGGCGTCGTTCCCGTACCAAAACCAGAGTTACCGAAGCTTGAGCTTAGCAGTGAAAGACCAAATGATGATGCGTCAAAAGGATTGAGAGAAATGTTTTGGGGTAAAAAATGGTATAATGCTTCGATATGGGAAATGAAATTACTCGATGCAGGAAATATTGTCGACGGTCCAGCTGTAATAGAGGCCCCCGCAACTACTTTAGTAGTTCCCCCGAATTATAGAGTAAAATTAGATAAACACAGGATATTTCACATGGAGGTGGGATAAAAAATGTCAATAAAACCAATTGGATGGGATGGAAAAACAATTAAAGAAATGCTAGAAGAAAGTGAGAAGCTGCTAAAGGACAGCAAGAAGTATCATGGAATTGAAAGACTCAGTTTAAAGGAAGAGGATCCTTTCAAATACGAGAAGGCTTACGCAAGCTTAAGAGGAGCACTAGTTTCAGCAAGAGAAACTGCACTGCATATCGCAGCATCTCCAATAGTTACAGAGATTGGTGAACTTTGCTTCGCATTATATACTCCCGAAGGTGATTCAATAGTAGTTTCTACTGGTATTTTGGTGCATGTCCATACAATGAGCGAAGGAATTAAATTCATGATTAGAGAAGGATATGAGGAAGATCCGTCGATAAATCAAGGAGATATTTTCCTAAATAACGATCCTCAATGTGGGAATGTCCATACTACTGATGTTCAAACTCTCATTCCGATATTTTGGGAAAAAGAATTAATTGGTTGGGCGGGTGGTGTCACACACCAAATCGATATAGGTGGTATTACTCCGGGACATACCTTAGTGTCTTCAACCCAACGATTTGATGACGGAGTATATTATACCTGCAGAAAAATTGGTTCTAACGATAAAATTTGGCGCGACCACATGATTGGCGCGAAGAAATCGGTTAGAAGCCCGATGTATTGGGAATTAGATGAAAAATGTCGATTAGCAGGAAATTTAATGATAAGGGACGCCGTTTACGAGTTCATAGAAAGAGAAGGGATTGAATTTTACAAGAAATTTATGCGGGAAGCAATTGAAGAAGGAAGAAGAATTGTTCTTGAAAGAGTAAAAGAGCGTTTAATCCCTGGAAGATACCGGGCTGCTTCTTTTATGGACCTTCCTATGAAAGATCAGGCTTGGTTACCACTCGCAAGAGTTGATAAAATCTCAAATCAACCCATGGAAATGATAGTAAAGGAAGATGGTGGTTTATCTATTTCGTTTGATGGCGCTAGCGCAGCAGGTGCCAACGCGTTTAATTGCGATAAGGGAGCAATGGAAGGTGGGCAATGGGTGTTGTTAACTCAAATTTTGATCTATGGTGATAAAGTTAATGATGGAGCTTATTACGCCGTAGAGAAATACTACCCGTTGGGATCATGGGCAAACCCAGGAGATCCTTACCTTTCATATCAAGCCCCATGGGGTAATTTAATACCTGCATATACAACCGTGATGAAGTCTTTGTCGTACGCGTTGTTTTCCCGAGGTTTTCGAGAAGAAGTCGTGCCAGGTTACGGATTTACAGGAGACTCCATTCAAGGTGGTGGTATCTATTCAGCTGGACCATTAAAAGGTGAAAGATGGATGTTGTCAACATTCGAAATATCTGGTCAAGGGTTAGGAGCAAGTGCCGTTAAAGATGGTCTTAACTGGGGGTATGCTATGTGGAATCCTGAATCAGATTTAGGAGATGTTGAGACATGGGAATTATTTCAAGGAGGTATTCCTTATTTATCCCGAAAAGTGAAACCGAATACTCCGGGTCACGGTAAATACCGTGGTGGGGCAAATTACGCAGGTGTTGCCTTCATCGCCAATTCTGAAAAAGTAGAATTTTTCGCCGGTAGGGAAGGATTAGTCTTTCATGGTTCCGGCGGAATGCACGGAGGATATCCTAACGCTACGAGTTATCGATTAATTGCAAAAAATACGAATTTGGAAGAAATTTTCCGACAACAACAAAATTATCCGTTGGGGGATCCTGATCCAACTGACGGCGAATTTGAAAGATATCTAAAAGCTGATATTACAAGAATACCAATAGGCACAATTTATCCAATTGCGCTCGAAAATTACGATGTTATTCATTTTTCTGAGAGCGGGGGGCCAGGTTATGGAGATCCAATGGAACGGAAATTAGAAAGTGTTAAAAAAGACCTCGATGAGGGGTTATATACCTCGGATATCGTAAAAAACGTATATGGTGTGGTCGCAAACTTTGATGATGATAAGAATGAATGGGAGATAGATAACGAAGCTACAAAAATACAAAAACAAAGGATTATGGATGAGAGAAAAAGCGAATCTTTATCATTTGAAGAATTTTGGAAAAAAGAGCGAGACAGGATATTAAAAGGAGATTTTTATGAAGCGGTAACAACAATGTACTTAGAGAGCTTAAGATTGTCTACTAAATGGGGTAGAGAATTTAGGGAATTTTGGAATTTGGATGAAGATTTTCAATTGGAGGTGAAATAAAAAATGGATGTCGATAAAAAAACCTTGGAAAGAATGATGGAGGGCGATTTAAAATGGGAAGAGCTCAAACCAATCATTAGTGGTAGAAAAGATCAAAATAGATTTGACAAAATTATGGAAATTCTTCAAGAGAAACTCAATTGGAAAGAAAAAATACTCCTCCCTCTTCACGAACACCTTTACATCGTAGCAAAAGAAGGTGAAAGAATAGTTAAATGTGATTGTGGTTTCGAATTCGGCGATTATCAGATAAATTGGAAGCACAAATGCAAAATCAGAGTAAGGGACACATTTGAATCTATCGAAAAACTTTATCCTAAAATGATGGGCAGCGATCCAGAGTGGGAAGAACTTCGAGAATTTTTCTGCCCTAATTGTTTTACCCTGTTAGATGTTGAGGCTGTACCTCCGGGATATCCGATTATATTCAATTTTTTACCAGATATCGATGCGTTCTACGAGAAGTGGTTAGGTAGAAATCCACCAGATAAAGAATAATTACCGCTACTTACATTTAGACAAATAGAGTAAATAAAATAAAGTTGTAAAATCTTGATTGAATATAATAATTAATCTAAAAAATAAAACTATCTTTCGAAGATTAATGGAATCATCCACCTCAGCTATTAATCATCTAATTTCAATTATAGAAAATAGCGAGAATTTGAGTATCAGAATAGAAAGTATTAACACATTAGCTCAAATGAGTGCAAACACTAATAGTGTTTTCAAACTCGTGGAAAATTTATTAATTTCTGATGCGAATGAATCCATACGCTTAGCTGCAGCTTCCATTATAGAAAAAATATTTCTAGATGATGCTCTCGAACCTTTAAGGTGGGCTTTTAAGCACGAAGAGTCTCTAAAATGTTTGTTAGCGATATCAAAAATATTAGGTAAAATTGATACAGTGCAATCTAAATCGCTGATAATAGAAAAAATAGGAGAAATAAGAAACAAAAAAATAGTAGAAAGTTTACAGGATCTCTATATAGAGGGAGAACTTGAAAACCTCTCGAGTTATGCGCTTTCGAGGATTGTAGAAAATTCTTTCATAATAAAAGATTTGGAAAACAAGTTTGGGCAAATAAATTTTAAAGTTAAAGATGGGTTGATTCTTCAATTAGATTTGTCTGATGTTAGTAGCCATATATTTGGATGGACGATACTAAATAAATTCCCTGAATTCATCGAATTTTTAACGTCGCTCGAAAACCTCGACCTTAAATTTAATAGGTTAATTACAATTCCAGAATCCATTGGTTCCCTAACATCATTAATTAAATTAGATTTAAGCTATAATAAAATAAAATCAATTCCATCATCAATTAGTTCTCTTAAATCTTTAAGATTATTAAATTTGAGATATAATAAAATTAAAGATTTACCTGCTTCAATTGGTTCCTTAAATTCGCTTACAAATTTAAATTTAAGAGCAAACTCCTTAAAAAACCTCCCAAAAACAATTAAAAACATTCTAAATTTGGAAGTGTTAGACTTACATGGAAATAAATTACACGACACTAAATTATCACTTAAAGGAAGCAACAAAATCAGACGATTAGATATGGGTTTGAATAGCATCAAAAAGCTACCTAAGTGGCTTAAAAGCCTCAAGGGTCTTAGATATTTAGGTTTAGGGGGAAACAAATTGAAAACCCTTCCTAAATGGATAGGATCTTTTAGTCTTTTGCAATCACTGCATTTATTCGACAACAAATTGCATGAACTTCCAGGATCAATTGGTACAATTTCTAAACTTGAAGAATTAACTTTATGGAATAATCAACTATCTACTCTTCCTGAATCTTTTCGTAATTTTACTAAATTGAAAATATTAAATTTAAATTGGAATAATTTTACTGAGTTGCCCTATTGGATTGGTTCACTTAAATCTCTTGAAGTATTAAGTTTATGGGGGAATGCTCTAACGTTGCTGCCAAAATCTCTTGAGAACTTAACGAATTTAAAAATTTTAAATCTGAATTTTAATAATATAGACGAAATTCCTCCTTTCTTAAATAAATTAGAGAAGAAGGGATTAATAATATATAAATAACCGAGGTAATAGCATTACAGAACGTACTCCAGTTAAAATTTTTGACGAGATAAAAAAGAATACAATGGATGTTTCAACAGCGATACAACAGTTAATTTCATTAATAGAACACAGCAATCTAACTAAGCAACGTGTTGAAAGTCTTCAAACTTTAAAAAAAATCTACGATACATTTGGGAATGCCGGGATTGAAAAAGAAACAATATATAACTTCATCGAAAACTTACTTATCTCTGATTCTGATGCTAAAATTCGAAACGAAGCGGCAATAATGCTACATCAGAATTTTAAAGATAAAGCATTAAAGCTTATGAGGTGGACTCTCAATCATGAAGAATCTTCAACTATATTGAGTACCACTTATAATTCATTAATTTCTATACTTAAATTCATTGAAAAAAAAGAGGATTCTTTTGGAAAAATAGCTTTACTTCAAGAAATAGATCAAATTAAAGATAGAGACTTTAAAATTGGTATTGAAAATCTGAAATCTCAAAACGATGTAAAAGATTGCTCTCACAGTGAATTGACTGAAATTTTAATCAATTATTACTCTTTAGTGTATTTGAAAAAATTACATTTTAGACTCAAATATACCATTGAGGACTGTAGAATTGTTGAATTGAATTTTATATTCAAGGGATTGACTAAATTACCTATAGCTATCAGTCACCTTCTCAACTTAAGAATTTTATCTTTGAGATATAACCAAATCACGGAATTACCTGAGTGGATAAGCAATTTTCATTCCTTAGAATCCCTAAATTTAAATATTAACAATATTAATAAGCTTCCAATTACACTTGGTTCGCTACAGCATTTAAAAAAACTAACCCTTTGGAAGAATGAACTTCAAGAACTCCCATCCTCAATTTCTTCTTTAAAATCGCTGAAAACATTGAATTTAAGGCTAAATCAGCTCTACATGTTACCAGAAGAATTTGGAAGTCTTCAAAACCTTGAAGAACTCAATCTTCACGATAATAAATTGACTAATCTACCAATATCTTTCTCCTCCTTAATATCTTTAAAAGAACTAAACTTAAGTTGGAATTTATTAACAACATTATCAAAACAAATAACTGAATTAAAATCACTAAAATTATTAGACCTAGAAAGAAATGAGTTATCCACTATACCATCATCAATTGGTTCTCTTACTTCTTTAGAAGTATTGAACTTATGCGATAATAAGTTGGTATTTATTCCGAAAGCCATAGAAAAGTTGAAAAATTTAAAAATCTTAAATATTTCGAGAAATAAATTAAAAATAATTCCAGAATCTCTTCAATCTCTCGAAAGTTTAGAAGAATTATATTTAAATGAAAATAATTTTGAAACAATACCTCAATTTTTAAAGAAAATGGAAGATAGGGGTGTCAGAATCTATTTATAATCATATAAATTACAAAATTACTGAGATTTATAGAGTTCGTCAATTTCATTAACATAAGTTATATCTTTTGGACCCTTTTCAGGTCTGAATTTTTGGAAAACTGGAAATCGCATAGAATATCCTAAAGTTAGAAACTTCTCAGAAATCGTTATTTCATCCCCAATGATTTCAACCACTACTTCCGGTTCGAGCCATACATCTGGAATATCTTCACAAATAACATTATTCGGTTTTTTTTTCACTATGTATTTCGCTATATCTTGTGTCAATGATTCTGACAATTCATCTGTCAATCCGGAAAAAAACCTTGTAAAAGCTATAAACTTCCCACTTACTGGATCATACACCGCTCCAATATAAGTTCCATAAACGCCAGTCCTTCGACCCTTACCATAGAAAGCGCCTATTATTGCTACATCTACAGAATCTTTTAATTTACCCCCTTCTAATCCCTTTAATTTAATCCATAAAAATCCTCGATTTCCCGGTTGATATACAGAGTTATCTTCAATAGACTTTGCTATAATGCCTTCATTTCCTTCCTTTCGAGCTTCATTGAAAAAATCTAGCAATTCTTCTGTAAGTTTAATCGTTTTCGACTTTACTAAGCGTAATTCATCCCTTTCAGAGACGATTTCTTCTAATTTTTTTCTACGAACTAGGAAAGATTCACTTAGGAACGATTCGTTATCGCATTTTAATATGTCAAATAGAAATAAACATACAGGTACTTCCTTCATAATATCATCAATATCATATTTACGACGACGTTTGCTTAAAACTTGAAATGGAAGCATTTTTTCGTAAAAATGATCCATCGCTACGACTTCACCTTCCATAATAACATTAGTAGCCCTAATATTATCCTTGATAACTCGACACACATCTGGGAATTGTTTTGAAATATCTAATAATCTCCGAGAGAATAATTTTATTTTATCGTGTTCCTTATGAATCTGTAGCCTCTCACCATCAAGTTTATATTCCACAGTAAGAGGGCTTCCAGTTTTTTCAATAATTTCGCCATAAGGAACTCTTGATGCTAACATCATTCTTATCGGAACGCCATACTCAATGTCTATTCTTTCAACTTCAGATATTCCTTTTTCTGCTAAAATTAATGTAACATCTCCTAAATCAGGATGCAGGTTATAAGCTTTCTCTATAGAATCCCTATTCTTTTTCACTCCTGTAAATCCTAATGCTAAACCATCTATGATTGTCATCGTAGAAACACCAACTCTAAGAGTTGATGTAATTATCCGCAATAAGTATTTTGTCTCTAAGGGTGAGGTTTTTCTCATTAAACCGCGTAAAATCCCAAGTTTTACATCATGTGAACCTGTCCCTTCACTAAGTGCCATTTTTTGCAGCGCACTATATAATTCTGATATTTCTAGTGACGAATCTGTTTCACTCAAATCTTCTTTAAAATCAAACAAAGATTTTTGTTTTTTCTTTTTTGCGAGTATTACTTCTGCTGTAGCTCCAATATCTCCTTTTTTTATTAGAATTTCCTTAATTTTTTTTTTTTTCAATGCCAGAATGCAAAGCTAAGGCTTCAATTATCATTTTTTCCGCAATTCCAATTTTTGGAAATTGCTTAATGTTTGAAACTAATTGTCCTTGCAACAGATAAATAATCTTATCAAGCTCTTTGAAATCATTGCTTCTTTTTATGTTTTCAAAAAATAAAGATAGTTTATCAGTCATTTCAAGCCTTTTTGTAGTAGATTCGAGTTCTGAAAAAAGGATTGCTAAAGCTTTAAATCTCATAATATAACTTTACTCTTTTATATAAAATTAAGGTTATGTCACTATCGAAATTCTTATTATGTAAGAAAAAGGCTTAAAATTTAAACTCCAATATTAAAAAAAAATAGGAAAAAAAAACTATAATAATTTTGACATTTCTAAAAATTTTTTCTGAATTTCAGTTTTTATATTAGTTGATATACCAGTAAATGAGTCACTAGAGAATTTTATCTTTCCTTCAGAATTCGAAAACTGACATACTTTTCCATCCATATGTTCGACAGAATAGCTGCCATCCTCTTTTTTTGAAATCCAAATATCATTGTAGTGATCTAAAACGCCAATCAAAACAAATCCTATTTTGGCTTGTATTGAAAGGTCTAATTTAGGTTCCGGTGCAGTAACTTGCTCTATGGTAGACATTGGAGTATCTGCAATTTTTTGACTACTAATAGGGATAGTCTTCTTAGGAAGATCAGGTTCGGTGTCATATTCCGAAGCGTGTTTCATTTTTTCTTTTGCTGGTTGCGTTTTAATAACTACGGGTTCTGGTTTATCTACTGACATAGCTACTGGCGTAGGTTTTGGTGCTTTAGTTGAGACTGGCTTAGATGTAGGTTTAATTGCTGAGGGAAAATCTCCATCAACGTCAAAAGTAACAGTATAATCATCTAAGTATTTGAATCCTCTACTAAGGAGAGTTTGTAAATTATCATGTAGATCATCAACTTCTGGAACTCTACCGATCTTTCTTTGATCGATTTCTATTAACTCCTTTATATCTCTCCCCACAATACTTTTTCCTACAGAAAACCCGTGCCCTTTAAGCGATTCTGCTTGTCGAAGGGCAGTTCGTCTAGAAACTAAACCTTGTTTGGCTCCATACCACAAAAAAACTGAAGAAGAGCCTTCATCCAAAATGATAATGTTACTTTCAGGATTTAAATGGTCTTTTGACCACTTAATTGGTTCACTTACGCCCCCTTCCAAGACTTTGAACATTATAGCGAAATCCATCTTAAATCAAACTTCTTTAAATAATATTATAAAATTAATAAATTTCATACATTTAAAAATTGAGTTTTTTATCTTTTTTTAAGCTTGAAAAAACTTAGGATAAAGACAAAAAATAAATGTAAGCATTAAGTTACTTAAAATATTAAAGAATTAAGATTTGACTGGTATTTAATCTATTTATCATGGAATTAGAAAAATTATTTAGAGAAAACCTAAGCAAGTACAAAGCTTTTGAATCGGGTGAACAACCCGTTGGAGAAAATTGGGTAAAATTTAATATTAATGAAAATGCATACCCACCAATAGAAGAAATACTATTGGATATAAATGCAGCACTAAAAAACAAAAACCTCTTAAGAAAATATCCCGATCCAAGTGCTCTTGAGGTTCGTAAGGCGATTCTTAATCAACTGTTAAGAGATAAAAACACTTTAACTAATAGAAACACCGTTTTCCTAGGAAATGGTTCAGCAGATGTTTTAGATGTAATTTTCAAAGTGTTTGTGGATCCTGGAGATGAAGTTGCTATATTTTACCCTACTTACAACTTATATAATGTTTTAGCTAATCTTTATAACGCTAAAATAAATGAAATAAAATTAAACGAAGATTTCAGTATACCTGAAAGCGTTTATGACCAAAAAGGGAAACTACTGTTTATTAATTCTCCAAACGATCCTAATGGAAAATCGTACGATAATGATATGATTTTGAAAATATGTTACAATTTTCCTGGAATTGTTGTAGTAGATGAATCCTACGCCGATTTTTCCGATTATACTTGCCTGCCATTATTGAAAGATGTCAAAAACTTAATCGTTTGCCGAAGTTTCTCAAAAACATTTTCTCTTGCTTCGTTGAGAATTGGTTACGCATTAGCTGATTCTGAGATAATTAAAGAGATGAATAGGGTTAAATTACCATACAACATTAATCAGATTGCGCAAATAGCTGCACTTTCTTGTATTAAACACAAGAATAAAGTTTACGAACAGAATAAAAAAATATTAGCAGAAAGAAACAGACTATCAGAAAAATTGAATGATTATTCCGGAATTAGCGTATTACCATCAGATGCTAATTTTATCTTTGTCAAATTTGAGGACAAATCAAAAACACTAAAATTTTTATGGGATTTGAAAGATCTCAAAATTTTAGTAAGGCATTTCAGTAAACCTGGTCTTTACAATTATATTAGAATCACTGTTGGAACAGAAGAAGAAAATACTAAATTTCTAGACGCTTTTGCGTCTATTGCTGAGAAATATTTATGATGTTTTGATGTATTTGCAAAATTTTTTATTTATTTCACGCAATAATTATTTATTAGGTTTAATAATCCATATCATATTAGAAATTTTCTCGAGTTGGTTTTGAATTCCAAATCCTTTTTTTAACCCAAGGGACGATAGTATTAAGTGTGAAAATTGTGGATATAAGATCGTAAAACCTTTTCCAAAAGACAAACTTTGCCCTAGATGTGGAACATTTTTAGCTGATATCTTCCAATATGGAAAATCAACCAATGCGGAAATTAAAAAACCCACTCCACAAGAATTCGTACCTAAAAAGGAAACCGCTGCAAAAAAATTACCAGGTGTGAGAAAAAAAGTAAAGGATAAAAATATTTCATTGAACCAAGATATTATTAATTTAAAGGGAGATAATGAATATCTAAAGTTTTGCGGAATAACGACAACAGATAGGACTCAACTATTTGCCAGCAATATTAAGTGGCTCTATTTATTGGAATTGACAAATAATTTAGATTTCATCGCTACTAGTATTTTAGGTGGAGATCTCGATAAAATGCTTCTTAAGTCTGAAAATAACGAAGAGGAAAAATGCCAGTTCTTTGAGAAGAATAAGATTATTTACGTAATCTACGGCAAGTTCCCCGATAAAAAAGGAAAATGGGTTCTTGAGCAAATGGCTAAATACTTTTCGGATGTAATACGACATAAAGATATTAGTAACTTAAGTAATCTCGATAAGTATGATCTAGAAAAAAAGTTTAAAGGTAATTTACTGTTCATATTAAACGAATATTTACAATTACAGGATGTATTTTCAGATCAAGAAATCCCTTACGTGGAGGATTGGTTACGATTAGATTATGTTGGATTGTCATCAATGTCTATTGGTGTAATTTCCCTCTTACTTGATGATGAAGATAGGCTGAATGTAAAAGTTCCCGGTGAATTTGAAGATCAAGCGGAAGAATTTGAAATGAAAGAATCACTGCTTACAGCAAAAGTAGAAGCAATTGCGGCAAACACGTTAGGAAACACCGGCGCTTACCCCCGATGGATAGCTGTAAAATTAGGTTTCCAGAATTATCGCTTTTTAACTTTTAAAAAATACAGAAATGATTATTTCCTTTCATGTTTGAGCGAAGGAAATTTAAAGAAAATCGACATTTTAGAAACTCAACTAGAGCCAATATTGAATAATGGGGTAGATACACCATTTTCAGGTAATTTGAGACCTTTTAATAAATTAAAATCTCAACTCAAGGATTTAATAAAAAATGTAGTAGAACGTAAATTTAGTTAACAAAATATTATTTTTAAATCTAGAATTTTTAATCACCTAAATGCGAAGTTAATTATATCGAATTACACTCATCATGATTTTAAATCCTCAAACCGTGCTAGAAAATTATAACAATAGTTCCATAGATAAATCTACAGCAACGAAACTGTTAACCTCCATAATTGAAAATTACGACGAAGAAAATTTCAGATTGGAAGCCATTAACGTTCTTAATGCGTTAAAAATTAAAACTAAAACCTTGTTTGAGTTCTTTGAAAACTTACTTATTTCAGACTCTAGTGAAATTATAAGAAATGCTGCGGCAAAGTATGTTAGCACTAATTTTCTTGAAATCAGTCTTCCCGTATTTCTATGGGTTATCCAGCACGAAACTTCCTACCATTGTTTAGTAACAGTAGTAAATTCACTAGTTAAGATACAAACAAGCGAAGCGAAGTTTATTTTACTTGAACAAGTAAGAAAAATTAGAGATATAAAATATCTCAATGTTGACAAAGGGTTTGGGAATAAAAAATATCGTAAAGCGTTAAAATCATATTTCAAGAGAAACTTAATCAACAAATTATCTCCCAAACAACTCGCAGCAATTCTCATCAATTTCTTAACCATTAAAAATTTAATCGAAGAAATCCCTAATGCTTATTTCGAATTAGATGAAAAACTATTATTGATAGATAAATTAGATCTATCCGATTATCTTGAATTTGAAGTAAAAGGAACGCCATGGGGGTGGAAGAACAACATTCGTAGCCTCTCTCAAATAACCGGTTTAAGCAATTTAAAGCAATTAAAAACCTTAGACTTATCAAATAACCAAATTGGGGATTTGGAGGGAATAAATGAACTAGCGAATCTGACACATTTGGTTTTACCTAATAATCAGATTAGTGACCTAAAAAATTTAAAGTATATTAATCAGCTTACAAATCTTCAATTTGTAGATCTTTGTGGGAATGATATAAGTAAAAGTGTTAAAAATAAAGATTTTAACCCATATTGTAGAGTTCTGTTGAATAGATATATTCAATAAATCGCTTTGAGGATAATAAATAAAAAAATAAAAAATTATTCAATTAGAGCTGTTTTTCCTGTACCCCATACTCCAAGAGCTTTACCTAATTCTTCATGGTCTTTAGCATACTGTTTAACGGCGATCCCATTCATTACAGCATGAATCGCTTGTCTAAATGCTTTCGCGCCCGCAGTTGGTCCATCTGGATGACTATGAATTCCACCACCACTTCCTATAAGAATATCCTTTCCTGCTTCTTTCATAGTTTTTTCAACCATACCTTGCGTAATACCACCACTAGGCATAGGTAGCGTAGGTTTTATATGTTGGAATGGGTATCTTAGGACTTTTAAGTTTTGCTCGTATCGTTCGTCTAAAATCTCTGCTTTTCCATAAGGTGCTGGAATTACAACTGTGTCCGCTCCACACATCCTCGGGAATTTTCCAAGAGTTATCATACTTGTTAACCCGGTCCAGTGACCACCAAAATAGGCGCCAGCAAAATCCATGTGACCTAAAATCGGTACTTTTATAGAAGGGTCCTCGGCAATGGCTCTCATAGCTTCAAAACCTGCAGTGAGATAATTTATCATAAGTGCGTTTGCGCCTAACTCGATCATTTTATCAGCGTATTCAAACATCTCTGGAAATTTACCTGTTATGTTAATTGTATATAGTGTTTTTTCTCCTTTTTCAGAATCTGCTCTATCGACTGCTTCCATAACTTTAACTATTCTATCTTCTAAAGTATTGAAGGATGGATTTGAAATCAATTCGTCATCTTTGACAACATCGCAACCCCCTACTGCAGCTTTATAAACTAAATCAGCAGCTACATCTGCAGTGTGTCCCGTACATGGCTTTACCATATTGTTTAGTAAAGGCCGTTCGGGTATTTTCAAGAGTTTTCGGAGACCGTCAATTCCGAATTTTGGACCTTTGAATTCCTTTAAATAGTCTTTTGGAAATGCGAGATCTACTAATTTTAGTCCGTGCGTAATACTGATATTTCCAATAACTGATGTTAGTAGCATTGGAATACCACATCCTTTAATATTCACTATAGGGAAACCTATTTGAACGAAATAAATTCTCTCCTTAACATCTTTGGGTATAATATATTCTAAGTGAGGCAGTTCGTAGACTCCAAGTACTCGTGCGACATGCTTCTTTCGTACTTCCTCCGTTTCTGCAGGTACTCTGACCCAAGTTCCTGTAGATTGTTCAATTGCGGCAAATCGGGATAAATAATTCACGTTCATTCCTTTAGGGCGCTTAATTGTATAAGACGCGATAATATACTTCTCCAAATCAATACCATCTAAACCAATTGCCTCTGGAGTGTCCAAATATTGTTTACAACTTTCAAATAATTCTTCTTCGGGTGCCATAATTATATCGAAGAAAGTAATATTAGAATATTGAAAAATGTATTTGTTCTCCAAATAGATATAAAAAAAACAAAACAAAAAAATAAAATAAAAAAAAGTTAAGATTTATTATTCAGCTTTTACTGCAGTTTTTAAGTTGATATAAGTATTCTCCAGCACAGTTAAGTATTCTAATAAAACTTGATCCGCTTTAGATTTTTTATCGTATTCTGCCTTTATGATATTCAACAAGTACTTAGGAAATATTTTGTCCACATAAAAATCTGATAACAATGCGTAATATTCGTTGCTTTTATCGTCCTGGAACACCTGAATCATCTGACTCTCCCATAGCATTTTCAGTACTTCATCTATATCATCGACGCCCTTCTTTTTCAGTTTCTCAAGATCGTTCTTGGTGACAATGGCTGTTCGCAATAAACGCAGTGTTTCGTAGACTTGAGGATTGATTATGATTTCAATCACTCTGAGATTATCCTGATCTGATGGTTTATAGTTTTGAAAGAACTTCTTAGTTTCAGTCCTATAATCCGACGCTAATTGCGAAGGCAACCCTCTATCAGCAGGATCCTTGAGCAGTTGAACTGGGGGAACTCGTAACATTAAAATGTCGTTCGTTAGAAAAATTAATTCTGATGGCATTCCTTTTACTGACGTTTCCTTTATTAATTCCCGCTTAATCAATTCAATCAAGACGCTTTCTAAATCGACGAATCCTTGTTTGTATCTATCTTTTAACCATACCATTAATTCTGATTTCGAAACTGCGCCCTCTTCTCGTAAGCGATTGATAATCATCCTTTTTATCTCGTCTTGGTAGGTCATTGCCAATTGTTGTTCGTTATTCAACGTAGGATACACAGACAATCTCCTAAATAGCGAAGGGATCATACTCAGATAGGCGTCATCTTCAAGATTTTGTAAGATTATTCTAGACGCATCAGCCAATCCACCTTCGTACGCATCAGGGTCGTCGTCAAGGTTCAAAAGCATAAGTACATAATATCCTTTTTCGGGTCCTGTGTAGTAGGATGCAATGTTTAACGATCCTACCATTAGACTTATCATCCCAGACTCTCCACTATACTCGTGTGTACTGTATACTTGCATAAGTGTTTTATCTGTGATTACGATCTCTTCGGGATATTTTGCTAAGATTTCCGTACCAACTCTCTCGTCCCATCTCATTACTACTAATCCGACTGGCATTTTTACATCTTACCTCCTTCAAAATCAGTTGTTTCTGGTAATTTCTTTTTTCTTTTTGCATCAAGTCCTAAAATATCATCCAGAGATAAACCAAGTACTTCCCATCTGTCTCCAAGTTTCTTTACAATGAACTCCTCTTTCGAAGGATATAAAAGAGAGTCTGAAATAGATTTTCTCCCCTTTATGTTTTTGCTCATTTCTCTAACTTTCTTTACAAAAGTCGGAATTCTTGCTTGTTGAATCATTCTATAAGCAACCAGACTCCCAACAACAGCTATAATAGCGCCTACAATCATTACGAAATAGAACATCGGAAATCCGAATATTTCAGTCATTTTAACAGTTATAGTAATTGAAATTTCTTTAGTCATAAAATTGGCTTTCTCGATCGTCAAAGTTCCACTTAAAGTCTCGGGTAAAAAGAATGGCTCTGCTATAGGATCAAGATCTAACGAATAAGTACCATCTCCATTATCAGTAAGGGACTCATTATTACTCTGTATAGTAAAGTAAAGAGTAGCACCGATAACTGGGACTGAGTTGTTATTAGGGTCAGTAAGAGTAACAGTGAATGTTAATCTTCCGCCCGAATCAATCTCCGTAAAAGTATCTATTGATAATAAATCTGTAAATACTCTTTTGTTTATGGTTAATGAAACTATTGCTACTTTAAAATCGTAATTCTCTTTGTTAAGCGTAACAATAACCGAATATTCTCCGTAAACAAGCGTTTCTGTATTAAGATCCAGAACATATCTATGATTAATAGTCTCTAATAAAGTTCCTGAAATTGATTCTCCTGAAATGGGAGCTCCATTATCGTCGAATTTCTGCAAGGTAAAGCTCATTTCGTCAGCGCTTTCTATAAGATTTGAAGTCAAAAGGTCAATAAATTCAAAAGTGAAGTTATACGCTTCTTGTACGTAGATATTTTGGGTGACATACATTACACTCGAGCTCGTATTTAGCAAAGTTGGTCTTTCCAACACAAAAATGTTTACGAGAAAATTATCAATCTTGGTGTGATTCTCTAGTTCAGCTGAAAAATAAAATTTATATAATCCCGTATTGCTTACCAATGACGAATTAATTTCAATTGTATAGTACTGCTCATAACCCATTCTTGGGTCTTGTAATACAGCTCCAAACCCATAATCCCATACGTATGTAATGTCAACTCCATACAAGGGATTGTCATTATCTGTATCTCGATACTTTACTGTTATATTAAAAACTTCATTATAATACTCTGAAAACTGAGATAGAATTTGAGTTGGATTCGAGTAGTTATGGAAAGTTAAAGCCGTAGGAAGTGTGTTTATAGTTATAGGAAAATATACAGGAAATGGATCGCTATACCCTTTCTTAAGACCTGAGATCTTTACGATATATGAAACACTATCAGTTCCAGCGGAAAAAATGCTTGAATTTATTGTTATTGCGAAATTACCGTTACCTTGATGAACCATATCCATTGAATAAAGCAACTGTGGTTGTGCACTCCATAAATAAACCTCACATAAAACTTCATCTGGATCAGTTAAATCAATCCAATTAATACCATTAGTAGTATATGTGAAATTAATCTGGTAAGAAATGTTTTCTCCCCATATTGCATCAAAATCCCCCTGATAATAGGAAAAATTGGTCATAAAATTGCTCGTATCAATTTTTAGCTCTATAAAAATTGTTGATGCTTGATAGAGGGTATAGTTGTATACTTCTACATTTGTGGCATACCATTGCACAGGATCCGTATAATTAACATCAAATGTTTTTATATCGCTGAAAAATTCAAATGTAAAGTTATAAACATCTTGAATATACCAAAATGACATGTTGAATGTATCGTCATAAGCATAACCGTATGAAGAAGTAGTTAAATTTACAACAGAATTAGAATTTTTGGTTGATCCATTGTATATATGCACAAACACTCCAGAGATAGGGGGGTGGCCAGCACTTTGATCAATTACTTTAATTGACATCTTACTCATATCTGTTTTAATATATTGATGTGTCGTTTGAGTCATATTTACCGTAATAGTGCCGTTACTTATGTGGGAGGCATCGTATCCTTGAACAATTATTCTTAGCCCATAGGCTGAATAATTATCAGACACAAATAGTTGTATATCATCCTCTTCGATATTACCTGAATAATCTTTATTATAGATTAGATGATCCGTACCTTCATAACCGCCTTGAGAATCAACATAATAAACGCTTAAAGCAGTCATGTAATCTGTCATATTTCTAAGTATAATATTTGCTTTGACAATTCTAGTTTTACCTATGGAGCCTTGACTCGATTCATAACCATACACTTTTTCATCAATAATAAAATTATTTCCTAAAGCTGAAGCTGTTTGATTTGCTAGTATTATTGTTTCATTGAATAAATCTTTCCGTTCTATAGAACTAGAGTTTAATAAGGTATATTGTTTGAAATATTCGACATTATCGTAAAACACTTTGTAATAATAGGTACTTCCATTCAACCATTGAAAAGTTGCTTTCCCATCTGAATCAAGGGTCAATGTTTCTATAACTTGTCCACTTGGGGTTAAACTTATATTTACATGTCCTAAATTCATAGGATCTTCATCATAATCATCTATTTCAAAATCTATAGTTGTAAGGTTGACATATAAATTCTTAGTCTCCTGTAATCCCTTAAATTCAATGATTTCGCCGGTGATACTGCTATTATATACAATCGCTTCTGCACCTAAAGATAATGAAAAATTAACAGTGATATTATAAAAATCATAAGGAATAATGGAAAAGGAAGCAACTCCAACGTGATTTGTTGTTTTATTATATAGTATGCTGGTTTCGTTATGCAAAAAGACTGTTGCATTAGGAATAGCTCTTCCGTCAACATCCCTAACAACTATATCTACTTTTGCGCCCTGTTCATTTTCCTGTAATAAAGAGGCATCAATGGAGTAATTAAAGTTATATATCCATTGCATATCATCATATGAAAGAGCTCTATCGAAAATTCTTATATCATCTAGTCGACCATCAAAATAATTGACATAATTATCTCCAATTGTTGCAGATAAAGTAGATATCGACGCAGGGCTATAAATTGCTGCTCCTGAACTTTGAATATTTCCATCCTTATACCAATAGAGTTGATTATTAGTTAGATCACGAACTATTGCTACATGTTGCCAGACGCCAGTACTTACTGTCCCGGATCCTGAACCAAAACCTTGATATGGATTGGTATTTCCCCCTCCTTGCCCATAATAATAACTTAATGAACCAGAAGTTTCTAAAGTTATAGTACCTTCTCCACCATAAGCTTTTCCATATGGATTTTGACGATTATATAAAGTATCTGGAGCCATCCACATAGCTATAGTTTGATTTCCTGTAATTTTAAGTTTTGAAAGATCTCCAAGATTTATCCAATCGCCTTGAGCGTGTTGAAAATCAAGACAATATGAGCCTACTTTTCCAGAAACCCAATTTGCTCCATTTGTCACTGTATATCCTCCACCATCATTTGAATCCGTCACAGTATTTCCTATTCCTTCATCAAAGCTAAACCACATAACCCCCATAGGGTTCTGTTCCAATAGATATTTATTGGCAAAGTCAACAGAATTATTTCCATAATACATATAGGTGTCATAATCACTAACTTCAGCAGAAACATTGCATTTAAACCAAATGGTTGCGTTTCCTACAACAGGATAATCTTTTTGTATGTAATAATTCCTTAAAATACCGTTTTCAATTATTCTTAAATCTTTTAGGCTTGAATTCATCTTTCCTTCATTTACTAATTTAGAGTAATTAAAATTAATTGAAACACCGATATTATCAATAAACACATCAGAACCGAGATTTGTAATGTTTAAAAGAGTTCTATATTCAAAATCAACATTCCACCACTCGTCATTACCAATATCACTAGATTGTGGAATTCGATTATACATATTGTCATTTTCAATTGTAGGATCAGAGTTATAAAACCCTGGATTATTAAAATGGTTTGAAAAAATAGATAGAAAAGTAATTGAACTAACAAGTAATAGTAGTAAGATTGTTTTCTTCGATTTTTTTGTTGTGAAATAAGATATTTTTTTCATAATTTATTCCAATATTGTTATATTTTTTTTAGATTAAATCTATATTATTTAAAATAAAAAGATTTTTTTTAAAAAATAGTTATTTTATATTTATTTAAATTTTAGCTAACTTGAAGTTTAGTTTTCCATTAATAATGAATAATTTAATAATTTTTATGATAAATAATATTTAGCATAATCATACACTCTGTAAATAGTAGTAACACATAAAGATTAATGAATATTGAAGAAAGTGATTAGATTTTTTTTTCTAATAACAAAAATATCTTTCTTTTTTTTGGATTATTTGGGTTATCGATAATAAAAGTACCGCTAAATTGAGTAGTTTCTCTAATAATTTTGCCAATATTTTCCATTACAACATTACTTTTGGGGTAAAATTGAATAACAGCCCTCGAATTCGGCTTTAAAATATTATAGAACGATCTAAATAAGCTAATTAGATTTGAACGCATAATCTTATTACCAACTTCTTTAAAAATCCATTGTAAAGCCGAAATGGAAATTATTGCGTCAAATATTTTGGGTTGGAATGGAGTATAAGACATATCTGCAAGAATTGGATTTAAATCTGTAATATCGTAAAATTTGAGAAAATCTAATATGAAATCAAGTGCTACCGTCTTGTGTCCTAATTGGTTTAAATAAAAGGCCGCAAATCCTGGACCGCAACCTGCATCAAGTATCAAACAATGATTCTTCTGAAGTTCTAGTAACTCTAACGCTCGAATTGCTATTTTTTTTTGCGTTCGCATTATAGATTTTGATTCCGCATAATTTGTAAGGGTTTCTGCATTAAAGTAATCTGAAACATTCTTGAATAAATCTTCAGGTCTCTTTCGCTTGATATTAAATGAATACTCTTTGTTCAAAATGACTTTGCCTTCATTATTGCTTTTTTATGTAGAATAATAGAGATTTCTTAAAATGGTTATTAAATCAAAAATTTTATTAGATTTTAAGTATTTTAAAAAACAATTAGCTTTAATTATTGACATTTTAATTTTTATATATAGTGATAATAGTGTCCGAAAAGGAAGAAAAGTTACTAGTACGAAAGGCAACTCTTAATTTAAGAAGAAAGTATGGAAGAACAAAGCAAATAACTATCGTAGAACGCGATGCTTTTATTCCCAAATCTATAGAAAAAGAAATTAGAGAATCCCTTCCTAAAAGAAAATCAATATTGGCTTCTGACATAGCTCTTAAGTATGATTTAAGAATTTCGACCGTAAATGTGTTATTAAAGCAATATGAAGAAGAAGGATTAATAAAATTATTAAATCCTAATCTAAATTTGAAAATATACATTCCAAATTCTTAAATTTATTAGATTTAGATTGTCCCACTTTAAAAACCTCTAAACTACTCGTTATATTTTCAATTTTCCAAGGTATAATATATTAGAAAAAAATTTATATCTCTCTGAACTAATCCAATTAAGATTCATTTTTTAAAGCAGATGTAGCCTAGCTGGTAAGACGCCGGCTTCGAAAGTAAGAATAATTACCATTAAAGCCGGTGCGCGTGAGCGCTCGGGGGTTCGAATCCCTCCGTCTGCGTTATTATAGCACGATATTAATTACAAAAAAGATACATTGCCGTCTTATATCATTGTTCTAGGTGATATTTACAGAGATATCTATTATACTCTTGATGATTTAAACAAGAATATCTTAGAGAAAATAGTTGTTAAAGGAATAAAATAGCAATTGTTAATGTTATTGTATTAATTGAAGAATCAAAGTTTCCATTTGAGCCTTAGCAGATTCCAGCTTGTTTAAAACTTCTACAGTTTTCTCTAAGTCTTCCTCATCCTCTTCAATAATAAATAACAAATAAAAATCCAAATTCCCAAACTTTAAAATTTCCACTAACCCAGAATAGCGACTGCCATCTTCAAATTTATCTGAGAACTCAAGTAAAGTCCTATTCTCTGCGATTATTTTTTTTTGAACTTCTAAATATTTATCGTAGATCCTGATTTTTTCTGTTAAATGTAGATGTGGACGGTAATATTCTCCAATTGTTATACCCTTAGCATCAAACAACGCTATCATGATAGAATTATAATTCTTACTAATTCTAGAAAATAAACGAGATACCATTTCCATTTTTTCAAATAGTAAAGATAAACCTGAAGAGAACGCGTCCATGATTGATTTGATATCGTAAATCGAAGTTTCAAAGAAAAATATGTCAAAATCATTACTATATCTGATTAATGCGTGCTTAATCGTCAATACTCTCTGGTTTATAACTTTCTCTTTTGTGAGTTGAGGATCGAACTTGTGAAAAAGGATACATAAGGGGGGATATTCCTGATTTTCCTTTAAAAAAAGTAAAATCTTATCAAGATAATCGATAGTTTCAACGTAGCGGTCGTAATCCTGTGCATCAATAACATAGAAAAGTAAATCTGTTCCGCTAATATATTTTGTTGGATTTTTCAAATATTCCTCGCGATATTGCAACTGACCCCCGAAGTCCATCCGAATAAACTCTATACCTAAAAATTTAAATGCATCTCTAGCTATTTTACGTGTCGGCATTAATTTAAATATATCCTCTTCAAAACCGAATTTTTTAGATATAGCTGTAATTATACTCGTTTTACCCGCAAAATCAAGCCCCATAAAAGCGATCTTCTTAATTATATATCACCAGATTTTACTACTTAGCTCCCAAAACTTTCTTTTTGAAAATGTCGGAAATAACTATACAAATTATTTATAGCAGAAGGAATTAATAAATCCTTACTTTTCGACGAAAAATCGATACTGAAATTGAAGTTAGTTCTTAAAAGTTAAAAAAAGATTAACCTCCCGAGATAGGAAAAGATATATAAAGCTGGTCTTCCTCATTTAATTTCGTTTTATAATTTTTCATGTAAGAAATGTTCCTACCGTTGAGTAAAATGACCATCTGTGGGTTTAACTTCTTCTTGTTTTTGGATAAAATACTATCGTCTAATAAATCTTTATATTCCTTGAGAAATTGGGAGATAATATCGCCTACAGTATCTCCTTCGTATACTATCTTATTTTTTTTTACTCTCAAAACAAAAATGTTTAATAAGTTCAAATCAACTTTAACCATAACATTACAGCTCGTTTCAATTAGAAAATTATAAGATCTTACTAAAATCTATTCCAAGTTTAGTTCAATTTAAATAAATTAGACTAATTTTTAAGCTTAATGACTTAATTGAATATGTTTGTGTTATCAGAATAAATTAATCTCTAATCCACTTTCCACTATAAACAGAAGGTCATTATCAATATTCAAACTGGTATATAATTCTTTCAATTTTTCAGCATCGAATACTTGATTTACTGGTTTGAAAGGGCAGTAATTAACTTTTTTAAGGATTTTAGAGATTTTCTTCGATAAATCTTGAATCCTATTTTCTCCAATACCAATGAGAGGTGTAAATACGGGATGGCTTAAGTTAAGAGTATTGATAGCTAAAGTCTCTAAATCAATGGAATCAGGACAGTAATCCGAATTATTTAAGCTGATACCATCGGTGACTGCTTTAATTTTTTCATAAAATTGAAATTTAGGATTTATAAGGATTTTAGACATTAAATCAAATCTAATTAATCTACACATACCGCAGAAATATTGTTTTTCATCCAACTCAGAATAAACTTTCTTTAGAACGTCGTATATTCTAAATTTGGCTAATCGAATATTATTTTTTGGGATATATTCACCAATTTCTTTCCAGTTTGAAATCCTATCTTCGATATCGGATTCATCCTCAGTGAGATCAATTAATATAGGGTAAATTTCAGAACCTCTTCTCATTAATAGAAAGCCTGAAATTAAATCGTTTAACCTACCTATGTCCATTACCAATATTTTTTTCTGAGGTTCTATAGGTAAACCACCCCATTTACTTCTGATAATCTGAGAGAAAATGTAGGTGAATTCCCCCCTTATTTCGATAAAAATTTTTTTTTTTGGTTTGGTAAGATTTACTTTCAATTCATAGTTCGGAAAATTATCAATAACCGCTTTACCCACAATTTGAGCCACTTCCATTGAGGTATAATCATGTTTTCCAGACCTTTTAACCCTGAGCGCAAATGTATCTTTCCGATCAAGAATATCTTTCGCAACCTCAATTGTTCTTTCAGTAATATTTTTAAGCTTGTCTGATGTCCTAATTGCTGGACTTAAGGAATGTACACCAAACGCGTTTTTTATTACATTAATAGCAGAAGGAAGGTCTTTATTATTAAAAAAGAAAAAAACTCTCGATGAATCCTTACTCATTTGATACTTGTTAAAGGGTATTCCCTTTCGTTTAAGGATGTTTTTTATGTTACCCATTAAGTATTTCAGCATACGAATTTTAATTTTTTGCGATTTTAACCATATTTCAGCGTACCTAATTAAAATTAGGTTATATTGAGGTAAAAGAAAGTTTTGATCCATAATATTCAGTTTTTTCTTAAATTAAAATTGTTAAGTAATAATTACCAATAACTTTTGCTTCACCAGTGCTCAAATTGTGTTCTTTTAATACTACAAGCCCTTTCCTGTAGATTTCGATTTCGACAAATACTTCGTCAAAATATTTCCCTATGAGATTCCCCCCGTTGGAAAATACCGTATTTTCAATTTTAACGTTAAAAGAAATACTCGGGGAAGAATTCAATACTAAATCTATTTGAGATCGAGCAAATTGGGATAATACATCTCCAGAATCGATGAGCTCAGTCCTCCATACGCTCAAAGGAGCCGGTATTAAGGGATGAAAGCAACACACACCAAAAATTTTCTGATGACTAAGTGATAACACTTTATCTATGAAGTTATTTAACTTCTTTCTCCCAATAAATCCTTCTTTAGAATCTAGAGTTGTGGAGTTCATGCCCTGAAAATATATTTTCTCATTCTCGTAAAGCGGATTAAAATCACCAAAATGCTGCCTCCAATACTCCCATGCATGAGGTTTTGAATCTGTAAATCCCGGAACGGCTATATAAGGATGTTTTAACAGCCCAAGAGTATCTTTCGCTGCTTTAAATTCTTCTTTATAACCATTTTTAGTAAGATTTCCGGCGTGTACGACCAAATCGATGTCATTTATCTTATTAATACTATTGATAGCTTTCTCAAAATTAGAAATATAACCCTTATTCTGCTCAGAAACTAACGAATTTGACAGCTGTATGAATCGAGCTATAGGTTTTTGATCTTTTTCTATTTGTAAAGGAATGTAATAATTAACTTCTCGTAAGATTTCATGTTTAGATTCCGGATCAAAAACGGGGATCACTTTAAAACTAAGATCGTTACCCTCTATATCAATAACAGAGTAAGTAAAAAGTTCTCTATATCTTGTCTTGTTACAGCAAAAAGTCCCTGCGTTAAAAATAAATAAGTCTTTTTCACTACTACTCACGGTATACAAATTTGAAGTATGCCTATGACCATTTAAAACTAAATCTGCTTTTGCTTCTAAAAGCATTTTGAGCATATCTCCAGAATCATCTATAGCGGATCGTTCTTTTCCTGTATTAGGTATGGGAATAAGCTGATGATGAAAACAAACAATTTTGAATTTATTCTCTCTTTCAGGTTTCTCTAACTCAGTTCGTACATCATTAATTACGCTATGATGTATTATTCCTCCAGGTAAATCAGGTTTAGTACTATCTATACCAAGAATATAAATATCGTCGTCTTCATAAGCGTAATGCCTTCTACCTATCATTTCTTCAAATAATAAATAGCCCACATTCAAAGCATCGTGATTTCCAATCAACACCATAATAGGAGCTTTAGTCACTGGATCAAACTTTTTAAATTGCTCTAACGCATACTCATAATCCAATAATGTTCCCATCTGAGTAATATCTCCCAAGTTCAAATATAGCGATGCGTTCTTTATCTTATTTACTTTTTCAATTCCAACATTGAAAGCGTGGAGGTTAAATGCTCCCCCAGAACGAGTAATGTGAGTATCAGAAATGATCACTATTCGTTTTTTTGACTTAATTTTTTCCTGAGAGTTGATCTTAACGCTTTTTTCGGAAATCATCTTAATTATTCTCCTTTAATTTTGCTGGATGCCCCCTATAAATCGAATTCTCTTCTAATATTTGATTATGATTCGAATAAGAGTGAGCTGAAAGTTTCGTATCTCGCTTAATTATCGTACCTGGTAAGAGAACACATTTAGCTCCTATAAGCACATTGTCATCAACTGTTATTTTTTTCAATATAAAATTATCCTGCTCAATAGCAAAACTTAAAATTGTGGAGTTCATCCCAATTATAACATTTTTCCCAATAGATACGAATTCTGAGGAAATCCAACTATTATCACAAATTACTTTTTTTCCAATCTTTACACCAAAAAATCTTAGCGTAAACCGATTTTTAAGCCAAGGAAAAGGATTTGACGATGCTACATAAAGCGGCCATTTTTTAACGATATTTCGGACGGTCCAAAAATAATAATCTCGATCTTCTATTGAACGCTTAAAAATTCCTTCTTTTGGATTGTGTATAAGGTTAATTATTTTCAAAAATAATACTGAGATCAGTATTGCACTGAGTTGGATTAAATAAATTGAAAGGAAGATATTGAAGGGTAATACAATAAAAAAAACCCAGAAATATGTCTCGTTCCAGAATAAAGTAATATACCAATATTCGAAAAGCGAAATTGGAATTAGACTTAGAATAATTATCAAAATATACAAGACAAGAAACTTTTTTCTAATTCTCTCGTCGATAGGTGTTGGAGAATCTCCTTTCAAGCTGACGGGTTGAAACATTTTTTAATCCTCTTGTAAATTTGAATCTGGTTTTTTTTGGTTAACATTAGAGCTTGTAGAATCCTTAACTTTCGCTGCTTTTTGTTGAGATTCTTCTACAGATTGAATTGGTAACGTTATACTTACGGGAGTTCCTACGTGAATTAGATTTCCTTTTAATCTCTGATTGATCTCTGTGTAACTGTTTACACCCAAAACAGCAAAATCTTCCATGGTTGTGCCTGGTGATATAATTGTGTGAGGCCCTACTACACACGCTTTTCCAATTTTAACTCTTTTGATAAGAAGTCTGTCTTGATATATTAAATGTGAGAAAATGCATATGTTTAGTGAAGTCATTGTAAAATCATCGATTTCTACAAATAAAGGGTCTATGTATCCTTCATATAAGACAACGCTTTTTCCAACTTTAGTTCCAAATGATCTGTAAGCGATAATATCGAGCCAAGGTAATGGCATTGCCCGAGCTAACCAAATAGGAAAAAAAGCAGTCCAAAACCTTCTATGCATATATTTCCAATCTTTACTCCCCCTCTCGAAGATACCCTCTTGAGGAGGTGAAATTTTATTCAAAATTCGAAAAATTCCTCCGGAAAAGAAGATAATTATAAACACAAACAGAAAAATATTACCATAGATATTTAGTGGAAGCAATAACCAATAATACCATTCCGCTTTTAATCCAAACGAATAAAACTCAGTACCAGTTAAAAGATAATATAAACTATTAATGAACCATAAATTCACCACAAATAAAACTAATCCCCCAATGAATAACTGAATTAAAATTATCAAAGAAAATGGAGTTTTGTAAACGCCAGAAGTTGATATTACTTCCATATCAAATTGAGATTCTTCTTCTCCTTCCACATTATTTCACAATATCTGAATAATCCCTATTATTATATTATAACAACCGTAAGATAAATAAATTTTACACAATTGTTATACTAAAATCTAATTTATTATAAAATAGATTTTTAAAACAAATCCATTATATGATATTAAATAGAATAAAAAATTAAAAATGATTAATGATGAGTGTTGATTGGACAAAAGCCGAAGAGAACCCGGATAAGTCCCAAAAGATAGAGGGGCGATTCCTATTAGATTTAAGAGCTAAGGTAAACGATTTAGAGAAGCAATTAACAGACACAAGAAATGAGTTAACGAGAACTCAAAATAGCCTTAAAACTACTGGCGATAGTCTCGAAACTACAATGAAAGAATTAGGGAGTGCTAAAGCTGAACTAGGCGATATTAAACCTAAATTGGAGCAAACTACTACTCTAATTGAAGAAACTACTCAATCTAATGCGGCATTAAGCGCTGAAATCGAAGAGCTTAAAGGCAATCTTGATAGTACAAACGCAAAGGTAACTGAGCTCGAAAGTACTTTAGAAAGCAGAAAAGAGGAACTTGGTGTTACTATCTCAGAACTTTCAACTGAACTTGAAGCATCTAAATCTAAAATACAAGGTTTCGAAACTAAAGTAGCTGATTTGGAAGGTACTACTTCTAATAGCAAAGAACAAACGGACAAATTAACCGCTGAAATTCAAGAATTAAATAATAAAGTTTCGGCTACTCAAGATGAGAATACTAATCTAAATAGCCAATTGATGGAATTAAACAACATTTTACTCCAAAAAGACACAAAAATTCAAGAGTTAACTGATAATATAGATAGCAAAGAAAAATTAGTAGATGCACAAACAGCTCGCTTAGAGGAGGTTGAAACTGAATTAGGCGAATTAAAGCCTCCTGAGTTAGGTTCAGGCGGTTTTGCTACTGAAGAGCGAACTACATGCCCAATGTGTGGAGCCGTTGGACATAATATCAAGCAGATCGAAGATAAAACAAAAGTCTTATCGTACGTGGGCCATATTCCAATGTACGCTAAGAAACATGTCTGCAAGAAGTGTGGCTACGAATTTTAACTTTTTTATTATCCTTTTATTTTTCTTATCTAATCTTTCCCTACCTATTCTTAAACTTTAATTAAACTAATTGAAATGATTAGATCGTTAATTAAAATTGAAAATCAATTAGAAAAAAAAGGAAATATATTAATTAAATAGGATTATTACGCTCTTGCTTTTTTCTGTTCATGAATCTCTTTGACTTTTTCTTGGATATTTTTTAAATTTTCGCCGTGAAGTGGGTATTGAGTCATTGCAATGATTGATATTACTAAGGCTATGCCCGGAAATATAAACATAAGCGATCGTAATCCAAATAGTACGTCAGGGGTTACACTTGCTGGTTCAAATGTCGCCCATCCTACTGTAGACAACACTGTACCTACAGCCAATATCACTAATACATTTGAAAATCTCAAAAATAAAGCATTTACTCCATAATAGCCAGCCTCTCTTCGCATTCCTGTTGCTACTTCGTCTTCATCTACAATATCGGCAACGACCAGGTCGATAATATATAATGAACCAGATAAACCTACTCCAATTAAAAAGAATACTATCAGACCCGAAATAAAATCAGATATAAACATCAAGGGTAATAGTGAGGCACCCCAAATTGACATAGATATTATCCAAGATTTTTTGTTGCCCATTTTTCGAACTAAAGGCTTCCATAACACTGTCATAAAGATTGCTGCTGATATAAATGTTAATCCCAATAGTAATGATGTCCCAAATCCTATTGTACCAAGCACATATTTTGCATACAATGGTACCATTATAGGTAACATTCCATAAACAAACCAATTACCTACTTCAGCAATTATATACCATCTAAAAGACTTGCTTTTTACACAATACTTAACAGAATTAAACAGACTAAAAGCTTGCTCGTAATCTTTCTGAAATTCTTTCTTTTCTCTTGGACCAAATCTTAAAAAAATGATCACTGCAACAGCTATAACTATTCCTGCGATTATACCAAAAATTTGAAATTCCGTGAAATATGCTGAATCTGTGAAATCAGGAATTATTAATCCCGGCAAAATGAACGCTACAATTAACCCGATAATAGTATATACTGCGCGAATATTATTTGCTTGAGTGCGTTCCTTCTTTGATAAGAAAATTTCTGGAAATAAGGAGGTTACATTTAAGCTATACATTGTGTAAAACAATTCAAAAACGATAATTATTATCAAAAAATACGCGAAATTACCGATTTGGTTAGCACTCCCTATAGGTAATAGGGGTGTGAATAAAAAGACCATAATTATTGATAACGGTATGAAAGAAATCATAATCCATGGTCTTCTACGTCCCCATTTTGTGTGCGTTCTGTCAGAAAAATAACCTAATATTGGGTCATTAAACATATTCCAGACTGACCAAATAACGAATCCTACAGTAATCAGCTCCAATCGAATCCCCACAACAGAATAGTAGAAGGTAAAAATCAAAAGAGTAAAAGATTGATAAGCAGTTATGTCTGCTATCTGTCCAAAGCTAAAGATAGCAGCAATTCTTCCCGTTTTTTTTTCAGTTTCGCTCGTAAGCATCACTTTTTTTTATAAATTTTTTATTGTTAATCATATTCAGTTTTACACTTAATAAATATTTAGATGAGAAATTCTCTTTTTTCTCCTAAAACAGTCCATTAATTTTATTATGAAAAAACCCCATTAAAAGAATAATATTGTTTTTTTTATAATTCGAGATTCTATTAATTCGATCTACAAACTAATTAATATCTCCTAAATGATAAAAATGGACTTAGAGAAGTTATTTAAACCAAAATCAATGGCAGTTGTAGGGATTTCAAAAAAAAATCCCCTTAGCCCAGGAAGAATTGTTCTGTTAAAAAACGAGTTTGAAATGAATGTAAAGGTATATGGCATATATCCAACGGGTGGAGATCTTGAAGGAATTCAATTATACGAAAAATTAGATAAATTACCCGAAATTCCTGACCTAGTGGTTATTGCAGTCGGACCAGACGATACTTTAGGATACATTCAAGATTGTGTTGATTTAAATATCCCTTCTTGCGTCATAGTAGGTGGTGGTTTTGCTGAAATAGGTGGAAAGGGGAAGAAAAGGCAACAACAACTCGAAAAAATAGCTTTCGATAACGATATCGCCGTGCTTGGCCCAAACTGCCTGGGTGTCTACGCACCTCCTTTGGTTGACACGATTTTCCTCCCTACAGAAAGAATAACTAGACCTCCAAAAGGATCTGTGGCATTAATAAGTCAAAGCGGTGGTGTACTTGTTGATCAATTTTTCAATAAATTTTTTGAGAGACATATCGGTGTTTCCACAGCGGTTTCCATTGGTAATCGAGCGGTCGTTGATGAGGTAATGCTCTTGGAGTATTTCAGTAAAGTAGATACTGAGACATCAAATATTGCATTTTATTTAGAAGGATTTAAGGAGGGCCGAGCAAGAGAATTCCTAAAACTTGCTAAAGAGTCTGATGATACCGTTATCGTATTTATGGGGGGAAAAACGCGGGAAGGAAAAGTTGCTACTCAGTCACACACAGCTAGTTTAGCAGGCAATTACAAAATCCTTAGTGCTGCGTTTAGACAGAATCAAATAATCCTGCCTAACTCAGAGAGAGAGCTATTGACGAGCCTAAAAGTTTACGATGTTTTATCTCATCGAAAAAATCCTTTTGGGGAAAATGTGATTACATATGGAAATGTCGTAATTATGTCAGTTTCAGGTGGACACGGCGTAATTGCCTCAGACATGTTGAAAAAGTATGGTTTGAATGCAGTGAAACTTGAAAGACAAGAGAAAAAAGATTTAAAAGAGTTAATGAACCCATCAGCAAGAGAAATCGCTTCATTTAATAATCCAATAGATTTGACGGGCTCAGTAGTAGATACTGATATTGTAGACGTACTAAGGTATTTATCAGATATTGAGCGAATTGAATGTATAATCTTGTTATTGCTTCCATATCCTCCTAATATCTCTTTTCAAATAGGAAGACGGATAGCAAACATAGTTTCAACGAAAAATAAGCCTGTAGTGTGTTTTGTTCCATACGTACCAAAATACTCAATAATAATCGAATCTCTTGAACTCGCTTACATCCCCGTGTTTCATTCAATTAAAGAAACAGTTCAAGCGGTTTCTGCGCTTAAACATAGAACAAGAAATGAAAATGTCAAAAAAGGAAATCTGTTTTGGGTATAAATTCTACATATAACTCTTAATATCTCATATATATTTTTATGAAAAAGTTTACTAATTTATTTAAACTAATCTCTTCTTTAATTACTAAAGTAGTTTAATAAAAATGGTGTTAATAATATATGGATAAACATATTGGCTGGATAGGAACAGGTGTAATGGGAAAATCGATGTGCGCTCATATCTTGAACGCTGGATATTCTGTTTCAGTATATAATAGGACAAAAGAAAAAGCTGATGATTTAGTCCAAATAGGTGCCATTTGGTGCTCAAGTCCTAAAGAAGTTGCTGAAAAAAGTGACATTCTATTTACGATTGTAGGATTTCCTCTTGATGTTGAGGAGGTGTATTTAGGAGAAAATGGTATTTTAAAAACAATAAAAAAAAAATCAATTATTGTTGATATGACTACTTCTGAGCCTTCTCTCGCTCAAAGGATTTATAACGAGGCGAAGAAATTGGGAGTGTCATCTTTAGATGCGCCAGTTTCGGGTGGAGATGTTGGTGCAAAAAACGGGACTTTAGCTATTATGATTGGTGGTGATAAAGAAGCATATGAAACAGTATTACCCTTCTTCAATTTAATGGGAAAAAACATCTCGTATATGGGTAAAGAAGGTGCAGGACAACACACTAAAATGAGTAATCAAATTCTTATAGCTTCTACAATGATTGGCACTATCGAATCCCTTTTATATGCCTATAAAGCTGGAAATGACTTAAACGAAGTAATTAACGTAATTGGAAAGGGCGCTGCGGAATGTTGGTCAATAAACAATTTAGGTCCTCGAATTGCCAAAAGTAATTTTGAACCTGGATTTTTTATTAAACACTTCGTAAAAGATATGGGAATCGCACTAAAAGAAGCAAAATTAATGAATTTGTCTTTACCCGGGCTTGCTCTCGCATATCAATTTTATATGTACGCTATGGCTTTAGGTTTAGAGAACTTAGGAAGTCAAGGATTATATAAAGTTCTAGGGAAAATGAATGGATTAGACATATAACATGATCATCTAGAATAGGTCTTTGTATTTTTCTTTAATATATAGTTCTAACATTTGTAATGCTTCTGGCATATTTTTTCTCCCAAATTCTATACTGAAATGGCGATCACCATAATCGTAGTAAGTGCTTGGCATTAACAACACACTTTTTTCTTTCAAGAGGTCTAAACAGAAAGCATACACACTATCTTCAGCAAGCTTTATTGTCCATACAGTAGGATTTATCATGAAAAAAAAGACGAAAGATTCGACAGTTGTGGGTTTTTATACTTGGATCGTCTTAGGAATCTTTGGCAGCGTTAATTTATTTCTATTAATCCAGCTTTTAATATAAAAGCCGAAAGAATAGTAAGAATAAATAGACTACTCGTAAATTTAACGATTTAGATATAATTTTTTACTATTTTTAATCGCATTCGAATTAACTTCTCGATTTTTTTTAACTTGGGCAGTTCAGTCTCCTCGCAGAAAGCGTAGGCTGTCCCTCCAGCACCTGCTCTTGCCGTCCTCCCAATGCGATGTAAAAAAGTTTCCGGTTCATTTGGTAAATCAAATTGTATGACGTGTGAGATTTCATCTACATCGATTCCGCGAGAAGCGACATCTGTAGCTACTAGAACACGTATTGCTCCAGTACGAAAGCTTTGAAGCGCTTTTTGACGTGCACTTTGTGATTTATTCCCGTGTATAGCATCAGTGCGTATTCCCTTCTTTTTTAAATTCTTAACAACTCGATTGGCGCCGTGTTTTGTGCGCATAAAAACTAATGCTCGTTTAATCGATTTATCGAGGAGTAACTTTTGCAATAATGCTTGCTTTTTATTTTTGGATATTAAAAATACAGATTGTTTAAGACTTTCCAAGGTTGGTTGTTCTGGTGATATATCTATTCTTATGGGTGCATTTAGAATACTATTGGCCAGCTTTTTAACTTCAGGTGGTATCGTAGCAGAAAAAAGTAGGGTCTGTCGGTTCTTAGGTATATAGTTAATGATTGTACGTATATCTTTGATGAAACCCATATCAAGCATTCTATCACCTTCGTCTAGAATCAAAAATTCAACATAACCGAGGTTAATATGACCTTGTCTGATCAAATCAAGAAGTCTACCAGGAGTTGCAATCAAAATGTCTACTCCTTGTTGTAATTTTTTCACTTGTGGGTTTTGTCCAACCCCTCCATATACAACAGTATTTCTAAGTCCAGTATATTTTCCATAAATATTAAAACTGTCTTTAATTTGGATTGCAAGCTCTCTTGTAGGAGCAACTACTAAAACACTGATTTTACGCTTGGTTTTCATGTTATTATTGTTCTTTGTACTAACTAATCGTTGCAAGATAGGAAGAGCGAAAGCAGCAGTTTTTCCAGTCCCTGTCTGAGCACAACCTAGTATATCTTTTCCATTCAATATAATAGGGATTGCTTGAGCTTGAATTGGTGTCGGAGCCTCATATCCCGAATCTCTTACTGCCTCTAAAATCTTAGAGTCTAAATCAAGATCAGCAAATTTTAAACCACTATCAATTTGGTTGTATTGTAATGGTTTATTTTTTTTTGATATCTTAGATTGCACAACTTCGTCTAACCGTGTTACTTCCTTAGCAGCAAGACCTTTTTTTTGTGGTTTAATTGTGAAAGTAAGGCTATCACCACTAGTGATATTATTATCTTCATTTGGTTGCAGGGCAGTATGGTGTAAAAAAATATCCTTACCATCCCTATCAAGGGTTATAAATCCAAACCCTTTCTTCTCATTATACCATTTGACCGTTCCGGTCATTCTTTGTGTTTCTTTTAACATTTTTATTCATATTATTCTTTCTTTTATGGGTATAACCTACTCATATATCATTGTTTTATTATGGATAAATCTATGAGCGGGAATATTCACTAAAATAATTAACTACCCCATCTCAAAGGAAGAAATTAGAATTGATGCATTTATCAAAAAAGCATCATTTAAATCGATGAATAAATCTTCAATATTAAGAAGTAATAATTACTAAAAAATAACCCAATATTTAGTAAAAGAGAGTTACATTGCCTTTATAGTTTAAGTATTCAAAAATTCAATAGTAAATATTTCAGAATTTCTCCCAGATAACCATTGAAAATGTTCTACAATTATTATTAGCCATAATTTTCAGTCATAAAGTTATCAAAATGCTGTAAGGCATCAGGTAAGTTCTTCCGACCAAATCCAATTCTAAAGTGGGAGGTTCCATAATTGAATTGAGTGCTTGGCATTAATAACACTCCTTTCTTTTCTAATAAATCAAGACAAAATTTTTCAGTATCCTGTTCAATTAGCAACCCTGGAAAAGCAACCGAACCCGCTTTAGGCCTTACCCAAGTAAAAAATTTATCAAATTTACTAAAGAATTCGTCTAAAAATTTGAGGTTATTTTTAATAATCTCTAAATTCCTCTTAATTATAATATCCTTATTTCTCAGAGCTAATATCGAAAAGAACTCACTTGGAGCACTATTACAAATAGTCGTATAATTCTTAAAAGAGGCCATTGCTTCATATAGCTCTCTGTCTTTTGATGCAATCCACCCAATTCTTAATCCCGCTAAACCAAAAGATTTGGACATTACACCAATGGAAATTCCTTTATCGTAAAGATCGCAAGCAGGAGGCAATCTTTCGGCTCTACTATACTCTAAGAGTCTATATACTTCATCAGAAAGCACATAAATGTTATTTTTTTTTGCGATATTAATTATTCTTTTATAAAAATCTTCAGTAGGAAGGTAACCAGTAGGATTATGAGGGAAGTTAACAACAATACATTTTGTAGATTGAGTTAGGTTAGATTCTAAAAATTGTAAATCAAGTTCCCAATCAGTCTCATCGTCCATTAACCACTTCGTAACTTTACATCCAATCGCATTAGCTATTTCGTAGAGAGATTGGTATGCTGGATACTGAACAATTATATGGTCGTCCTTTTTCAATAAAACATTCATAAATATAAAAATAGCCTCTTCAGCCCCGGAAAATACAATAACTTCTTCAGGATTAATATTTCGATACAATTTCGATATTTCTTCTCTCAATATCGGATTGCCTAAAGATTCAGTATACCCTAACCAAACTTTTTTAAAATCTTCTAAGGAACCCTTTTCTATATTTAACAATTCGTCTACGCTAAATGATTCGCAATCCGAAGAACAAAGTGTATATTTAACGTTAAATTCATACTTTGCGAAATAATCTTCCAATTTGAAGTCCTTAATCCTCATTTCATTAATGAATTAAGATTGGTAAGATATAAAACTAGGTAACGTCAATAATTCTTTCAATTTGTTTGATTGATTTCTCGACAAACTCAATATCATTTATAGTTATTTCAATTGCTTTTTGAGGGCAAATCTCAACACATCGACCACAACCTCTACATTCTTTACTTATACTAGCATGGTTGTCAACCATGTGAATCGCATCGACAAAACAAATTCCTTGCATGCAAGTTCCACACCCTATACATTTTTCCGTCACCTTTAGGGCTACTCCAGGCATTTTTTGTATTTTAACACCAATCTTAGAGGCTAATACGGGAGATATACGCCATAAACAACAACAAGGATCGCAATTACATATACTAAGAAGTTTATGTCCTGGCTTTACTCCAAGCCATTGCTTATCTAATCGATTTCTGCCTATCATATGAACTAATCCCGCTTCCTTACATTTTCTTAGGTGATCAAGGGCTTCTTCCTTTGATACAAGGTGTCCCAATTGAGGGTTAATTCCTAAAACAGCTTCTCCCAGAAATAAACATCCTAAATCAATTGGATAGTCATTACACTGCATTGAATCTCTACATATACAGAAATTCATTACCCAATGATAGTTAGCTTTTTCTATGAAGTGTTCCAAAACTTTTGAGGGCAACACCATTTCCCCTTGTTTCTCAATTTCTTTATTGATTGAAATAATTCGATCTTTCGTTAAGTAAATGATTTCGTCTCCTTCAAAAAGTAATAAATCAAAAACTTTTCCTATAATAGGAATCCTTGTCAATTTTGCAATTAATTTTATATTTGGAAACGTAAATTTCAATAAATTTACAAACCATAAAGGGCGGGCCATAATATTTTCAATCCCACTAATTCTATTCTAGTCTAACTTTAATATGTAATATTCTGGAAGAAATATAAAACTAGGTTAGTAAAACATAGCATCTAGTTTTTCTTTTAATTTTTTAGGTGGAAATTTAGGTTCTCGGTCAAATGTTAGTAAACCATTAATTTCCTGAAATTGGTCGTAAAGTTCAGTATAACAAAATCCTTGAATCCACTCTTTTCTAACATCGAATTCCTTAAGTAATGTTAATACCCTTTCAAATAATTCTTCAGGATCTTCAATAAGTCCTCCATATCCCCATTTTTTACTAATATCTTCTTTGAAATCAAAACCAAATCCTCCTATTTCACTGTAAATTATAGGTTCACCTTTGTATTCAGAGGGTTTTAGATATGGTTTAGGAGCCGAGGTTTTATGACTACTAATTTCTTCATCTAATGTTGCTGGTAATAAATCAGATGTAGAATAAAAGTGTCGGGTACATATATCGTTATGCTCCGTATGCCACCACCCATCGTCATCTATTATTAATCGAGTGGAATCAATGGATTTTATTAAGAAATATAAGGAAGATGTATAATAACCTCTTTTTGGATCTTTTTCTGCTCCAGAAACCCCCCAACCTTCGTTTAAGGGTACCCAGGCAATAATTGAAGGGTGGTTATAATCTCGCTCAATTTCAGCTACAAATTCGTTAATAAGTCGTAGTTGTGATTTCACAGAGAATCGGTAACAATTTCCGATTTCGCCCCACACTAATACGCCCATTTTATCACACCAATATAAAAATCGGGGATCAAAGGTTTTTTGATGTGTTCTTAAACCGTTAAATCCAAAATCGATAACAAATTGAATATCTCTTTTTATGTGTTCATCAGAGGGGGGAGTATATAAACTATCAGGCCAATATCCTTGCACCAGAAACAATTTTTGATATAAAGGTTTATCATTTAGAAAAATTCTTTTTTGATTATTTCCATCCCCCAATGATATCTTCCTCATGCCGAAATAACTTGATATCTCGTCATAAATTTCACCTGTTTCATCATTTTGAATTTTTAGTGAGAAGTCATACAAATATGGGCTATTAATATCCCAAAGAACTAATTGATCTTCGGGTATTTTGACCATGAATCTAAAGCGAAATAGATTATCATAGAACATTTTTTTGCTGAACAGTTCAATCTTTTCTTTCAAGACTTTCTTATTCTTTCTACTACCGATTTTTCCTATGAAATCTAAATTAATACTATCTTGAGCAATGGATTGATTACCAGACAAAATATTAATGCCTAAAGATAACTTTGGAAAACCTTGCCCCTCTATATTAACTTCAAATATAACTTCAGATTTTTCGATATCAGGAGTAATTTTAACATTATCAATACTAAAATCTGGTGATAAAAATTCCACCCAAACCGTTTGCCAAATACCTGATACTCTCGGATAAAAGATCGTCTCAATTTCAGTTTTCCAAAACTGTTTTCCTCTCGGAATCTCAAGATCTTCAGAAGGATCTTCTACTCTAACAACTAAAACATTTGGACCTTCAAGAAATTGTGTTATATTCAGCGAAAATCCAACAAATCCTCCTTCGTGAGAGCCTACACATTCCCCATTTAAATATATCAAACATCTATAATCAACCGCTCCAAAATGAAGTAACACTTTCTTATCATTGAATTTTTTAGGGATATCAAATACTCTTCTATACCATATTATATCATGAAAGGAATTATCTTCGATTCCACTTAATTTGCTTTGAAAACAAAAAGGAACCATTATTTTTCTATCAAAATTCTTTGAGTTTTCTTTTTTATACCATCGTTCTTTTAATCCTATATCTGCATCGTCAAAACTAAAATCCCACTCTCCGTTAAGGTTAATCCAATTGCCTTCCCTTACAAATTGAGGTCTAGGGTATTCTGGTCTTGGTATGTTAGCTTCTCTTAAATTCTCCATGAGAAAAAAAAATTTGTTATAAATAAAAAGTTATCCAAATTTAATATATAATATAAATTTTGGAAGAAACTATGATATAGGTTATGAATTAATGAGTGAACTAAATTTAGGAAATTTAAAAATTAATCAGTTAGGATATGTATATAGAGATATTAAAAAACAAGCGCGCATTTTAGAAGAGAATTTCGGATTGCCTAAATTTGCTTTTCTGGAAAATAAACCAACTACGTATAACTATCGAGGTAAAGAAACAATTATCCAAACTACGATTGGCTTTAGTAGATCATTAAACGTTCAAATCGAATTAATACAACTTATAGCGGGCGAATGTATTTTTAAAGAGTTTATTGATGCAGGTAAAGAAGGCCTCCATCATTTTGGTATATTTGTTGAAGATGTTGATGCCTTAGTAAAAAAATATATAGAACGAGGATATTTAGTCGTTCATGAAGGAATTACTGCTGGTGTACAAAAAGTCGCGTATATCGACACATATGACGATTTTGGAGCATATCTTGAATTCCAACAAACAAGAAAAAAAAGAATTAAAAAACAAATTTCTACAAGTTAAAAGTTGATATGAATTCATTAGATTTAACCCTTTCAGCGATAAAAGGCATTCCGGAAAAAATACCATTCAATCCCTTCATTATGCATTTAGCTGCATCTTTTTTGGATGTTGATTATAACCGCGAATATTGTCAAAACCCAGAAATTTTAGCTAGTGCCCAAATAAAATGCGCTAAATTTTTTGGAATTGACCATGTTAATGTCTCAACAGACGCGTATCGTGAAGCTAACGCTTGGGGTGTAGAAATTGATTGGTCCAGTCATACTCCTGTAGCTAGATCACATTTAAAAATTTCTGAATTTGACTCGCTCGAAATACCTGATTTAAATTCAAACAAGAGAATAATGAATAGGGTTAACGCTGTCAAAATATTGAGCGAAAAAGCTGGAGATGAACAATGCATTGTCGGATGGATAGAAGCCCCATTTGCTGAAATTTGTTGCCTATTCGATATGGTAAATGTTCTGATGTTATGTAAACATCATGATTGGGAAAAAAAAATAAAAGATCTCATAAATCGAATACTACCAATACAAAAAGAGTTCGCTAAAATGCAGATCGAAGTTGGAGCGGATATTATTGGAGCTGGTGATTCTGCAATATCTCAGATTGGTCCAATGCGGTATGAAAAATGCTGTTTGAAGGCAACAAAAGAACTATTCGACAATATTCAAGGTAAAGTTCCGGTGTTATACCATGTGTGTGGCGATAATTCGGTGATAGATAAGGAAGGGAGAGACATGCTTAAGTTAATATCACATACAAACGCGGCAATTTTAGATTTAGATTATCAAATAGACTTAAAATTAGCTAAAGAGAAGATCGGGACAAATAATTGTATTAGAGGGAATACTAACACGCAGATATTGGGAAGCACAACTTATTCAATTAGTGATGTTATTAGCGAAGTGGAAAAAACAATCGAATTTGGAAAACCAAGTGGGATGTTTATGTATGCCGCAGGATGTGAGTGGCCCTGGGAACCATTTGCTATGGCAAGCAGAAATTTAGGAGTTGCAAAAACCTTAGTAGAAAAATTTGGAAAATATTAATATTGAACTTTTGAGTTAATTTTATAAAGATTTAAGTTAATTTTTTTAAATATTACACAAGTGAATTGATTAAATGTGAAAATTGATATTGAGATTTTGAAGAAGTTAGAGCGGTCAATCGATATTTATAATCCCGAAAATGGAGAAGTACCGATAAAAATTTTAGGTTACGGTGAAATAAGCCTTGTTTTTGAGCTTTTGAACAGCTCAGAACAAATAGCCTATAAAAGGATTCCAATTTTTGATAATGAAATGCAAGTCGAAAGGCATATTTGGGCCTATAACGAATATAATAGGCTTTTAAAAGAAGATGTGGGGATAAATCTGCCTGAATACGATGTAGCATGGTTCAAAGACGAAGAGGGGAAAATTCAATTCTATTGCGTTCAAGAAAAATTCCCTGCAGAATCAGTAGGGAATAAAGTAATTCATAAATTGAGCGATCAAGATATTAAAACTTTAATTCTACTTGTAATGAGAGAAATGAAGAAAGTGTGGGATTACAGTAAAAACCATAATACTATAGATTTAGGATTAGATGGTCAAATATCTAATTTTGCCATTGTTGGTTTCGATCCGAACAGTCCTAAAGTTGATCTTGATTCAAAACTAATCTATTTCGATACGAGTACACCAATGTTTAGAGTTGATGGTAATGAAGCGATGGAGGCAGTCCTTTTTTTGAAAAGTGCCCCTTCATTTCTACGGTGGTTGTTAAAAGCTTTATTTCTTGAAGAAACGATAGGGAGATATTACGATTGGAGGAAGGTTACAATTGATTTAGTAGCAAATTTCTTTAAGGAACAAAAATCAGAACTCATCCCTGAATTGATTAACCTTGTCAATAAATTCTTCCAAGAAGAAGCTAAGGATTTCAAGATTGAACCGTTAACATTAGAAGAAATTGAAAAATATTACAAAAGCGACAGTAGAATGTGGGTTATTTTTCAAAAGGTTAGACACTTTGATAGATTTCTTAAAACTAAAATCTTTAAGAAAAAATATGACTTCTTTCTTCCCGGCAAAATTGAGAGGTAAAGCGTCAAAGCACTTGGATTTTTAACTTTAATTTGGATGGTATCATGATTAGAGCATTTATAGCAATTGAGTTAAAAGACAAAAATACGATTGAAAAAATTCAAGCTTTTTCATCTCGATTAAAACAAAATCAGTCTAAACTTAAAGTAGTAGAACCAGAAAACCTTCACTTAACTGTAAAATTTTTGGGAGACATTTCTGAATCCATAGCACCAAAAATTTATAAAATTTTGAAGGAAGATATAAACAAAAACATGTTTCAAGGAAAGAATATTGAATATAATCTAAGAGGGGTTGGTCAATTTAATAAATTCTCTGTTTTATGGGTAAAACTTATTGGAGATGTTCAATTTTTGCAACAAATTAAAAACACTATTGAGCAACTCTTATTTGAGCGATTGAAAATTCAAAAAGATAAAAGAACTGGATTTAAACCACATCTGACGATAGGAAGATTGAGAAAGGATAAGGTAAATTATAAAACTTTTGATGCGCTAAAAAAACTAATTAACGAGAACAAAAATTTCGAATTTGGATCTTTCATCGTAAGCCAGGTAAAACTAAAAAAATCTATTTTGACCCCTACAGGGCCGATATATTCCGATTTGGTATATTAAATGAACGAAAAACCTATTAAAGCAATTATATGGGATTTGGACGGTACCTTAATACGTTTTAAAATTAACTCGGTTAAAGCTCGAAGGAAGGCTATTAGAGTATTAAGAGATTCGGGGATACCAAAAGAAAACCTTTCAGTTGAAAAACCTATTTTAGAAAATGTTAAAAACTCCAGAGTAATATTTAGTGAGTTAGGGTTTTCTTCCGAAAAAATTAAAGAAATTATTATCGAAGTGAATAATGTCGTAATTCAAGTCGAACACGATGCTGCCATTAAAGCAAGTTTAACTCATGGTATCGACCAAGTTTTAGAGTTTGCCAAAAAGAAAAAACTTAAACAAGCTATTTTCACGTATAATACTCATAACAACGCAAGAATTTCACTAGAGACAGTAGGTATCTTTCACTACTTTGAAGTCATAATAGGCCGTGACGATACTGAAAATCTAAAACCGCATCCAGATCATTTAAAACTCATATGTGAGAAAATAAATGTAAAACCTGATCAAATTGTTGTAATAGGAGATACCGGGAGAGATATTGAAGCAGCGGTTAACATAGGTTCTCGCTCTATCGCTTTAAACACTAAAATTCCAATTTACTTGAAAAGGGAATTTTTCAAGAAAGCTAATAAAATTATCGAACCAGAAGAAATTCCACTTAAATTAATTGAAACCCTTGAAAAATTTATGAACTAAATAAAAATAAATTATAAATACCATTTAATCTATTAATGAAATAATTTCCATCAAATATTTAAAATATACTTCAAAAAAGGTTTAAATGCAAATAATGGGTCGAATAGAATTTGACTTAGATGTCTTAAAGCCACACATTCCATCAAATTACGGACTTGCGCAAGCGTTAGAGGAGGTTCCCGGCGTTTTGTTTGTCCAGATTAAAACAGATGAGATAGATCAAAAAACTACATCGATATTTATAACAATTAAAGGCACTGAAGAACTCTCACTTGAATCAATTAAAGAGATGTTAGAAAGTATGAATTGTGCTTTGCATAGCGTCGATCGTGTACAGATTGATAAACGTACCTAATTATTTATTACAATTTTTTTTATTTTATCCCATTAAAGTCAATTAGCGAAAATGTCGTTGCCAGATGCTCCAAATGTGATAAAAGTCCTCCAAGAGGAGGGAGAAATAAACGATGAATTAGATTATGCGTTAATGAGTTATTTGATTACCAATAGAGGACCTGGATATACCGCTTGTCAGCCCAAACTTGTTGAACTCGAGAACAGTAAACAAGCAATTAAAATGAATCTTGATAATACTTTTATCAATAAGGATAATAAACTTATGGGATTGGGGATTGTGGGAACGCTTTTCATAGATGTTAAATCTCTCCAAATAATGTATTGTTCCTCATCGGAAGAACTTAATAAAAACATAGAAAAATTAAAGGACGCTGGGATTCAGCCCCAAGCTAGACCGAAAGGCAAATATTAAGATTTTCCGCAATTATTAATTCTTTTTTCTCGCTTAAACTTCATGAATTAAGTTTTTTCAATAAAACAATCAAATCCACAAAAAATAAATGGTTTGTATATAAACATTGAATAAGAATCATAATGACAGATAACGCTAATAATATAAAAAACCTAATTCAAGATTATTTGCTTGACGAAGGGCTTTTAAGAAACAAACTTCCGATCGATGAAAAAAAACTTGAGTTTGGTTTTCAATTTGTATTCCCAAATACAAAAGGTCCTATTGCGCAAAAAATGGTAGTAATAAAACCAAAAAATAAGGATTTAATTATTATATCAAATCCAATTCAAATAGCTCCCCAACAAGTTGATGCTTTGAACTCGTTAGAAGATAATGGAAAAATCTTCTTTTTCATGGATATCAGAAAGTTTTTCCTCATAAAAGATGTTTTTTTTAGAATAGATACTCAGAAATTCAGGTATGAAATAAGTGAACAGATGTTTCTCAAAAAAGATGGAACTATCTCGAAAAATTCTTTTTTCAAGAGTGTTAGAAAGGTTTTTACGTGTTCTGCTTATTCTAATATGCTCCTTAACGAACATTGCTTAGGAAAGATAAAACCAGGAGATATAACTAAATCTAAAGATTTTACTGCCGACTTTTCATTATATTCATAACAATTAAGTTCAAAAAGTGAGTAGAATAATTTTTGACAAATGGCTACAAGCCTTAGGAAAACTAGACTATGTTCAAGGTAAAAAAAGACCAGATGTTGATTGCATTTTTTGCTCAGTTAAAAAAAACGACGAGAAAGTAGTCTCTTTAAAAATTTATGAGGATAATATCTGTTTTGTGCTGTTAAATCTTTATCCATTCAATCCTGGACATCTCATGTGCGTTCCAAACAGACACATTACAAAATATACCGAGTTAACGAAAAAGGAACTTTTGCATTTGAATAGAACGATTCAGGGTTTGCAACTATTACTCGATGATTTATATAATCCAAAAGGCTATAATATTGGAATAAATCAAGGAAATTATGCTGGGGCAAGTATAGACCACCTACATATCCATGTAGTTCCAAGATATGGCACAGAGTTAGGATTTATTGATATAATCGGAAACACAAGAGTTCTCCCCGAAGGTTTAGATTCCGTGAAGCAAAAGCTAACTCAAAATATTAACAAATTTTTAAACAAAGAATTTTTTGAAAATTTCAAGTAAAGAGCGCTCTTTAAAACAAATTAGAAGCTTAAAACAAAAATAAGAAAAAAAATTTGAAAATTTAACTCAAACTTTCTATCGAGTAGCTTTACGAATATCTGCAGCAGTTACACGCTTACGCTTGTCTGCTTTGGTTATTTTAATTGCTTCTTTCGTCGCATTTGCTGCTTGTTTCTCTAAATACCCTATTAATTTATCAAGGGCGTCAGCAGCTACTAAATCAGCACCTTCCTTTTTCATTAATCTTCGAATTGGTGCTTTAGCGATATAACCGTCAGATTTTTTTGCAGGAGCTTTTTTGGCCATTTTTTATTCCTCCACTATTTTTTTTTTGGTATTTTAAATGTTTTAATATAGATTTATAATTAATAATAACTACGAATTTCTATTATATAAATATTATGGTTCGGAACAATAGTTTTTGGAAATGAAATTAACTAATTATCGTGAGTCCGGCAGATATAGCAAAATTTTCTGAGCGACAAAATACCCCTTTTGAATAAAATTTTTATTTTTTATTAAATAGGAAATAAAAAATCTTTGATTGTTAAAATTCACTCGAAAGTCATTCTCACATAATTCGCCTATTTTTTACGCAAAAAATAAAACCATTATTAAAGTTTTAATATAATGAAAAAAATGAAACTCGGTTTTTATTATAATATTGACACTTGAATTTTACACAAGCGTTTCTTAAACTTTGACGGCTATTTTATTAAAGAATTTTGTCAATTCGCCTCTATTGGAGTTTTACTAATTTATTTGCGATTATTTTTTTTTTTTTTTTTTAAATGTATAAATTAAAATAACAGTTTTAGAATTAGTTATGTAATACGAATAAAAAAGGATCAAGATTTAGCTCTTGTCGTATAGTCGCGAAAACATAAAACTTGAAGAATCTGATATTGAATTTGCCTTACAGTCATTAGGATTTACGAAAAATGATTCAAAGGTTTTGTTAGCTCTTGCAAAATATAAAATATTGAGTCCGGCAGATATAGCAAAATTTTCTGATGTTGACCGTGCTAGGGTATATGATAGTCTTAATCGGTTAATTGAAAAAGGGTTTATCCAAAAAGAACCAGTAAAAAGGGGTGCAAATTATCAAGTGATCCCCATTAGTCGGGTTTTTAAAACGCTTAGAGACAATTTCAAGAAAAAAATTGACGATACTATAACGATCGAAAAAGCGATTGCTGAATTGGAAATTGATAAAGAAGAAGTCGAGCCAAGGGTATGGGCGATAAATTCAAGGGATAAAATTAGAAAGAAAATAAAAGATTTAATTAGCACTTCTCAAAACAGAATATATTTCATAATGACCCCTGATTTATTGATTAAAGAATTAGGAGGTCACGAGTGGATATTAAAGGAAATCTGGAGTAAGAAATTCTCATCAGATATGGAAATCGTAATTGCCTTTAAATACTTTGAAGAACTTAAGGAAGAGATCAAGAAATTATTAAAAATTTCTGTAAAGATCCATTCAATCGAGGGTGAAAACGTCATTCCGTTCGGATTGTTAATCGCAGATTATGGATTTTTGTTAACTACTTTAGATCAGGTAAAAGAAGCTCCGGAATACACATCTGGTTTATGGTTGGAAAACGGAAAGCAGAGTCAAATAATAGGCTACGAGCATTTATTTAGACACTTTATTAGCTCAGAAACGAAAGAGATAAAGTTAACTCCAGTAAAAGTACCATATCCAGTTTAATCTATTTTAAATAAATCGCATACTCAAACAAAGGTTACGTTAGTTTAATAGAATTAGAACGGAAAAACAAAAATAAAATTAAGTTTAAATTAAAGTGTTTAATGATAAACATATTGATAAAAAATCATAGGGGATAAAAACTATGTGGTATTATAATTTTTTAGTGAAAGTTAGAGGAGGCTGATAGCAATTTCATACCGTGGTAAAGTTATACTTTGTGGTAATCCCTCAGTCGGAAAAACCTCGTTATTAGCTCGATACGTAGATGGTAAATTTCACGAGGATTATACGCCAACGATAGGCGCTAATTTCCTGATAAAAGAAATTGATTTAAGTAAGATAGTTGATAAATTAGACTTAGAAAAACCTGAATTGAAGCAGGATATTAAGGAAAAGGGATTTAAATTGTTTTTCTGGGACATTGGAGGTCAAGAGGACAAGCTCTTCAGCACAGAATACTATTTTGTTCAAGCTGTTGGAGCTATGATTGTTTTTAGCTTAAACGATTTACAAACGTTCCAAAATATTGACTTTTGGCTTTCTACGCTAAAAGATTTAAGCGGGGATGTGCCTTATGTTTTAGTTGGAAATAAAAAAGACTTAGACAGAAATGTAGACAATTCGCTAATTGAAGCTGAAGTAGAGAAACTTGGTATCCAATATTTTGAAACATCTGCTAAACTTAATGAAAATGTTGATTTGGCTTTTGAAAGTTTATCTATTCAAATTTTAAATAATTTAAAGTAATTTTTTAAACAACTAATTTTGGTATATTTTAAATTATAACTTTTCCTAAATTTCATAATGAGCGTTCTTTTAATTCCTATTGCTCCATTATCACGGACAAAATCTCGTCTTAGAGATTGTTTTCCCAAAGAATTACTCAAGGATTTAACTATAGCCATGTTTAAAGACTTGGCAAAAAAAGTCCAGAATGTTGATAGTTTTGACAATAAGATCGTGTATTGCCATAACGAAGAGATTTTAGAATTAGCAGAAGAGTTTGGATTAATTGGAATTAAAGAAAAACTCACACATCCTCGTAAATCGTTTGATTTAGTGATCAATGACCTGAACAATATTGCAATAAAAGAATACGATGCGGTTAGTACTATTTTTACTTTTTTGGATGTAATATTATTATCCGAAAATAATTTGATGGAAATCAGTAATTTAATGAAATCAAACCAGCTTGTAGTTTGCCCCGCAATTCACTCTGCTGGAATCTCCATATTCGGAAGAAACCCCCCCGATATTCTCCCCACCTATTTTTCAGACCCAAACATTCCTTCTTTTGTTGCCTTATTAAAAGATGCTCAAAGTCGGAACTTAAATATATCAGTATATGATTCTTTTCGGGCGGGATTCGATATTGATATTAAACAAGATTTATTGTTAGGATTCGAGTATCTTAAAATTTTTGACTTAATTGAAACTGAGACCTTTAAATTTTTAAAGCATAATTTGAAATTAGTGCTACAGAAAAGAAGTTTAAAGAATAACAGAGAATTTAAGATTATAAAGAAAAAATAACTAACCTTTGTATTAGTAATAAAACTAAAAAACAGAGCGTATATTTACATATTAAAATTGTAAAATATGAATGAATAAATACAAAAGGGAATGATAAAATGAATTATAAACAATCCGATTCAAAAAAATCTAAATTAAGAATTTTTAAAAAAAAGAAAGTAGAGGGTATTCGTCAAGGTCAAGAATCAGAAGAACTTTTGGGATACCGTTTTGAAAGAGGTCTACATAAGAAGAAAAGAAAAGATAAGAAAAAAAGGGTTTAGAAATTACAGAAGCAGATTAGTAAAACAAAGTGAAGTATTATTAGAAGTTAAAGGTAATACTTAATTTAACTTCCTGATTTATATGATCTTTTATTGACTTTTGAATCTCTTCTCTTTCATTTTTAAGAGAAGATAAATATCTTAGATAATCCTTGTTTTTCCTATCGAGATCGCTTTCTAAGTGTTCTAATTTTACGGTATTCAACGAAATCTTATTTTTAATTTCATCTCTCTTAACTGCTAATCCTTCATGTTCTATCTTTTTCTTAATATCATTAATTTCAGAGCGGAGTAGTTTTAAATTGTCTATTTCATTTTGAATATTTTTCTCATTAAAAATAGTATTAATTTGCTGAATAGTTTTATCTTTTACATCAGATTTAAGGTTAAGTTTATTGTCTTCTAATATATGCCGTAATTGGATGAGTAATGCTGAAAATTTAGGTAAATCTCTGCTATCATTAACTAACGTATTAATTGGGTTCTTTAAAAAGTCTCTCAAGAAATAAATGTTGATATTTGGAATGTGCATTGTATCTTTTTCTAATTCAAATTTCAACTTTTTAAGAGCTTTTTTAAATCCAAACTGATTGTTAATATCCATTCTTAAACGAGCTAACTTAGCTTCCAGCTGATCTTGTTCTTTAAAAAGCTCATTTTTTTCGATTTTTTTGAGAGCTTCTGTTAAATTTTCTTGCTCCGATTGTCGCTCTTCTAACTCTTTTTCGAACCCATCTAAGTCAGATTTAGCGTTTTCAATATTTTCTTTCAGAGCAAACAATTTCGGTAACTTTTTCAGTAGATATTCTGCATCTTTTACATCCGTATATTTTTTTCTTAGAAATTCGTCTAAAACCTTTTGCTTGTTACCTAATTTGCGAGTGATATAACTTAATTCCTTAATTTCAGACTGTAACTCTTTTTGAAATTTAGGGATCGATTTTTTTGCTATATCGTTAATGTTAGTAAACAGTTTTTTAATCGAGTTTAAAAGATTATACATCGCGTCGTATGTGATCTCTTCTTCTGGTACTCCAACTTCATCGATTTCCTTTCTTATTTTATCAGAAAATAGGTGTAATGATTTAAGAGCTTTATCATCTATATTACCTTCTCCAGCTTCTATGAAATGATCGGTACACACCTTAATTTCAAGTAAACTTGCGTTGATATCAGATAATAGCTTTTTAACCGCTTTTTTTACCTTAAAAAATTGTGATTCGAGCTGTTCTTTATAATAATCTTCAAATTCTTCTAATAAAACTTCAATCATGGTTGATCAATTTTAATTTATGAGTTTAATATTTTTTTCCCATTCATATATTTTTGAAGGACTGTAGGTATTGAAACTGTCCCATCTTGGTTTTGGTAATTTTCTAAAATGCAACAAATTGTACGCTCTGTAGCAATCGCAGTGCAATTAAGAGTATGTGCTATTTCTTTCTTTTGAGTAGCACCTACTTTACCTATACGTACTTTTAACTTCCTTGCTTGATAATCTAAACAATTACTACATGAACCTAATTCTCGATATTTGCCGGATGATGGGAACCACGCTTCTAAATCGTATTTTTGGGCAGCGTTGTCATTTAATTCACCAGATGCGATGTTAACAATTCGAAATGGTATTTCTAACTCTTTATAGATTTCTTCTGCATTCGATATTAACTCCGTAAAAATGTCCCAAGAGTCTTCAGGTTTACAGAAAATATATTGCTCAACCTTTTCAAACTGGTGTACTCGAAATATACCTAATGTGTCTTTCCCATGGGAACCTGCTTCTCTTCTGAAGCAAGAAGATATTCCGGCATACTTTAAAGGGAGTAAATCGGGATCTAAAATTTCATCGTAATGAAAAGCAGCTAGAGTTTGCTCTGAAGTTGCAATCATATAGAGATCCTCGTCTTGTATTTTATAGAGGGATTCCTCAAAATCTCCTAATTCTGCTGCAGCCTTCATTACTTCGTGTTTTATGAAAAAAGGTGTCCATAAAGGTTCATACCCTTTACTAATTAATTTATCTAAAGCAAATCTAATGAGTGCCAAATTAAGTAAAACTATGTCACCTCTCAAGTAGTAAAATCGAGATCCTACTACTTCAGAAGCTTTCTTTGTGTCAGCACCACCTATATCACGAATAATGTTGACATGTGAGGATGGTTTAAAGTCAAATATGGGTATCTCACCATATTCCCTGATAATGACATTGTTTTCCTCTGTTTCTCCAATTGGAACGGATTTGTGTAAGTCGTTTCCGATTATATATCTAAATTTTTCTCGTTCCTCAAGGTACACAATCCTTTTTTTCTCAAGTTCATCGATTGTTTCTTTAACTTGTTTTGATTTTTCGATTGCAGTATTAGCTTTTTCCTGCTCACCGGATTTTTTGAACCGACTTATCTCGTTAGAGAAGTCATTTCTTTGCTTTCTTAAATCTTGAATTTCTTGGAGTACATTTCTCCACAATATATCGAATTCTAGAACTTTCTTGGCATTTTGTGGGTCTTTAAATCTTTTTTTTTCAGTTTCGATGATAGCATCTATATTAGCTCTAAAATCTTCTATGTCTCTCAAAGTCAAATCTCATTATAATATAAAATTTCTAAGTTCTATTATAAACAATCATTAAATTAATTTATGCAAATAATTTTTGCGTGTTAAAAAATAAAAGAATTATTCATGGTGAATTCTTTCAGTTATAGTTGACCGGAGATAAGCAACTTTTATTTTTGCTTTATCGTATCCTACTTTATCGATAATGGTCATGATTTTTATTCTCCTTGCTTTACCTTTCAGACCTTCCTCGGTCATAAATTCTCGAGCAAATTCTTCTTTTTTGTTTTCTTCTTGCTCCACCATAATTAGATCCAATGAAAAATCCATAAAAAACTTAATGTGATTAAAATCTTGAATTAAATCTCGTAGATTTATAATTAGATATTTGTATAAGATATTGATAAAATTGGTTAGAATTTATCAGCTTAACCAGAAAAAATAAATTAATGCAATAATTTCCAAACACAAAAAGGTTTTATTAAAATTAAAAATAGAACTAGAAGCAATTTATTATTTGGGTGATGTTTTAACCAAAGGTGATTTAATTGTCTGAAAAACAGACCATTGACAAGATAAGAATAGGAGTTTATGTGTGTAGATGAGGTGTAAATATTGGAGCTCACCTTGATTGTGATGCAGTTAGAGATTTTGTTGAACCGTTACCTAATGTGGTTATCGCTAGGACGAACAATTTCACTTGTAGCGATCCTGGACAACAAACCATCAAAAATGACATTCTAGAGCTTGATTTGAATCGAATAGTCGTAGCAGCCTGCACTCCTAAGATTCACGAGCCTACTTACCGTGCAGTTTTACGGGAAGCAGGTTTAAGCCCTTACTTCTTTGAAATGGTAAATCTTAGGGAGCACTGCTCGTTTGTTCATCAAGGTGATATTAAAAACGCAACCGAAAAAGCAAAACGATTAGTTCATGCTGGTATAAATAGAGCTCGGGAATTAGAAAGCATCCCTTATAAGGAGATATCTGTAGAAAGAGCGGCATTAGTAATAGGTGCGGGAATTGCTGGAATGAACGCAGCTTTAGATTTAGCAGACCATGGGATACAAGTCTACTTAGTTGAAAAACAACCAACTGTTGGAGGTAAGATGGCCCAATTAGATAGGATCTACCCTACAGATGATTGTGGTATATGAGTTCTTGCCCCCATTATGGTTAACGCTTCAAAACATCCCAATATCGAACTTTTCACCTATAGCGATATTATCAAGTTTAGCGGTATAACAGGAGATTACAACGTTACGATACGTAAAAATCCAAGGTATGTGAATGAAAAATTGTGTACTGGATGCGGCTTGTGTACTACAAAATGCCCTATAAATGTCCCTAATGAATTTTATAGCGGAATTGGCGAAAGAGGTGCAATTTTTATCCCTTTTCCTCAAGCAGTCCCGAAATATGCTGTTATGGATAAAAGTGTGTGCATAGATTGTAAAAATTGAGAACGAATTTGTCCTGCAGAAGCAATAGAATTTGAACAAGAACCCGAAATTATTGAAGTTAAAGTAGGGGCTGTTATCGTTGCTACAGGATACGATGAATACCCAATTATAGAGACAAATGAATACAATTATGGCATATATCCAAATATTATTACTCAGATCGAATTAGAGAGTATGCTTAGCCCAATTGGTCCAACAGGGGGACACATTTATAGAATATCTGACGGAAAAACACCTAAAACAGTTGTGATGATACAATGCGTAGGTTCTAGATCGCTAAAAGCGAATCCTTATTGTTCATTTGTTTGCTGCAGTGTTGCTCTTAAAAATGCTCAATTGCTAAAACAAGAGTATCCCGAAATGGATGTTATAATATACTATATTGACATTAGGACAACTGATAAGGGCAACGAGGAATATTATAGAACAATTAGAGAAGCTGATGTTAGAATGATACGGGGAAAAGTTGGGGAGTTGACCGAGGATGATGACCATAATTTAATGGTACGCGCTTATTCCTCTTTAACTGGGGAACTTACGAAAATTAAAGCTGATATGGTTGTATTATCTACTGGGATGAACCCTTCAAAAGGGACTATTGAAGCAATTGAAGTATTGGGTTTAGGAAAAGGCCCAAACGGGTTTCTATCTGAAATTCATGGCTGTTTGAAACCACAAGAAACAAAAAACATTGGGATTTATATTTGTGGATGCGCAGCCGGACCAAAAAACATTCCATATTCCGTTTCTACAGCCCTAGCTGCTGCTAGCAAAGCTGCTGCTTTACTTTCTCATAAAACTATTATACAAGAATTAATCATTGCTGAAGTAGATGAGACTTTATGTTTAGGATGTCATAGATGTGAAAAAGTATGCGAATATAAGGCAATCAGCATAGATGATAATGAAATTGCTCAAGTTGATGAATTAAAATGTAAAGGATGCGGAGTATGCATATCATCTTGCCCAGCAAGAGCGATTGATCTTAAATATTATCGAGATCGTCAATTTGAAGCTGAAATCAAAGGAATCGGAAAGAGTGAAATAGATAGTAATCAAAAAGAATCAACAATAATTGAAAACTAAAAAAGAAGGGTGTAATAATTGATGACAGAAATTACAAATGAAAGAAAAATAATAGGTTTTGGATGCGAAAAATGAGGTTATTCAGCAGCAGATTTAACTGGTACTACGAGAAAATCTTATTCCACTAATTTCCATTTAATACGAGTTAGGTGTACGGGAAGAATAGGAATTCATCTAATTATGGAGAGTTTCTTAAATGGAGCTGATGGAGTCGCTATCATTTATTGAAAAGAGGGTGAATGCGAATTTGGAAATGGAAACATGAATACTTATGACCATGTTAAATTTTTAAAAAGATTATTTAGCCATCTAGGTCTAGCTGAAGAAAGGATTCAACAATATTTTTGCTCGGCAGCGGAAGTTGATAAATTCATTAAATCTGTAGAAGATATCACGAGTAAAGTTGAAAAACTTCCTCCTCTACCAAAATAAAAAATTAATCCGAATGAGAATGATCCTTCTAAAAAAATCTAGTTAGAAGGTAACTGACTCCCAGCGAGAGTATTCGGAAATTAAGTATTAATTAAAACAACTAAAGTTTAACTAAAATGAGTTCTAAGCTTAAAATGACAAAGGAAGGCTTGAAAGATATAGCCGTGACCGTAGATTCGTATAGAATCCGCGTGTTAATTGACGCTAAACAAGAAATACTAGATTCTGGCGTCTATAACGAGGAACAATACCATGCAATTTTATTCAAAATGTTTGATGAGGAACTTATTAAATTTAAGCTTTACAATTTTCTAACTCGTCAAAAATCTAACGATTTTGAGGCATTAAATAAATTTTCGAGCGATAATTCTATAGAAATCACTAAAACATTGAGTCTGTTGGAGTTATTGAAAAATGAGAATCTAATTGTAGTGAACGAAATCTATGACGAAGTTGAAGGAGATGAAAACACTCCCTCTTCGACTACTTTTAAGGATTTTGATATAAAAAGCTTCGATGTTAATCCTTCAAAAATAAAATCAATTTATGAACCCGTCGAAACTATTTTTGAAACACATAACTGTTCTGGATGCGGTTTATGCGTTGGTATTTGCCCGGTAAACTGTTTAGATGTTTTCAATGGTTTCGGTAAAATTGACGAAGAAAAATGCATAAGATGTGGCCTCTGTTATTATGTTTGTCCACGTACTTACTTACCTGTAAGTGTTTTAAGCATGGTTCAAGAAGGGACCTCACAGATTAAAACGTATCCTAAAGTAGGACAATATTTAGAAGCTTACTCAGCAAGAACCAAAATTGACGAAATTGCCAAATCTTGCCAAGATGGAGGAATAACAAGCACCTGTCTGCATTACTTATTTGATGCTAAAATTATTGATATAGCATTAGGCGCTAAAATGAGCAAAACTCCGTGGAGACCTGAACCAATTATCCTACAGAATAAAGAAGACATTCTTCAAACCACGGGAACTAAATATGTAAACAACCCCAATTTAAAAAGTTTAAGTGAACTTAATAAAAGAAAAGCTAACTTAGCGGTGGTTGGGGTTCCTTGCATGATGCAAGCTTTACTCAAATCAGATATTTACAACATTAACATTCCCGTATTAAATCAAATAAAATATCGCATAGGCATTTTTTGTATGGAATCATTCTCTTACGAATCTCTGCTTAAGATTTTCGAACTTCTAAAAGTTGATGTCAGTGATGTAAGGAAAACGGATATAAACAAAGGGAAGTTCTTTGTGTATACTAAGTCCAATGACGAATTAACCATACCGATTAAAGAGATTGGGCATCTAGCTCGAGAAGATTGCGAAGTTTGCTTTGACCTAACTTCTGAAGCCGCTGATATTTCAATTGGTTCTATAGGGTCACCTTCGGGGTGGAATACCGTTCTCATTAGAACTGAAGTTGGAAAGGAACTCTATAACAAACTTATTGAAAACGATTTAATTGAATCAAAAGAACTTTCTGAAGTTAAACCAGGATTGCCCCTCCTTGAAAAAATCGCTAAAATAAAAAAAAATAAATGTAAGAAGCATATCGATAAAAAAAAAGAAGAAAATCTAAGATTCCCTCGATATTAAGTAGTAAAATTCCGCTCTCTTTTCTCAAACAAACCTTCTTTCGTTCTAAACCAAAAAATTAATATTAAATTTCATATTAAGAATTATAAGAATAAGAAACGTAATATCGGTAAAATGAGTTTAACTAGTAGACCAAGCAACTTTCGGGAAAAAGTGTTTTTTCGTAAACTTCGCTCTCAAGTTGATGGAAACGCAAAAGTAGAGCATGGATTAACTCAAATAAGAGGAATTGGAAGGAGATTCGCTCAAGCGATCGTAAGAGTCGCAAAAATAGACGACAATCTGAGGATTGGTGCCATTCCCGAAAAGGACCTAAATAGAATTGAAGAAATAATATTAGATCCAATTACGAACGGCATCCCAGTTTGGATGCTAAATCGTAAAAAAGACCTAGTTACCGGGGAGAACTTACACATAATCGGAAATCGACTCGAATTATCGGTTAGACGGGATATCGATAGAATGAAACGCATAAGAAGTTATAAAGGCGTTCGACACCACCGAGGTCTAAAAGTTCGAGGTCAAAGAACTAAAAGCACTGGACGACACGGATTAGTCGTAGGTGTTATAAGAAGAAAATTGAAAAGTCAAAAGTAAGGTGATTAGAAATCGGAGATCCAAGAAGGTTAAAGAAAAAATTTAAAAAACCGAAACGCCCCTTTGAAAAAGAAAGACAAGCCGAAGAACTCGAGTTTCTTGGAAAATTCGGTCTTAGAAACAAACGCGAATTTTGGAAAATGCGTACCACGCTCGGAAATTGGCGGAGCCTTGCGAGACAGTCCAGAACAATGTCTCAAGAAAGAGCTGCTGAGGTTCAGCAAACTTTAATCAATAAGTTAGTTAAACTCGGAATTTTAGGTCCTGACGCTAGATTCGAAGATATACTATTACTCACCGTCGAAGACATACTAAGAAGAAGACTGCAAACACTTGTTTTTGAGAAAGGCTACGCTAAATCTATCTATCAAGCACGACAATTCGTTGTGCACGGCCATATTCAAGTACGTGGCAAAAAAATTAACGCTCCTTCTTACATCGTCAAAAAAGAGGAAGAAGACATGATAGGATACACTCCTAGCAGTCCACTCTCCGCAGTTAAGGAATCTACCTAATAGGTATTAATCATGAGCAAACAACAAGAAGATAAATGGGCAATCGTTCACATCTTTAGCAGTTACAACAACACAATTGTTACCGCTACAGATTTAAGCGGTGCTGAAACGTTCGCTAAATGCACAGGTGGTATGGTCGTCAAGGCTGACCGAGACGAATCTAACCCTTACGCTGCTATGCAATGTGGTTTTCGTGTAGCTAACGGATTAAAAGATAAAGGTGTAAGAGGTATTCACATCAAAGTCCGAGCGCCTGGTGGGAACAAAAGTCAAACTCCCGGTCCAGGGGCTCAAGCTTGTATACGGGCATTAGCTCGCTCGGGACTCAGAGTGGGACGAATAGAAGAAGTTACCCCGAAATCTCACGACCACTGTAGGCGTAAAGGCGGACATCGCGGAAGACGTGTGTAATTTCCATCAAGGAGCTCACTCAGCTCACCAATCTGGCAGAGCTAATCTTTGTTAATCTTCTTTCCTTTATTTAAAAACTTCTTTTCGAATTTTTCTTTCATTTCATAATACATATTAATATAATCGTTTTGCCAATGATTTTCTGAGTACAAATATGTCGAAAAGCTTAAATAGTAGCCAAGCCCTTTATTATATAGTGACTTAAAATGGAAAAAGTTTATAGCGATAAATAACATGTGCGAGTAATTTAATTTAAATTACTTTTAACTATGCATCTTACCCTATCACACTATCGCTATGGACTCATATTTATTATTCATATCTTCATAGAGATTATGTTGGGGTATTAATCGATGTTAACAGAGTGTTCCACAATTAGCAAAAGGTAAAAGGTGAAGAGAATAATGAATATATTAGGTAATTCGGAGGAAATTAATAAAGTTCAAAAAAGAAATCTGTGGGCTTTATTTATTATAGGTTTAATCTATGGTTTCGCCTCGAGACCCTTCTTTCTAGTATATCAACCGTTTTTGTTAGAAATTACGGGTTCAATCTTTATAACGGGTATTCTTGTAACTTTGGGAGGAATTGTAATGTTTTTACCAAAACCCTGGGTAGGAAGATTATCAGATAAATTCAGTCGTAAAAAAGTATGGCTTCTCGAAGCACCCTTATTTTTTATTGGAATGATTTTCATATTTTTTGCAGAAAACATAATGTTCCTGGTTATAGGAACGATCTTCTTTCATTTAAGTGCAGTGTTTGGAGGGATAAGTTATAACATGTTTATTTCGCTGAGTGGTGATAAAGCTAAGAAAGGGATTTTGTTTGGTTTGATGTTTTTTAGTATATTCATTGGTAATATTGGAGGAGAAATATTTGTGCTTCTTGGCATCATCAAAGATATTCGAGTTTATTTCCTTATTTATATGATTTTTGATGCAAGTAATTATCTCATCATAACTTTCGTTATTGCTAATCCTAAATCTGAGCATAATAAAAATTCTGCAATTAAGGCGGAAAATTCTGCTAAAAGACAAAGCATGTGGCGTGAAATCTATAAATCACCTAAGAAAAGAGCCGTATTAATTTTTTTTCTGCTTGACGCATTCATCTATTCAATTTCTTCGTCAATTATTAATGCTGGTTTGAGAACTCAATATGGATTAACCTATGAGGAGTTGGCACTCATAGCGATATGGTTAAGCATTACAACCATGATTTTTCAAATCCCTGGAGGCCATTTAGCCGATAAAATTGGAAAAAAGCGCTCTTTAATTCTGAGTGAGTCATTTGGTTTAGCAAGTTATTTTTGCTATATATTAGCATTCATTGTTTGGTCTCTTGGATTTCAATTTTACTTAATTCCTTTGCTTAGTGTTGCTAATATATTGAATGGTCTTACTGCATCAATGTTCATTCCTTCTGCACAAATGATCTTAACAGATCTGGATGAAACCAGAAGAGCGGAATCTTATGGGATTTCAGATTTTCTTATCGGGCTTGGATTTATACCTACAGGGATAATTGGGGGCTATTTGACTGAAGAAATTAATTATATCTTCCCATTTATTTTGAGTTTTATAGGTATTATATTTCTTATATGGTATTTACGCAAGTATTTTGATGAGTTAAAATAATTAAATAAGAATTGGAGAAACAAAAAATTAAGGTCTTAATTGTTTTTCTTGGTGTAAAAAGTATCCACCAATAATCATTAAAAGCGGTTTAAATTGAAGATCCAATAGAAGCCGTGCTATTGAGAGTATTTCTATGAAAATATTATGTTTATATTCTTTATAGCAAATATAATACATAAAAATAAATTAGTGTATAATTTTTTTATATTTAAATACCAAGATAATGCGAAGAATTAAAATTAAATTAACCTCGTGCCTTTTATGACTGATCAAGAACATTCTAATGATACTTTACGCGAAATTAGTGAGCTTTTTTCGTTTCTTACAGAAGGACAACCAACGCCTGATGATGAAATTGAAGCAAAAGATAAGCTTATTAATTATTTTACCAAATTAAAAAATACCAGTACAGCCTCAGAACAAAAAGGCCCTATCGAGGAAATTCTTAAAAAATTGGATGATTGGGATACTCTTGATCTTTGGTTTTCAGAAACAGCCTTACCCGTTGCTATAAAAAGCATAATAAACATTCCAGACGAAGTAAAATTAAAAACAGAACAAACTCAAGAAACTGTTGCTGAACCTACAATTGCACCTGAAAACGGAGATTCAGAAATCGATTTGACTGACATATTTAGCATGGTTTCAGACCAGTTCAAAGGCGAAATAGAAAACTTAAAGGGTAAAATAGATGACCTCAAAAAAGAGTTGGAGAAAAAAGATGATAGAGTTAGTCGTGTGACTACCAAGCGGGAAGTTCGTAAAATAACTCCCAACAAAAAAGTTAGACTTGCTCCTCCTAAAATAAGGATTCCTGTTATGAAGAAACTAGTAAAACCAACCCCCACTTCAAAACAGTCAATTCCCAAAACTCCAATTATGCCTGACAAACCCGAAGAAAATTCTGTTGATTTAGAACCTCAAAATGTAAATTTAGAGCCCTCGAAAGAACAATTAACTCCAATTCCTTTCGCACCAATTGATAAACCAATAGACTCGGATAAACCAAATTTAACTCCCATTCCTAAAAAAAAACCAAAAATTACCCCTATGGTGATAGAAGAATCCGAAGTCATTCCTTTTGCGGCAGAAAAAAGGAAAATTACTTCGCTAATAACTGAAGAGCCCGAAAAAATACCTACTTCACAAACCTCTGATGTAATGCCATTCTTAAACGAGAAACCAAAAATTTCTGCCATGAGGATTGAGGAGATTGAAAGTGAATCAATTGTTTCTAGCGGATCTGACTTATTTAACGTATTTTCTTCTATGGGAAATAAGAATTCAGTAAAACCAAAAGAAATAACTGGCCTTACGGAGATACCCGCTAAAGTAGAAGTCAAGAAGAAGGAAGAAAAGAAGAAGGAAGAAAAGAAGAAAAAAATTAGTAGAAATGCTCAAGAGCCAGAAGTTATGCCTTTTATCGATTTTAATAAAGTAGATGTTAGTATGGAATCGAATTTTGATTCTCCAAATTTAGACAATATTTCAGACGACAAAGACACTCTGTACCAAGAATTGATCGCTCTCGAAGGAAAACGATATTCGTTAGAACGAAGTTTTAAAGATTTAGAGAAGGGATTTAATAAAGGTTCAATACCAGAATCAGAATTTAAAAAGCAAAATAACGATTTAAAAACTAGAATGAATGAAATCACTTCCCGCATTAATAAAATTAGAAGGTTAATTTCCAGTTTATAGAACAAACTAATCTCTTACATTAAACATTGGAGGCATCTTTAACTTATGTCTCGCTGAACTCATTAAATCTCGTACTTTTTGAATATTTTTATCAATTAAACCATTAAAATCAATATCATAATCAATTCTATAAAGAATTTCATCTATTATATCGTAAGTTAATCCTATCTCGCCTTCATCGGTTTGTCCTGCCCAGAGACCTGCACTAGGGGGCTTGGTTATTATTCTTTTAGGAACGCTCAAAATTTTTGCTAACTTTCTAACTTCTTGTTTATAGAGAGAGGCCAACAGTTCAAAATCTGCGGCCCCATCCCCATATTTAGTGAAATATCCAATAGCTAATTCAGCTCGATTACTTGTTCCGGCAATCAAGCTTTTTCCCTTTGTTTGACCATAAAAATATAATGCTGTCATACGTATTCTAGGTTTGAGGTTAGCGTTAGCTAAGTTTTTTTTTTTATGGTTAAACTCAATTATATTTAAGAAATTATCGTAGATTTGATTTAAATCTAATACTGTAAAGTCAATTTCTAAGGATTTTGCTACTAATTTAGCGTCTTCTAGATCCTGAGATATAGAACCACAAGGTAAACCCAATCCAAAAACCTTTTTATTCCCCAGCGCTTTTGTACATAAAGCAGCAGTAACTGCGCTATCTATCCCGCCACTAAGGCCTACAATAACATTCTCGGCATTTGCAGACTTTACATAATTATATATCCAATTCTGAATATCAAGAACTAGTTTTTCATAATTGAGTTCTCGCATTAATTTCTATTAATCTTTTTTTTATTAAAAACTCATTTATAAGTAAACCAAAAAGAAAGATTCAAATAAGATTTCTAAGATTATTAATTAAAAAAAACACTCTTTATTATCATATATCTATATTATAAGAAAATTAGAACAAATTGAACTAGAATGACTGACTTCAAAGCAATTGTGGAATCATCGTACGATAATGGAACGCCATTTTGGATTTTTACAAGTGATTATATTTTTGGAATGGTCCCTATGGATGCAGGTGGAGCTCGTTGGAAAGAGGTTTCTTATACTTTCGAAGAACCTGATAATCCTTTTTTTGTTACCGAGAGATCAGCGGATTTATCCTTTCAATTTTTAATGGAAGAGGTCGAGAAAGGAGTGTCTTTCTATGTTGAGGACCTTAAAATCCCTATGTTTAAAGAATTTGCTATAACTCTTGAAGGAAAAAATGGTCCTGAAAAAATGAATGCAATTATCACTGAATTGGTGAATAATTCCACTAAATATTCAGCTAATTTACCAATTATCAAAAATAAGGACGAACTTGGAACATTACTTAGTAAAGTTTAAATTATTCTACAAGATTTTAGATTCTAACTTTACCTTTAATTCTTTAGATCATGAAAGAAATTAGTTTTTAGATGTATAAATTCTTTCTTTGAGGATGTTTTTTAGTGAATTCTTCGTCGATCCTCTTTACCATTTGTGGGCCTAAGTTCGCATCTCTTTCGCTTATTATCTTCTTTAAATAATCTCCATCTGTTTGAGAATATTTTTCGATCCCTGCAGCAACTATATTCCGATTATTTTTAATAGGAACAACCATACCAAACAAGCGAAGCATTTCATCAGGACTTAAGTTTTTCCCAATTCCCAGAGATTCATCTATATCACGGTCAATGTTACGAACAATCGAGCCCATACTCAAAGAAGAATAAGGACTTAACATTTTTGACTTAAGCCAATAAGCGTTGGGTTTTTTTGTAATAAATGTGTCTGTATTTCCATGTTCGTCTTTAGATCCAATCACTCTCCAATCATTTGGGTCTTTATCGTATTCCTTTTTCAATTTTTTTATAATAGGTTTGATTGGAGCAACTCCGTCTTTTTCTTCTTCGTTATTTGTCATGCTTCTGATCTTAATAAATAAATACAACTATAAAAACATAAAGAATATACCATATAAGAGTTGAAATATAATTAAAACATCATATTCAGTCATAATACCTAAATTAATTTGAACTGAAGAAGGATAAAAGTTGCTATAATGAAAGACAAGGAAAAAGATCTAAGCGTTGACTCATTATACGAGAATCTTCTAAATTCTATTGAAACTGGAAATCACGAGAAAACAACAGCGTGTTTGAGCTCAATTCCTAATATTGAATCTAATTTTCTAAGAGTATATCATAATAAGAAAAAAGAGGGGGCATTTTATACTCGACATTCAATAGCAGATTTTATAATTACTCAGGGTTTAATTTTGTTCTTCGACAACTATTTGGAAAACTACAAGATTAAATCAATCGACGATATTCACAAGTTGAATAAAGAGGGAAGAGAAAAAATTAAGGAAAGGTTGTTAAACTTTAGTATACTTGACCCTGCTTGTGGGACAGGCGTTTTTCTTCTTACTGCCTTTAAAATTATCTTAGGGTTATTACAAACTCTTGAACTAGACTCTAACCCTGAAGAAATCAAATTTCACATATATAAGAATCTTTATGGTTCTGAAATTAACCAAAATTCGAGGAAACTCTGTATTTTAAAATTATTTAACCAATATTATGATAAAAACAATTCATATGATTCAAAGCTCTTATTAATTCTAAATTCTAATATCACACTTGAAGATAGTTTAGTGAGAAAAAAAGATTTTAAATTTGATCTAATTATTGGAAACCCCCCTTATGGAAACATTCTTGATAAGAATCAGAAAATGCAATTAAAATCTGAAAATATTTTTTATAACGATGTTTACTGTGCTTTTTTATTAAAATCTCTGAATTGGACAAAAGGTATTATAGGGTACCTTGTACCTAAGAGTTTTTTACTTAGGCAAGGATATGTTAAATTCAGGCAGATTCTGTTTTCTAAAGCTAATTTACTTAAAATATACGATATTGGTCCAAATTTATTTGCTAAAGCTACAAATGAAGTACAAATTCTATTCTATGAAAAAAAAAGTGATACGATTAAAGATATAGAGGTCTTTCAGTATCCAAATACCGAAATTGCTAAATACACCGCCCAAAAAGTCGATACTTTAAGGGTTTGCTTTAATAAAACTTGCCCTTTAAGTGCTCATTCTAAAAAAATTTACATTTATACACCAGATTTGAACTGTCCATATTGTAATTTTAAAACTATAGCTTTAAATCGCATTAGGATTAAACCAAGTAGAAAAATATTGAATCTTATCAATAAAATTGAAAAATCCGGAGATGTAAATTATCTCAACATCGAACGAATCCCAAACATGATTAGAGGAGAAGAAGCTAAAGGGTTACAACAGATCAGAGCTCTCATCGAAGAAAATACAAACAATAGTTGCTATTTCATAAAAGCAAAAGAGGATTTTAATTATTACTATTTTAATAAAGATAAGTCGTTTGACATCGAAAAAACAGATCCAAGAATTTTAAAGGGCTCTAATTTCGAATTTTATATCAAACCAAAGCTATTAATTAAGCATAATAGTATTTTTCCTCAATCCGTTTTTTGTAAAGATAAGGTATGTTTTACATCTTCAATCTATTCAATAATCAGCGATGATCATATAGAGTTAAAGTACATTAGCGCAATCCTAAATTCTTCTCTTATGCAATATTATTGCCTGTACGGAATAAACTCTCAGCAAAATACGACAATAAATCTAAACCAATATATGATCCGACATTTGCCAGTTAAGAATGCCCCCTCTGACCGAAAAAAGAAATTAAGCGAACTTGTCCGAAATATAACAAACTCTCTTCAAAGAAGTAATGGAATTTATAATGAAGATAACTTATCCAATATTCGAGAAGTTGAAGATATTATTTTTGATCTCTATGATTTAGAAAATAACGAACGAGATATGGTAGTTTTAGACATTAAAAACCGAATAGACTTTTATAAGAAAGTTTACGATTAACTATTGATTGAATCTTATTATCAATTTAATCTTTTAAATTTAGAATAATATTGCAAACTGAATCGCCTAAACCTATAAATTTATCTCTTGTTATTTCAATTTTAGGATTAAATTCATTAATAACAGGTTGTAAATATGGAATACACATGTCTTTACATATAGACTCGATTCTATTATGCCTATCTGGATTTCTTTCCATTGCTGCTATGTAAGGGCATTCAACGATACTTATTGTAAAATAGTCCTTCCCTGCTTGAAAAATGTCGTGGACATTACCTTCACAATTCCATACAAAAGAAAGTATTTCAATTAAATCACTTAGAGAGTTTCCTTTGATGTTCAAATACTTTTTCACCCTGCGAAATACGATTTTATATAACCTTTGCCACACTATTATATCAAGCTTTAGAGTTGCGTCCCAACCTAATTCATTCTCTGTTTCTATTACCCATAATCCGTCGAGTGTTCTAAAATTCTTTTCAAAATAAAATAACTTATCAGCATTATTAGGTTCAATAATTTTTGTAAAGGACTCATCATTTTCTGCTTCTTCAAAAGATTTATTGTCAAAGGAAAATGTAAAATCGCAGTAATCATCGCCTAAGCCCATGATATTGTTCCTTTCTAAATCTAAATTCTCATTAAAATCATTAGTAATTGCTTTGTAGAAAGGAATACACATGTTTTTACATATTAAAGATTGTTTTTCAGTTCGTTCTGGATTACGATCCATGGCAGATTTATAAGGACATTGCTTTACTAAAATTTTGACTTTAGCGGCATTCTGTGATATTAAGTTATACTTCCAGCCTTCTATAGACCATCTGAAAGTAAGAATCTTGATTAAATTGGTAAGATCGTTCTTTTCTAAGTTTAAATATTTTTTCAATCTTCGGATAATTACCTTTAGTAATTTTTTCCATACAATTAGATCAATCTTTAAAGCAACTTCCCAATTAGTCATTTCTTCGGTCTCAATCATCCAAAGCCCATCTAACGTAATAAAACTTCTTTCAAAAAAGAAAAGCTTATCGTCTTGGTTTACTTCTCTCATCTATAAATCCTAAATTAAATGTTAAATCTTTAAATAGTGAAATGTATCAATCTTAATAATAATTTCAAGAAAATTATAAATAATCGTAAAATCTTTCAAAACTTTTTCTTTCGTATAATCTTGATGCCCTAACAAATATCATAACGCTCTATCTATGAATTTTAATCAATTATAGAAATTTTATAAGATTTAGATATCAAAACTTATAAATATTGACTATTAATTCATTAATTTAGAGTTACCTAAATTAGTGAATACTGCATTGGAAGATTTTCTATTTGCATTCTTATTAAGCTTATTTGCTGGGTTATCAACCACAATTGGAAGTGTTATCGCCTTCATTGTCAAAAAACCTAATCCTAAATTTATTTCCTTTGTTATGGGATTTTCTGCAGGTGTTATGATTTTTATATCATTTGTAGAATTGCTTCTAAGTAGTATAGCATCAATTGGCTATGGACTGGGAGTCTTTTTCTTCTTTTTGGGAATGGGAAGTATGTTTTTAATTGATGTGTTAGTTTCGCACAAATATGAATTTGAGGATTCAGTCGAGATTCTTGTTAATGATAATGGTAGTTATAAACCCCATCTTCATTACGGCCATATACATCGGAAACATTTTAACGGAGAAAAGAAGAATTTAAAAATCGAAAAAACAACATTATTCATTATTTTGGGCGTATTCATTCATAATTTTCCCGAAGGCATGGCAACCTTTATTGGTACAATAGCTGAAATAGAACTTGGGCTTCTATTAACTCTAGCTATTACGCTGCATAATATTCCAGAAGGAATAGCGGTATCCTTGCCAATTTACGCTTATACTGGTAGTAGGAAGAAAGCGTTTAAGTGGTCATTTATCTCAGGAATGAGCGAACCAGTCGGAGCTTTGATAACTTGGGTGATCCTTTTTCCTTTTATCACCCCTGCTCTTTTAAGTGCTTTGTTAGGTGTTGTAGGGGGCGTCATGGTTTATATTTCATTAGACGAACTTTTACCTGCTTCTCGATCACTTGGTAAAGAACATCATTCAATTTTAGGCATTATGTCTGGAATGATAATAATGGCTTTCAGCTTAGCGCTTTTTTAATTTAATGGATTAAAAAGAAAATAAGTTGAAAATTAGCAATTTAACAGAAGCTAATTATCTTAATTTAGGGGGCGGAACATATACTTTTCGCATACCTTCAAGCAAAGTTATTGCATTTTCAGGACAGAAATGGGCACAAACCCCACAACCAAAACAGTATTCCGCATTGACTTCGGCAATATCGCTATCGTTCAATTCTATTGCATCTACGGGACATTTTTCGACGCAAACACCGCATCCGCTACATAAATCCGGATTTATTTCCGATAGAAAATTCGTTGAATTAATTAAAGCGACCATTCCCATTCTCCACCATTCTAAAGTGCCACAACAATCTTTACAACAATTACAAATACTCGTTTCTACTTTTGAAATATTAGAATGAGGATGAAAAGCTTTGTGGACTAATCCATCATCTTCAGACTTCTTCATTATATCTAAGGCCTCTTCCTTTGATACTGAACGTCCGAAACCTTGTTCTGCTATATATCTAGCAGATTTGCCAAAAGTAAAACAATTTTCTCTCAGATCAGTGTGTTTACATGGCTTGCCCAATATATCTCTGTGATGGCGACAAAAACAATGTCCTACAGAGATGTCTTCGAATTTTTCTATTAACTCTTCAACTTTCTGAGTTGGGATTATAACTTCTTCGGGAACTTCTATTTCCTCGTTAATAGATAGATTTATCTCTTCTCCTTGAAGTGTTTTAGCTAAAATTGGCATAGTCCTATCTATTGGAAGCATTTTTTCAAAAATAGGCAAGACTTGCTCGTAATTACCTTGGATGAAATCCTTAGTTTCTTCGAAGTAATCTAAAAACATTTTTGCGAGTTTCTTATTAATTTCATTGTGTTCAATTTTTTTCATGTAAAGATACTCAAATGCACCGACCATTAGCAGAGGCAGTAACCTATAAACCATCAAACCTTTTGAACTTGGTTGATTAAATATAAATCCTTTCTTTGCTAATTCTTTAACAAATGATAAAATTTGAGCCTCTGGTAATTTACTACTCTTCTTTAGCTGTTCCATTGTTTGTGAAGTTTTCCTCTTGAACGCATCGATAAAATCCAATTCTTCCTCAGTTAATAGCAATTTTAATATTTCTATTAAAGTTTTGTTAACGGGAGTTGGGAGAACTCCAGCCTTAATAATTATGTGAGCTGCTTTTTTATATTTTTCGTCAGACATTATAATCAATTGTATTTTTAAGATTTAATAATATTAGAAAAGCTTCAAAATTAAAAAGTTTTAAACAATGAACAATAAAAAAAACTAATTAAAAAAAAACAATTCTACCAAGGGAAGAGTAAGATGGATTTTAAAAATATTTTGTATGAAAAGGAAGATCAAGTTGTAACGATAACAATTAATCGTCCAGAGGTTCGTAATTGCATAAACAACGAAACTAATTTAGAATTGCAGGACGCTTGGAAATGTTTTCGAGATGATGAAGATGCCTTAGTTGCTATTTTTACGGGGGCAGGTGATAAAGCGTTTTCAGCAGGATGGGATCTTAACGATGCTGCAGCTCTTGAAAATATGGATGATTACGATCAGTTTCGTATTGCAGTCCATGGAATTGATGGCTTCTGTGGATATACTAAAAAATTTGATATTTTTAAACCAATAATAGCAGCTATTAATGGCTACACTTACGCTGCTGGTTTAGAAAATTGTCTTTTAGCAGACATTCGAATCGCATCAGAGAATGCTAAATTTGGAGCTACAGAAAGACGATGGAACATAGTCGCAGGTGATGGATTATGTGTTAGGTTACCCCTTGTAATTGGCTACTCCCGTGCCATGGAACTCATTATCACCGGGCGAGTAATAGACGCTCAAGAAGCCTATCGTATCGGTTTAGTTAACGAAGTAGTCCCTCACGATCAACTGATGGAAAGAGCTAGAGAATTGGCTTTATCTATTTGTAAGTTGCCCCAAGGGGCTATTCGCACGGATAAAGAAACTGTAGTACGGTGCGTTGGTCGAACCGTTGAAGAAAGAACTTTTATTGAAACCGAAGGTATCATGTCTATGTTTGCTAGAAGAGACAAACACACCGAAGGCGCTAAGGCATTTCTTCAGAAGAGAAAACCAGAATGGAAAGACCGAGGAATTTAAGACTAAAAAAATAAATCAAAAAGTGAATGAAAATGAGTATCAAAAAAGGTAAAGTTCAATGTATTGACGATGAGATTCTCGAAAAACTCTCGTTAAAGACCCGGAATAAGTTTTTAAATTTCAATTTAATGAGTTATCTAAAACCAAAACATCTTAATTTCCTTAAACAAGCTCAGAAGTTTTTCGAGACTTTTGAAAAAACTAATCATATAACGCATAACGAAGATTTCTACGAATGGATACCAGAAATAGGCAAAAACGGATATATTTCCCGGTTACACAAATTTGAGGATATCGGTTTAAATTATGAACCACACGGAATGACTACTGAATTTATGAGAATCTTAGCCATGGATTTTTTCGATCCTCAATTAACAATGGCTACTGGAGCTACCGCAATTTCTGTAAATCCAATTTTACTCCACCACGAAAATGTTGAAAAGCGTTTAAAAGCGCTAAAAGAATTAGTAACAGGGGAAAAAATAGGTTGTATTTGTATAACCGAGCCTGAAAGAGGTTCTGACGCAGTCCACATGCTAACAACTTGTAAGGAACAAGACGACGGAAGTTTTGTTCTCAACGGAGAAAAAACATATCAAACTAACGGAAGTAAAGCAAACTGGGCGGTTGTTTACGCTGTAACAGAAAAGAACAATGGAAATACTATGGCTCAATTTTTAGTCGATACATCGAGCGAAGGATGGACGGCTGAGCGACTTAACATACCGTGGACACCAAGGATGCACGTTGCCAAGGAATCTCTTACTAATTTAACTGTTCCTTTTGATTGCGTGCTAGGTAAACCAGGTGATGGAAAGTCACACCTATTTGAAGGGCTTAATTTAGAGCGATTAACGATCGTATGCATGAACACCGCAGAGGCATGGAACGCTATTAGTCACGCTGTTATTTACGCTAACATGAGAAAGCAATTTAATAAGGAAATCTTAAAATATCAAGGAGTTGGATTTACTTTAGCAGATCTATGGGCGCAAACAATGAATATGACGTTATCAACTCTAAATGTGTGTCAGATGATAGACGAAAAAATGGAGAAATTTGGAACCTTACCTAAAGACTTCAATTTAGCTCTTGGGACGACTGCTTCTCAACTAAAATTTCTAAGTGCCAAATTGTGTGAACGCGTAGTTTATGAGTCTGCTAATTTAATGGGGGGTGCTGGAGTTTGCGATAATACCTTAATGCAAGATTTATTAGGGATCACTCGATTACAAGAGATTGGAGGAGGAACGAGACAAATTCAATCCTATATTATGAGTTCAGCATTAAGACAATTGTTTAAATTATTATAGGAGCAATATACAGGCACATCCTTTAATTTATTCCAAAGATTTTTTTTGCGTTTTCAAAGAATACTTTTTTGTAAAAAGATTTAGGTAAGTTTAGATTTAACAATCCTTCAGTAGAACAAGAGTAGTCGTATGAGATAAGAGGGAAATCACTTCCAAATAATATTCTATCCTCGTAAGATAATAATTCTTCTTCAGAGGGATAATCAATTTTTTCTTTCCATTTTTTTGTGAAGACTTTAGGTAAATAGACCATCGCTGTGTCTAAATAAAGATTGTTATACTTATCAAGCAAGTCAAAAAACTTACGATTCTCATAGATACCTAAGTGAGCAACGATGACATTTATGTTGGGGTATTTTTCAATAAATTTAATAAAATTCTTATATCCAACAAATTGGTTATGGTATGGGGCAGTTCCAACGTGAAATGTTATCCATTTTCCCCTATCTACAACGATTTTGTATATATCATGCATACGCTCATCGTTGGGATAAAAATTTTGAACTAGCAACTGCAATTTGATTCCTAAAAACTTATACTCATCGAGAAGTTTCTGGATATATTCGACTCGATTAGCATCTTCAGGCCATACACACCCGAAAGGTAGTGCATGTTTGTTTTTTCTTATCAGTTCATAAGTCCAATCATTTAAATTTTCAGCCATCCCTGACTTATGTGCGTAATTATATGTTGTAAAATATTTAACTCTGTGATTTACGAGAAAATTTATTTGCGCATCTGTAGTTAATTTATATTTTATATCCCAACCTCGTTGATTACCCTCTTCATCGGGACTTTCAAAAAAATTCCAGATTGATTTAAATATTTGAGGAGGAAAGAAATGACAGTGGGTATCAATATAAGTGAAATCTTCAAGTGTATAACTCATTAAATCAATGAATTATTGAACGCATAAAAATATTGAATAGAACGTAAAATTAAATTTCCGCTAAAAAAACATTAATTATGATAAAAACTATAAAGAAGACCAACAAAATTAACCCATCTTTTTTGGTAAGTTTTTCTCTTCTAGAAGAAAGGTTGAAATATACTATAACTAGTAATAATATTATCCAATTCCATATTAATATTAATTTAAAAGGTATATGTGTCATGATAACCCCGCTAATTCCGAAAGTTATTGTTAAATTCCAAATTAATTTGCCAACCATACCTCCGAAACCAATTTCTACAGCCTTTTTCTTTATCGATTTTAAAATCAAGGTTAATTCCTCTACATTAGTGACGAACCCTATTATGATAAATCCAAAAAACGCTTCGGGTATATGCAGGATATCAATAATTTGATCCGCAGATAAAATTAGTAATTCACCTCCTATAAAAATAAAAACCAACCCAATAGATGTTAAAAAGATCTTCTTCGCTTTAGAGGATCCTTGTAATTCCATCGGTTTTTTTTCGTTAAATTTTAGGTCTTCTTCGATATCTCCTGTATTTCTATCCTTTTCTTGGGAGTAATGTCTCAGGTTCCTAAAAAAATAGATAATATAAACACACAAAGCGATTAAACCGGATATAAACATAAAATTGTTAAATAGGAAGCTAAAAAGAAGATTAATTATCAAAATATATAATAATATGAAGTAAAATTTTGAAAGCGATTTAAATTTCAAAGTGTAGAATAGTAAAGCTAAGGAAAATGGTAATGTCATAGCAATTATAGAATTACCAACCACATTTCCAATAGAAACGTAAGGTAGCCCGTTAATAGCAGCGATTATGGACGCAATTGATTCTTCAGGATCAATTCCAAGAACCAACATTCCAATAATAAAAGGTGATAAATTGTAGATAACACATATATCTTTCAAATTATCTAAAAAAATGTCAGCAGCAAAAAATATAATAAAATAACTTCCGATAAAAACTAGTATCCACAAAGTTATTCCTAACATTGAAATTATATAACACAGTGTAGCATAAAAAACTGTTCAGTAAAATAAGATTTTCAATTGGCTATATTCGAAGAAGAATAAAAATAATAAAGAAAGGAAAAAAAAAATTATTCTTGTTTCCTATGAAATACTGTGCTTAACTCCGTTTTTAAGAGATCTCGAATCGCAACTCTGATAACTTCAGATCGGTTTGGGTATATATTCAGATTTACTAAATCTTCAATTCCTGCCAGATAAGCTTCCCTTCAAATTTGAAGAAATTTCAAATGAATTCGGGCACATGACAGGTTATTAACTTCAACTTTTTCAAACCACCTTATGAATTGTTAAAACTGTTATTTTTAATATTTAGTCGAGAAAACAGAATAATATATTAATATAATACTAGAATAATATACTCGAAACACTCATAGATTTCACGAACAATATATCTAAGCGTATTATACTAGTTTTAAGAAGTCAAATGATTTTACGTAAATTCTTTTCAGAAATTTCTATCTATTCATAATAAAACCCTTTTCTCTTTTCTACAAATTAATTTCCACAATTTTAAATTTGAGGCAAAATCCTAAATTTTTTCTCGTTACTATTGAATTTATGTAACGCTAAATCATTTAACTTAATTAAGCTAATAAAGCTAGGATTAATCGGTTGAGGTATTGAAATTCTAATTAATTAGAAGATCAAAGTTTATAACGGAAACCGATATATCCATTATATCGATAACTGATACATTTCGATTTTAATAAAAATAATCGATACAATTTTTAGAGTGACGCCTTTTGGTTGAAGATATTGTCGGGAAATTTGAAAAAGCAATGAAAAAGGGATTTATTAGTACCCTAACTTTATTGGTTTTAGAGAAAGAACCTATGCACGGTCGTCAGATCAAAAAAGCTATAGAAGAACGCACATTTGGATGCTGGGAGCCCACAGACTCAACAATTTATACAATTCTAAAAGACTTACGAGAAAAAAATCTAATAAGCTCGATTAAAACATCCGATACAGATGAAAAAACAATAACTTACGATATCACAGAAGACGGTAAGAATACGCTTGAAATAATGGTTAAAAAGGAGCAAAAAATAAGAGAATCTATGAGATCTATTATCACATCTACATTTGGAATTAAGGACGAATTAACTAGTATTGAATTGAATGACATTTTTGATCAGAGGTCTCCTTTTGCAGCAATGACTCACAAACCTGGAATTGAAACACGACAAGTTTTAGAATTCCAGAGAACTTTTCTCAAAAAAAGAATTGAAATTTTAAACCAAAATCTTCACAAGGTTGAAGATAAAATTATAAAATTGGACGATAAAAATCGAAATGAAGATGTATCATAAATTTAAATCAAAAATGAAGAAATAATGTCAGAAACAGTAATTAAACTAGAAAACTTAACGAAAAAATTTGGAAACTTTACTGCGGTCAACAGTATTAATTTAGAAGTAAAACGAGGAGAAACTATAGGATTAGTAGGTCCAAACGGCGCAGGAAAAACAACCACGATAAAGATGATTGCAAAGATTTTAAGACCAAATGCAGGGAAAATCCTAATTAGAACGAACGATAGCGAATTGAAAGACTTGGCGCGTGTATCTTCAACAGTTAGCCAGATTGGCTTCTTAATAGACATCCCTAATTTTTACAACATGACGGGATATCAATTACTCAAATACTTTGCAAAAATTCAGAGATATCCAAAAGATAAATTAGAGAATAGAATCGACGAGCTTTTAGAGCTCTTCAAGCTTTCAGACTGGAAACATGAAAGAGTTAGGAACTACTCAAAAGGAATGACGCAAAAATTAGGAATCATTCAAGCAATTCTCCACGATCCCGATATTATAATTTTGGACGAACCACAAACGGGATTAGACCCACTTGCGAGAATAGAGATACGGAAATATATCAGAAAACTTTCAAAATTAGGAAAAACTATTTTTGTAGCATCACACATGCTCTACGAGATTGCTGAAATATGTGATAAAATTGCTCTCATTAACTATGGGAAGATTATAGGCTTTGACACCGTCGACAACTTAGCACTTACACTAAAAACCAGCGAGATAAATTGTGTTTTACTGAATCCGCTTCCTTCTGAGAAACGGGCTCCTTTACTTATTCGAATGGTTGATAGGCTTAATCCTTATTTAGATCAGAATTTAGATCCAAACACAGCAGAAATTCCTATAGTATATAATATAGAACATCAAGGACTAAAATTTTATTTTGATGGAAAAAAAGAATCGAAAGGAGAAATCTTGAAAATTTTAGTTAAAGAATTTGAGTCAGATTTCACAATTCTCTCATTCATTCAACCAAGGACTACTCAACTTGAGAGAGTATATTCCCAAATGGTAACGGATAATACACCAGAAGGAACAATTAAATTAACAGGAGATGATTCTTAAAATGCGTAATGAAGATAAGACTTTTATTGGATTATCGCCAATATATCACACGATAATCTTTGAAATGAAAAAACAGAGAAAAAAACTCTACTTTTTTACACTAATTTCAATCTTAATTGCAGTGTTAACGGGTTATATTTTGCAATTGTTTCCGGACTTTCTTTTAGCAGATACACAAGCAGAGTTCTTTAGTAGCGGTTTGAACTTTATCTCGTTCATAACATTATTTGCGGCGTGTTTATTCTTTTCGGGTATCATCTGTTCTGAGTTCAACAAAAGAACTGGTTTTATTGTCTTTCCAAAAATAAACAAATACAAATTGATTATAGGAAAGTATCTTGGAAATCTAATACTTGTGGTATTCATTGTTGCAGTGTTTTATTTTATACTCGGACTCTTTGGGTTTTTATATTATGGTGGACCTATTAACATTCGGATATTTTATTCGTTCGGATTTGCTGTATTATATGTTATAGCGTTAAGCAGCTTTGTGACCCTATTCAGTTCTTTTATGAAAAATGTAAATATTACAATCATAATCACCTTGGTTATTCTTCTTATGGGATTTAACATAGCTGACCAGATTATTAATTTAATATTTGCAGACGCATTTGAACCCTTATACTCATTAGCATATTTGGGTAATTTAGTTACCTCAATATTGCTAAATCCATTTCCAGATCCTAGATATGCCGAGTTTTCGTTCGGAGGGATGGGTCCTCCTGGAATGGGAGGTGGTGATTTTTCATTCGGTTCTTGGGCAACCCCTAGTATTTTTATGGGAACGACGCTATTGCTCGTATATATCGTTGCTTGTTTCTTGCTAGCAGCAATTTTATTCAAAAGGAGGCAATTGTAAGATGAGGTTAATTAAAAGTAAAACCAGAACAAGTATATTGAGTTTAACTATACTTAGCTTATTTCTTATAGGAATTCTTTCGACATCGATAGTAGCTAGTACAACGTACCAAAATACTTTAACGAAAGGAACTGATGAATTCGTAGTAGAACTTTATGATGGTGATGAATGGAAAAACACTGTTGATCCTTCCTTAACACCGAGCGATTGGTTTGAAGGAGAGGCAAATATTACAAATGCAAAAAGCAAAGCAACACTAAGAGGATGGGTACCCTCCACATGGGACACTTGGGATGTTTTTACCTCAATCTTTATGCGCGAATTCTTCAACTCTACAGAAACTTTTGCACTCTTAGCTATTATGGATTTTCAAGGATACAACAAAACTACGATCAATGCAAACTATACAACTAATTATACCTTATCGTACGGATTACGCGCGGTTTGGAACTATACAACTAATGAATATGAGGAGAACCCGAGCAGTACCGAAGGAATCATAATCTTTCCGGACCCTTTAAAATTCAAAGTAATGTTAGACGATTATAGTGCTCTTGCTGAAGATCTAAACGGAAACTTCTTTATTCAATCATCTGGCTTGAGCTTTCCAAATGTAAGCGCAGATGAGTTTCTCTGGAACCTCATTTTCAGTGGTTTTGCAACTGCAGGACCACACGGAAGTTACTTAGAATCTCTAGTTAGCGAACTTGGATGCAAGAATACTTCAGTAAGTGGGTCAACGCTTATATTTGAGCGCTATGGTATAACAAATTATACTGTCGAAGTTTCCTACGGAGAGAGAGGGATGATGTCTTCCTTCACAGTAAAAGACTTAAGTGATACGATTATTTACCGGATAACAAGTTCCAATTCAGAATGGCTGTTTTATCTAATTCTGATAATAGTCTCAGCTGTCAGCGTTGCTTTAGTTGTTTTTGTAGTTGTTAGAGGTAGAATACGCAAAAGATAATTCTAAAACGATTTTTTTATATATTTATTTTTTTTTACTATTTTTCTTATTAATTCTTCCCAAAATCAACTATTTTATTCATATTAGGATAATAAAAAAAAATAAAAAGAGAAAATTCTATTTAAATTATTCCTCTATTATAGAATTGCGTGAAGAAGGTTTTCCATCGGGGTAAATATTGGTTACATCGCGCGGGGTCGGGTCATATCCTTTCTTTTCCATTAAAGAATATAATTTTTGGGTGTTGAAATCCATTGAGAATTCCATTATTTCTCCCGCTAATAATATATATGAAAAAGCGGTTAAAAATGGAATCCCCGCAAAGAAAACCACGATTACTAAGACTCCAAATACCATGCTCGCAATATCATTGCTATCGGCGAAGAATCCTGAAAGATCTACCGTTGTTAAGAAACCTATTAAAGTCACTATCGCAGAAAGACCTGCCATCCCCTTTACGAGTGATTGAGCCCATACGCTTATCGGTTCTATATCTCCTGGACCTCGATATTTTTTGGATTGACGAAAGTAGACGACACCAGCGTCATCTAAAAGGAAATTTCCGGCAATAAAAAACGAAAATACGAGAAAGGTCAAAATCATTGGAAATATACAACAAAGCATATAACCGTTCATAAATTGAAAGAACTCAGTTGACCCAAAAACATCAAAATCTTGAGGGTAACCAAGAATAGGTGTAATAGCTCCGTACGTATAGAATCCAATTGCAATCGAAAGGAGTAACGGGAGAAGAATCCGTTTCATCTGGATCACCGTCCCAATTTCTTTCCTATCCTCCATATCAAGCACAAGTATATCTGTTTCATAGCTTTTAGATATCTTAAAAAAGAGTGATCGAAGTTTTATGAAGAAATAAGCAAATCTCGAGGCAAATCTATTGTATAACGCAGCGGTTAAGGGTAATGCTCCATACCAAGTAATTATTACTGTAAGGAAGCTCACAATAATCGAAGTCATATTTTGGTTAGGTATTAGCGTCTTGTTAAAGATATTTAGCTGTATTAGAAACAACAAGAAAGTGACGGACATTAAAGTTATGGCAAGCGCATTCACAGCGACCGTAAGTTTATGTTCCTTGACACCTCCTCTACTAAAGCTCAGCTTCCTACTCTTTAATATAACTAATACTATTCCTACGATTAATAAAGCTACAAGAGTGGCAAAAAGTGGAGTTCCAAAAGAGAAATGTGGAGACAACCATATTGCGAGTGGTTTTGAAGAAGCAAACGCAATAACCCTATCGTGAGCTGAAAAAACATAATCACCTTTACCATCACCGCTAAAATCTTGAAATGGAAGCAATTCCTGAGTACCATATTCGTTATTTATAATACCAAGAACTGAATTATCTGACGGGTTTATTATCGTTAAACGGCGAACTTCTTGAGGGGAATAAACAAGTCTAATTCTTTCGGAAAGAACTATTTCATCAATGTTATCTCCATTCATATCTTCTCCTAAGGCATAGGCATTCGTTGCTTCTTCAGTTGAATAGGTAGATAATTGCCAATAAATTTCTTCAGAAGTCTCTTCAACTTTATAAATTATCATAAGACTATCTCTTGTTCCAGAACTCTCTTCATATATATCACAATTAATTAAAATGTAGGCTTCCATATCGCTTTCGTCAGAACCGAGTAGATTAATATCAAAATTATTGTATTCTCCTGGAATACTAAAAATCCGAATTGTACTCCCATCAATACCATTAACAATTGTTACATTCCCCTCGGTTGATAGTAGCGCTATCTCGTTAATATCGTCGCCATTTAGGTCTTCAATAAAAGTATAACGAGTACTATGTTCGGTAAGCGTTTCGTTGAAAATTGGATTCATGAAGTTAGACGCACTGGTATTGAATAATATAATTGAATTTTGATTTATAAAAAGCAGCTCATCTTTAGAACCGTAGGGAAATAAATCTATGGCTGGAATTATATCATTTTCACTAATCCACGTAAAATCCATGTAGAATGTGTCATATTGAGTTCCATTTACGAAATAACTGGAAATGTTGCAATAATACTCGTTCGACGCGTTTACTTTTGATATACACTCAATAAATACAAGATCAACTAAGCTATTGTTCAGATAAACAGCATCGTGCATGAAAAGATTAGTAAAATTTCGGAGATCCCCTGTTAGAATCGGAATGTCAGTGCCGTTATTACCTGAGATCATGATATTAGTATAAGCATCTGGAATTATTTCTGGTTGAAAATTAGATTGATTGTTAGGTTTGACCCAATCTGGAGTTACGGAAGCAATCACAGCGAAATAATCCTTTATATCATCACCGTTTATATCCCCCAGCTCAAACACTCTCTTCACCGGATTATTGGTGTTTTTTTCCCATAGCTTTGCTCCACTCAAGCCATTTAATCCGAGTATTTTACCATAATTAGTTAAATCATCCGGATTTCCTTCATTCTCAGATTCCTGCCATCTAACATCGGCGTAAGTAATAATATCGTTGATACCATCCTTATTAAAGTCGTCAGCAGCTATGATAGACAATTCCATAGAATTTTCTTCACTATACTCTTCCCAAACCCATCCGGGTTGAATTTCCATTTGGGTTATAAACACTAATCCAAGGCTACCGAAAACGATGAAGGATGCAGCTAAGAGGACATAATTAACTGGATGTGTTCGCATTTTTTTACTTTTTTGTTCATTCATAATTTCTAAGGTTAAATTTGATTTAATTATTATTATTATTTAACCTTTCAAAATTATAAATCTTAAGTAAAAATTAATCAAAAATATTGCCTCTGATTCAGATTAAATAACTTCTAAAAAGCAGTGTTAAAATAAGTCAGTAAACATTCTATAAGTATAAATATAAAAAAAAATAAATAAATGGAGTGCTTTAGAGTTTTACTACTACTTTTATACTCTCTCCGAGTCGATAAGTAATAAATTCTAAAGTGCTCCGCCTTTTCAATGTGATATTAGGTCCTAATTATTTGGTTCTTCACTAATATCTATAGGTTTTGCAGGTTTCTTTCTGATTATAACTCTTAAAAGGCCGTTTGTCATTCTAGAAGTTATCTTGGTTTCGTCAGCATCCGCAGGAAGTGGAACATCCATGTTTACGTCGATAAACCTAAAACCTTTAAACATAAATGGAAATCCTTGTTTTTTAGGTTCTTCAGAGACTTTTTCATGTTCAGGTACTTTTGGTTTATTTGCTTTAATGTTCAAGTGTTTATTAATAAGCGATACTGTAACATCATCTTTAGTACGACCGGGTAATGGTACTGTAATCAAGTATTCACTTCCTAAATCTTCCATATTGTGATGAATGTAATCACCCATGAAACCTCCCATAAACTGGTGAGCCATGTGTTTCATTTTTGCTATGTCCCTCGGATTAAAAGGCATACAACCATGCATGCCATGCATTTGCCCATAATTTCTGTCATGGTGCCTTGGTCCACAATTTTTGTCATTATGCATATATTTTACCTCTTTTCTTTAATTTTTAATTTGGGTGGTGAAAACTAAGGTTTTTTGGAAGCCTCATATTCGTCATCGTCAACAATTTCTATAGTTTTTGTATTCTCTTTTCGCTTAACATTCAGATCACTTAGTAATATTTCGTAATGAGAGATTTTTTTACCAATATGATCCAATCTTTTAGATATCTTGGTTTTAGAAAAATTCAGTTCATCTAATCTTCTTTTTACACGTTCAATGTTCGCTATAGAGTAATCTTCCTTATCTATGTTTCTATGTGATTGCTCTCGGTGAAATGGAAAGCAAGACATCATACTATGTATGCGATCTTCATCAGGAATCCAAGTTTGAACTATAGTTCTAAGATATTCTCCAAGCGTGTCTATACTTGGTTCTAAATTGCTTTTGAGAACTTCTTTTAATCTTATTTGTCCTGATTTCGTAATTCTATACAATTTAATATTTCGATTGTTTCTGGTTACTACTTCCATTGCAATAAAGCCTTTCTTAGCTAATCTGTTTAGTAAAGGATAAATTGTGCCAGGAGATGCGTGCCAAAGTTTATTGAATTTCTTGTTTATTTTCCGAGCGAGATCGTATCCAGAGATACCGTCGTAGTTTTCTATAAGAGAAAGTACTAAGATATCCAACCCTGAGAAGATTTCGCCTTCATGTCCACTAAATCTTTTACCAAAAAACATTTTCAATTTTCACCAAATTTGTGTTCGATCTCTAATATATTTGAAATCGAACATTAATATAATGGAAGAAGAACACCCTTATAAATGTATTCGATTTCAGATATATTGCAAACAAGAATGAATCAAACTATATTATAAAACATAATGAAAATAATTTTAAGAGAATTTTCAGAATAACATTCAAAGAAGTGAATTTCTGTCACTTCTTAAATACTACTAAATGAGAGATTAGAATCAAAATCATGTTATCCGATGTAATTTCGACTGATAAAAAACATGCCTTTCTTTTTTGTAACGAGGCTATAGTACGAGGGGCCTTAGAGTCTGATGTTAAAATCGTAGCTTTTTATCCTGGTTCTCCTGTATCTGAAATCTTAGATACTTTTTACCAAATTTCGGATAAATTTGGAATAAAAATGGAGATCGCTACAAATGAAAAAGTTGCTCTTGAAATTGTAGCAGGCGCTTCTATGGGAGGACAGCGGTCATTAATCGCAATGAAGAGTGTAGGGTTAAATGTTGCTTCTGACACATTCTTTAGTTTAGGATACACTGGATTGAATAAAGGATGTGTTTTAGTTTTTGCTGACGATCCTTATTGTCATTCTTCACAAAGTGAAGAAGATGGGAGATTTTTTGCTTCTAATTCTTATATTCCCATGCTAGAGCCAACTGATCCCGTGGAAGCAAAGAGTATGGTAAAAGCTGCATTTGAGATTTCCGAAAAACACCAAACCCTTGTGTTAGTAAGGACCACGACTCGAATTAACCATCAATCTACAATTGTACCTTTAGAACCGTTAAATCGGACCGAATTCCGTAAAGGAAGCTTTCGATCGTTTAATAAAAAATATGCTACTGTCGGATCAAAAGCTCGTGAGCTCAAATTAAAAATGTTAGAACGAAGAGATCAAATAAAAGCTGAGTTTGAAACTTCTGAATTCAATACAGTCACTGAAGGGTCTTCCAAAACTGGTGTAATTGTATCTGGTGTTTCGTATAACTATGTGCTAGAAGTATGTAACAAACTTAATATCAATCCACCTATCTTAAAATTAGGAACGACTTACCCTCTTCCTAACAAAGTAATTTCGTCATTTATAAATAACTTAGAAAAGGTGATTATCGTCGAGGAACTTTCTCCATATCTTGAAAATCATGTTAAAATTCTAGCAAAAGATATTAACCTTGATCTAAAAGTAATTGGTAAAGATTCGGGTCATTTTAGCGAAGCATTTGAATATAACATCCCCATAGTTTTCAAGGTCTTTAAGAATATCTTTGATGTAAAAACAACTACCGACTATGATGCTATTGTAAAAAAAGCTGAGGAATTAAAATCTATATTACCTGTTAGAATCCCTGTATTTTGCCCAGGATGTCCTCATCGAGCTACGTTTTGGGCGCTCCAAAGAGCAGTAAGTGGTAAGTCTAATGAAATTGCACTTATAAACGATATTGGCTGCTATTCTATGCTTCTTTTAAACAATAAAATTTATCCAAAATTGAACGGTGATGACTTGTTGTTATCAATGGGTGCTACGCTTGGTGCTGGAAGTGGTATCTCTTTAGCTGCTAAAGAGAAAATAATTTCTGTAATCGGAGACAGCACTTTTTTCCATGCAGGTTTACCGGGAATGGTTAATATTTGCCATAACAATGAAGATGTAATTGTAATAATTCTTGACAATTCAATTACAGCAATGACAGGACAACAGATAAATCCAGGAACTGGATATGGACTCGCTGACAATAAAACTAAAATCAATATTGAAGACATCTTAAGAGGAATAGGATTTAAGAACATTATAATTAATGATTGTTTTGACGCTAAAAATTGCATCCCCTCTTTTAAAAAAGCATTGGATGAAAGAGGTCCAACAGTTATTATATCTAGAGGTTCTTGTGCATTATGGGAGGATCGAAACAAAAGGAAAAGAGGAGAAAAAATACAACCGTTCTTTGTTGATCAAGATATTTGTCGTAAATGCCATACATGTATGAGAGACTTCTATTGTCCAGCAATTAGCATGGATACTCAAATAAAACAATTCACTGACAATAATGAAAAAGAATGGAAAGGCTATTCTTCATACATATCCCCTGAACTATGTGATGGGTGTGGAGTATGTTCAATTATTTGTCCTTACACAAATCATGAAAACATATCTGAGATGGACGTAATTAAGACTTACGAAAAAAAACGGGAGGTACGACATGACTTATAATCTTATGACCTGTGGCGTAGGAGGTCAAGGCTTGATGCTCGTTTCTAATGTCATCGGAATAGCTTGTGCAGAATTTGGAATTGGCATCAGAACAGCAGAAACTCATGGTCTAGCCCAGAGATCGGGGTCAATATATACACATATTCGAATAGGAGAAAATACTTTTTCACCGTTAATACCATACGGAGAAGCTGACGCTCTGTTAGGGATGGAAGCGATCGAAGCTCTAAGGTACGTTGAATTTCTAAAACCTAATGGGATTACAATCATTAACAATTACACTTGGAATCCCGTTCAGAGCACATTTGACAGAGTAAACAACAACGAAGAAACCTATATATCAATAGAAACTATTCTTAGGCAACTGGAAAAAATCACAAAAAATATTCATTTAGTAGATGCTACTAGTATCGCAAATGAAGCTGGCAACCCTCTTACCTCAAATTTAGTTTTATTAGGGGCACTGGTTAAAACTGAAGGATTTCCATTAAGTTTAAGTCAATTAGAGGTAGTAGTACCTAAAGTTGTACCAAAAAAAGCAATTGACGCCAATTTAAAAGCTCTCTTAATGGGATATGATTCAATGCAATAATTTTTTTATTTCATAATTAGCTATTTTTATTAGAATATGATGCAACCTTTTCTAATTAGAGAATTAAAAATAAATGAGCTCCATAAATCTTTAATAATTCTCTATAGATCTTTTAATCGTACAATTCCCCCCGATCTTGAAAACCAAGAAAAGTTGCTAACAAGCCTAATAAAGTATGATATTGCAGAATTCTTAGTTGCTGAGGAAGACGGTATCATTATTGGATTAGGGGGTATATTTTTCTTCGGAGATACTTGTTCTATTGGGTATATGGCAGTTCTTCCAGAAGTAAGGTCCAAAGGACTAGGCACTTCTATATTTAATAGTTTGGTAAAAATAGGTAAAAGGAAAGGGTGTAAGACTTTCATGCTATACGCATCAGAATTAGGAGCTCCTATTTATCAAAAATTTGGCTTTCGAAGCAATTATACTACAGCCTTGTACGATTTACCAAGCCAATTACATGAAACACAAAAAGTAAATGAAAATGTGAATGTTCTTAAAAAGCTTCCTGAATGGGCTGCTAATATTGACAGAGCTGCAATTGGATTTGACAGGCGTGAATTTTTGAGCATAAAGTTGACTCATGGTTCGAAATTAATTATTGTTGAAAAAAAAGGTTATGCTTTAATCTCTGGATTAAGATTAGGACCCTTAATTGCAAAAAATTTAAGCGTTGCTGTGGAACTCATTAAAATGGGCATTTTACTTGGAGCTAATAATATAATATTCCCAAAACATTCGAAATTCTCTTATAGGTTATTTGACTTGATTAAACTAACTAAAAGAGAAAATGAAGTAAATCTAAAAATGAGTTATGGAAAAAATATTCTTCAAAAATTAGATTATTTTTACGCTCTTGGTACTTATGCTAAGGGTTGAGCTTTAATTTTTTTAGTATTTGGTTTTTATGAAAGTTTCCTTTAAATCAATTAGTTTTTATAGCTCTTATAATTTATTCTACTAATCTAGTATTAATCTAATATCGTTATCTTTTGATAGATAGGCAATATTTAAGGTAAAATATTGAGTAAAGTTCCTAAAAAATGAGTTTAATTCGTTTTATTTTAAGAAGACTACTTACCATCATTCCAACATTATTTGTAATTCTTGTAATTACTTTCATTATGACAAGAATGTTGCCTGGAGACCCTGCAATGTTGAGAATGGCCCCAAGGGCGACATATGAAGATTATCTGAGGGAAGTTACTAGATTGGGATTAGATCAACCGATTTATGTTCAATTTTTAGTTTTTCTTGGAGATATATTCTCAGGAAATTGGGGAAATTCTTATATTGTAGGTAGAGATTATCCTATTTGGCTCTTAATTAATCAAAAGCTTTCCATGTCGTTAGAAATTATGGTTATTAGTATGGTCATTGCGATCATTCTTGGTTTTAAATTAGGTAAAGTTTCTGCTGCTAATAAAAACACTAAAAGGGATAATCTTGCGAAAATTTTTACCTACATTTTTGTTTCTATTCCAGCTTTTGTAATTATCACTTATTTCATGCAGCTTTATGTTGCTACACCTCTTAAAATCCTTCCCATTTTCGGTTACAAAACCGCGGGATATCCTGAACCTCCACAAATTACATTTTCTCACATTATAAATTACATTCTTTCTGGTAATATCTATTTATTATTTGATTACTTGTGGCATCTCATTATCCCTGTTTCTGCATTGACAATCGTTCAATTAGTCAGAATATCACGACAAATGAGAGCAAGTATGATTTCAACATTAGAGGAAGATTACATAAGAACTGCATATGCGAAAGGAGTCAAAAGAAGAAATGTTATTAAAAAACATGCACTTAAAAATTCGGTAGCACCTGTGATTGTTGTTTCTGGAATGGGATTCTCTGCTGTGTTAGGAGGGATGATTGCTGTTGAGGTTGTATATCAATTACCCGGTATGGGTAAACTTTTTTACGATGCTATTTTAGGTTCTGATTATAATGTCATTATAGCTTCGGTTTGGGTCTTTTCAATAATTGTGATTATTTTCAATTTTTTTTCTGATGTAATAATAGCGGCATTAGATCCACGTATTAAATTAAAATAATATAAAGCTTAAAACTTTCAAATATGAGCAATACTAAAATTCAAGAAAAGGAGCAGGAATTTAACAATATTGAAGAAAATTTAGAAGGTAATTTTAATTCGAAGCTAATTTCAAAGATTACCAATGGTTTTAAATTTCTCTTTATTCCTAAACCTAGAATTGAAAGATTCCAAGCATCGGGTATACAATATCAAGATCGTAAAAAAAAAAATAAGATTAAGGGTTGGCTAAAATCAACTTTTACTTTCATTGGGGTTTTATTAATTCTAGGTATTATATCTATTGCTTTATTTGGGCCTTGGATTGCGCCTTATTCGTATGAGGAAGCAATGGGGTCAAGTTTGAACTTCTGGAACCCCCCATCACTTGAAAATCCCTTAGGAACAGGTTTTGCTGGACGAGATGTTCTATCACGAATAATTTATGGTACAAGAACCGCTTTAGTAACCGCCTTATTGTCTGTAAGTATTAGTTTAATTTTTGGTATAATTTTAGGAATGTTAGCTGGCTACTATGGGAAATGGGTTGATTCTATTATTATGAGAGTAATGGATATAATTTTAGCATTTCCTGGACTAATTTTTGCTTTAGCTTTTCTTGCTATATTGGGCGCTAAATTTAGCTATATTGTGTGGATACTTGGGGTGATCGGAATTCCCTATTATTCTCGTTTAATTAGATCATCTGTTTTTAAAGAAAAAGAGTTAGATTATATCGCCGCTGCAAAAGTCTCAGGTGCAAATAATTGGAGAATCATGTTTAAACATATTTTACCAAATTCAATCCAACCCGTTATAATTTCAATGAGTTTTGATATCGGTAGAGTAATGATAAATCTTACAATTCTCGGTTTTCTTGGATTTATCGATCCAGAGTTTATAGATTGGGGAAGCGACATTTTCTCAGGGAGAAGACAAATTTGGCGAGCGCCTTGGGCTGTCTTTTGGCCGAGCGTGATGATTTTAATTTCCTCAATTGGGTTTATGATCGTAGGGGATGGGTTAAGAGATGCTCTTGATCCCAGATTTCAACTTGTTACTCGCTAAAAAAGATTTGATTCTTTAATTTATTAAAACTCCTATTATTTACTAGAAAAGTTGATTAAGGTTATTTTCTAAAATCTTTTAATTAAAAATAATTATTTACAATGAGTTTTATAAAATTCATTTTAAGGAAATTACTTACTATAATTCCGACATTATTGGTAATCCTTGTAATTACATTCTTTATGACAAGATTACTACCTGGGGATCCTGCAATGATGAGGATGCCCGCTAAATTCACATGGGACGAATATCTGGTGGAGCGCGCGAGATTAGGATTAGATAAACCGATATTTGTTCAGTTTTTAATATTTGTGGGAGATATGTTAACCGGAAATTGGGGATTTTCTTACACAGTAGCAAAAAATTGGCCTGTTTGGATTCTTATTAATCAGAGGCTTCCTAGATCGTTAGAAATTATGGCTATTAGTATGATTATTGCAATTTACCTCGGTTTAAAACTTGGTAAGTTTACTGGCGCTCATAAAAACACTAAAAGGGATAATATTACAAGAATTTTTACATATTTTTTTGTTTCTATGCCAGCATTTATAGTTATTAGTTATTTGATGCAAATCTTCATAAGTACACCATTTAAAATCCTCCCCATGTTCGGATACAAAACAATGGGATATCCTGAACCCCCACCAATTACCTATTCTCGTCTTCTTAATTGCCTTCTTTCAGGTAAGATTTATTTATTAACTGATTACTTATGGCATCTTATTATACCGGTTTCTGCTTTGACAATTGTTCAATTAGTAACAATTTCACGCCAAATGAGAGCAAGCATGATTTCAACATTAGAGGAAGATTACATAAGAACTGCATATGCGAAAGGAGTTAAAAGAAGACAAATAATTAATAAGCACGCGTTTAAAAACTCTGTTACACCTGTAATTATCCTATCTGGAATGGGATTTTCCGTTGTATTGGGTGGAATGATTGCTGTTGAAGTTATATATCAATTACCTGGTATGGGTAAGCTTTTTTACAATGCTATAAGAAGATCGGATTATCCTATTATTATTGCTACGGTTTGGGTGTTTTCAATAGTTGTTATAATTTTCAATTTTATTGTTGATATGATGATAGCGATCATAGATCCGCGGATTAGATTAAATTAAAACCAAAATTTTCAAAATATGAGCAATATAGATCAAGAAATTCAAGAAAAAACGGAGAAAAGCTATAATATTAAGAATTTAAATCTAAGAACAAAAATTATTAATAGTTTTAAATTTCTCCTCCTCGCTAGATATAGACTTGATCAATTTCAAGGAAAGAGTGTCGAAAGTCGCCATCCCAAAAAAAGAAGTAAACTTAAAAGGATGCTAAAATCATCTTTCACTCTCTTTGGAGTCATTATAATCTTCATTATAATCTCTTTTGCTATATTTGGGCATTGGATTGCTCCCTATTCGTATGAACAAGCAACGGGTTGGAATATTAATGACTGGGCACCTCCATCCCCTGAATTTCCGTTAGGGACTGCTTACGCTGGTCGAGATGTTCTATCGAGAATAATTTATGGTACGAAAACTGCTTTGGTAATCTCCTTATCATCTGTTAGTATTAGTCTAATTTTTGGTATCTTTTTAGGAATGATAGCTGCATACTATGGAAAATGGATTGATTCCATTATAATGAGAACAATGGATATAATCTTAGCTTTTCCCGGATTAATTTTTGCTTTAGCTTTTCTTGCTATAATTGGTTCAACTATTGAGCATGTTGTGTTAATATTTGGATTAATAGGAATTCCCTATTATTCTCGCTTAATTAGATCATCAGTTTTAAAAGCAAAAGAATTAGATTATATCGCAGCAGCAAAAGTTTCGGGTGCGAGTAGCTGGAGAATCATGTTCAAACATGTATTACCAAATTCAATCCAACCTATCATAATTTCTACGAGTTTTGATATCGGTAGATTGATCTTAAGTTTAGCCACTCTCGCATTTCTTGGATTTACTGATCCCCGATATGTAGACTGGGGACGTGATGTTTTTTTAGGGAGACGTTATCTTTACGATGCACCTTGGGCCTCTTTTTGGCCCAGCGTAATGATTTCAATATGTGTAATTGGATTAATGATCGTAGGGGATGGGTTAAGAGACGCATTTGATCCTAGATATCAACTTGCTACTCGCTAAAAAAGCGCTTAGCTTACTCCAACTTTTAATTGATACATTTTTTAACAAACTGAAAGACGCTACAAAGATTAACTTATATCTCTTTAATTTTTTTATCCACTTCGTACCAATTATGAACCCTATGAACATTATCTTCGCACACAGAGTTTTGGTTCCAAGGTTGGTCAAAAAGTAATAGAGTCCTATTTTTCATCATTTTTATTGGCTCTACTAGGTTTGGATTATCATCGACATATAAATCGTAATTTTGTTTTAATTTGATATCGTACGGTCGATGATGTAATAAAATCAACTCTGTGTATTGAATACCCGCCATAATATCATGAGAATCTAACTTATCTATAATTGAAGAACGATATTCAGGTACACGTGCAGAAACAATATCAAGGTCGTACCTTTCATTTAACTCTTTCATGATTTTCGGAGCACCCTCACCTATGAAAGGGATGTTTCCAGAATCTTCATAAATTTCATAAAATATTTTGAACCCTGTTTCTTCATCCATATTCCAATCGGCAAAAAAATCCCACTTGACGACATCGTTCTTTTTGTAATTAGTGCCGTATCTTCTATTATAAATTTCACAATATGTAATAATGATATCTAATAGAACACCGTCAATATCAATCGCAATTTTCATTATAATTTATTTAACTATAATACTATAAATACATTTATTTACTCCTTATAAATTAGGTTTTCTATATGTATAATTGAAAAATGAATACTTTTTAAATTAGGAATTAGCAAAGCAAATTTAATTTTAAAACGTTCAAGGTTTTACCATATATTTATAAAACGTTCAAAAATTAAACTTGTTGTTGGCAAAAAAATATAATTATTAGCTTTCTTCTGAAATAATTCCATCGATAAATTTATATAGCCACAGTTCTACTTATTAAATGGGATTAAATTCCCACAAAATACTAAGTAAAATAGGTGATGATTTAAAAAACTTCTAAACAAAATCGGTATAGAAATATTCACTCCTCTACTATTACTTAAAAATTTTGAAATTAAACCAATATAATCTCTCTTTTTTTTCTCCTTTTCTTATTATATCATATAAAGTTATAGATTCATTTAGTTCTTTAAATGAGTTAATGTAATCTAATTTATGTTCCTAAAAGTGAGTAAAAATTTAAAAGCAGATGAATGGCTTTAAAATTCTATTATAATTTATAAATAGAATCTTAAGAATTAGTAGTTTCGTTGGAGGGTTCTTTTGAACCGTTATTTTTTATTATTTGATATTGATCCTTTATTTCTTCAAGATCTACGGTAATCAGCGTATGTAAATGATGCTTTCTCTCAAAAAAATCAATTTTATTACGATTTAAAGGGTTATCTGCATGGATTATCATATATTCCTTACACTTAATACATGCTCGGGCTCTCATAATTCTTCCTTAAAATATAGCATTATATTTGATAATTAGGAAAAACTTAGAACACATCTAAACTTCGATTATTTTTTATAATTGTTCGTGATATACGAACAAGCAAAAAAAAAATATAGGAAAAATTGGGTTTAGGCTCAACTAGAGCGTTAATGGATAGACATTTCTAATTTCATTTATCCATAAGATTCGGTATTGTGTCTTGAAATCTCTCTTTTAATTTATTAGTATCCAGGGATATATCTTGATTTTTCAAACCTTTTATCGAGATTTTTGGCTGATTGAGTATCTCTCCTAATTTTGTTACTTTAACTTTAAATTCAGTCGCGAGAAGCATAATATCATTTAAACTTGTCGGCTCAGTTTCTATAATGAATCTGCCAACAGTTTCACTAAAAAGTAGCTCATCATCTCTTAAATCATTATTATTATAGCTACTTAAATCTAAATCCGCTCCTAACTTGTTCTTAAAGCACATTTCAGCAATAGTTATAATAAAACCCCCTTTACTTATATCGTGGTTTGCTTTAATTAACTTTTTATCGTACATTTCTGATAAGAAATCCCATTTAGCTTTTATCTGAGCTTCATCAACTTTAGGGGGAATCCCACCTTCAAGTCCATGTACTACCGAGTGATATTCTGAACCGCCAAGTTCAGCCTTTGTTTCACCAAGAATAAGAATGTCGTTTCCTGCTTTTTTAAAGGGTAATGTGATTATGTTGTCAAAACCCTCAATTAATCCAACAATCATAATCTGAGGTGTCGCTTTGATTGCTGTCTTAGTAACTTCATCCTCGTTATAAAAAGAAACGTTCCCTCCCACTATCGGTATTTTTAAAGATCTACAAAAATCGTTCATTCCCTCCACAGCTTTAGAAAAATACCAGAACGATTCCGGTATTTCTGGATTGCCAAAGTTACAACAATTAACCATCGCCATGGGCTTTGCGCCAGTAGTAATGACATTTCCGCATATTTCTACTAGCCCTCCTTTAGCTCCTTCGTAAGGATCCAGATAACAATGTTTAGAATTTACGCCAACACTCGCAGCTATGAATTTATTTGTTCCTATTATTCTTAACACTCCCGAATCTCCGTCTCCACATTTTACTACAGATCTTACGCCGACTTCGTGATCGTATTGACGGTAGATCCATTCCTTACTACAAATATTTTCAGAAGCAATCAGTATTTCTATAATTTCTTCGATTTGCTTGCTTGGATCAGGAGTAAGTTGAGCGAGCAGTTGATCTAAATATTCCGGTCGTTTTTCTTGTCTTTTAAATGTCGGAGATACAGAAAGAGCTTTTGCCGGAATATTTACGACAAGTTCTTCCCCGTCAAAAACTTTCAATACTTTTGAATCGTCAGTTTTCCCTATTACTGCGTGTGCCACTTCATACTTTCTAAACACGTTAAGAACGGTTTCTAACCCTTCTGGTTTAACGATAAAAGCCATTCGTTCTTGAGATTCAGATAACATTATTTCGTATGATGTCATACCTGGTTCTGCTGTAAAAACTTTTCTCAGTTCTATGTTAGCTCCAGTATTACCATCTCCAGTTAATTCGCTAGTTGCGCAGGTAAGACCTCCTCCTCCTAAATCTTTTAAACCTCTAACATATCCCGTTTTCACAGCCTCTAAAGTAGCTTCGATTATCATCTTTTTTGTAAAAGGATCACCAATTTGTACTGCGGGTCTATCAGCTTCAGACATTTCAGTCAGAGTTCGAGAAGCAAACGTTACTCCATGAATTCCATCTCTCCCAGTAGACCCCCCCATTAGGATTATATAATCGCCAGGGTTATATGCTCTACTTGGAGCGTGTTTAAAATCTTCTATTGTGCCTAGACCTATGCATGCGACATTGACTAAGCAATTATTTTCAAAACTATCGTCAAATTCAACTTCACCACCAATCGTAGGAATGCCGGTACAGTTTCCATAATCAGCAATTCCTTTCACAACATACTTAAATAGCCATTGAGAGTGTGAGTTACCCGCTAAACGGCCAAATCTCAAGGGATCGAGCAAGGCAATCGGTCGAACGCCCATACATAGAACATCACGGATAATCCCACCAATACCTGTAGCAGCACCATGATAGGGTTCTATTGCCGATGGATGATTGTGAGATTCAATACGAAATGCTAGTGCGTATCCATCCCCTATATCAATTACTCCTGCGTCTTCTCCGGGACCTGCTAATACATAGTCGTAATTTGCCTCAGCATCCTCAAACAGTTTAAGTTTCGGACGCGACGACTTATACGAACAATGTTCGCTCCACATCACATCGAATCCACCTAATTCTGTTATGCTAGGCTCTCTATTTAGAAGTTCTTTAACTTTTTCGAATTCATTCTTTGGCATCTCAACATTTACTTCTTCTCCGTTTAATTTTACTTTCGTCATCAAGTTAGCCTCCCTTTTATAAATTCAATCATAGATTCAAAAAAGATTTTACCATGAGTAGTTTGGTTGGGACTAAGGATCGATTCAGATGCGCGTTCAGGGTGTGGCATTAATCCCACACAGTTTTGTTCAATATTACAGATTCCCGCAATATTTTCTAAAGTTCCGGTCGGATTTGCTTCAGATTTGAATCTTCCGTCCTCAGTTGAATACTTGAATACTATTTGATCGTTTTCTTCTAACTCCTTTAAATTGTCGGTGTAATATCTTCCTTCTCCATGAGCAATGGGAATCGCAAGAACATCATTTTTCTTCATTTTGTGAGTAAAGGCAGTTTGATTATTTATCACCTTAATGTTTACCCATTTACAAACAAACTTTAACGATTCGTTTTGTAGTAAAGCTCCAGGAAGAAATTCAGCTTCGATTAAAATTTGAAAACCATTACATATGCCAAGAATGGGTCTACCATCCTTTAACATTATTCTCGCTTCATCTAACGCGGGGCTATGAGCTGCGATAATTCCCGCTCTTAAATAATCACCAAAACTAAATCCTCCTGGTAAAATTACACCGTCAAAGTTATCTTCTTTAAAATCATTATGCCAAACTAATGTGGTATCGACGCCTACAACATTCCTTAAGACATGAACTGCATCTAAATCGCAATTTGCTCCCGGAAATTGAATGACAGCAATCTTAATAGTCATAATTTCTTCACATTTATGATGTTTAGGTTCTGTGTGACTGGATTAAATATTCTTAAATCATTACACATGTTTGTAACAATTTCCTTGGCATCTTCTTCATCGTTCGCTTTTAGAATAAGTCTTAAATATTGACCAGAACGAACTTTTGACACATTTTCATATCCCTTTTTTGCGAGCAAATCTCTTTTTATAGTTTCAGCTACGGGATCACGAGCAGCAGGCTTATTTTCAAGAGAAATTTCTATTATAAATTCCATTTGAGCCATTTAAGAAAAAAAGTTGAATTATGATTTTAATAGTTCTTATTAATTAATAAATAATTTTCTTCTATGAAATGCGACAAAAATGGCATAGTTTTCGTCTGTTAAAATTTAAAACAATCAAATGGAAATAAATTTATTAAATGTTTAAAAAGCTTACAAATACTAAGAGTAAAAGCGCAAAAAGATTAAACAGAAAGCTATATTTACCAAGCTTCGGTAATTTTTCGTCGGTCGGTCTATTATTGTTTCTTTTAGTGGAAGTTAAATCTATAATCAGCACAACAAAACTAGCCATAAATAATCCAAAAACGCTAATGAGTAAAATAAACGCAAACATTATAAAAAAATACAATTAAATCTTATTTAAATCTTTTCCTATGAGTTACAAATAGTTAGCTTTTTTAAGATTCTCCTCGATTCTCTTTTTTACATCTGATACTTCTGCTTCAAATTCATTTCCCGTGATTTTTTGATAACTTTTCATATATCTCTTGGCAAGTTCTACTTTAATCTCAGGAGCTATAGGAGGTATATCTTGATTTAGGGTGATATTGGGGAAAATATCTGGATACGTGTCCATTAACCAACTTCTGAAAATCTCTTTATCCAGAATTTCGGGTTCTTCACTTTTTTCAAACTTTTCGTTATAGCTATCTGCAACCCAAAATCTAGAAGAATCCTGAGTATGAATCTCATCAGTTACCAATAATTCTCCATCCTTTATTCCAAATTCGTATTTTGTATCGACTAATATTAAACCATTTTTAAGGCAGTAATTTTGAGCAAATTTAAATAGCTTTTTCGATGCGCTCTCCATTTGTGTATATATGTCTTCATCAACCAATTTATCTTCTAAAATTTTTTCTCTGGAAATATATATATCGTGCCCACTCACCGCTTTTGTGGATGGTGTCAAAATAAAATCGTCTAATTTCTGATTTTTTTGTAATCCTTCAGGTAAAATTATTCCCGAGGTAGCCTTTCCTTTAGTATAACTACGCCACGCTGATCCAGTTATGTACGCTCTTACAATCATTTCTACTGGAATCATCTCACACTGGTGAACCACAGCAACGTTAGGATCTGGAATATCTATTATATGGTTTTTTACTAGGTTTTTAGTTTTTTCAAACCAGAAAGATGATACTTGATTTAGCATTTGTCCTTTAAACGGAATTGTTGTAATCACGCGATCAAAAGCAGATAAGCGATCTGTAGCGATAATTATTCTTACATCGTTTTTTATATAATTATCTCGGACTTTCCCCTTATAGAGACTCCCTAATGATTCAAAATTCGTACCATCTAAAGTTTTATCGAATTGATTTCTAATAATATCATCTAATTTTTCTGATGTCATGATTATAAAAAAGATGAAATTGCATAAAAATCCTTTTTATCATTTGTATTGGCTATTTGTTAACCTAAGAATAAATCCTACAAGCTTCTCTCGCTGGAATCTTTAAAAGGATTCCTTTATTTCCCCTCTATCTTAAGATTCTTTCCACATTTTTTGCAAAATCCTGTATTTGTTTTTAATTGAGTTCCACAGTTAGGACAAAATTGATAGGTTATCTTTAAGATCGTATCATCAATCCTTTTTTCCTGCGATATAAGAGTAATTTTTTCTATTTCACTTTGGGTCTTGAAATCTTTTAATATAGCTATACCCTCCTTTCTAATTTCGAAATATGAACTTAATCTATCTGGACGAGTTCTATAGTAAATTCGATTAAACAATGGATATAAAAAAAATATGCCAAAAGTAGCTAATACTAAAGCAATAATAAGAAAATACAATTTTGTATTGAAAATTAAGATTAGTCCAACAATATATATAATTAATAACATACCAGCTAAAAATGATTTTGAATAATAATGCTTCTCATTTTTAATTGCTTTGTCTACCTTTGGTTTACAAAATTGACACACAGAATACTTTATATTATAGAATCTTACTTCGTAATCTCCAATCGGTTTTCTGATCGTTTGAGTGAGTAATTCATTACTATGTAAACGGCATCTAACACATTTATTTAACAATTCAGGATGAGTAATTTCAGGATCCATAAACTTTCCATCAAAATATTAAAAATAAATAAAAATTATTAATTAATTTTATTTCATTACTTTTTCTAGCCATAAATCTCTACAGAAATGACCAAATCCTTTAGCAGTTATTCCTTTATAAAGAGCAAATGTCCTCCTTAACAATGATACCTCAGGATTTAATACGTGACTAATTTCATCTTCTCTAAAAGGTGGTTTTTCAATATTTGTTGAAAGTTCCTCCCATCTAGTAAATAGCATGTTTAAACCTTCTTTTTTTTTCCCTACTTTATATCTGGAGGCTCCAGATTTCGTTTCATATGGTTTAAATCTAGTAAATGATGCGAAACCTGATTTTGATACCAAAACATGGGACTCCCATTTACTATCAGCATTATAACCGAGTGCTTTAACTTTGCACATCGTACTATATAAAATATCTTCTCCTTCTGGGATTATTTCAGAAAGGTTAGAACTATCAATTGGAACATGTATATTTGACATTCTCGATTAACCTCTTATTTTCCTGGATATTTTTAAATTAATAGATTTTTGATAATAATACTAAGATTTTTTCCTATATATATTTTAAAAAATTTAAATATAAAATTACATTCCATTTTTTGACAAAAAATTTCAGAAATTAATAAAAGGGATAAAAAATGTCTCAAGCATTATCAAATCTTTATACAATAGTTATTTTAGTATGTATAGTACTTATGATTGCTATTTGTATATATGGCTTAATTAAAAAGAAACATTCTCAGAGTGAATATAAAGAATATTTAGAAAAAAAGAGAGAAGAAAAGGGAACTACTGGAGATTCTACGATATAATTTTATTATTAAATCATAATTTTTTTTCTTTTTTCTGATCTGACATTATCAAGGGATAAATTCTTTCATCTGATAGGACTGAATAAGTTCATTATTAATTGTAGCATGCTTGATGCATAGGTTAAATTTACATCATTTAAATCTGATCAGGAGTTGTTTTTACTAAAGTTGCAATGGTGTGTAAAAAATAAAATGTTAGAACTTTTAGAATAAGTATCATTTATACCAGACATAGATTTTGACAGAGAAGAAGGGGACACATTTGAATATGAATTTGATAAATGGTTTGAGAAAATGAATTATATTCAAATGATTAGAAAAGTTGAATATAATAGAAATAAGCGAGAGTTTATACGATTGGATAAAGAAACTATAAATTATTATAAAAAAAAAATAAAGGAAAAATTCTATAATATAATTATCTAAGTAAATATTACCCAATAATAACTGAAAGAAGTGTTATTGACTAATGGATAAAGAACAAATAGGTATGTGTGGAGCATATTGTGGGATATGCGAATGGAAAGAGAAAACTAACTGCTTGGGATGCCAAATTTGTAAAGGAGAGATGTTCTATGGAGAATGCGGTGTAGCAAAATGCTGTTATGAGAAAGGATATCTTCATTGTGGTTTTTGCCCAGATCTACCTTGTACGGAGCTTCAACAAGCATTCGATCATCCTGAACATGGTGATCATGGTGAAAGATTGGCTAATCTGAAGAACTGGGCTAAGGGGGATGAGACTATTCTAAAATTGAGGACATTTCCTAAGAAAGTATAGATTGGGCACCATATCAAAATATAGCGGTTTTACAGTTTGCGGTATGAACCGTCATTAAATTCTTCTTTTGTATATTTATCTTCATTTTTTTTCATTTTTCTTATGAAAGCACTCGTCAAATCTACATTTAAGCTATTTAAAAGGCTAACTAGATATATAAAAATATCAGCGATCTCATCAGAAATATTCTCTAAAATATCTTTGTCTTTGTGTATTGTACCAAGTGTAAGGTCTTTAAACAAAAATATTTCGGATAATTCAGACACTTCAATACCAATAGCTTGAATTAAATCCTTAGGATTATGAAATTTCGTCCATCTACGCTCTTTAACAAAGCGTTCGATTTCTTCTTTGAAATAAGAGATTGTAGTATTATTGTCTTCGGGTTTGATATTCATAAATACGCACTATACACTTAATCGGTAGTCCTTTAAGATATACTAACCAAGTGTTTTAATAAAATTACATATTAACTCATTAATTACGTCTGTACGTTGAGCAGGTGCGAAGTGGCCGGCCATATCTAATATTTCCAACTTAGAATTAGGAATCTTCTTGTGGAGTTCTTCTGACATTTGTTCTGGAGCAAAGTTATCTAATCTTCCAGCGATAATCAATGTAGGGCACTCAATCCCAGAAGGATCATACACATTAATTTCATTAATCATAGAAAAGATCTGGTCTTCAATGAGCATATATAATTCATCTTTAGTTAACTTCATTCCATTCATAGAATCAGCCAACGATGCTAAAATATACGGAATAACTTTATCCAAGATATCCTCAACTGAGTTTGCAACAACATCCAAAAAATTCATACGGATAAAATACGGAAGCAAATTATAAAAGATATTTCTAATTACATTATCGATCATTATATAACCAGAATTAAGCAAGATTAAGAAATTAATTTTATCTGGATGTTTCATACTTATTAATTGACCAGTCATGCCTCCTACCAGGGAGTGGCCAATAATTCCGTACTTTTCATTTACATTGAGGAAAACCAGGAGGTCCTCAAGATCTCTAATTATATCAAATCTAAGATTTTTTGAAAGATTAAGTTTTACAGTATGATCGCTTTTTCCATGCCCCAACGCATCAAATGCTATGATACGATATTTATTTCTTAACAATTTAATTTGCCCTTTAAAAAATGAAGCTGAAGAGGCGAAACCATGAAGTAGGATTATAGTGCCATCTGTATGGCCCCTATTATCGCCGTTAATATCTTCGTAATACAGGTTATAACCTTCTTGGTTTTTAAAGAAGGGCATGGTATCACATTTTAAATTATTGGGTTTAATTTTGAAAATTAAAGTACAAACAAATACTTTTCTAAAATGAAAATCATTTAAATTTAGACAGTTCTTCTGAAAAATTTAAAGAACTACTAATCTGAAAAACGAAATTTAGTGAACTATTTTCACATATATTAACTTTACTTAAAAATAGAGAAGAAAAAAATTAGAGATTTTTTGTTACTCGTTTTTTATCATTAGTTTCAAGTACAGTGGAAAGGAAAATTCGACCTAATTTTTTGTAAATTTTTGAATTTTCTTTATTTGGGGTTTTAACGTCAGTAAATCTTACCATTTTTTCAATTGCATCTTCAATACTGTTATATTTAGCAAGTCCATAGAAACCTAGAATTGCAGCACCTAAAGCAGCTCCGTCTTTGATTTCTGGGATCATTACCTTCTTGCTCATAACATCTGCAACCATTTGTGCCCAAAAATCGCTATTCATACCACCTCCATCTACTTTTAATTCATCGATATTAACTTTTGCCATAGCTTCTAACATATTTAGGTACATTTGAGCACTTAAAGCAGCACTTTCCATAATTGCTCTAATCATATGACCTCTTGTGTGATTTAAGCTTAATCCATGAATTGTTCCTTTTCTGAATATATACAATGGAATAAATAATAAACCTGCGCTTCCGGGTCTAATCTGTTCTGCTTCCTTTGTTAAAATATCGTAAATATCTCTATTTAATTCTTCAGATTCTTTAACCTGTAGTTGTGAGAAGTTGTCTTTAAACCATTTCAAGGATGTACCAGTTCCCGGCATAGTGCCTTCAATAAACCACTTTCCCTTAATAACATGTGGTAAGGAGAAAATTGGTACATCTCCAGCAGCTTTTATTGGACCATCAACAATTAAATCTACAAATGTCCCCGTCCCAAAGGTCACCTTTGCTTGCCCTTTATTAATTACTCCTAAACTTAAAGCAGCACATTGTTGGTCTCCACCTCCCATTATGATTGGTATATTTGGATTTAAACCTAGACTTATTGCTGCTTCATTTGTCAACTCACCGATTTTTTCACCGGGAGTATGAAGTTCTGGCCATAAATTTAGTGGCAAATCATAAAGATCAGCAAGACCAGCGTCCCATTGCAATGTATCCATATTTAAGATACCATATATTCCATTCGTGGGATCTGTAACGCACGCTCCACATAATTTCATGTAAATATATGAGTCGGTGGAAATTATTTTAGACGTTTTATTATATAATTCCGATTCATTATTCTTCAACCAGAGTATTTTTGGGATGGCTCTTCGTAAACCTCCCTCTTCTTGAAAACCTTTAAAGTCCGTAACTTCTCGTTCGTCCATCCATGTAAGTGCTGGATGCAATATTTCACCATTTATATCAATGATGGTCGTAGTTGCTCTTTGAAAGGCTGCTGAAATTCCAATTATGTCATTTGGGTCTATTACTCCACTTTTTATAATTTTATTGCAAGTACTCTTGACAGCATTCCACCATGTTATTGGATCCTGCTCTGATATTCCAATTGGCTGTTCTACAACGGGATACTCTTCATAAGCCCGAGCTATTTCTTTCCCGTTTATATCGAAAATCATTGTTCTTGTACCTGTTGTTCCAACATCAAAAACACATATTAAATCGCTCATCTAATCACTTTAAAATATTTTTTATATAAATTAATTAAAAATAACTTTTTACGTTAAATTACTTTATTTAGTAATTCAGACACGTCTACTATTTTAATCTTTTCTTTTTCATCTTCTTTAAGTCCGTAAGCCAAGCCTAATTCACATAATGGACATGCAGAAACAAAGATTTCCGCTCCCGTGTCCTTTAATTCACTAACTCGTATCGTTGCTTCTTTAATCGCTAAATCTCTATCAGCCCAATGGGCTGTACCGCTCCAACCACAACAATGGACGTCTTCTTTATTAAATCTTGGTTCTACTAATTCCAGACCGGGAATCTTGCCGAGAATGTCTCTAATAGATGAAATATCTTCCAAATTTCTCGCAATAAGACAGGGATCGTGAATCGTTACTTTTTTCAAATCATCTGTTATATTTTTTGTTGGCTTGATTTTTCCTTCATCTAGCAATTTTTTAATATATTCGACAATGTGAATTATTTCTTTATTAATTTTTATACCAAGACTTTCATATCTTTTAGTAAGCGTTAATACACATCCGGGGCAGTCTGAGACGATAATTTCAGCACCTGTTGATTCAATTAAGTTCTTATTTTTTTCAGCAAAATCTTTTGCTGTGGTTAAATCTCTAATATTAAATAATGGACCTCCACAACAAACCTTAGTGTCAAGATTAGTAGAGAATTTAATTCCTGCTTTTTTCAATATATTCATATTAGCTTTTATGACTTCTGGGAATTTCATTGATTCACATCCAAGGTAATAAAACACATCATCATTTCCATCAGTTTCGATATTCTCTATACCATTTTCTTTATAAGTTTCGTAGATGTTGTATCCTTCGATTGTATTAGATTCTTTCAACTTCTTGACTTGTTCCTTGCAATAATCTGGCATGAAACCCTTCTCATTAATATCGTCTCGTACAGTCTCAAGTAGTGATACGACTGAAAATCCAAATGGGCACCATACTTTACAATTTTCCTCATTCGTGCATTTATACATCAAATTTACAAACTCAGAATCATTATAATCTATTTTTCCAATTGTTAGATAATACCCAATTCTTGCCTTATAGGCGGGACTCATTGTTTCTTTCTGAGATGCTTGAAGTGTTCCACAATCGAACCTACACATGTTTGGACAGAGCATACAATTTACTAAGTTCTTAACATCAGCTTTATAATCCCCTTCTGGAAAAAAGTTCTTATCTCGCATTCGAAAACTTTTCATAAATACTTTTTTGGTATCACGATCCATTTTTTGAATGATTGGACCCATCCATTTATATTTCTTTAAAATCTCAGCCATTTAATTTTCACCTCTTTCTTTCCAAGGACTTTCATAAATTTTCCCTGGATTTAAAATATTATTGGGGTCAAGCAGTTTCTTAATACTTTTTAAAGTATCAAAAGATTTTCCCCATTCTACTGGCATCCACTTAGATCTATTGATTCCAACACCGTGATGGTGCCCAAACGATCCACCGCAATCCTCTACCGTTTTAATAACCGTATCCCACACTTCTTGGTAAAATTCAAGATCTGTTAATTCTTTTGGAGGAACTCCAGCAAAAGTAAAATAAAACCCTACTCCGTTAGGATAAAAGTGTGATACATGGGCAGTTATCATTACAATACCCTTCACTTTTTTTGTAGCTTCTATTACCGAATGATACATGTCTGCCGCTTTATCCCATAAAAATCCAATTTCAATGGTATCGAAAACCATTTGAAAGGTTGGAGTTGATGATGTATCTGTTACTTTAAATCTAGTTTCAAACCAGTGCTCAACTGGTTCTTCGCCGCATTCAACGCCTTTATTCTTCTCACATGTCTCTTTTGTAATTTGCTCTTCAAGATCAACGAGCTTTCCAATACCTTCACAAACAAATACAACCATAACCTTGTCTTTAGCTTTTTCTAGATGACCAAAATGTCTGAATGTTTCATCAGCATCGTAAATTCGCATAACTGCAGGATATATTTGTTGCCTTAATATTAGTCTCGTAGCTTCTAACGAATCCTCAAAAGTAGGAAACGCATAAGATATGAACGTTCTCTTTTCTGGATAGGGCCAAATTTTTAGCGTGGCTTTTGTTACTATTCCCATCGTACCTTCTCCCCCAATGAAAAGTTTGTCAAATTGAGGCCCTGTTGATGCTCTGGCAATTGGCTTAAAATTTATAACATCTCCTTGAGGTAAAACGATTTCCATACCCATAACGATATCTTCGATTTTACCGTATTTTGTTGAGAATTGTCCCGCTGCTCTATGAGCTATCCAACCTCCCAATGAAGACGTGTAAAGGGATTGCGGTATATGACCGGAAGTGTAACCTTTATCGTTTAAAAATCTCTCTAAATTCATGCCATTTATTCCAGTTTGAGCTGTAACAGTTAAGTCTTTGTCGTTTATCTCTAAGATTTTATTAAATTTCTTCATGTCTAGAATAATTCCACCGCGTAGTGCAATAGCACCTCCTACAACGCCGGATCCTTCAGCATACGGTATAACAGGTATTTTTTCTTTGTTTGCATATTTTAAAATTTCAGAAATCTGTTCTACAGTTTCTGGCCAGGTAATAATATCTGGTAAAGACATCATTTTACCTTGAAGCGTCCAATTAAAAGCGATGAGCGTAGAATCCTTACTATACGCGAAAATATCAATAGATTCAGAAGAAACATTCTGGTTACCTAATATTTCTGTTAACTCTGATTCTAACTTCGCTTTATTTTTAATTTCTTTACGATCCTTCTTATAAATCAATTCAAATTCGTCAAACTTCATATAATCTTTAAACCCATTCTAGTTTTATTATCTAATCTAATTAAATGATAAAAGATAATTTAAAATTTCTACTTTTTAAAAACAGAAATTTTTATTTCTAATGAGCAGTGATCCTTTTGTTTAATAATGAGTTTCTCCGGTAATCCGGTTAACCTTCAAATGCCTAAACCTTGCTTGAACCCTATTTATTTCAGAACTTGATGATAATTTCTCCACAACCTCAAGAGGAAATAAAGACTTATCTATTTGAATTTTAATCTTAATGGATATTTGAAATTTGAAAAAATTGCTTCATAAAATTTAAAATTTAAAAAAAATCTCTATATAATATAAGATAATTTTTAAGACAAAGTTGAAAAATATGACATCAAATATATTTGGTACTTCAGGCATAAGAATGGTGTTCCAAAATTATAGTACAACGGATCTTATGTTTACGCCGCAAATGGCTTTAGATGTGGGATTGGCCTTGGGAACATATTTAAAGGGTGACGGTATCGTTGTTATCGGGAAGGATATTAGAACTTCTGCTTTACCCGTAGAATATGCATTAATTTCTGGGATTTTAAGTACTGGATGTAATGTGAAAACATTAGGAATTGTAACCACGCCCACATTAGCATTGTCTCAAAGATTTTTGGATGCGAATGCTGGAGTTATGATTACTGCGTCTCATAATACTCCCGAATATATTGGATTAAAATTTTGGAATCCTTCAGGTATAGGGTATTCCCACGAGCAAGAAGAAGAAATATCGCGAATATATGACGAAAAAGATTTTCTTGATATCAAATGGGATCAAATTGGAAAAGTTACATCTGTTAATGATATTAACGATAAACACATTTCAGAAATAAAGAACCGTATAAAATTTGATGGGAGTAAACTTAATGTTATAGTCGACCCCGGAAATGGAGCGGGATGTGAAATTGTCCCAAGACTATTAAGTGAATATAATGTAAATATTATTACAATCAATGCACAAATGGATGGTAAATTCCCTGGAAGAAATTCAGAACCTAGCGAGAAAAATTTAATTCAGATATCCAAATTTCTAAAAATATCTACACAAGAAGATATTGGAATAGCGCTCGATGGGGATGCTGATAGAGTTATTTTTTTAGATGAAACTGGTGAAATTGTTGATCCAGTTAGGTTACTAGCACTCCTAGCAAAATGCTATTTAAAAAATAATAAAGATAGCCTTTCTAGTAACGATATGAAAGTTTCTACTCCTGTAAATTCATCTAGTTTAATTGAGGATGTGTTACAACCATTAGGTTGCGAGATAATAAGAACTGAAGTCGGAGATATCCAAGTAGCTCAAGCCTTACGTGAGAATGGGGGTTTTTTAGGTGGAGAAACCTCAGGTACTTATATTTGGCCCAGCTTCCATTTAGGACCCGATTCAATAGTCACAATCGGATTAGTATTACAAATGATGGTAAAAACAGGAAAAAGATTAATAGAATTATTGAAAGAAATTCCAAAATATCCCTATTACCGCCAGCAATTTCCGCTTATAAAAGATATCCCTTTTTCTGATGAAATGAACGAAAAAATCATTACTGAGATGAAAGAGAGCTTTGATTCTATGGGAAAAAAAATAAAAGCGATTAACAAAATGGACGGTTGTAGATTCGATTACGATAATGGGTGGATTTTAATAAGACGTTCAGGAACAAGCCCATATTTAAGAATCTCTGGTGAATCTAGCATAGATATAAATCAATCAATTGAAATGAATAAAATAGCGGAAGAAAAAATGAAGAAGTTAAATTTAATATAGAGTTTTTGTTAAACCTTAATTTCTATATTTAAAATTAACCGTTTCTAATTTCAATTTCTATTCCTTTTTGTTCAAGCTTTTTTCTGTTAGCAAGAAGTTCTCGGCCAGCAATCTTATCCAAAACATAAATTAAATTGCCCGCTTTTTCGGAATATCTCTGACCATAAGATATAGGAACATCTGGAGTAGGTGCATTTAGTAATGATTCAGTAACAGATTCAGTTTTTCGTTCTCCATTAGCTAATAACAACACAGTTTTCGACTTATATACTAACTCAGCACCCATACTGATAGCATAACGAGGGCATTCATTTTCTGAGCTAAATTGTCCATCGATTACTGCATTAGTTACTGTATTTTTATCAAGTTTTATTAACATGACTTTACTTCCTTCAAAGGGAATTCCTGATTCGTGGAATGCCACATGACCACGTCCACCAACTCCAATTATCTGTAAATCAATACCACCCGATTTTTCAATTTTTTGGGCGTATCCATCTAAAACTGTTTTACGAATCCAATTTAAGTATTCAGAAGAAGCGTTATCCTTAATATTGATTGATTTTCCGGAATCAGTTCCTAATTCGGTCCAATCTTCAGTATGGGATGATAATTCTTCAATAAGTTTTTTTTGATCAATCAAACAAGCGTAAGGCAAAGTTGTTTCAATGAATTTATCGCTAAGAAGCCCAAAGAATTCTTTAATCATAAAGTAACAATAACTTTGTGGATGTATCGTGCGTTGTTGAGCATTTTCTCCCGGAAGACCAATATATTCATCGAGATTAAAACTGCGAACCTTGCTGCTGTCGAATTTTTTAGCGTTTGCCATTTTAGCAAGTTCTTTATAAAGACCTGTTGGTGAATTTCCTGTTGCAAGCCCTAAAACATATTCACTCTTATCTTGTAATCCTTGAATGATTTGTTCTTTTACGATTTCTGCCGCAACCTCACTTAACTTTTCAAAATTATCTGTTACTATTACTTTAATTGCCATTATTAATTCTCTTAAATATATTTTATACTAAAAAAAGTTCTCTTTAATAAAAATTTAATTATAGGGACTTTACAAACCTTATTTTTATTAAAATTTATATAAATATGTCTCATTTAATACCAACTAATCAGATAGCTGAATTAAATTTTAGAAATTTCGTGCTTTAAATGACGAATATTAATAGAACATTCCGAATTTTTGTAAGTTCAACTTTTGAAGATATGATAAATGAACGTAATAAATTGCACGAACAAGTTTTTCCTAAGTTACGTGAACTTTGTCTACTACACGGAGCTCGCTTTCAAGCCATTGATCTTCGATGGGGGGTTCGTAAAGAAGCTGCTCTTGATCATAAAGCGTTAGAAATTTGTATAGAAGAGATTAAACGATGTCAAAATGTCAACCCACGACCAAATTTCTTAATTTTATTAGGAAATCGATATGGTTGGAGACCTTTGCCATATAAGATTCCTGAGGAATCTTTTATATCTATTTTAAAAAATACAAATAAAATTAATAACCACCAAAAATACGAACATGATATTCTTAAGAAATGGTATCGTCTAGATAAAAATTCTGTGCCCTCTGTTTATATTCTCCAACCAAGGGAAGAAATTTATGAAACTGACGAAGAATGGGCGCTAGTTGAGCGTAAACTTCGAAATATCCTTCTTAATGCTATTAAAAAAATAAATTTAAAAGAAGAGGAACGCATTAAATATGAGTCCTCAGCTACGGAACAAGAAATTTTTAATGGTGCATTGAAAATTGAAGATAATTATGATCATGTTTTTGGTTTCTTCCGGAATATAGAGACCCCCTTAGACCCAAAAATGGGAGGGTTTGTTGATTTAGATGAAAAAGGTAATATTAATCAAAAAACACAAGAATTATTAACGAAACTGAAAGACAAATTAAGAAAGAAAATCCCAAATAATATCAAGGAGTATCCTGTAGTTTGGGACAAAAAAGGAATTGGAAATTATGATATTAATTTATTCTGCGATAATGTGTATGATGTACTATCAGAAATAATATTAAAGGAAATTGCAAAATTCAAAGAAATAGACTCTCTTGCTAGAGAAGTTGAAGAGCACAAAAGATTTGCAAAAGAACGCCGGGAAAACTTTACTGGAAGAAAAGAGATATTAACAAGAATTGAAGACTATGTTTTAAATGAGAACGATCATCCCCTAGTGGTTTATGGTGATTCCGGTTCAGGAAAATCAGCGTTGATGGCTCAAATTGCTAAAATAATCAGTGAAATAAACTCGAGCGCTAATATTATAATAAGATTTTTTGGTATAACACCTAATTCCTCAAATTGTCGGGATTTATTAGAAAATGTTGTTCATCAAATATATAGGGTGTATGGTAAGGAGGAGTCCAATGTTCCCTTTATTTATAAAGAACTTAATTTTGAATTCAAGAATATCCTATCTATAGCTAGGGAGCATCAACCTTTAATCATCATTTTAGACGCTTTAGATCAGATTTCAAGCTTTGATGAAGGGCAAAATCTTACTTGGCTTCCTTTTACTTTGCCTAATTATGTTCGAATAATCGTATCAACTACACATGGTAAACACCTTGATTTACTTAAAATGAGATTACCAGATATAAATTTCATTGAATTAAAATATATGTCTCAGGTTGAAGGTCAAGAATTACTAAATTTATGGTTAAAAGGTGCTAATAGAACCCTTCAAACTCATCAAAATAAAGAAATTATTAGTAAATTCTATAATTGTGGGTTACCTTTATATCTTAAACTAGCATTTGAAAAATCACGACATTGGAAATCTTATACTGAACCTGAAAAAACAAAAATTAGTACTAGTATTCCAAGCATTATTATAGATTTGTTTAAATGGCTATCTTTAGATACAAACCATGGTCAAGTATTTGTCTCCAACAGCTTAAGTTATTTGGCTGTTGCTAAAAATGGACTTACAGAAGATGAAATTATTGACATACTTTCGGATGATCCGGATGTATTAAAAGATTTTGATATTCAATCTAGACATAAATTAATCACTTATAACGGGAAAATAAAACTACCTATCGTATTATGGTCTCGATTTTATCATGATATTGAACCATACTTAACTAATCGTAGAGCAGATGGAACATATACGCTCAATTTTTTTCACAGTCAATTTCAGAAAGCAATAATTAAATATTATTTAACAAAGAAAGTTAGAAAAAGGAATCATTTAATTTTAGCTCGTTATTTTGGAAAGCAAAAAATTAATCCTCGTAAGATTTCTGAGTTACCTTATAATCTTATGCATTCATTACCCAGCCGATTTAATGATAATGAAAAGGAAGAGGAGTCTCTCATAGTACAGCAAGCTGCTGAATGTTTAATAAATGTAAGTAAAGACAATAAAGGAGATCTTGCAAAACATATTGAAGAGATAGAACCAATAGGTAAATGGTTATTTAACATCAATAAACATGAAAATGTTATTGGTCTAGTCGATGACACGCTTGAAGAAATAGAGAACCAATGTTATTGGACTCATATAGAAAAATTTTTAGCTATAGGTATAAAATCTGCAGAAAGCTTGAATTTAATTGATAAAAAAGCGCTTTATTTATACAGTTTTGCTCGAACATTATTGCATCGAGGACAATATAAAAAATCAGAAAAACTATGTAAGAAAGCTTTAGAATTAGTTCTTATTAAGAAAAATAAAAAGCTAGAAGCGAATATTTTATGGCATCTCGGTACAACTGAACGATATATGGGCAACCTGGATGATCTCTTTCTATACATCGAAAAAGCTGAAAAAATTGCTCGATCCATAAATGATACTAATATCTTAATAAAAAGTTTGATCACTAAAGGTATAGCTGAACATGGTTTAGGAAATTTTAAAAAAGCGCTTAAACTTTATGATGATTCATTTGAACTATATAAATCTGCAGAACAAGGAGTAGATGAGAATCGTAATTTAAAGAACAGTGATTTAATTCCTTCAAATAAATCTGAGATAATTGGTATGTTGAAGATTCGAGGTAGCATTGGCTATCAAACAAATAATTTCTCTCTTGCAAAAGAATCCTGGGAAATGTGGTTAAAAATGGCAGAAAATGCACATGCTGAACGCGATATAAAAAATGCTAATGCTAAGCTTTCATTGATTAATCCAGATATTAATTCCGGAGAATTGAAACAAATATTTAAAGAAATTTTAGAAGAATTCATTCTAGCTGGAGAAAAAGCATCTGCCATTACTTCCTATGGAGAATTGGCTGAGATTTGTATACGTAGAAAAGAATATTATGAAGCAATTAAATTATGTAACGATGCAATAAACTATTCTCAGAATATCAATAATCTGCATGTAAGATCAGCAAAGACTTATGTAAGAGGTATTCAAGCACTTGCAGAAGGAAAATTAAAGAAGGCTTTAAAACATCTAAAAAAATCTGAAAAGTTATTTGCTATATGGGCTTCCCCTTATCGATTTTGGGTTGCTAATACTTTTAACCGGTTAAATTTCAATCAATAAAAAATATTAAATTTAAAATCCTAATCTAATATATTTATAATTTCAAGAATTAAATATAGATATTATCACATTTTACAGTTGATTTATATAATCCATAAAAAAAACCTATTTAAATTTTTTATTCCTTTCTTTTTTTAATGTGTGGTATTTTTGGAATAGTTACAAACAATCAAGAAATCTCAGTAGGAAAAGTGGTTTTTGAAGGAATAAAACGTTTAGAATACCGTGGTTATGATTCATGTGGTATTGTTTCACTTTATAATTCAAAACTATTTATTAAAAAAGAAGCTGGAAAAATTGATGATATCCATAAAAGAGTCAAATTAGATGAATTTCCGAGGGATTCAAAACTTGCATTAGCCCATACAAGATGGGCTACTCATGGAGCACCTACTAAACAAAATAGCCACCCACATCTAGATTGTTTAAGCGAGATTGCAGTTGTCCATAATGGAATAATAGAGAATTTTATAGAATTACGAGATGAACTTACTTCTCTAGGACATATATTTAAATCTGAGACTGATTCTGAAGTAATTCCCCATTTAATTGAAGATTTTATGAAAAAAGGTAATAGTCTTAAGGACGCAACTATAAATGCGTTAAAAAAATGCAAGGGAGCATATGCAATTGCAGTTTGTCAGGTTAATTATCCTGATTTAATTATAGCCGCTCGAAAAGAATCTCCTTTAATAATTGGAATAGAAGAAGGAAAAACAACTTATTGCTCTTCAGATATTCCTGCTTTTTTACCTTATACAAAAAAATGTTATATAATGGAAGATAACGAACTTGCTGTTTTGAAGGCGGGAGAAGTAGAATTTTTTGATCTTAAAAACAATAATGAATTGATTAAAAAAGAAATTCAAACCATCGAATGGAATATTGATGCGGCAGAAAAGGGGGGTTATGAGCATTTTATGCTAAAAGAAATTTTCGAAGAACCAAATGCGCTAAGGCTTACCATGAAAATTTCAGAGCAAATTTTAAGTAAGTTTGCAAACGCTTTAATATCAGCAAATAACATATATATCACAGCAGCGGGTACATCTTATCACGCAGCACTAGCAGGCAAATTTATAATTTCTAGATTTCTTAATAAAAACATTCAAGATATCGAATGCTCTGAATTTGAGACCCAATTAAATGGTAGTTTACAAGAAAATTCCGTAATTATCGCAATCTCACAATCAGGCGAAACAATTGATACGATTGAAGCGATTAGGTGGGCAAAAAAAACAAAAGGTGTTAAAATTCTAACGATTACTAATGTAGTAGGCTCATCCATTACTAGGTATTCCGATCACGTGATCGTAACAAATGCGGGACCTGAGATTGGTGTTGCAGCAACAAAAACGTATAGCACGCAAGTTCTTGCTCTTGCTTTGATAGCAGTTTCAATCGCTAAAATTAGAAAAAAAATATCTGATGAAGAAATAATAAAATACTACGATGCTTTAACTGGAATTCCTAATATCATTGAACAATTCCTTGAAAAAAATGTTGATTTAATTAAATATATCGTAAACCATTTAGAAAAAAATATGAATTATTTCTTTTTAGCACGAGGTATTTCAATCGCAACTGCCAAAGAAGGAGGATTAAAATTGAAGGAAGTTGCTTGTCGGTTTATCGAAGGTTATTCTGCAGCTTCTGCTAAACATGGACCAATCTCTTTGGTAAGAGAAGGATTTCCTATAATATTTATAGCTCCTCCAGACGAGACATATAATAGGTTAGTTGGGAACGTAATGGAGTTCAAATCTCGAGGTGGAAGAATTATTTCCGTCGTTGTGGAAAGCGATGAAAAAATAACAAAATTAAGCGATATAACAATTCGAATTCCTCAACCCGCTGATAAATATCATAATCTTTTCAGCCCAATTACTTTCATGCCTGCCTTACAATTATTAGCCTATTATGCTGCCTTAGCTCATGATCTAGATCCCGATAAACCATTAAATCTTAGTAAGACGGTAACCGTTCATTAAAAATATTCTTTTATCTTTTCAACATTCATTAATGGGGAAGGTAAAAATGTCTGTTTCTTCGAATAAATTCTATATAGCTCTGGCTATTCTACAAAAGATGATCGTTACTGTGGAAAAAAATAACGAACTCCAGCTGGTGGAATAATTTAAATGTCAATAATCCCTTTCATACTGAAGCAATACTTGTTGTGATGGAGAAAAGGATTGAAATAAGAATATTATAGGTGCTATTCATGCTTGAAGTTTTGAAAAAAATAAAAGAAAAACAACAGGAAGCTAAAAAAATAATAGGTGAAGCTTCTATCGAGGCTCAAAAGATCAAGCAAGGTTTGTTAGAGAAATCAGTAGCCGTAAATGAAGAGGCCTATCTTGCCGAAATTGCCCAGGCGGAGAAAAGAGCTGATGAGTTGCTAAACAGCAGCAGCTTGGGAATCGATCAACGTATAAAACAGATCCTAAGCAAAGGAGAGCAACAAGCAAAAGAAATTGAAATCAAGGCAAAGATCAATCACGAGAAAGCAGTAAATAATGTTCTAGACATAATATTCAACAGGAGCGAGAAAAAATGACATCGGCTGATGCGTTAATAGAAGCCTTATTGTCCGAGGCACATGAAACAGCTGAAAAAATCATCCAAGATGTGAAAATAACGGTTCAAAGCACCATAGAAGAGCAACGAAAAAAAGGTAGGGAAAGGGCGAGGGAGATTATTATTTCAATAGATAAAAAAGCACAAAACGACTTCGAGCTAATCAAGTTACGCGACACAATTTCAGCCGAAAGTAAAGCAAAATGGTTGATTCTCGAGAAAAAACACGAATTGATCGAAAACGTTCTAAACCAAGTAAAGGACGAGCTACGCACGCATATAAATACGGATAAATACTTTCATGTCCTCGAAAACCTCATCGTGGAAGGAGGCATTATCCTGGGTGCAACAGACCTGGAAGTGATCTTGAATGGAAGGGATTCAACTCTTCCGCTGGATTTGGATAAATTGGCAGAGATAATAGGCGAGAAAACGGGGAAAAAGACCAATATCACGAAATCTGCAAAAAAAATAGATGCAATTGGCGGAGTGATAATCCAAACGACTGATGGTAAAATTGTTTTGAATAACACATTTGAAGGCATGTTGAATAATTCTGAAAGCGAGATCCGATTTAAAATAGCACAGACATTATTTACATGAATAATTAAAAAAAAACCGTGATGTCTTATAAAAATAGCATTGATTGCCGATGTTGATACGGTAAGTTTCTTCAAGTTAGGCGGATTGGAGCATGTATTCGTGGCTAATAATCCCGAGGAGGCGAAGCAACATCTGCAAGAACTCATTGAAAAACCAGAGTATACGATTCTAATCACGACGGATTACATAGCCAACAAAAATCGGGCACTTATTAATGAAATCATAGAAGAACATGAGTTCCCTATAATCATTTCAATTCCAGCTCTTGGAGACTCCTCCCAACCTATTACAGATACTATCACGGAGCTTATTAGAAGAAAAACAGGTATTGAACTCAAATCAGAATAAAAAAGGGAATTATATCTTGGCAGAAACAACAATTGGTACGATATCCCGTATTGCCGGTTCATTTGTCACGGCGAAGGGTATGCCTAATGTAAAAATGTTTGAACTTGTTAAAATAGGGGAGGCTGGCATCATTGGAGAAGTAATCCGCGTCTCAGGGAACACGGGAATTATCCAAGCCTACGAAGAAACGGAAGGGATAAAACTCGGTGGAAAAGTTATCGGCACTGGGAATCTACTGTCTGTGGAGCTTGGTCCCGGGCTTATGGGACAAATTCTCGATGGAATTCAACGACCGCTCCCTTTGATTGCAAAAAAAATTGGTCCATGGATTGAAAAGGGCATCGAGGTTCCTGCAATCGATCGCAAAAAAAAATGGCAATTTAAACCAATAATTTCGAAAGGTGCCAAGGTTACCAGCGGTGATATCCTTGGTGTAGTACAAGAAACACCCTCCATTGAAAATAAAATCATGGTTCCCCCAGAAGTCGTCGGAGTCGTGGAAACCATTAATTCCGAGGGAGATTTCACTGTCACTGAACCAATTGCTGAGATCAAGACGCATAATGGAATTAAGGAAGTATTCTTGATGCAAACATGGCCTGTTCGGCAGGCACGTCCATACAAGGAAATGCTCCATATAGACACACCACTTTTAACTGGTCAGCGTATCATCGATTCTTTCTTCCCAGTTGCTAAGGGAGGGATCACAGCTGTTACTGGTGGATTTGGAACAGGAAAAACAGTCTTGTTACAAACAATTGCGGTGTGGATCGATGCAGATATTATTGTGTATATAGGTTGTGGTGAACGCGGGAACGAGATGGCAGAGGTTCTAGAAAGATTCAGTCATCTCAAAAAAACTGGATCAGATCATCCGCTTTTGAGTAGATCAGTCTTAATAGCAAACACGTCAAATATGCCAATCCTTGCAAGAGAAGCAAGTATCTATAGCGGTATTACGATCGCTGAATATTACAGGGATATGGGGTACAATGTTGCAATAATGGCAGATTCCACATCGCGGTGGGCCGAAGCGCTTCGTGAAATTTCTGGGCGGTTAGAAGAGATGCCCGGTGAGGAAGGGTATCCCGCTTATCTTTCATCTCGCTTAGCTGAATATTATTCGCGTGCGGGAAGCGTAAAAACACTCGGTTCGGATGAAAGAGAAGGCTCAATCACCGTATTATCGGCAATTTCTCCACCTGGAGGCGATTTCTCCGAGCCAGTAACAAGAAACACGCTCCGATTAGCCAAAGTATTTTGGGCACTTGATTTCAATCTTGCTCATCGCAGGCATTATCCTGCTATCAACTGGTTCATGAGCTATTCCGAATACATGTCTTTTCTCGAAGATTGGTTCTTACGTGTTGATAGGGATTGGCAAAGATTGTGTGGAGATGCGAGAGCATTGTTGCGAGAGGAGGAAGAACTCAAAGAAATCGTGGCACTTATTGGAGCCGACATTTTAGGTGATAAACAACGAGGTGTTTTTGAAGTAGCAAAGATGTTGAAAGAAAATTTCCTGTTGCAGAGTGCCTACCATCCAGTTGATGTATATTGTCCCATTCAAAAAACCTATAAAATGCTTAGAACCTTACTCAAGTTTAACGAAAAAACCAGAGCTGCGATAGAATTGGAAGTACCATTACAAAAAATATTAGCCCTTCCTGTTAAAGTAGGGATAAGTCGGATGAAAATCATTCCAATGAATGAATTCGATGCATATAATTCGAAGCTTTTAGCCGATATGGATAAGGATTTTGAGATCCTTATTCAAGAAGCAAAGGAGGAGAATAATAATGACTAAATCCAACAAAAATATAAATTTTTTTACAGTCAATGAAATTGAGGGTTCACTATTAATATGTGAATCCGTGGTTGGGATCGGTTTTGGTGAGGTTGTAAAAATTTTGACCCGAGACGGTGAGGAAAAAACTGGTCAGGTCATCGACGTGAGTGATAAGTTCACGGTTATTCAAGTATTCGAGAAAACATCTGGATTGAGCGTTGGATCTACAGGAATTCGTTTTACGGGTGATAATATAAAGTTAGCAGTTTCTACTGATATGCTTGGTCGTATATTTTCAGGAGTCGGCAAACCAATAGATAATGGTCCAGATATAATTCCAGAGGATTATCTTAATGTGCACGCCGCAACGATCAATCCGTATTCACGCACATTCCCCACAAAGTTTATCCAAACTGGGATTTCCGTGATCGATGGTTTAAACACTTTATTGCTGGGACAAAAGCTCCCACTTCTTTCTGGGTCGGGGATGCCGCATAAACGACTTGCTTCCCAAATTGTGAGTCAAACAAGAGTTCCAGGGTCAGATGAGCCATTCACGATCGTGTTTGCCGCGATGGGTATAACTTCTGATGAAATGGTGTTATTTAGAGATGATTTTTTGAAAATGGGGGCGATTGGAAGAGTTGTTATGTTCATCAATCTCGCTGAAGACCCTGCCATCGAGAGACTGCTCACTCCGAGGTTTGCATTAACCACTGCCGAATACCTTGCATACCAGCATGACCACCATGTACTCGTCATTTTGGTTGACATGACCAATTATTGCGAAGCACTACGTGAAATTTCCGCTTCTCGCTTGGAGATTCCAGGACGTCGCGGGTATCCAGGTTATATGTACACGGACTTGGCTATGTTATATGAGAGAGCAGGTATAATCCGAGGAAAGAAAGGATCAATAACTATGATCCCAATTTTGACGATGCCTGACGATGATGTAACGCACCCGATCTCAGATCTAACAAATTATATTACAGAAGGCCAGATTATCTTGAACCGAAATATGTTCAAAAGGGGAATCTATCCCCCCATAGATCCTTTACCATGTTTATCCAGATTGATGGATAAGGGCATTGGCTTGAATAAAACAAGGGAGGATCACAAGCAATTGTCAGACCAAATTTATTATGCCTATGCTGAGGGAAAAATAATCCAAGGAACGGCTATGGTCTCGGGAGAAAAGGCGTTGACAGATACAGACAAACTGTATCTCAAATTTATGGATCGTTTCGAGAAGGAATTCATCAACCAAGGGTATTATGAAAACCGTGATATCGAGACTACTCTTAACATCGGTTGGGATCTCCTATCAATATTACCCGAGTCAGAACTCGCTAGAATCGATCCCGAAATATTAAAGAAATTCCATCCAAATTACCGAAAATAAAGTGATTTGCAATGTCTGCTGAAAGATTAGAGGTACACCCAACGCGTTTAGAAATGTTAGCATTAAAACGCCGAAAAACATTAGCAGAAGGAATAGCAGACATATTACAGAAAGATCTCGAGGTATTGATAATCTCCCTTGTTAAATATAGGGAAAGAGCATCTATTTTGCGAACACAATTATATGACATCTTATTAAGGTCTTATAGTCAATTTATCGAAGCCGAAATGGTGAGTGGTAGCTTGAAAGTAAAGGAGTTAGCAGTAACAACTACCCCGAAAGATTTTAAGGTAGAAACAAGTTCATCAACAGGTGTTCTTGGGATTCAATTCCCGTCTCTGAAACTCATCAAACAAGAGGTAAGCGAGCATAAACCTCGTTTAAGCTTGTTTGATGCTCCAATCCAGCTAGAAGAAGCCGCTTCAAAGATTAATGATGTAATGGATGCCATTGTCGAGCTAGCAAGCCTTCTTGCGGCAATACGAGAACTTCTTGAAGTAATATCGCTTAAAAGAAGGCAAATTAATCGAATTCGATTCAAGATCGTCCCGCAGTTAGATTCGACAATTGACTACATCGAATATATACTAGAAGAAATTGAACAACAGGACGCCATTCGCGTAAGGGTTCTTCAAAGAAAACGAAAAGAGAGGAACTGATAAATCTTATGAAACCTAGTAAATATAGCATTATAATGCCTCGGGTTGCACTCGAAAATCACAAGCTTATCGATTTTAAAGAGTTAGTCGGTTTAATCGGTAAAGATCTTGAAGGGATCTTTAGTTTCTTGACAACTACTGCGTACGGGGAAGAAATTGTCAGTGCATGTGGGGATAAAGTTGAACCAGGGCTCCTCGAAGATGCTCTCTTTCTGAATTATGCAAAAACATTCAATAAATTGCTGAAATATTCCTCAAAATATATTAAAAACTTACTCATGTCTATTTCACATAAGTTTGACGCAATGAATCTTAAAACCATGTTTAGAATGGTACAAGCTGGAACTAACACCGAAGATATACTGCCACATATCATACCTTTAGGAACATATAATAAAAAAAAGTGCCAAGTTATTCTTTCTGATGTCAATTGGATCAGCGATATCGTAGGGTCTCTTCAGGATCAGGATTTTGGCTCTATTTTAAAAGAGACACTATGGTCTCAAAAGAATATCGGTGATTTATCACCACTGGAAGCTGCTCTGGAAAAAGAAGTATACAAGGGAATATTAAATGAGATCAAAAATCTCAATAAACTTGATAAAAAAATTGCTACCAATATTCTGGGAATAGAGATTGATGTTTTGAATGTTAAGATCATACTAAAACACAAATTATTGATGATCGATCTCGAAAATATCAAAAACAATTTGATGCCCGTAGCGTTAATCAATGAAAAAGCCTTAGTGTCTGCTATCAAGGAACCTGATATAAAATCTACACTTCAACGCCTCTTAAGGTCTGTTGAAACCAAGCATCAAGTATATCGAACTATCTTCACGAAACTAGTGAAAGAATCCGATACGCCGATATCGCATCTGGAATTTATACTGGAGAAAGCTCCGTTCGAGATGAGTTTTTTCGAGTTGAAGAATAATCTGCGATATTACAATATCGGGTATATCTTGGCATTCCTAAATTTGAAATGGGTGGAAATAAAGAATTTGAGATGTATCATCAATGCGATGGCGAGAAACATCGATTCGGATCAAACTCTAGACTTACTTTTTTTACCTGAAAATTATCAACTTAAATCAGTTTAGTATGATTGTCCGCAGTGAGTACTTATTTTATCCATTTGTAGCATCAATTGGAGTCAATGATGAGATTTGTTGCATTAAAAAAAAAGAAGGAAAAATTTTCTTGAATCCTCAAGATCCACTTTCTATCCAAGAATCATAAAAGATATTAAAAGGCCATAAATTGCCAATGCCTCGGATAATACCAAACCCAATATATTGGTCGTGAAACTCGCGTCCTTTTCAACTGCGGCAGTCATCATCGCTGGACCAGTATATGAGATACCAATACTGGCCATGATAGCTGTACTACCCATTGTAATTGCTGAAATTAATGTCAGCATGGCATCATCTTCAGTGTTGATTTCGGGTAAACGACCTATGATCATAAATGCTATAAGCAATCCATAAATGGCTAAAGCTTCTCCTAAAATTATTGCAATCACCAATTTGCTACCCAATTCTGGTTTTTCTGAAGTCACTGAGGCAAGTGCTGGCGCACATGTTTTTATACTTAATAGGGCCGCTCCTGAACATAAAATGATACTAAGAGCCGCTGCTATAATGGCTAATATTGTTGGTTCCATAATATAATCATCTCTTTTTTTTTTATTATTTGATCTCTATAGGTTGAAATAAAGTACCTTTTGCGGAGTAAAATTTTGGAAGTAACTCAATCCAATGGAGCCTTATTGTATGAACAAAGACGATAAGACCTTCAATGCATAGGATCAAGATCGTACCGATCGCGATTAACGGAATAGAGCTTGGAGGGAAATTACCGTTCTTGACTCCAGCAAGATCGAGGAACATTGTGCTTAACGCCGTATGCGCTAAAAATAAGGCTGCAAGTCGGCAAAACGATAACGTGTGACCTAATGACTCGATGAAAACTTCGACGGTAAAGTTAACACCATGCATTATGTTTTCAGCCTTTGCCATGATGATCATGCTTATAATCAAGGGGGCCATGACTAATGCCAAGAGCATTGGCAAGCCTTCGCCGAACCAAGAAGTAATTTGTGAAATGCCACCCCAATAGACCCACATGAAGAACCCACCAAGAAGAAACCATATCCAGCAAATGCCGGCGATAGCATGTGCCCCTTCTCGTCTCTTAAGGTGGTTTATTACGCGTATAAGCAAACTTAACGTGATAAAGGAAACGCCAATTAAAATCGTGAACCGTAATAGTCTAAGTGGTTCATGCACGGGATCGAATCCACCGAAATAGAATGGACCGATTTGAGCCAACAAAACGGGATGGAGAACTCCAGATGGACCGAAAAACTCTCCGAACAAGTATCCCCAGAACATCGCTGAAACACCACAAAGTGTTATTATTCCTGCAGCAAACAAGACCATACGCGGAATTTCTCCTATTTTCTCCATATCCTTCCTGTTTCTCGCGATAAGGAGCAAGATACCCCCTAAAAAGAGAATTGCACCATGGCCAACATCGGCAAACATAATGCCATAAAGGAATGGAAATGCAAATGCCATCAAATAAACCGGATTAATCTCTCCCTTGCGCGGAAATCCAAGGGAATATGTTAGGATTTCAAATCCTTCAAACAACCGTTTTTTACGCTTGATAACAATAGGTACGTTATCGTTGGATTTAGGTTTTTCCAGCTCGATAACGCATTTGCCATTTGTGATCTTTTTTATCCCCTCTTTTGCTATAAAAATCTGTTTTTTTAAAACCCATGCCTTAAAATAAACGATTGAATCACAATGGGCCATATCATGCTCTGCTTCAAGGAGATCATCAATTTTTAACGTCATTCCATGAAGATCCAAGAGTTTCGATTGGACTTCACCTATTTCAGGAATTTCTCTAAGGGAATATTCTTCGGAATACTCATTTCTTTGCAAGTCCAAAATTTCTTTTCCAGTCTCTTTTAGTTGATTGCTGATATCAGTTAGGTGGCCATCAGCCTCGGAAATCAGCTCTTCCGAAGTGTGTTGTTCGATAGAAGGTTTATAGTTGGAATTCAATTTTTTATGTGTCGCTTCCCAATCATGGAGTTGTTGACCTTTTTTTTTTTTCAAGGTAGAAGCCAAATCGAGTAAATCGATAATAGAGTTTGATTCATCCTCAATTTCATCTAGCTTGTGTTCAACATTAACTAGAATTTCTTTAATTGTGTTTCCAGGAGGAAGCGCCACCTTACCATTGTTATTATTGGGTTTTAAATGCATTTCTTCAAAATCCCTTAGAATTCGTGTTTGGATTTTTGAATTCATTAATGATTCTTCCTTAGGAATCGGACACGCATGCAAGAATCCATTATATGACTCCTCTTCACAATCAACCTTGATATATTGAACACCTCCCATCTTGGCAAGGAAGAGATGTACTGGCTCCTGGTGCCTTTCGAGTAATATTACTATAAGTTTTTGTAGATCTTGCATCGGCGTTCAACAGAAATTATCTGATTCTGGACTGAATGGTAAACATTTTTTTAATTAGATCGTAAAATAATCGTTTCCTTATAAGATATCTGATTTGCCGATTAAATTCTAAAGATTTTTTAGGATTTATGTTTATAATCGGTAAAATAACGGATAGGAATAATTCATCTTGAAACTTGCTAGAGATTATGTCCTTAATGTTCAGTCTGTAGAAATTACAAAAAAGAAGAAAATAAAGCCTACTTTCTAAATAAAGAAGGGGCTTCTCATAGTTTTAGTTAAATAAAAGAAGGAAGATAATTCAGTATGACATTTTTTGTGTTTTCAACTATACTTAAAAGCCAGGAGGTTCCAACCTTTTTGATCTCTTCACTCAGATTTTGTATCTCACTTATAAAATCCTTATTTTTTAAATCTGAATTGTTTAAAAATTCAGCCTTCAGTTCCTCATCGCCAGAATATGATAGACATTCATTAAAACCCTTCTCTATTTCTTGTATATTCTCAAATAATTCTCTTTTTTGATTTATCAAGTCATTTGACACTTCAATACCCTTAATCGATTTATACAATTCAATGGATTTTTCCATCTTACCAACTAATTGATTAAATCTTTTAATTCTCTCATTAAAAATAAGCTCGAGTTTTTCAACCGCACCCTCATAAAGCAATTTTTCCATTTCACTTCCCTGATAGAACTTAGAACGTACAATTAGGTACCATTGTCTGAGAGCTATTATATTTGCGATATATTCAATACTATTTATAACTCTTTTTTTAACGCTCCAATATAGTCCAGGATAGAAATCCATATCTTCTTTTTGAGGTCCACTATTCATTAAAAGTTTATGACCTTGAGGACAATCTCCTCGGTAAATAACTCCAGCTGCAATTACGGTCTTATATCCTATCTGGCTGGGGCCTACTATTCCGCCTTGTCCACCTAAAAAGATGGGAGGTTGATTGAGCATAACCCCATGTGCGACATCTCCAATTAGAGATGCAGTTGCTTTATCCTGATTAGGTGTATAATTAAAATGAATATACGAACTACCCACTTCACTATGGTTTCTTCTGTTCGTCCCACCCGCCATTAAAATGTCACAAAAATTAACTATGCTCCCTAATGTCACAAATGGAAAAAGTATTGTTTGTTTAAGACCTACCGTATGAGCACCGTTAGCTTCCTCCTCCAGAAGACATCCTTCTCGGATTTCGGCACCATCACCCATATTCGCAGAATCCAGAAATGTTGATCCTTCAAAATATCCACCTTTTAATTCAACATTTTTCCCTAATTGACAGTTTTTAATAGTAACTGGGGATCTACTGCCCAGCTTAACTCCCGGCATAATAAGTGTCTTTTTACCAAATATTTTACAGCCTGAGTGTATCGTAACATCCTCAGATGATATCAGATTAATGTTGACTTCCTCGCTTATTTCAACCGAAAAAGGATTTGGTATTTTGACTCCTTTTTCAATTAAAGCAGTGATTATTGAGTTTTTATTATATACCATATAATCATATCTCTTTATGTTTATTCTTGTCTTACATGTGCAATCTTATTACGCTACTCTTAAACAAAATCTCGATCTACTTATTTTTTTCTCACGCCAAATATATGGCTCTTCCAACTGTCTAATTCGACATATAACCCATTTTCATTGAGATTTTTCCCGTTATACTTATACTCTTTTTCATTTAATAAATCTGTGAAGGACCAATCAGAAATTCCATAAGCAATTTCTTTTATTATTATATGAGCCTTGGAAGGATTTGGGCTATAGTTGACTACGATCAATAATCTCTGGTCGTCTTTTATCCACTGATATGAGATAATATTTTTAAATGAAATATCGTTTGAATCCGTAGGTTTTATATCGCATAAAAGCCATTTTGCTTCATCCCACTCTCTTCCGGGAAGTATCTTTAAAAGTTTATCATAAAATTCAGTAATAACTATATTGTCTTCTTCAGTAGGCCCTCGTCCTAACTGTATCGGTATCTTGATTTCGTATCCGTGTGTTTGGCCTTCACAAATTAGTCTCGCACCCGGTAATGTTGATGTAATGATTGAAGCAGCCATCGAAGCATCCGCTCCAAATGCTGCAGCTGCTCTTGGTTCGTCGTGATTTTCAATAAATCGAAGTAGCTTATTTTGATAGCTTAAATCAGCGTTAAGATGTTCTTTTATACCTTGTACATTAGATTGTAGTAAACGCTCGTATAATCTTTTATCGTAACAATAATCGAAACCTTGTTGAATTAAATCCCATTCCATATCCCAATAAACTTCAGCAATAAACTTAAAGTTGGGATATTTTTCCTTAACTTGAGATATGATATCAACCCAATACTCCTTTTCAAGAGGTAAACCAGCTTTATCACCCCAAGTTTTGCTGAAAACATCATTAATCATTAACATTGCCATATCACACCTAACACCATCACACTGTTCTGCAATCGAAAGCAAAGTGCTAACCGCTTTGGAACGAGCCTCAGAAGAAAACGCATTTATTTGTATTGTGTCCGTCCAAGGGGGAAAATTAGGATCTTTCCCATGGGCATAAACGATATTTCCAATAGAAAAAAAATCGTAGGGTTTGGTCATTAAATCTTCTAAAGTTCCTTTTATAAACACATCCGATTTCTCAAGCGTCCAGAGATGATCAATCGAAACGTGATTAGGTACGTAATCTAAAATAAGTAGTATATCACGATCCATTAAATCGGTTCTAAATGATTTAAGTGCATCAGAACCACCTAATTGAGAACTAATATGATAATAATACACCGAATAAGGAGATCCTACAACATCTTGAGTGCTATAATATCTCAATGCTTTACGATATTCTTCCTGTAAGCCCTCATGATTCATTGCAATTTCTCTCCCTATAGGACTACGCTCCCAAATACCCATCAACCACACGACGTCAAAAAGAGTTAATTCTTGATCTATTAATTCAATGGGTATTGAATCTAATTTAATATTACGACCATAAATATCAGAAAAATTCGTTAACCATGGCCATGTATTAATCTCGAATATTTTTGGATGGATTGGCCAGGAGTGTTCTTTGATAGGCATGATAATTCTTACTTTTATTCTATTTTTGAGGATTAATTACTATTTAATATACCACTTAATTTAAAAAATGAATTTTATTATTTACATAATTATCGATTAAATCTCAAAGTGTAATTTTTTGTTATTTTTTACTAATAGATATAAATAAATTATTAGATAATCATACTATAATAAAGAAAAATAAAAGAAGTGAATTTTAAGAGTGAGTGAAGAGAAGGATGCAATAAGAAAGTTGATAATGCTTATTTCTGATCTTCGAGCCAAAGACGAAGAACGTTATGAAGCCCATGTCAATTTTATGAACGAAACAATTAAAATGATTACTGCTATCGAATCTCAGATGAACAAGCATTGGTCCACGGTATTAGATTCTCTCAAAGAATTGAATGAAAATATCAACGATAATTTAGATTCATTACTTACAGGAATTAACCCTAAAGGGCTTAGAGAAACTTCTAAATCACTTCAAGAAATTATGGACACAATGAATAAAAGCGTACAATCAATGAATTTGGAGAAAGTGCTTAGCGAACTTAAAGTTTTAAAAGGTTCTACAGCTGTATACGCCCAATCCGCTTCTCAATCAATTCCAATTGGTCAAACGCCAGAACAAATAACTGCTAACATTAACTTAAACCCTCCAACTGGAGCTTCTACATCAACAACAGGGGAACAAGAAGTTTACGGATTTGTTCCTGGGAAAAAGAAGAAAAAGAAAGATGACGAGGACGAGCCTCACCTGATGAAACCGAGTGATTTATTTAAAAAATAAAAAACGGGGCAATTTACGGGATGAGTTTTACCCAATCGAGCTCGTAGGGATGTGGATTTGTCTTGTAAAGACGATAGAGAATTCACATTTAAAAATTTCTTGTATCTTTTAATCTTTCCATAAACGGTATGAGAGGTTTTCTAACTTGTTCTATATTATCACCGATTTTTTTGAAATTAATACTTATAGCTGGTATGTTAAACTCCGCTTTTAGTTTTTCTTTTAGCCTCTCATAAGTCTTTGAGATTGATGGACACCCATATACTTGATTGAAGATTAATCCATCAATGTTCATGTTTTCAGCAGCTTTTAAATACGAATTAGTCATGTTTTCATCGTCACATCCTATTCCTTTGGTTGAAGCGTTTAGTAGAAAACGCGCATATTCTTCTATAGGATCAGATTTTTGAGATATGGGAATTTCTTCTAAAAAACCTAACATATCCCAATCGGCATAAATTATTCTACCCCCTAATTCATAGATAATTTCGTGCACGGCTGGTTCCCATCCTTGGTACATTGGGGCAAACAATACTTTTGGCATATGAGAAACATCCATCCCTATGCCCTTTCTAATCCGCTCTCTCATCTCTTTAACTAAATTACTCAGATTTTCTAAATATCTTTGAGAGTTTGAATTATAATCTTGAAAAGTGATAGTTAAGAGCGCTAAAATTTCTGCGAATGTAGCGGGATTGCATGGATAAAAGTTAGAATCGCCAATCTCGTAAAGGATAGTTTTATAAAATCTTTTCACTTGATTGCCTATACGAAACTGCTTCTGTAAACTATTATCTGATACGAAATTTCCCGTTATCTTCTCTAGTTCACTAATTCCATTCTTGACATTATTAACCATTTCCTTTAAAGCAATATCCTCATTATCTGAATTCTTTGAAGGAACATCGATTATGATTTGACTCGGTACTGTCGTTTTTAACGATTCAGAAAAAGTATTCCAACTGCCACATCGCATTGCGAATGTAAGATTAGCGTCTAAATTCTTACCCTTAGATTTATGCATTCCATAAAGAGCGTTAATCCCATAACATAATTCCGAAGGAACGCCATTACTGACGCCTAATTCGTACATTTGATTATATTTCTTGTTTATCGAAGTAATAACATCTTCAAGAATTTTATCAACAATTTTTAGAACATCGAACTGACGAGCAAAATCCAAAAATTTTGATGTCAATTCCCAACCTAATACAGATGTAGCAGATTGTAAAGGCATCAAATACTTGCTAAATTCGAAGGTTTCCATTCGAATTGGAAAAACTGGAACTGCTCCAACAGCAAAAGCTAAATCTGGAAATCCTAAGGCAACTGAAATTAACTTCTTCTTTTCTCTAAATTTTTTCTTTTTTAAGTAATCTCTACCCGTTAAGAAATTTGACGCCATTTTTAGAACGGATGTAAAACTAAGGACATCGTCAGCGTATATGCTCGTTTTAGGTTCATCTCTAGTTACTAATATAAAATGAGAATTTTCTACAGTTATAATTTAAAATTAGTTATTTAAATGTAATAAAATTTATTAGGTAAATTATATGGGTTTAAGTTTATTCTGAATGATAACGAAACAAATTTTAAAAGAAGAAAATGAAAATGTGAAAAAATTTGATCAAGATGACTAAGGAAAAAATAAAAATTTGCGTACTTGAGAAAAAACGAGGAAATTTTTCAATACAAGAGAAATTTGCTAAAAACGAGAATATTATCGATACAACTAATCAAGAAGTAGAACATCATTTAAGTGCTTTAAATGAAGCGGGTTATGATGTAAAAATATTAAAATGGAACGACAATATTATTTCTGATTTAAAAAGTCTTGACATTGATATCGTATTTAATGTATCCAGCATTGTTGAAACAGCTATTTTAGAAGAATTAGAGATACCTTATGTAGGGTCTGATCTTTTTGGATGCGTTATAGCAACCGATAAGGTTCTTACTAAAGACTTGTGGTTTAAAAAAGGATTACCAACATCACCTTATATTTTAGCAAGATCAAAAGAGGATTGTGAAATTTTTAAGAAAAACAAGCCATTTGATTATCCTTTATTTATAAAACCCTCTCAAGGGAGAGGAAGTTCTGGAATCGACGAATCCTCACTTATCTGTTCATATAACGAATTAATTAAAGGAGTTGAAAAAAGATTAAACACAATAAATCAACCTGTTCTTATTGAAAAATTTTTAAAAGGTAGGGAAATAACATGTGGAATTATTGGTAATGGAAATAAGATTAGAGCCTTACCTTTATTAGAAATAATACACAAGGAAAAGGAAAAATTCTTAACATTTAATAAAAAAGAGTTAGATGACGATAAATTCCAATGCCCTGCAAAATTAACTCCGAAACAGTATAAAGAATTACAGAAATTAGCTATTTCAGCATTTCAAGCGATAAATCTTAGAGATTATGGTCGTGTAGACATGATCTTATCAGAAGAAGGTCCTTTTTTATTAGAAATAAATTGTTTTGCAGGATTAATGTGTACACCAAAAGATAAACCTCATAGTTACATGGGCTTTATGGCAATTGCAGAAAACAAAAAAAGTAGTGAATTCTTAGATGAAATTATAAAAGAAGCATTAAGAAGAATTGGATAACTTTCATTCAAACTAAAAACAAATTGTATTATGTGAATTAAAATGGCAATACTTGAAATAAATTTGAGAAAAATTAGACATAACGCAAAATTATTAAAGAATCTTTTAACTCAGCGAAATGTATCTATTATTGGAATTACAAAACTTGTCTTAGGAAACCCTACTATTGCAATGACATTGGTTCAAGGAGGAATAGAGTATTTAGGAGATTCACGAATTAACAATATTATTAAAATGAAAAAAAATAATATTAGAGCTCAATTTGTTTTAATTCGTATTCCAAGCATTACTGAAATTCCTCTTGTTGTTAAATACGCAAATTATAGCCTAAATTCAGAATTAAAGACCATAAGAATGCTTTCAAATGAAGCCGTTAAACAAAAAAAGATACATAATATAATTCTAATGGTAGATATGGGAGATTTAAGAGAAGGAATAAATATCTTCAATATTGAATTTTTTGTCGAAGAGATTTTAAAACTAAAAAATATAAATTTAAGTGGAATTGGTACAAATTTCAAATGTTTTGGTGGTATCATCCCGACAGATGAAAATATGAATGAATTTTCAAAATTAGTCTTTAGGATCAAGGATAAATTTGAATTGGAATTAGAATTTGTTTCAGGAGGAAATTCTGCAAATTTTAACTGGTTTAAATCGTGTAAAAACATTGGTGAAATAAATAATTTTAGAATTGGAGAAGCTATATTTCTAGGAAAAGAAACAATAAATTATGAACCAATTCCAAATCTTTATACAGACGCTTTTAGGTTAATAACAGAAATTGTTGAATTAAAACAAAGATCTATGATCCCCAAAGGGATTATTGTATCAAATGCATTTGGGGAAAGTGTCCAAACTTATAATAAAAAAATTAACAACGGAAAAAAAAGCGTTACAATTAGAACACAAGCACTTTTAAATATAGGTAGACAAGATATTGCAGTAAAAGGATTAAATCCTAAAGAAAGTATTAATATTCTTGGAGCTTCAAGCGACTACTTAGTTGTAGATATAAGAGATAATCAATTTCAGATTGGACAAAAATTGCATTTTGATTTAAATTATGAAGCTCTTTTAAGAGCAATGACTAGTCCCTATATCCATAAGAAATTTATCGATATTTAAAATTCCATGGGTTTATGATTTAATTCTGAATGGTAACGAAACAAATTTTAAAAAAAGAAAATGAAAATATGAATTTTTTTTTTTTTTTAAGGATAATTTTTAATTTTTATTAAAAAAAGTTCTAAAAAAAGCATCTAAATAATTGCAGAATTAAAATTTGGCTCTTATTCTATTTAAAGGACGCTTAATTTTAAATATTATAATAGATTTAGTATGATAGGAAGAATTTTGCATTGAAACTTGAAACGGTATTAATTATCTAAATATTAGAATATATTTTTGTATCCAATAAATTAGAGATATAACTAGAGCAACTGGTTATATACTGTTATTATTCGATCGAATTTTAATAACCACTACTCGTTATTAAGTAAGTTTCTTTAATGCGTAGTTCAAATATTGTTTAAAGGGTGTTTTATTCAATAATGATGACTAACACATATTTAGAGAAAAAAAAAAATAAAAGAATTTTAACTGCATGTATAGGACAATGCGTTCATGTAGCTGGTACATATAATTTCATTCAAATTTCAAAACAGTTAGGTTATAATAATTTATTTTTAGGACCTGCTACCCCTATTTCAATTGTTATCGATCAAATTAAAAAGTATGACCCTAACATTGTAGGGTTAAGTTATCGTTTAACGGCAGACACTGTTAGACCTTTACTAAATGAATTTTTCAAAAGTTTTATAAAATTAGAAAAAAAACCAAAAAAATTATTTTTTGCGGGAACACCTGAAGTAGTTGAGATTGCAAGAAAATATGAAGGGATCGATGAATATTTTGTCGGAGGGGAATCAAAATTTGAATTAATTTCTATCTTAAGAAATGAGAAAGGAAAATCAGAAAGTAAAACAGAAATCCCTATGGACATTATTTCTCGAATAAAATGGAAGAAACCTTATCCTGTAATTAGAGCGCACTTTGGATTACCTAATTTCGATGAAACAATCGAAGGAATAAAAAAAATTGCTAAAGCAAAAGTCTTAGATGTTATTTCAATTGCGCCCGATCAAAATACGCAAGCAAATTACTTCCACCCTGAAAATCAAGATAAAGAATCATCTGGAGCGGGCGGGGTTCCTTTGCGCACTCAACAAGATTTCGAAAAGCTCCATCAAGCAAGATTAACTGGAAACTATCCTATGTTAAGGATATATGCTGGAACACGCGATTTCATTAAATTAGGAAAATTGTATCGAGATACAATTCAAAATGCTTGGGCGGCAATTCCTATTTTTTGGTTCAATCAAATGGATAGAAGAGGGCCTTTAACTTTAAAAGAATCGATTAAACAGCATCTAAACGCAATAGAATGGTACGGAAAGCATAATATTCCCGTTGAAGTAAACGATCCACATCAATGGAGCCTTCGAAATGCTCCTGATGCTATAGCTGTTGCCGATATGTATTTAAGTGGAATTATAGCGAAAAAATTAGGCGTCAAAAATTTTATAGCACAATATATGTTTAATACACCTCCATCAAGTTCACTTGATATGGACTTAGCAAAAATTCTCGCTAAAGATGAGTTACTTCAAACGCTCGTCAATGAGAACTTTACGATAATTAAACAAGTTCGGACGGGATTAGCAAGTTTCCCATTAGATTTGGATAAAGCCAAAGGACAGCTTGCTCTAGCGACGTTTGTTCAATTAGCTATTAGACCAGACATTGTTCATGTAGTTAGTTTTTCTGAAGCTAGCCATACAGCTCGACCAGAAAATATAATAGAAAGTTGTAAAATAGTGGATCAAGTTATAGATAACGTTTATTCTAGTAAAATTAACATTATAGATAAAAAAATTGAGGAAAGGAAAGAAGAATTAATAGGACAAGCCAAATGGATAGTCGACTTAATACCACATTTAACAAAAAATGAAGATGAATCGAAAAGTCCATATACCAATTATAAAGTTTTAAATCGACTCGTAAAATATGGTATATTTGACGCTCCACATTTGAACAATAATAAATTTGCGTTAGGTAAAATTAAAACCAATTTAATTAATGGTGCTTGCTACTCATGGAATGAGTCTCAACAAAAACCTTACGATGAACTTGAAAGAATAAAAGACATTATTTTTAATAGCCCATTTAAAAATATTACTAATTCATTACAACAAAAAGAAAAATCCATCACAAAGGTGTTGGATAAATGAGATTCTGTGTTATTGGAGCCGGAAATGGTGGTCGAGCGTTTGCGGCATATTTATCATCTAAAGGACATTCTGTGAACCTTTATAACCGTTCATATTCTAGAATTTGTGAAATCAAAAAGAAGGGAGGTATAAAAGCAAAAGGAAAATTAAAAGGTTTTTTTCCCATTGATCTAGTTACACAAAAATTACATTTGGCCGTTAAGGATGTAGATATTATTTTAATAGTAACTCCTGCTTCAGCACATAAAAGTATTGCTAAAAACATTGCACCTTTTTTAACAAACGATCAGACAATATTGTTGAATCCAGGTAGAACTTTTGGAGCTGTAGAGGTTAGAAGTATAATAGAAAATGAAAGAGGGAATCTCCCTATTTTTATTGCTGAAACTCAAACATTACTTTTTACATCAAGACAATTGAAAAAAAATAAAGTCCAAATTCTTACATTCAAGGATTCTGTTGAATTTTCGGCTTTTCCAGAGAAGGATACGTTTTTCATCAGTGATACATTGAAAGATGTTTTTCCCCAAATGAATCCTAATGATAATTATCTGCAAGTTACATTAAATAATATTGGGATGTTATTGCATCCAACTCTCTCATTAATGAACGCTAGTGCAATAGATTATGGAAGAACGTTCAAATTTTATGCACAAGGGGCATCTTCACATACTTGTGAAATTCTTGAGACTCTTCAAATGGAATTCAGAAAGATTTTTGAAAAGTTAAATTTAAAACAAATAAATTTTTGTAAATGGGTGGAGAAATCTTATGGATTTAAAGCAAACAGTATCTATAAAGCTATTCAAAAAGTAAAAGCATATAAAAACATTGCTGCTCCAAAAGAATTAATAACTAGATATTTCACTGAGGATATTCCAACTGGACTTGTACCTATGGCGTCATTAGGAGAATTCTTAGAAATTTCTACACCTATAATTGATTCTATCATAAATTTATCTTCGATTTTATGTGGATGTGATTTTAAAAAAGAGGGAAGAAACATTTTGAACTTAAATTTGGCTGACTATATAACGAAACAAATGAAAGGAGAAGAAGTGTTTGAAATAAAAAGAAGTTCAAAAGCAAAAATCAGTCATTAAATTTGTTTTACTTCATGACGTTATTATTAAACTTAATTTCTTCCAAAATAAGGATAAATATCTAAAATTTAAACATTTCCATAAAGGCACCGAGTCTTGTCTTCACTTGCTCTACATTATCCCCAATTTTATTGAAAGTAATTGCTGTAATCGGTATTTCAAGTTCTCGTCTTACTTTCTCTCTTAACATCGCATAACAATTTGAGATGGAATGGCACCCAAATAATTGAAAGAATATTATACCGTCTGCATTTAGCTTTCTTGCCATTTCCAAGTAGGAATCTGTTAATTTGTCATTATCACAACCTATTCCTGTTTCTGTAGCATTCATAAGAAATCGTGCGTATTCTTCAGAAGGATTTGTGTGTGATCCAGTTGGTATTTCTTCCAAGAATTTTAGTAGTTCCCAATCAGCGTATAAAGCTCTTCCTCCTAACTCATATATTATATCATGACTTTTGGGTTCCCATCCTCCGAACATGGGGGTCACGAAAATCCTCGGCATTTTTGACACATCCATACCAACTCCCTTTCTAATTCTTTCTCTCATCTCTTTTTCTAGGGATACGATGTTGTCTCTATATCGAACCGCATTAGAGTTATAATCTTGAAATGTAATACTTAACAGTGCCATAATTTCACTAAAAGTTGCGGGATTGCAAGGATAAAAGTCAGAAGCACTTATATCGTAAATTATGTTCTTATACGACCTTTTTACTTGATTTCCAATTTTAAAATGGGCTCTCAAATCGTTATCTGATACCTTATTTCCTGTTAGCTTCTCGAACTCGTTTAAGGCGTTTGAAATATTATCAGTGAGTAATTCTACTGAGTTTCCCAGATTTCTCGGTGGAATATCAACCCAGATTTGTTTTGGTCCTTCATGAATTGATTTCAAAGACTCTAAATATTTATTATACGCACTACATCGAATAGTAACATTTAAACTAGCATCAACATTTTGACCTTTGGTAAAATACATGCCAGCTAAACTTTTTAATCCGTAACAGAAATCACTTGAAATTCCATTTTCAACTCCTACGTCATACATTTCGTTGAATTTTATATTAATGGTATCAATTACACCCTCTATAATATCGTCAATAATTTTACTTACTTGTTCTATGCCCAGATTTTTAACAAAGCTTAGAAAATTCGAAACAGAATTCCACCCAAAAATACTAGAAGCAGAACCTAGGTAATTTAGGTATTGACTTATTTCAAATTTGTGCATCCTTATTGGTAAAACTGGTACCGTGCCTGCAGCAAAAGCTAAATCCGAAAACGGCAAAGTTATAGCTACTAATTTTTCTTTATCTCGAAATTTCTTCCTTTTTAGGTAGTTTCTCCCGTTTAACAGATTGTAAGCAATACGTAATACTGAACTAAAAGATACTATCTCATCGGCAATTAGACTCATTTCATCATCTCCAAATACGCTTCTATTCTTGTTGATAATTGGCCACGGTTAGCTCTGGAATAATCTCTTTCTAAATTTAGTACTTGAATCCCCTTTTTTTGTAATGTATCCTTTAAGAAAGAAGACATGAGCGAAATATGGTCGCAAAACTTAATTATGTGATTGATGACCCCTAACTTTCTGCCTTTATTTTTTGCGTAATTTTCAGAATATCTCAGAATATGTGATACTTTCCGTTCAAGAAAGTCAGGTACGCTATGGTCACTATAAATATTATTTTTAAACTTAAGAACTAACAAATCCAAAGGATCTTTCTCTATATCTATTAGATTATCTTCGATAATTTGTGAATAATAATGGTTCCCAATCCAGGTATCAAAAAAAACAATGTTACCTCCCCCCTCCTCAATCAAGTCTATCATGTTGTCATCAATAAAGATAGAGCACCCCGTAAGTAAAACTTCTATAGCTGTATTGGAAACTGGTTGAGGTGCGTCTTTAAATTTTTGAATCAAATTTTCTAAGTCGTGAAGAAAATCTGGTCCAAATAGCATTGATTTATGAATTAATTTCAATTTTTCCGAGCCTGACATTTCCAGTTCATTAATTTCTAATAACTTTTTTTTGAAATTATTGAATTTTAATATGCTGTTGTGTATATCCTCATCGGATATCTTTCTATCCAAAGTAGATTCAAGTTGATTTCTAAAGTCTTGTAATTCGAGCTTAAAATATTTTAGACTGTTTTCATTCTTTGTATACGAAACATAAAAATTCAAACGAGGAATGTTAAAGTATTTGGAAATGATTTCTGAAACGCAAATGTCTGATACGCAGTGATTGGAAACTATGATGTAATCAACCAATTCCAAAAACTTGTAGTAGTTTGGCTTAATTGAAAATAGTCCAATACATGATTGTGCAAATGCACATGTGGAAGGTGGCAAATAATCGTGACTTGCGTCCATTAGTTCATCGTTCCCTCCAAAGATTAACCTTAAGGGGAAAAAACCAGCAGCGTCAATCAACTCCTCGGGAATGTTATCGTGGGATAAGTAAGCGACAATTTTGATCCCTTCCTGTTTTTTTTCCTTAAGGAAGAAAGTAAAATCAGATAGTAGATTAGAGTCATCCATCGTGATAAAGTCAACTGTTTAATGTTATTTGTCAGAAAAAGATTAATTCTTTAAAAAAGTTTACCGACTTAAAATATAGATAAAAATATTAAGTCAAAAGAATATTTCTCATCTACTGCGAGTTGTTCGCTTCTGCGATTAAAGCAGCACCGATAGCTCCCGTTAATTGTGGAAATTCGGGAATTTCGACTTCATATCCAAGTTCGTCTTCAAGATATTTTTTCACAGCAGGGTTTAACGCAACTCCACCACAAAAAACTAATTTTGGCCCAACTCCGATACGTTTAGACATTCCAGCAACTCTTCTCGCAATTGATCTATGAATCCCACTGGCAATTTCTTCTTTTGAAGCGCCCCTCGCAAACAAGCTTATGACTTCACTCTCTGCGAAAACAGTACATGTGGAACTTATTGAAGCCGATTTGTTAGATCTTAAAGCTAAATCTCCAAATTGGTCAATGGGAACCTCCAAAGCATGAGCCATAACTTCTAAAAATCTGCCAGTCCCTGCTGCGCATTTATCGTTCATTTGAAAATCTACAACATTTCCCGTTTTATTAGATATTACAATAGCCTTACTGTCTTGACCACCAATGTCTATAACTGAATGTACATCTGGGAAGAAGTATTGCGTACCTTTTGCGTGGGCAGTAATTTCAGTGACCCGATCATCAGCAATATCGATCGTATTCCGCCCATAACCGGTACTCATAACGAACACATCAGATTTTTTCAAACTATTTTTATCCAATAAGTCATCGAATAAATTATGACCTATCTTTTTAAAATCATAAGTTGAGCGTTCTGTACGGTGATCTATCATCTTTCCCTCGCTGAGCAAAACGATTTTTGTGGCAAGAGAACCAATATCAATACCTATAAAAGTCAATTTTAATCAAATAGAATTTATTATTTTTGTAATGAAATTGTTTTAAAAATTTTAATTTTTCGATAAAATTAGATATTTTTTTAATCTAGTAGAAGCATTGAAATTATTATAGTGAGACCAAAAGCGACTAGCATTTTAAGAACATTTTTCCATAATGATTCTCGAGAAATAAAACCTACAAAAACGCCTAGAAGAACAATGCACATAAAGACAATTAAAAAAGAATAGATGAAGAAAATAAATGTTGCTTTTAGAGTAAAAAAAAACGGAATTAATGGAACAATTCCACCTAAAAGCGGCGCACATCCATTTACTAACGATACAATTACGCTAGCAAATCTTTCTGCCTTTTCTTGTAGTGTCTTTGCTTTCCTTCTTTTATAATTTGATTTTTTTAAATTTAGATTTTTTATTCGATTTTTATCATTAAAATTAACCGTCAACATTGCTTTCTCGATTTCATTTTTGTCTAATAACTTATCTTCTTCGTCCTCTTCCTTCAATATTACCATAGCCTTATCTAACTCTGATTTCGATCTCTTCTGTTCTGCTTTTTCAGATATGTATGAACCACTTAATCCCGACATAAACATTGAAATTGAAGTTGCGAGCCCTGTTAATAATACAATATGACTATCTACAGTTTGTTGTCCTTCTTTAAATATGAGTATAAAAAATCCTAATAGAATGCCAATAATAGTTAACATTCCGTCGTAAAAGTTATTTACAAAATAACGACGGGCAATAGATCCAAAATCAGAAATTTTTGCGTACGTTTTAAATCTTTCTATCATTCTATTTTAACTTTAATAAGATTTAAGCTAATTTTTATGATTTTTTTGTTAAGTTTTTTCGAAATATTTTTTCTATTCACAACTTTTTGATATTTTGTTATAGATGAAGGCTAAATTAAGTAGGAATTACTAATTGTAACATTAGAGAAACTAGTAATGTCACAACACCCGCTGTAACTAAATGCATTGCGTACTTAACATGACCCCCGCCAGAGATTTTTCCTAAAAAAATACCTAAATAAATCAATATAGATATTAAAACTCCATAAGAAATTATGAAATGAAATAAAGATAATGTATCTCCAAAGAAAAACGGAATCAAAGGAAGTACCGATCCTAAAACAGGAGCTCCCCCGTCGACTAAAGATGCGATAATGGTGGCAAATCTTTCAGATTGTTCGATTATTGATGCATTATTTTTTTTATTTTTATTTTCCTTTAAAGAATTTTTATTATTAGAGTGATTTAAATTTATGGGGGTTATCATTGCTTTTTGAATCTCTTGTTCTTCTAAAATTTCTTTCTCATCGTTATTTAGACAATCAATCTCTTTAAAATTTGTTTTGCCTTTCTCATCTTCTTCAAAAATTACCATATCTTTTTTTAAATCAGTCATTTTTTTCTTTCTTTCGGCTTCTTCAGAAAGAAAAGCCCCCCATAAACCACTAATGCCAATTGCTACAGCAGTGGAAAAACCCGTTATTATAATAATGGCTGAACTTAGAATTTGAGCTGGATTTGAAAGAAATATAATAAAACTTCCACTAACTATGCCCGCAATAGTAAGCGCCCCATCAAAGGCGTTGTTAAAGAATTTTCGACGAACTATTATTCCTAAATTTGATAGTTCAGAATATTTGCGCCACTTTTTAATTAAAGATTTTAATTGCATTGTTGTTAAAAAACACCGTTATAATTCTTTTTCAAAATATAGTTCTATTGTGTAAATTAATCTAATTTTTAAAGATAAGGTGTATACTCCCTTATAATATTTATAAATACTTGAAGCTAATAATCTTTTTGAGTTAGATAATGTTAAAAACTGATGATTTTTATTTATTTAATCATATTATATTCTTAGATATATAAAATTTAGTGATTTTCAAAATGTCATCCCTCAGAAAAGTAAGAGAAGAAATAATAACATTACTCATAGAACATTCAAGAATAATATATAGCGTCACAGGTGATATGGCTGTATATTACACTTCGTGGGCCGAAGATTTCGAGAATAATAAAAAAACCTTGGAAAAGAAAAAGGTTAAGATGCAACTATCTGAAGAAGAAGGCGATGAATTAAAAATTCGTCTCATTCAAAATTTTTCCGAAGCACAAGCATTTAAGATGGGGGCTTACGTAAATTTAGTTTTGAGGATGGATAATATTATAAATTACCCCCTCGAATTTGTCGATATGTTAGGGAATATCAACCTAAAAGAAAAAAAAGAAAAGGAAATTAAAAAGAGATACCATAAATTATTGAACGAGATAATTGAGATGGTTGATATTTTAAAAACCACTATAAAACATTTGAGAGATCAGCCAGATATAGTCTTTGAGAACACTACTTCTATTCACGAGCTTGAATCAAAGATAGATAAAACATACAGGCAATTTCTTGAATTCATATATACTAATGTTGAAGACTTAAGAACATTATTAAGGGTTAGAGATTCGATTGTTCTTTTAGAACAAATGGCAGATAGGGTACACGATATTGCGGATTTAATCCGAGTTTTATTATATCAGTAGATAAAATTTTACCTTTAATTTTTGATTTTCTAATATTAAAGAAAATTTTACATTATAGATACTATAAATTATTAATTTTTAAAGTGTTTATTACTTTTATTCACAAGAGAATATAACAAGAAGTCTTGTAAACAGGATATATGGTTTAATTCTTTTAATTTTTTCCTCTGTTAAAGACCAGGAGGAGTAAATAAAGAAAAAACGGATTGGAATGTAATTATTATTATTAAGAATAAGACTATGCCTAATAAGAAATAGAGAGGTCGTCCGCTTTCGTTTTCGGGTAAAACTTCTCTAATAATTGTGTAGAGGATGACTCCTGAAATGAATGAAAACAACACAAATATTATTTCCATTGGAAGGTTAAACACAACGTTTAACATTAAACCAATAAAAATTCCTATTAAACCAGCGGATGCTATTATGATCTTTTGATAAAGTCGGATATTATGTTCTTCATTTACTTCTATATCGGGAAAGAGTTGAATATCATTTGATGTTTTTGATGTCAACGCTTTGAATAGTGCAAAAATAAAAAACATAATTGCAGTAATAAAATCAAATGTTAGCAGTTCGAAAAGTATGATTCCAATAATTAAATGATAAACAAAATTGGTGTAGCCGTGAAGTTCATCTAAATGCTCGTTTATACGGTTTTGTATCTTAACTTTTAAATTATAATCTTGTATTTCAAGTTCTTCTTCACGCTGACAGAATGTATCTAATTTCATGGCTAATTCTTGTAATGAAAATCTTTCACCATCATCTCTTGATATACTAAAAATTATAGATCTCTCGATGTTTCTTTCCTGGTCAACACGATCTTCTTGGATTTTATGTAGTTCTCCTAACTCAGATATTTTTTCATTTAATTCTTTTATCGAAAGTTTGTCGTGTTCATCATTCTTCATTAGTTTATGGATCAATGAATTCATAAGAATTCTCTCTTTTAATAATGTTTCTTCTAGGGTTCTACTTATTTCCTTTAATGAATTTAGTTTTTCGATTAAATGTTTCTTTGAAAAAATATCCTGGTCTTTCTTAATTAGTTTTTTCTCAAGATTCATTTCTTCTTTTACACATTTCAACCTAATTCTACTTATCTCTTTTAAGGCTGAAAATTTATTTAGAAGCGAAAGCCGGTTATGCCCAATTTCCATTAATTCATGCTGAAGTCTTTTTTCTTTTTCTATACATGCTTCTTGAATTTTTCTTAACACTTCTAAGGCATATAAATGTTTGGTTGCTCTCTTTTCTGATTGTTGAACACGTGTATCTCCAATTTTTACTTTACCGATTTCTTTTTCAGCCTTTAAACCTGCATCTAGTATTTGATGTATGTTATCTATTGTATTCAGTTTTTCAAGAAATTTTTCTTTTGAAATTTTATCTCGTTTATCTGCCATTAAACTTGTTATTAAAACTGCTATCAGGTTGTCAGCTTTTTCACCAAATTCTATATTTTTTTGCCGTATTTCTGCAATCATCTGCAATTTTTTGGTTAAAAGATTATAGGCAGGATTTTCATGGTTTTTTTTCAATAAATGTTTCAGTAAAGAACTCTCAAGCATCCTTTCTTCTTCTGCACATAATTTTTGTACGTTACTTACTTCTTTTGTTGCCGAGAGAATATTTAAATAGGAGAGTTTTTCAAGGTCGGCTTTGTAGATTTTCTCCTTTAATCTCTGTTCTTCTTTAACCCATATTTCTTGGATTTTATTTATTTCTTCTAATGCATATAATTTTTCGACCAAATTCTCAACTGTTTGATTATCTTTGTTGGGCTCCACTAATTTATTTATTAAAGATTTCTCAAACTCTTTTTCTTTTTCGATTATTTCGGCTTCTTCTTTAAATATTTCCTTCAATTTTAATTGAGATTTTTGCTCTACTCTTAACAATATAAATTTTTCGGTAAGATGAATAGAAGAAAACCCAATTAGAATACCTATAAATTTATACAATCCAAATGAAAGTTCTGCCAAACCCGAGTTTATTTCAGGTAATAATATGATAAAAAAATACGTAATCGTTACACCAGCAATAAGTGATGTATTTATCTCTTTGGTTTTATTTTCATTATATATATCTACAATGAAAAATACACACCCAAAAATTACTCCAAGAACCAATGCTAATACTACATCATTAGCCATAATATTAAATAGCTAATCCTTAAAGTAAAAGTTTTCCATAAACAACTACTTCTTATCAAAAAGTAAAAAATCCTATCTAAGGTTTAAACCATTCAAAGAAGTAGTAACTCATGGTTAGAGGGTTGGCGATGACAAATTTCTTCCGAACCGATGTAGCCAATCTTCCAGCTCGAACCATATCAATAGCTGTAATCTTGCTATCACTCGGTAATACGTGTGCAATAAATGGTGAATGTTCTAGTCCAGGACCTTTTTTATATACTACGAAATCGGCTCCAAACTTAAGTCCTGGACGAGGAATATAGCCTTTGTGCCTTAAATCTTGGTAAATTACGAACTTCTCTTCAAATTTATGGTGAATTTTTTTACAAATATCATAAAATTCGTCATAAGAGTAATTCTTATCTAGTTTTGGGTCAAATATTGTGATTTTATCATTTTTCAGCAAAAATAGGGCTTCGATTAAGGACAACTCTGATGGTTTAGAAAAATACTCTAAACGGGGTTTACTTATCCCCAAAGGAGACCCAAAAAATTTCATTTTAACATATAAATACGAGGCAAAGAGGGGGTTAAAAACAATCACGCGGTTGTTTAAATATGTCGTTGGTATTCTTTCTGGGATATCCTTTTCGTCAATATCTTCTAGTGAAATAGGAGGTTCTTTTTCGTCAGTCATCTAATAAGATCTATTAAAAATTGTTTAATAATTCTTTCAATTTGGTTTCCACCAGATGAAAGTATATAAATTTTTAAACAAATGTTATTTATAACAAGGTGAGAAAATGGAAATAAGAAAAGCATCACACGCAGGCAGTTGGTATCCTAAAAATCGTGAAGATTTAATTAGAGATTTAGAATATAATTTTTCTGAACGTGAATTTGGGCCCGGTTTGTTACCTGAAACATTAAATCAAGATACAAGAACTATAATTGGTGGAGTTTCTCCTCACGCAGGATACGCCTTTTCTGGAAGATGTGCAGCTTACACTTACTTGAATCTCTTTAAAGAAAAAATCCCAGATACTGTTATTGTTTTGGGAACTGACCATGTTGGCTATGGAAAAGTGGCCCTATTAGGGGATGGAGCTTGGGAAACACCTTTAGGAAACTTACTAATTGACGATGAATTGTCTAAAAAGATTTTAGATACCAGTGAAATTATTGTTGAAGATCGTTCTGCTTTCACCGGCTTCATGGAACAAGAACATAATATTGAAATTCAGTTACCTTTCATTAAATATTGTGCTAAAGAGAAAGATGTAAAGATAGTAACACTAAAAATTGGAATTAGAAGGGATTATGCCGTATTTGAAAAAATAGCCTCTGATATTTCTGCATCAATTAAGGCGTTAAATAAAGATATTGTTATTGTAGCATCGTCTGATATGTCACATAAAGAGGTTTTTGATACAAATCAATTAAGTGAGTTTAAAAAATTTGATCAAGATGTTATTGATGCTTTTGTAGAATTAAATCCCCAAAAGACTCTTTCAGCTGCTTCAAAAACAACCGTATGCGGAGCCCAAACAATAACGACTTTAATGTTAATTTGTAAAAAATTAAACGCAAATAAAGGTGAATTGTTAAAATATTATACTAGTAGCGATATTAAGGGCGGATATGGATATTGTGTTGGTTATTTTTCGGGAGTTTTAAAACTCGAAAATTCGGTTATAATTTAGGAATATTTCTCCGGTATTATAATAAAATAATTATTCTTTGATTGATTTAAATAATAATAATATATGTTTTAAATGGACTATGTCAGAAGAAAAAAAAACTGAAGATTTTATCTCTTTATGGAAAAAGAAATTAGCAACAGAGAACACACCCTCCATAATTGGAGATATCCAAAAAGAGAACGAACAATTACGAAATAAAATTGCTGCGAACATAAATTTAATTACTAAATCTGAGGAAATTCTTAAAAAAGCAGTTGGAGAAAAAGAAAAGCTTAAAATTGAAAAAGACGAAGCTGTAGCAGAAATTGCTATGCAATTAAATAAACTAAAGCAAGAAAATTCAGAATTGGGAAACAAAGTTAAAAGCATGGTAATGTTATTATTAGAGAAGGATGCGGAAATAAAATCAAAAGATAATTTAATCTCAAATTTACAATCTCAAGCAACTACACAAACTGGAAGGAGTTCTATTGCAGAAAATGGAATTATTGAGGAATTGAAATCGGAGATATCGAAAAGGGATATAATCATAAAAAATCTAGAGCGTAAGACGACAGAATTATCAAAAAAAGTAGAACAAGTAACCCAAAACTACGAGGAAGAATTAAAAAGCAAACCCGTCGACTTTGTAGTCCAAGCGAGTGCTCCTGAACAAAAAGTAATTAAACCTATGCCTCCGGAGACTTCTACTCAACCTCTTGAAACTTTATGTCAAGATCTTCAATCAGATTTGACTAAATACAAACGCATTGTCGAAAATTTAAAGAAAGAAAAGAACGAATTAAAAAGTGCGTTAGAAGGAAAGGATATTAATCTTACGAATAATGAATTTGAACCTCTAGAAAAAGAAAACGAATTACTTAAGAAACAACTTGCAGAATTACAAAATTCTCTCAGTAGTAGTAAGAAAAAAGCACCAATTGTTAGTTCTGAAGAATATGAACAGAAAATTAAAAATCTTGAAAACAAAGTCAGGGAGAAGGAAAGCATGATTTCTGATTTAAAGTTATCGGCAATATCTCCTACTTCAGATCCGGGCAACTCTATGGCGGGATTAGTTGAAAATTTACAGAAGAACATAAACAAGTTAAAAACAACGCTTTCTGAAAAGGAAAAAGAAATTACTGATTTGAAAGTTAACCTCCTTTAAAAAAATTGAAAAACTTTTTCACGTAGAAACTATTCAGTTCTCTGAACACTTTTTATTAAGTAAGTTTTATGAATAATAAGATATTACATGAAGAATAGATGGCTATTGGTAAGAAAGAATACGTATCATTTTTATTCATTGGACATCATGCAATTGATACGATAATTCGGTTTAAACAAAAAAGAAATCCATCCTTGGGTGGGACTGTGACTTTTGGCTCCCTTGCTCTTAAAACTTACACAAAATCAACAAAAATTAGCGTCATCTCTAATTTAGGACTTCAAAATTTTAATAAATCTTTACTAAAACATTTTAACGATAAAAGTATTGATTTCAGTGGTGTAAAAACTTTCGAAACTGATAACACCAATTTTGAATTAAATTATTCAAATCATTCGAGGAGTTTAACTCTTAAATCCTGCAGTCCCAAACTAAAATTTGAAGATATTCCAGAAAAAATATTGTCAACTCCTCCTAGTATTCTAGTATTAGCACCTCTGTGTAACGAAATTTCTTTTGAATATGTTTCAAAAATAGTAAAAAAGTTCCCAAATACATATATTGGAATTGATTTGCAAGGATTTATTAGATATATTGATGACGACGGGAAAGTCTCGTATATTAGAGATGAAGGTATTATCTCAAATATGATAGCAATAATTAATTTGATTGGAGATAGATTAATTCTTAAGGGATCTGAAGTTGAGATGAAATTATTATCAAACTATGAAGAACATCCAAAAATAATGGATTACTTCAAGAAATTTAGGAACAAAGCAATCTTCATTATGACAATGGGAGAGGCAGGATCACTTATCTTAAAAAATGGTGAAAAACTTTTAAAAATACCCGCTTACAAACCAAAAAGAGTGTTAGATGAAACAGGAGCAGGAGATGTCTATTTAACAATATTTTTATATGAATTGCTAAATTCTGATATGAGTTGGGAAGAGATAGAAAAAAGCGCTCATTTAGCTTCAGCAGCAGCATCTTTCCTGGTCGAAAAGAAGGGCCCAAAGGGGTTTGAAGCAAGAAAAAGAATTTTAAATAGAGTAGCAAGTAAAAATTATATTAATTAAATCCTTTTTAGGTAGAAATAATGCACATAAACAGTCATTTTGCCGCAGGTGTAATATTTGCTTCAATTTTAAACTATTTCTACAGCTTTTCTTTATTTGAATTCTCTTTTATCGTTTTATTTTCCTTTATTTGCGATCTTGATGTATTGTTTGCTAAATATGCGATAAATCACAATCACAGGATGCTTATTTCTCATTCAATAATTCCTGGATTTCTTATGTTATTGTTTGGAATAATTATTAATTGGCCAGTCCTAGCTTTTAGTGGTACAATATATTCAATCCATGTTATTATAGATACATTTGATTGGGGTACTAACTTTTTCTATTTTCAAAAAAAACAAATTGGTTTAAAATTGTTAATATCTAAGGAGGAATTTGAAAACCTACCTAAATATTTGGCAAAATTCAAAAAAGCAGAATCTTTTTTCGATTCAAAGTATTATAGTAGCAAGGTGAGTTTGGGAATCGAAGCAATTCTATTCATACTTATGGTGGTATTTGCGATCTTGTTTGCCTTTCAGTTTATTTATATTACAACCCTTTATTTTGTAGGACTATTTTTCCATTTAACTCGCCATTTTAAAATAAAACGATTTGAAAGCAACTAGGTTCGATTTTAAAGATATACGTTTAGGTTTTAATAAAATCAATCATTTGTTTTTTTATAAATTTAAAACATTGAGTGCGTAAAAATCGATGAAATTAGTTGTAATAGGGGGAAATCCCGCTGGTTTGAGTGCTGCGAGTGCAGTAAGAAGAGCACGTCCCGATTGGACAATTAATGTTTACGAAAAAGGCCCTTACATTTCATATGGTTCATGTGGTCTTCCTTATTATATAAGTGGAATAGTTGAAGATCGAGACAAGTTAATTACTATTACCAAGGAAGCTTTTTTAGAAAAAAGGAACATTCCAGTTCACATTTTTCAAGAAGTATTATCTGTAAATTTTGATGCAAAAATAGTTAAAGTTAAAGATATTAAGACTAATGAAATCTTCGAGAAAGACTATGATTACTTGGTAATTTCGACTGGTGGTAAGCCCAAAATGCGTCCGGAAATAACTCTTAAACATAAACATATTTTTCATGTACATACTATTGAGGATGCTGATAACGTAAAAAATTACTTAGGCAGCAGTGGACTAAAATCTGGAATTCTTCTTGGAGCGGGTTATATTAATCTGGAAATGGTCGAAGCCTATAAATCACAAGGTATTGATGATTTAACTATAGTTGGACCCAGACTGATTTTCCGGACAAAAAGCCAAGATTATATTAAAAAAGAGCTTGAAAAAAATGGAATCAAAGTAATTCTCGGAAAGTACGCTAAAAACCTAGAGGCTGTTTCAGACAAACGATTAAGGGTTAATTTTGAGGATGGCGATTCTTTAGAAGCAGATTTTATACAGATTTCTATAGGAGTCATTCCGAATACGGATATATTTAAAAGTACAAAACTAAAAATGATGAATGGTGCGATAATTGTAGATGAGTACATGAAAACTAATATTGAAAATGTTTTTGCAGCTGGTGATTGCTCAACAGTTTATCATCAAATTTTAAAAAGAAATGTATTCTTCCCTCTTGCCCCAGCTGCAAATAAACAAGGAAGAATTGCTGGAAATGTAATTGCAGGTAATACTGTTGATCCATTTCCTGGTGTAGTTGGAACATCTGTTTGGAAAGTATTTGATTTATATTGTGGAAAAACGGGGATAACAGAAACAGAAGCAAAAGAATTGGGATATGATCCGGGTTCAGTTTTGATTGAAAGCAATGAAATCGCTCATTATTATCCAAATAGAGGAAATAAATTCAAACTCAAAATGACAACATATTTATTATTTGACGTCAAAACTCATCAACTGTTAGGAGCAGAGATTACTGCTCCCTCTCCGTTAGGTGGAAAGAAAATTGATGTTTTAGCAACAGCATTAGCAGCGAAAATGAAAATAGAAGATATTCAAAAGCTTGATCTTTCTTACGCACCTCCTTTTGCTCCAGTTTGGGATCCTATTCTTATCGCTGCGAATGTGGCGCGAAAGAAATGCCTTTAAAGAGTAGTGTAACTAACAAAAATTTAATAAAATAAAATAATGGTGAAAAAGAGTGGATATATTTAAATTAACAATTTTTCAACGAGAAAGTGAAACATTAAAAGAAAATAATCGGAAGAGAGTTCAAACTATTCAAATACCAGATAGTACTTACTTATCTGAAATCGATTTTCAATTACCCCTTGCTTATGATGGTCCTAAAGGAGAAGATGGATTACGGAAGCATTATACTCCCGAACATTTTTTTATCGCCGCTGTATCTGGGTGTTTTTTTACGACTTTTTCTGTAGTCTCAAGTAATTCAAATTTAAAATATAAAACGCTTAAAATCAGTGCAGAAGGTTACATTGGTGCCTCAACAGGTATTAAAATTATGGAAAAAATAGAAAATAAAATTACTTTGACAATCTCATCAACCGAGAAGAAAAAAAAGGCTTTAAAAGTTTTAGAGCTAACTGAAAAAGCGTGTCCTCTCGCTAATTCCGTGAAAACAAAGATAGAAAATACATATATTATTCTCGTTGAATAAACAATACAATTATATTCTTTTTTTTGATGATGACTTGTAGTCGAATCTTTGACCTTATAAATTAAATAAAAAAGATTTAAGAGTAAAATGATGGTTTCAAAGTATAACCACTCAAGTGGATTGAAAATAAAATTTTAATGCAAAAAGATCATTGTGGATGTGTAGTAGATGTCAGATGAGATGAAAACCAAAGTAGGATTATCATTAAAAGAAGAAATGATATTTTCGTGCGAACTTGGGGACATGAAAGTAAAAGATTGCTATGTTGACGATAGTCATACTGAAGAAGTAGATATGCTCGGGCCTAATCCTACTAGGATGCTAGGATTAGCGTTGTTAGGATGTTTGAGTGCAAGTTTCATCTTTTGTTTGAAGAAAAAAAATCTTACTCTAGACGATTTAAAAGCAGAGGCAGAATTAACCATTGCTCGCAATAAAAAGGGATTTTGGAGAGTAATGAAAATAGATGTTGACCTTAATATTAGAATTAGTGATCCAGATACGCGTAAGAGAGCAGATCAATGTAAAAAGATGTTCGAGGAATACTGTATAGTCACGCAAGCCGTACGCGAAGGAATTGATGTTGATGTAAACCTTAATTATTAGTTTTTTTATAATTCTCTTTATTTGTTTAAACTAACTGGCTTAATCTTTTATACCTTCTTCTGTTATTGAAAACACAGCTTCCGCTTCTGGTAAATGGGGTGCGTCGATCATTTTCGCTACCCTCGTTTCGCCCTTTCCTTTTCTTAGATATATTCTTACAGTAGCACCATGAGCGATAATATGGCCACCTGTAGCCACTGTTGGATTACCATAGAACACATCAGGTTTCGAGGAAACTTGGTTAGTAAAAATTACAGCGAGTTCTTCAAACACTTCTGTTAGTCGTAATAAATCGTGAATATGAACGTTCAGAGTTTGTTGTCTATTTGCTAAAGTGCCCCTTCCTATGTATTCGCTTCGAAAATGACCTATTATCGAATCCACAACTACGAGTTTAATATTTTTTTCTTTAATTATTTTTGTTGCTTCTTTTATTAATAATACTTGATGGTCGCTATTATAAGCCCGGCCAACAATAATATTTTTCAAAGTTTTGTTATAATCTAAATTTTTCGCATCTGCCATTTGAATTATTCTCTCAGGCCTAAAAGTTGCTTCTGTATCGACATAAAGAGCATTTCCTTCTAATCCTCCTTCTTCATAAGGTAATTGAACATTAACGCAGAGTTGATGAGCAATTTGAGTCTTACCCGTTCTATATTCCCCATAAAACTCAGTAACAGAACCTGGTTCAATACCTCCTGCTAAAATTTCGTCTAATGTAGAACTATTCGTTGTCAAGCGGTTCAAATGTTTTCTTTTTTCCCATATTATATCAGCGCTTTTAAATCCCATTTTTTCAATGTCTTGAGCGGCTTTAATTATCTTCCTAGCTGTTTTTTCCCCTATCCCAGCATCTTCCATCAGTTTAGTTAAGGGGTAAATAGCTAAAATTCTAATTGATGTAATGCCAGCCTCTTGTAATTTCTTAACGGTGGTGTCCCCTACACCAGGGAGAGTTTTTAGATTGTATACTATTTCCGTTTTAATTGACCTATTTTGTTCTTCTTCTTCTTCTTCCTTTTTTTTAGCCATTACCTTAACACCATTTATGGTTTTATATTATTTTTACTGATTTCGATAATTTACGATAATGTATAATTCAATATATATAAAAATAATAACAAAAAAATAAAAATTATAGTTTATTTCTTTTTTTTCTGGACTTCCTTGCCACTCTTTGTTATAATCATCAGAACAACGAAAAGGATTACGCTCATTAGTATAGTTAATACTACCATCGCTTCGGGAAGCCAAATGTAGCTCAAGTAGAGAAAAGGTAGGATAAACAAACCAATTATAACTATAAACACCGGAAGAGGTACCTCTTCGTCTCTAAGATCAACAAGCATAGGAACAATGACTAACCCAATCAACATAGAAGCAATAATTCGGAAGCCAAGCAATAATGTAGAATTCACCCAAGGTTCAATAGCAAATGAACCAGTATAAATATCCGGGAAATAGAAAAATCCGTACGGTATAGTATTAGTTTGCATGCTAACGATTGACACAGGTAAAATCGCTGTAATAATTATTTGTATGATAACACCTAATACCAAGTACAATAATATATCGTTGATTTGTTTTGGATCTTTTTCTCGTGCTACACCAAATAAATCCCTTATTAAGCATAAATTCCATAGTATAAATAATATTAAATATACTCCAAGAACATCAAACTGAAGAAACCATAGGAAATTTATTGGTACTAGAGCAATAATATACGCTAAATACCCATACTTTTCGTTTCTTTTGAAAAGATCGAAAAATAAAAAGACTCCAAAAATAACAAATAAAACTCCTACCAAAATCATAGAATTTATATCAAATACAGCCATAATAAAAACTCTTTTCTAATTATTATTTTTAATTTAGTATAATAATAATAATAACATGTTATTTTAAATTAATACCAGACCATTTTTAATTTCGCTTCGTGGATTAAAATAATATGCTAAAATTAGTAATAATTTAACCTTACATGTAATTAAATTTTAGTGTTTTTGGGTGCTTAAAATTTGGAAAGTATTTTTGAGAGCTCCGATATCATTTTTTCTGATTTGTGTTTGTCGTCCGACTCTGCAGAGAGTAAGATCGCATTTCTATTAAGAGCAACCTTAATATTTACGTACACATCATCGTCAATTATTTTTAATTCATTGATGATATCTTGATACTTTAAGTTATGCTCATCTGCAAACTCTATTAATTTGTTGTGGATTGTTTCCAAAATTTCTGCCGAAACTGGTATTGTTTTATTGACTTTTATACCCTTGGGAAACCCTTTGTTTAGAGAACTTATTAAATCCTTTTGAAGAGCCATAATTTCTAAAATTTTGAGTAAAATATAGTTTCCATCGCTTATTGGAGAATAATGAGGAAAGTAAAATTTTAAGGAATCTGCTGCAGCAAAACAAGCTCTTTCTTGTCTTATTTGACGAGAAAGCTCTCCGGGATAATTTTCTACAAGTTTAAGTGGATGCCCACTCTCCTTTATAAAATCTTTAACAACGCGAGAGATTGACGGAGTTGTAATTATCGTACTATTTTTAGCTTTTTGGATTCGCTGGTCGTATGTAATGAAAAACATCAAAAGTTCCTCGAAGCTAACCTCCAAGCCATTTTCATCAACTACCAATAATCGTGATCCGTCAACGTCAAAACACACTCCTAAATGACTATTTGATGCTTTTACGATATCCGCGGTATTTTTAATAGTATTTATGCTTGGAACTGGAACTAGTGACCTCTCACGGTAATGCGTATTTAGGGCAATTACTTCAACCCCTACTTCATTAAATAAGAGTGGAGTTATTTTACCAGTTGGACTGAAAGAACAATCAACTACTATTTTTAAATCAGCCTCTTTGATAAGCTTTTTGCTGACAAATTGTTCTAATGATTTTGTATACACATCTTGAGTCTGAGGGATTGCAATAATACGTCCAATCCTTCTGGGATCGACGCGTCTAATTTGAGCGGGGTAAGTATTGTATGACTCAATGATTTTTTTTATTTCTTGAGGTGCTAATTCTATACCTCCAGCATCTGCAAATCTTACTCCTACATCTTCACTATATAGATGACCTCCTGAAAAATAGGCACCTCCACTTGCTCCAAATCGTCTTATGGTGAATTCTAATAATGGAAATGTACATTCTGTTAGATTTAATACATTCACTCCAGTACTCATTACTCCCGCAGTATAACCTCTCTTCAACATGCGGCTATCGTTATGATAATCTCGTCCAATAACAATAGTTTCGTCTTTCTTAAAAGAACTCCCATGAATAGAACCAATAGAACTCGCTATCTCGGGTGTAAATATATAATTAGCCCTTCCTACAATTCGGCCATTTTTGTTAAGTTCATCTAACTTTTGTACGCGTGAAGACATTTTAACTTTTCAAATTTTGAATTATCGAAAATATAATTAGTATAGTATATATAAATATAATTAGTATAGCTTGTTTTAAAATACATTTGTCAATTAACATTAGGGTACTTTTAATAAATGTTAGAGTAATGAGTTGTAATTCTCATGAAAATCTCGAGAGACGCAAGGAATAAGTACGAATTTGCTGAATTTAAATTTTCAGAAAAGGGTAATATTGAATTTAACGGAAATATCCATTTAGTTAGGATGCTCGTTCAAAAATTAAATCAAAAAAGAGATTTAATTAATTATCCGGAAATTGCTATTCGAATTGGTGAATTTAATGGAATGGCATTAATATACGAAATTAATAAATTCCTGTACAATTTGTACAAAGAAGAAACCCAGAATTCACTGTTAAATAACGAACTTTATGAATTTTTAGAAAAAAAGATTGGCAGTTCTAAATTAAATGGGGCAATCTACTCCTTGATAGAGGAATTTCCTCCTGATATTGTATACCAAGAAGAAGAAAAAATTGAAGTGTTTTTAAAAGATAAGGTTGAGGGAGTTGAAAACGAAATCCATTTTGTTGATGAATTTGTAAATCTTTGGCTCGGAAATATGAATCCCTCCTATTCTCCTTTTATCGAGTTATTTGACGATGAATCGCTTGAAAAACGGACAGCTTATAGGGAAATAGTTGATGAGATCTCTAATTTTTTTGAAGAACAAACTAAATTTGGACCTAATAATCAAAACTTAATTGAAATGTTGAAAGAACCGATAGAAAAATATCCACATTCAATTCGAGAACAATTAACGCATATCCATGACAGTTGGGGGTCAATATTAGGAAAGTATACATTCCAAATCTTAATCGCTCTTGATATTATAAGAGAAGAAGAGATGTTAAGAGGACTAGGTCCTGGAGATTCAGAAGCTTATGAATATGATTCTTTGGAAATAGAAAATTATACTATCGATAAAGAATGGATGCCAAAGGTAATCATGATCGCCAAAAATATTTACGTGTGGATGGATCAGCTTTCGAAAAAGTACGAGAGAACAATTACCAAATTACATGATATTCCCAATGAAGAATTAACTCAACTGAAAGAATGGGGTTTTACCGGTCTTTGGCTTATTGGATTATGGGAAAGAAGTCAAGCGTCCAAAACGATTAAAAGATGGTGTGGTAATCCCGAAGCAGAAGCAAGTGCTTATTCAACTTACGATTATGTCATCGCGCATGATTTAGGAGGTTACGATTCTTATGACAATTTAAAAAATAGGGCTAAAGAGAGAGGAATTCGTCTCGCCTGTGATATGGTGCCTAATCACACTGGAATTGTTTCAAAATGGGTACTAGAACATCCCGATTGGTATATTTCTCTACCATATTCTCCGTTTCCATCCTACAGTTTTTCAGGTGAGAACTTATCTGGAGATCCTAATGTAGGTATATATATAGAAGATAAATATTTTACTAGAACCGATGCCGCCGTTACATTTAAACACGTAAATTTTCGTACTGGTGAAATCAAGTATGTTTATCATGGAAATGACGGTACTAGTTTTCCATGGAATGATACAGCGCAATTAGATTTTTTAAATCCAGAAGTTCGAGAAGCAGTTATTCAGACTATTTTGCACATTTCTAAAATGTTCCCTATTATTCGGTTTGATGCCGCCATGACCCTCACGAGAAAACATTACCAAAGATTATGGTTTCCAGAACCTGGAACTGGAGGTGCTATTCCTTCAAGAGCGGAGCAAGGAATTTCCAAAGATGAGTTTTATAAGGCGATGCCATCAGAGTTTTGGCGAGAAGTTGTTGACAGAATTAATAAGGAAAACCCAGACACGTTATTACTGGCAGAGGCATTCTGGTTGCTTGAAGGATTTTTTGTGAGAACATTAGGGATGCACCGTGTATATAATTCCGCCTTTATGAATATGCTTAGGGACGAAGATAACGCTATGTATCGTTTAGTATTAAAAAATACACTCCAATTCGATCCGGAAATACTTAAAAGATTCGTAAATTTTATGAGTAATCCAGATGAGGAAACTGCTATAAAGCAATTTGGTGATGGAGATAAATACTTTGGTGTTTGCGTAATGTTGGTAACCATGCCAGGACTTCCAATGTTTGGCCATGGGCAAATCGAGGGATATAAAGAAAAGTATGGTATGGAATACAGACGCGCTTACTGGGATGAAGGGATCAATTTAGGTTTACTTGAGCACCATAAGGAAATTTTATTCCCGATTATGAAGAAACGATATCTTTATGCTAATGTTACTAATTTTTTGCTGTATGACTTTTGGACCGGTAGTGTTGTTAACGAAGATGTATTTGCGTATTCTAATCGGGTTAATAATGAACGTGCATTAATAATTTTTCATAATAAATACGCTGAAGTAAACGGCTATATCAAAAATTCAGTTGGAATTGCGCAAAAAGTAGACGATAATAAACAGATAATCCAGATAACCTTAGCAGAGGGTTTAAAATTACCTGTGGAGGGATATTGTATCTTTAAAGATTCTATAACTGGATTGGAATACATAAGACGGAATAAGGAACTCCATGATGATGGTTTATATATTGAACTCCATGCATATCAAAAGTTCTTGTTTATGGACTTTCAAATTATCAACGATAATGAGTTTTTCCATTATGCCCAGCTTCATGATCTTTTAAATGGTAGGGGTGTCCCTAACATGCATGAAACTCTACACGAACTAGTATATCAACCCTTGCATGAATCTTTTAAGATTTTAATCAATACGAGCTCATTAAAATATCTACTAAATCCAAATAAAGTAAAAAAAGAAGCGGAATTGATTTACAATAATCTAGATGCATTTTTACTTGAAGTAAAAAAGTATTCATCAAGTCAAAAGGATTATACGGATATCAAGAATGACATCATATTGAGAAGTAAAGTAATACTTAAATTAAGACATAATGTAGGAGAACTGAGAATTCCAGAGGAATATAAAGATATTTTTATCAACTTACTTCCATCTTCTGAAGTTGAATGGGGGATAATATTTTCGTATCTTATAGTTCACCAATTAGGGCGATTTGAATCCAATGATAATTATAAGTTCCTAAGTCGAAGTTTATTTGATGAATGGCGGCTCTCTAAGTATATTAACAAAACATTGAATGATTTGGGCAAAGATAAAAAGGATGAGAGATTAGAAGTCGATTCAATTATTAAGTTAATGATAGGTTTACAAGATTGGTCTAATTTAGTTATAAATGGCAAAAAGGATTTGTATTCCGTTTTCCAAATGTTTTTTAGCGATCCCGAAGTACAACAATATTTAAAGGTAAACCGATTTCAACAGCTTCTATGGTATAATGCTGAATTATTTGATAATTTTATTAAATGGATGTGGGTAATTGCTATTATTGAATTACTCGTTAAATCAATAGAGGATACAGATGAGGAATTAAAGAAGTTATTAGATTATTATCTAATGATCAAAAAAGTTTCAAAAACCACTAACTTCCAGGTTGTTAAGTTATTAGATGATTTGCATAATTATTCTCAAACTTAAGACCTTTTTTTAGAGCTTAGATATCAGTACCCAAATCAAGAGTTTTGTCTCTTATCTGGGTGTCGCTACTAATTCGGCTATTTGGTGCTACAATTGCATTATGTAGGACTACATTATCACCTATGTCGCAATTGTTACATACAATAGACTCGTCTATTCGGCACCCTGCACCAATTTTTACATCGTCCCATATTACACTCTTCTCAATAATTGTATCTTCCCCTACTTTAACACGATTTCCTATGGAAGTTAACGGTTTTATTTTTGCTCTATTAAGAAGTTCAACATTTTTCCCAAAACAAGTAGGTTTTTCAATTTTAGCATTTTGTCCTGAATCAATTATTCCCATAACAAAAACTCCATCATATTCTTCACCATTCGGTGTAATCGGCCAAGAATATTTTCGTAATAAGTCCCAATTTGCCCACAAATAAGTTTGGGAATTACCACAATCTAACCAATAATAATTCTTCACAAACCCAAAGAGATCATAGGAATTTTCAAGGAGATATGGGAAAACTTCGCTCCCAAAATCCATTAATCCTGTCTCTTGTAACATTCCAGCAATCTCTTTTTTAAAACAATAGATTCCGGTATTAATTATGTTTGTGTGTAAAAACAAATCTGTTCTTTGAGCCATGCTGCTTAAATACAACTCCATAGGAGCCGGTTTTTCTAAAAATAAGTAAATTTTCCTATTATTATCTAGTAGAACAACACCATACTGGCTCGTATGACTTTCGCTGGTTTTCATAGAAATAGTACTTATTCCACCTTTCTCCAAGTGAAAATCCATAAAACTCTTCATTGGGAGGTTAGTAACGATATCTGCCATACTTACAACAATGTTGTCAGAATCAATTTTATCGGCTAATAATCGATACGCATCTGCGGTTCCTTTACTCTCTTGAATAATACATTCTAACTCAACATCGCCTAATCTATCGGGGGTCCAAGTTTTTTCTATGTATTCTTTTAATTCCTTACCCATATAAGCTAGTGCAAGAACAATATGCTTGATGTTTGCGTAAATAAGGTGAGCTATTGAATAATCTACCATTGGTTTATTTGTTACCTTCACTAATGGCTTGGGGATAAGCGAAGTTAAAGGTAAGAGTCTTTTTCCTCTTCCTCCAGCAAGTATTATGGCAGACCATTCTTTCAAATTGAACCTCTCAATTTTTTTTTAATTATTTATATGGTGAATAATAGATATAAATCTATTACCACTTTCAATAAGTAATATATTTTTGAATCGAATCCCTTATCTCCTTTGCGGCGATATGGGGTAATTTCCTTGCAACTCTCATGTCATCTACCATTTCAGCGCCCCCAATAATTTCATGCGGGATAATATCGCCAAAAAGATGAAAATTTGCGTCATAGTGAAAGGGACAACAGTTAAAGAGAATATTTCGGTTTTTATCGATAGAAATATCATCTAAACCTTGAAAGATGATCCTAAGGATTTTTGCTAAATCACTTAATTGGTTGACTTTTAATTGAGAAAACCTTCGTAAATGTTCATTTGGATGAAAACGAATATGATAGTTCCTTACTGGGCTTCCCGTGGTATAAAAAGTCCAATATTCAGTTTTTAATATTACACGATCGCTATCTCCATGAGAAGTCTGACATAGATGACATGTGTCCCCCATTTCTTTAAAAGCTTCAAGATGACCTTCTAATCGGCTTCCGTGACCGTCCATATTCAAATCAATAAAGACTTGACCGTGTATACGAGGTTGCGAGCCGCCAACTTTAATGCCTATGTTAAAGAATGGTGTTACTGGAATATCGTAATAATCCCTTTCGATAGCTTCTTCCACACAATAAAGAATTGCTGCTTTCATTGAAAGAAAAATTCCGGCTAAGACATCTTCAGGTATTAAATTAAAGCACAAGGAGGGGTAGAAATCTCTAGATATCGTAACTAAATTTATTCCCCTCGAGAGTTTCAAATGTAAAGGTAATTTATCTGTAATTACTTTTTCAATTTCAGGATCAACAATTCGAGCCATAGACGGATATCTGTTAATTAGGGTTAAAGCTTTACAATCGTTTGGTATTCTCTGGGCTGGATGTGGCATTTCTAAAAAGGGATTGTCTTTTCTTTTCTCATCTTCTGTAATAATAATCGTAAAACCATCACCTAACTGTTTTCCCCAGTCATCATGAATTACCCTTCCTTCTGTAATCGAAGTAAAAATATCTTTATGTTTGAGCGCACTTTTCTTTGAACAATCGTAAAACTGTCTTTTTTCTTCAATTGTTGTAAAACCTTTTGGCCTTTGGCCACGAACGGGGCTAATATAAGCGTAATGACCATAAAATTTAATTTTTTCTTTTCTTAGGCCAAAATCTTCAGTTCTTATAGTCACAGTTGATAACGGGTCCCATCTTTTAATTGGAACATCGTATGTTGTTTTTCCAGCAAAGTTTTTAGTTGAGATGATACCCCACTCCATAAAATCGGGAAATATTCTTTTGCTCGAAATATTATTACACCCTTTACTATTAGTAATATCATTATTAGAATTTGCTTCTCTTAAAAATTTAACTTAAACACTTTAAAAAATGAGTTTTATATAGTTGAGATTAAGATTGTATAATACTTAGAATAACTTCTAGGTTAAATGAAAATTTTACCTAGTATAAGGCAAAAAAACAGAATTTTGTTCATTTATACAATAGTGTAGTGAATAAAATATTATTCATTTACGCACACTTCAAATAACATAAAAAAAAGAAAAATAGAAAAAAGCAAAAGTTTGCCATTCCTTGTTAGAAAAATCGTATATAATTAAATGATTTTATTTTTTAGTGTTCCAACCTCTTTAAAATTTTATAAGTTCTAAATTCCCGAACTGGTTCAGATTTTTCATTTACAGTTTCTATTGGTACTCTTACAAAATTTTTATCGTCAAAATCCTCGATTTCTACTTCATTATATTTTGCCATATTATTAGCAAGCTTAAGTTCTTTTATTAAAAACTCTCTAACAGCACATCTTATCAATTCTGATCGACTAGGGTACAATCCGTCTCGCCCAATTAATTTTTTTATTGCCTCTATATAACTTTCAGGTACATTTACAGTAACAATTTTCATGAAATCGCCTTAACCATATTTTTTTCTGATTATTCGTTATATAATTATTTATTACAAAATACTATTTAAACATTTTTTTTTAGTGGGTTAATATATTTTTATAAAAAATATTTTTCCAATTTTATAATTTAGTATAAATCTTATCCCATTATCTTATTCTGGTCCTATATGTTACGCCAAAGTTAAAGACCATCATTTTAAGGTAATAATTGAAAATATTTTTGAAAAATTTTTATTCTATTTGAATTAATTTCATTTTTTATTCAAATTAGAATACAATTAATGTCAACTTATTAAATTCGTAAAAAAAAATTATATATCCTCTTTTTCGCAAGAAAATTCTGAAATTATCAGAACTTAATAAATTTTTATTTATATTATAAATCTGTATTAGAAATGCACACATTTTTTTAATCAATTACTAGTGATTATTTATTCTCCAATAATATCTCCCTTGTTCTCTAAAAATTCGAAATATTATTGAACTATGGTTTTCTAATAGTGTAAAAAAAACTGTCACCTTTTTTTGACATATTTTTAATTCTACTATTAGTATTCTTCTTTAAGATTAACAATATTGATTAAATCATTTCGACCTTGACTTATTCGATTAATATTTTCGATAACTTCATTCCATCTTAAGAGATCATTAAAAGGGGAATAGCCTCTATGAGGTGATAAAACAATGTTATCGAGGTTATGAAAGGGAAATTCGTACGGATATTTTAATCCTTCCTTGCTAACTTTGGGGTGATAATCATACCAGACATCTATAGCTGCTCCCAAAATTGTCTTATTTTTTAAAGCGTGGTATAAATCTTCTTGATTTATTATATCTCCTCTTGCAACATTGATAATCAGTCCTTTAGGTCCTAATAGAGTAAGCTCTCTAATTTTAATCATCTCCGAAGTTAGTGAAGTGTGGGGGACAGCTATCATTAAAACATCTATATCTTTTAAAAAAGCATCTAACTCAGCAATACTATATTTCTTTGCTTCTGTCGGTAATTTATCATGTTGTTTATTCCAATTTTTTCTTAGAATATGAAACTTTATGTCAAAACCAGCAAGAAATTGATGAACCCTTTTATTAATTGCACCATAACCTAGCAACCCAACTTCACGAAAACGCAACGGAATTGAAGCAGCATCTTGATCGCCAGTCCTCCATTTTCCTTCTTTCAACCAAATGTGATGTGGTATTGTTTTATTGGTAAGAGTTAGAAGCAATGCGACAGCATGTTGAGCCACAAAGTAGGAATTTCCATGCCCGTTAATTAAGGTGACTTTTCTCGATCTATTTAATTCAATAAATAAGTCTAACAGATGGTTAACACCTGCTCCTGGATTAATAAATACCTTCAAATTTTTTCCGGATTCTAATAAAATTTTAGACGGCCTCCATCCGATTAGGACATCTACCTCCGAAACTATGTTTTTTAGATAATCATCCGATGTATCTTCTGGAAACATAAGTATTACATTTGAAAGCGATTTTAAATTTTCTTTTAGATGATTTTGGACTTCAATAGAAACTTTAGAGCTAAAACAGACTATTGTTTTCTTACTATTCACTTTCTCATTACATCTCTTTTAAAAATATTACACATCAATATCTAATAGTGAATTGATTGTGTTTTAAATAAATTTTTATATTCAATTCGTTCCTATAATTATAGGATTATTAAATCTGAATAGGATGGTTTTAAAATTGTCTGAAGAGAAATTGTTTCAAATCTTTATAAACAGCTTGGATTTTGATGTAAGTGATTATTTAGTAGAAGAGCTTACAGAACTACAAAATGATATCGTCAAAGATGCTACTTTCATTTTAAAGGATAATATCGTAGGAGATTTAAAATCGTATGGTGGTTCTGTAAAAAAGAATGAAGACAAGTTCAAAGAGTTTACGAAAAAGGCTGAGACGGAATTAGAAAAAGACAAATATAAAGAAATAAAAAAGAGACTAAAGGAATATCTTAAAAAATTATCAGAATTAATTATTAAGACTTGTGTCGTCATTATTCCTGTAAAAGAACTTCCTTGGGTGAATGTAATTTTTCGCACTATTCCTCGAATATCTTATCATGACAAAGTTCAACTAATGGATAATGCTATTGCGTATTATGGGGAGATAAAATGTTTTGTTGGGAGGACAACAGTATATGGGAAAATTAAAGGTCAAGAACCATTGTTCGCTCCTTTTACGGGAACCATTGATCTAAGGGGATATAAACTAGATGAATCACAGAAAGAACCTAAATCTCACATTTTCCCCTATATAAGCGCTATAATTAATTCATTAGATTCTACTATTACTAAAAATCAATTATCGAAGTATCACGAGGAATTTCAAAGACATGGCGACCCAATTTGCGATTTTTTAATGAAAGATGATGATTTAAATAGCTCTATGGGAAAAATTACGACTTCTATAGAAGCAGAGAGAGGTAAATCAGACACTGCTGTTTGTGGTATTATAATTCCTCTTCCTTCCGAAAAAAAAAGTATCGTCCTTATTTCTGATGAAGGTAAAGGCCAACCTCGGTTCGGAAATTGTTTTGAAGCTTTATTAAAATTGTCTGCTGCATCTTGTCAGATTCCTTCACCAGCGCCACAACAGCCTATCTCCAGAGGACAGGTATCTGGACCTTCAATTGGAGGGGTTAGAACTCCGGGGGGTCAAGAATTAAAAAGTTGGACTGCTGAAGAGCTCGCCAGCGAGGCTCAAAAAAGGTTAGCTGCACAACCAAACCTTCCTGCATGGAACGAAGAAGACCTGCAAAAATTAGCTAAAGAGCGCGGTTCGGGAATCCCTGCGGGAATGGAAGTATGGAAAGAAGATGACTTGCAGGAGTTGGCAGAGAAAAGAAGAAGAGGGGGATTAAATATTCCCGAGTGGAAACCCGATCAAGATATGCTCGAATGCTCGAGTTGTGGATATAGTTTAAGACCTGGTTGGTCAAAATGCCCGGTGTGTGAGACTCCTGTGTCAAAAGAACCCCCTGAAAGTGGAACAGACGAACCTTCACAGGAAGAAAAAAAAGAACCAATTGAACCATCTGAAGATGGTCAAACTGACGATCCCGAACAAGAAGCCGATTCTTCTGAAGAAAATAACGATCCTTAAAAAATTATTTTCTAAAGTTTATTTTTGCACTAGGTGCGCTTCTACTTTTTGCTTATTAAGGAGTCAATAGCATAAAGTTTATTAGAAAGAACATCTGCTAATTCCAAACTTTTTTTAAGCATTTTTTATTTACTTCCTTAAGGGAATAAATGATTAGGAAAATTCTGTGTTATCTAAAATATTTTTATTAAAGCGCAAAAAATCTAATGATTTAACCAATCTTGATATCTATAGCTATCCTGAAGATATAGACAAGAAGGATAATAAAGATATAGTGTTAAAAATCATCCAAGGACATGATCAAGAATCCCTAGAAAATAATTGTTGTGATAATCTCAAATCAGAACACGTAGTAAAGTCTACGCAAACTACTTCTCATCCGTTTGTAATAGGTAATCCCGTTTCTCAATTGATTGGAGACCAGAACCTCTATACTATATGCATTAATGGTGAATTGCTTATCGGATTAGTATTTGAAAAAGAAGATAATCCTTACGATTACAGAGAAATTTTTGTTGACATGTCTAACGAACTATTAAATATTGAAAAATGTTGCTCGTTTAAAGACGATATTGCAATAGAAAATTTCTTAATTACATTGTTTATTGATATAAAAAGATTTGGGGACGAAACTCTTGAAAAAGCTCATGATGTTTCCTTTCATCCCTCTGGATTATTTACAAAGGTTTTCCTTTTTGGGATAGACGAAGTGGGTAAATCTAGCTTTACAAGGAGAATTAAAACAGGAAAGTTTAACGATAATTTTTTTACACCTAGTAAAAGATTTAACATTGAGTATATCCAGAGAAAAAATGGTCTTTTTTCGATATGGACGGTCCCAGGGCAAGCTTTTTTTCGAGACAGATGGCTCCGAGGGCTTCAGGATTCGAATATATTAGTGTTTATGATTGATGTTGCCAATCAATTACGGTTTGAAGAATCAAAGACAGAATTTTGGAAATTATTTAACCAAAATGAATTTAAGGGCGTCTCGCTTCTTATTTTAGGTAACAAGATTGATCTAATTAATCATAACAATAGCAATAACGATGAACAATTAAAAAGAACAGAAAAAGAAATTATTGACTTTTTTGAATTTGATAGTTTACAGCATAACAATTGGGAATTTGTTTTTACCTCCGTTAAAACTAGCTATAATATTGAAAAAGTAGTAAACACGATTTTTACATTAGTCTAAACTTAGAAAATCTATCCAAATTTTGGTGTATCAATAAATTTATAAGCCTAGCCGATTAAATTTCTATTATAATAAATTTGTTTAAATGTATTGCTAATTAAGAGATATAACAATAATAAAGGAATTTATCATGTTTAAGCGTCTCAAAAAAGAATTACAGATAAATATAGAGGAAAAAGAAGGACAACTATTTTTGGGCGAAAAGAATAAAGACATGCGACTTGTGATGCTACGTCCAAATGAAATAATGGAATTTTGCGAATTTGCTGGAACCAACGCTGAAGATATCTTGATTTGGGTGGGGAAGTCTCTTGGCAAAATATTTTTGGAGAAGTTTTTTTCTAACAAGGATTGGAGTAATGAAACACTAGCGACTAAGAAGGAAGTTGTCTTGGGAACTCTCGAGGCTTTAACGCTTATGGGGTACGGTGGGCTCACAGGGATGTTTAAAAAAGACCACATTATCATAGATGTGTACGATTCTTTAGCAACCCAAGAAATAGGCAATATTTTGGCTAAAAACTTATGTTTATTATATCTTGGAATTTTTAATAGCATTTTTGATATAGTAGGGATTGATGTTGATGGTAGTGAAGTAGAGTGCGTTTTAACTGGAGCAGAGAAATGTTCATACAAATTTGATCTCCTCTCAGAAGAAATTGATAATGCCTTAATAGACGAACAGCTTTCTGACGCCGCTGTTTCTGATTTCTTAGCTTCCCTTTAAAGGGTAGTTTCTAATCTCTTCATCTTATAGAAATCTGAACGATGAAATGCAATGAATGAAAATTCACACTAATTTTTTGAAAATAAATTATTAATTTGTATTTTAGAATATTCTAAATATCTTTAAATTCACACAATTATTCTCTCAATAAAAAATATAAATTGTTTAATAATTTAATAACACTATAATTAGTTCTATTTATCTTTAGAATGAATTATAATTCAAAAAAATAACTTCGTGGAAATTATGGAAAAAAAAGGCGCAAAAATCAAAATTGACAGTTATTCTGGTCCTTTCGGGCAAATTAAAGGATTCGAACTCACTGCTGGCAATATTATAAGAGAAGGAGATGAATCAGAATGGGAACCAATGGGACCCCATCCAAAACCTGAAATTCCAACACTTCGATCCTGGTTTTTTAAGCTCCTGGAACGATATAAACCATTTTATATGCCTATCTGTGACCTCTGTTGTTTATGTACTTATGGAAAATGTAACCTCTCAAAAGGAAGACGGGGGGCGTGCGGTATTAACTCGGAGACACAGCAATCAAGAATTGTCGAAATAGCTTGTTGTGTGGGAGCAGCTTGTCATTCATCACATGGTGATCACTTACTCCATTGGCTAAAAGAGAAATACGGTAATGTTCCTCTAAACATGGGAAATAGCATTGCCGTTGAAATGCCAATGACTCGATTAATTGTTGGTATGAAACCTGAAAATCTCGAGGATTTAGAAACTGCAATGAATTGGGTTCACTTTACTATCACTCAGCTTTTATCTGCTGGTCATACTGGCCAAGAATCAAGTAATCTTGATTTTGAAGCAAAAAGCTTCTTAGCCGGTCTATGCGATACCGTTGGGATGGAAGTTTCTGATGTAGCGCAAATGGTAGCCTACGGAATGCCAATAGGTGATCCAGATGTTCCAATTGTTGAACTTGGCATGGGAACAATGGATACAAATAAAGCAACAATTCTTATGATTGGGCACAACGTAGCTCCAGGAGTAGAGTTAGTTGATTATATGCGAGAAAAAAATTACGATGAAAAAATCGATGTAGGAGCAATTTGTTGTACTGCTCACGATTTAACTCGATATTACGAAGGTGCTAAAGTTATTGGTTCTTTTTCAAGACAAATTCCCTACATTCGTTTAGGTTTTGCGGATGTTGTCATGGTTGATGAGCAATGTGTTAATTTAAGGACATTTGAGGAGGCTAAAGCTGTTGGAGCACCTTATATTACAACTAACGCAAAAGTTATGGGGGGTTTAGTTGATAGAACTGACGATCCTGTATCAGAAATCATTGACGACTTAGTAAGTGGCCGAGAACAAGGCGTATTAATATTAGATCCCATTAAAGCTGGAGTTGTAGCGGCTGAAACTGCGATCAAAATTAAACCGCTAAGAAAAGGGAAGAGTGCTGTACCAGATGATGCGGGTTGTCAATCCATGGCTATGAGATGCAACGGTTGCGGAAACTGTCAGAGAAATTGTCCAAACGATCTCCCTCTTGTAGAAGGAGTTAATCTTGCAAAAGATGGTAATTTTGCATTCTTAGGCGACCTATTCCATGAGTGTCTCGGATGTGGAAGGTGCGAAGAGGATTGCATGCAGAATGTTTCTCCTCTTACTTTAATAAACCATGGAGCAAGAGATTATATTAAAAACGAAAAATATAATTGTCGTTCTGGAAGGGGACCCATTCTCGACACGGAAATACGAAATGTTGGCGCTCCTATCGTTTTAGGCGAAATTCCTGGAATTGTTGCAATAATCGGTTGCAGTAACTATTCTCACGAGATTCAAGAATTACATACAATGGCGGAAGAATTCTGTAAACGTAATTACATCGTTCTTGTAAGTGGTTGTGCTGCTATGGACATTGGTTTGGTTAAAGATGAGGATGGTAAAACCATTTATGATCGGTATCCCGGAGATTTTGATAGAGGCTGTATCGTAAATGTTGGATCCTGTGTAGCTGACGCTCATATTGCCGGAGCAGCATGTAAAGTTGCTAACATATTCGCTAGAAGACCTCTAAGGGGCAATTATGAAGAAATTGCAGATTACATCTTAAATCGCGTAGGGGCCGTTGGAGTAGCCTGGGGGGCTTATTCTCAGAAAGCGGCTAGTATCGCAAGCATGGCAAACGGTTTGGGTATCCCTGCAGTTATCGGACCACACGCCTCAGAATATAGGCGGTTATACATAGGCCGGTCAGATGATGAAGAAACTTGGACTGTATTTAACGCAAGGGATGGAACAGCGAATCATTTAATTGGACCCGCTCCTGAGCATCTTTTAACAACCGCAGAATCAATAGAACAAGCTATTTGCCTTGTAGCAAAATTAGCAATAAGACCTGCCGATAATAGTAAAGGTCGTATGATTAAATTATCTCATTGGATTGATTTAGAGCGAAAATATAAAGGAGTAGACTTTCCAAACGACTTAGAAAAGTTCATTCGGGTTGAAGCTGATATTCCTATCAATTTGAAAACAGAAGTTCAAGAATATCTTAAGGAAAGAGATTGGCAACCTAAAGAAATAATCGATCCTACCCTTTTAAAGAGAATATGTCGATAATTAAATCCTTTTTTTATTTTATTTTAAAATTAGAATAACAATTTTAATAATCACTTTTTTTTTATTTGCACAATTATCAATAAAGACAATATTATGGTAGATAAACAAATTCTAAAACTTTCCAAATTATGCGAACATTGGGCGAATCATAACGATTCTCATAAAGAAAGTTTTATAAAATGGAGAGAAATAGCGAGAGAGAAAAATTTACTTACAGTAGTAGAAAAGCTAGATAAAGCAATCGAGATGATGGATAAGAGTACCGAATTTTTACTTTCAGCAAGAAAAGAACTTGAACTGTAAGTAGAAATACTGGAATTTAAGGTACATATATTTTAAAGGAAATGGCTTTTAGATATTTCATAGACTGTTCTATTCTTAAATTTATTATTGTCAATCATCAAGATAAAATCATTAATACTAGATTTTTTGAATTTTAATTTTTCTTTAAATTCTTCTAAATTCATTTCGCTTAGAATAGTTTTCTTAATCTCTTTGAAACCATCAAGATATAATAAATAAATTTTTTTAACTTTACTGTGAGAAACAATCAAGTTTGCTAAATGTTTCATGTCTTCAAAATCATCTTCTGGAATAAGATAGTGGTGGCCTTGATACAGAATCCCATCGTTATTCCCCTTAATTTCCTCAAACATTTTATAGATAGGTTGGCATATATGGCAATCCGCATAAATAGGCATCTGATCTCGATAAGTTAACTTATGGAATATATTATAAGTTGCCCCTTTCAAACTTTTTAGTTTTTCCATTATTAAATTTCTGACACTGTCCTTATCAGTTTCTTTCCAAATTCCTTGTGCGAAAATAAGAACACAAAAGTGTTCATATGCTCCCGTTTTTCTATGTTTTACCATGGTAGAATTTTTCTTTTTTACATTTTCTATTCTTTATTTTCAAAGTTATAATTTCAACAAAAGAAGTTTTGAGCAAATAAAGCCTAAATGATAACTTACGAAAAAATATTTGGTTATAGAAATAAATTTATCAAAGGTAGTAGCTGTTGTTTGAAATAATCGATTTTCTCCTTTAATAGCTCGAAATTATCACTAAGTAACCACAAATATACAGGTATTTTTAGCTCAGAATATTCAAAAAGTTTTTCTCCTCGAATTGAAAATCCATTTAAGGGAAAATCAAGCGTTATTGATGGTTCTCTAGTTAACCCTATCGAGCTATGAAAGTTCGAAAGCGTTTGCATAATTAGTGCTGTATTATTTAACAAGGCTTCATCAATATCTGAGCTCGTGAAGCTTCCAAAGATTAAACCATCCATTGAAATTAAGCTCGCAGCTTTGCCTTCAATAGTATGAGTAAAATCCTCTATGATATTCTCAATTATCTCTGAAGTTTCAGAAACTAATTTCAAAGCTTCACTGAACATTTGCATTATAGTTTCTTTCTGATATATAGTTGTATCAGAATAGCTGATTGTTAAATTTCCATATTCGCCTATTATGTTGTTGAATTTATTTTTTATTGCAGTTACATTATTTTGCCATTCGAGAGAAGTTCGAATATCTTTATCGCTCTTTGAGAGAACTATCATGGTTGGAGGGGATTCATCTAATTCTACCAATGCTTTTAATACTTGACGGAAATAATTTGCAGCTTCAGCAAATCTATCATTATCTTGTGTGTCGATAACATAAAGTATTAAATCAGCTTCAGTAAAGAACAATTCAGGTCTGTTAAAATATAATTTTTCGCGATATTGCACCTGACCTCCCAAATCCCAACTAAGTATGGGGTAACCAAAAAAGTCCAGTCTTTCGCGTTTAACTCCCCTTGTGGGGAGAAGAGACTTAATAATTGAAAATTTATCCTGGAGAACTGCTAAAATGCTAGTTTTTCCCCCATTATCTAAACCTATCATTAAAATTTTCTTATGGGTTTTTATTTTCTCTCTAATTGCTTTTTCAAGTACTTGTGCGATTCTTACCCATTTGTGAAGAATTTTAGGAGGAATTTCTTCAATAGTTGGAAGACTTTCGATCGATAGTTTCGCTAGCTCCTCGATGGTTTTTACATTATTTTCTACTAATTTGTCTGAGGAAATTTGATCAATTCCAATTAACGAATCTGGTTTGAATTTTAACACTTCATCTAATTCGTTGATTAACACAGACCTTTTGAAAAAGTCTTTAATCACAACGCTTTTTGCTTCCTCTTCAGACATAATACATCGGATTTAAAATCAATTTTACTTTAATTTATAGTGTAACTTACTTTTATAGTAAAATATCTAATTAATAAAATTTTAGTTTTGTGAAAAAACATAATTATTTATTCTTTTTATTTTATTTCATAATTAGAACTAATTAAGGGCTCTAGTAAGAGCTTAAACGGTATTTGAATTTGTCCGAACGGCACCCAGAAAACATAGTAGTTTGCATCGACACCTCCAGATCAATGTATCGAGCAGATTATACCCCAAATCGATTTAAATGTAGTATAGATGCTTTAAAAAAGTTAATTAGTGAGAGATTTGCTCAAGATACATCGAGCGCGTTTGCAATAATAAATTTTTCGAATAAGCCAAAAAAAATAATTGATTTTACAAACGATAAAACTAAACTTTTTGAAGTATTAGATGATTTAGAAGTTTCTGGAAAATCTGCTTTGGGAGAAGCCCTAGGACTTTCTATTAAATTAATTATTTCTGAATTACGGAAGATCGCCGCTAAAATTCCTCGAATCCTTGTTATTTCGGATGGCAATTTTACTACAACTTCTATTGATCCTTTGAAAATGGCGCGTTTAGCTCAAGGATTGAATGTAAAGATAGATACATTTCGATTGGGTGAACTCTCTCCTCTCAATATCTTAAAAAGGATGAGCGACCTCACCGGGGGAAACTATTATTACAATAATGACGCTCAATCTTTATTACAAGCGGCTCATGACTTAGCAGGATCTAATATTAAAACTTATGGCGATGGGACAACTTCAGCTATTGAAAATCCTGCTTTTATTAGAAAAATATCAGCTGATCTTTTAAGAGTCCAAGATCTGACAAAAGATCAAGAACAACGATTGTTACAGATAAGAGGCTTAGTAGATTATAAAAAATGCTCGATCTGCTTTTCAAATGTAAATCCCTACACTAAAAGTTCCTTTTATGTTGGCGGTCGCTATTGCCCGAATTGTCAAACTCCTTATCATATTCATTGCTTATCTTCTTGGGCTAATTCTCAAAAAGACAGAAAAATGAAACAAGCGGGAACAGTTCGATGTCCTCATTGCTTCTATTTGTTAAAAATTCCAACTGAAGTATCTCAAGTTCAAAAGCTCACCTCTCTTGTCAAACCAAGAATAAAATCTAAAAAAGATCCTAAACCACCTGAACTTTCACATGTAGAACTAATCAATTTTAGCGATTTAGATTCGGATGATATGTTTAACTCGTGTCCGGTGTGCAATTTTATATTTGAAGATTTGCAAAATATCTTAAGATGTGATAATTGCAAAACCCTTTACCATGAGCACTGTTTTAAAGATTTAACCGATAGTCGCTGTAAAAACTGTGGAGTGAAATTGCATAAATTTTAATATCAACAGCATCGTTGTATCTACTCAATTAAATGAGATAAATTATAATTGATGTGAAATATAATTTCTTAAATACATAATTATGCTTTAAAGCAACCATGAATGATGACTATTATTTATACGGCAATGTTAAGCTAGGGTATGGAAATTTCACCTTACCTCCCATTTTAATCGGTACAATGTTTTACCAAGGTCAAACATTGGTGGATAGAAAAAATGGACTACAATTTGATGTATCGAAAGCAAGAAAAAGAATCGATGCTCAAAAAAGTCTAGCCTCTAAATATAAACTCTCAGATTTAGTCGAAATCTCTGCTACAACACCTGAAGCAATGGTGAAATATTTAGATTTTTACTTAGATTTATATGACCCTCCCTTTGTTTTAGGTGGCAGTTTCGAAGCAAGAATTGCTGGAGTTGAGCATTTAAACGAACGAGGGATAAAACCAGAGGATTATATTTACAACTCCATATCAAATCTCAAAAATACAAAAGAAACGGAGTTAATCAAGAAATATAAAATAACATCGGCCGTGGTTTTAATACTTGGACCTACTAACATGCGATCGACACAGAGATACGCTTACGTTACAGAGAATAACCAACCTGGAAATACTAACATCATAGAAGGTTTAAAGAAAATAGGGGTTGAAAAAATATGGATAGATGGTGGAGTTATCGATATTGAGAGTTTCTCACACATCCTTGAAACTCAACAAATTGTTAGCAGGGCTCTCAAACTCCCTGTAGGTACGGCACCAACTCTTTTTCTCTTTAAATATTCTTCGCCTAGATTAAACAAAAAATTTCACACAAAGGCTCGGAAAGCTAGTATAATGTTTATTGCTTCTTGGTATTCTAATTTTATTTTTTATGGGGCAATTGAAGACGCAAAAGAATGCTTTGCGTCTGTCTATCAGGCTATTGAGCTTAAAAAAGTTATGAAAAAAGAGAATATCAGGCTTTTTGACAATTTGTAGTGCCTGAATAGAATTCTATTTTTTAGTATCAAAATTTAAATAAGCTTAATTTTATACAATAACTAAAGAACTATCGCATTTGGATTACTTAATAGACCTATAAATCTAATTTAAACTGATTATTCTAAATATTTTGGGGAATTTGATTATGTATAATAACGACGAAAAAGATGAAATGGAAGCTGAAGCGATAAGATTAATTGATTTTGCTGAGGATTTAGCAGATAAAGGAAGGGGAAATGAATCTATTGAGGAATACGAGAAAGCAGCTCAGATTCATCTTGATTTAGGAAGTTACATTAAGTTAGACGAAATATATATTAGAATAACACAAATTATATCTCAGTTTAAAAGTAATATTCAAGCAACTTATCGCTTGAAATCAATTATACGAAAAACTGAAGAATTAAAACTATATGAGATATCGGCAAAACTATTAATCCAGCTAGGTAATATCTCATTTCGAATGAAAGACTGGGAAACAGCTGGTGAAAGTTGGGAAAGCGCATCAAATTATTTATATGAATCAGATCCTGAAGAATATTCTAGCCTGTCTTCAATACTCCTATTAGAGGCGGGGCAAGCGCTTGAACGATCTCACATTACAAAAGATAAAGGAAAACGATTAATATTAAAAGCTGTAATGAAAATCAATGAATTTGACGAACTTTATCAAGAAGAAGAAAAACAAGCTCGACTCTTAATACTAAATAAAGAATTCGAAGCTGCGGCAGAAAAATTTTATATGATTTCTACTTATTTCAAAAAATCATTAACTAACCTCGACGAATTGCTAAAAGATGCTGAATCTAAAGATACAACGCTTAACACCAAGGCAAGGTTCATCCATTTTGTTGCTGAATACCAAACGGTTTCAGCAATCTGTTTACTTACAACAAAAAAGGCTGAGTTTAAGGAAAGAATTGAAAAACTTGGGAACGATTCAATTGAACTTTTTAAAGAATCAATTTTACTACTAAAAGATTATCTGTTTAAAATTAAAAAAGATTTTGACCGAGAAATCATACTAAGGGTCACTTTTGATACTATGTTGCTTGCTATTATTCAAAGGATATTAGGAAGCAAAGAAATTAAATGTAGAGATTATTTATTGGACGGAATTGAAGAAAATAAAGCTCTAATAAAACGTCTGAAAAAAAGTCCTTACTATAAAATTGTTGAAAAAATAGAAATTGCCGGATTGACAGATGCATTAAACGATTTACTGTTGATTAACTTAGGACATTTTGAAAACATTAAGAACGTGTTGATTTCGAACTTCCAGCAGAATTAACTTTATCCCTAAATTATTCGGTGAAAGGGAATATGTATAGTTACAAATTAATAACTATTTGACTAAATTTTATATTACTAATTTTTCTTACTCCATGATTACCAGAACAATAGTTACAAAAAATTAAACCCGCTTCCTGAAGTTTTTTAATTTGAGCAGAAATGTTAGCTTCTGTCATGCCTAATGATGAAGCAATATTAGAAACATCCATTCCTTCCTTCGAATCCTGAATCTGGCGTAAAATAAGGCGTCTCGTTGGTGAAGAAAGTGCTTTCACTACATTTTCAACAGTAACATTCGATTTTAATGAATTGTGAGTATCATCGAATAATTCTAATTCTAAAACATTTTCGATTTCTACTTCATTTATATCTGAGTTTGTTATTTCATTACTCGATAGGTTAGGTTCACTTAACTCCATAAATTATTTTCAACCCTTTATTACAATCTTGGAAGAACTTTGATCTTAGGATACATATTTACAAAGTTAACTTATCCTTATAAGTCTAATTCAATATTCTTTTGATAACATTTAACTATAATAGTTACATAAATTACAAACGATGCATAAGAAATAGTGTAAAATGAAAATTATCAAAATTGTAGGATCATTAAAACTTTATTCAATCTGATCAAAGAGTTTCTTAAATTGATTGATTTATAGTGTAATCGTTTTTTTAATTTATGTTTGCTTAATAAGTGATCCTTGATTTTATTCAAAAGGGTGTTTATTTAAAAAGAATTACATTTAACGAGTTGCAAATTTTTATACACTATTATTAATCCAAAAATAATTAGGCAAAATGGCTACGCAATCTAGGATTACTTATCGGTACAAGCTGATTGATAATGGTAAATGCCTTTTACTGTAGTTATATTCATTCTCAGCGACAAATTTTTAAGATGATAAATTCACATAAATATCCCACTACCGGATCACAAAATTATATTAGTTAGGTTACATTACTTACAATTGTTGCATACGATTATAAATGCATACAAACATTACTACTAATCTAATTTGAAGTGATGACCGTTGAGCAAAGAAATTGAACCAAAAAAGCAAACCAAAGTTATTACAATAAGGATAGATCAAGAATTGAATGAAAATTTAGATAGAATGAAAGATCGAATGGGTATCAATAAAAATAGTCTTATTAAAAATTACTTAGAGCTCAGCAAATACTTCTTAAAACGGAAATCAACAATTCAATCATTAAACGATCGTGATTTAGTTGTAATTAAAAGGAGTTTTCTTAGAAATCTTCTCGAACGCATGGAGGAAACGGATCAAATAAACTTTGGAGATAAACTAGGAAGATTTATTAACGACATTGCTAGAATCTATGGAAAACAAGAGGATCTTGAGTTTAAAATTGATTTTTGCGATAATCTTGGCTTTTTCAATAATTTACTTGATGAAAGCAACTATGTGTTAGTAGAAAAGAAATTTGGACCAGTTAAATTTGCTGAAGCCTTTCTATGGCGGTTATTTGAACAAAAAGAATTGAATCCTAATTACATTGAAGAAGAAATGAAAGGAAATAAGAGTCTACGACAGAAGTATAAAAATCAGATTAAACAATTAGATATCTCCTCTTCTCATTATTCTTATGAGTTCGCTAGAATCAATAAAGAAAAATAAAAATTAAAGCAATAAACTAATATTTATCTATAATTTCTTTCAAACCAAGAATTGGAATAAGAATTGAGTCAGGTCTAAAAAGCAGTTCGTAAGATAATTCATGTAATATTCTATCAATCGTAAAATAATTAATTAAAGTGATGTGAATATCTGGACTTTGTTCAAAAATTTTACCCATTAATTTATTCTCCCAAACATTAAGGATTTTTAAGGCATTTTCCAAAAGTTTGTGCTTTTTCGTGATTTTTGAAGATTTTCTGAAGTAGAGATTAAAAAGGAATTCCGCTGGAACTTCAATCTTATCTTTATCTATTATTTTATCCTCAATAAATCTAAGCAGAGTATTAAATTTAATATAGCTAAGTGATCTTAAAAGACTGCCCCAATCTTTGGAAATTGGGAATTTCTGTTCTTTTTTCTTGTTGTCGAGTTGCGGATCTCCCTCAAAATCAATAAAATAGAACATATAATCGCCGTTAGATTTGTTAACAAGAATTTGTTGGAAGTGGAGATCTTGATGGACTGGTTGAATATTAATCGTATCCGCTTTAAATTCTGAACGAAATTTCTCAATTATATCCTTGATATCAATTAAAATAGATAACACTTTTGGGGAGGAGTAAAAAGCTCCTTCTGAACTTCTACTCATGGTTTCTTGCATTTTTTCTACCATCTCAAGTAATTTGCTCGTGTAATCTTTTAAATAGTCCACGCTTGAGACTGTTTCCTTTGAATATAGTGGATCATCTTGTAGAATTAAGGCTTCGTGTAATTTTTTTATCTGGAATCCGATTTTTTCAGAAATTTGTAACGAATTAGCACAGTAGTTTTTTATATATCCAGATATTTTATCTTTATCGCTTAAGGAGGGATCATCGCCATCAGGATCTCCAAAAATCGAATTTATCATGTTATTAAGCTCATTCCAAAATATATCTCCCAAATTTCCACTATTTGGGACATCTTCAAGTATCCCAATTGTTTCTCTATCGTGTAATTTTATCATACCAAATATTTTTGGAGCATTTGGAAAATTGTTTTTCACTAACACAAACAATTTCCTTGGTTCCAAGGAACCTGAAAAGTCTTTATACGATTTTAAAACGTACGAAATAGGTTTTTCGTGCGGATTTTTCTTACTTGATACTTTTAATGCAAATAACAAATTTGTTGTGTTCCCACCACCTAACTGCTGTAACCCATATTCGTATCGTTCAGGGTATAAACTAGCTTCAATTAAATTGCGTACTTTCAACATATTAAATTCGTCTTCAAACTGTTCAGTATATAGTGTGAGTTCTAAAGACATGCTAGGGAAAGTTTCAGATATCGTCTTATCAAATAACATTTTCTTCCAGAATAAAACACAATACTCTGCTTCAATAAGATTCAGATAAGTTATCTTTTCTTTTGTATTATCATGAACGCTTAGTGCTAGAATTTTGCTGAATGTGTTTTCAGTTAGTTTAACAATATTTTCTCTTGTATTTTCGTTAGGTTCAAGTATATCTTGAATTTTTTCATAGATTATAATCGGAAGGAAGTATTTTTTAGAATATTCATCGTAGGTAACCTCAATTATCGTTAAAAAAATATGTTCCGAGATGATATTGAAATCGTAAATAGATACCTTAAATAGTAAATTAGATAAAAACGATTTATCACCAAACCATCTTCTCGAAAGAAGCCATCCTTTAAACTCGTTAGAATTAAATACTTCTTGGAACAAATTTTTATCAAAAAAATTTCTCATAATTATAAATACCACTCAGTTTTAATTAAAGATACATTTCTCTAAAGTTTTCATGGGTATTTTTTTTATAATATGTATCTCCTTAAAATGTTTAATATTTTTAGAGTTTTAAAATGTTTTTCTATTTTGATACACATTAGAAGTTTGATTCGATTATAACTAAGGGTTTGAAACTAGGTTTCTAAGGATTTCTTCTAGACGAAGTAAGTGAATCCAAATAGATTTATAGGTATTCTTTCTTAATTTTGTTATATTACAAAATTATAACATCGTTATTATGACCGAAAAACAAATTCACTTTCCCATTATATTTCATTTTCATCAACCGGTTGATCAAAAGGTTTTGATTTATGATGATGTTTATCAAAAATCATATTTACCCCTTATCGACAATATATTCCATTATAAGGATATAAAATTCACGCTACATTTTTCTGGGAATTTATTAGAATGGTTCCTTGAGAACAAGCCAGATTTTATTGAGAAATTAAAAGTTATGGCAAAAAGAGGACAAATCGAGATTATTGGAGGGGGGTATTATGAGCCCATATTCGCAATTATCCCTTATCGCGATAGAATAGCTCAAATGAAAAAGCTATCTGATTTAATTAAACAAGAATTCGGATTAGAAGTGAAAGGAGCTTGGTTGTCGGAAAGAGTGTGGGAGCCGAATTACCCTTCTTTCCTACACGATGCTGGCTTAAAATATGTGATTGTTGATGATAATCATTTTCGCTCAACAGGTATTACTGAAAAAGAGACATTTTATTCCTATATTACGGAGGATGAAGGAAAGACATTAAGAGTCTTTTCAATTAATGAGTATTTGAGGTATATGGCTCCTTGGAAGCCTACATATATGTCGATTGAATATTTGAAAAATGCTGCGGATGAAAAAGGTGATAGGTGCGTTGTATTCATATCTGATGCAGAAAAAATGGGTGTTTGGGCAACTACACACCAAATCTGCTATGTAGAGGGCCATGGCCATGAAGAGGGAGACAATGGGAAACCATTTATTCCCGCTTTCTTCGACCAAATAATAAACAATAACTGGATAAAGTCTATTACGCTTTCGGAATATATGGAAAAATATCATGCAAGAAGTTTAATATATCTACCAACCGCAAGTTATGATAAAATGGAAGCGTGGGTTTTACCAAAAGATTTAAGGAAATCTTTTATCAATATTAGAGAAAATCTAAGGTGGGATCCTGGAAAGCAGGACGATTATCTATTCTTGAAAGGAGGTTTCTGGAGATTTTACTTAGTGAAATATCCGGAATCAAATAATATGCATAAGAAAATGCTCCATGTTAGAGATAAACTCATTCGTGTTGAAAACAATTTAGATAAGTTAGTGAGGCAAGAAAGTAGAAATGAAGCTAACAAACTAATAAAAGAAGCTTGGACAGAAATATATAAATCACAATGCAACGATTGCTATTGGCATGGCTTATTTGGTGGAGTCTATTTACAATTTTTGCGGTTTTCTGTTTATACTCATCTTATCAATTCTGAAATCATCATTGACAGTTTGAATAAGAAGTTCCTTTCCTTGGAGAATAAATATATCTCAGTCATTCCTATAGACTTCAACAAAGACAGTAGAATGGATATCATAATCGAATCTGATCTTTTGAACATTTATCTTAATCCTTCAGACGGAGGTACTATTTTTGAGATAGATTATAAACCAAAATCCTATAATATTTTAAACACATTAACCCGGTGGCCTGAAGCGTATCACGATAACGAAGATGTCGATAAAGATAAAATAATGGTTGATAGGTTTAAGAAAAATATGTTAAGGGTAAGATTTTATCACAAGAACGAGACATTCGAAGCTATCGAAGCAGATCGATATAGAGAATACGGATCTTTTGTTGATGGTGAATTTTTAGTTATCAAAAATGAAAAAAATGGAAATTCAGCCGTTATAGAATTAGAACAAAAAGGAAGCGTAATCGTTCCAGATTCGAATGAGATTTATCCTTGTTCTATCGTTAAAATAATAAAGGTTGAGGAAAATCAAATTAAAATAAATCTAAAAATTAAGTTCAAGAAAATACCTGAAAAAGAAGATTTGGTCCAAAATATCATAACAAATTTGAACTTGGGAATTGATCTTCCTTTCTTTTTTAATGGAGATACTACTAAATTTCAATGGGAAAGTAACCAATTGCTTTTTTTAAATGATTCAAAAAATGAGTTAATTAAACCATTTCAATTTACAGGTAGTCATTTCAAAGCCCAAGATTTATCTTATAATTTAAACCTTGAATATTCTCTACAAAGCGAAACAAAGGCAGATACTGGATTAATAGAAATATTAAAATTTCCGGTTGTTTCATATGCATTCACTGATGAGGGTTACAAAACAATTTACCAAGGTATAAATGTGATACCTCAGTTTAAACTTAGCAAAGAACTGGAGATTAATATTACAATCAAGATTTATTAATTTTACTTATATTTTGACGGGATAATTACTAAGAAGCAGTAAGAAAAATTTTTAGTTATTAGTGATATGAAAATTAAATGTAAATTCCTGAAATAAAAGTTTATTAATATACATAAATTTTTTAATATTAACTATTTAGGATACAAAATCTCTTCTTTCAAAATATATTTATAAGCAAAATTGGAAGGTTTTTAAAATAAATCGATTAAAAATAAGGAAATATTCTTTTGTTTTTTCTACAGTATTAACCATTTTTTTACTAGCATTAGCTACTCCTGCTATATTTAACTTTGATGAAGTTTTTGGCATCGGGCATGTTAGCACTTCAAAGGATTATACCGTCGACTATAGTGATGGATATGGGGAACTGAAGATGGATATGGCTTTAGATAATACTCTTCCGGATAGATATTCCTATCGCTTAACAGCTCATTTATCAACGGGTAGTGCAGTAGAAATTGTTGGCATGACCTTTTTCAATTATACTGTTATCGCCAAAGGATCACCGATCAAATCGAGTGTCCATTATTGGAGTTCCCCTAGAGAACAATTTGCATACACTTCTTCAGTGCGATTGAAAAAAGATGAAAGTATTATATGGAGTGGGTCTGTTAATGTCTCCTTTATTTCTAATACTTTCGTTCAAAATGAAACATTCGATTTTGTTTTAAGAATAACAATCCCTTTGAGCACCCAGGATTTATATAATATGGATTTAGTAGAATATGTTATATTATTCCTCTGGTTAATGGCTTTCCCAGTACTACCGATAATTTTGGGCTATATTATTCAACCGCAATTCGGTGTCCCCTTAGATGATGATACGAAGAAAAAGCAGAATAAGTACTATGATTTTTTCAAAAAAACTGGAGAAGAATCTAACTAATCACACTTCACTCTCTAACATCGAATTCAAATTAGAACAATAAAATTAAGACCATGATTTTTTCTTTTAAAATTGTCGGTTTTAAATAGCTTTATATATGTTAAGGGTACAATAACAACTATAGTCTCATTAAAAACTCGTAGTTTATACATTTATGAGAGATAATAAAAAAGGAAAACAAAACGGTTATACGTACACTAATCAATCTGTAAAAACACGAATAGATAACAATGAATTTGTACAAAATGTTCGTAAAAAATTAATGGAAGGACGATTAAAAAAACCTTCTCCTAATTAAGCTTAACATCTTAATCCTATCTTTTAGGAATTAAATTCTATTCGGGAAAACCCCATTCTCCAATCAAAGGAACAAATCGTACTCCCGTAACTCTCTTAGAATCGAATTTATTTTCTTTTTTAGAAATTATATAAAGATCCTGACCCCATTCTTTTGAACCTGCGGGAATACAGAGAATTCCTCCATTTTTTAATTGTTTCTTTAAGGGAGGAGGTACTTTCTTTGGTGAGGATGCAGTGACTAAAATTTTGTGAAATGGTGCTTCTTGAGGATATCCTAACGTACCGTCTCCACAAATAACCGTCACTATATCTCCGTAACCTGTATTAATTAAACTTTCTTCAGCTTTATCTGCTAACTCTTTGTGTCTTTCTATTGTATATACATGTCCCGGGTTTTTAGAATAATCTGGTGCTACAAGCTCAGCACATAAGGCAGCGTGATAACCAGAACCGGTTCCAATTTCAAGGACTTTTTCTCCCTCTGTAAGTTCTAAAAGCTCACACATCATCGCGTTCATGTGTGGAGCGCTAATTGTTTGCCCTATTCCTATTGAAAGTGGAGAGTCTATGTATGCCGATTCTATGGCACCTTTCGGTAAAAATTTATGTCTTGGAACCTTTAACATAGCCTTGATTACACTGGGTTTAGTTAAAAAAGCTCTCTTTTTAAGACTTTCAACTAATTTACTCCTCTTATCTTCGTAATCCATCTGTTATTTCAACCTTCACTATTTAAATGTATCAGAATCTTCATTTAGACCATTTGAGTTATGTTTGATATATGATATAAATTTTATCATCTCTCTGAACTTCATTACTTAAACGCAGATTCACTTTAAAAGGATTATCGTTCCGTTTTTTATATATATTTTGAATTTTTTCCCCTTTAAAGACCATATGCTTAATTTTTTGATGATGATATGTTTCATTCCCGATAACAATTATCTCATCTCCAATTTTTAAGTTAAATTCCTTGATTTCAATCAATATATTTGCGGTCATACTGTTTGTATTAAAAGATAAAACTTTTCCAAGATAATGTTTTCGGTATGGCGATACATTTCCTCTTCTTTCTAATTCAACATCTTCAATAGTTGGACGTTGAAAATAAAATCCAGTGTGAAAACCGCGATTATAAACTTTAGCTAACCTCTCTAACCAGTCGCGAACCTTTTCTTTTGAGAAAGTATTTTCAAAATAACTGTCTATTGCTTCTCGGTAGCATCTAGTTACTGTTTCTATATATAGCGGATTTTTCATTCTACCTTCAATTTTGAAAACATTAATATTCGCTTCAATTAATTCTGGAATATACTCAATCATACAGAGATCTTTTGCGTTCAAGAACATTTGCCCATCGTATATAAGTTCATTATTTTCATCGTCAATTACTCGCCACTCTCTTCTACATGGCTGAACACAATTACCTCGATTTGCTGAAAATTCTTCAGAATCACAAATTGTAGCTGATAGATAGCATCTACCTGAAATCGAAGTGCACATTGAACCGTGAACAAAGCATTCAATTTGTGTCTTAGTTAAATGATGTTTGATAAGCTTTATTTGTTTAAGAGATAGCTCTCTGGCTAAAATAATTCTCTCAGCGCCTATATTTTCAAAAAACTTAGCAGATTCAACGTTAGATACATTTGCTTGGGTTGAGATGTGAAATCTTAGCTTTTGGCGTTTAGCAAACTTTATTACCGCTAAATCGTGAGCAATTATAGCGTCTATACCTGCTTTTTTCGCTTCTAGTATCAATTTCTCTAAATCCTGCAATTCAGAATCGTAAATTAAAACATTTGTCGCTAAATATGCTTTCAATGGTGGTTTTTGATGATGACAGAATTTTACGATCTCTTTAAGTTCACTTCTTTCGAAATTTTTAGCTTTAGCCCTCATATTATATTTCTTGACACCAAAATAAATCGCATCAGCTAATCCAGTAATATTTCTTAAGGAAGTCCAATCTTGTGCTGGAGCGAGTAATTCTGGCTTTTTTAACGACTTTTTTATCATGATAATTGAAGGTTTCTTTTGCTCAATTGAAAAATAACAGTCTTCGTATTAAAATAATATCTCTTTTTTACTTAAATTGTTTTTTCAAATGTTCTTCAATATAGTAGCAAATATTAAATCTAAAAATTGAAGTAAATTACCCGAAAGTGGATTTATGTTTAAAAAGACGGAACTTCTTTTTTGTTCTTTGAATAAGCGGAGAAATTTATACTTTAAATATATAAATGGCTAATTTCATATTACCTATAAAAAAGACATAAAGAACTTTTTGTTCGTTTATAACGAAATTAGAAGTTTTAGATTAAATTTTTTAGGAGATTCTATTATCTCTATTAAAATAATCAAAAAAATATTATTTTTTATTATCGGAAGCTAGGGGTTTATTGTTGAGGAAAACAAAAGGATTAATCATTATTAACATTTTATTGCTGATTTTTTTACTTGGGTTAAATTTCCGCCTAAATAATGTTAACGCTCAAAGTAATGGAGATTCTTTAACCATTCCAACTAATTTTTCAATGCTCGAGCTTGGGGAAAAAAATGGTACTAGTGAAAATGTAGGTTCCATTGATATAGAAATACCTTCCTCTTCTTGGAATCTTACTGATATTCAATTGAATTTCACTGATATTAAGTTAGAGCGAGAAATAAAAACAATTGAAGATCGAGAATATAGTAATGCTGGTCGTATCTTTGACAGAAATCCTGCACAAAAAATGTATGCTCTCGGAGTGCAAATTAATCTCACAGAAGCAACTATAATTAAAGGAGTATACATATATGGATCCAAATCTCCTGAAACTACTGAAATGATTGATGTTCAATTGAGGGGATACGATAATTTAAATAATAACCCCAATTCTACTATCTATAGTTCAGTTAATTTTAATGTATCTATGGATCGAGGATGGTATTTACAGAATTTTTCAAATCCCATATCTCTCTCTCCTGGTAATTATTATTTAGTACTAAATGGCTCTAACATTATTAGTCCGTCTACTGATTTTTATTGGGCTTACAACGATTTTGATCCAACGAATCCTAATTTACATTCTTCTGAATATGAGAATCAATGGCTTAACGGAGTTCAAAATGAACCTTATTTATATAAATTAATACAAAAAGTAAATAGGAGCTATTCTCCAGAAGAAATTAATATGACTGCGAGACTTAATGGTGGAGCTTATCAAATTTCAAACTCAATTTTGCCTGGATTGGGATATTTGAATATTTCCGGGATTAATTACGCTTCATCCGAAGATTTCATCAAAATTCATATTGAAAATAATATTTCCGTTGAAATTTTGTTTAATGTGTCATATCATATTAAATTAATAAAAAACTTGAACTCCAATGGGAGTGTTAAAATACAAGAAAATAGAGATAATCTTTGGACAGTAAACCCTATAGTTGCAAAGAGTTTTAGTAATTATTCCATTAAATTCAATTTTCACGAGAGTTGGACTGACATTAGGGTGAGTAGGGATGATATAGATGTAACATCTCAAATTCTATTCAATCAACTTGATCATTTTATTTTAATTCCGAACAATACAATTCAAACTGGGGCTGATTGGCTAATATCCGCTAATTCAAGCACGACTTCATTCGCTTTAGATGTTGATCGAACTGAATTTTTAGCAGGTCAAGAATTGAAATTCTTTATCTCCGAGCCTATTATGAACGGAGATTATACCTTCGTTTTAACGGATACCTTTGATGACATAATTTATACAGATAACAAAACGATCCCCTATGACACCTCTTCCTTTACTTATGCTTTACCACAAACAGCAGTAGATGGTGAATATAAAGCGTATATTTATTGGTTCAATGGTACTGATGCTGGGTTAACGACTCAGGTTTTTATGATAACTTTACCTCTCATTATTGATTGGTTTCTTATTACTTCAGTAATAGTAATTATCGGGCTTACATTATCTGTTTCTACAACTTCATATGTATTAATAAAGAAGAATAAGAAAAAGAAAATCGCTCGAAAAGAGGCGATTTATGATAAATGTATAGACATTTTAAATCTGAATTATGTGCTTATAATAGAAAAAAAATCTACATTAAATATATACGATCAAGTCTTCACCGAGAAAAAAATGAACACGGTGTTACTTTCTGGATTCCTAGAAGCAATACGTACCTTTGGAATCGAGCTCACGGGCTCTAAAGAACATTCGCAAATCATTAAATTAGATTACCACAATTCAAAGATCCTTATGGCAGAGTTCAAGAATTTCAGATTAATCTTAATAATGAAAGAGCTTCCTTCTGAATCTTTTTATGATTTAATTAGCGCTTTATCTTTTGAAATTGAAGAGAAATACGGATCTTATCTTGAAACATTCAAAGGGGATCTTAACCCATTTAATACAATTGAAGAAGTACTTAAAAAGCATTTAGGAACAACTTTTCTTTATCCTTTGAAAGTTGTAGAGGTAGGTAAAGCAAAAATCAACACAAATGAGAGAGCAATGATCGACAAAGCTTTAAATTTAATGAAAAAAAATAAGACTGAATACTGCTTTACTACACAATTAATGCAAGATAAAGGTTACAAATCAAAGGAAATAGAAACAATATTCTCGTTAATAGATAAAAAAATACTTCAACCTTTTGTTTAGATATATATTACTCTATTTGCTTTCGAGCAAAATTAATCAGACCCCCAGCGGAAATTATTTGTTGTAAAAAGCTGGGTTGCTTTTTGATTTGAAATTCTTCAGCAGTAGATGTATTCTTAATTAATCCCTTTTCAAATTGGATATTTAAAATATCACCTGTTTTTATGTTGCCAATATCGGGAAATTCTAATATTGGTAAGCCAATATTGATAGCATTTCTGAAAAAAATCCTTGCAAAAGAAGGTGCGATGATACATGTAATTCCTGAAGCTTTAATCGCAGTCGGTGCCTGTTCTCTACTTGAACCACATCCAAAATTAGAATCAGCGACCAAGATTTGATAATTTTCTTTTTTAACTTTTTTAACGAAATCGCGATCTAAATCCTCCATACAGTGCTGAGCTAAATAATTTTCATCTGAATTAAGTAAATATCTAGCGGGAATTATTAGATCAGTGTTAATATTTTTTAGGTTATATTTAATTGCTTTTCCAATCATTTAGAGTCTCATCTTTCTTTTCATAAATATTCTGGGGAGGTTATATACCCTTTTATCGCTGAAGCAGCTGCAACTACGGGGTTGGATAAAAAAACCTCACTATTAACGTGTCCCATTCTCCCTTGGAAGTTTCTATTTGTTGTTGACAAAGCTTTCTCTCCTTCCGCTAAGACGCCCATGTGACCACCTAAACAAGGTCCGCAAGTAGGGGTTGAGACAATTGCGCCGGCATTAATAAAACTTTCAATATATCCTCTTTCCATCGCTTTTAGATATATCTTTTGCGTTCCTGGTATTATTATACATCTTAGCTTTTTATCGATTTTTCGATTTTTAAGAATTTTCGCTACATTTCTTAGATCGGCAAGCCGACCATTTGTACACGATCCTATAACTACTTGATCTAATTCTATTTTCATACTATGAACTTCTGAAATGGATTTCACATTGTCAGGTAAATGAGGAAGTGCAACCTGTGGTTCTATATTAGCACATTCAATATCTATAACATCACAATATTCAGCATCTTTATCACTATTATAGAAACCATCCTTCGATATTTTAAGAGCATCTAAATACGATGTGGTGATCTTATCGGGTTCAATAATTCCATTTTTTCCGCCAGCTTCTATAGCCATATTACACATAGTAAACCGATCTGCCATAGGTAAACTTTTTATCGTATCACCTATAAATTCCATAGCTTTGTATGTAGCTCCATCTACGCCAATTTTTCCGAGTGTATACAGTATCAAATCTTTTCCTGAAACCCATTCATTTAATCTACCAGAATAAATGAACTTAATAGATTCGGGGATTTTAAGCCAACATTTTCCTAATGCCATTGCAACCCCTAAATCTGTAGATCCAACACCTGTAGCAAACGCCCCGAGTGCGCCGTAAGTGCATGTATGTGAATCAGCCCCTATAAAAACTTCTCCTGGTTTCACCAATCCTTGCTCTGGCACAAGACAATGCTCAATGCCTCCTCTTCCGACCTCAAAATAGTTAGTAATATTATGGTTGGTAGCAAAATCTCTAAGGATTTTACACTGAGTAGCAGAAGCCACGTCTTTATTTGGAGTAAAATGGTCAGGGACCAAAATGATTTTAGAAGAGTCAAAAACTTCAGCTTTAGAAGCTTCTACCACTTTTTCAAATGCTTCTATGGCCATGGTAGCAGTAATATCGTTGGCCAAACATTTATCGATTTCGGCCATAATAAAATCACCAGCAACAGCTTTTTTATTCTGACAATGATCTCTAAGAATTTTCTCGGTAATTGTTAAACCCATAATTTACTTCATTCACTTTTATATATAAGTATTTATTCCATTTCAGCACTTTTTTTCTTAACTATAAGATTCAAACCTTTTACAAGAGCTAAAACCGAGCACATCACAATATCTTCATGAGTAGCACTTGTTTTAACTATAATTTTACTTTCAATGTCTAAAATTTCGATGGTCACATGAGCTAAGGCTTCAGTTCCTCCAGTAATCGCATCAATTTGGAAGTTCAATAACTTAATATTACTCATTGGTTTAAAACATTTAACAATAGCATTGACTGACGCATCTACTGCACCAACTCCTACTGAAGAAGCGATTTTTTCTATGAAGTCTCCATTTCTAATTTTTAAACGCACAGTTGAGGTAGGGGTTATAGAACCCGTCAAAACTGTTAATTCTTCAAGAATTACATATTGTTCTTCTTCGGGTATTTCTCCCATAACATCCTTAACAATTGCTAAAAAATCTTCTTCAGAAACTTCATGTCCTTTGTCTCCAAAATCTTTAATGTGATTCATTATCTTAATGAATTCTTTATCATTCGTCTTAATTCCAAGATCTCCTAATTTTGCTTTTAACGCATGTCCACCACTATGTTTTCCAAATTTAATTGAATGTTTAAGAATATCCACTACACTGTCAGATCTACTTATTCCAATTAACTGAGGCGTGATAGGTTCATAAGTTCGAGCGTTTTTAATCATAGCGTGAGCGTGAATACCCGCTTCGTGAGAAAAAGCGTTTTGTCCTATCAAAGGCTGGAGGCGTCCTATCTTTACCTTACCCCCACAATAACTTTCGATAAGTTTCGCAGTGGGAAAGATCTTTTGCGTAATGATATTCATTGGTAATTGATACAGAGCATAAAGTGACATTGCTGTTTCTTCAAAAGAAGCATTGCCAGCTCGTTCCCCTAAGCCCATAATTGTAGTTTGTGCTTCCGAGGCTCCATTTTCGAATCCTGCTATAGTGTTCGCAACGGCGAGTCCAAAATCGTTATGACAGTGTACTGCTATTCTAATGTCACTTGGAATTGCCTTGTATACATTATTTACCATATATCCGAACGCTTTTGGTGAGATGGTACCTACAGTATCAGGAATGTTAATTCTCGTTGCTCCACTCTCAATTGCAATTAAATTTGCTTTAATTAAGAAATCCAAATCGGAACGAGTTGCATCTTCAGCTGAGAATAATATTGTCGAGTAATGCTCTTTGGCATAAGAAATATATTTATTAATTTGCTCTATTACTTCATCGCGGCTCATTTGAAGTTTGGATTTAAGATGTAGGTCTGAAGTAGCAATAAAAAGGTGAATGCTATCCATATCTGCTTCAATAACTTTATCTATATCAAGTTTTGCCATCCTCGCTAATCCCATTACTTCAGAGTCTAAACCTAATTTAGATATTGACCTACACGCATCAAAATCACCTTTAGAAGTAACTGGAAATCCCGCTTCAATTACATCAATTTTCATGTCATTTAATGTTTGCGCTATAGATATTTTTTCTTTGAGAGTAAAACTTATTCCGGGGGTTTGTTCACCATCACGGAGTGTTGTGTCGAAAAAATATGCTTTATCTGGAAGACTAAGTGAGTCTCGAATTTCCTCCATTATTTGCGAAACACTTACATTGTTGTTTTTTTCCATTTTTCTTTGCACCTATTTAATTTATTAAGTTTTATACAAAACCCCCCAAAGAGATATAAATCTCCTTCCTTTTAATGGAAGAGAGGGGTAATTATAGTAATAATAAGAGAAGATTTAACAGTAACAATAAAAAGGGATAAAATTGCGCAAATGAATTCCTAGATTCAATTCTAGTCGTTTTTTGAATCAGCATTACTTTTTAATCCCTATAAAATTATTATTAAAAGGTGAATTATAGGACACTTATAAAACTTGCCAAAAGTAATAGGTGGGAGTATTAATATCTACGTGAAACTTTATATTTTCTAACATCAAAAATGAAATAATAGAATAGACTTTAATTTTAACCAACAAGCAAGAATAGATTTTTTATAATTATGAAAGAAAAAATGAATGTAATATTTATTATTACTGACGCTCAACGGGCCGATCATTTAGGCTGTGCAGGAAACCCTATTCTAAAAACTCCAAACCTCGATAGGTTGGCAAGTGAAGGCGTGAGATTCACTAATTATTATTGTACTAATCCAATTTGCATGCCTAACAGAGCAACACTACTCACTGGATTATATCCCAATGTGCATGGCGTTAGAAGCAACGGAATTAATTTATCAGAAGATACTCCTACCATTACAAAAACGCTTCAAAAAAGAGGTTGGCATACTGCGGCTATTGGAAAAATACACCATCAATTTTGGCTAGGTCCGTTTAAGCAGAAAACTAAGTCTGCTGAGAGTTTATTTAGTTGGGCGGTAGATAAAGGTAAAAACGATCCTGTAGGAAAGAATTTCCCCCTCCCCTATTATGGTTACGACGAAGTGGAAATGATTTCAGGAAATGGTACTGTGTGCGCTGGTCATTATACAGAGTGGTTGGAAGAAAGAGCCCCTAAAATTGCAGATGAAATGAAAAAAAGAGTTCAGAATTACGACAACCTTTTCAGTTTATATTGCGATGGAATACCAGAAGAATTATACAATACTACCTATGTTCAAGAACGAACAATTGCTTTCCTCGAAAGACATGCCAAGGGTGAATATGGAGAAAAACCTTTTTATTTGCATTGTTCTTTTCCAGATCCACATTATCCTCTATATCCCCCAAAGAGATTTCAAGACGCGTATAAACCCGAAGATATAGAACTCCCCGCAAGTTTTCAAGATGCAAAGAATTTATATCACCATAAATATTTAGGATATCATTTAAAAAATCCGCCCTTTAAAAAAGCGTTTTTACGAGAATCAACAGAAGAAGAGGTTCGCAAAATTACCGCTTTAACTTACGCTGCAATATCGTACGTAGATTATAGCGTAGGTAAAATACTAGCCTCATTAGAAAATTTAGGGTATTCAGATAATACAATGGTGATTTTTACCAGTGATCACGGCGATTTAATGGGCGATCATGGGCTATTATTCAAAGGACCATGTCCTTTCGTCGGACCGTGTCACATCCCTTTAATTTGGAAAGTACCAGGACTAACAAAGTCCGGAGTGTCTCAATCTTTAGTTAGTACTATCGATCTTCCTAAAACGATTCTTAACCTTTTAAATGTAAAAGAGCGACACCACCCACCTTATATGCAAGGTTTTGATATGTCTCAAGTCTTAGAAAATCCAACAAAGAAAATACGCGATTGTGTTTTAATTGAGAACGACGAAGAAGTCGGTCCTCTTGAGGCCCGGATAAGACATTTAGTTACTGAAGATTACAAATTAACTGTTTACGAAGGACTAGATAATTTTGGCGATATTTACGATCGTAAAACCGACCCTCACGAATTAAATAATTTATGGGATAAAAAAGATTTTCGAGATAAAAGATTTAAGTTGGTAAATAAATTATTACAGGAAAATCTTAAGGCGCAATCTAAATTTCCTAAGAGAGTTGCTGCGACTTAAAAAAAATAGATTATATATAAAAAGGAACTCAAGTGTGAATAAATAATGGCTCTGGAAATTTATCAAATCGCAATTTTAATCTCTATAGGTGCACTCGTAGGAATAAGCGTAAGCTTTATTGGTCAAACTGGTTTAGGTATTGTACTTCCTATTGTTCTATTATTCACTGGAGATGTTTTTTTAGCTATTGCAATAAATCTGTTAAATGACTTGATTACATCTGCCACTGTATCAATAGGATATCTTAGGAAAAAACAATTTAAAATAAGATTAGATATCTTTTTAATAATCATTATTGGCATAGTTACCACCTTTTTCGGAGTTTTTATTCTAATGACAACCCCTCTAGGTTCCATTTACGGGTGGTTTATCCCAATTTTCATTATGTTCTTAGGGGTTCTCTTTCTAAAGAGGGGTTTTCCTACTTACGAATCAGTTAAAAAAATGGCTCAGAATTGGGCACATAAAACCACAAAAAGAGGAAAAAGCGAAGAAGAACTAACCGAATTAAATAAAAAGATTGACAAGCAGTTAACATCTGAAACAGATGCTATTAAAGGATTTATATCCCGTGGCTCACGAATGTACTATATTTTAGCGATTGGGTTTGGTATTTTTGTTGGCATCAATTCAGGATTATTTGGAGCAAGTTCTGGATTAGTTTTTGTGTTAGCACTCGTTATAATTTATGGATACCCTCTTAAAAAAGGAGTTGGTACAGCTCTAATTCTTAGCATGATAATTGGTTTATGTACTTTCTCATTTTATCAAATTTTTGGTATTACAATTAAAGGACGGTTTTTTTTTAATTTCGAACTTTCATTTTATCTAGCAATCGGTTCAATTATATCTGGCATAATAGCCTCTACATATATCCAAAAATTATCTGCTAAAACTATGGGACAGGCTGTTGGAATTGTAATTTTCGTATTAGGAGCCTTGGCGCTGGTTTTTTACTTTATCACTTAAATTTGTCAAACGTCTAAACACTTTGAAAGAAGTAGATATAGATTTATATTGTCTTTAGTTTAAATCTTATTTAGGTGTAAAATGAAAGAAAAAATGAATGTTTTATTTATCATTAGCGACCAGCATAGATATGACCACATGAGTTGTTCTGGAAATAACATGTTAAAAACTCCGAACTTAGATAGATTAGCAAGCGAAGGGGTTCGATTTACGAACGCATTTTGTACAAACCCGATGTGTATGCCAAACAGAGCAACACTGTTAACGGGATATTACCCTAATGTACATGGTGTTAGAAGCAACGGTATGATTCTTTCTCAAGATGTCCCAACAATTACTCAAACGCTAGTTGATAGAGGGTGGCACACAGCAGTTTTTGGAAAGTTGCATCATCAATTTAACACTGCTCCGTATAGAATCGGCGATAAATCTGCAGAGTCTTTTTACGATTGGGTTTTCCAAAAAGAAGGGTGGTATCCCGTACGAGAAAATTTTCCTATTCCTTACTATGGGTACCAAGAAGTGGAAACTGTGATAGGGCATGGAGCTTGCTTGGCGGGCCATTATTTAGATTGGCTGGAGGAAAGATCTCCAAGATTAGCGGAGAACATGCGGAAAAGATGGAAAAATATTGACAATTTCTTTTCTGTGTTTACTGAACACGAATTACCAGTCGATTTATATTCGAGTGCTTATGTAACTGAACGTACTATCGCTTTTTTGGAAAGGCACGCCAATGGAGATTATGGGAATAAACCATTCTATGTACATTGTTCATTTCCCGACCCTCATCAGTCCGTTTATCCCCCGGGAAAATATAGGAATATGTATAAACCTGAAGATGTTGAATTGCCAAAAAGTTTCAAGGATCTCGAGAATTTGAGAAACCACCCCTATCTAGCGCCGTATATTAATGTTATGCCGGGGGCGATGTTAAGAGAGACAAATGAAGAAGAGCTTAGAAAATTCATAGCTTATACATACGGTACTGTGGCGTTACTTGACGCCAGTATTGGGCAAATTTTAGCGTCTTTAGAAAAATTAGGGTATGCTGACAACACAATCGTCGTATATAACAGTGACCACGGCGATTTAATGGGTGAGCATGGAATGCTCTTTAAAGGTCCATCAGCTTATATGGGTGTGTTTCGTATTCCTATGATTTGGAGAGTTCCGGGAATAACAAAACCGGGGGTAACAGATGCTTTAATGAGCTCTATAGACTACCCAAAGACGCTCCTAAACCTTTTAGGGATATCAAAAAGAAAACAACCACCTGATATGCAAGGCTTTGATATGTCAACAGTCTTAAAAGACCCTGAGAATTCTGTTGACCAACCACGAGATTGTTGTTATATTGAAAATGATGAGGAAGTTGGACCTCTGTACGAGAGATTAAGACATTTGATAACAAAGGAATTTAAATTAACGATATATGAAGGTCATAGAGATTATGGTGATCTTTTTGACAGAAAAAAGGACGTAGATGAGTTGAATAACTTGTGGTACGATGATCAATACAACGATGTTAAATTTAACTTGGTTAACAAGCTATTCCACGAAAATCTCAGCGCACAAACTCGATTACCAAAAAGAATAGCTGGTACCTAAAATAACGTAATTTGTAGTTATTATCCTTATCTTTTCAATTTAATTTGTTTTCAATTCTTTCAATTTTCCTTTTATTTGATGAGCGGCGTTATTGATAATGTTCCCTGCAATGAAAGAGGTTTCAATTTTTACTTGTTCCTTTAAGATCTTCACTTTTAACTTCAAGGCTTCAACTAGAGGTTCTCCATTTTTCTCATTAGTTCCTTTTATAATTATATCAAGAACATGTAAAGCAAGTTGTTTTTTACTTTCAGAATAAAGCTTTTTGGCGTGTTCCAGATATCTTTCTTCGCTGCTTATTTTTAAGAATTCTCGAGCGACATCATCAGTTTTGGCTGGAAAAAGATCCGTAGGATTTCCACTATCATACCACCCGTGGTAAAGCCTGTAAGTCGCGTGTATAGCGAAACGATAACATCCGTAAATACCTCTTAAAATCTTATGTTTCTTGAATTTTTCGGGGTAAATTTCTAGCATCTCGTGGTAGATTTCTTCGAACCATTTCCCTTCGTTTAGTCTTTTTACCACTTCATCGTGGACAAAATGCATCACTTCCCCTGTAATTGATAAAACATCTCTAACTTTTTCCGCACCTTCGATAAGTCTCCCATGACCGGGAACTAAGTATTCTGCGTTTTTTTCTCTCATTTTTTCCATTGCTATAGCCCAATCTTTAGGATATCTCTGGACTTTAAAAGGGTTACCAATATTAGGGAAGGACGAAACAATTAAGTCGCCTGTACAAATAGTCTTCTTTTCAGGGACCCATAACCAAATTGAATCGTCAGTTTCACCAATATCGTGGTAAATTTCGAAATTTATGCCACCTAATTTAAACGAGTATGAAGAATCATTTCCTTTAAGAATAATGGTAGGGTCTAATGTTTCGCGAGCAGAAACGACTGCATCTCGGCCCCTACCACTTACAGTGGCAAATTGTTGCTTATTTATCCAATCGTGATATTTTCCCAAAATTTCGTATTTCTCAAATCGTCTGATGCAATTCTCATGAGCAATTACTTCGGGCATGTCCCAACCTTTTTTTCTTACTTCTTCTATAAAAGGACCATAGCCAAAAGCGTGATCAAAATGCCCATGTGAATAGATAATGTATTTGACTTGTTTCTTAGTAATGTGCCTTATTGCGTCGAAAGTTTTTTGTGCGAATTGCCTTATTGGAACATCAAAGATTACTAAACCTTCTTTTGTATCAAAAACACAAGTATTTGCCATACTTGGGATAAAAATACATGAGTTATTTTCAAAAGTGGATGCTGGAAACCATCCAAACCAATCATTCATATCTTCAGTTATTTTTGGTACCATAAATTAATCCCCTATCATTTCAAATTTTTTATAGAAAATAAACAAAGCTTTTTTATCAAGATTGTTATATACTTAAATAATCTTATGAAGAAGACAAGAATTTTTAATAGAATTGGTGCCATGTCGATCGTTCTATTTATGTTCTTAATTCTGTTCATAAAAGTAGATTTTATTACCGCAAATGGCACTGGACCCCCCGTTACGTTCAATACAAATATCGAAATGATCGAATATTCCAAATTTAATGAAACTGATCAAAATGTAAATTCTATTGATATTACATTACCGTCATCTTCATGGTCTATTCAAGATATTGAACTTAATTTTACTGACATAAAATTCGGAAAAGAATTAATAGTTATTGAGGACCAAAATTACACTGGTGTCTATCAGCGTCTTTATCTTCAAAATGGCGGTGACTGGAATAAAGGTTTGGGTATTCAAATCAAACTAACTGAACCTACTACTATTTTTGGGGTTGATATTTATGGGGTAAAAAAATTAATGACTAATCCTAAGATTATAAATCTTCAAATTAGGGGCTATGACGCGCTAAATAATAAACCTAATAGCTCAGTTTATTCATCGATGGAACTTAATATGTCCACTACAGAAGGATGGTATAGACAAATGCTTCCCAGCCCAATTTTATTAACAGAAGGTAATTATTTTTTAGTAATAAATGGTTCTACTATTGTTGCCGCTAATGACAATAGAATATGGTGGTATTATAACGACAATAATCCTAGTGATCCGAGTTTATATGCGTCCTATTACAACCAAACTGAGCAGTGGAGCGCAGGAGTACAAAATCATACCTATTTACATAAATTGATTCAGAAAGTAGAGACTCCGGTTTATCCAGAAGAAATTAATATGACTGTCAACATTGATAATCAGTTTTATTCGATTTCTAATATTACAAGCGAAGAAGAGGGATATTTAGGAAAGACTACCGTCAATTTCTCACCGAATAGTGAAAGTTACCAAATTATCGTGAACAACAAAGCCTCAGAAAGTTTACTTTTTAACCTTAGTTATTCAATAACTCTTTCTAATAATCTTAATTTTCCAAGTTCCGTTGTAGTTCAACATGGAACAACAAATAAGTGGAGTGTAAATCCAACAATCTCGAGACAATCCACCAATTATAGTGTTTTGTTTAATTATCCAAGTAGCTGGGAGAATATAAGCGTATTGAGAGATGAAGTTGATATTACATCTGAAGTTATAGTAGATACAGCAGATCACAAAATTCTTATTTTAAACGATTCCATATCCATTGGAGCAGATTGGGAGATCGTTGCTGATTCCACGAATGTTGAATTTGATTTAGATGTTCAAAAAACAGATTATGTATTAGGTCAAGAGATAGAATTCTTACTCCCTGTGTCTTCCTTATCTGGAACATATACTTTTATTTTGCTTGATCCTGCTGGTATACCTCAACCGGATCAGACAATAACATACCCCTCAGCAACTCCCTTTTCGTACAACCTTAGCTTAGATGATCTAGAAGGAATTTATACTGCCTATGTGTTCTGGTTTAGTGATACTGAGACAGAAGCTGGCGTTCAAATGCAAATATTTGAGATTTCCGTTGAAGAACCGCCGCCAACACCACCGCCTGAATTTCCATTTACTTTAGTTGTCTTTATAGTGATCCTTGGGGCGGCAGTATTAGGATTGATGTCATTCATAGCATACAAGAGGATCCACTCGAGTCAAAGAACTAAACTAGAAAAATTCTTGAACAGATTTACAGATCTTTCAAATATCAACGAAATCATCATCATTGATACAAAATCCGGAATCGATGTATTCTCTCAATCGTTTGGCGGAAGAAAAATAGATACTAGCTTAATTTCAGGATTCCTCCAAGCTATTAGTAACTTTGGATCGACGATTTCAGAATCTGCAAAGGAATCTCGTACATTGAATATAGAATACAAGGATTCAATAGTAATGCAAACTGAATTTGTTAATTTAAAATTAATTATAACCTTAAAAGAAAATCCATCTGCTAATTTTAAATTTATAATGGAAGACTTAGCCTACGATATATATAACCAATATGGAGAAGATATAGACAAATTCACAGGAATTTTGAAACCCTTCAAGGATATGAGTGTCTTAATAGAAAAACATTTGAATGTCTCGTTTCTTTACCAGCTAAAAATCGCAGAAAACCCTAAGATCAAGCTAAGTACGTCTGAGAAAGAGATGGTTGCTAAAGCTCGAACTTTTATGAAAGAAAATAATTTCAACTATTTCTATTCGCTATATTTAATGCCAGAAAACACCTCTTCCCCTAAAGATTATCAAACAATTTTTAATTTAATTGAAAAGGGAATATTTCAACCAATAAAATAATGATTTTTAGAGTTACCTCTGGTTTTTAGTCTCTTTAAGAAATTAAAAAAAAAAAATAAATTGAATTATTCTGATTTATTCCGCCATACCGTCAAATAGACAATTAATAGAATTATACAGATAGGGATTCCAAATATAATAAACATCCACATTAATGTATAGAACATACCATAAACCCAGTAACTATATGGTTGGCTGCTAAATGGTGCATAGTAACTACCTTGAACTCCCATATAAATGCAATATGCTATAAACATTAAAAAACTGCCTCCACCACCACCGCCAGCATTTCTCTTTCTATGCTTATTCTTCTTATCTCTGGCTTTAAACTCGGCTTTTTCTTCATCTGATAATCTACTCCACCATATATAACCGCCCACGCCAAAAAATAACCCTGCTGGTAGCCCCACAAATAATAACTCCCATAGAATGATTAGTATATAAAATCCAACAATCCAATTTAAGCTCCAATCCCCAATTAATGCATTACCATAGTTTCCAATCGGAGATGATTCAATAAACCAAATTATTACTACTAGTGCCCCTATAAAAGCGAATACTGCAGCTATAATTGCTACAATGAATAAGGCCATATGTTCCTTAATTTTCTTCTTCCAATATTGTTCATCACTTAATTCTTCACTCATAAGATTTGACCTCAAAACTTTGGAAATTTATTTAAGATTTCCATGTAGCTTAGGTAACGCTAGTATAAAAAGATTAGTGTAAAAATTGCTTATGAATAACTATTCGCATGTCTGGTTGTGAATTATAAGTAAAAACCTCACGTTTGGAGACAAACAAAGTAGAAAACTCATTTAAGAAATTGTCCAATAACTCCTATCTATGACTTTGCTTTTATTTATTTCCACTTTCTGCATAGAATTGTTTTTAAATGCCAAATACAGCTTTTCTAAACTAGACCTCTTATAAATGAGATTCCATTGATTTCTTAAGATTTTATAATAAATACTTATAGGAATTCCTATATCAGCAACATATAATTCCCCAATGTTTTTATGCTCTGTAAGGAGCAGTCCCTTTTTAACGAATCCTAGCGTTAAAGTTGCTAATGGGTTGATGCTCGAATACCTGTTTCCCGTTGTTGCATCTAGTCCAGAAGGAATATCTAAAGAAAGTATTTTATTTATATTAGAAACAAAATTAAACACATTTTCAGAAATATCATCCTGGCGGGGAGTGAACCCATATCCGAGATAGGCATCTATAAAAAAACTATCGTCCTTAAGCTCTAAAGAATTATCTGGTAATTCACTGAAAATTTCGACTCCCAATAGTTTTGCTCTTTTCAACTGGTCTTTGGGAACATCTTTAAGTTCATTCACACCCTTTGGAAAAATAATTTGAGCACTTAATCCCCAAGAAACTAAGCGCTTTGCTGCCACAATGCCACCTCCAGCGTTGTTTCCCGTGCCAGCAATTATTATGTAGTTAGAATATTTATTTTTTGATAAATTTAAAGCTAGATTAGCCAAATTATATCCAGCGAGCTCCATCATAAGCTCAACTGGGATTTTAAAATCTTCTACCATTATACGGTCTACTTCAGCCATCTGCTCTTTCGTAATGCCTGGTAAGCCCATATATCTCCCTCTTAACTTAAAAGATTAAAAAAATTTAATGAATTTGAGTTTTTTCAGCTCTTGCCAATTCTGCTTTTTTATCCATGATTGTTACATAAGTTGAGTAAGTATTTGTTGGAGGAAGTGTTTCTTCTTCTTTCTTAAAAAGTTTCATTGCTTCTGAAGTACAAGTAGGAACGCATACCCCACATCCAATACACCTTCCTTTATCTACTTGAGCAATATCGTCTTCAATAGTAATAGCATCCAAATTGCATCTATCCTCACAAATTGCGCACCCTATACATAAATCAGGATCAACTTCAGCATAAAAGTTGGTGGCGAAAAAATGTGATAATTCAGGTAGTTGTTTTTGGCTCGTAAGGACTCCACAACAACACCCACAACAGGTACATATATTCATTGGTCTTTGAGAATTTCCCGGTTGAAGCACTAAACCATCTTCTTCTGCTTTTTCTAAGATTTTAAATGCTTCTTCTTTAGTAATTTCTCTCGCAAGACCTTTTTCTATACTCATCTTAGCAGCGGTTCTGAATGAAAAGCATGACTCGAGTAATTTCGTCTTTGTACAAGGTTCTCCTATAAGATCATTTCCTTTTCGGCAGATGCAGTCCATTACTGCAATCGGCTTTCCTATATTCTCGATAATTTGTTTAAGATCGTCGTAATTTGCAATTGCTTGTTCAAAATTAACAGTTTGATCTAATGGAATCACGCGTAATTGAGGAACACCCGATTTATTATATTCTTCACTAAAAAATGTTTCTTGTATATATTGATGGGCGTCTTTAAAGAATTCTGGTGTTAATAGATTTAATTGATACTCAAACATTCCAACTACAAAAGGAGCACTACCGTAGTATTTATTCTCTGTTTCTCCTTCTCTTACAACCCCACGATTGATTAAACCCTTGAAATACATCTCATCTAGTTTCTTCTCCAATTCTTCTGAAGAAAAACCGCTTTTTTTCAATTTCCTATATATTTTTTTTAGCGGATCTGCTATAAATTTCAATTTCAATGCGATTTGAGCTTGTTCTTGAGTAAAAAGATGTTTCAAAATTTTAATTTCAATTCCCGATTCTGTAGCTGGATAACCAACTGGCATTTTATCAAGATGCTTCTGTAATTCTCGATAATAATCGATATTTTCTTGGTTCATACAGTATAGCAATAGTTCTTAATTAAAAAAGTTGATAATTATTTTTTTTAAGGCTGAGGTATTATTCCACTATTTTTCTTTAGTGTAATCTTTCCATTCAGGAGGGACTTTAGATACTTTCTCTCGACCTGTAGGTTGATGTACTTTTTTTCCTAAAGGTCTAAATTTTAAATCTCCATCAAAAAATTGCGTAATTCTTTTCCTAGCTATTTTTATATATTCTAATTCTTTATCTACACCGATAACCTTTCGAGAATGCTTTAATCCGGCAACTAGGGTCGTTCCTACACCGCAAAAGGGATCTAAAACGTAATCCCCCTTATTCGTGAGAGCAAGAATACATCTTTCTACTAATTCTATTGGAAACTGGCACGGGTGAACTGTTTTTTCTGGATGGTTAGATTTAACGTTAGGAAACTCCCAGAAAGCGGCCATCCAATCGTCTTCTAACATTTTCCACACATCCGAGGGATTTTTTCCTAATGGGTTTCCAGAAAGTTTACCCTTATTTGGTCCCTTATATGCACGTTTTCCGGGATATTTAGCTGGCACTCGTATCGAATCTAAATTGAAAACATACTCATCTGTTTTTGTAAACCATAGAATTGTCTCATATCTTCCCGAAAATCGATTCTTACAATGTAATCCATGTCCAAAATGCCATACGATTCTATTTCTCAATTTCATACCTAATTTTTTGAAAATATCGTAAAAATAGATATCTAAAGGGAAAATTTCACCATTATTAACGTAATTTCCGACTTCCCAACAAATGTTTCCTTCACTTTTAAGTTTAGTATGAAGCTGTTTAATGATTATTTCTTGATTTTTCAAATACGCTTCTAATGTTGCTTTTTCTTCGTAATCTTTGCCAATATTATAAGGAGGTGAGGTCACAATTAAATTTAGGCTGTTGTCAGGTATAGTCTTCAAGAAATTTAGTGAATCTCCATGATGCAAAATAATCTTCCTTTCTTCAGCAAATTCCGTATAAATTTTGTAAGCTTTCGAATTAGAAGTCATCTTTTTTTGCGTTGTCATCATTAATTCATTCTTAAATCTTAATAAGTGAAGGATAAGAATTACAACTCCTATTGACTTTAGTCAGATTTTTTAAATTAAATTATTTGTTAAGCCTTTATCAAAATTGCAAACCATCTCTTTATCTTTCTAACTCAAAATGAAACATGTTCGAATTTAGGTTTATAAACACTTTACAACTATACTTATTAAAAAATCATTAAAATTGAAAAGTAGATGTGAAATATTTGAGCGAACATAATAAAGAAAATCCTGAAATTTTAGATTTAGAAACTTTACTAGCTTATCAAGAAGGCTCTGTTGTCAGTAGAATGTTGATGAACAAAAAAATGGGCACGGTAACTTTGTTTTCTTTTGATAAAGGCGAGGGCTTAAGCGAACATACAGCTCCATTTGATGCAATAGCTTACATAATCGATGGTAAAGCAGAAATTATAATTTCTAAAAAGCCTTACATTTTAGAAAAAGGGCAAATGATAACGATGCCAGCGAACGATCCACACGCACTAAAAGCTTTAGAACGCTTTAAAATGATGCTAATCATGGTAAAAGCTTAGAAAATAAGTGATTTTTTTCTTATTATTTAATTTTTTGAAAAAAACCCCTTTTATTTTTTCTTTTTCTCCAGAAATTGCTGTTCAATCAAAACATCCATCTGAGCGTTCAACCAACACAACTCATCATAAGTGCTAGATGAATTAAACACTTCCTCTGCCTTTTTACGAATATCTTCAAGCGAAGGCATGTTTAAATTGATATTTAGAATAATTTCGGCTAATAACCAGCATAAATCGTTATACGAGTATTTTTTTAATGAGAGATAATAAGCACCTTCTCTGATTTGAGATTCTAAACCAATTTCATCATCATCTATCAGTTCATCATCTTTTTCTGTAGCTTCTGTAGTTTCAACTTCCTCAATTTCGATAACAGGTGCTCTGTGTTTTTTTAGTTGCGTTAACCATGCAAACACACCTGCTTCAATGTCTTCCTCTTCAATCTCTGGGGGTTTAATCTCTGAAATTGATGGTGCTACTTCTTTAGGTGGCTCTAATATCAGCTCAGGTCTGCGTCCAGTTGATTCACCAGGTATTAGTCCCTTTTTTAACTGGTCCATCATTGATAAAAATGATCCATATTCCCGCTTTTGTATCATTATTAATATCTTACAAGCACCCCCACGATCTTTGTCAAATCTCCTAGCCCAAGCTGCTGTTAGGTCTTTTTTATACTGGGGAACTTTAAGTCCCACCCAGATGTAAAGCGTTTTTTTCTCAATATCATCAATCAAATACACATGATTCTCGTAAAACTCTAATTTACTTCGATCGATTAAATTTCCTTTATCATCAAGACTATAAAAATTCAAAAATATACCACACTAAAGTTGATTAAGCTTATAAAAATAGATTCAATTAAGGTATAAAAATTTTTATTTATATGATGGATTTACTTGAAATATTAATCAATTAATACTTATTAAAATCTTAATAAATAGAAATTTCTTCCATTCTCGTTGAATTAAAATTATGGAATATCTACTACAAAATTCGTACAGGTGAATTTAAAATTAAAAAAATAGAACTTCTCTCTAAAAATGGTGAATCTCGCGGTTTTTACGATCTCGCTAACCAAGTTAACGATTTAACTGGTAAGGAGTGGGTATTTTCAACAAAATCAGTAATTCCAAAAGGATATCCTCCGAGTTTTCAATTAAATCTAAGGAATAAACATGGAGGTCAAAAACCACCAGAATTATGTGAAAAGTTGATTAAAACTTTTACTAAAGAGAAAGACCTAATTCTTGATCCTTTCTGCGGTGTCGGAGGAACTTTGATTGCATGCAATTTGAGCAATCGAAACGGCATTGGGATTGAAATAAACCAAGAATGGATTGATATTTATCATGAAGTCTGCAAAATTGAATCCATCACCCCTCAAAGGGTTATCAAGGGTGATTCCCGTGAAATTATTCGTAAATTTAGTGAAGACCCAAACTTTAAAGTGGATTTCATATTGACAGATGTTCCATTTTGGAAGATGGACACAGTTAAGAAATCGAAGGGCACTTACAAAAAGGTTGGAGAAGAATCTAAGGGAGTCTATTCCGATAAATCAAAATTATCCCAATTTAACACTAATTCTCAAGATTCACAGCAAAATAAACGTGATTGGGAACTTTTAATAAAGCAAACTTTCAGCGAATGCTTTAAACTTTTAAAACCGGGACGATATTGCGCTGTTTTTATAGGAAACATGTATCATGATGGGCAATACCATCTTTTAAACTCTGACATTGCCCGCATCTTAAGCCAAATCGGTTACGTCCTAAAATCAGAGATAATCTGGTACGATGTTAATAAAAAATTACATCTTTACGGGATCAATTATTCATGGATACCGAGTATTGTACACCAATTTATCATGGTTTTTAGAAAAGAAAGAATTGAAAAACTCACTCAAGAAGAAAAGGATAAAATTATAGCGAAAAACCTCCGAATGACTGAAAAAGGATGAACGATGAAATTTGAGTAAGAAAGGGTTTAATATTTATTTCTGTTATTTTTAATATTACTATCATTTTTATTTTGTAGCGATAGCCGTAATCCAACCCTTCTCTTTTTGTTCGTATACCTCAATTTCAGAAAATCCTGCTTTACTTAAAAAATCCCTATACTCCTCAGGTGAATGAAGTTTAAAGTTTCCGAGTTTCGCCCAATTCTCTACTATTTTTCTTATTTCTTTGTTTTCGCACTTATAACCCTCGTTGACTAATAATAATACTCCGTTGATTTTCAAAACGCGATGTATCTCTTTTAAATCGTTAACTAAATCTGGCCAAAAATAATAAGCTTCAAAACCTGAAACTACATCGAAGGTGTTATCCTCAAAGGGAATATATGAGACTGAGCTCTCGCGAATCTCAACAATTCCCTCTTCAATATATTTTTTATTAACTTCTTTACTGACTTTCACTGAAGTGGGTGAATAATCAATTCCAAATACCCTCCCATCACTTGCAAATTGCGCAAAACGGTTAACATTAGCTCCCCCTCCACATCCAACGTCTAAAATTATCATATCTTTCCTTAATTTTATGTGAGATGATCCCCACTCTGCTAACGAAGCGTGTGAAACGTTCATCCTCTTTGCAATTTTTTTGCCGAATAATCCCCTTGGTTTTTTTACTTGGTTAACGATATATTTAAGATATCCGATAAGGACTCACTTCTTTATGATTTTAGATATTTTTAGCAATAACTGGTCTATAGAAAATTTTTATTAGGCGCGACTAATTTTTGTAATATAAAGTAACATTTAATTGTTGATATCATTTAATGGTCAATAAATTAATTGTTAATCATAAAATTTTACTTACTATAGAACTTAAGTTGATAAAAAATGAGCCATAATCATGAACATAGGTTGGGAATCGAGGCACCACATTCTCATCTAATACAAGCACTCTCTCCAGCGATTTTTACCACAATCTGGATTTTAGATTCACTAGTTTTCTCGTTTTCAACAGTACTGAATAGTTTTATTCCTTGGATAGCTAGACTTATTTTGTTTATTATTATTATCGCTGTAGCTTTAGTATTTATTCGTGCTTCGCACAACATTTTATTTCGTCACCCCGAAAATAAAAACGATCTCATAACGGACGGAATACTTGGGCATGTAAGAAATCCGATGTATTTTGGCGTTCTCTTAATTTATCTAGCGTTTATATTACTATCGATTTCCTTGATTAGTATTGTCATTTGGATTGCAATTATTGTTATTTACGATAAACTGGCTACTTTTGAACAAAAGCAACTAGAAGAATTATTTGGTCAAAAATATTTAGAATACAAGGAAAAAGTACCTAAATGGATTCCTCGATAAATCGATTCTTTTTCGCGTCCATGAGTGCGTGAACTATGGTTAAGCCCGTCAATATATAACCAATTAATCCTGGAAGAAGTAATAATCCCGACATCTTATTTTTCTAACATCTTATTATATGATAATATAAATAAATGACTTCAATATTTATTTCATTGATTATTACTATAAAAATTTAATAAGGAATAGTTTGAAATACAAATCCTTTGCTTTGTAAAGAGGAATCAAATTGACGAGCCCGAATAACATAGATGTTAATGAAGACCTTCTACCTCGACCAGGGTCTTCCCTTTATAATCTCAATCATAAGGATGAAATTATTAAGAATAAGATGCTTAAAAAGTTTAAAATTTATAACAAATATATTGTTCTTCCCTTATATCGATTAAAAATTTTACCTCTTTTAGGTTTTGGAAGATTATTTCTCATTTTAACGACACAAGGAAGAAAAACAGGGAAGAAAAGAAGAACGCCCTTAGAATACCGCCGAATAGAAGGGACAATTACAATATTTTCAAGTAGAGGCGAAGATGCTGGCTGGATGAAGAATATTCGGGCTCATCCTGATTCTCTACTGGTAAGACATGGGTTCCATCGTTTCCAACCGCAGTTAGAATTTGTAACAAATGAAGAACAAAAGCTTGAAATTATGAAATGGTACGTAGTGAACCATGGAAAAGCAGCGAAAATGCTCTTCGGTTGGAATCCTAAAACTGATGATCCAGAAACAATTGATTTCACAAACCTATTAAAATTGATCTCTATAATAAAGCTGGAACATCAAAAGGATTAGAGCTTAGAATTATAAGATTTCGCTTAACCAATCGTATACAAGTGGAAGATTCTCAATAATATGGAACGGAATGTCTTTATGTAAAATAACTAAGTAAATAGTTTTGGAATTTCTTACAGCTTGATAAGTTTGTTCCTTTTTTATTTCCCTAAGCTTATTTTTATCTTCAGTATCGATATGAAAAATTATGTAATCTTCCATATTTTGATTGCCTAAATCCCATGTATAATTTATTTCTTCTAATAACATAGAAGTGAATTGGCTTAGAGTTCTGTCTAGACCAATCCACCCAGACAAATAGGTACTTTCGTCTTTATACAAAGCAAAAAATTTAGCTGTAACTTCGGATAATTGCTGGTTCTGTTTAATTTTCTCAAAATCGGGCATTATATTGTACATAATAATATAATTATAAAACAAAAAACTCTTGCTAAAGTTAAGATGTATAAAAATAAACGACAATAGAAAAAACTATTTTCTAATTATGATATATATCAAATCAATTTTGATGGTTTAAGCACTATAGCTTATATTTCGTCATACAAAAATATTAAAATCAGAAATTGTTATAAAAATCAAGGTAATTGCTACTTTAAAATTATATTTACAGCTCTGGAGCCTAATTTATTATGACAGCAGAAGAAATTACAGCCTCTTACGAAAAGATTTTGCAAAATATGCGTGAATACCCTAACGATATCCCTATTGTTGATGGAAATGTATCAGAAGCATTTAGGGCGTTTATTAAATTATTATTTACCCCTGAAGAGGCAGAAGTTGCTCAATACTTAACAGTTAAGCCCCAATCCAGTAATCGAATTGCTAAGAAAATTGGAAAAAGCAAGGAAGAGGTTAAAGAACTTTTGGAAAAAATGACCAATTCGGGTATTATTCAAGATATCGGTGGTTATTCCTACTTCTTAGCGATGGCACATCTTTTGAATATGGGATTTAAAAACTCTAAAACATTCCAAAGGCTTGGAAAGAAAGGAGCTGAACTGTATCATCAATTCTTCATTGAAGAAAAATATTACAAGCGATACGAATCTTCCGACGCTGGTACTCCTATTACTAGAATTGTTCCCATAGATACATCAATTGATCATAAGTCTAAAATTTCAAATGCTGAAGAGATACATGGAATATTAGACACTTGTAAAGGTCCAATTGTAGTAACCGATTGTCCTTGTCGTAATAGAACTGAGACCTTAGGTATAAGAGAATGTAAAGATAAATTTCCTATTTCAGAAACATGTTTTCAAGTTGGATTGTTCGGGGAATATTTTTTACGAAGAGGAGAAGGACGAGAAATCTCTCTCGCAGAAGCCCATAACCTAGTAAAGAAATTGTCAAAAAAAGGTTTAGTTTTTACAGTTGCAAACAGTAAAAGCCCAATCCACCAAGTAATATGTTCCTGTTGTGCCTGTTGCTGCGCTCTTTTAAGAGGAATGACGCGATTTGAAGATAAAAACGAAAATTGTACGGCTAAATCGAACTATATCGCTAAAGTTAATCGTCATTTATGCACAGGATGTGCTCTTTGCGCAAAAAGATGTCCATTTAATGCTATTACAATAATAAAAGAGAAATCTATTGTAAATCTTAAAAAGTGTTATGGCTGTGGAATTTGTGCGGCATGTTGCCCTGTAGATGCAATCAAACTTCATCGAAAAGAACAATCTTATATTTATCCTGATACGGTCCAATTATTAGAAAAAATTTACAAAGAAAATAGGAGAAGCGATTAAAGAGTCACGATAAAGTTAGTCTTTATTCCACTCTGTAGCACATTGTCCACACTTATATTTTTTCGCATAAAAGCCTGGAAAAATTACTCGCGTTTTATCATCAATCTCCCGTATTTGTGTTTTATTTGTATTTCCACATTTCGGACAGATTTTTTTACGATAACCAGTTTGTTCATAGGTTTTGGTTAAAAAGCCTTCTTCCGACCCTGAATCTTTGGATTCCGCTAAATTTGGCATATGATCAACATTTTCAGTTGTAATAAAATCTCTACTGGTTTTTGATTGAAGCTCTTCACTTTGCACACCTTCTACTGATTTCTCAACGATCTCATCATCTTTCTTTTTTAAATCCTTTTCAATAGTTTCTAAATCATTCGCTAATTCTATCTGTTCTCTCTTCTCTTTTTCGATAACGTTAATCGTTTTTGCAAGAAGTATAGCATCTTTTTGCTTTAGCTTTTCATTTTCAATCCTTAAATCAATGATTTTATTCTCTAAATAAAAAACTTTTTCCTCAAACTTTGCTAACCGAGAGTTCTCAGCTTTAATGGTATCAATTATTTTAGATATTTTTTGATTTTCTTTTTTTAATTCGAGATTATTGCTTTTTAAAACATCTGCTGTTTTTTGTAATTCTTCGACTGAGATTTCTTTATTTCGAAATGTAGAATTAATTTCTTCAAGTAATTTTTTCTCTCTCTCCAAATCAGTTAACTGCTTCTGTAAATTCTTTAAATCTATCTCAATATGTTCTACATTGGAACTTTCAGTTTGAATCTTCTTAGTATTTTCTAAAAGTAGCTTGTTTTCGTTTTTTATCTTGGAAATTTCTTCATTGAGGGATTTGTTTGTGTTTTCCAATCTCCCATAATCTTCGATCAAATTATTGAGAGAATTTTGAGTTTTCACTATTATTTCATCTTTTACAGAATCGTTTAGACTATCTTCAAGGTTTTGTAATTGTTGCCTATAATATCCAATTTTTTGCTGAAAAATCTCTTTCTCCTGTTGCTTTTGAGCTAATTCTTGTTTTTGTGAACTGATTAATTCCTTCAAAATTTTTATCTCTTCGGATTCAAGCTCTTCCTCTTCAGGTTTTATATGTTCTGGTCTGGAAGATTTCTTTTTTTCTTTTAACTTCGTTTCTAATTTTGTTACCTTCCGCTCTAAACTTTCAATTGTTTTTTCTAATTGAGCATGCGTTTTTTCTTCTTCTTCAGCGTTGTCTATTAGATCCTTTAAGTTTTTACCCATATCAAATAACACTCATTTTTTTTTCATTAACTGATTACACTTAAAATATAATAGCTTTCATATTATTAATATTTCGAAGTATTAAATTGAACTCTACAAATTTCATTGATTATTATCTAATACTAATACTTGTATATAATATAAACATATAAGTCTCAAGTCACTATTTAATATAGAAACACCGGTTAAGAATATCAAAAATGGTAGGCTCAAACAAATATTTTTTTAAAATTTGTATTGTCGGCGATTCCGAAGTAGGAAAAACCACGATTCTTAACCAATACTTGAAAAGGAGATTCGTACCCGACGCTCAAAGAACAATTGGATCTAATTTTTTCGTAAAATATGTTAAAATCCCCGAAATTGAACGCTTAATTACTTTGCAATTCTGGGATTTGGCAGGGCAGCCTCGATTTAGATGGGTTAGATATGCGTTTTATAAAGGTGCAAAAGGTATCGTTTACGCTTTTGATTTAACTAGGAAAAACACTCTGGATAATTTATTAACTTGGAAAGAAGAAGTGGAAAGTAAAATTGGAATCGTTCCAAATCTACTCGTTGGAAACAAACTAGATTTATTGACTTCAGAAAACAGAATAATTAATTTAGATGATGTAAATCACATCAAGCAGCAAGTTTCCGCAAGCGAGTACATAGAAACAAGCGCAAAAATTGGCACCAAGGTAGAAGATGTCTTTTCCAAATTAACTTTGGAAATATGTAAATCTAATATTGAAAGCATAGAATAAACCCTTTTTTCTTTAAATTATTATAAAATTGGGCTTTAGTGATTCATTTAAACTGGTTATAACATTTAAAACAATTTCGCTCACATTGTTCATTTTTATTGATAAAAATGTAAAAGTTTTTTAGTCAAACATGTAAAATTAACATTAGAAATCAATTAAATGAAAACATGAAATCAGATAAAACTTTAAAAAGATCGTTTTGTATTTTACTCGCTACCATTTTTTTCTTAGCCTTAATCCCCAATAATGAAGGAAATCTATCAGATGTCAGCGAAATCTCGTTGGAGATCAATATAAATTTCGAACTGATCGAAAACTCTTTAAAACATGGGTATAGTGAAAATGTGAGTTCCATAGATATCTTATTACCCTCAAATACATGGAATATTGATGATATTGAATTGAACTTTGATGAGATGGAGTTTGGAACTGAAGAAAAAACCATAGAAGATGTTGCTACGGATAGTGTTGTTATTGACAAATTTAACGATGGTTACGCAGTACAAATTGAAGTGATTAATCCTACTATTATTTATGGAATAGAAATATATGGTTATAATGAATCGACCGAAAATACACCAATAGTTATCCAAATAAGTGGTTATGATAATTCTACAAATTCCCCTAATAATACAATATATGGTTCTATTACCTTAAATATGCCTTATTCTGATAGTCCCTCTTGGCATCTACAAAATTTCTCAAATCCTATTCATCTTCCCAAAGGTGATTATTATTTAATATTTGATGGATCTTCTATAGGGAATAGTCCCAAATCAGATTATTACTGGTATTTTAACAACATCAATCCTCTAAATCCAGATCTTTATGTATCAAAGTATGATTCTGGCTCTTGGTTGGATGGTTCTCAAGGAGCCCCTTTTCTTCATAAAATAATTCAAAAAGTGAATGCTTCCTTTTTCCCTGAAGAGATAAACATGACTGCTCAAATTGATGGAAATCTTTACGAAATAGAAGATGGTCCTCACCGTGGTAAAGGATACCTGAAAAAGAATAATCTAGATTATCGACCTAATAAAAACGAGTTAAATATTAAAATAAAAAACAATAAAACGAATTCATTAAGATTTCATTTCAATTATAGCCTTCGGATTAGTAATAATTTTTTGGCCCCCAGTGTGTTGAATGTCAATTTAAATGCCAGTAATGAATGGTTAATTACACCCGAAATCCAGAGGTACTCAAATAACGATACAATCAAGTTTGAATTCCCTGAAAGCTGGAATAATCTTAATATATTTAAAAATGGGGAATTAATTAATTCAGATGTCATTATTGACTTGTCAAACAATATTCTAATTTTTCCAAACGATACAATACACAACGGAGCAAATTGGGAAATCTATGCTTATTCTCCTCATATCGAAGTTAATTTAGATGTTCAAAAAACGGAATACTTCACTGGACAAGAGCTAAAATTTTCACTTGGCTCGCCTATTAAACATGGTAATTATACTTTTGTATTAATTGATCCGTTAGGTATAGAAGAATATAGAACTACTTCAAGTATCCCACCTAATGATAATATATTCTCTTATGTAATACCAACCAATAAAATTGAAGGAAATTACATTGCTTATCTTTTTTGGCATAACCAAACTGATGCGGGGGTTCAATCACAAGTCTTCTCAATATCTTACTCTTCGAGTTCTGACACACCCCAAGATTTTTCTCTATTTTTAACGATTAGCGCTGTCGTATTAATTGGTTCTGTAGTAGGATTTTCTAGTTATGCAACAGTTAAAAAAGTAGAATCAAGGCATAGAGAAAAATTAAAATTAATCTTAGAAAAATATTCCGATCTCATGAATCTACATTATGTCATAGTTCTCGATAAAAAATCTGGGATAGATCTTTATTCGAATTCTTTTAATAACACTAAAGAATTAGACACGACACTAATTTCAGGTTTCCTACAAGCTATACACAATTTTGGAGATGAGGTAATCGAAGAAGCAAAAGGTACGAAAACTGTAAAGATAGAATATAAAAATTCAATAATAATAATGACTGAATTTGTTAATTTAAGATTAATTGTTATCATGAAGCAAAAACCCTCTGAAAACTTTAGTTACGATATTGAATCTTTAGCCTACGATATTTATAAATACTTTGGTAAGCAAATAGACAAATTTACGGGAATCCTTAAACCTTTTCACCCGATAAATAAATTAGTAGAGCACCATTTGAATGTATCTTTTCTTTACCCCTTATCAGTTGAGCTTTCGTTAAAATCTAAAACGAAATTGGGTCAAGATGAAAAAAATATGGTCAAGAGAGCGTTAGATTTTTTGAAAGAAAATAATTCTAACTATTTTTATTCGCTCTACCTCCTTCCTGAAAACATGTGCACTCCAAATGATTTTGATACAATATCTCGTCTAATAAAAAAGGGAATCTTTCGACCTATTCAGAAGCCTAGAGAATGAAATTTACTAAAATTGAAACTTTTCTTTAATAATTTTTTAATTTAACATATTTTTTATTGATTTGGCCACCGCGTAAGCCATTAAAGGCGGTACTGCATTACCAACTTGTTTGTATTTGTCTCTCATGGTCCCGCAAAACTTATATCTGTCTGGAAACGATTGCAATCTCGCCGCCTCTCTAATAGAGATCGCTCTATTTTGAGTTGGATGAATAAATCTCCCCGGTGCACTAACACATCCACAATTTCCTGTTATTGTATCTGCTGGAGAATCTAAGTGAAGTCTCCCATAAATGTTTGGATAACCCCCTTTGAGTTGATATTCGTTCGGTAAAGAACTATGATTCATCCCTTGGGCGATATGGGAGATTCTTCTTTCCACGATTTCACTATGATTTGGGGCAAAATGGTCATACAATTCGTCAGAATTTTCCCTTAAATATTCTTGATATTGAGTTAAGGGCGGTCCGTTATATTTTATTGTTGAGTTCTCGACTCGCTGTTTTGTAAGGGGCTTTATCTTGAGAATATCAGAAAGAGCATCTTGAACAGTCAAATAAGACGGGAGTGTATTTTTTCCTAAATCTGATTTCATTGCAATATTATTTTTGTTAGTTTTTTGGATTGTTAATGAATTAACCGATTCGTCTTGAGTTCCTATAAAAAATACTCTCTCTCTCAATTGCGGTACTCCGTAATCAGCTGCGAGCAATATTTCCATTCTACAATTATATCCCATTTCTTTGTATAAATTAACAACATTTTCTACTACTTTTCCTTTTCCCATTGAAAGAATTCCAGGAACATTTTCCATAACGAAAAATATCGGTTTAAAGTATTTAACCCACTGAATAAAATAAAATATTAGCGTGTTACGAGGATCGTCGGGTCTCCTATTTCCAACCGTAGAAAACCCTATACATGGAGGACCTCCAATTATTCCGTCTATTTCTTTACTTTTAAGATACTTATCCGAAATTTCCTTGCAGCTTAATAAGGTAATATCTTTATTTAGAGTTAGCGTTTCAGAATGATTTCTTCTATAAGCTCTATAATAATTTTCTTCTAATTCTATCGCTAACTCAATCTTAAAATTAGCCATTTCGAAACCTAGCGATAAACCCCCCGCCCCACAAAACAAATCTAGTATATGATTACCTTTTTCAGTCATAGCAATAATAAGGAATACAATATAAAGTGATAATCTTAACAATAAGAATAAAATGAAACTAATCTTTAATTAATAACTATAAAACTATATTGAAAATTGAATAATGCGTAGCTAACCCCAATCAGAAGAAAATGGTTAAGGAAAGTAAATATACTTTGATTAGGAATATTCTGTTAAAATGGTACGATGCTAACAAGCGCCAGTATCCATGGAGGAAATCAAACGACCTTTACAAAATATTAGTTACGGAAATCTTACTGCAAAAAACAATTGCCTTGAATGTCTCCAATATGTATCACCCTTTTTTTAAGAAATACAAGGATTTCTCCTCAATTAACAATGCTAAAATTTCCGATTTACAACCTGCGATAAAATTATTGGGGTTATCAAATAAACGAGCTCAAATTTTGAAAGACTTGAGTCAATTGATCGTAACTAAACATAATGGAGAAATCCCGCGAGATACGGATAAACTTAAAGAAGTAAAAGGCATAGCTGATTACGTGAGTAAAGCTTTTGGGTGCTTCGGATTAAACAAAAGAACATTGTTTTTTGATGTTAACATAAAAAGAGTTATAACAAGGGTGTTTGAATCTCAAGGCTCTAAATTTACTCGTGATTCCATGTATTCTCATTTGGACAATTTATTGCCAAAAATGGATGTTAAATACATATATTGGGCAATGCTTGACTTTGGAGCCCTAACATGTTCTAAAAATAAGCCTAAATGCGAAATATGTCCTATTTCTGATAAATGCTTATGTTTTTAAACTCTGTCGTAATTAAATTTGATTTACTTAAAAAATAAAAAAAAAGAGTTAATTGTTAATTTTGATTTATTCGGGGAACTTCAATCCTAACATCCCTAAGGCTTCAGTTATTTTAAATCGGACTTCCATCTTATATCGATACCCCGGGATATCCTGATAAACAAGTAGATGTTTTTGTTGTATTGCAAGAAGTTCTTCTAGTTTTCCTTCCTTTACGTCATAAACACTAATCGCACTCATACCATCTAAAGTTCCTTTAACAGCGTTAGATATTATTTCTTTAGCTAAAGGTCTCCATTCAGCTCGTTCTTCTTTGATTACTTTTAAATAAGCTTTCGAAATATTTCCTGCTTGATCATTGGGGAATATATTATAAGTAAATAAATATGGCATACTTTTCGCCTCTTTATTATATGTAATTTTTAATAAGGTTATACAAGGTTTTAGTTAAATTGGATTATCATACTTAGAATTTTTTTACATTTTAATTTTTCCATTATTGTCAAACTTTTTGAAACGGTGGTAAAAATTAATTTTAAATACATACACTTTATCTTACTTATGACGTGATCTGACTATTTAGCATAAAATAAAAGAGGAATATCTCAGATTATTATAAAATAGGTAAATTTAATAACAGATTGATAAGTAAAAAAGCATCTATGAGCAGATATGTTAGTTAGTTTAAGAGAAGTCTATCTACCGGCTATGATTTTTTCGATTATATTAGATTATCAATTAGCAATATACTTCTTATATTTATATCGGAAACACCGAAAAGACAAAATCGGGTTAAACAAATTCTTATTGGCCTTTTCCAATATTTTCGGAATTGGAGCTACGTCATATCTTTTTTTAGTTATCGGCTCATTTTATATCCACGATAGTTATTTAGCTGAATTATTTATAAGAATTGGAATCTCTTTATTACAAGGAGGGATATTAGTAGTCCTCCTGATTTTATTGTCAAAACCATTTCTCACTCTTATAAATTCGAAATTAGTCAAAATAGTTAGTGTGCTTTCTGGGATTAGCATTATCTATCTGTTATTTTTGTACGTTAAACCAATAGGCTTATTTCCGAGTATGCTAATAGGGCTTATAGGAGGCTTGTATTTTCTATATTTTCAGATAAAACTAGTTAAACTTACTTCAGGCACAGTACATTCACGTTTATTAATGACCTTAATAGGAGAGGTGATATTTTTAATAGGCATGTTCCTTGGTTCAGGCTTGCCTAATATACCTGTGTTATTTGATGTAAGAGACTTCTTCTATTTTGTTGGAAGCTATGTGATAAATATAGGTTTAATGGCAATAATCTATGGAACTTTCAAATTCCCAGGTGTCCTTGAATTTAATTGGAAAAATAATCTTTTAAAGTTGTACGTTATCGATGCAAGGAATTTATATGAGCTATATTCATATGATTTTAACAAAATAAGAAATCTCACTAATGAACCGGAGTCTCATTACAATAATAAAAATAAAAATAATAATCCAATACATTCAATAGGCGTTGTAGGAATTAGTGATGTATTTGATGAAATTACAAAAACCTACCAAAATAGAGTTAAGATAATTAAATATGGTAATTTTAGCATTCTCCTCGAGTATGAAAAAGACCCCAAATCTCAATTTCTGTTTGTATTATTTGTCGATAAAAATATGAAAAGTTTACAGTTATTTCTAAAAAAGGTGAAAGCTCAATTTCTAAATTCTTATAGTGGATTGCTAGTTAATTTTGATATTGTAGATAAGTTTAGAGAAACGATCTTCTCCGGTTTTGATGTGATTTTACAAAATATCTTAGATTAAAATTATTAGATCAAGTGAAAAATAGAAAGAGTATAATAATATTGCTTGGACAAAATTTATACCCAATAAATGGAACATTAAGAGAACCGTTATTAATAATAGAATGGGTCATGATATTTCTGTTTTCAGAATTAGCTTTTTTACTTTATATGAGGGTAAAGAACAGGGAGAGGAAATTAAGCAATTTCATTGAGAAAGCGTCAATTCTATTCCTTCTCGCTTATTCATCAATGGGAGTTTTTTATATTTTCGGAGACTATTACATGGAGACTCAACATTCACGTTTAGTCGTTTTTAATATTGGATATCTCTTGAGAATGATTTTAGGGTTAGTTTTTATATACAAAATCGAAAAATATCAGATAATTATTGGAAAGTACCTGTTTTCTAAGATTTTCTTAATATTTACTCTTATTTCTGTTGTTTTATTTTTCACAGCTATTGAATTTACTCAAAATGCTTCCCTGGTATTATTTTGGATACCTTTAATTTTAATTTTTTTAATATATATGAAAAAACTTTTAAAGAAAACTAGCGAGAATCAGGAAATACATAATTATAAGGTAAAAATATATTTCTCTATAATTGGGGTAATATTTCTAGGCTTTGGCTTTGGAGCTACTTCAGATCCATTTGTAAGTTTGTTTGGATTAATTATTCGTTTATTTGGAGATATTATTCAAATAATTGGCATTTTTGTTCTTTCGATCTATTTTATTAATTTACCATCGTTATCTGAGCAGAATTGGAAAGATAAAATCGATAAACTTTTTCTCATGAGGGCTTCTGGAATTTGCGTCTATTATAAATTTTTCAAGGATCCAACCAATACACGCCAAGACCAAATCATGTCAGGTGCTATAAACACTATTAGAATGATGTTAAAAGAAATATCTCAGGATGACGGGGAGATGGTCATAGAAAAGGAAGGAAAAGTGTTAATAACACACCAAGGTAAATATATTACGGGGGTAATTGTAGCTGATCAAAATTTAAGATCCCTTAATTTTTTGCTTGAACGTTTTATTGAGAAAGTCGAATTCTTATATTCTAATATAATACGGGATTGGGATGGAGCTATGGAAATCTTTCTCCCCATTGAAAATATTACTAAAGAAATCTTTTTTTAGAATTGAATTCTCACTTTCGCTTTCTTGAAAGAACAAGATTCGGATTTAAAAATACATTTTGGCACATTGGGCAGGCATTGTATCTTAATAACCAATCATGCACGCATGAATAATGATAACTACTACCGCAGAATGAGCATTTTATAATTCGAGTGCTTCTAGACCAGATAAATTCATGACAAATAGTGCATCGAATGTGTTCCTGCGATGATCTATCTTTGGCTTTTAATTTGTGCCCACAATAACAACAAAAATTAACTCTTTTGCTATTAGATTTGTGTATTTTCTTACCACAATTGGGACAATAATTAAAATTGGTGCCAGTCATAGATTTTTCACGCGAATTATAATTCGAATTTAAACTATTTAATAATAAAAAAACAGTAACAGTTAAAAAATGATTTTTAGTCCAATTTTTATAAATATAATCAGCATAATTATAATTATGAAAGAATTTTCTAATAAAGTAGCTGTAATTACTGGTGCCGCAAGCGGGATCGGGGGTAGCATAGCAGAAAAATTTTTACAAGAAGGCATGAAAATTGTTTTAGCCGACATTGAGTTAGATGCGTTATCTCAAGCGGAAAAAGAGCTAAAAGAAATAAGTCCAAATGTTTTAAGTGTTCTGACAGATGTTTCGAAAATTGAAGATGTTAAAGCCTTAGCCCAAAAAACCATCGATCATTTTGGCGCCGTACACATATTATGTAATAATGCGGGAGTAGGTTTTGCCACTAAATCCTCAACAACCGTGTGGGAGAACTCTTTATCTGAATGGAAGTGGATTTTTGGAGTTAATCTCTGGGGCGTGATTCATGGAATTCACGTTTTTATTCCAATCATGCTAGAACAAAATTGCGAGTGCTTTGTAATAAATACAGCTTCTATGGCTGGGTTATTAACTCCAACGATAGGTACTGGAATTTATAGTATAACTAAACACGCCCTAATCGCGCTTTCTGAAGCTTTAAAGCTTGAACTAACTCGCGTTGGTGCGAAAATAAAAGTTTTAGCCCTTTGTCCTGGATTTGCTTCCACAAAACTTACAGAAAGCGATAGAAATCGACCAAAAGAGCTGTATCATGGTACAACTACTAATCCTGAAATAGAACAAATTATGAAAGCTTATCAACAATCAATCGAAAACGGGATATCTCCAGATGAAGTAGCCGAGATTTTATTTCACGCTCTAAAGGACGAAAAATTCTATATCCCAACTGATCATCATCGATATTTAAGAAGAGGCGTGAAAAATCGAATGGAATCAATTCTACAAGACTTACAAAAATAAAATCTTCAGAGTATTACTCAATTTTAATTATTACATTATTTGTTTTAAATATATCAGCAGATATTCTAACTAAAGAGTTTGATCCCTGAAACTAATAACTGATATTTAGTAAATAATCCTTTTTTTTTTGACAAAAATGGAAAATGTTAAATAATAATTAAGAACACATAAGCATTGTTTTGAAATTCAAAACATTTGAAATTTATTAATGAGGTGAAAAAAGAATGATCTTAATGATAACAGTAAATTATCCCAATCATAAATCAGTTGAAATGGCGAAATTGATTCTAAAACAGCCGAGAGAAATACCATATGTGAAAAAATGGCGTGTTTTCAATACTTACGCTGGAAATGACGGTATGAAGCAATACCATTTAATTTATACTGATAAGGAAAATGCAGAAGATGCTTTTATGGAAATCGGTAAATATTTCATGCCGTTTCATCAAATTGAAGGTTTTCGCATTCAGAGTGAAGTCTTAATAGGGACTTCTGATGGTTTTAAGTTATTAGGGATGAAATGGGAGTAAAATTAAATCGTACATAAAAATTTAAACTTCTTTTTTTTCTATTTTGAAACCCATTAATCATCATTTAAGAAAATATTTGAGCAAAGGGCTACTTTCTTAAAAAACTAAAAAAAAAGTATCCTTATTGTGCCAATCTCGAATAATTTTCCTTTTTTTCTAAAAGAGAAAACAGGAGTAAAAGATTCATTACAAGATTATCGAGCTTGGCCTCTATTCTGGATCGCTTTCATTCGACTATTCTATTTCTCCCTTTTTGAAAGAGCGTTATCAAATTATCTCTTATTTGATGTTAAAATCTCTAAAAGTACTCTTGGGATTATCACTTCTGCTGGGGCTCTAGCGTACATTTTTGCTCCAATTTTAGGGCAATTCATTACGTCAAAAATAGGAATTCGTAATGCCATCTTATTAACCTCATTTATTACGCCTATCTTAACTGGAGCTCAAATAATTTACTTAGAACCATGGTTTTTAATCACATGTCGGATATCATTAGGGTTATCCTTAGGACTTTTTTGGCCAAATTGCATGAATCAGTTAAGTAAATGGCAGAAAACAAGTAGTCCTGAAAAGGCTAAGAGGAATTTTAGAAATTTTAATTTTTCTTGGAATTTTGGTTTTATATTTGGGCTGATAATTGGCTACTTCTGGGCGTTTTTTATGAGCGATTATATCATCATGATTATTTCTTGGTTATTATCGTTTTTACTAATACCAATCAATTTTGCTATGAAGAAAACTCCCAAGACTCATAGTCCCCCAGAGAAACTTGAAATTCACTTAGAGAATCCTGTTTATGAAGAGGATTTCATTAAGTACTCTAAATTAAATTCAAATTCACCAATGATAGTGTATCCAATTCTATTCTCATGGATTGGAATAATATTCTTAACGATCTCAAAATCGATTTACCTATTCACATATCCTATTTTTTTAACAATTAATTCGTTACCCTCTCAATCAACTTACCTTGTCCAAGGGGGAATACAAATGGCCCAGCTTATTGGTTTAACTTGGATTAATGTGATGAACGTTCAAAAGCGAAAAATTGCCGTGGTATTAGGGTTAACTGGGATTATCTTAATTTCATATAGTATTTTTATCGTTGGATATATTTGGTATATTGCATTAATATTCGCATTTGCAGGTCTTTTCTTTGGATTTATCCATGGAACATCAATGAAAATCATGCTAGATTACGGAACAGCTGAAGATACAGCGAAATATTCAACTATAAATGAAATCTTGATAGGAATTGGCTTTGGTGTTACCCCAATTATAGCGGGTTATGTTGTCGAAGTCAGTATTTACCCTGTTTTTGTTTTTATTATAATATGTGGTTTAACTTTTTTAGTTATTTTAGTATATCTGTTTCGTAAAATTAAAAAATAGGGATTAATAGCTAAAAAGCGTCTTGTTATTTTATTTTAGACTTCGAAATTGAATAATCTTATATGCAAGTGGTCTTAAATGATAATTAAATAGGAATTTATTAAAGGAAAATATTGATATGACTTTATTTGATCAACTCAATAAACATCAGTTAAAAGAACTTCTTGTTAAGTGTTGGATGACTCATGACGGTTCGTGGTTTTATAACTGTGTCAAGGAATTTGGTATTGAGACCGCAAACAAATTAAATAAAGCTGCAATTAAAACACTTTCTCCATTTGAAGTCCAAAGAGTTCAGAAAGCTTTAGGTATGGAAAAGGCCAAAGTAAATACCTTTGAACAACTAAAAGCATTTATTAACAATGGATTTTCGATTTTAAAAGGCGATTTCATGGATTTTAACTACATGTTTCCTAGGCACAACATCCTACATTGGGAAATGGGAAAATGCTTCGCTTATGAAGGGATGAAAAGGATTGGAATAAAGGAAAAATATGAGTGTGGTCTTTTATATCGCCTTGGTTGCTGGCTAGACGTAGTAGGTGTCAAATTTAAGCTTGAACCTGAAATTAATGAGTGTTTATTACATTCTCAAGAAAAATGTGTTGGAGATATGATATTTAATTTTTAAAACTACAAGAGGATTATAAAAATGTATCCATGGTTTATTTTATCTATTTTAGGGATGTGCTTTATGGTTCCACTTCATTTTTTATCTGTTGAACATTTGAAGTTTCAAAAAAAATATGGAGCGGATAAAGGTAATAAAATCACTGGGATACTCGGGCTCACCTCTGGATGGGGGTTTTTTATATTTTGGTTTGGAATATGGATTTCGCCTCAACCTCGGCTAAGTATTCCATTCTTGCAAAATCCTAGTTTTATTATTCCAATTATTAACTTTTCAATACCAATTTTTTATTTATTAATGTCCGTTCCTTTTATACTAATAGGAGCATGGCTCGGAATTTTGAGCGTAAAAGAAACTTCCCTTAAAGTAGCCGAAACTCATAGAACAGACCAGATCGTTTCCTCTAAAATCTATTCAATAATTAGGCATCCCCAATACTTTGGAGGATTATTGGCTCACATTGGAATTTCTTTTTTGTTATCGTCGTTATTCTCTTTAATTTTTACACCTTTGGTAATTCTACTAAATTTCCTTGTTGCTTGGAAGGAAGAAAAAGAATTAATTAAAGAATTTGGAAATGACTATAAGGATTATAAAGAAAAAGTCCCAATGTTTTTTCCAAAATTAAAGAAACAAAAGGAAAATATTAAGAAATAATTAATTTTTCTGGTTGATTAAATCTTTAACTGTTATATCGGGATGGTGATACCTTTGTGTTTTTAACGTTTTATCACCAAATTGAATACATTTTTCAGGACAAAAGTTAATACAAGCTAGACATTGCTGACATTTATGTTGCCATTGAGGTACATCCTCTACAAGAACGATGTTATTTACTGGACATACATTTACACATATTCCGCAAGTAGTACATGTGTCTTCAGCGTAGAAAGATTTGTCAGATTCATAAACACTATCTCGAAAACTCTTATTAAATTTCTCGCTCTTAATTCTTCGTTTTTCAAAGAAATCCTTCCCTAAATTACTTTCATTTTTCTCTACGGTTTTATGAATAGTTTCAATTTTTTTATTTGCTTCTTCAAAAAATTCTTTTTGGCGTGCTTCTGAGTGAATATCAATACCAATTATATAGTTGTTTGGCATTAATATAAAAAAGCCAGCGCTCAAAGTTTTAGATTTCGATTTTAAAATTGTCTCTATTTGCAGTAAGGGTGTATTATTAATATCTCCAGCATTTGTTATAACAGCAAAGAAATAATTGGATTTAGCGAGTTCTATTTTGTTTAAGAAATCATAGACAATTTTAGGTAATCCAGCGTAATAGAGAGGAAAAATAAAACCAACTTTTTCGCTGGACGAAGCAAGATGATCATCCTCCCAAACTTTTGCAATAGGTACAAGCTCACATTCTTCTAACTTTTCTGAAAGATCCTTGGCAACTTTCAACGAATTTCCTGTTCCAGTAAAGTAGTATATTGTTGTTTTCATACATCATCAAGATTTTTTAGTTTTATAAGTTTTATTAATCGTGAGTTTGATATTGTTAGTATTAATAGGTTTTTCCTAACTTCCATCTCCTCTTAGAAAAGAGAACTAACACAAATATTATTCCTACAATAGAAACTAGAAATACCGGTAATGCGAAATCGATGATACTTACATCTTCGTTTAACCAATAGTCAAAACCCGCAGCTATCCACGCATTAATTCCTCCTTCCATATTATAAATTTTCGTAAAGTTGTTAGCAACTAAGAGATTGCTCGCTTGTAAGCTTCTACTTCCACTTCTACAATATACTATAATTTCCGTATCATTATAAGATTCTATCTCGCTTAACCTACCTCCAAGCTCATCAACGGGGATTAAAGTAACATTATACAGATGGGCGTCATTATATTCTTCAATTGTCCTTACATCTAAAACAAGCAGATTAGGATATCCCGTGTTATTATTGATCATATCGTTCGCTACACTAACGGAAATATCAGTTCTTACTGGATCAGCTGCGATCCCCAACGAAGCAAAATTACAAAATTGGATAAAAATCAGTGAAATCACAATTAAATATAAAGTGTTTCTACTCCGCTCATTTTTCTTTAATTTTATTTTCAGCATTGGCTTTTTTATTTGTTTTACTAAAACTTAGTTTTAATTAGAATTTCCACTTTTTAATTTTTATTCTTATTTTATAAAGGTTTTATGTATTATAGAACAATTTCCTTGGATGTTTGAGCGAGTTTAGTAAAGGAAGAATTTATAAAAGAATAAACTCAATTTGATATTTGAGTTAGAAATTTAATTAAAAAACACGCGATGATTATGAATTCTGAAAATAATTTTATGGGTTGGGAGAATCCGGGATCAGCTTTAATAACAGGGTCCTCATCTGGAATTGGAGCGGAATTTGCCAGGCAATTAGCACAACAAGGTTTTGATTTAATTTTAGTAGCAAGAAGAAAAGAAAAACTAGATGCTCTCAGTAAAACATTACAGGAAAAATATTCTATCAATGTTGAAGTGATTGTTGCTGATTTATCCAAAATTTCTGATAACGAACAAGTTATCAAAAGAATCAACGAAATAGAAAATCTTGATATGTTAATAAACAACGCTGGATTTGGAATTATGCAAAATTTTCTAAAGATAGAGAGAATGAAACATGTCGATATGATAAATGTCCATTTCGCAAGTCCAGTAATACTTTGTCACGCTACGATTCCAGGAATGGCAAAAAGAAAACGAGGTGTTATTATAAATACTTCATCAATGTCGGCAATAAGTAAAGATTCTGCGCTAATAATGTACACTACTACTAAATCAGCGGTGACTATTTTTTCGGAGTTACTTAAAGTAAAAGTCAAGGGAACAGGAATTTATATCCAAGCGTTGTGTCCAGGTTTTACTTACTCTGAATTTCACGACACTAATGCTATGAGCGGTTTTCAAAGAAGTTCGTATCAACCAGAACGTTGGATGGAAGCAGAAGAAGTTGTTTCACTTTCACTTGACGCTGTTAAATCTAAATCTGTAATATTCATCCCTGGAGAGATTAATAGAGCGTTAGGAAAGAAAAACCGTAAAAAAAACCTTCGCAAATATCTTAATTGCGAATGGTTATAGAAAATTCGTTAGAAAGAACATTTTCATTGGTTTTAAATTTATAAAGGAAACAATTAAATACTAAATTATTAAATTTTTAACCATAATTCATTTACGTGAAGTTCATAACCAAAAACTTGTTAACAATGCCTAAAAAAAATAAATATTATTTTTTATCTGTCTTCTTTATCGTCTTCTTAACCATAGCAAGCAGTAATGTAAGAGCACACTCACCACAGGATATGTCATTGGATTACAATTCAGGTACAAACACGCTTAAAGTTTCAATCACCCACGGAGTTTCCGATAACACTTCTCATTATGTATTTTCAGTTACCATTAGAGTTAATGGAACTATAGACCAGACTCAAACCTACACAAGTCAGCCCGATTTGTTATTTTTTACGTATGAGTATACTGTAATAACCAAGGATGAATCTACTATTCAGGTAACGGCAACATGCAACCAAGGGGGCTCCATAACAAAGACAATAGGGCCCTCAAACGGACCTACCGATGGAGCTATTCCGGGATATATAGGACTATATCTAATTCTAGTTGTTTCTGTCATTACTCTGTTATTAAAAATTCGTAAAAAATTAGAAAGAATATAAGATAAAGCAGTAATCAGAAATTTTATTTTATTATGGATTAATACTTTATTCCTACCCAGAAATTAAGAGATATGTTCTTTTTTGTAATATGTATCTGGTAGATTTTCTAAATCGAAATGATTGTATTTCCATTAATCAACTTTTTAATAATTAGAAACTATAGTTATTTTATTACTAGTTCATTTTGTCTATAGCAAGACATTTAAAGCTAGATTACACAATAACAGAATCAAAGATAGAAGATGGAAGTAATAATAGGCTTTTTAATGATATTTATTATCGGTAGCTTCAGTTTACTTGGATTATTTATGATTTCAATAAGGGAAAAGACATTAGACAACATTCTCTTCATTTTAGTGGCGTTTGCAACTGGTACAATTCTGGCATCTGCGTTATTCGATTTAATTCCAGAATCAATTCACCATTTAGAGGAATTGAATTCAAGTGGAGCAGGAATTGCTGAAAATTTAGTTTTTATCTTTATTATTTTTGGTTTTGTGATATTTTTCGTTATCGAACGTTTTATTTACTGGTTTCACGGGCACGCGCATGAAAAAGAAAACAAATTAGTGTGTTATACTGGTTTAGGAGAGGGCGAAGACTACTCATTGTCACAAAGTAGTGGGGTTAAAAGTTTTGCTCTTCTTAATTTAATCGGGGATGGACTTCATAACTTTTTGGATGGGATAATCATAATGGTTGCATTTTTAAGTGGAACTAAAAGCGGTATAATTATAACTCTCGCTGTGGTGTTTCACGAGTTCCCACAAGAAATCGGCGATTTCGGAATACTTTTATACGGTGGATTTTCAAAGAAAAAAGCGCTATTCTTTAATTTTCTTAGTGGTATGATTGCCTTATTAGGTGGATTAACAGCATTTATCTTGTCAGACAACGTAGAAATCTTTAATCTCTTTTTCTTAGCATTCTCGGGCGGTGGTTTTTTATATATCGCTAGTACTGAACTCATGCCTGAATTGATAAAGGAAAAGGATTTAAAAAAATCGATAATACAAGCATTAATTTTTTTATGTGGGATAATCTTAATAATATCTCTAGTAACCCTACTACCGCATGAATAAACAACTTAAAAGGAATAAAAAAAAATAATATTAGTATTATTTACTGATTCTTCCTGATGATATAAGGAAACTTATCAGAGTATTCGAATAACTCTGGATAATTAAGTTTCCACCCTCGAGATTTTAATACTTTTTTCCTTAATTTTTGTCTATTAAGGACTTTTCTACTGATTCTGTTTCGAGGATATTTCTTCTTTTTTCTTCTTTGTCTTTGATATATTACTGACATGCTAATCCGTCATATCGAATTAGCCACCTCATCAATTAGGTTTTAAATCATTTCTTGTTCAATCAAATATTATATGATAATAATTGAGTATTAAGATTCATTGATTATTAATAAAAAATCATTTCTCCTTTATAAACCTTTTCTTCATCTATTTTATTCTCTAATTCCTAAATATCACTAAGTAGAATATATAATTCAAATAATTGGTTGTCAAATAGGAAATGTTCACTTTTTTGAGCCATTAATTAATATATCTTCATCCATTTTTAACTCCTTTCTAATGTAATTTCGAAAACTAGATTAGTTGATGGAAGTTAAAAATCATGCATATGTGTTTTCCGAAGTAGCCTTTAAGGACTACAAGTGCGTTATTGAAACGAGCATTGAAAACAGTCTGTTTTTTTGAAAAAAAAAGCCAATAGAATCTGGCAGTAATTAATCACCAGATTTAAGTTCAATTTGTTAAAATAATGATTCTTTTCTAACATTTTTCATCAAATGTTAAAACTAAGTTACTTTTATTTGATTAAATAAAGTAGATCGTATGTAATATAAAGAAGAATTAAAATTTAAAAATATCTGATTTAGTATTCATCTGAGGATTTCATTTCATCTTCATCCTCGGTTTCTTCATCCTCTTCGGACTTTGGCTTATAAAAAGGTTCTGAGAGCGGTTCATGTTCTGGACTGGGAATAGGTTCGAATACTGGTTCGGGCGTAGATTCGTATACTGGTTCTGGTGTAGGATCGTATACTGGTTCTGGTTCAGGCTCTGGCGTAGGTTCGTATACTGGTTCTAGTTCAGGCTCTGGCGTAGGTTCATATACTGGATCTGGTTCAGGCTCTGGTATAGGTTCATACACTGGTTCTGGTTTAGGCTCTGGCGTAGGTTCATACACTGGTTCTGGTTCAGGCTCTGGTGTAGGATCGAATACTGGTTCTGGTTCAGGCTCTGGCGTAGGATCGAATACTGGTTCTGGTTCAGGCTCTGGTATAGTTTCATACACTGGTTCTGGTTTAGGCTCTGGCGTAGGTTCATATACTGGATCTGGTTCAGGCTCTGGTATAGGTTCATACACTGGTTCTGGTTTAGGCTCTGGCGTAGGTTCATACACTGGTTCTGGTTCAGGCTCTGGTACAGGTTCATACACTGATTCTGGTTCAGGCTCTGGCTCTGGCTTAGGTTCATATGGCTCTGGCTCAAGAATAGGTTCAAATGCTATTTCTGGCATAAAATTAGGTTCAAATTCTGATTCTGGTTCCGGCTCTGGCGTAGGTTCGTATACAAGTTCTGGTTCTGGTGTAGGATCGTATACTGGTTCTGGTTCAGGCTCTGGCGTAGGATCGTATACTGGTTCTGGTTCAGGCTCTGGTATAGTTTCATACACTGGTTCTGGTTTAGGCTCTGGCGTAGGTTCGTATACTGGTTCTAGTTCAGGCTCTGGCGTAGGTTCATATACTGGATCTGGTTCAGGCTCTGGTATAGGTTCATACACTGGTTCTGATTTAGGCTCTGGCTCAGGTTCCGGTTCTGGTTCTGGCTCAGGCGTAGGCTCATATACTGGTTCAGGCTTAGATTCTGGTTCTGGTTCTGGTTCTGGTTCTGGCTCAGGTTCTGGCTCAGGTTCTGGCTCAGGTTCTGGCTCAGGTTCAGGCTCTGATTCTGGCTCAAGAGTAGGCTCGTAAATAGGTTCAGTCCTTTTTTTTAGGACGGGTTCATCAATTATATCTTCTTTATCAAGCGTTTTTTGAATTACCGTAAATGGATTACTCTCAGGTTGTATCATCTGAGGTCCCAGAAAAATGCTTTTTGGTTTTATTTTTTTCTTATCTATTCGTAGTTCTAATTCGAAGTTTCCTGGAGTGAGGAAGTCTACCCCATCAATGTCGTTTTTCAGTGTAGTGTCCCATTCAATCGTTTTACTCTCTGATTGTTTTATATTATCTTTAGATTCTGGTCTGAGCTTTTTAGTTAGTAACACTTTGCTTTGAAAGACTATCTTTCCTTGAAAATTATTTTCTTTTTTTCCTTTAGTTGTCCATCTCAAGTGAAAACCGTCAGACTGCCTCCATAATACATATCCTAAAAATTTTCCAGAACTAAAATCAACACGACCCTTAATTTCTTTTACATTCATTTTTAATCCTATGAAATTATGAATAACTTTCAGATAATTTATGTAACATTTTGTTAATAAATTTTTACTAATCGAAAAAGTATTTGAGATATACGCTGTTCTATTTCTTATTAGAAGAATTAGGTAACAAACTTGGGGATTGCAGAAGATACACCCTCTTTCCGCTCTGGAGAGGTAAACAAATGTGAGAATGTATTCTCTTATCGTGTTTGGCCCATTTTTATGCTTTCCTTTTGCCGATTATTTTTCTTATCTATTTTTGAAAGAGCTTTTCAAAATTATATTTATTTCTATCAAGATGTAAGCGAGAGTATGCTAGGAATAATTAGTTCAGCACCTGCAATTGCGTATATCTTCGGTCCTATTCTTGGCCACCTAATTACAAAAAAACTAGGAATTCGAAATTCAATCATAATATCTGCGATTGGCACTCCTATCCTAGTGGCTGCTCAAATGATTTACTTTGAGCCGTTTTATCTCATTTTTATTCGAGTTTTAAGTGGATTATTAATAGGCATATTTTGGCCTAATTGTTATAACTTGCTAAGCAGATGGCAAAGTGTTAGTAGTGATGCTAAATCTAATAAAAATTTCAGACATTTTAATTTTTCTTGGAATCTAGGCTTTATTTCAGGACTTTTAGTTGGTTACTTTTGGGCTTTCGCTTTGGACGAATATATCGCTATGATTTTCGCGTTTGTAATTTCTTTTTCGCTACCAATCTTTAGTCTATTCCTTAAAAAGGAATCAGAATTAAACCATGTGGATAGGAATTTCATAAACAAAAATGGAGACTCGAAACTTAACAGTGTTATGGTAGCTCAAGACCAACATAAATCAAACAATAAGCTGATTGTTTATCCTATTTTGTTTTCCTGGATCATTTTATTAATATATGCTGCATCAAAATCTGTGTTCCGGTTTAGTATTCCCGTATTTCTAAAAAGTTCCGGTAGTCCCTCATATTTTTCATATCTCATTCAACTTTCAATGCAAGTCGGACAATTAGGTGGATTAACCTGGAGTAACTCTATGAAACTCTATTCTAAAAAAATATCCGTATATGTTAGTCTTATTATGATACTAGTTAGCTCCATAGCGATCGTATTAGTTCAAGACATACTATATGTATCCATAATAAGTGCATCTATCGGGCTTTTTATAGGGTTAATTCAAGGTACTTCGTTAAAAATCATGATTGATTACGGTGCTGCGAAAAATACAAAAAAATATTCTACTATAAACGAAATATTAAAGGGTATTGGTTTTGGTTTAACCCCAATTGCGGCGGGTTTTATCGCAGAAATTAACATCTATGGTGTTTTTGTATTCCTTATAATCCTTGTAGTATCGGTCCTAATACCCTTACTTTACCTATCCCGAAATTTAAAAATGAAAACTCGCTGATATTCCATGATGGATTAATCCCCATAGGCGACGTGGGCGATGTGGAGTGAAATAATTATTATAAATATTATTAAACTCGTGTGGAATTCAAACAAGGTTCGTCTAAGCTTTTTTGACTTCTTGAACTTTTTTAATACTACTTTTATTATAAGGCCCGTAATTCCAAAAGTTAGGTAGAGAGTTACTGTTGAATACACACATACCAACCCAAAAGCAAAAATCACGAATATAAGAACAACTTTTAAAGAAAGCTTATTGAGAGCTTGAAATTCGACTTTATCATGGAACATTTTTTTCTTACTTAATTGAAGGAAGTTCTTAGATATTCTTTCTATTCTATTAAGTCTACTATAATTTAAAGACTTAAAAATAATTATTTAAAAAATAAGAAAGAAAAAATGTTGTTAATTTTAAGTTCAAATTCTAAGTAGAAAAAGTCTGAACCAATAATTTATTCTTGTAGACAGCTGCATCATTTGCACCACTATACACTCGTACTGTTATATTATGCTGCAATCCCGAAATAGTATCTGATGTGTAAGCAAGTGTTATAGGAACAGTGAAGTTCTCACCGCTCATATCTGGGGTTATTAAATTAGTAAAGCTCGAAAAAACATTACCATCTAAAACAAACTGAAATTGTAATTGCGCGGGTTGCCCAAAATAAGGACTCGTATCTAACAGAGCCGTTCCGGTGTATAAGAAATGTATTGTTTCCCCTGAATTTGCTGAAAAGTCTATTAATAAATTCGGAATTTCGGTGGCCGATCCGCTAGTTAGATAAAATGGATCACCAGATTCACTAAACCAAATCCCAGTTACCCGGACCCCTTCTTGTTGAGAGGGTGTGCTAGGCAAGATTAACGAAATAACGCCCACGCTTAAACCCGCTAGACCAAAAAGAAGAGCGATAACTGAAATAGTTGAAGTATTCTTTCTTTTGTTTTTATCACTCACATTTTTCATCTCAAATTGTTATTATAATCATTGTTGTAGCAATGAAGATTAACCCTTTTAAGAAGATGGATGTAGATTTATTTAGGTCTCTTACAATTTAATTATAAAATTAAAACAAATTGGACAAAAAATTTAAGAAAAATAATAAATTGACTTAAAATTAAGAACTAAGCCCTTCCTGCTATAAAAAAACTTAGGATATCATCTAATTTGCTAACTTCTATTTTTTTTTAGAAGAGATTAATAGCAATAGAAAATTACTTTATCTGTGTTTAACGACCTTGAGAATCTATTTAGATTCGATAAAACAAATATTTATTTAGCTGGGAAAGTTGCTGCCAGAGCTTATTTTGAAGCTGATGATTTTTCTTATTCCTCTATAGATTCCTCTAAACAAATGAAATTTTTAATAAAATTAATGAATTTAACTTATCGGATATCTTTAAAATTTGGTAATGTTTACGCCCCAAGTAAAAATATCGAAGGTGTTGCCGGTTGGTTGCCTCACGATAAAATAAATCTAACAAATTGGCATTACATACGACATGGAGCTCTTTCTATGATTATTGCAGCAGGAAAAAAAGGTCGAAAACAACTTATGCGATATAGCAAATTAGCTAATGAAAAACATAAACAGCATGCCAGTTTTCCTCATATGTATTTGTATAACCTTGCGATAGACCCAAAACATCAAGGAAAGGGCTATGCTAGCAAATTATTGAAACCTATGCTTGCCAAACTCGATGAAAACAATTTACCTTGTTATTTAGAAACGGGCGAAAGAAATATTTCATTATACGAACATTTTGGATTTGAAGTTATCGAACAAATAGATTTACCTGAATTTGATACCGATGTCTGGTTGATGATGAGATATAGTAAATAGCAAATTTAAAAAACAAAAAGAATAAAATAAATTTTTTAACAGAATTTTTGTTCTATTTCTTCGATAAGATTTCCATCCCTTATAAGTACGTCTCTGTATTAATCCTTTTCCTCTTCCTCTTCAGAAAAGGATAAGTTTATATCAAAAAATAATACTAATCCAGTGACAGCAGCTATAATGGCGAGAAGCCAAAATGTAAGGGGTGCAAAAAAACAACTAATAAAAGGATAAATCACAAACAGATTTATAGAAATAAATACTAATCCTGCTATTAATAGAATTAAACCAATAAGTTTTTTTCGTTCCAATTTAAATCAAATCTTGTGCTTTTTATTGCGAATAATTATGTAATATTAATAGTGAAAAGGAAGATAAAATAAAAAGGATGTGAATCTGTATCCAAGAATATAATATCTTCATTTTTGTATAGATTTAAGAGAATTTTTTTTCTAACTCTTCTATAAAAGTTCTATGTTTTATGGGAGCTTCCCCGTATTCTGCGTCAATTTCGTTAAATCTCGAATATAATTGCCCAATTTGATTTGTAGTTAGGTTTCTATCCATCCAAGGAAATAGAATTTCGTCTTCCTTTTTAATATGCTCAGGTAATATCTGACTGTAAGAAACTAGATGCTCTGCTAACATTTTCTTATCTTTATTTTCAATCGCTTGGAGCATTGCTTTCACATGTCCACGAACTCTAATGTGATCGTTACGTATAACCTTGATCATGTCAAAATTTTCGTCAAAATACTTGAATGTCTCATCTTCTTCTTTCGCATGATGATATTTATCTGCGAAATTCCGAATAAAATCTATTCCGTTGTTAATAAGTTGTAACCCTTCTTCCGTATCTAAGTCTAAGTTATCAATTACTTCTGGTAAGAGCGCTAACCATCTCTTTATTAGAACGTGTTCTTCTACCATCTTTTTCATAGGAGGGGAATACTTAATTTCCTTAGGACCACTCGTTTTTCTTTTTCTTTTAGGGAATTCGATAGCTTTGTTAGGGAAAATAGCGTTTGAAATTTTTGCCATTAGCTCTGATTCTACTTCCTCTTCCATATAATGAATTTCTACTATATCCTTCAATAAACATAGACCTTCACCGCAAGTGCTACATGCAATCTCAAATTCGTCTAAAATTTTTTCAACTTCAGGAAATTCCGTGATAATTTCTTTTATTCCTTTGTTAAGATACGCTTCTACACTCATTTTACTCCACTACGATAAAACATTTTAACTTCTATTTCAATTAAAAATGGAAGATCATATAATTTTTATCGTGAACATGTTCTAAGAAACCTATGAGGGTATAATTTATGACAATTATATTATTACCAATTATTTTAATTTTATTCCCTCTTCAAGTGCTTTCTGATTTAGGACCACTAGATCTTTTTTAAAATATACATTTATTGATTTTTTAATATCCTCTTCACTAATAGGTAAGAATCTTAAAATGTACCCTAAAATAATCGTATTTATAATTTTTAGATTCTTAAATTGTGCGACGATTGGCATAACTGGAATTACATTAATATGATCCGAGTTCTCATTTAGAACTTTTATAAAATATTCTTCTGAAGGATAATCATTATTTTGAGATTCCTTCTCATAATCTGCTATTATTAACTTAGAACTTCGATCAAGTTTTGTAAATTCTAATACATCAAAAATACAAGCTTTTTCAGAGGAGATTATCATATCTACTGAACCTATAATAGGTATTGGGGCAGCTATCTTTTCTCCAAAACGTAGGAAGCATGTTACCTTACCTCCCCTCTGACTAAGACCGTGTTTTTCAGAACTTATTACTTTATATCCTTTTTGTATCAAACTATATCCTAAAATTTGTAAAAACCTAATTAATCCTTGTCCACCCAAGCCTGTAATTATTATTGTATAGCTATTAGAACTCGTTGTTATCTCCTCCTAATATTGCATTGTTTGGACATAATTCTTCACAGATACCACACCCTAAACATTCGCTTAAATTGATATAAGCTTTGTCGTTTTTTTCATTTAACGCAGTACAGTTAAATTGATTATAGCATATACCACAATTGGTACATAATCCTTCATCTACATACCTTACTTCCAGTGTGTTTCTTTGATTAAATTTTTGGATACATTCATCTTCAATAACAATTACCTGCATTTCTCTTTTTTCTAAAACGATTTGACCTTTTTCATAAATTAAATCTTTCAATCTGTCAGGATAATTCCCTTCAATGTGTTTTTGGCGTTTTATTACGCTTATATTAGCTCCTGTACCTAGTAAAAACTTCTCTAAATTTATTTTTTTCTTAAGATTTCCCTCCTGATAATAACGAGTGTCACTTCCTAGATGGGGTTGTTGCCCGGTCATTCCAATCCAACCATTATCTAGAATTAATACTAAAATTGGTGTTTTATTGTGAATCCCATTTAGTAGTGCGGGTATTCCAGAATGAAAAAAAGTACCGTCCCCTATAATGGCTATATTTAGGCTGTCGTCGGTGTGAGCAACGCCCTGAGCTAGAGCGATACTAGATCCCATACAGTATTTCACATTAGCAAAAGAATAGGGTGGAAAAGATAGAAGCGTATAACACCCAATGTCTTGGTAAAAGTAAACTTCCTTTTTCGAGTCGGATTCCAATTTTTCGACCGCCTTCTTTAAAGCATATCCAATTGTAGCGTAAGGACAGCCAGCACATAATACAGGTCTCCTTCTAACTGTTTCGTACTTTTTCTCTTTAATTTGCTTTAGGTTTATTTTTGGTGTTAGATTAGTTATTTCTATCAGCGCAAGAGCTACTTTAGTTGGATTTAATTCCCCAACAAAATTCAATAAAGAACTTTCTTTTGAATAAGAAAATGGATCTTTCCCGTGTATCTTTGTTTGAATGCCATTCTTTTGAGCAATTGCTAAAACTTCCGTTTCGATGTACGCATCATTTTCTTCTACGACAAACACTTGTTTAAACCGTTTTAGAAATGCAACGATTTTTCTTTCAGGAAGAGGATTAATAAAGCCAAGTTTAAGGATAGGTGCCTTTAAGTCCAGGAATTCCAAGGCTTCAATCACATAGCTATAAGATACGCCACTAGTTATAATTGCTAAACTGAAAATATTTGCTGTATTCTCATTTTCAATCCAATTTAAAGAACTCTTTTCTGATTTAACTAATGCTCGATTCATCCGATTGTATATTTGATCTTGTTTCAAGTCTAAAAAATAGAGTCTTGATGAAACATTAACCTCAGATGATAAATCAAAGGTTTTATTAAGTTTTGGTGGTATTAGTTTTCCTATTTTAACATTGCTCCTAGCGTGAGCTATCATTGTTACCAGTCTTATAATAACAGGGATCTTTAATTCCCTTGAAATTTCAAACGCACATCTAGTATATTCCAAGCATTCTTGAGGATTACTAGGTTCCAGAGCGGGTATTTTTAATAGTTTCAAGTAATATCTTGAATCCATTTCAACAGCACTTGAATATTGTTGAGGGTCATCTGCAATTAAAACAACCATAGCTGAATTTTCATTCTTTGGACGAGTAGTAGCAAGCGCAAAAAAGGGGTCTGAAGCAACATTCAACCCCACATTTTTCATACCTACCATAGCTTTTGCTCCTCGAGCATAAGCAGCGCCCGCTACTTCCAATGCAACCTTTTCGTTTATACTGCTTTCAACCCAATTCATCCCTGCGTTCTTATAAATTTTTGTGAAAATCTCTCCAACTTCAGAACTGGGTGTACCTGGATAATAGGTGTACACATTTATACCCCTTTCTAAAGCTCCACGAGCAATGGCCATGTTCCCTAAAAGAAAAAGTTCTTCCTCAGGTTGACCTTTTAAGATTTTAAGATAATCCATTTTCTTGTGATATTATTTTTTAATTTCATTATCGAATGTCTAATATTAAAATTAAATCTTATCGTTATCTCGGTGAAAATCTTTAAATCTCGAAAAAAACATATAGATTTATCCACACAACAGAACTGATGTAAAATGTTTAAGGAAAATTATTCCTATGGAGTATGCGGAGTATTTTGCGAGATGTGTCCAAATGGTAATGGAAAAATCTCGCAATTAGCCTCAGAACTCCTCAGATTAATAAAAAATTCATATACATGGGCAGAAGATGAAGTTAACTTCAGTTTTAAAGATGTACAAGAGGGATTGGAATGGTTAACCAAAGATTCATGCCCTACATGTCGTCAAATAAAAGAACCTTGGTGCGACGTATTAAAATGCGAAAAAGCTAGTAAACTACAAAGTTGTTTATTATGTGAAGAATTTTTAGATTGCCCATCTACAGCCTACCATAGAGATAGATACCCATTTGTAATTGAAAATTATAACAGAGTCAAAGAGATTGGATTAGAAAAACATTTTGCAGAAGAAAGGGAAAAAGTTAAAAACGGAATAACTCTTATTGACATCAGAAAATGGTAAAAGTTGTTTGCTATGGATGAGCGTTAATAAAATAACAATTATGCTAAACTTGCACATATCTTTATTAAGCTCCAGACTGTTTTCTTTCTTCAAAAAAGGAAGAATTTAAATTCAAATATAATAAGGCTATACACTATTGCAGTAAATTTTAATATAAATAAAACAAATACATTATAATCTAAATTACGACTAATTTAATGAATAAGTTTTAAGAACATTAATCTACATAAGTTAAAGAGGTATTAGTATTGGTTAAATTCAAAAGAGGACACCTTTACTATCCCATAATTCCTATCCATAATGTTTTAGAGGATACTGCTGAAAGATTTCCTGACAAATTAGCTTTTCTTTACCCTATGGAAATGACTTTCAAACAGTTTAAAGAGCAAGTAGATATCTTCGCTACAGCATTGAAAAACTTAGGCGTGAAAAAGGGCGATAGAGTAGCCCTTTATATCCCCAATTCAATCCAGTGGGAAATAGCGTTTTATGGGTTAGAGAAAGCAGGGGCAATAATGGTCCCTATGAATCCCTTATTTAAAGAAACTGAGGTCAAATACGAAGCTATTGACTCTGGAGCGGAAACTATAGTTGTTTTCCAGCCATTATACCCAATTGTAGCTGCAATCAAAGATAAAACAAGCCTTAAAACAATAATAATAATCGAATCAGAAGAGATTAAAGGGAATCTTAAAATGCCGGAGGGGACCATTGGATGGTCGGTCCTAATGAAAAGTACAAAATCAGATCCTCCAGAATATGTATTCAATCCTAAAGAAGATCTTGCTGCGCTGGTATACACAAGTGGAACAACCGGTTTACCTAAAGGCACAATGCTTACTCACTATAATATGGTGTCAAATGTAGTCCAAGCATCTCAAATGTTCGAGTTAAGCGATTTTGACATCGCCATGACTGTGCTCCCGCTTTACCATATCTATGGCCTTAATGTTTGTATGAACCAAGCGATTTGGTTAGGTGCATCACAGGTTGTGACACCTCGATTCGATGTGAAGGAGTTTTGTAAGTTGGTAGAAAAATATAGAGTTACATTCAGCTTATGTGTGCCCCCAATATTTCTCGCAGTAGTTAGACACCTCGAAGAGCCAGGAGTTAAAGGATACGATTGGGAGGATCTTAAAATTGTTAATAATGGTGGAGCCCCTATCCCACTCGAACTCCTTGATAGGTTTTATGCATTAGCAAAAAAGAATTGTAACGCTAAAAATGTAACCATCCAACACGGATGGGGATTAACCGAAGCGTCTCCTGTAGTTGCCGTTAATCCTATGTCCCATCCTAAGATGGAATCCCAAGGAACTTTACTCCCAGATACTTTTCATAAGATTATTGACTTAGAAACAGGCGAAGAACTACCTAAACGCGGAGATGTTGGTGAGCTAGTCATAAAGGGACCTCAAGTTATGAAAGGCTATTGGAACCGATCAGAGGCTACCGAAAGTGCATTTTGGACAGATCCTAAAACCGGAGAAAAATGGTTAAGAACAGGCGATATGGCATACATAGACGAAGAAGAATTCGAACACCTTCTTGATCGGATAAAAGAAATGATTAAATATAAAGGCTGGAGTATCGCTCCAGCAGAACTTGAAGATATGCTCTTTAACAATCCTCATGTTTCTGACGCTGCAGTTATAGGTAAGCCTTCAATAGAGCTAGATATTGGTGAAATTCCGAAAGCTTTTATCATTTTAAAACCAGAGTCTATAGGAAAAGTGTCTGAGCAAGAAATTATAGAATGGGTTGCTGAAAGGATTTCTGCTTATAAAAAGATTCGAGAGGTTGAGTTCGTCAACGAAATTCCAAAATCTGGCTCTGGAAAAATTTTAAGAAGAGAACTGGTCGAACTAGAAAAAAAAAGGCTTGGTATAAAATAAAAAAAATTTATTTAGCTCTAGGATCGTTCTGCATAATTCCGGACATAACACCCTCAGAATCTTTAAAGTAAGCTAACCAGCCCACACCGGGAACAGCGTGCTTTGGTCTCACGATTTCACCACCTTTAGCTTCAATTTTTTTGATTATGGCGTCAATATCATCTACATCAATAGTGTTCACCATTTTTGGGAAGCCTTCTTCTGCGTAACCTAACCCTCCATCGATTCCTGGTTCGTTTTCGTCACCAGTCATAATGAGCCAATAATCCATAGGACCATCCCATTTTTGAAACTTCCAACTAAATACATCTTCATAGAAAGATATTGCCTTATGGACATCCTTTACATTCATTTCAAAATGCACTAATCTCGGCATTAAATACACATCTCATGTTTTACATTATAACTCTAAAGTTAATTATAAAAACATTTTTCTTATAATGTAAAAATTCCCTTACTATACATCTTAAGAGCTTTTTTAATGTATTCTACAGTTACCTTTCTTTTTTATCAGCTGCTTTTAATATAAAGAACCCTATTACTGCTCCTATAATAAATGGGAGAATAATTTGAAGCCAAGATAATTCAAAAGGTAGTAAATACGTAGGAGGAGGATGCTGTGGATTTGATGGTAAAGTTCGCAAATAATATGAAAAAGCTGAACTAATCCAATTATAAGACCACGCGATAAAAGTAGCAACCCCTAACCATTTACACTGCTTGTAAATTAGTGGTTTTCTGAAGTATGATACATAAGTCTTCCATATAACAATGACTGCAATCGCAAAGCTGGGCCATACGTGAAAGTTAAAACTAAAATCAAGTATTTCAAAAGGCGGTTCTCCGAAAAAAATAGCGCCAATAAACCCTGTGATGCCAGCAAACAAACCCAAAAAGTATAATGTTGTCGCAAATCCACCAAAGGCTCTATGAGACCTAAATAATATGTCGTTTGTTTTTAGTAACGATACTTTTTTCTTCTTGTAGCCAGCATAATATCCCGTTGCTGCTTGCACTGTAGCACATAGGCACCCTAACATCGTAACTATTGTGTTAAATTCAGCCGTAGTATATGTAAGCCCTGCCATAAGTTTAAAATCACTTTTTTTTAATTTAATTCTTGGTATATTTTATAGTTTTTATAGATTAACGTGAGTCTATAAAAGCTTCTCTCTTTCTTAATCAAAAAAATATCAGATTATTATCTATAAAAAAGATATTTTTAAAAGATTAATTTATTCTATTTTCAAACCATATTGTTTGTATGTGATATAAATTTAAATTTTTAAAATAAAGGTGCTAAGTGGTGGAATCTCTTGTATTCTTAATTTTGCACTTATTATTGTACGGTCTTTCACCTATATTAATCGTTTCGATTTTTCGAGCATTTAAATCAACTGCTTTCTTTTATTTTTATTTCGGATTCTTATACGTGTTCACTCAGTTATTTGCAGTTCTTTATTCAATTAAATTGTCTGAGGACTTGCTAATCACCGGAGGAAACATTGCTTACTCTTCGATTATTTTAATCACATTCTTTTTAGGAATAGCCTCCCAGGAACCGACTGTAGTTAGGAATTTGATTAGTATTCAAGTATTTTTTAACTTTTTTCTATTTTTCTTTTATCAACTCTTAGTAGCAGTTTTAAGCTCTCCTACTACGGTAAATCTCTTCTCAGTTTCACCAGGGATTTTCAATACTACAATTACGATTAATATAGTAAGCTCTGTCGTATTTGTAATTGAAATTCTTGCTCTGTTTTATATATTAGAGAAAATAAAAGAAAAATTTAAGCGGCTCTCTTTAGTTATTGCGCTATATATCGTATCTTATATAGGAATCCTTTGTTTAGATGGATTTCTATTTCCTTTCATCGTGTCATTCTTTGAACCTGTATTTGGACAATTTATTGTAGGAAACATTGCAGGGAAATTGATTCTGGGCTTAGGTTTTAGCCCTTTTCTCCTCGCTTTTATGGTGCTCCATAAAAGAAGCCTAACACAATTCATAAAGAAACCCTTCTCGACAAGACTTGTTATTCTTCCTAAAAGAAAGCAACTTATAGAAAAGCTACAAATGACAGAAGAAAACTTAAGAAAGACTGAAAAGCAATACGAGAATGCATATAACAGAGCCACATTTTACAAGGATTTGTTCACCCACGACATTAGTAATATTATTCATGTTATTTCAATGTCGTTTCAATTATTTAACATTAAAAAAAAAACTCAAGCTAAACTTGATTCTGAGATGCTAGAATCTCTATTTCAAACCATCGATGACCAATTAAATAGAGGAAAAAGCTTGATCTCTTGCATACAAAAGCTTTCTGAGCTGGATAAAGAAAAAATCGATTTAGATCGTACGGATCTCTTAGACTATTTATTAAAAGCGGTAAAATATGCAAAAGAAAGTAACCTCCGCAAATTAATTAAAATTAATGTTGAAAGAAGCAAAGATCAAATATTTGTTATTGCTAACGAGCTATTAGCAGATGTTTTCGAAAATATTCTTTTCAACGCCATTAAGTACAACAATAATGAGGTTCCAGAGATAAATATTATTGTTTCTAAAGCAAAATTAAATGGGTTAAGTTATGTAAAGTTAGAATTCAAAGACAATGGAATTGGTGTTCATGATTCTAAAAAAGAAAAAATCTTTTTGGAAGGTTTTAAGGAATTAAAAGGAGAAAAAGGGATGGGGATTGGCTTATCGTTGATTACTAAGATTATTAAATTATATAACGGAAAAATTTGGGTTGAAGATCGAATTGAAGGAGAATACTTAGAAGGTAGTAATTTTATCGTTTTAATTCCAGAATTTAAAGAATCAACTGAAAAATAATTAATAATTGTTTACTTAATCATTGCTTCGCAAGGAGGAGCATCCTCTCCGATTGACCAGAGGAAAAAGTGAGCTCCAGTTGGTCCCAGCCACTTAAATTGTTTTGCTATAATTTGCTGCTTTTCTTCGTAACATTTGTTTCGAAAGGAATCCAAGTAATTCTCAAAGGAACGGTGTTTTCTAACTAACTCAAGAAAGATTTGTGCGTTAGATACTATAGCTTTTACTTTCCTTGAATTTCGTATTATTTTAGGAGATTCCAACGCATCTGAAACCTCATCTATTGTCCACTTCGAGATAATTTCTGGGTGGAATTCGTTAAAAACTTCTTTGATACCTTCCCATTTTGTTCTCACCACTTGATATGAGAATCCCGCGTTAAAAACAGCTTTACTTAAAATTTCAAAGTATCCCTTCTCGTCTATAGGTTTTTCTTGAGGTGGAATAATTTTTTGTGCCATGGTTATTTCGTAAATTTGACCCAATTATACTTAATGATTATTTTTCATTAAAAGAAAGCCTCATAAGGTTATTAAAAATTAACCGTATTAAAAAATAATAATTTTAAAAGATAAATATGATAAGTAAGAATTAAACCAACCAACACTTACGACTCAAAATCTAATTTTGTTTGACGAAACTTAATTTCTTGCTCCTTTTTTTCATGTAAAGACTCTTTAAAATGATCTATCCTTTTTTCTAGGCTACTCTTAAACGAATTGTCAATATTTAGATTATTTAAGACTTCGTTAAGTATGTAAAAATTATTAAATTCCGCTTTAGACTTTATAACAGGTATTACTATTGAAGCGTCTGGTAACAAATCATTTAATAATCTTAGGGACAACTCTAAATGAGGTATCAGATTTTCTTCAATTTCGTGAAAGTTTTTTCCTTCGAGAATTCTCAATTTTATAACCTCAACGCGGGGATATTTGTCGTAAGCATACCCCTTTACTCCTAATTTTAGACAAGCTGCTAAAGTTGAGCAAGTCCCCCCAAAGGGGTCTAATACTGTTTTTACATTTGGAACCATCTTAATACATTTATATGGAAGACCTATTGGAAATGGCGCCTCGTGTCCTTTCTTAATCGTTGCTCCCGTAGTCTTCGTGTATGGAATCAACCACACATTGCCGGGATCTCTTAAATCTGTATCAGAATATCTTCCGATATTGGATTTATCTGTGTAAGGAATACCTATTGCTTTTGGGTCAATTTTATATTCTTTAGTATTTTTTGCAAAGAGGAAAATATGCTCCCAGAGATTATTTAACCTTCGATTCCCTCCTGATGGGGTGTAGTGCCCTTTTCCAAGGAACGATTTAACCCAGATAATATCTTGAATTCGCTTCCAGGATGCGTATTCAGCAGACTTAGCGACTTTTTCAGATTTCCCTTGATCTCCTGCGGAATCACCAATATTGAGAAAGAAAACTGCACTTTTTTTTGCTACTCTATAGCACTCAGACCAGATGGTAGTTAAGAAAGAGTAGTATTCAGCATCTTCCATCTTGTCATCATGAATTTCACCATTATCTGAAGAATATGTTTTTCCTCGGTTATATGGTGGAGATGTAATAACGACATCAATCGATTCGTCCTCCAATTCAGCCATGTGTTCAGACGATTTGAAAAAAACCGTCTGATTTTTAAATTCTAACTTTCTCATGCTATTGTCGCTATTTTTTTTTTCTTGTGACACATATCATCCTTTCTATATGGTTAAGCTCAATCTAAGAGAAAATATGCATTAAATCTCTTTCTTAAGTGATTTAAAATACTTTTTAATATCTTAATAGGAACTCGTGATTTATTTATTTGAGTCTTATGTTATTAATAAGGTAAAATTTCGAGACTCATTAGCTTTTCAGTTTATGGATTTGAGATTAAGATAGAGAGCGAATAATTTAATATTCAGTGAATTCTCTTAAACTATAAAGATAATTTAATAGTTGATTTCAAGTGCAAGATATTTCTGAAATAAAAAGCATTACAATAATAGGAACAGGAATACAAGGCCACGCTATCGCCCAAGTCGCGCTGATGGCTGGTTTTAGCAAAGTGATCCTTAACGATCTTAGTATGGAATTGATCGATAAGGGAGTAGACAGTATTATAAACGATCCCAAAACTGGCTTAAAAGTTCTTGAAAAAGAAGGGCAATTAGACGATAATATTACAACTGAAATCCTCGTAAAAAGGTTGGTAAAAGAAGAAAACCTACAGAACGCTGTTGAAAATACAGACTTTGTTATAGAAGCTGTTCCTGAAGTCATGAGTATTAAAAAAGAAGTATTTAAAAAATTAGGGCAATATTGTCCCGAACATACAATTTTCGCTACTAATTCCTCAACTATGAGTATTACAGAAATTGGAAATGCGTCGGGGCGTCCTGAAAAGGTCATCGGAATGCATTTTTTTGTAGCCCCTCTCGAAAATAAATTAATCGAAATTACGAAAGGAAAAAAAACTTCAGAAGATACTCTAAAAATTGCGACAGAAGTTGGCCATAAGTTACCAAGCTTAGAAGGAAAAAGATTGCTTATAGAACTCCAAAGAGAATCTCCTGGATTCATCGTAAATAGAATTATAAGCTCTACTGAAATATATATAAATTTGCTTATTGAACAAGCTATTGCTAGAAATATCCCCTTTGAGCAACTCGATGCGGACGTAATTGATTTTATGCCTGATGGTATTTTTTATTTATGTGACACTATAGGCATTGACACTGTTTTTAACGCGATGAAATACTTTGAAGAAACTCTCTCGCCAGACTTTGCCCCCCACGAGCTGTTTACGAAACTTATTAATGAAAACAACCTGGGAAAAAAGACCGGCCGGGGCTTCTATGATTGGTCTCAAAATACGGAACCTAGTATAGATCGCTCAAAAAGAGCGAATCTGGTGGATATTGAACTTCTAATAGCAATCCAATTAAATGAAGGTTGTAGAATCTTAGAAGAAGGCTGTGTTACTAATTATAAAACGATTGATAAAGCGGTATCAACTGGTTTTCATTTACCAGGTCCCTTTGCTATGGGTAAAAAGAATTACAAACAACTGGTTGTGAAATTGGACGAGCTCGCAGAATTAACGGGAAGAAAATATTTAAAACCGTGCAAATTGATGAGATCCGGCGGTTTCCTTGATATGAGGAAATAAAGAAAAACACCAACACATTAAGGATTTCACAGCTTTTTCTCTTTGTATAAACAAACGACTATACAAATGATAATTCGTTTGAGGAATTTAGAGGTTATAATAGTTACATTTAATAATCTCCAATTGATAATTATTATCGGAAAAGAAAGGTTATTTTTTCCAAATGAGGAGGCACAAAATGAATACAGAAATCAAGCCATTGGAAGACTCGTTACTATCGTGCCCATTTATTCGTTCGTGCCACCTACCCAAAGCAAAAGAAGTTTGCGACTTTCCTAATTACAAAATGTGTTCGGAATATCAATCTGGATTAAATAAACTTAAATCTACCTCTAAGGTATTGCATTAATACTATAAGAGTCTTATTTTTGAACGTTTTATCTCATTTTAAGGATTTCAAGTTTATTTAATATGTAACAATTAATTTAGATATTCAAATATCAAATTTAATTTAGTGGAAAAAATGGCTAGACCTAAAGTAGTATTACCAGAAAATGGAATTTCTGAAGAAGATATTCTCAAAAATATGGAAGTAATACGGGAAGACGACATAAATTGGAAGGATGGAAAGGTTTGGAGCCTTGTATATCACGCTTCAGATAAACATACAGAAATGCTTAAAAAAGCTTCTGCTATGTTTTTTTCAAAGAACGCCCTTAGTCCCATGGCTTTTCCCAGTCTAAAGAAGTTTGAAACGGAAGTGATTTCCATGGCAGTTGACTTGTTTGGAGGAGATAATAGGTGTTGTGGAAGTATGACATCGGGTGGAACGGAAAGTCTCCTAATGGCAGTAAAAACCTATAGAGATTGGGCACGGGATAAATTTCCCCATATCAAAGAACCTGAAATGGTTGTCCCGAGTTCAGCACATCCATCCTTTGACAAAGCAGCTGATTATTTTGGAGTAAAAATAGTTAAAGTACCCGTGGATAAAGTAACTCACCGGGCAGATGTAAAAGCTATGGAAAACGCATTGACCGAGAACACTATAATGATGGTCGGTTCTGCGTGTGATTTTCCTAGAGGTGTAGTAGATCCCATCTCAGAACTCGCGAGTATCGCAAAAGATAGAGGGATAGGGATGCATGTTGATGCATGTCTTGGAGGTTTTATGCTTCCCTTTGTGAAGATGCTTGGTAATAATGTTCCGGATTTTGATTTTTCAGTACCAGGAGTAACCTCTATTTCGGCAGACGTCCATAAATATGGGTATGGTGCAAAAGGTGCTTCTACAATAATGTATCGCAGAGAAAGAGTGTGGAAGCATCAATTTTCAGTCTATACTGACTGGTCAGGTGGCATTTACATATCCCCTTCTATGAGAGGTACTCGGCCTGGTGGGCCAATTGCTGCTGCGTGGGCTTCAATGAAGGTATTAGGAAACGATGGTTATCTACAATTGGCTAAAGTCGTCATGAAGGCTACTAAAGAATTAATTGATGGAATTAATCAAATCTCTGGACTATATATTATAGGAGACCCGGTTATGAGCGTTTTTTGCTTTACATCCGACACAGTGGACATCTATAATTTAGGAGATATTATGGATAAGAAAGGGTGGCATTTAGACCGAATTCAATTTCCAAACGCTTTACACATGATGGTTAATCCTCACCACGCTAGTATTGTAGAGACCTTCTTGAAGGATCTTAAGGAAGCTGTTAAAGAGATTAAAGAGCATCCAGAGGCATCTTCAGACGGAGACGCTGCTATTTACGGCATGGTAGCAAGTTTACCCGACCGAAATAAAGTTAAAGACTACATCACCAATTTCCTAAAAAGCCAATATAAAATTAAATAATATAAAAATCCTATTTTTATTTATATGAATCAAGATCTACTTAACATCATTCTTGTTAATTGTTCAAACGATTTTTCCACATTTTCTCCCGTCTTGCTCGAGCATTCCGTGAAACCGCTGAATCCCTTTACTTTAGCATACTTCATTCCTTCTTTAAAAGGAATTTCTCTAATTATATCTAAATCAGCTTTACCGCCAAGTAAAACGAGTGGAAATCGATCTTTTTTACCATTTATAACGGATAACCAATCGTCAATGTGAGCAAGAGACGGATAATGCGTAATATCGTACATTAATATCCCCCCCATCGTACCATTTATATACTCAGGTAACATGAATCGAAATCTCTCCTCACCGCCGAAATCCCAGATCATTAACTTTACGGTTTTTCCATCAACCTCAAAAGTTTTAGTTTCAAAGTCAACTCCGATAGTCATCTGGGAATCTGATACGAATAAATCTGTTTTAAATCTTTTTGTTAGTGTTGTTTTTCCACTACCTGCATCACCAAAAATGATAATCTTAAAAATTGCGTCAAGCATATTATCCTAATTATAACTTTTTAATTTTCTTAACCAACCTTGTTAAAGTTGTATTATCTTAATTAAACTTACCCCGTCGTAATGGTTCTCTTAAACACGCCTTTTTTGTAAAAAAATAATACAAATCTAGACATATAAATTTACATATTTATATCTTTTCTAAATTATTAACCAGTTTTTCATTTTTTTCACGCTGATTAATAGTAAAATTAAATTCCGTGAGGTACATTCGACTTTTTCCTTTTTGTCATATGAATTGAAGGAAAAAAGCATTCAATTAATATTACATGAATTTGGCTAAAATAATTTAGACTAGTTATTCAATTCAATTTCAAAAATAAATAAAAAAAAGTAAAGATTTATGCTTAAAATGTTTTATTCTGGTATTTTAATCCCTACGATGTCCAGAGATTCTACTAATGTAGCCATAGTGTCTACTCTCGAGTTTACGCCTTCGATTTCGGAGTAAAACGCTAACATATCGTTAACTTTGGCAAGTGCATCATCAAGTTTCCCTTCTTTTACTTTAGAAATTGTTATAGCTTTTATACCATCTTTGGTTCTCATCAATGCGCCATCTAAAACCAGTTTTCCGAGGGACCTATCCTCCGGAAATTTCTTTGCAACTTCAAGAAACTTCTTTCCAACTTCCTCTCCCTTATGGGGCGGAAACCATACTGTTGCTAGTAAATAAACCATATTTTTCACCTTAAAATGCGATAATAAAATCATTCGAATTTAATTGAATAATCGCAAGTTAAAAATATCTCTTTTCAATTTAAGTCTTTACATCATCGTCAAAAATTTATCAAAAAGAAATCTACAATAAACAAGGATTTGTGAACTTGAGAAATCTAATATATACTTTTTTTATTGTCTGTCCTTTAACTCAACAATTTGAAGAATTGTCTGGTAGATAATTTAGCTTTATAACATAAGATTTCTTAAAGTATAGTAAACCTTTTTGATAATATTTAAATAACTAGAGGGACTCAAGTTGCCAGATTATGATGTAAAAGTAAAATTCCACCTTTTTCCGTATAGAAAATTCAAAATTAGCGCTAAAGATGAAAAAGAAGCAAGGGAAATCGCTAATGACCAGGCTCAACATGTCATCGATACATTAGATTTTAGCATAACTGATATAAAGGCAAAGAGATACCTCATGGACAAATTTTTGTAAAACTGATTATTTCCCAAACATTTCTTTAAGTGGTTCCCAATAATACATGTCCCATCCTTCTTTCACTGATTCATAAGACGCTTCAGGAATGTCTATATGTGTAAATTTTATCAAAGTTCCTTTATCATCGGGCTCAAAGATTAGAGTAATTTTTGAATAATACCCCTTTGGCCAATTCTCGCCATCACCACGCCACGTTTGGACTATCTTCTTATCCTGTATCAATTCGACATTTTTTCCACTTAGTGCTCCTTCGTATATTGAAAAACTTCCCCCAACTTCACGACTTACTTTAGCCTTGCTCTCAGTTAATTTAGAATGTTTTTTTGCATCCATAAACACTTCATAAATTTCGTGAGGCGTGCCCTTAATTATTATTTCCTGTTCAATTGTTTTTTTTTTATTCATTAGTATCATCTCATTTAGTTATATTCTAATTCATTAAAATAAAAAATTGAAAAATAAAAATATTATTTAGCGATTAAAACATCCACGTCCACATGATTAATAACATACTCCGGGACCGTTCCGATAAATGTGCGTCTTAGTTTTGAATGTTTCCCTCCACATCCTAATACAACGAGATCAAAACCTTCTTCTTTTACCCTTTCTTCAATGTAATACTCCGGTCCAAAGTCAAAAATCCTTCTGGTTTCGACTTTTAATCCTTTACTCTCGAATTTTTTCCTAATATCGTCTAAAAGTTTAGTTCCCTCTTTAACTATGTCGTTATGAATCTCATAACTCAAAGATGTATCAGGTACAGAACTCATCCCAAAAGTGGGTCTTAGTTCTGAAATGTGGTGCAAAAACGAGTGGAATAATACAACTTCAGAGTTAGTTTCTTTCTGTATCTCAATTACTTTATCAACAGCTTTCATCGAATTTTCAGAAATATCAATACCTAACAATATTTTTTTAAACATTTTATTCATCTCTATTATAATTATTTGTCTAATTAGAAGATACATAACTTACCCGTATAAAGCTCTTCATTATAGATTATTGAATAGTTATACTTCTGATAATAGATTTATAATAATAAGACCACCAGAATTAATGAATTATAAAATTCAAATAAAAGACGATTTTAAATAATACTACAGATTCAATTAACTACTTTTCATGAAAAAAAGAGTGGAGTCTAAATGGGTCATAAATTTGGTTATTACTCCCTGGAAATGTCTTTAGAAGAAGTTCTCAATAGAACACATTCATTCTGGGCAAATAATAGCGGAAAAATTAACAGCCAAATAAAATCTCCAAATTCGTTAATATATACCCTAATTATCCAGCGTGATATATCTATGATGTCGTACGGAGAAACTTATACCATGAAGATTGGGTATAATCCTGATAATGCGACGACTTACGTGAGCGTTGAAGTAGCACTATCTTTTGGGTATGGAATGCAATGGCTGAAACCACAAGGCGTTATCAAGCGATGGGCTCTTGAATTGGGAACTAACCCTATGAAACTCGAACGGACCATCGCTCCAAACTATATAAAAATGTTTGACGAAATACAAAACATGCCACCTCAAGCAGGAGTGCAAGAACCTATCATTTATTGCCCAAGTTGTGGAAAAAAAAATAACCGAAATAATACTTTTTGTCAAGAATGCGGAACTAAATTGCCAGAATAAAAATTTTAAATAAATTGAATAATTGAATAGATACAGAAGCAAAATCAATTAAAAAGTGAGAAAAAAATGTTATGGGTAACCCGAGATTATGTACATATTGATAGAGTAGCTAGCCCTTGGTTAATCAAAAGATTCGTTGACAAGCGCGCTCAATTCGTTTTCCTACCGAGAGACGAAATACCCGATTTTGTAGCGAATACTGGAGCAATTCCATTTGATACTGCTGGCACGGGAGTAGAACTCGATCACCACATATGCAACGGTGAGAAACATTGCACGTTTGACGCCATCGTGGAAAAATATGAGCTCGAAAGTGATGAAGCTCTGCAAAGAGTTAGAAAACTTGTGAGAGCCGCAGATACGGGAGGAATAGACAAGGAACCTTTGGCGTGGGCGTTAGAACTTGTGGCAGTTGGAACTCCATTTTTAGTAGATTCAGATCACGAAGCATTGGAAAAGGAATTTCCGGTTTACGACGCCGTATACACGTACTTTAAACAACAAATAATCCGTGAAAAATATAAGGACGAAATAGCGAACATCAAAACACGACCAGAAAGGCATGCGTTCATTAAACAAAAACTCAATGAGTCTCTATGACCAACGAAATAGAAGATAAAAAAGGTGTCAAAAACCTTAAAATAATTTCTTTTTTTGTTATCAGCTTTATCGGATTTTTTGCGTTGTTTAGTTCTACAATGTCCAAAAGTCCAATTTTACCCCTCTTCGCAGAATCTTTAATTACTTCGGAATTCGAAATGCGATTTATTGGTTACGTTATTGCGGCCTCCACCGTTCCAGGAATTTTAGTTAGCATGATCGCTGGACGATTATCAGACATGTACGGCCGAAGAAAACTAATTCTCGTTTCGACCATAATCTTTGCGACCGCTCCCTTTTTTTATCTTTTTGCGATAAACATTTGGATTTTGATGATTATTCGTTTCTATCACGGCTTTTCAACCGCAATTTTCGTTCCCGTTGCAATGGCTGCTATTGCTGAATCGTATCCTGATAATAAAGGTAAATATATTTCGTCGTTTTCTTCAATTACTCTCATCGGACGCTTCCTGGCACCTATAACTGGAGGGACAATTCTATTTATAACCACTAATTATTATTATGGCGTCTACATTGGATGTGCGATTTCAGGCGCTATCGCTCTTACGATTACGGTGTTCTTTTATCGAAATCGAACCACCAATATTAAATTCGAACAAGTAACGGAAAAACCCTCACTAACAATAAAAGAATTCGCGAAAGGAATTAAAGAAGTTTTAACCCATAAGATCATACTATCAACCTCCATTGTTCAAGCTAGCCAATATTTTGCCTTCGGGATTATTGAAGCCTATATAATAATATATGCCAACTCGCTTAATTTCGACACCTGGTTGATTGGTTTAATTCCTGCAATCTTAACTTTAATGCTTGTTGTGTTCAAACCCCTAATGGGATTTTTATCAGATAAAGTTGGTCGTCGTTTAACTATTCTCGTAGGACTCTTACTAGGTGGAGGAGTATCGTGGATAATTCCAATTACGACCAATTATATCGGAGTAATTTTGATATTGTGCGCTTTTGGAATCGGTATGGCCATGGTAATCTCTTCTACCGCCGCTTATGTATCAGATATTTCTAAAAAAGAAGATTATGGTACCGCAATCGGAACTTTGAGTACCATTATGGACATAGGACAAACTATCGGCCCCATCCTAAGTGGATATATCCTAATCTTTTTTTCTTTTGGAGGTGTGTTCCTAATGGTTAGCATCGTCCTTTTAATCTCAGCTTTTATATTTTACCTAGTTAAGAACTAAATGAATATTCTGATAATGGGCTTTTCCACACGTACGAAATTAAAAAAAAAATAGTTATTAATTTAAAAATCCATAGCTGCGATTGTAAAGTACGTGTATTTACCTGAAGAGTCTCCGTAAATCGACGCAGCCCCAGTATAATATGCTACAAACTCAAGATAATCTCCTGCGTTTAAAAATACGATATCTGTAAAACCAGCTGATAGAATGTTTGTATGAGATGCATGAGCTACACTTCCCGCTTCAAAAAAAAATTCGCTTAACGCTCCCACTTCGATTCTCTCTCCATCTTGCATAGAACTAAATGTAACCATTCCTGAAATAAGGTAATACCCCGAAGTCGGACAGGTAAACCTATCAGTTGTAATATTAAAATCACTACTCACATCGTAATCTAGCACATCAAAATCAACTTTAAACCATTCTTCATCCAGGGTTGAATAACTGTTTTCTAAAAATGCTCTCGCCAAGGACTTAGGATGTTCTACCTGGCTAACCAGCTGCTGGTAATTATATAATGAATACGCTCCGACTCCAAGCCCCAAAAGCGCTACAATAAATACTAAAACGCTAAAAATTGAAACCTTTTTCTTTCCCATCTTTTCTCAACTCGCTTTTTCTTATTTGATTTTCTTAATTTTAAAATATAAGCTAATTAATATGGTAAGTATTTCCACTCCGGGATTAATATACTTTATTGTCCACTTAAATAAAAAAAAAGTATTATTAATTTAGAATATCTGTAGCTGCGATCGTAAGGTACGTGTATATGCCTTGTGAATCTCCAAAAATCTCTCTTGGACCACTCCCAGTATGATACGCCCGCAGCTCAACATAATCTCCCTCGTTTAAATATACGATATCTGTAAAACTCGTTGATAAAATGGTTGAATGAGCCGCGCGTGCTATAATCCACGCTTTTAAGACGCCCTCTATAAACGCTGCCGCAAATATCGCCTCTCCATCTTGCATACCACCAAATGTAACCATTCCTGAAATGAGGTAATATCCCGAAATCGGACAAATAAACCTGTCTGTCATTAAATTAAAGTCACCTGTCTCGTCGTAATCTAAAACATCAAAATTCACGAGATTATAGCTCCCGCTCGAGAACATGTATCCAAAATTTAGGTATGCTCTTGCTAAAGGTCTTGGGGGCTCTACTTGATTAACAAGCTGTTGGTAATTATATAGCGAATACACTCCTAGTCCAAGCCCAGAAAGCCCTACAATAAGCGCTAAAATACTAAATATTGAAACTTTTCGTTTTCCCATCAATTCTCAACTCATGTTTTCTTATATTGATTTACTCAAATTCTAAACTAAATACTGATTATGTGATATGTATTTCTTCATCGGCGTTAATATACTTTATTGTCCACTTTGATTTCAAAAAAAAAAAAAACCAATTTTTTTAAATTACATAGGAAACTTTTGGACGAATAATGAACTCTTCCAAACATAATTTGCTGCTGGATCCCCTCTAATAACTACAGTAACTGTGTGTACGCCGGGTGATAAATCATCCCTAACATCTTGTAAATGAATCATAGAATGCATGACAAAACCTACATTATAAGCTCCCACCTCAGCACTCGGATCAAGTCTACTAATTCCATCTACTTTAAAAAGAATTAAAATCCGGGACCACGCTCCTAGATTTTGCTCCGTGTGTCCCCGACTTGTAAAACTAAAATATGCCGATTCGTTTGGTCCTAGTTCAAATTCAATCGTTAAACCAGTAAATGTTAAATATGTTTGTATTGGATCACAGCTAAATACTGTCTCGTTGTATTTATACCATGTATTTTGTTCAGAAAAGCTGGCTACTTGAGTTTCTACTCTTGATACAGATATCCACGCTAAACCTCCTAATCCTAAACCACTTGCTCCCAAAATTAATGCTATTACACCTAAAACTGTACTACCCTTACCCAAGGTTAATTACCTCCATAAAAAATTAGGTCGTAAAGATACAATTCTTTTATTTATTATGTTAATTTAAAAACACCATTAGAAAGCGTATTAATTCTATCTTTACACATTGGTTTTATTTAAATAAATCTTTTATAAAAAGATAGAAGGGTGATGTTTTTGCATTTAAAGTATAAGAAACTGCTTTTTTAACAATAATTAGGTTCTATTCTCTAAATACTAAGGGTTTCATCTACTCTCAGAGACTGCCTTTCTTATAGAAATAGGTTTCTCAAGCATAACGTTATAGATTTCGTTCGCTCTTCGCTCGATTAACTCTCTTCTTTGAGCCTTACCTCTCCTAGAATTTTGGTAGCGCTCAATAGCTATATTACGCCACTTCCTTTTCCATGATGGGAAGCCCGTCTTAACGTAGCGCTCCCGATTTGGGAAGTCTTGACATACCCAGTTAAACGAGATAAAATATCTCTTGATACCTGAGTCATTCGTAAGGTTCTTTGAGCCCATTCCTAATGTTCTGAGGTGTTGAATAAATCTACCCTCCACAGCGTCTTGGAGTTCTCCTTCGACAATTGCCGCTTCGTAGTATATTTTATTCTCGTCAAAATATTCTCTAACAAGATCAAAACAATTACCCCGGCATAGGAGTATTCTATCTCCCTTGCTGTGATTAAGCGCTCTAAGAGCTTTGATAACTATCTTTAGAATATGTTTCTTCGGTCGATCCTCTTCCTTGTTCTCCTTGTTATAGAGGATAACTGGAACCGATTGAAAAATTATTTTTCCCGTGTTCGTGTCTCGAAAGCCAATAAAGGCATCTCCGACGAGATCACCCGTCCCAGCGTCGTCAATTTCTATCGTTCTTCCCTTCCACTCGCTGGGATTTATAGTGGATTGGCACGACTCTTGGTCGTCTTTTTCTGTTTCTGTCTTCATTATTACATGTACATAAATAATTCCAGTCATAAATACATTTCGGATTTCCGTAGAATCACTTGTTAATACTTAAGGGGATATTCGTGGGTCTAAATTTTTTTCTTGTCAATTCTAGAGTATTAATTAAAATAACTAAAAGGGACAAGCGAACAATTTTCAAGCAAACCATCAGCAAATTTATATAGGCAGTTTGAATATTATCTTTAAACTAATTTTAAAATTAAAAATGAAAAGATCATGGTAAATCAAAAATTTAAAACCTTATTATTGTTGTTCTCTTTAACATTTTTGTCGAGCCTTAGTATGTTTTCAGTTAACCTTTCAGCACAAGTGCCTAAAAGTAGCGGTTCAGCGCCTATGGAGGATATCGTTGTGGACGGAGTTATTAACGAAGCAGAGTGGTCAGATCGTGATTGGAAAGTTAAGTTTTACCTGAATATCGACGATACATTTAATCCACCAGACAAGGATGGCTTCAATTATATGTATCTTGGTGAAGATGTCACTAATTTTTATGTAGGTCTTGATTTATGTAGTGATCAGACGGGGGGTACAACAGACGAATGGGTCGGTGTCTGGATGAATGTGAATAACAAGACATTTGATGATGTTACAAGTTGGGCTTCCTACCTCAATAATGGGACTGAATCATTACTTCACGATGTCGAAAACGATGATGTTTTTCCTTTTTTCCGGAATCAATACACTGGATTATATGGAGGCTACGATGTTAATAATGATGGCGAATACAATGCAATCTATGGAACAACTCAAGGTAATTATGCTCATTTCGATTGGGGACCCGTTCCCTATTTTAATATAACATCATCGTTAAGCGCAGGCGATCACCTAACTCAGCTGGATTTTTCCGTAGACATTAAAGAATGGTTCCCACTTTTTCCTGAACTCTTCGCCGATGCAGTAAACGAAGTGAAATTAGAGCTTAAAACTCGGATGAACACAACAATCTCAGACCATAAACTGGTGTTCTGGTATAACGATGGAACTATGGATTCTAACGATCCGCTACAAACTCGATCAATCAATACGGGCACAAGCCTTCTCGCAGAATCCTTCGATTACGGACCCGCAAATTTGTCGTCAAAGTATGTAATGAAATTTAGCATCATCGGTAATAATAGCGCACCATTCATGACTCAATTCGAATACCTCGAGTTTACAATTAGATATAATTACACCAATACATTTAATGGTGCTATGTTGAGCCCTTACTCATCGATTTCAAACTACAATATTGAATGGAGCTTTGGACCAAGCGCAAACAACGCATCCGATCATAGGATGTTTGAAATGAGCATTCCAAAAACGGAACTTGAACATTACAACGCGTCCGAAGAAATCGGAATTATTGTAGGTGGATACGGAACCATGTCATTTCCTAATGAAGTTTTTTGGGTATATAGTGAATTTAATCAGAGCATAAGACAACAACAGAACGAGAACTATATATATTACGACATGTTCGGATGCATTGCGCCTCTTCCTCCTCAGAATCCTTTTATCCCAGGATATTACCTCCCTATTATCATAGCGCTCACTACGATATCAACTATTTCGCTCATAAAGAAGCAGAAATACAAACTAAAATAGTTTAAAATCAAGTTTTAAACTTTAATATTACTTTTTTTTTAATAATTCAAGAGTAAAATACAACTGCTCCTGGTAAATAAGTTTGATAACATTTTTTTCGTTTATTGGTCTATTATATCTTTTTATTGAAATAATTTAATTCTTTCATATGTTATCAAAAGAAGATATTATAACGTTAGACAAAACTCAAGTTAGAAACGCAGGTGAAGTTTTGGGTCGCGCTCTACAGGACGATCCTGTTTCAGTTTATGATATTCCTGACAAAGAAAAAAGGCATGCTGTGATGAAATATGTTTTTCAAATGACAAGCTGTTTGGGCGTTAAATACGGCGAGACACACGCGACCTCTTCCAATTTAGAAGGCGTAGCTGTATGGCTACCTTACATTAATAAAGAATATAAGTTAATAATGGACATCGGATGTTTACTAAAGGCAAAATTCTACAAATTAGGAAGAGAAGCTGGTAAGCGGATTAAACCTATTGAAGAACATAGTACTGTGGTGCATCGGGAGTTTGCTCCTGGTGATCACTGGTACTTGCAAACGCTTGGTGTAGAACCCACACATCAGGGGAAAGGATATGGAAGCTTGTTGATGGAATATATGCTTGAAAAAATCGATAACACAAATCCACTACCCGTATTTCTTGAAACTTCTACTGAAATAAATGTGAAATTCTACAAACGGTTTGAATTTGAGGTAGTGAGAGAAGGAACTATACCCAAGACTGATGTCGAACAGTGGTATCTCCTCCGTTATGCTAAGTAATTCAAAAATATTACATTTAATATCATAAAAGTTTTATACAAAAGTGTCTTAAAACACTTAACGAAATCTACCTAAAATTATCTAATTCATAACTTTTTCTGCTAATTAATAAAAGGAGGTAATACTAATGGCTTATATTGTTATCACAGGAAGTTTCCCGGCTCACGTTGGAATGGAAGTTGGAAAAACCTTTCTAAAACTTGAAAAATTACCTGATTATATAAAAACTGAGCATGTATTTAACTCTGCGGCGGGTGATTATATTTTTTTCACGATTTATAAGATTGAAGATGATAGTAAATACTTCGACGCTTTAAAAGCAATCACTAAAAGATTTTCTGGATATATGGACATAGTGGGCTACAAATATACGATCCATCCCGTTTTAGAAGCGAAAGACGCCTTGAGTATGGTTGGTCTAGGTTAAAATGTTAATCTAAATACGAATTCCAGATTTATTTACCTAAATTATACCACTTTTTTTTCTTTTGTATAATTATAAAAGAGATATCATGTCTTTAATGCCTCTACTAACCAAATAGAGCTGTATATTTCGAGCTCCCCCTATTATTTCCTGAACTTTCGCAACTTCTAATGCTTTATCAATTCGCAGGTTATCTGTAAATGCAATACCTCCACATAATTGTTGAGTTTCATACGATATTTTATGAGCTAAGTGTGAGGCAAGATATTTTGTCCCGGAACTAAAAGCGGCGTTATATTTAATGAATTTTTGTTGATCGAAATGTTTTTGCTCAATTGTTTTATTATACTCCGAAGCTGACTTAAAACCAAGTTCTGTAGCTGCCATAAGTTCGGTAAAATTCTGGGCTTGAGGAAGCGAAATACCTTGAAAATCATATAAAGGGCGACCAAATTGAACTCTTAAATTTGTGTATATAAGACCTGTAACCGCAGTTAACCACGCAATACCTAAACTAGATCCAATAATAGAACATCTTTCAGCGACAAGTCCAGAAAATAGATTCTTATAACCTTGACCCTTCCCTCCAAGAATATTTTCTCTAGGGATTTTCACAGAATTAAAAAGAGTTTGCCCTATTTGTACGCGCGGAACTGATTGAATACCAAGTCTATTAGTTTGCAATCCTTCATATCCTCTTTCTGCAACTGCTTGATACATTGTTCCTCGTGGATCTGAGACGTCTGAGACCCCATACACAATAAAATAATCAGCTACTGGACCATTCGTCGTATATAATTTCTCTCCCGTAAATGTTAAATGATCTCCCTTTTCAATAACCTTGGTTTCCATATTCACAGCATCAGAACCGTGCTTTTTCTCAGTGATACAAATACAACCTATCTTTTTCCCCGTAATAATTTCATTCAAAATTTCAGAAATTCTATCTCCTCTACCAAATTGAAACAAAGGATTGGCAAATATTACTCCTGTAACCACACGGGCTAGATCTAACTCGGGATCAATAATTGATGTTGCCATTGCTAAGAGCATTTCATAGCGCATGCTATACCTTTCAGAATCTCCATAGGCATTTAATCTCTGGATGTAGTTTTTCTTACCCAGGATAGGAAAAAGTTCGTACACTTCTTCATTTAAGTTCACTTTAGGCTCAATTTCCTTAAGTAAAAATTGCTCCAGTTCCTCCAAAAACTCCCGTTCTTCCTCTGTTATAAGTGGAAATATAAAATTATTAAAAATCTTATAAATATTCTCTGTCCTTAACTTCTCCTTTATCTCTTTATCTAAAATGTCCACACCAGTAATCATTTTCATTAATTTATCACCTTCCAGCCTATTATGATTGAAATATTTAAAGAATAGTAAAAGAATTTGTAGAAATAAAATAATTCAATTAAATAAATATATAAAAAAATAAAAAACTAATTTAAGATTACCATTTTTTTCTTAAATCTTTACGCATTAATTTTCTTGTGTGATCAACTGCCCATATAACATACTTAGAACAGGTCTTTTCCCAAGTGTTATTTTTCTCGTATTCCATAAAAGCCGCAGGATCGCTAAAATCGTAACCACACAACCCTGAACATACAACTGTCCCAAACTCCTTTTCGAAATCTGTGGCAAATTTTGCCCCTTTCAAATACGCAACTGGAATTGAAGCATTCGACATCCTTTCTTTACCGCCTAAAATTACTCCTGACGCTGCCACCCCTCCACATACAGCACCACAAGCACCTTGCCATCCCTTCTCAGATTTATATCCTCCAAAGCCACCAGCTAGCGGAATCATAAGGTTGTTAATAATACCGTCATTGATGCCTAATACATCTAAAATACTCGTCAATGTCAATTCAGCACAATTCACGCCAACGGTCATTTTAGGCAGTTTCTCTTCTAACTCCTTAATCTTCTCGTCAAATTTAGCCTGATTATCGTGTTCCATAATCTCACCAACTCTCTATTATTTAAAGTATAAGCATTGTTTGGTATAAAGAGCATTTAAGTCTTTACCTTTTTGTAAAATTGGATGTTTTGGAAGTTTTCTTGTTTTGAAAAAAAAAGAAGAAATATTAAAGACTTAAGAAACGGTGTTTACAAATATTCCAAGGAAATTTTTTCCTAACTTCTTCAATGCGGCTTTTGTGAAATCGCCCCTCGTCATGTCACCCTCCTTATACTCAGACCAGAGATTTTTGATTTGAAGCCAATCACTTCCAAGGTGGTTCTTCATGTAATCCTCGACATCATCGATTCGGTCCATTTGATACTCCAATATAACACTCACCGCCTCAATATCAAGCTTTATCTTCGAAGTATCCTCCTTAATTTGACCCGCAAGCTCTTGTGTCTTAGTAAGCGACGCATCGATTTTTTCTAATTGCTTCTCCAGCTTCCTATGCTCGCGATAAATTTTCTTTGATAACTCATATTGCCGTTCAGCGGGGGTCTTTCTTCGAATTTTAAAAGGTTTAACTGTTTTTGTATCGTTCTTCCTTTTTATTTTTCTTGAAGTAAATAAATTCTTAATATATTTTCCCAAGCCGAACAAAGCATCAGCAGACTTCTGAACAAACATTTCGAAACCGTCCCCTACATTATCAAATGTTATCGTAAAATCATTTTTTTTAAATTCTGGCTTCTCTGGTTCAAGTTTCTCCTCGCTAGCAGGAGTGCTAATATTTGGATTTTCCATAATCAATATTTCTGTTTCGTTTTATAAAAATATTACTAATAAATAGGGAATTGTTAAAGAATTTCAAGTCGAGAAAGGAAAGAACAAAGAAGGTTGTTATAAATTTAAATTAAAAAATTCACTCATCTTTATTATGAACAACAGTCCCGTTAAAAAAGGAGATAAACTTAAAATTTATGTGGATGGTGCCTCACGCGGCAATCCCGGACCCGCTGCTAGCGCTTTTCTATTCCTTCATAATGATAAAATTATCCGCGATGAGTGTGTTTTTATTGGAACTGCGACAAACAATACTGCCGAATATCAAGCTATAATTAACGCTTTAAAAGTTGCTGAAAAATTCTCACGAGGGCACATTCAAGTGTATTCTGATAGCAACTTAGCAGTCCAGCAAATCAATAAGAAATGGAAAATCAACTATCCACACTTATCGAAAATGTGCAGCGAGGTCTATAAGCTGTGCGAGAAATACGAAAAGGTGGAGTTTTTTCATGTGGGAAGGAATAATCCCTACATCCAAAAATGCGATAAATTGTGTAATGACCGATTGGATGCTGAAGGATTTAAAAATTAAAAATAATCAAGGCGGAGGTAATTATATGAAAGACATACTAAAAAAAGCCAATAATTTTCCTTATGCGTGTCAAAAAATTCCAGATAAGGCCTGGGATTCCTTGGATTTTGATGAACAAATAACTTACTGCTCTTATTGTAAGTTAATGTGTCCTTATGGGAGAAAATTAGTTCAGTATAACAAAAAACCAGAAAAAGACGATGTATATGCTGTTGATGACATCTTACATCAATCAAAAAAAGCAACCGATAAGGTAAAATCCGAAATAGGAGCTACAGACAAAGTAAGACCAAAATTTATTGTTGATTTTGATGGTGAAGAGTTCGAAAAACACTGTAGAGCGTATGTAGACTACTATCGAGATGAAATAACCAAGTTTGCTAAGGAAATCTATTACCTTAACGAAGACCCTAAGGCTAGAAAAAAACACGCGCGTATGCTCTTTTCACTATTACATTTGGGGTTCTCATCATATCTTCAAGCGAGAAAGGATAAAGAAAAAGAATAATTGCAACTATGTTATCCAAAGACAAAATCCGTAGTTCTTATTATGCTTAAATATTTGGCGATAAGTTGAATCTTATAAATGTAATTAAGCAATTAATAGATAGATAAATGATAAGAATTCTTAAAGAAGAATATGAGAAATAAAAAGATTTTAAAACATAGGGATAATACTATTCGCTCTTACATTATTAATAGAAATTGGGATAAAAATCCTGAATTTTTAATTGTCAAAGAGGTTATCAATCATCTTGCAGAGAAAATGCCTCAATTCAGAGAGTATAAATATGCTTACGATTATGAATGGGAAGTTGTACAAGGCCGAACAGACAAAGGAAAAGGAGATTTAGTTTTTACTGATGGTTTAGGAAAATTTTTAATTGTAGAATGTAAAAAAAAAGATCCTACAGAATTGAGAAAGCAAGTGATAGATTATATGAAAGCCTTCAAAAAAATAAACTCTGATATTAAATCTATCACAGGCTTGGCTGTTAATTCTGAAAGTTGGGACTACACAACAGATGAAATGAGTTTTTGGAAATTTGAAATCGAAGATGATGAGATGAAATACTACAAATTTTTCACTGACATAAGTGATCCCAATGAAATCGATATACGAGATAACTTTCAAGTAAGATATAAAGATATAGGTAAGGGTTAAATAATCCAATAAATACTTTAGATGAACTACAAAAAAAAAGACTTATTGTGTCTATTAAGTATAAAGAAGTTCCAACAATCAATTCAAGCTTTTGTTTTGAAATTTGGGTAAAGGCTAATGAGATTTTTCCAATTAATGAGTTTTACGCAAGGGGCAATGAAACTACAAAAAAAAGATTTGCAAAAGCTCTCGCTGCTGCTAAGATATGTGATCTGATATACATGCCATACCATATGAAACACTGGTATTACAGTATAGAAACGCACAGCAATAAAAAAGAAAACGAATAATTTAAGTGAAAGAGAAATTACCAAAATAATTTTGGAAATACTACTCATGATACTAAAAGAGATATTTCTCGAGAGTTACTATTTTTACATTTGATTTTTCTGTGATTTTTATTGCTTCTTTTAACTCATCGTCATTTTTAACTACAATATAACTTTGATTGTTTAGAAGAAAGAATTGAAAATTTTTCTTATTTTTCTTTGATTTTGATTTTTCTTTGTCCGCTTCTTCCAAATATGTTTTTGCATTAACTGGTTTGATTGGGGGTTTTACTTTGTATTTAAAGACCATTTTTTGAACGATTTCAGAATTACTTTCAACAAAATCTAATTTTTTATTTGAAATTTCATAATTTCTGTAATGTAAGATAGAACTTGCATACTCTGGTTTTAATTCTTCAATCTTTTCAAATATTACTTTTTTACGATCCAATGTTTTTGTTAATCTATTCCAAACTAGAGCATATCTATCCAATTTTCCTCTCTCAATATTACACATTAATTCCAATGGGAAATAATTAATCCAAGTATAAATTACATTTAAAAGTGTTCTTGCTTGAACTGGATCTAAGATTTTTCCTGTTTCAAAACTATTTTCAAAACTAATATTATCAATATTAGCTGTCATAACTATGCCTTGTGGATTATTTATATTTTCAACAATTACGAGTTTAGCGTGAATATCGTAGTGTCCGTAAATTTTTGCTCCATTTTGTGATAACTTAATTAAACTTTCCATTTTAGTTACTCGGGGTCGAGTTAAAATGAACACTTCTCTTTTTTTCTCAACAAGTTCATTTAAAATTAAATTATAGATCTCATTATCGTCCGTAATACCATAAGTACTGATAAATATTTTACCTCTGGTACTTGAAATAATATTAATTATTTCATTCTTTAAAGACTTATGATTAGGAGAATTGAGTAGAAGATTATTAAAGGTAAAATTCTGTTGAATATTGCTATTTAAAGGATAAAAACCATCAACTTTGGATTCTTCTTTGCTTAACTCCCAAAAACCTAAGCAGAATTGCTTAAAAAGATCCTCAACCTCTCTTTTATTTAAAAAAATACCTATTTCTTGATTAACATGATAAATCCCTTTAATATCCCTACCGATCAATCCCTTTGTATCAAAATTAGATGTAAGTAGATAACCTTCAGAAATCTCATCTCTTCCTGGATCAATTAATAAGAATTTTGTATGAAAGTTTTCTGATGTTCTTATTTTTACTATTCCTTGTAACTCATTAAATAATTCGCTCATTTCCACGTACATATGCTTGTTGAAATTATCATCATCTTCAGGTAAGGATTTTAAATGTTTATTTGATGCAGTAATCATATAAACTCTCACACCTCTTTTACTTGCTTCTATAAGTTCATCCTTGATTTCTTTACTACTAAAAATAAATGTTGATAAACATATGATATTCCTTGCCTTTTTGATTGAATTTATTAATTGAATAAGCAATTTCCGATCTTGACCACTCAACCAAATGTCATCTGATAATTGTGTATTCTTAAAATAATTATTTAATGCTAAATCTTGATTAGATTCTTTATAAATCCAACAATGAGGAATTTCTTCTCTTCTTAAATCAATTTCCTTCTGCTTCTGAATTATTTCAAACATTTTAAAAACCCTCTAATTTTTAATTCTTAAATCTATTGGTGTTTGTAAATACCAAAATTTCTCTAAAAATTTTATTTCTCCGTTATCTTCTCTCCTAATGAATTTTTCAGCAAGCTCTATTTGTGATGGAAAGGCGATCTGAAAATCTGAAAACTGAGGTTTGGAAGCAATACCGTAGCATATTTCTATATATGATTCCTCATATGTATAATTATTAATCTCTTGTTCTAATATCCAATTTGCCCATATATTTGCTTCTTTCTCGTTGACGGGTATTATTGGAATATTCCTGACAGATACATCCTCAAACTTACCTAAATCTAAAATATCAGGTCTTTGAAATTGTTTATCGATAGAAAAACTCATCCTTGAATTATTGTCCTTAACATCTTCAAAATTGTAGAGCAATGCAGATTTATTTGGATCCCATTTATTTTTCTCAATTCCTAATAGAGAAAACCAAATTTCTTCAAATGAATATTTTGGAATTTGAGTTAGATTTTTCCTTAAATCTCCAGCAACCATTAGCTTGGATTCTTCAGATACTTCTAATGGAGTAATATGAAAGTGAACAGTAACATTTAAATAGTTTTTTAATACTTCAATTTGAGGGAGAAACTCATAAATTTTTATAACATCTTTATTCTTGTTAAGGAGGTTAATTTTTTGATTTTCCAGATTTTTAATCCAATCTGGAATTACTTCTACTGAACCACGATTTGCTTTTTTATTCATTTGGCGTACATCAATTAGTTTAATGTCAAGGATTAATTGGGGAATTAGTGGATCTAAAGTAGTCCAAAATTCATAAGCTCCATTCTCTCCTAGAAATATCTTATTTTCACTTAATGCAACCTTCCCCTCTTCAGAAATATGTCCATAATCATCAAATAAACCATCTATTTTACAATTTTGAATAATTCTAATTGCAAAATCTATGGGTCTTCCCTCGAAGAAACTCTCAATTATTAATTCTGGTGTAATTATCCCCTCATTTTCTTGTGCCAGTTTTAATATTGCTATATAGACTTCTTTTTCTCTTTGCCTTCCTAAATCAATTATAGCTCTAAATCTTTGAATTTCCACTTTTCTTTTAAGTTTAATTGTATCCAATTTTTTTCCCTCCTCTAAAAGGTATAATTATATTCTTCATACAAAATTCAGCAAGATTTCTTAAAATTTCTGATTTTGTTTTTATAAAAAACTTATGAGAACCAAAAATGACTAATTGATATTTAGCTCTGGTCAAGGCAACATTTAATCTATTCACACTATTTAAAAAACCTTCTTTTTGGGTTTGAACAAAAGATAAGAAAATAACATCAGCTTCATGTCCTTGGAACCGATCAACGACACATAACTCAACCGCAACATTCATTTTCGTTGAATTGAAAAACCTTCTACTTTTTGTTGCGAAAAATTTTTGTAATTCTCGTCTAATCAGCCTTTCTTGAGCACGATAGAAAGTTAAAATTGCTACTTCCCATGTTTTATATCTTCCCCCTCTTTCCGACCATTTCATAAATTCTTTTAGTTCAAAAATAATATTCTCTACTTCTGAACGGTTCATGTTCAGTTCAGAGTCTTTACTTCCCAACGTATTTACCCATACAATGCGTTTATTTTCATATCTTGGAAAATTCCATTCTCTATTCGTTCCTGGATAATCTTTGAGAGCATCATTATTGTACACATATTTTCTGGGGAATTCTGAGATCTCTGGATGCATTCTATATTGGTAGTTAAGTAATACATGCCTTGTGTTAAGAACTTCTTTATCAAAACCTTCAGAAAGGATGTATGGATATTTACTTTTTACACTTGATTTTATTCCATTTTGGAGAGATTCAATAATTGATGGTAATCCTATAGTGCTAATTAAATCAATTTTTTCTTTAAGTTTTTCATTAATGTCAATTTCAACATCTTTTTCAATTTCAATATCTTCATCTTTGGATGAATTTAACAATTGAAAATTAGGATACAGTCCTTTCAATTGATTCAAATAGTATTCATGATTCTCTTTAGTAATTCTCGTCTCATTAGCTCTTATTAATCTCCATGCAACTTGATGAGGCCATTTTTCTTTTTCTAGTATATTATTCTCATTATCATCTTCATAAATTTTTGGATTGCAATGCTTCTTCCAAAACTCTCTTCTTCTTTTAAAATTAGTTAATTGAAAATCTCCGCGTATATGATGTATATTAACAGGTAAATCATGTTCTATTGTTTTTACTAATGATTCAGATGTAATTATTATTTGAGAGCCTAACAATTCAAATTTATTATATTTTTCATCTTCAATTCTAATGTAATCTAAACCTAGTGCTTTAGCTTGTTTTTCATACAATTTTCTTATTTTATCATCGTTTTCTATTATTAAACTGTTCATCCAATAATTAACATTTTTCTTAGATTTGGAAGAATTAAGGAAGCTTTCGAAAATATCAGTACATACTATCTCTTCCTTAGGGTTCAATAAACCTATTAAATTACCTTCCAAATCCTCAGCGTCTACATAAGGAGATAATTGCTTAAAATCACCAACAATGATCCATTTTTTAGCGAGCATCCCTGGGACTAGGAACTCTTGAAATGTAGTCTTACTAGCCTCGTCTAGTATTAAATAGTCGTAATCGATATTTGCTACAGTATTTTTTAAATTAAGTTTTATTTTTGGATGATTAAGAATTCCAATGTTCGTACCACAAATTAGATTTGCTGCATCAAGAAATGTGTCTCGTATTATATTAGATTTATTTGATTGTAAACATTCTAATAAGTAATTTTGACTATCTGTGATGGCTCCTTTTTTTTTCCTTATCAGTAGATTCTTCCTTATCCTTTTACTCTCATACTTTTCAATTTCATCTATTTGACATTCTCTAACCTTTTCAGATATATTATCTCTTCCAATTCTTATAGCTATTACTGCTTTTTTATCTTTAACTTTCTCAAGGACATTATCCACAGCGACATGCGTTGATGCACATAACAAAACTCTCTTATTTAGATTTACTAATTGCAGTATTAACTCACAGATTGTATAGGTTTTTCCGGACCCAGGGGGTCCTTCTAAGATTGCAAAATCAGGAGTACTAAGAGCTATTTTTACAAATTCTCTCTGTTTCTCTATTCCATTACGATTATCATCTTTAAGAAGATGCCATTGAATTATGTTTGCTGTATTTACATCAACAGGTGCCCACCTTGCGAAGTACTTATTCATAACCAATTTTAATAAAGGCAGATGAGCCTTAAGTGGTCTTTTCTGTAAATTAAGGAGTGCATCTAATTGACGAATTAAGGGGATAGCTCGATATTTTACATAAATTTTTTCGCTCTTAGGTTTACGATTAATGATTAATGCATTGTAATTTCTATCCTTACTTAAAACTCTAACACTATTTTCCTTTAAAAGATCAGGAGAATCATAAATTAAATTATTTTGAAAAAATTTCTGGATTAGTTTATATCCTTCCTCTGTCCTATTCTTATCAGAAATCTTGATCCATATTTTTTCCTCATCTGATATCTGGTTAAATTCCTTTTGAATTTCAGATTGTAATTTAGTATTCAGATCATAATCATTCTCAATGTATTCACCTAATTCATTCAAAGTCCATTCATCGTAAGGTTCCTCTCTAGAAGTTTTTAAAATAAATCTTTTTTTAATAATTTCCTCTATAGATTCTGGTTTCAAGAATTTCCAAAAAATTGCATGTTTTTGACGCTCTTGATTTTCTTTTGCTAATCTTAAATAATTTATAAAATCTTTGAGCCTGTAGTAAGCATTAGCTTTTTCAATTTCATATCTAGGAATATCTAAATTAGCATAGTAAAGATTACTCACGCAATCAACCTCCAGATTACCATGATTAATTTACCCCCTCCTCTAATTTAATATTTCTCAAGATGGTTAAATCTCTTTCAATCTTACTAAGTAAATTATTGGCAGAACAAACCTTCATGGTTTCATTTTCCCAATGAAACAATTTCTTTCCGCGCCAAATTCCTTGTATAACGATAATTGGTTTTTCCTTAAACTCTAAAATAATTGCTCCAAAAGTCACTGAAAGCGTGTAAATGAATCTTACGAATTTCTCCCAGCTAATTGAGTATAGTTGTTTAAGTTTTGAGTATGGAATTTTATCCAAAAATTTGGCAACTAAATTCTTATTTCCTCTTGATCTTGCAATGAAATCAGAATCTTGACTTAAAATAAACAATTTAATATTTTGTTGCTTTATTTCCTTCAATAACCCATTAATTATTTTATTGTCCATATCGTTATGGTTAACTGAAGTATCCTCATCAACAAGTTTATAATTAACATTATCAATACATTTTAAAAAGTCACTATGCCCTAAATGCCATAAGCGGGAAGTTAATGTGGATTGGTTAAAGAAATCTTGTATAATTGAGGGATATTTCACAACATTTTTCAAATCATCTATATCATGTTGCTTATACTTCTTTTCATAGCGAGTAAGTTCTTTTTTAACGCCTTCCGACATGAGAAATTTGATTGGAAACCTTGGGGCTCCATATCGTTCAAGTAACATTGGATACATCTGACTAAAAAAATGATTGAAATATAGATTCGTATCAAAAGATATCGCTATGGGAAGATCTCCATTAAGGGGATTGACTTGATCCATATCTCGTAGAATATGATCAATAGAACCTCTGTAATATTTATTAAAAAATAGACCTGACTTGAGGAATATCTCAAAAAATCGAGATTTGTTTGGAAACTCATTTTGAGTATTAATTGGCATATTTTTTCTGTTTTGGTTGATCAGATCTAAATCAATTAGTATCTCTACTTCAATCTGGTCCGAAATTTTGATATCAAATAAATCTAAACCATAGAGCGCATCTTTTATTGTTAAGTGGTGTTTAGCGTCTAAAAAAAGTTCATTGAAGAACATAACAAATTCGTTTGAGTCTAATAGAATATATTTTTCTAAAATAGTTTTTATATCAATCAAATTTAATCAGCCACCATCCTCCCCGATATTAAGCTGATTTAATGTTTCTTCTATGTATTTATCTGCTTTTTCAAGATTTTTGTATAAAAAGTAATTTTGTTTTTTGTTTGGGACTTTAGTAATACTTACATATTTACCTTCCAGCAACTCTTTAAGAATTTGTCTAAGTTCTATGCTTCTAATGCTTTGTTTCTTAGCTAAAAAATATTTTTTTATCTTCGTGATTGTATTGAAATCTTTTACTATAGCCCTTAAAACCAGAAACTTTCTCAAAAGATCTATGTCAGAAATGTTTTTGATAATTTCATCATCTGGATCTATCACCTCATCAATAATAATATCTTTAGAAAATATTTCAGCTGATTCAATGATGTCTACTAGTTCATTTTTAATTATTGGTGTTAATGGATATGGAACTTTTTGGTATTTAGCTTCTTCTAAATAGAGATAAAGAACCTGAATTGAATTATTTAATGCTTTTAGACCGAAAAACATATTAATTGCTGACATATATTTTCTACCTGGAGTCATATCTAAGATTATCTTTGCTTTATCATCCTTAAGCTCCCGGTCTATTATTTTTTTCATTGCGAGGGAATATATTTCGTAGGTCTCATTTTCAATCTGGTAGCTGATTAAATTTTCTTCTTTAAAATTATTATTGGAATATTCTCGTAAAATCTCATTGAGATATTTTTTACAAGTTTCTACGTTTTTTAATACCTTCATATTTTCGGTGTGTATAAGAAATAACTTGTCTGGAGTTTTCTCATTTTCCTTACAATACGCCCATATCGGGTTTATAACCGCAAATGGACTCCATCCTACAGTTGTTATCCAGGTTATCATACTAGTTTACCTCATCCTCTTTATTGAATTCCAGATTAGTAATGTCGACCATTAATAGTCCTAAGTCCGTTAATTCTCTTTTTCTTCCCTTCATGGTTATGAATCCATACTTTTCAAGCCTTTTTAACCTAATTGATATTGTAGGTTGCTTTATTCCTAAATCCTTTTCTAAATCAGTTAGGGTTAAATTCTGTGGTAACCTTGACATTAGATTGATATCGATTTCGTCCGGTAAATAATTTGGTAACAAGTTAAATGGAGTATAAGTCTTGTCTTCAGGTATAACTACACATTTAATATTAATATCCTTGAAATTACTAATAAAGGTTCCCGCATATATTAAAGAAATCGGGATTGACCTACGACCACCGCTAAGATTCAACAAAATTTGGTCATCAGGAGAAAACATTTTAAGTAATCTGGCTAATTTCAAAGTCATTTCCATAAAGTTCTTATAATTCACATATATTTTTTCTACGGGAACATTTAATTTTTCATAGAATCCAATCACCTCATTAATTTTAGAGCTAATTTCCTCATTGTTATTGGCTTGTTTTTCCTTATTCTCTTCGCTTAAGATCAGAATTATTTTCTCAGTATGAAAATATCTTTCAGCTATAAAAATATGGTCAGGCACTAACGCAAATGAAGCGATTTGGATTTTCATAGGATCACTTAATCTCATTCTTTTAATTAATATTATCAGTCCGTATTAATAAATATTACTTTTTCTCAATATTATTAGAAAAAAACAATAATATTTAAATATAATAATGATTTTAATTTTAATATGAGAAAAAACAGTAATCCAAAAGGAGGTGAAAAGTATGGGAAAAAGTAAGATGAGTTCAAAAGCAGCTCGTAGGATACAATCTCATGCAGATAAGAGCGGAAAAAACCAGGGTTTTAAATCGAGAGCTCAAAGGGCTGCTTTAAAAAAAAAATGAAAGAAATGATTTTAAATTGTAAAAAGCAGGATTTTTTTTTACATCAGGAATACACAAATTTACGGCATTGTATAAATTTAAATAATTTTTGTTCATCAAATTATTATAGTTTTAATTTGAAAAGAATAGTTTTATGAATTTACTAAAGACAAATATATGATCTATTTCATTTGTTATGGTGGAATCTCTCAATATATTAAATATAAAAAAATCTTTAAATTAGGATGGTTTAAATTATGGTTTTTGAAGAGGAGAATTCGTTAAGAATAAATAATTTTATTGAAATTAATGGAGTTATAGCAATTACAGAAAGAACACATCGGATAAGATGGTTCGATGGTACTATGAAAGATTTAAAAGTAGTTAAAGTTCCAATTGAATTTTTAACATATAATTTTGATAATATGAGAATTGAGGGTCAGTTAATAGAAGAACTAAATAAATTAGGAAGTGAATTGGACTTTGAAAATTTGTCAGATCGCGAGATTTATGCAGGAATATTTGAAGATACACTTCAGCGTGGATCTGATAAAACAAAAACATCAAAATTGAAGAAAAGTATTTCTAATACTCAACAAGAAGTCCCAGGTATTATCACTAACGGTGGGATAATACTGGACGGCAATAGAAGATATATGGTTATAAGGCAATTGTATCAGGAAGAAAAAGTAAAAACTGAAGGAAACTATGATAAATATAAACATATGGATGTAGTAAGGTTAGATTCAGGATTATCCAAAAGCCAGTTGCTTGCAATTCAGACTTTTAATCAATTATTTATAGATGAAAGAGTAAATTATACCTTAATAAATCAGGCTCTTGCTGTAAGAAAATTAAAATCATTTAATTATAGTAAAACTGAGATAGCAAAAATGTTCAACCTATTTGATGCTGATGTTGAAGAATTTGAAGAAGTCTTGAATTTAATTGAACTTTATTTGGAAGATAATGATATAGAGAAGAAGTATACAATAATCGATAAAAGAAATCTTTTTGATCATTTTAGAGAGCTGCGAAAGTTAAATAGAGGCCATGCTCGATATACAGGTTTACAGGGAGTTGAATTAGATCGTGAACTAGACTTAATGCAAGAATTAGCTTTTAAATGGTTAAAAAATAACATAGATCCAGAAATGATTGCCGAAAAAAAGGTAATGAAAAGTAGAGAAGTTATCAGAAAATTGAATTCAGTTGTACATAGAAATGACTTAAGAAATACTGTGGAAAAAGTGCTCTCTCTGGATGAAAATGTCTCAGGAAAGAGAGAAGTCCATAAATTGATGACAGCAGCAATTAATTCTATACGTGAAGGTGAGAAGGAAGAAAAAATCTATACTCTTGCTGAACAGATTTCTGATAAATTAGATGGAATCCAAAATGTTATAGATGAAGGAGAAACTGAAATCGATGAAGAAAGGTTGTTGGGAATAATGGAGCAAAATCAAGAGAAGATAAATGATATTATTTTCTTATTAAAAGAGGATGATGAGGACTAATTAAACAATGAACAATATTATAGCGGATTATGAAAGAAGAAACCTTATCTTAAGATTTGAAGAAAAACCAAATGCTAAAACTAGAGTAAAATTGAATAATTATGGGTACAAAGTCTCTAATCCAAAAGACACTCAATATACTTTCGAAAATTTTGAATTAAATCATGAACTAGCCCTTCTTTCTTTTGAGTATTTAAAACAACAAAAAGATTATAAAATTAAAAAGACACAAGTTTTAGAAAATTTTCTAACTAATTTGAAAACTCGTGTTGATATTATAGATTTAGTTGAAGTTGGCAAATCTATAAAAGAACATGATAATATCTTTTCAGAAAACCCTCCTTCTTTTAAAAGAATATTAATTGATTATCAAAGGATGCCGGTATATCATTTTATAGAATTAAAATGCGTGGCAAACTTTAGTGTTCCTGGAAGTGGAAAGACAACAATAGTATTAGCAGGATTTGATTTTTTGAAAAATGAGGGGATTGTTGATAAATTGCTTGTAATTGGACCTTATAGTTCATTGATGCCATGGGAAGAAGAAATCAAGGAATGTTTTAAAGAGCCTCTTCCAAACTTAATTAGAATTCATGGTAGAAAAAAGGATAGGATAGAATATTATAATGATGAGACACTTATTTCGGATACTGATATATTTTTAACAACATATGAAACTGCTCGTAGAGATATAAGATATCTGATTGATCTACTCAGTAAATATAGTTTTGTGTTGGTATTGGATGAATCTCATAATATCAAAAATATTGATGGTAAAAGATCCTCTGCGATCCTCAGATTATCTCCTTATAGCTCAGCAAAAATTATTTTAACAGGATCACCCGTCCCAAATAATATTCATGATCTTTTTGCACAATTCTCATTTTTATATCCTGGAGCATTATTAGGTGATAAAAATCATTTTAAATATCTTACTAGAAACTCCAACCCTTCAGTTATAGAAGATATAAAAGAAAAAATTTACCCTTTTTTTACTCGAATCTCTAAAACGCAAATGAATCTACCAAAACCAAAGGAATTGGTGATTCAAGTGCCCCTTTCTCCATCTCAATTAGCATTGTATAAGTTAGTAAGTGAAAGATGGAAGGATATTATCGAATATGCTGAAAATTTAGTTCATTTTGAGATAATAAATAGTTACAAAAATTGTTTAATTGTTAGATTAAGACAAATTTCTTCAAATTTAAATTTACTAATGGAAAAATCTACAGAATATGGTTTAGAATCTTTAAAAGATGAAATTGCTGGGCAATCTCAGAATATTGAAGCAGACAATCAAATTCTGGAAGTAATTAATAATTTGGAGATATATTCAAATTATGAATGTTCCCCAAAATTGTTAAAAACAGTTGAATTAGTAAGAAAATTAAAAAATGAAAAAAATATAAAGAAAATCCTAATTTGGTCCGAGTTTATAATTAATCTTGAGACCTTATATGAGTTCTTCAAGGAGGAATTTGGGGAGGATCATGTTTTTCTAATCATTGGAGATACTCCTAAATCTAAAGCAAAAGATTTAAGAAATGGTATTTATACCGAAGAATCCCGAGAAGACTATATTTCCCGGTTTAAAAAAGATCCTCATGAGTTTTCTATATTAATTGCTAATCCGCAAGCTTGCGCAGAATCAATTTCCCTCCATAAAGTATGCCACGATGCAATTTATGTTGATAGGTCTTATAATTGTGGCCAATTTATTCAATCAAAAGATAGAATTCACAGAATTGGTTTAGAAGATGATGATCAGATCACATATTATTATTTAGTATCAGTTTCTGACGATCTACCTCAAGGAACGATCGATCATAAAATCCATAATCGCTTAATTGAAAAAGAAATAGATATGCTTCATATTCTAAATGATACAGAATCTTTTATTGGTTTTTCAAACGAACCTGATGCTGAAGAGTTTGAAATTTTTTATGATGATATTTAATTAATTTCGGGTAATTTAAATGACTTTTTTATGGCAATTTAATTTAATCTTAAAAAAAGTATTGGAGTATAGGGCAATCGGGGTAGGAATGCCCTATAATGAATTTGATCGATATATTAAGGAAAATCCCTTGCTTAGTACGTGTGATTCAGATTTAGGTTTAAAATTAGGAAAAACCTTAAATTTTTTTTATTCTAATGAGAATAATATCATTCATTTAACTGAATTTGGAGAACACTATTTAAGTCATTCAGATCAAGATTCTTTAATAAAAATAACAGATTTACAGATGAAACTAATTGAAGAGTTTATGCTAAATAATTGGATATTTGAAGATTTACAAAAATATGCAATAAAAAAAGAAGACAGATTTTTAATTTATAAATTACACAGTTCAAAATATTGCGCTGTTCTTATTTCGATGTTAAAAACATTGAATTTATTGTCTGATTCTATGGAGGATGATTTCTTCGAATTATCTACAAATCTAAATCACTATTGGGAGGCTAATCTTCAAATTTCAGAAAACCTGGTTGAATTTCACCCTGAAATTTTGGATTATGAGGACTATTGGAAGAAAATTTTAATGGGAAAAAAATTTACTGAGGATGATTTAGAAAAAATCTTAAAAAAACAAAAAATTATCGGGACTTTAGGAGAGAATATAGCTTTTAGATTAGAAAAACAAGAGGTAAATAAATTTCCTGATCCAAATTTAATAAACCGTGTTAGACTAATCGCAAGAGATTATGTTGACAAGGGTTATGATATTTTATCTGTTAATAAAGATGGGAGTAGTAAATATATAGAAGTCAAAACAACTAATAGCCTAAACTCACGCTTTTTTCTCTCGCGAAATGAGTACTCAACTTCTATTAAATTTAATGAAGATTATTGGATATATTTTGTCAATTTAAAAAATAATACTCTTAAGAAATTCAATAATGTTCACTATTTAGTTGAAAATGGAATAATACCCTTGAAACCTACATTATATGAAGTAGAAGTTCCATTTGACAGTTTTAGGCACGAAACTATGAAATTTTCAGATATTGAAAGAGAAAATGATAATTATGAAAATGATGGTTTAAAATAGTTATATATGATTTTTAAAACCATATTTCTAAATTAAATGATTTCCAATTCCAATTTGTATTAATAACGAAAAAATCGGTGTAAAAAAATGAATCTAAAAGAAGAACTCCTTAATGATAAGTATATAGAAGAGATATATAATTTAATTATTACTAATAAAGAATTTAATGATAATGCGATTCGCTTAATTATCAGAGAACGTAATTTAGATAAAGAAGCTTTAGGTTGGCGCCTTTTTGAAAAAATAACAACAAATGCAGAAAATTGTCATAGCGCGTTATATATAGATTCTATTAATGCACTTAAAACTTTTTTTAAGCTGTTCCCCGGAAATAAAGAAGCATTGAAAATTACTTATAAAAGAATGTTTGCAAACATGATACTCGGTTTAGGTAAAAGTGGCTTTGTTATTAGAACAAAAAATGAATTAGAAATAGTATTAGCTGATTTTGAGCAATTAGGGTTCTCATGTTCTAAATATGAAGTATTCAAAGCTATTTATAATAAACTTTTGAAAAAGAAAGGAATAATTTCTCATTATCATTTTGAAAAATTGAGTTATTTCTTGGATTTTGAAGATGATTTAGAATCATTATTGTCAGAAGATATTGAAGAAATATTAGTTATCGCAACATTAGCAGAAAAATATAAGGATAATAAATTTTATAGATTTAAAAATAGAGGAGATCGCAAACTATTAAATTATTACCTAGACGAAGCAAGGAAATTAACAGAAAAAAATAATGAATGTTTAAGAAAAAAATCTGAACTTTATATGAGATCAATAAAAATTGCAATGGGCTATGATGATAAAATAATTCAATTCTGTTTTTCCAAATATTTCTATACAATTGGCCAGATTTGCTATTTCAATGATAATAAAGAATTGTCTTTAATTTGTTATGATTTTGCTCAATATTTTTTTAAATTAAGAAACAAAAAATATGAACAAAAGATATCAGAAGCATATTATTATGAAGGTCTAGCATACTTTTATAAAAAAGAGAAAAGATTTGAAGATCAAGAAATCGCGTTAGCTTCTTATGTTAAATCATATAAAGATCTGACTTCTTTCAAAGAGGAAAAGTATATAAAAAGATATTACCGTTCATTATTAAAATATATTTATGTCAAAGTGAAAAATTCATTATATAAAAATGAATATCAAGATTGTCTTAATATTTGTAATAATTTTCTAAGAAACCAATACCAATCGATCTCTTCTCTATTAAAAGGTAATTTTGTAGAAGATATTTTTTTTATTATTAACGCTTATAGAGAAGAAGTTCAAGCAAGATTGCTTTTTGAACAATCAGATTTTACAAATGCTTTAAAAAGGGTTGAAAAAGCATTATACTATCAAAACAAAAGATCATTAAGCCATAAATTCAAAGAAATTAAAAATCTTGAAAGATACAAATTATATCTTGTAGCCAGAGAAAAAAGTTCAAAAGGAAATAACAAATCCGCATTAAAAATATTAAAACATTTATTTCAGCTATACAATAAATTTGATTATATACCTCTTGAACACATGATATTTTCCCAAATATTAAAATCAAAATACCTAATTGAAAATGAAAAAATATCCTTAGCTAAAAGTATCTTGAAAAATATTATGGAGAATGAAAAAGTTCAAGAATCTTTTAGAGAACTTCATGTCAATTCGAAAGAATTATATGAAATTCTCATTAATTATAAAAAATTTCAATTCCGCGAGGAAAACTTAGAGATAATAATAACTGATGTTGAAGATTCAATCGATAAAATCAATCTGTGGAATTTTAAACATTATAGTTTCCCAATTCAACAAATTGAAGCTAAATACTTAAAATTAGATATTGATAGCGACTATTTTTTACACATTATTAATCAATTTGAAAGGAGGATTGGAATTCATATTTCTAAAGATAATATCGAAAATTATCCTATTTTTGAAAAAATAATTCTTAATTATTTAAACTTTGATGAAAAATCGAATGAATATGTTAAAATGTATAAAAATAAAGGGCAGACTGATCCAATACTTGTCTCTTATTATGGTAATATTATAGATGGAAATAAAAGGTTAGCAACAATAAAATTATCTAATATTTTAAGCCCAATATTAACAGATACAGCCTTTAACTCAAAGAATTTTATCAAAATCGTTCAGTTCCCAAAAGATTTAACTACTAAGGAATTAAGTAGATTAAAATCAGAAATTAATATTCAATCGAAGTATGAATTGAATAAACCATTTGATTTAAAAGATCTAAAATTGTTAATAAATATGGTGAATAATGAGATTAAACACGAAGAAATTTGTGAAATCTTTAACATTGATTTTAATCAAATTTCGACATACAGATTTCTTTATGATCTTATGGAAGAATTTTTAGTAGAAAATGGCTTAGAGAATGACTTTTATATTATTGAAAAATTTGATATATTCGAACATTTTGAAGTATTAAACTCTGAATTATCGAAATTAGGAGTTTACACAGGGAAAGGAGGTAGAGAATTAATTTTAATGAAAGAGAAAATCAAAAACATGACTTTTCTCTGGTTAAGGAATAATATTGACAAAAAATTTGTCTCTAAAAAAAAGATATTGAAAGCTAATATGATTAAAAAATTTAAATTTATAATTAATGATCCAGTAAAAAGTAGTATAATTGATCAAATTCTAAATCAAGAAATTGAGGATAAAAAGCGAATTCAAATATTATTTACTGGATTAGTTAAGAAAATCAAAATATCAGAAGAGAGAAGATCTTGCTTAGAACATTCAAAATTAATACGAGATCGCATAAATTTGTTAAGATCAAAATTTAAAAGAACTGAGTTATCCACTTTTGAAAGAGAAGAGATTTTTAAATTACTTGAAGAATCAAATAATAATATATCCAAATTAATTTTGACAATTAAAAGCAATTAAATATTTTAACATTTTATTAAAAAATAGTTTTAGTTATGAAGCACATAGAAGTTCCAATAGATTGGAATGATAAGCATAGAAGAAACATTAGATTATTAATTAAATTATTTGAAAAATATGATTACGGTGATTTATCCTCTAGTTTTTCTTCTCCAATTCATTTAAAACAAGATATTGGTCAAAAAAGATTCGACTTAATCTTAGATATATGGGATTCTGGACCAAAGAACGGATGTCTCTCGAATATAGTTATAAATTTGCTTTTTATTCACTTTTTTAATAATTGGAATGACGAAACTTATCAAGCAAAGCTCCAACAACCTTTTGTCGAATTTGTTGAAGAATTTTGCGATTGGTGGGAGAAACCAATAATAAGAAAATGGTTTGAAACAAAAAAGAATCTTTTAAATGAATTTGGGAAGGATAAAGCTGAGGTGATCGTTGGAACAATTCTCTTACGCCAACTAACAAAGAAAGGTGTTAACTTAGTTAAAACTTCAATCGACTTAAAAATTAATTTTAATTTGGATTATTATAAAATAATAGATATTTTAAGACAGAATATAAATGGTTATAAAAATGTCATAAAATGGAAAAGAGAGTATAAAAGGAACTTAATCTTTGCAAATATCCCTCTAGTAATAATTCTAACAATATTTCTTATTTATATGAGAATTGTATACATTCCTTTTTTCTTTTGGTCTTTCGTAAGTATTTGGTTTCTATTCTTATTTTTTCTTAATATTTGGATTATTTTAAAGAATGTTGATAATATATGGTATCGTATTCATTTCACTTCTCTATTTTTTATATATTTAATTTACCTAATTTTAGTTTTTTTGATTTTACCGAATATTTCAATCACTATTAACGCTTTGTTTTTTTTTGCATTAGGATGGTTAGGTTGGGCGGTATCGATAATTTCGTTTAGAATGTTTCAAATTGATTGTCAGGACTTTGGTAAGGATGGAAGTCATTTGGGTGGTAACTCAATTTACTTCTTTTTGCTTTCTTTTTTTACCTGGTCAATTCTAACTTATATTTCTGATTTTTCACTATTTGATACGAATTTTCTTAAATTAATATTTATCGATGAAATTAATAACAGCTCAATTATTGGAATTGAAATAGGAATTATGATTGGTTTCATTTTAACTTATATCTTCTATATAAAACCTGAGTTTTGGATACGAAGGAAAGAAATTAAACCATTTAAGACTTATAAAAAATTAGGGATTCTAGAGGATTTCATGAATGCTTTATCTCTAGCAACTAACCAAGAATATAGTATTATAAAAAAAAAGTTAAATTTAGATAAATCAATTACAGAAAATTATATTTCTCTTGGAATAACATTCAAAGGAGATATAAATAAAGCTTATACTTTATTAAAAAAATATGAAACTCATCTGATCAATAAGGTAGTACCAGATTCTCCTGAAGAATTTCTACTTCATAATATTATTAAAATATCTAAAGGTTATAATAAAAAAATATCAAACATAATTTGGTTTAAAAGATTTGATGATGAATTCTTAAAATTAAACTTTATAAATAAACTTCCCAAAAATCTAATTGAAACCTTAAGAAGTGCTGAATTGCACTTCAAATTATATAGTTTATTTGATGAACGATCATTTAAATTATGTATAATTGAATTAGCATCTACTATAGAATATATATTTAAGATAATTATGAATATGTTTCTTCAAAAGACCAATACTTATGATTGTCTCAATCTACTAAAAACTGGCACAGATAAAGATGAAAAGCGTTATTTTATTATGCTACTCGAAAGAGGAGGTGCTAAAACTACTTTAGGTATATTTCTTAGAATTATTAAAGATATATGCTATATTCAGAAAGGTTGTAAAATTACACATGAATTGAAAGATTTCTTAGAAAAGAACTGGCTAATTGATCAGAATTTTCTTATCGAATTAGATAATTTTAATCGGTTAAGAAATAGTCTTGTTCATACCCCTGGAAAAATTGTTGACCGCACTAAATATGAACACTCTAGAAATTTAATATTTGGATACCTAAACCACCTCAGGATTGATCTCTCTTCAAATGATTCCCCGACTTTTTAGTCTCTTTAATAATTAAATGTGACTAGTTAATATTATGTAAGATTTAATATAATAAGTCAATAATATGGTTTAAGTGATTAATTACTTTCTTCCGTATATCTTTAATTTTAGCGATTGAAATTACTTCTGTATGAGATAATGAATTCCTTACAGATCTGATGTAGCTAATTGCATTAATTACAGTTTCAATAGTTTTATTTGTAAAATTATTTTTAAGAACTTTTAAGAATTTTTGCACCTCTCTATCCAAATTATTGAGATTTTGATATAGGGTAGTTTCTAATATGATTTGCCAACTACCTAACATAATAGACTTATTCCTAAATAGGTTTCCAAATTTTACATGAAAGTCATAAGATAAATTCTTCTTGAAATATCGTTGTTGATAATCTGAGAGTAATGGCTTAAATAAGCTAGAAAATTCTTCATCTAAAATAATTTCAAGAGCTTTAGCATAACCTACTGGTACAGCAAACCCATCAGGTAAATCTTTTCTGGTATGATAATCAAAAAATATCTGTTCGGCGGATTTAAGTGCATCTCGGGCCTTTTGAGATTTTATTATGCTGAAATTTAGCTTATCCATAAATAAGGTTTCAATCTTAAGCTTATAATCCAACAGGTCATCGTGATGAATTTTCTTCTTTTTAGCAATTTGAATGGCAGTATCTATTGACTTGGAGGCATTAATGTAATCGAAAATATTTTTATAACATAAGGCCATGTTTTTATACGCTTCTATTAAATCTTTGTCTTTCTCAATAGCTTTATGATATTCCTGAATGGCCAATTGATGTTTATCTTGAAATGCGTAAACATTTCCCCTTACTTTAAAGCAGAGTGCACGTAACTGTTCATTGTCTGTATTCCTAAGTGCGAAATCTATTAAATTTATAGAAGTTGCAAAAAATCCTGAACCTGCAATTTTATCTCCCAACTTATAGAAAAACTCGTATTTATAATTGAATTTCTCTTTTTGCAGAGCTTTTGTAAATGTGGTCAATTTTTTTTCACCAATAAAATTCATCAATTCCATGATCCAAAACATTAAAGCCTTGCTATTGAATCTATTATTTAATTCGAAAATATTTGAAATCTCCTTTATCAAATCAATAGCTTGAGAATCATTACCCTGTAGAATTTGTAAAATAATTAAGTACAGTTTTGTTTCAGGATCTTTGTCAAAAAGAGAAGCTTCCCCAAAATATTTGAAGGCATCTTGATAATCACCTAAAATCAGGTTTACATAGCCCAGGTTCTTATTAATAATGAGTTTATAATCCTTGCATTCTCCTTGAGGCAATTTTTCCACTTCTGGCAATAAGTTTTCCCACATCTTCTTAGCGTCTCTAAAATTGAAGCATTTTAACATTAAACTTGCGTTTTTCAAAACAATTTCGATTATCTGTTCTATTTCAATTATTCCTAATTTAGCTAGATTCATCATTGTTTGGTCATAACATCTTATTCGAAATTCGATGTAATTAACAATCTCAAGTTTGTTTGATTGAACTTGGAGATTCAAGGCGTTATTTAAACAAACCTTCTCTTTATCAAAATAGCTTAATTCTTTAAATACGAACGATAGTTGCATATAAATGTAGAATTTTTCATCTGGATTTTCAATATTTTTTACTAATTCCTTAAGATTATTAATACAATTATAAAAATCATTCGTCTTTCTGAGATGTCCAAGTGTTTTAGCGAGTTTTACCAAACAATGTGCCTTATACCCTTTCGAAGTACTTTTAATTGAATATTTTGAATCATTACCACTAAAACTGTAATCTGTTATAAATTCAATATAATTTAATGCCTCCTCAAAATTTTTTAATGCTTCCTCAAAATTCCTATTATGAAAATTAGTTTCACCCAGAATATCAAAATAATAATATTTATGCATATCTTTAATATTCTTGAACCGAGATTCAGTATACCACTCAACCAGTTCAAATGCCTTATGATAAAACCTTTGATCGATCAAAAATTTAACAAAATTTAACCATTTAGCAAAAGTAATATTAGTATCATCTTGAATAAACAATCGCAATAAAGTCTGTAAATCAAAATTCTCATTTAATAACTTGAGTTTTTGCTCCATATTCAAAGTTCTAAAATATATATCAGGGATTATTCTCAACAATCTCTCAATTAAAACGGAGTAGTAAGAAATATTGATTTCTGTTCTTTCAACCTCAAAAGTCTCGTATACAAGGATTGTTAGCTTATTAATCACTTCATCTGAGAAGAGATGGGAAAGTTCTTTTAAGAATTTAAAACAGCGGGGATCTTCATCACAATACAAACGATAATTTTTCACTTTACTCACCATAAAAGATTCAACCAAAAATTGAAATTTATGAGGATGGACCAACCCTGAATAAGGTGAATCATCAAGATAAAGATTATCAAAATAAAAGTGATCTCTCTCATTCAATAACATGCAGTTTAAGACTGCTTGTGCGCCATCTAAATCACGTTTATTCATTAAATGTTCCCATTTTTCAATTAAATATTCGTTCACTTCCTTATAATTGTTTGTTAGCTTGTTTTTCGCAGTTTTTATATCGTCATTAACAGTTATCTCATATTTAATTTGTTTTTTAGAGGTATACTTTTCTATTTCACAATCAACTCTTATGTAATCTGGAATTAGTTTTATTAATTCTTTAAAAACCACTCGCCGTTTAGAAGGATTATTATAAATATCGTGGAAAACAAAATTTTTAAAGGCTTTATTAAATAAAAATTTGATTTGTAACATATTATCAAGAGCGAAATCTTTTCCGATGTTAACTCTGTTCTCTTCAGAAACGTTTTTAGCTTTCTTAATAAATTTTTTTTTCTTCTCGATATCCCAATCAGTTGCTAAAAAGTGAATATCTTTCTTATCATCTTCAAAATCCATTGGATATTTCATCTAATTTGCAGAAACAGTTTAATTTATTTCTTATACATAGTACAAAACACTTATTAAAAGTTACTTAACACTTTTTCTTTGTAGAGTATTTCAATTCTGAAAATTTATCACTATGTTTTCATTTACTTTTAATTTTTAGACCAAAATTATGTTTTCTTTTGTTCAATAATAACAATTTGGACTGTATATAAGTACTTGATTAAAAGAGAAGAAATAAATACTAGAAATATTTTAGAAATTTAAGCGCAATTATTAGTGTTATTTAGGATTTTTATTCGTAAAATCGTAATATTTGAATTATTTTAAACTTTCCTTAGGGAATGTTTTTTAGTATTTCTATACTGAAATTTTGGAATATTTTAAGTAAAGAAATAGAAAATGAAATTTTAAGTTTGAATCTCAATAATCGAGATCTTAAAATGACTGCTAACGGCCATGATTTTTTCAACCTTTTATGGCAAATTAAAGAAAAAGAACTATATGGGCTTAGTAGGACTCCTCAAAATTCGGAATTTCTTAATTTAAATTATTCCGAATGTGAAAAGAAATTAAAATTGTGTTATGTTCAAGCTCAAATGTTTGAAAAAAACTTCTGGAACCGCATTTGTGATATCATTCTGGAGTAATAAATAGAAAAACTGAAAAAACAAAATGTTTATCTAATTTTACAAATTTGGTAAGTATTTCAATATATCATCGATGTAAGTTTTACATCTTTCAAAATCTTCCTCTATAAATCTGTTATGAGCAATATCGTTCCGAATGTTTGATAACTTTTCAAAAGGAGCTTGAACAACGTACTTCTCTCGAAAAAATTCTTTAAAAATGTTAGTCCAATTTTTTTTATACAATACAATGATACCGTAATCCCAAAAACTGAGGAAATCAACAATCTTATAGGTTCTCCTTGGTTCTATTTTCTCTTTATTCAATTTTCTATTTTCAGCCATTTCTCGAGTATTCCCAGGAATTCCCTGAGTCCACCAATCTTCTCCATAATATTTATCTAATTGATTTTCAATGAATTCTCGTATTTTTAATTCAAAATCACTAATTAATTTATTAGTAGCAGTTGTTTTATCACTAACTTTAATAGGTTCTTTAATTTTTGGCTTTTTGGGAGCATCTTTAATTGAGTCATCTCCTTCACTTTGGAAATCGTAATCGATAATTTCATCAAAATAATCTCTCAACTTAGATACTTCCCGAGTAATATAAGATGAATCCTCATGGTATTTGCCATCTTTAAAATCAAGTACTATTATAGTTAAACCTTGAGATTCAATTTTATCACGTTTAATGCTATCCTCTCTTTGGACATTCTCGGGGATGTGAGGAGGTCCATCTATGAAAAGATAAGTACCGGGATTATAGAAGAAATCTGCTTTTGTTATTGGTATACCATTTTCAGAAATTAAATTTTGGGCATCATCTGGTAAGCGTAAATTTTGTCGTACTATTTCATCTAAAACCATTTTTTCTAGTTCAGAATCGCATTTTTCCTTGAGTTTTTTTAATTTTTCTCTTAGATCAAGCTCAGAATCTTTCGAAATTCCTTTTAAAGTACTTTTTTTTAATGAATTAATTAAAGGAAGTATTATTTTACGGTTTAAAAGATTATGTTCGAATTGATTACGAAATCTTAATAGACAATTATAACATGCTTCTATACAGGCATCCATAGTCTCTTCATAAGGTTCTAGTGATTTAACATGTAATATTCTAAATAAGTTTTCAATAAATTTATCAAATCGGTCTAGTGAGGTATTTAGCAACGATTTTAATACTCCCGTCCCTCCTTCTTCTGTTTCAAAAATAACAATCGATTGCTCGTTTTTACCTGGAACTGGGTTGAGAAAACTACTTATTTCTGACTCTTCTAAATTATATGTGAGCGTTATACTTTGAATTATAGCTTCCTTTAAAGTAGTGTAATAAGAAGTTGGATCGAAATCTCCAATTAAGGGAAATTCAAATACTACGACATCGTGATTTCCATCTATAAATAACCAGAAATCTTTTTGGAGATGACGCTCGCTACCACCCTTCGGACACACCTCAATATGAGTTCCAGCCTCATTGTTGTGTAACCATTGACCACAAGCACTGCAAAAGTTAAAACTTTGGAGTTCAATTTCATTGGTAGTTTTCGATTTAATCCGAGAACCCTTATTTACCATATAAATATTTCCATTATGTTCATATGAGATTTTTGCCGTGGGGATTTGATCACATATGATTTCATAATTAACAATTTTGGATTTTTTATGTTTGTAATTTATTGTTATTTCGTATCCCTTGATCTGCCTACTTTCTTCGTCGCAGGTAATTCTAGGACCACTAGTTGAAAACATCTGAGGAAATCTAAGGCTTGATTTAAAACTACTTAATCGTATTTCAGTATCGCAAATCGGGCACTTTATTAAAGAAGTAGAGGTTGAACTTGAGCTATCGATCAAAATTTCATTACAATTTTCGCAGATATAAATGTTATCGATATTTAACTCTCCCCCTTCAGATTTAACCATCGCTCTATTAATACTGTACTTATTACCTAAAAAGTAAACTTGATTGTGAGGAGCAAATTCTCGTATCGCTATAACGGAAGATCGCCAATTATCGTAATATTCAGCTCTATCTTGATTAAACATAGTCAGCAATGTAGTATCGCTAGGAAAAGCGTAATTTGGTAAAAAACCATAATTTCTTAAGAAGCTGAATGTATCATAGGGTTGCTTTCCATTTCTCATCTTATCTCTTTTTATTTCTAAAGCAGCACGCTCACGTTTATCTTTATTATCGAGCCCGGCTCTAGAATTGCTTTTATGATATAAATATTCCAACTGAATTAGTACTTCGAAAAATGTATCTCGAAAATAATCAAACGTTTCATTTAAAGCCGAATAAAAACTCCTAATTGCAGAACCCAAGAAATCAACTGTAAACCATGGAAATTTGTTCAATTCGTTGCTAAAAATACTCTTAATTGTTTTTTCTAAGATGTCGTAGTTTCTATTAATCTCATCAACAATCGAAGTTTTGAAATTATGATAAAATGGAAATTTATCTACTTTTTTTTCTAAATCAAGGATTTCACCCGCTTTTTGCGGAATTTTTATAGAAAGCGTTTCGATTATCGCAGAGTGTATATGCTTTTTTATTAGTTTTTTATTATCCAAAAGAAAATTAGGTGGACTTATTTTTCCAGAAACAATTTTTTCAGGTTCGCGGTAAAAATATTGATCGTGCGGACCTTTAGCATATCCCGTCCCACAAAATATTTGTATGATTGATGGCTGGTTTTTTCTTCCCGCCCTCCCAGCCCTTTGAGCGTAGCGACTTGGATCTGGCGGAACATTCCGCATCATAATTGCTGAAAGTTCTCCGATATCAATACCAAGTTCCATTGTTGGTGTGCATACTAAAACATTTGTGGTACCTATAGCATTTTCTTCAAAATCGTTCTCAAATTGTGCCCTCTTAGTACCTTTTACTTGAGCGCTGTGCTCTTTAGCATGAACCTCAGATTCCTTATTAGGTAATTTTTTATATAACTTAGAATAAAAATGATCCTCGTAATCATTAATCTCTTTTAAATCTGGACAGTTCCTCCAAGCACATTTATGATATTTTTTAAATTGATAGGTTCTTTTACATTTAGGACATTGAGAAAATTCCTTATTTTGATTCAAATTGAATAGTATCTTTCCTTCACTAATTTGATACAATTGAAAAGAGGGGCGATTTGTCCAGAAAGACGTTATGAATCCCGCTTCCTCTAGAATTTCAATCGTTTTTCTAAGTAAGTTGTCAGCTTCTTCGAATTTGTTTATCGAGAAATATTTTTTAGTCCAATTAATAAGGGTTGTAGTATACCACGAAATGCTCCTAAAAACAACTCTTTGATGATTATGGTAGACTTTATGACCCTTTTCTGGCTTTTTATAAGCAAATCCAACTCTATTCCAGTGAGATTTGTTAATATCGAATAATATATCTTCTTTAAATTTGTTTTTCCAATCTTCGTACTTGCGAACAGTGTCAATAAAAGCGCTGCTTTCAATTGCTCCATTCCACCTAAAGATATCTAAAATTCCACGAATATAATCGTATCTCTCATCTTCAGATAATCTTTCGAAAAGCTTTACATCTGTTATAAGCGGATCTTTTATTAACAATTCCAAACCGTCATAGTCTATTTTTAACAATCCCAACTTATCAAGATTTAAATCTAAAAAATATTGCGATTGCATGATATCTGATAAAGCTAAAAATTGTAAAAACTCCGTAAATTCCTTTTCTGGGATTGGTGCAGTACTAAATCTGCTCTTTTGATCCCTTTCTTTTTGAAAGTCGGGCAGTTTATCGTTATTTTTTAAAAAATCAAATATAATCTTACCAATATCCCTATCTGTGACTCTAAGCTCCTTTGAATTAATAGATTTTAAGGTATGTAAAAATGCTTGCCTAAAATTTGTTCTTCTTTGGAATTCGTTTAAATGTTCTGCTTGCAAAGCTGTGTCTTGTCTATTATCTGTAAAAATTATTTGTTTTTTTTGGTCTTTATTTAACAATCTTAAAACTTCTGCCGTTAATACATCAGTAGAAGAGCTCCGCCCTGTAGAATTGAACGAGAACAATTTACTATATTCTCCCTTATTTTTAGTATAGAATATATTACACGACGGGCAAATTTGAAGCGGATAAGGAATTTTCCAGACTGTAATTTTTTCTGAACAAGAACAATCAGTACTGATTTTATTGCAATTGGGACAATACTCCGTGCTTTCAGGAATAACATCTTTATAATTTTTTCTTAGATTACTATTTTTATCCAACCAGTTCCCAGGAGTTTCCCAAGAATCATTATCATTTGTTTTAGGCGTTAAATATGCCATTTCACCTGATCCTTCGGAATTAAAAGTCCTTGGGAATGCACTATTTTCCAAGATATACACGCTATGAAATTCTTGTCCACAATTACGACAGAAATAGAGCGGAAAAGATGGATATTCGCATATCTTACACTTTAAATCTCCATCTATGCTTAAATGGGGTGTTGAAGTTAAAGCCTCTTTAGTTAAACACAAATATAACTCTTGCCCTCGAGTAAAAAACACATGTAATTTTGGTACGAGCAACGGTCTTAGCTCGTTTTGAACCGTGATTTTTGCAATAGTTCCTAACAAAAAGGCTGCTTTAAGCTCTCTAAGACAGATCTCTATCGATTCGTTGCTCCTTATATCTTCTTTATACTCTTTAGCAAGTCTCTTAAGAGCCTTTGCTTCTTCCTTTAGTGCATTCCTTAGAAATATTATTGTTGGATGTGTTTGAAATAATTTACCGAGAGCTTCAGGTTTGCGCTCGTTTGCTTCTAAAGGTCGATCTAACAATTTTTGGGCAATAGGGATAATTGAACTAAAAGTACCATCAAAATCAATTAAATTTTCTTCTGTAATTGTTATATTTGAGGGTAAAGGAAGAATTTCTTCCTTAGGAATATCTAAATTTACATAAGTTGCTTGAATCAAACTTGAAGGTTCGAAATTCTCTCCAAATATCTTCTCGGCAAACTCAATGATAGAAGCAGTTCCTCCAGATTTCTTATTATCTTGAATTGTAGCACTGGTTCCGATACAACGAATTTTTTCTCGAGTATGCGTTTTTTCTTTTAACCTGCGGATGAGTCCAGCAACATCGGCTCCTGAGTTTCCCGAATACGTGTGAATCTCGTCAAGAACTAAATATTTTAAATGTCCTTTATGTCTTTCTGGAAATAAATCTTTATCCTCGAAACGAGTTAAAATTAAATCGAGCATTACGTAATTCGTAAGTAAAATATCAGGCGGTGCATCACGAATTTCCTTCCGAGAAAGTAGCTCACAGTTGTATGGCTTATCAGTTTTTCTCCTCTTTAAAAGTCCATGTTTTTCCAATTGGCTTAAACCTTCGTCTCTTGTGTAGGCAGTGTCTCCAGTATATTTCGCAACTTTTAATCCCGTTCCATTTAAGGCTTTTGTTATATTTTCGTATTGCGAGTTGGCAAGAGCATTCATTGGGAATATAACAATCGCTTTAATCCCGTCTAACCCTTGACCTTTCATTTCAAGACAAGTATTAACTATAGGAATCCAGAAGCACATACTCTTTCCAGAACCTGTTCCAGTTGATACAATAATGTTTATTTTTTCAACACAAACTTGTTCAATTGCTTCTGATTGATGTTTATAAGGGTTAATGTCAAAAATGGTTGGTATTTGGGGATTAATTGCTCCTTTTTGAACGAATTTTTTCAATGGTGTTCCTTTCTCGAATTGAAAATTCAATTCAATAAGCGGATCTTTATAGAGAAGATCTTCTTTTTCCATTTGTCGATCAACCCACTTTTGGATTTCGGAGTTTTGAAACTTCTGGAAAGTTTTAACGAAGTTTTTATAAGTTTGTTGAAGGTGGTCGGCAATGAGAAAGATGTTTTGGGGTTTTTGGTCTGTTGATATTTTACTCATTTATTCAAACAACTCCTTTTGTTTTGAATATTTATCATATGCTTCTATAATTAATCTCATAGATCTATATTCATTATACTTATCAATTTCTTTTTTTTTTAATAATTTAAATGTATTAAGAATATAAATCAAATTATCTCTTTCTATATTATATAAATGAGCCAAAATTGCTTCTAATTCTGAAATTAGGATTTCCCTATCTGATAAATTCCATTCAAAGGGTTCTCGATCAATACCTAAATCGTTTGCAAATTTTTTTTGATCATAAGAAACAAATATTAACTTGGATATTTTTGATTTAATAATTTGTTTAATTTTTTTATTATATTTATTTGGTGAAAAGACAGGTAATTGATCAACGATAAATTGGTTTAGACTCATTCCTGAAATTTTTTGGCTTATGGCATAATCAAAAACTATAGAATTTAAGTTAGCAAGCAAGCAACATAACAATTCTGGGTTCTTATTAGATAATAACAATATTATTTTATTCCCAACGGCAACTTTAGGTATTACTGTAGAAATGAAAAATCTCTCATATCCGATGATATCTCTATAACCAATAAACCAATTTTTAGTAAAATTTTCTTCTATTCTATCATTGACAATTTCTTCATTTATCCAATAATTAGGTATTGCCGAGTAATTAGGATTTTTATATTCTTCTTCTTCAGTTCCAATTGATTTAGCTTTTCTTTTTTTACCTTCTTGTGCAAAATCCATTGAATTTAATCTATGATTATATTGACCTATCATCCGACCTTCGTATAATGGAAGGAATTTTCTTTTTTCTTTATCAATCCATGTTGAACCAATATTATTCTTTTTAAAGGGAAAAGCACCTAAACGCTCTAGATCATTTTTGGTTAGGAAATGTTTTGAATCAAGCGACATGTCTATCATCCTTTTAAATTGAAAATCCCAAGGATTATCAATAATTTCTCCTGAGTTTGGATCTCTTTTTATCAATATGGATGCTTCATCATATATTTTTTTTAATAAGTGATAATCTTTTTTACTCTTAAAAGATGGACAGGTCAATGTATTTGGATTGAATACTTCAAAATCTTGCTGTTGAAGAAGGATTAATTTATGATCATCAGGAAGTTTTTTGACTTTATTAATTAAATCTTTTTTATTTTCAATTATTAAACTTAAATACTCTTGTATCTCAAAAGGATCTAAGCTATAAAAAACCATAGGGATGATATCCTTTACAATCTTTTTACCTGCCAAAGTTATTAAACAAAAACGATAATCCCTATGTATTTTAAAAATTCCTTTTTTATTTTTAAAATCAAATATCGACATAATCGATTTCTTTTGTACAAATGCTTGAAACAATTCTTGCATATAAAAATTCATAATTATTCCGGTAGGTGTAATCATTCCAGCATAACCATTTGGATTAATTATATTCCAACACCTTTCAACAAATATAGCATAAGTATTTATTGTTCCTTTAGCAGAAAGTTCATATAAACCAGATTTTCTTAAAAAATGACCAAGCTTTTTCATTGATCTCCATGCGTTCATATATTCAATAAAAAGTTTAGGTGCTTTTTCTCTAAGAGATTTAATGAGTTTTCTTCTTTCAGATTGATTAGCAGCATTGAGGATTTCATCATCAAGCCCTGTAAAAAATTCACTTTCCTTCAGTTCTAAAGCCTCCCAAGGTGGATTTGTTAAAATGCAATCAAATCCTCCCCTCTCAGAAGAGAAGACTTCCGGAAATTCAATATACCAATGAAAAAATTGGTTCTCTTTAGTGATATTATTTATTTTTTTCATTAAATTATCCAATTCGGGGTCAACAATCTTATCTCTTAACTGTTCAATTGTGGTATATCTTGGAATTTCTCCTAATGAATCTCCCTCAAATGGCCAAAAGAAGGTGGAAGTCCAAATATGTGCTTCATTAAGAGCTTGTTGATAATTTTCATTTAATCTTAGAACTTCATATTTCTGTTCTTTTTCTTTTATCTTATTAGGATCAGTTTCGGGCATATAGATAATTTCTTTAAATTTAGCACTGCAAATATCTGCAGTTCTTCTTTCAGTAAAAAAAGATGTTATTAATGATGTTTTTCCTTGCTTATTTCTTTCATTAATTTCTTTTTTAATAATTTCACGTGCTTTACTTTTTAATCTTTTATTTTCAGGAGGGATCCCAGTTGCTTTATTTCCTGAAATTGTTTCAAAAGCATTTGGATTTATCTTATCTATTTCTATTTTTTCCCCTAAACCAATTAAACTATTTCCACATTTAATATGATTATCCAAAAAATTTAGAGGTTTATCCTTAACACAAGCTCTCAACCATAAAGATATTTTCGCTAGTTCTACGGCAAGAGGATTCATATCAACACCATAAATACAATGCTGTAAAACATCTCTACGAGCTTCCCTCAAATCACCTTCTAAAGGAGAATCTAAAATAGTTCTTACTTCTGCCAATCTTTTTCCCAAATAGTCTAGAGCTGATAATAAAAATGTTCCGCCACCACAAGCCGGATCACATACTTTTATACTCAATATAGCACTTTCTCTCGCATGTCCATCATCTACAATCTTAATTAATCGATCCTCAACTAAAGGTTCTAATGTAGTTCTGATTAAAATATCAATTAAAGCCTTTGGAGTGTAATATGAACCAGTACTCTTTCTTTCAGTTCCTTCAATTAGTTGAAATTGCGAGGTTGACGATATATATGGTTTAAAATCTAAAAGAGATTCATAAATCGCTCCAATTTCCTCTTCCGAAACCTCTAAAAAATTTATTCTTTGTCTTACTTTATGATTAGCAGAAGTGGTTAATAATCTAATAACCTTTAAAACTATATCATTTGAAATCTTCATGCCATTTTTCAGGATTATTCGCAGGTTATCTTCTTTAAATAGACTTCCATTATAACTATTAACTCCGAGAAGAGAATTTCCATCCCTAACTAAATTGAATGTTAGTAACATCTTGTTCCACAAATCGTAATTCTTTTCAGCTTTTATGGGTTTTTCGGCTCGAATTCTAAGAGAAGATAAAGAAAATTGCTCGAAATAAAGAGAACCCGCTCCAGGGAGCATATCTCGCTGCTCAGCATAAAGGATAAATATAATTCGATAAATAATTCTCAATAATTCAGCGTAAAATTCGTTAACATCAATTTTATCTAAATCAATTTTATCTAAATTTTGTTGTATTAATTCATTTCCTAGTAATTCTAATGCGTTTTCGACGTTATCGCGTAAAGTATCGCCTATTTTCACACCTTCAATAATAGAATCTTTCTGAAATTCATCAATTAATAAAGAATCATCTTCAATTTTACTATTAAACCTGCTGGAATGAATTATTGAATAGAGTGTATTAAATTCTCTTTCATCTCGATTTGCGAAAATGTTTTCTAAATCAAATTCCAAATATCCTTTTGAATATGAATGATAATATTTTGTTAATATCCTTAGAATACGCCCATTGGAAAGGAAGAGCCATTTTATTTCGGGATTAAAGTTTATAAATTGTTGACATACATTATGATGCGATTTTTTCTGGGGATTTCTATCATTTTTAGAATCGAAATCTTCATTTACACTAACATAATGAAAAAATGGATTTATATGATCTCGGGATTGATAAGAAATTCTGAATTCTTTTAGTATACTGTCCTCGTCTAAATTTTCCTTATTTATTTCAAAGTCTTCTATTTCATGATCAAAAAGAGTAAACAGAGGGATTAACCATTTTTTTGCTAAATCTTCGATTGACCATTCTTCTATATTTGGGGATATTTCATCCCATTTTTGAATACACCAATCAAAAATTATCTGCTTTTTATCTGTTAATTTTTTCCTTTCTTCCTTCGTATCTTCCTTGAGAAATGAATCAATTTTTCCAATTTTTAATTGATTTGGATTGTCTCTTAACCTTAAGAGAATATTTTCGGTGAATAAACCTCCGCTGGGCCTGATATTTCTCAATAACGCACTTTTTGAAGCCATTTTTTATTTCCTTTATTTCTAATCCATAACATTCGTAATATATTCAATTTCATTAATTTCTAAATTGTATAAGTTAAAAATAAAATTATTAATTTCAGTTTCTAACTTTTCAATGCTTTCATTTTCTTCTTTCTTTTCAATTAGTTGTTGAACCTTCTTTGAAATTTTTTCTTGATTTTCTTTTAAATCTAAGGGAATGGGTAAATCTTTAATATTTTCTAACAATATTCTCGGAAATAGTTCTTTTTCTTTATACATTACATTATAATAAAAATTCATCATTTTTGAATTAAGTATCCCCAGAATGGCATAATAATCATAAATGTCATCTGTTAACTTAACATTATAAATTGCTTGTATTGTAACAAAATTTTCTTTCAAATCGACCATTGCATTAATGGAATCACCAAGCTGCCTTATTACAATCTTAGGCGAGGAGTATAATTCCGTTTTTTTTATTGCTGTTATTGGAATGTATTTTTCTGAAAAATCTATTGTATATCTCTTAACATCTCCTCCTCTTAATAATTTCTGATTCTCTTTACTAGATTTTTCTTTAACCTTATCTGATTTCCGACCTATTTCTTCACCTCTATGAATATCGATTATAGCTCCTAATAGAAAAGAGTTTAATTTTATTTTTTCAAGGATTTTTCGAGCTGTCTTTTTTAAAAATAATATCCGAGATTTAGGAAAGTCTAATAAAAACTTTTGTGGAATTTTAACACTTTCACACAAATTGTTTCGAAAATCTTCAAGATCAATGTAGCGTGAAAATAAAATCTGATGTTCAATATAGGGTTTATTTTTCTGTAAAATGATTATTACATTTGAAACATTTGCATCCGTAAATACATTATTGATTTGAATTATCTTTATGATTATTGAATTACTCAATAAGAATGATCTTATAAATTCAAAGCTACTACGTCCTAGAAAAGAATCGGGAATTATCAATCCCATTCTTCCTCCTTGCTTTAGTAATCCAAAACATCTTTCTAAAAATAATGAATAAAGATCGTATTGTTGAATGGCTGATTGATATTGATTTTTATAATAATGTTTCTCTTCAAGAATTATCTCCTTTGAACTTATATAAGGAGGGTTAGTAATAATTATATCGAATCCTTTTGCTTTTCTCGTGAAAATTTCTGGAAATTCTAAATACCAATGAAAAAAATTAATTCTATATGCAATTTGATTTGCGTTTTTTAAGATTTTTTTGTTGTTATCACTCAGAATCCCCGCTTTAAATTCATCTAAAACTGTATTATTTGGATAATTTTTTAAAAATTGCTCTGTAGTAGGCCAGAAATAAGTCGCGGTTATCGAATTTCCTATATTTAATAATTTCAAGAAATTTTGTTTTTTACGCAATTTGTTGTATTCAATTTCTTTTTTTTTTAAATCTTTTATGTCTGTTTCACTCATTTGTAATAAATTTTGGAATTCATCCAAATCTGAAATAGTATCTTCCTTTTCTGAAATGAAGGATGTAATGTGTACTATTTTTTTTGTAGATTTTGATTTCATAATAACTTCTTTCTTTATCTGATTTGTAAGCTTTTTATGATCAAATTTTAGTTCTTTAACCTCTTTTGATGGAGCCTTGAAGTTTTCAGGTCTTATCTGCAAATCGTTATTATATATTTCGAAACCAATTAAAGAATTTCCATTTTTAATGTGATTATCAAGAAAATTGAGTGGTTTATCATTAACACAAGCTCGCAACCAAAGAGATATCTTAGTTAATTCAGTTGCGAGCGAGTTTTTATCTACCCCATAAATACATCTTTGAAGCGCTTCTCTCCTGGCTTCTCTTATCTCAAGTTCTGAGGGTATTTCAAGATTAGAATTTATTTCTGCTATTTTTTTTCCTAATAAATCCATAGCAGAAAGTAAAAAAGTACCCCCTCCACATGCAGGATCACATATTTTAATGTCTTTTAAGCTTTCAAGTATTTTATTTGAATCTCCTTGAAGAGATTCTAATTCATTTATTGTAGATTCCAATGTTGATTCTATTAGTAAATCTACAATGCTCTTTGGGGTATAGTAAGATCCTGTACTTTTTCGATCATTCCCTTGAGTCAATTTAAACTGAGAATTGATATCAAACTCTGGTTTATAATCAAGGAGGGATTCATATATTGCACCAATTTCTTCTTCACTAATTTCAAGGAAATTAATTTTTTGAAGCACATTATAGTTCTTGGATGTAGTTAATAATCTAATTATATTTAATAAAACATCATTCGATATCTTAAGATCATTATTTACAATTATAGGTAAATAATCGTTATTAAACAAGCTCCCATTAAAACAATTAACAGCAAGAAGTTCGTTGCCCTTATCCACCAATCTGAAGGTGATAAAGATTTTTTTCCACAAATCGTAATTCTTTTCTGCTTTTATTGGTTTTTCTGATAATAACCTCAGAGAAGAAAGAGAGAATTCTTTAAAATATATAGAATCCAACATTGGCAACATTTCTCGCTGTTCTGCGTATAATAGAAAGATAATCCTATAGATAATCCTCAAAAGTTCAGCATAATATTCTTCTTTATCAATTTCATTTGTAAAAAAATATTCCTGAAATCTTGGATTTTGTTGGATTAATTCATTTCCTAATAGTTCTATCGCATCATGGATGTTATCTCTTAGAGCATCACCTATCTTAACACCTTCAGAAATAGATTCTTTCTGAAATACATCAATCAAAAATTTATGATCTTTATAATCAGGAATAAATCTACTCATGTGAATTATGGAATAGAGTGTATCAAATTCCCTTTCATCTCGATTTGCGAAAATGTTTTCTAAATCAAATTCCAAATACCCTTTCGAATAGGAATGATAATATTTGGTTAATATCCGTAGAATACGCCCATTGGAAAGGAAGAGCCATTTTATTTCGGGATTAAAGTTTATAAATTGTTGACACACATTATGATGTGATTTCTTCTGGGGATTTCTATCAATGTTAGAATCAAAATCTTCATCTACACTAACATAATGAAAGAATGGATCTCTATGATCTTGGGATTGATAAGAAATTCTGAATTCTTTTAGTATGCTGTCCTCGTCCAAATTTTCCTTATTTATTTCAAAGTCTTCAATTTCATGATCAAAAAGAGTAAAGAGAGGGAATAACCATTTTTTTGCTAAATCTTCTATTGACCATTCTTCTATATTTGGGGATATTTCATCCCATTTTTGAATACACCAATCAAAAATTATTTGCTTTTTTTCTATTAATTTTTTTCTTTCTTCTTTAGTATCTTCTTCGAGAAATGAATCTATTTTTCCAATTTCTAGTTGAATAGGGTTATCACGCAATCTTAAGAGGATATTTTCAGTAAATAGCCCCCCACTTGGTCTAATATTTCTTAATAACGCACCTTTAGATACCATTGTTAAGTACCCCTAATGGGTGGATAAACCAAAGAAATTGTTAATAAATCGACGCCCACTACATCAATCTTTTCAATTCCCTCTAGATCCGTTGCGATCCCTTGTTTCGCCAAATTATTTATCATTTCTTTTCGCTCGTTGATAATTATCTTCAGCCTTTCGTGAGCAAGATCATTGAACATGGACTCCAAATTGTGTATACTGAGAGCTCTATTAAGATGTTTTTTTAATTCAACTAAATTTTTACCGTGATTTTCCCACTCGGAATTCCAAATCTTATCAACTAAAGCGTTATCCAATCGAGTTTCACTAAATAAATCAACTCCTAAAGGAGTAATTTCTTCCATTAAGCTTTTTGGTTCTGTATGTACAACATATCTTATTTTAGCATAAAACAAAACGGAAACCTTCTTAGTCTCAGAGCTAAGAAAAGCAGCAGTTCTGCCATAAAACTCATTATCAACCGAAAATGCTTCGTTCTTAACTTTTTCTACAAGTCCAGAAACTAATGGATTCTTTAAATTTATTCCTTCTACATCGTTGCGAGAAGCACTAACATCCATGTTTGGGGTGATTAAATATTTTTCTCCAAAATTCTCACCGATATCTTTTTGTACTTCTTTTGGAAGCGTAATCTCAAAAATTCGATCTTCTTCTTTTGAGGGTTCTATATTACCTTTATATAAATCAATAGCACTTTTTAAAAACGCGAGTAAAGTTTGGTCGTTTCCAATATTTTCCTCCGTTAGCCTCATCCGTTGCTCAATTTCTTCTAAGTTAATGTTAGAATGACCGTAAAAAGAGTCCTCCATCATGGCTTTTACATTCTTTTCAGAGAAAAAAATTGAAACTAAATCGTCTAAAACCTTCGAAAATTTGATCCATTTATCCATTGTTGTCTGTTTTCGCTCTTTCTTGCGTTTTGCTAATATATGGTCAATTACAGATTCAGGGTCTCCAAAAAAACCAGGTACGAAGCCATATGCTTTTTTAATTTCATTTGCTTTTTTTACAAGAACTTCCAGAATGTCCATTTCTAAAGTGTCTTTTAAAATTAATGTTCTAATATAAACAATATCTTTAGGTTGACCAAATCTATCGATTCTACCATTTCTCTGCTCAAGACGGTTAGGATTCCAAGTAAGTTCGTAATTTATGATTTGATCTGCTGAGAATTGTAGATCAATTCCTTCTGCCATGCAATCAGTTGATATTAAAATACCTTGTTTAGCTTTCAAAAAGTTATCATAAGTGTCTTTTCTAAGTTGGGATGCCATTTGACCGTGTATATGAAAAACTTCAATATCTTTATATTTCATTGGGCTTTCTTTTATCTTTTCTTCCAATCGTTCCTTAATATATTCAAGAGTATGAATATATCTCGTGAAAATGATTATCTTTTTAGAAATTTTAAACCTTTCAGGAAGAATGACATCTAATAATTCAATAATTTTTCTGTCACTTTTCATTAACTCTAATGCCGATTCTTTTATCTCAATGAGCATGTCTTTTTCTCTTTTTAAATCTGCCATCTTTTTAGTTAGGATTAGTTTATCGTTTCTTAGATCGAGTTCTTCTTCGGTTAATCTATCTGTCTCGTAGCCATCCATAACAGATTGTGCTGCTTCATCTATGGATAAAAAAGAGCTCGTATCCTCAATAGCTCTATAATTTTTATTTAGAACATTATTAACTTCTTCCAAACGATTTTCAATGGAACGCTTTAAAGCGTTTGGAGAGCTAATAGCTCGTTTATGAAAGTGAAGTATAGTCCAATAGTTCAACTTCCTTCTTTCTAGTGGGTCACCTTCAGATCGAGTTAAAACAAAATCAAAATATTGGTTTATTAGTTCGAAAGTCTCGATAAATTTATCTGAAGGAGTGATATATATCTCATCAGAATCCCTATCTGGGAAAACTCTTTTTTTATACTTACTTTCTAATATCCAATCTTGAACATCTTCACGCCTACGCTGGCAAATGTGACTTATAGCAAGATCTCTATCGATATGAATATTATTTGAAGAATCTTTCGAAACAATTTTGGAGTTAATCATTTCAAGCAGACTGACGAAAGAATCCTTGTATCCATTGTGTGGAGTTGCTGATAGCAGAAGAAAATGGGGGAACTTATCTTGATTAGCTAATAATTTTGCGAAACCATAACTTTGCTTAAAAGATTTAGATTTTTCGTCGTCAGTGCCTAAATGAGGTCGCATTACATTGTGAGCCTCGTCAATGACAATCATATCCCAATCAAACTGAATTATTTCTTCTTTGACTCCTGGTCTCTTACCATAATCGATGGATGTAATAACAAAATTATAGTAACCCCACGGATTACCACCAACTAACAACTCTGATTCTAATTTTCTTCGATTCCTGCGAGACATAATTACGGCATCAATTCCAAAGAACTTTTTAAGTATTGCTTGCCATTGTTCTCGAAGATTTGCGGGCGTTACAAATAAAACTCTATTTATTCTCTTGCGTCCTAAGAGTTCCTGCAAAATCAGTCCCGCTTCAATAGTTTTACCTAACCCAACATCGTCAGCTAACAGCAATCGGACATTTTTTAAATTTAATGCCATTAAAACAGGAACCATTTGATAAGATATTGGAATGACCTTCGAATTTTGAAGGCTGATAAATGAAGTTGTTCCGTAAATTAAGTCCAATTTAATTGCGTCCAATAATAATTTCTGATATAATGGGGAGCCAATAATTTCAGAGGAGGGTTTTGGAACAACCGATTTTTTAATTATTTCAATATCGGGAATTAACACTTGAGACGATGGCTGACCTGTAATATTGCTAACAGAATAATAAATAAATTTGTTCTTGACTTCTTTAATTTCTTTTTCTACTTTATGAATTTGATCTATACGCCACAATCTATCTCGAGCTTCAACAATCTCCCCAATATTGAAATCAGGAATAGTATCTTTAGACTTTACATAACTATCTATTGTCATTAAAATTGGCCTTTCTTGGATGTTTAATCTATTATATGTGGGATATTTAATAAATTAATTACTATTAAACCGCCATTAATAATTGTTTAAAATAAGTTCTTTTTAATTCTTCGTGAAATAACCGAAATTCAATAATATATTAAAGAAAGAAAAAATGGAATTAAGAGACCTTTTAGTGAAAAAAATCAAAAAACCTAAAGATTCCTGCATCTAAAATTTTATTAAAAATAATTTTTATTGGATAGAGATTACTGAATTGCTTGGATATTCTTTTTTAAATCTGTGATAATATAATTAACTTCAGAAACATTCCTTGCAGTTGTTTTTAAAATATAAACTTCTCCCGTTTTTTTAGCTTTTATTATCAATTTAATTGAGTTTGAGGTATGGACTGAAATTCGGTGTGAATGAGGAGGGTTTTCATGTGCTTTGGGGATGATTTTTGTAATAAAATTAGAATTGCAGATTTTATTCAAAATTCTACTTAAAAGAGGTGATTTATCATGATGATGTTTCCAATCCCCATCGAGTTTTAGTTTTGGATCAATTTTAGTTTTAGGAGGTATTATACCTGAATCACATAAAGTCTGATTGTTTAACCATTCTGATAAATCTTGAGATATTCTTTGAAATAAATCATCATACCCAGAATCTTGTATTGAACCTAATTTACTGTTTGTAATTAAAATCAAATTTTTTTCACAACACTCTAGTGAATTGCAATCATTTAGAAACAAATTCCAGTTATCAATAATTTCTTTTGGGACATTTTTATTTATATATTTAAATTTTATTTTGGAATGGTTGCTGTTTTTAATTTGACATGAAGGATTTTTATGGGTTTTAAAAAATTTAGATAAAAATTTTCTAAATAAGTGACTAAATGCAATATTTTTCGCAAATCTGAAAGGATCTTGATTCATACAGAGTAAAAGAAATTCTGAAGAAAAATTGAATTTAAAGATTCTTTCTTGCTTTTCTTGTTCAATATCCTTAATTCTATTACAGAAACCTGATAAAATTGGAAATAACACTTCAGAATAATGTTTTGTGGAAATATTATTGTTAATAGCTAAAAAAATTGGATCTATAAAGCAATTTATCATATATTTTCCTCCATTTCTCTCTTCCTCTTACTGATTGCAGCAACAAGTATCTTTTCATAATCTGATTCATCAAAAAAACCTACGGGCCAATTTTCAACCTCGCCATATATATTTATTTCTAATTCTTTAATATGCGTTCCCCAATATTTTTTCTTTTTAATTTTCGGGGGCTCTAAAAAGACCATTGATATTAAATCATTAATTTCATTTTTCGGATCTTGAGCAATTCTCAGACATAATCTGTTAATAATGTGTTCACTATGTGTTTCTATAATAAATCTCTTACCTGAATATGCCATACTTAAAAGAAAATCAGCCAGCTTTGATTGCATACTTGGATGTAAGTGGATTTCAGGTTGTTCTAAAATTAAAGTATTACCTTCCTCCATTCGGAGACTCTCGACATAAACAGGTAAGATTTGACTTATTCCAAAACCAACGTCCTGCAGTGTAACGGTTTTGTCACCTACAGGTAATTTAACCATAATTTTAAATAAAGTTTGTTCAACTTTTTTAGGATCTATACTTGGTAAGTCAAGTTTTTTTGACCAGAGTTCTAAACCGTCTTTTAAACTTAAAGATTCATGTTTATTAAAGCTCAAAATATCACCCAAAATATCATAGGTGTAAAATTTCGGGATTTCTACATTTCTCTCTAAAGTAAGTATTTGGGGCGTGAATTCACCTCTATTGCCTATTTTAAATTGTTTAATATCAAAAAATTGATAGTATCTATGTGGATCACTTCTTAATGGCCCAATATAATGAATATTTGAAAAAAAATCTAAAAAATCTGAGTTATTAATACTTATACTAAAAAAGTTATCATAAAATCGAAAATGCCTTCTCTCTTTTCCTGATATAGCTTTTTCTAACCTTTCTAATATAGTTTTAAGATCATTGGGTTTATTTTGTACATTTATTATTTCTTCTCTATTTTCTTCTAATTTTTCTTTAATTAAACTTAATAATGGTTTATTTGGAATCAATATATCTTCTGGTATAAAGCCTGAGAAGATAATACTAACATCTTTACACTCCCAATCGGGAAACTTTATAAAATTTAATTTTTTAAGGAATCTCTTTTTATTGTCAAATAATTGCTCTAATTCAAAAGAGCAATCGCATAGTTCTGTAAGATAGGTATCATACATGGTTAAAAAATAGGAATCTACAGATCCCTCTTTATTTAATATTGCATCTAATCTAAAATTCAATTTATTTCCATCATATATAATAGATTTAATATATGCAACTAATAATTCACTTTTAGGATTAGAAAAAATTATTTTTAATTTATTATTGCTATCTTTAAACTCAAATTCTAATTCCTTATCAATACTATAAGAGTTTATAATATTATCATAATCACTTAAATGGCAGAATTCTCCCTCAAAATATAAAGATTTTTCATATTTAATTTTCTCCCTCGAATGATAATATCTTGGAAATCCTCGATATTCTCTAGATGACGATGAAATACTTTGAGATAATAATAGAATACTCTGGATTAACGAACTTTTACCACAATTATTTGTACCACAAATAACAGTGAGTGGTTTAACATTAATTTTTTGTAGTTCCTGGAATGATTTGAAATTCCCTAATCCAAAATTAAAAGTTTGATCATAAGATCGTCTTAAAAATCCTCGTCTCATAAAATTACACACTCCTTAAAATAAAATTAGATTTCATTATTAATAATTCTGCCGTTTGGGTCTTTATATTAATATCTAAGTGTATGATTTTAATTCGTTCACTAAATATGAATCCTTCGGTTTACTCAGTTTGATATATCACAATAATTTCGTGAAACGGTTATTGTTTTGTTTGAATTTATCGTGAAATAACCGGTCTCGCTTAATTTTAAATCCAAAATAAACAATTAAAATAGGGACAAAATTAATAATCAATTTTCTAAGATTTTATGGTTCTAATAAATTAGATTATGTTTTTCATTGAAAAGAATCAATAAACGCTTGTTTTGAACCGCTGAAATCCTCAACTTCGAAAATTTTCGAAACTAGAAAATCGACAGCCTTTGCTAAATGCACATCATCAACATAATCATTAACAAAAGTGATAAATTTCTGTGTTTTATTATTAATTTTAAGTTCTATGTTCAGATCATCAAAAAGTACTTTTAAATAATGCCATTTACCCTTATATGTATCATTTAGGAACGAAATAAATTTTTCAGTCTCAGTAATTTTCTGAGGGTTCTCTAAGATTGCCCTATTATCTTTGTCCCAAACAGATATAGCAGTATAATCCTTTATATCTAAGGCATTAACAAGATCATCTAATTCATCTTCTTTAAAAACATAATTTTGGGGTTGCATCTTAAAATCTAAACCATGGTTATTTCTTAATTTATTGATTAAGTTATTTACAAGATCATTTCTTAAGATTTGTTTACTATATAAACATAGTACTTTTTTTTTTCTATTGAATAAAATTTTAATAAGTATGGGATAAAATTTTTCCTCCGATTCAACTTTCTCAGATAAATTCTTAAAGTAATACATTTCAGTATAATAAGATGGCATCGACCTTTTATCTATCTCAAAATATTCTGCAATATAATATCCCTTTGATGTGGGTTTAAAGATTTGTTGGTTTTTACGAAAACCAGGTCTCACTAATTTCTTTTCATTATCAAATTCAGCAAAATTGTCTGTCTCATTTTTAATTTTATTTTCTATTTGTGTTATTTCAGATTTGGTGTATACATCATGAAAGATTCTTAATAATGGCATATTATCACACTCATCATTCTTTAAATATTACTTTCTTTTTTAATTCATCTTCGTAAAAACTCAGAAAAATGTCATTGATTTTATATCTTGAGGGATTTCCGTATTTTATTCGGTTTAATATGTTTTTTTTAGTTAAATTTTCCAAGTATCTCCACGCTACTGTCCGATCAATGTGCAAATTGTCTCTTAAATCGCTAGTAGTGATAAATTTAACATTTTGAGCACTTATGAGATAATTAATTATCGCTTTTTCTTTACTAGTAATCTTTTGGTTTTTTATTAATAGATAATTATTCATCAACTCATCTATTAAGGATTGCGGAATCTCACTTATATTTTGCATTTTAGCTAATTGATGAATCTGTTCAAAAAAAAGAAAACTAATTTTTAAATTACCTTGAAAGGCTTCGATAATGGAGGGAATAAGATTCTTGTAAAGACTAGTAATGTAGTTTTCATTTTCTTCCTTTTCTTTTAGAAATTTATCAATTCTACATTTGAATATTTCAGTAATAATCTCTTTATTATAATTACGAAAGTAAATTATTTTATTAATTTTCAAATTATCTTGTATAGGATAATCCCTCGTATGCCAGATTGTGAACAGTATTTTTGTGTTATTCTTAAATTCATCAATTCTTTTTAATATTAACCACTTATTTTTACCCGAACATGAAATGAGTCGAACATCTAGTTTTTGTTTATCTAAATCTGTTATCTCAGAGTCATCTAAATTTGAATTATTTTTAAAGTCTTTACCAGTTTTAAGGTTATAATATTCAAAAGAAATATCGGGAAAAGATTCTTGAATTATTTTAGATATTATTTTTAAAGTTGTATGCTTACCTATTCCTTTAGAACCTATGATAGCGATATGCATATTATAGGGAATAGTTTTTATACTGCCGAAATAACTTGAAATTATACGAATTTCAACTTCTCTATTAACAAATAAATCAATCAAATGGTCTTCAAGAGGTTCATATGGAGTGAATGAATCTAAAGGATTACTCTCATAATAAAAATATCGATACCAATTAGGAGAAGTATCATAAAAAATCTTTTTCTCTGAAATGCCTTCCTTTACAGCATCCATCACTAAACTTCTAATTTTTGGAAAGATTGAATTTTTTTCGGGCATATTAACTTATTAATAAATTAGCAACATTATCGACATTATAATATATCGATAAACTATGATTTAAAGATTTAGTTTATTAGAAATTAGTAATTTTTCAATTAAAAATAATTTACCATAACCTTTATATATTAATATACAACATAAGTAACATGAGAAGAAAATAATTTTTCATTCTATAAAAATTAACTTAAAAATAATAAACAAGATGTCATGGGAAGATTTTGAATCAGAGAGAGAAGCTCGCAATTATAATTCCGAACTTTATAAAAAATATATTACAAGGTATTATCAAACGCAAGGGTATCATTTAGTTAAAAATTCCTTAAATGAGGGCACTTTGTCTGATATAATAATGGAAAATAAGCATGAAAACTTATGGATAGAAGCAAAAAACACTCAAGTCTCTATATTTGCTAAATCTGATAAACTTAGAAGTGAAATTTTTGATTATTTTTACAATTGGTTAATTCTAAGACCTGAGAGAAGATTTAAATTCGTAATTTTTGCTAATAAATTCTCTAGAAAAAATGATACTAAAAAAATATTAACTAGAGAAGCAGAAAAAGGAGATATTTTAAATTGGTTTACTGATCAAGAAGAGTTAAATTTAGAAGAAAAGAAATTGAATAGAATAAATTCCGCTAATGAATCAGAAATATTAGGTTTTTTTAGAAATACAGATGTAAAGGTTTGTTCTCTATTTGGTTTAGTCGAACGAGTAAGAGATAGAGAAGATGTTTTCAGAAAAAATTTTAATTCACAGCATAAAAGATTGCTAAGAGAAATTAAAAATCGTAGAGATCCAATTAGAGAAAAAGATAAACTAATCTTAAATATTATGGAATTAGAATATCCACAAATATTTTGGCAAGTTCAATCAAAATTCAAACTTAAAAAGACGATAATTGACAAGGTTAGAGGTATAAAAAATGAGAGATTTCCTGAATTTGTCATTCCTCGATTCGAAGCAGCCGAACCTGTTGTAAGGTCATTTGAGAAGAATTTAAATATTTTTAGACCGCATATTGAAGGTCCAATATATGATCGAGGGACGGATAGATTAGATGTTCAGAGGAAAAAAGAATTACTTTATACATCATTGCGAAGATATTTATGGTGTAAAGGATTAAGGAGATGGGAAAGTGATTTTTTCTTCGCTTATGATGATCCTATTGATGAAAAACCAAAAGACAGTGTGGAACCAATTAAAATAAACTTACCAAATAGAAAACTCCAAACAGTCACAAAACCAATTTATAAGCCCGATGGAACATTATACTATGTTGAGCATAAATCCATTTTTATTCGATTAGATGAATTTGATGGCAAAATGGGATTATATATTTGGCCTAGATTTGTTTTTACTTATAATGGGATTAATACCATAACTGGAGATCACTCGAGTAATCTTCATAAAAAGTACTTAAATCCTAAATGGAATAGAAATCCAAGCTGGAGACTTAGGTTAGAATTTTGGAGTGATTTCTTAACCAGCGATTATTTTACTCGAGAAAAAGATCCTTGGTTTGATGAATTTAAGATTAAACCTTTGATGGAATATACAGTAAAGTGGAAATCTAAAACAATAGGAGTTAATGATACTAGAATAGATAAGTTCTTTAATTAAAAGAGGCCAAACAAAAATGAGATCATTTTTAGTACCAGAACCGGATTTAATTTTTAAAGATAAAACTACCTGTACTGATCCTAGAGTAGGATTATTAAATTATAAACCAAATGGATTGGAATTGGAAAATTTAAAGATTCCAATAGGAATAATTGGGTCAAAAAAGTCAATTAATGCAGCTAGTGATTTTCTTTCTTTAATGCAATATTCAATAGAAGGAGTTACATTTCCAAATTCTAATATTAGAAGTGTAAATTTTCCAGGATTATATCAAGATGGCCCTTTAGGATTTTATTTGGAAAGAGATGATAATTATTGTCAAGAAATTTCTCCACATATTATAGATAAAATTGTTAATATGACTAATCGTAAGAAAAAAATTATTGAATTTTCAAACCAGATTGAACAAATTTTAAAAGACCTGAGTGGGCAAAATCCGCCAACACCAGTTGTAATTATTGCACTTCCCGAAAAGATATTAAAGGTTTGTAGGAATCCTTTTACAAAAAATATCAAAATTCGATTGAGTACTCGAAGATTTAGTGATTTAAAGAGAATTACTTCTATGAATGAAAAAGATCGTCCTTTATTTTATGATTTCCATAACTATATTAAGGTTTTAGGATATGAGCTAAAGATCCCAACACAATTAATGCTACCTGAAACTTTACTATTGAAAGGAGGCAATCTGGAAGATCCCGCTTCAATTGCTTGGAATTATGCAGTAGCACAATATTATAAATTTTCGGGCATTCCTTGGAAATTAGCTGATTTAAATCCCGAGACAGTTCATGTTGGAATTTCTTTTTACTATGATATTAATAAAAGAGACAGTGTGGTTATCAAAGCAGCGATAGCTCAAGTTTACATGAGGACAGGTGATTCCCAGATCGCCAGAGGATTAGAGTTAATGGTTGAACATGAAGAAGATATAAGAAGAACCAATCTTACAGAAGAACAAGCTGAGGACATCTTATTACAAGCAATCGGTTTATATAAAAGACAACATAGTAATAATAATCCTAATAGGATCGTGGTACATAAAAAATCAAAATATACTGAAGAAGAAAACGAAGGATTTTCAAAAGCTGCTCAAAAAATTGAAATCCAAGATTTTATTCACATTAAAGAAAATTGTCATTTCAACGCAATTACTTCAACAGATTACCCGATAGCTCGCGGTTCTGTATTTGAGAGAAATTCTTATAAAAAAAAGATCTTCAATCTTTACACTACAGGGTATATTCCTTGTATTGATACATATCCCGGAAGCATGATCCCCAAACCAATTGAAGTGATTATAGAGAAAGCTGACAGTGGTAGTGAGACGCTAGCTCGAGATATTCTTAATTTAACAAAATTAGATTGGAACAGCACTGATTTTTGTAAAAGATTACCAGTAACCATTTCATTATCAAAAAAAGTAGGAAAAATCATGGGAGAATTAAAAGGAAGGGATATTTCGCCACCAACGGCTTATAAGAATTATATGTAAAGATCGTGAAACGGTTATTTCACGTACAAAAAAAGTTTAATTTAAACGATTTAGCCTTTTTTTGATGATTATAACAGCAATAGTTGATACAATTCCTAAAAGTAAGAATATGTTGTATCCAGGAATCCCCGGTGGAGTTGGTTGAGAACTCGTCTTAACAATAGTAACTTCTTGAAATCCTATTCTTCCTAAAGTATCGTTTCCGTAGAATCTAAAGATTACATTTCCATCCGATAAAGCATCCCATAAAGCTTGATTAATTGATCCTGTAAGTCCCGTAAAAGTTACGTTATTCCCTCCGTTTAACGAATACCAAGTTTTATCTAAATTTGGTTCATCAATAGATATATCAATACTCGGGGCGGTGGTTCCAATTACATCGCTATTTTGTGGATTATTGATTGTTATTACTGGGGCATTAACATCTTTTCTAATTGTTACTTCATCAAATCCGATATTTCCAGCAGAATCATTAGCGTAAAATCTAATTGTTACCGTTCCATCAAGTAAAGTATCCCATAAAAGTTGGAAAATTGCCCCATTTGTGGTAAAAGTTGTATTTGTCAATCCATTATCAAGGGTGTACCACATCGAGTCGAGGTTTACATCATAAATCTCAACGTTAAAACTTGGAGCAGATGTCTCGAATAACTCGTTTAGAACAGGTGAATTAATAGTTATTGTTGGTGCAGTAACATCTTTTCTAATTGTTACTTCAGCAAATCCGATATTTCCTGCCGAATCATTTGCGTAAAATCTAATGATAATGTTCCCTTCGGGTAAAGCATCCCATAAAGCTTGATTTATTGTTCCAGTAAGTCCCGTAAAAGTTATGTTATTCCCTCCATTTAACGAATACCAAGTCTTATTTAAATTTGGTTCCTCAATAGACATATCAAAATTTGGTGCTATGGCTCCAATTACATCGCTGTTTTGTGGATTATTGATTGTTATTACTGGGGCAGTAATATCTTTTCTAATTTCAACTTCAGAAAACCTTATATTCCCAGCAGTATCATTCGCATAGAACCGAATACCAACTATTCCATCGGATAATGCAGACCAAGCAGCTAAATTTAATGAACTATTGGTTAGAAAGAAATATTTTGTTATTCCACCATCGATAGTATACCACATCATATCTAGGTTTGTGTCTCTAATGTCCACATTAAAATTTGGGGCAGATGTTCCGAACAGTTCGTTTAGAGCAGGTGAATTAATAATTATTGTTGGTGCTGTAATATCTTTTCTGATTGTTACTTCAGTAAATCCGATATTTCCCACTGAATCATTTGCGTAAAATCGAATTGTAACTGTACCATTACCTAAAGCACTCCACATAGTCTGATCAATAGTTCCACTAGCACTAACGAGCGTAGAATTAGTAGAATCTCCATCCAACGAATACCAAATAGACACTAAATTGGCATCTATAACTGCAAGTTCGTAGTCAGGAGCACTCGATCCAAATAAGTCATTTGGGTTAGGTGAAATTATGGTTATGGAAGGTTCGATAATATCTTTATAAACTATTACTTCTTCATAATTCAAATTTCCCGCTGTATCATTGGCATAAAATCGAATTGTAACTGTACCATTACCTAAAGCACTCCACATAGTCTGATCAATAGTTCCATTAGCACTAACGAGCGAAGAATTTGTAGAACCTCCGTCCAACGAATACCAAATAGAATCTAAATTGGCATCTGTAACTGCAAGTTCGTAGTCAGGAGCACTCGAACCTAATAAGTCATTTGGGTTTGGTGAGTTAATTGAAATAGTAGGCGTCGTGGTGTCAATAACAGTAACAAACACCGTTGAAGAAATCGAACAACCTGCAATATCCCAAAACACGAGGGTGATATTACAAATTCCTAGAGAAAGGTGATCCATAACAGCAGAGAGTGAGAGGAAAATCGAACTAACCGCAGACCAAGAATCAGATTTTATCAATGTACCATTTATGTATAAGTCATAAGTCGCAGGATTCTCATCAAAAACCGACCACTGCAAAGTAGAATTGGTGCCAAATTCATAGAGGCAATCATCGGGGGCAGAAACAATCACAGGCAGAATAGGGTTGGTAATAATAACCCACACCGTATGGTGTGAATTGTGGTTAGAAGTATCGTTGGCAACTATCGTAAAATTGTAGAGACCCACAGGCAAAGGTTCCACGGTGTAGGTAATCGGAACATCATAGGTCCACGACCCCGTATTCATTGCAGTATCATTACGGTAGATTGTATAATTGGCAGGATTACCATCCTTCGCAACCCAAGAGAGATTAAAGGAAGGTGTCCCCAATTCAAAAGAATGATTAGTAATTCTTGCCAGAATTTCAGGTGCAAATGTGTCTACGAACTCATTATTTGACCCACCTTCATCACTTATTATACCATTGGAATTATTAAACACCATATTATCATCCAATGTGTTATAACTACTGTCAATAAGTCTGATTCCGTATCCTCCATTATCAACTATCTCGTTTCGACTTACATTATTTAAATGTGAATTTAAGATTAATATTCCATCTTGTAAGTTGTTGTTAATCATGTTTGTAGTCATAATATTACCAGAATTAGCATTAGCATAAATTCCATTTAGGTTGTATGT